>NZ_QGHC01000044.1 GCF_003148905.1 Fulvimonas soli | reverse complement strand
TGTGCATGTTGTTCCCCTCGCCGATGGAAGCTGGCTGTTTGGCGACATCAGCTTCGCCCTCCGGTCAGAGGGGAACAACCTCTTGAAACATCACAGCTAGTGCACCACAAAGCCAGTCGGAAGATGACGATGAATAAGCGTTTTCTTGCTGCTTTCGCCACCGCACAGGCTGTTGGTGAAATCGCCTTCTGGTCTTGGGAGCGCTTGCCTCCGCAGATCGGAGTTTGGTTATGGGGCTTGGGGTTAATCCTGCTTTTCCCAGGCAATTTTGTTGGCGCCATGGCAGTTGAAAAGTTGCTTTGGAACAGAGGGTTGTCACTCATTCAGTTAAGTGTGATCGAAATTCCTGTTGAGATCGTCATCAATCTCATTATCTGGATGCTGCTGTATAAACTCGTGCGGTTTATTTGGCAGAAATTGATGGGCAAAAAGGGACTTAGCTAATTGGCCTGCCCCCACTGGCCGTACCAATGATTACTGATAAAGCCCGGGGTTGAAGGGTACTGCGTTGTTGCTGGTTTGTACTCGGTGGTTGGCGGCGAACTGTGCCGGCGGGATGCGGCCGCAACTGCTGTGCGGACGCACCTGGTTGGAGTCCTGACGCCCGTGGGCGACGACCTCGCGGGCCTGCGCCAGTGAGGTGAACCGGTGTTCGTTGAGGCATCCGTCGCGGAACTTGCCGTTGAAGCGCTCGATGTAGCCGTTCTGCATGGGCCTGCCCGGGTCGATCAGCAGGTGTTCGATGCGGTGCTGCTGGGCCCAGGCGATGAATGCCCGGCTGGTGAACTCGGGACCGTTGTCGGTGCGTACGGCCCGCGGGTAGCCGCGGAAGCAGGCCACCTGGTCCAGCAGGCGCACCACGTAGGCGCCACTGATCCCGTGATCCACGGCAATGTCCACGCACTCGCGGGTGAAGGCGTCGGTGAGGGTCAGGCACTTGAGCCGGCGGCCGTTGGCCAGGGCGTCGCTGACGAAGTCGGCGGATTCAACCGCGAAGTGCACCGCGTTTGAAGGATGCCTCGAACATCACCTGAGGCGTTCGATAGCGTAAACGCTTTCGTGGCCGCTGATTGAGCTGGTCCTCGACATGCTGAAGCGCTTGATCGGTGATCGCGGCAAGA
>NZ_QGHC01000043.1 GCF_003148905.1 Fulvimonas soli | reverse complement strand
TGTACAAGTTGAGTAATTGCCCGACACTGGGCCGTCGATAGCGACGGTCAGGCGACGAGTTTCTCAGCTTCGGATTCGGTTGTCTCCTCGGGTTCGGGGATGATGGGCGGCAGGGTTTCGAGGTTCAATGCATCGCGCAGCGCCATCGCCGGCGTGCGGCCTTTCAGGCGATAGCCTTGGTGGCTGCGTTCAAGGTTGTAGTAGCGCAGGAAGGCGTCCAGATCGCGCTGGATTTCGGCAGGGGTGATGTACCAGGTCTGGCGTCCGGCGACGCGGAAGCACTCGTCGAGCAGGGTTCGGTTCATGCGTTCGACGAAGCCGTTGGTGCGCGGCGTGGCGATCTTGGTGGTGCGGTGCTCGATGCCTTCCATCGCCAGCAGCAGCTCGAAGGGATGATGGTCTTTCACGCCGCAGAACTCGCGGCCGTTGTCGGTGAGCACGGCTTGGACAGGGGTGTTGATCGCCTCGTAGAACGGCAGGACGCGCTCGTAGAGGGTGTCGGCGGCGGTGACGGGCATCTTGCTGGTGTAGACCTTGGCGAAGGCCAGCGAGCAGAAGGTGTCGACCACGACCTGCACATAGACCTTGCCCACGCCCTTGAGCGTGCCCCAGTAGAAGGTGTCCTGGCAAAGCAGTTCGCCGGGTGCGGCCGATTCGACGTGCTGTTGCGGGATGACCTCGCTGCCGGCCTTTTCCAGCAGGCGCATCTGCGCTTCGGTCAGGACGAAGGTGGTATCGCGGGCATGGGCTTCCAGCCGCAGCAGGCGTTTGTGGCGAGTGAGCAGGTCGTGGCGTTGCCAGACGCCGCGCACACCGGAGGGGCTGACCTCGGTGCCTTGCAGGCGCAGTTGGTTGGCGACGAACTGCGAGCCTTTGGTGGGGAATTGCAGACAGAAGTCGAGGATGGCTTGCTCGACGTCGGGAGAAACGCGGTTGGGATGCGGCCCGCGCGGGCCGCGCCGCTGTTCGACGAGAGCGGCAACGCCGCCGGTCTGGAAGGCGCGCTTGACCTCGTAGAACGAGTCGCGGTGGTAGCCCATCAACTGGCAGGCCTTGGACACGTTGCCGAGTTCTTCGGCCAATTGCAGCAGGGACAGCTTGCGCTTGGTACGCTGGGATGCGGCGGACATCTGGGTTCTCCAAGTAGGGATTGGACGGTGTGGTAACCACCAATCTACCGAAGGCCCAGG
>NZ_QGHC01000042.1 GCF_003148905.1 Fulvimonas soli | reverse complement strand
TGACCTGAGTATGGAACTTGTAGCCAATCAGGCAGTGAGTCCGGGGTTGATGGTATCGGGTTTCGACCAGTTCCGGCGAACGCTCGCCGGGGGTTTGTAACCATGGGCGCTGTGCGGCCGCTGCTCGTTGTAGAACTGCCGCCAGCGTTCGATCAGTACCTTCGCCTCGGCGCGGCTGCGGAACCATTCGCGGTTCAGCAGCTCGTCCCGCAGCTTGCCGTTGAAGCTCTCGACGAAGCCGTTCTGCCAGGGGCTGCCCGGCGCGATGAACGCCGGGCCGATCGCCGCGTCGCGCAGCCAGCGCATCACCTTGGCCGCCGTGAACTCGGCGCCGTTGTCGGAGCGGACAAAGGCCGGCTTGCCGTAAAGCCGCATCAGTCGCGACAGCGTCAGGACCACGTCTTGTGCCCGCAGGCTGGCCCCGACCTCGATGGCCAGGCATTCCCGGGTGTATTCGTCGATCACGCACAGCATCTTCAGCGAGCGCCCGTCGACCATCTGGTCGTGGACGAAGTCGTAGCTCCAGACCGCATTCGGGCGCACCGCGCCCGGCAGACGGATGTCGTTGCCGGAACGACGGCGACGCGGTCGTCGGCGGGGAATGTTCAAACCCAGTTGGCGCCACAGGCGCCGCACCCGGGCTTCGCCCAGGTCCAGCCAGGCCGCCATCCGGCGATACCCGAACCGCGGCACCTTCGGCGACGCGGCCAGCAGCCGCTCGGCCACCGCCTGGTCCTTGGCGGCCTGGCGCGGGGCGTAGCTGGCAATGCGGCGGCTCAGGCCCAGGTATCGAAGGGCCTTGCGCTGCGAGAGACCCCGACGGACCAGCATCTGGACCGTGTCGCGTCGTTCCGACGGGGTCGTCATTTTTTTCGGACGATCTCCTTCATCCCGTCGATGACCAGCATCTGCTCGGCGACCAACCGCTTGAGCCGGGCGTTCTCGGACTCGAGGTCCTTGAGCCGGCGGGCATCTGGAACGTCAAGGCCGCCGAACTTGTTGCGCCATCGGAAAAAGGTCTGCTCGGTAACGTTGTGCTTCTTGCACAAGGCCTTGATCGACATGGCGCCGATCTCGGCCTCGCGCAGGATGCCGATGATCTGCTCGTCGGTGAATCGCTTCTTCATGGAGCTCTCCTTCCTGTCGAGGGTAGAGAACTCACCAGCCAACTGGCTACACGATCCGTCTCAGGTCA
>NZ_QGHC01000041.1 GCF_003148905.1 Fulvimonas soli | reverse complement strand
CGTAAGCTCCCCCACTAGGCAGACATCTCGAAAGTAGAACTTTCTGGCATTGTTTCCGAGCCAGGAGGTTCCATGAAGAAGTCGAAGTTCACCGAGACGCAGATCGTCTCGATCCTCAAGCAGGCCGACGCCGGGGTGCCGGTGAAGGACATCTGCCGTCAGGCTGGCATCAGCGTGCCGACCTACTATCAGTGGAAGAGCAAGTACGGCGGCATGGAGGCGTCCGACCTCAAGCGCGTCAAGGACCTTGAGGCCGAGAATGCCTGGCTAAAGCGGATGTACGCCGAACTGGCGCTGGACAACGCGGCGATGAAGGACCTGATCGCAAAAAAACTGTAGGGCCGGCGAGCAAGCGCGAGGCCGTGCGCTACCTGATCGAGGTGCACGCGCGGCCGCTACGCCGGTCCTGCGCATGTGTGGGTCTGTCGCGTGCCGCGTACTACTGCCCGCCGCTGGATTGGACGGTGCGCGATGCCGAACTCATTGCTGCGTTGTCTCGTCTGGTCGAGGATCGGCCGAGCCGTGGCTTCTGGAAATGCTGTGCCCAGCTGCGCAAGGCGCGGCCGGATTGGAACGCCAAACGGATCTACCGGGTGTACAAGGCCATGAAGCTCAATCTCCGGCGGGCTGCGCGCCGCCGCTTGCCCAAGCGCGAACGCGTAGCGCTGTACGTGCCACGGCGGCCCGATACGGTGTGGTCAATCGATTTCATGAGCGACGCACTCGCCTGCGGCCGCCGTTTTCGGACCTTCAACGTGGTCGACGACTTCAACCGCGAAGCGCTGCACATCGAGGTCGACACGTCGATCACCTCGGCGCGGTTGGTGCGTATCTTCGAACAGATCAGGCGCGACCACGGCTTGCCGCAAGTGCTGCGCTCGGACAACGGGCCGGAGTTCCTGGGCGAGGCATTTACCCAGTGGGCCAAGGCCAACGGCGTGGCCATCCAGTACATCCAGCCCGGCAAGCCCAACCAGAATGCCTACATCGAACGCTTCAATCGGACCTTCCGCGAGGAAGTGCTCGACCAGCACCTGTTTGCCCGCCTGGAGGATGTGCGTGAGGCCGCCTACTGGTGGATGCTCGACTACAACGAGCAACGCCCCCACGAATCACTCGGTGACCTGACACCCACCGAGTACCGCCAACAAGCCGCCAGCGGTTCTACTTTTGAAGTGTCTGCTTGACGGGGGAGCTTACGC
>NZ_QGHC01000040.1 GCF_003148905.1 Fulvimonas soli | reverse complement strand
CGACATCCCCCCGCTTTCAGTAGCGGTCGGGTTTAGAGTCCGGGGTTGATCGTATCTGTGTTTGCCAGGTGCCGTGCATAGGCCGCTGGCGTCATCCCGCTGAGGGCCGCCTTCGGTCTCTCTTCGTTGTATTCGCGTCGCCAGGTCTCGATCACGGCGCGGGCGTGCAGCAAGTGGGTGAACCAGTGCTCGTTGAGGCACTCATCGCGCAGGCGGCCGTTGAAGGACTCAACGTAAGCGTTCTGGTTGGGTTTGCCTGGCTCGATCAGGCGCAACTGCACGCCGCGCTCGTGCGCCCACGTGACCATCGCCCTGCCGCAAAACTCCTTGCCGTTGTCAGTGCGGATCACGTTGGGCAGGCCACGGCTGAGCGCCAGGCGATCGAGCACCCGCGTGAGCATGTGGCCCGAGATCGCTCGCTCGACCTCGATGGCGACCGCTTCGTGCGTGGCGTCATCGACGATGGTCAGGCACTTGATCACGCGCCCCTCGGCCGTGCGGTCGAAGACGAAGTCCATGGACCAGACCTGGTTAGCCGCCAAGGGCCGCAACAGCGGCTGACGCTCGCCCACCGGCACCTTCTTGCGCTTGCGCCGCCGCACCTGCAGCTTCGCTTCCTGGTACAGCCGTTCCACGCGCTTGTAGTTCACGAGCATCCCTTCCTGCCTGAGCTTGAGGTAGATCATCCCGACGCCGTAGCGCTTGTGCCGGTGCGCCAGCGCCAGGATGCGCTCGCGCAGTTCGACATTGCGGTCCGGGCGCGGCGCATAGCGCAAGGCGCTGGCGCTCATGCGCATGACGGCCAGCGAGCGCCGCTCGCTTAAGCCCCGATCCATCAAGTGCCGCACCAGCCCACGACGGGCTGGCGCGGTCACCACTTTTTTCGCAGGGCGTCCTTGATGACCTCGTTCTCGAGGACCTGCTCGGCCAGGAGCTTCTTCAGCCGCCCGTTCTCCGTCTCCAGCTCCTTCAGGCGCTTGGCGTCCGGCACGCTCATGCCGCCGAACTTGCTGCGCCACAGGTAGTAGGAGGCCTCGCTGAAGCCGTGCTTGCGGCAGAGGTCTTTCACTGCCATGCCGGCCTCTGCCTCACGCAGGAAGCCGATGATCTGTTCTTCAGAAAAGCGCTTCTTCACGTCCAATCTCCTTCGGATGGGGGATTGGACTCCAAACCGCTGTGCTACTCAAAGGCGGGGGGACGTCG
>NZ_QGHC01000039.1 GCF_003148905.1 Fulvimonas soli | reverse complement strand
TGACCTGCCCCCATCAGCCGTACCAGTGATTACTGATAAAGCCCGGGGTTGGAGGGTACTGCGTTGTTGCCGGTTTGTGCGCGATGGTTGGCGGCGAACTGTGCCGGTGGGATGCGACCACAGCTGCTGTGCGGACGAACCTCGTTGTAGTCCCGTCGCCAATCGGCGATGACCTCGCGGGCCTGGGCCAGCGAGGTGAACCAGTGCTCGTTGAGGCACTCGTCGCGGAACTTGCCGTTGAAGCTCTCGATGTAGCCGTTCTGCATGGGTTTGCCCGGCTCGATCAGCCGATGCTCGATGCCGTGCCGCTGGGTCCAGGCCATGAAGGCCCGGCTGGTGAACTCCGGGCCGTTGTCGGTACGTACGACCTGCGGATAGCCACGGAAGCACGCGGCCTGATCCAGCAGGCGAACGACGTAAGCCCCGCCGATGCCGTGGTCCACCGCGATGTCCACGCTCTCGTGGGTGAAGTCGTCGGCCACCGTCAGGCACTTGATGCGGCGGCCGCTGGCCAGCGCATCGCTGACGAAGTCCATGCTCCAGACCTTGTTGGGTACGGTTGCCGGGCACAGACGCTGACGCTCACCGGCCGGCAGCCGGGCCTTGCTGCGCCGGCGCACCGCCAGCTTCGCCTCGCGGTACAGGCGGTAGATCTTCTTGTGGTTCACGTTCGGGAACTCCGGTCGAAGCAGGTCGTGCAGGCGGCGGTAGCCGAACCGACGCCGAACCTGGGCCAACTCGATGATCCGCGCCGACAGCGCCTGGGTGGCGGCGGTCGGCTCGGGCGGATGACGGAAGCTGTCGCGGGAGAGCCCCGCAAGGCGGCAGGCCCGGCGCTCGCTCACCGTGGTGAGTTCGAGCATGCGCCGGACTGCCTCGCGCTTGCATTGCGGGGCTAGCGTTTTACCCCGAAGCCGATCTTCAGCGCCTCGATGTCCAGGTGCGCCTCGGCCAGCAGGCGCTTGAGCCGGCCGTTCTCCGACTCCAGTTCCTTCAGGCGCTTGGCGTCTTCGGCCTCCATGCCGCCGTATTTGGCTCGCCAGGCGTAGAAGCTGGCGGGGCTGAAGCCGTTCTGCCGGGCCAGTTCCGACACCGCCATCCCGGCATCGGACTGCTTGATGAACCCGATGATCTGCTCGGTGGTGAAGCGACTCTTCTTCATGTCCGTCCTCGTGGTTGACGGACTTTACAGCTTCACTTGGTA
>NZ_QGHC01000038.1 GCF_003148905.1 Fulvimonas soli | reverse complement strand
CCTCGAATAACCCCTCCCTTGGCATGGCGTGAGCGGTATAACGCCGTTCGCGCCGCCCGCAAAGTCGGCAAGCGACACCTCGCACGCCCTGAAGTCGCCCCTGCGGGCGCGGCGACCGCCGGTGAGCGGCCTGTCCGCATCATGCAGGCACCACGCCCCGGTCTTTGTATCGCGCCAGATGCATCAGGTTGTGGGCGATCACCTTCAGTTCGATCACGGCGCGGGCACGGGCCAGGCCGATCGTCCGCAGGTGCTTGCCGCCCATCTGCGCCAGACGCGCGAACGGGTGTTCGCCAAAGGCCCGCTGCCTGGCGATGCGGCGGTTGCGCCGTTGCTGCGCGTCGCTGATCGGCTGCGTGGCCGTGCCCTTGCGCTGGATGTGCGCGCGGTAACCTTGCACGTACAGCGCCGTCTGCCGCGCATGCTTGGCATAGCCGCGGTCGGCGTAGACGTCCTTGGCGGTGTTGGTGTCGTCCAGGATGGCCTCGAACACCTCGGTATCGTTCACCGACGCCGCGGTCACCTCGATGCGGCGGATGAAGCCCCAACGCCGGTCGGTGCTGGCGTGCAGCTTGTAGCCGTAGTAGCTCTTGCCGTGCTTCTTCGTCCAGCGCGCATCCATGTCCTTCTGCGACCGCTTGGCCGCGTTCCAGTCGGCGGGCACCTCGCCGCGCTTGATCGCCTCGTTCTCTTCACTGCGATGGTGCTGCACCGGCGCCGTCACGATGCTCGCGTCGATGATCTGACCCCCTCGCGCGATAAACCCGGCCTGCGCCAACTGCCGCCCCACGGCCTCGCTGATGTCGCCGATCAGGTCCTGCTTCTTCAACCGCTCGCGCCACACCCAGACCGTCTTGGCATCCGGAATGCGGCTGCTCTTCTCCAATCCCGCGAAGCGCTGGAAGCTGGACCGGTCCAGTACCTGATACTCCAGCGCCTCGTCGGACAGGTTGTACAACTGCTGCACCACCAGCAGCCGGATCATCAGCTCCGTCGGATACGGCGGTCGGCCGCCGCGGCCGGTGTCTCCGATCTCCAGCTTGGCATCCACCGCCCGGGCCAGGGCGGCGAAGTCGATGGCTCGATCCAGCACCTGCAGCGGATCACCCAGCCGTTCCCGCTTGGCGGCTCGTTCCTCGGCGGCAAACAGGCTGATCATCGGGCGATTCTCGGGCGGCTTCGGCTGCGCGCTACACTACCGGCATGGGCGGGGTTTTTCGAGGCGCCCA
>NZ_QGHC01000037.1 GCF_003148905.1 Fulvimonas soli | reverse complement strand
AACCCCCGGCGAGCGTTCGCCGGAACTGGTCGAAACCCGATACCATCAACCCCGGACTCACTGCCTGATTGGCTACAAGTTCCATACTCAGGTCAATGCCATTTCCGCCGAGTGTCGGTCTTGCCATGAATCTCGCAGGTGACTGGTTTTGCGGTCCCCTGGAGAGAGTGGAGTGGCACGGTGACAGCCGATTTGTGTGCTACGTCGGGGCAGATATTTCACTCACTGACCAAAGCATCCGCAGCAGGGATCGTTTGTCGCAAGATGAGCTATTTGACGTGCTCAGTTCGCGCGGGTGGCAGAGATATGTGTCCGGGGCTGTGCAGCCATCGTTCTTCGGGGGCCTGGGTGCGGCCTAACAATTCATTCAAGCCGACGCCGCTTCGCGGCGCGGCTTAATTCAGGCGTTAGGCCGCACAGGAGAGTCATGAGCAAGCTTGGACATAACAACCTGTTTCGACATGCCGCGGGCCGGGCTGAGGTCTATCAGACATTTCAGCGCGACTTTAACCGTGACACTTGGATTCAGTTGTTCTGGCACGGCGTTCTGCTTGTTATGGCGCTTGGCGCGGCATACGTTTCTGACCACACTGATTGGCTTTGGCTCTTTGGTGGCATCTACGCAGCGGAGCGTGCAATCTCGCGCTTCGTTGACAACAGCAACCGCAACTGGGCCATGCACGTCATTGACTGGCTAGAGAACAATCGTCATGACGGTGCGGCCTAACAATTCATTCAAGCCGACGCCGCTTCGCGGCGCGGCTTAATTCAGGCGTTAGCCACTACTGGAGACCTACCAAGTGCTTGTCAGAACTGCATTCTTGTTCCTACTCGTTTCGTCGTCCGCGGCGTCCGCAACACAGCGCTGGGTGCCACCGCCGGCCCCGCAGGTGCGGGAGGGAACACCAATCGCGCCTGAAGTAGAGGCATACGACCGGGGACTCTTTATCGTGCACCTGCCCAAGCCGGAACAAGAGGACTGGAGAGCTACGAGGTACCAGGTCAACATAAAGCGCGATGGTGAAGACCAGTTTGCCGCTGAATTACAGACACGGCCGTTCCGGAAGACCGAAGAGGTGTTCTTCGTTACGGTGCCACCGGCCTCTGCAGACAAGTACGAGATCGAAGTAATTGATCAAGGCGCGTACCCGTTCACGCGGGTCTACAAGGGTAATCTTGCCGGCATTCCCAAGCTCTCGGATTAGTGGCTAACAATTCGTCCAAGCCGACGCCGCTTCGCGGCGCGGCTTAACTCAGGCGTTAGGCCTTGCACTGACCTGCCCCCATCAGCCGTACCAGTGATTACTGATAAAGCCCGGGGTTGGAGGGTACTGCGTTGTTGCCGGTTTGTGCGCGATGGTTGGCGGC
>NZ_QGHC01000036.1 GCF_003148905.1 Fulvimonas soli | reverse complement strand
CTGTTCTTCAGAAAAGCGCTTCTTCACGTCCAATCTCCTTCGGATGGGGGATTGGACTCCAAACCGCTGTGCTACTCAAAGGCGGGGGGACGTCGTATCTGATTGGCATTTCGCCCAAATTTTATTGAAATATCTTTTGAACCAAAAAATCTTATTATTCGCCCTAGTAATTTACCAGCAAACTTACCAATACCATCGCCTAGAAAACATAATGCTCCTGCACGCACCGCATACTTGCCAGCATCTGAAAGCTCTCGCCCCTGATCATTAAGAATTTTTTGATTTGTCTGCCTATATTCATTGCATTCAGGCGCATCGCAACCACCCACTACTTGATTAACAGCAGCGCCATCTTGATCACCTTTGGAGCCCCTCCGCCAAGCCCACTCCCAAGGCCACTAAATGAATTCATTGCATCGGACTGCGCTCGATGCTCCATGCAGCGTGGCCCACAATCATCCATTCCACTTGGGTCGGTGTTGATTATTGGATTACCATTCGCATAGACAAAACGGTTGAAATTAAACTCATTTGCCGCCGTTGGATCTACAGGGTCTACGGTTAAGAACCGCCCCACCCCCGGATCGTAATACCGCGCCTGCATGTACACGAGCCCCGTGTCCGGGTCGTTCACGTGCCCCGTGTACCCCGGCCCCGCCGGCAGTGTCCCTTGCGCCTGCGCCGGACTCCCGTATGGCCGGTAGTCGGACCGCACGAGGACGTGACCGCTTGCATCCGTCTTCGCCAGCACCGTCCCCTGCGGGTCCGTGTAGTAGTAGTGCACCGTCTTGGCCAACGCCACCGTGCTCCACAGCACCGCCAGCGCCGCCTGCAGGATGAAAAGGCTTGCCCGCTTCACCGTCCGCTCTCCCTGCTCAGAAGCCGCCCGCGCCCGACTCCAGCTGCACCCCATTGCTGGCCGCGCTGAACGTCGAACATCCCGCACTGCCGCATGCCTTCACCCGGTACGTCACCGTCCCGTTCGCCACCACGAACTGCGTCCACGACGTGCCCGAACCGTTGTAGACGATGTTCGCCCCGTTCTGCGGGTCGTCCTGCTCCAGCTGGTAGCTGGTCGCATAGGCCACCGCACTCCACGTGGCCGTCACCGCGACCGAACGCGCTTTCTACGTCGAACTGGGCCAGCGCATCGCCACGCTGCGCAAGGCGCAGGGGCTGACCCAGGTACAACTGGCCAAGGCGCTGGGCGTGGCCCAGCAGACCCTGGCGCACTACGAAGCCGGCCGCCTGCGCCTGCTGGCTGGCGCGCTACCGACCTTGGCCGATCAACTCGGCGTCGGTGTCGAAGACCTCATCGGCGCGGCATCGAAGCGCCGCAACGGCAAGCGCGGCCCCAAGTGACCTGCCCCCATCAGCCGTACCAGTGATTACTGATAAAGCCCGGGGTTGGAGGGTACTGCGTTGTTGCCGGTTTGTGCGCGATGGTTGGCGGC
>NZ_QGHC01000035.1 GCF_003148905.1 Fulvimonas soli | reverse complement strand
CCCTCGAAAAGCACTTCAATCTGATACCGTTCGGTTCGGCTCAGGTGCGTGTAGTTCATCGTTGCTCCACTTGGCGGTGAAGCGGCGCAGGCTAGCGCGCCCGGGCCTCTCCACGCGATCGGGTGGTGCACTTCAGAGTTGAATCCGCGCAGCCATCCACTTTCCTTGATGAGTTTGAGGATGTAAAGAAAGTGGAAAATTCGTATAGAGCCTATTATGCTATCCCACTGAGAAAATCTTGGGATGGATTCGATATTCCGTTAGAAAAGAATGAGGGGTGGTAGGTGAGAGTTATTATTTCAATATTATCGCTTCTTATTTTTTCTCTTCCATGCCTTGCAAGTGATTGCGGGGCGACAAGGAACAGAGAGGAAATTGATAGGACGCGCTTGTTGGTTGTTTATGCCGCTTCTGTGAGAAAAACGATTGGGGGATTTCCGACGCCGTATGGGAAACGAGAGTGTGTTAGATTTGTTTTTATGATTAGTCCTTGGGGTAATCCATTCAACATAAATATATCAGAAACGTCAAATAATACGGCTTTTGAGATGGCGGCTTTTGATGCGTTGTCAAAATATAAATTTAAATTTCAACCGCTTGGCTTTTTTCATCACTATTCATTGATTATTAGTGGTATTGATAATAAATTAAATTAGGATATCAATGCGAGACTGTGGAGCGCGACGAAGAGTGTAGGCGTGTTATGGATTCCGGCCACGCCGGCGGCGCCGCACGCGAGCTACACCGGGACGACCTACAAGCCGACGGTGACGGCCACGTGGAGTGCGGTGGCCTATGCGGCCAGCTACCAGCTGCTGGTGGCGCTGGCGGTGCTGTGGAGCACGGTGGCGTTGGCCAAGACGGTGCACTACCACTACACGGACCCGCAGGGGACGGTGCTGGCGAAGACGGACGCGAGCGGGCACATCCTGGTGCGGTCCGACTACCGGCCGTACGGGCGTCCGGTGCAGGCACAGGGAGCACTGCCGGCGGGGCCGGGGTACACGGGGCACGTGAATGACCCGGACACGGGGCTCGTGTACATGCAGGCGCGGTACTACTATCCGGAAGCATGCATGCTGAGTGTGGACCCGGTGGCGCCGGTGCCGGGGGATGTCTTTGGGTTCAATCGGTAAGCGTATGCGGGCAATGATCCGGTGATGCGGATTGATGCAGACGGTCGACAGGATGAAAGGACGGAAGAGGCTGATGTTCGGGATGCAATTCGTGAGTCGAGTACGCTGCGACCAGATCCTCTTCCTCCTCCAATTGAGAATATTGATACGTACAATGAAATACACGATGCGGCATCTTCTAATTTTGATATTCATGAGGAGGCCGCTACCGCTTCTGAAAATCTCAAAGAAGTCATGGATGATATATCTAATGGAGTTGCGTCGAATAAATCTAATGAAAATTCCGGTGTTATATATTTAGTTAATGGAGAAAATACTGAATAAGGAGGTAATTCCTAAGCAACCCGGACCAAATCTGAGAGGATTTGGTTATGAAACGATGCCCGGAGTGCGGTGGTAGCCGGCCTTATCGGTTGAGCGAT
>NZ_QGHC01000034.1 GCF_003148905.1 Fulvimonas soli | reverse complement strand
ATGACGCCAGCGGCCTATGCACGGCACCTGG
Source organism: Fulvimonas soli (assembly GCF_003148905.1). Classification (GTDB taxonomy): domain Bacteria; phylum Pseudomonadota; class Gammaproteobacteria; order Xanthomonadales; family Rhodanobacteraceae; genus Fulvimonas; species Fulvimonas soli. The sequence goes on along the minus strand of NZ_QGHC01000034.1, from coordinate 1,692 downwards.
CAAACACAGATACGATCAACCCCGGACTCTAAACCCGACCGCTACTGAAAGCGGGGGGATGTCGGATATATCATACATTTAGACATGTGGAGGCGGTCGGGCTTGATAGGGAAGCTGTTGAGGCTGCGGTGAGGAGAGATCTTGCTCCAATTACAGATGGCATGGTGCCAGAAAAGGTATTAAACAGAGAGATTGATGCTAATGGTAAATCCGTAACGTACAGTGCCTACAAGTTGCCGGATGGGACAATCAATGTCGGACGAATCACTACCCAATGAGATTGCGGGGCGTCCATTGACACCCACAGAGAAGAGGTTGCTGTGTTTTCTACTCAAAAAGGCAGACATTATTAAAAGTAAGGCGTGGCTTGATGCCTTATTTGTAAAGCCAATGAGGGATGGTGGAATGGGTAGTTTGAGAATTTTGCCAGAATATCCAGATCAATCTTTTGGTCGACGTGCTTCAGACCTCAGAATTCTAGATAAAGATGGAGTTCCTGTTGTGGTTTCGCTTAATCTCGACTCAATGGGAAATCCGTTTGAATTGGATGTATGGAAGGTGGATTTCTCACCAGTTATCGGCCTGGATATTGAAAGTATATCTAATATATGAGGTTTTGAATAGTGCCATCCGCAGAAGCTCGCTCATGGTTCCACGCGCGCTCGGTTTAATTGACTATGCATGCGCTACCGCAAGCTGGAGCCGCTGGGCGATCTGCTGGCGGTTTGGCGAAAATCGTGCTGCGGTCGATCTGCCGTGAACTATTGGAGGTGGCGCACGGTGAGCTGTGCGATGCGAAGAGGGGCGGTCGGCCGTTTGATGATGCTGCACGAGCTGTACTCTTGGTTTAGCTTCAGATATGTTTATGAGTAAAAGTGCCTTCATAAGGCCCGAAGCGTAGCCATCCAAGAAATAGAGTTTTCTGCATGGCTTCATAGCCAAGAAGCCATGTACGTGCCGGCGTATCGGCATTGGATTTTTATTTATTTTGAATATTGCGCTTCTGATTTGTTTGATGCTTGAGTATCATTATGAGATGAGTGGCGCATTATTACGCGCGGGTCAGGTTCCATTTCAAAGCAGCATCGCCAGCACCGGCAGCGCCATCGCCGCGGTGGCCAGCCAGCCCATCCGGCGCAGCGCGCCGCGCACGGCGAACGGGCCCATCAGGCCGGGGTGGGCGGCGATGCGCATGATCGCCACCATCAGCGGCACCGAGATCACGCCGTTGAGCACCGCCGACCAGAACAGCAGGCGCACCGGGTCCACCGGCGAGAAGCTGAGCACGGTGCCCAGCGCCGTGGCGCCGGCGATGATGAGGTAGAACAGCCGCGCCTCGCCGGGCTTGCGGCCGAGCCCGGCGGAGACGCCGAAGGCCTCGGCCACCGCGTAGGCGCCCGAGCCGGCCAGCACCGGCACGGCGAGCAGGCCGGTGCCGACGATGCCGGCGGCGAACAGCGCGGAGGCGAAGCGCCCGGCCAGCGGCTGCAGCGCCTGCGCGGCCTGCGCGGAGGTGCGGATGTCGGTGACGCCGTGCGCGTGCAGCACCGCAGCAGCGGTGAGCATGATGAAGAACGCCACCACGTTGGAATAGACCTGACCTGCCCCCATCAGCCGTACCAGTGATTACTGATAAAGCCCGGGGTTGGAGGGTACTGCGTTGTTGCCGGTTTGTGCGCGATGGTTGGCGGC
>NZ_QGHC01000033.1 GCF_003148905.1 Fulvimonas soli | reverse complement strand
GATGGATATCGAGGTGGTGTGCGGCTCGACGGGATCGAAGATCGAGATGTACTGGGTGGTGGGTGCGCCGGTGGATTTTCGCTGCGGCGCGGAGCGGTTGCGGGTCCAGGCGCGCGAGACGCTGGGCCGCAGTCCCCTGGATGGCAGTGCGTTCGTGTTCCGCAATCGGCGCTCGAACCGGATCAAGGTGCTGAAAGTGGATGCCCAGGGCGTGTGGCTGGCGACGCGTCGGTTGCACGAAGGGCGGTTCTGCTGGGTGTCGGCACTCGAGCCGATGGCATCGTTGACGCGCCAACAGTTCCGCTGGCTGTGCGCGGGCGTGGACTGGCAACGCCTGAGTGCATCACTGCCTCTTGAAAAGCACGTGTGAACCGTTACGCTGCGTGACCATGGATCGCGCAGCGCTCAACGCCATATCGGACGTCCAAACGCTGCGGGCGATGGTGCTGGAGCAGCAGGCGAGGATGGCATCCCATGAGCAGACCATCGCCCATCACGAGCAGGCCATCGCCGAGCGCGATCACGCCATCGCGTTCAAGGACGCGAAGATCAGCAAGCTCACCCACGAGATCGCGCGGCTGCGCCGCGTGCAGTTCGCGGCCAAATCCGAGCGCATGGATCCGGCGCAACGCGAACTGTTCGACGAAACGATGGCGGCGGATATCGCTGCGCTGGAAAGGGAACTGGACGCCCTGCGTGAACCGGCCAGGCCGGCGCACCGCCCCGCGTCCAAGCCGGTCCGCCGCCCGTTGCCGCCGGAGCTACCGCGCATCGAGACGATCCACGAACCGGCCTCGTGCGATTGCGCCACCTGCGGCGCAGCGCTGGTGAAGATCGGCGAGCACGTCAGCGAGAAGCTGGACGTCGAGCCGATGCGCTTCTTCGTGCACCGCGACGTGCACCCCCAGTACGCCTGCCGCCACTGCGAGACGATCGTCGCCGAGCCCGTCGCACCTGCCATCCTCGACCGCGGCATCGCCGCGCCGGGCCTGCTGGCCCAGGTCGTGATCCAGAAGTACACCGATCATCTTCCGCTGTACCGGCAGGAAGCGATCTTTGCCCGCGCCGGCCTCCCGCTGTCGCGCACGACCTTGGCCGAGTGGATCGGCGCCGTGGGCGTGGCGCTGCAGCCGCTGGTGGACGTGCTGCGCGCGCGGTTGCTGCAATCGCCCGTGCTGCATGCCGACGAAACCCCGGTCGCCCAGCTCGATCCCGGTGCCGGCAAGACCCGGCGGGCCTACCTGTTTGCCTACCGCCGCCCCGGCACGCAGCCCATCGTCGTCTTCGATTACTGTGCCAGCCGTGCCGGCAAGCATGCCGCCGCGTTCCTCGACCCATGGCGAGGAGCGCTGATGGTCGACGACTACAGTGGCTACAAGGCACTGTTTGCCGCCGGCGTCACCGAGCTGGCCTGCTGGGCCCATGCGCGGCGCACCTTCGTCGACGCGCACAAGGCCAGCGGCAGTCCGCTGGCCAGGGAGGCGATCGAGCGCATCGGCGAGCTCTACGTCATCGAGGCCAAGCTGCGTAACCTCGACGACGACGCCCGCCTGCGCGAGCGGCGCAAACACCTTGCGCCCCGGCTCGAAACCTTCAAACGCTGGCTGGACGACCTCCAGCCCAAGGTGCTGGGCAACAGCGGCCTGCGCCGTGCCGTCGACTATACCCGCCGGCGCTGGAGCGCCCTGGCCCGCCTGCTCGACGACGGTGCCTGGCCGATCGACAACAATCCCATCGAGCATGTCATCCGGCCCATCGCGGTCGGCCGCAAGAACTGGCTCTTCGCCGGTTCCGAAAGCGCGGGCCGACGCGCCGCCGCCCTCATGAGCCTCCTCGCCACCGCCAAGGCCAACGGACTCGAGCCCCATGCCTGGCTCACCGACGTCCTGACCCGACTGCCCACCACCAAGGACCGTGACATCAACAGCCTGCTGCCACTGGCATAGCTGAGGTCCGGGGGTAGGTGGCTTCGGCGCACGCTTAC
>NZ_QGHC01000032.1 GCF_003148905.1 Fulvimonas soli | reverse complement strand
GCCGCCAACCATCGCGCACAAACCGGCAACAACGCAGTACCCTCCAACCCCGGGCTTTATCAGTAATCACTGGTACGGCTGATGGGGGCAGGTCACGGCCACGAGCAATCCGTACCAGTACACGGGCCGGGAGAACGACGGCAACGGGCTGTACTACTACCGGGCGCGGTACTACAGCCCGGTGATTGGCGGGTTTATCAGTGAGGATCCGGCGGGATTCCTCGGTGGACAAACGAGTTTTTATGCCTATGCTGGGTCCAACCCCGTTTTGTTCAGAGATCCGAACGGCACCGAATTCATTACTGCTCTAATTGGAGGGATTGCCGGAGGGATTGCCGGCTATGAAGCCGGTGGTTGGCAGGGCGCAGTGGCGGGTGCAGTGGTTGGTGGCGCCGTGGGATTCTTCGCTCCGCAATTGTCGGCAGCGGCTGCCACTTGGGTAGGTGGAGGGATCGCCGGAATGTTGGCTGGCACCGGAGCAACAGTAGGTCTAGGAGCCGGGACTGGCGGCGTCGCTACGGTTCTCGGAAACGAACTCTATAACTACACCAAGCCGGCTTGTGAAAAGGCAAAGCACTGGAACGACGGCTTAGCATTCGGCGTTGCATTAGGTGCCGCTGCACCACTGATGAGCGGAGAGGCGTTTGCTGCAGGTGCCGGGGACGCAATCGTCGGAGAAGGGGCATCGAACGTGTTCTCTGGTTTGACCGGAGCCTTCAATGTGTTCGGAGAAGCCATGGACCCCGAGGCCGCGCATGGTTTCAGGCCTTCAGAGGGCGGTGATGCTTGTGGATGTGGCCAATGAGAAATAAATATATGAACGAGTACCCGTCAGCCATCTTTAAGTTCAAGGGAAAAGCGCCGGCGATTATCGTTGTCGTTGCAGTCGCGGCTTTATGCATAGCACTTTCAATTTTGATCGGCGTGCGGGGGGAAGGGTTTGGCGGCGTCGTCTTCTGCCTTGGATTCGCCTTATTCTTGCTGTTCGTGGGAAAGATTTTTTTGTACGGACGATTGGACATCCAGATAGATGACCAGTCGATTTCAAGGATGTTGTTTGGGAGAGAAGTTCAACTTATCAAGTGGCAAGACGTTGAGCGAGTTGTGGTCTTCCCCGTTCGCGGCGCGGGTGTGAGTGGCGGAGTTACCGGGTACAACATAAATGCGTCAGCGGCAGGCGGATCACGTACCCGCAAGATCTACTTCAACAACCAATCCAATGACTTGTCAGATCTCATAACCGCCATGAACGTCTACATCGATCGATATCAGATAAGAGTCGAACATGTTTCGAACGGCGTGACGACGGTCACCAAGTCGATCTGATTCGAAAAAATTGGCGTGTTGAAATATCTATGCTTATGCAGGCGGCAATCTATGGCTGATGCCGAGAGCGACGCGTTAGCCATATTATATGAATATGGCTAGAACCCTTGATGTTTCTACGGCGGAAAACGGAGCTGTATTTTATTCTGGACCTGGAAATAGAGCTCTCGCCGAGGAGTTTGCCTATGTGAATGGACGTACAACATTGGAAATGACGCCGGGTGGGCAGTGGCTTGATAGTCAAGGACTTTTTGGTCCAAGTAGTCCGTTAACTCCAGGGCAGGCCACGACCGTTTGGTCAACATTGTCTGAGCGTTTTGCAGCTAGTGCCTCAGGTAATGCGGTTGGGTTTGTTCAAGGCGCTAGAGCGGGGAGTATTTTTAATACTGTTGAATATCCGACTTTACTTGGTAATCAAGCTATTAAGAATGTTATAACTGGAGGGTATTAAAATGTTTACTAAATTGTCTCCGCAGAAAGTTCAAAGTGATGAAGGCTATGTGGTGCAGGTGGCCAACAGGTCGTTGGTTGAGTATGTTGAATCTAACAGTAATAGAGTGGCCGTGGTCGAAGTGGACTTCTCAGGCGATGTTGGTATCTATGTGAGTACCTTGAGATGGATGTCAAATAAAAAAAGTTTCTCGCCTATGAGCGATAGAGATAAGAATATTATTTTGGAAAGAATAATTAGTGGAATCGAGGCCATGGGGTGTAAGATTGAGTTGTGCTAAAAACAGGCGGGGGTGGCATGATGGTGCCGGAATGGGGGCAGATCTATGCTCCGAAAGCAGTGCCATGGCTAGAGTATGCGTAAGCTCCCCCGTCAAGCAGACACTTCAAAAGTAGAACCGCTGGCGGCTTGTTGGCGGTACTCGGTGGGTGTCAGGTCACCGAGTGATTCGT
>NZ_QGHC01000031.1 GCF_003148905.1 Fulvimonas soli | reverse complement strand
GACTGCTTGATGAACCCGATGATCTGCTCGGTGGTGAAGCGACTCTTCTTCATGTCCGTCCTCGTGGTTGACGGACTTTACAGCTTCACTTGGTACGGCTCAGTGGGGGCAGGTCACAAGGTCAGCGGCACGAACTAACCTGGTAGTGAGGAATCCGACAACCGACTCACTCTCGAATGGCAGGTCAATGCCGCGGCCAGAGAGAATGAACTTGAAGTACGGCATAAGTTGGTCTGCTGCCTAACGCCTGAATTAAGCCGCGCCGCGAAGCGGCATCGGCTTGAACGAATTGTTAGGCATCAGATGAACTCTCCGAGTTGGTACTGGCCTCTGCCGGCTTAGTCATCATTTCAAGAAACTTGCGACTTATGTAGAAGCCATCGCTTTGGCGCTCCGCGGCCAGATCAATGGTGCCGCGAGGATACCGGATCATGAAATTGAGCTTTGCAAGACGAAACGCAAAGTCTTCCAAGTAGTCTGCATTAAAATGAGTGGTAATAACTTCACGCTTCTTTACGCGCACGGTACTAATGCGGCCACCGCTTTCGGGCGACCAAAGCCACATGCCATGAATCAACGCGTCTCTCGGCTCTTTTAGATTGACGAGCGTGTCATACACTACTCGGAAGCTAGACAACCTCTCGCCTGTACTTGTGTCCACGACCCGTTCTTTCCACAAAGAAAGCACTTGCGCGAACTGTATGTTGTTCATTGCCTTTGGTAGGGCTTCCGCCGGCTCTTCTCGGCTATCGAAGCTGAGGAGAGTCTGGGTAAACACCTCGTGTTCTAGTGATCCCCAGTGGGCAACGATCATCCCGATCAAAAACATCTCTCGATCGGAAAGCTGAAGATCAAGCGCCATGATGCTTTTAAAGTCAATGGCCATCGATGCCCTCAGATCTGATGCCTAACGCCTGAATTAAGCCGCGCCGCGAAGCGGCGTCGGCTTGAATGAATTGTTAGGCCCCAAACCGCTGCACTACCGAGCGGCAAGCTGGTAGAGCTTGCGGAGTGGCCCACTCAATTGCCGATTGTATCCGTGGCTCTAGTGCTGCCAGTGCCTCCGGCGCCCAATGCGCGCGAACGTCTCCGATGGGAAGCGCATCTGTCTCGGAAGAGATCATGGCGAAAGTGGAAAAGTCTGCATCCCGCTCATCCACCTCAACCTCCCACCGTAGAGAGGCCAGCGAATGGCAACCCTCAAGCAGTGGAATCGTCCCGGCCAAGATGCCGGAACAAATGTCCGCAGCCTGCTGCCTTACGGTTTGGACGTACTCCTCGTGGCTCATGAGGTCTGTCATTGGGGCCTAACGCCTGAGTTAAGCCACACCGCGAAGCGGCGTCGGCTTGAATGAATTGTTAGGCCCTTGCTAGTAGTTGAGCCCGAAAATCGTGAAGCTTTTGTGCTTTAACGACGAATCCAAGGTTATTTGGGATCTTGGACAGGCTGATGGAAAGCTGTTGTAGCGGCACATCAATGGTCTGAACCTCGCCCTCCGCGACATGTTGAGGGCCAGCGAATAGCACGCCCAACAAGATCACCCGCGTGCCGCCAAGATTGAGATTGCCATTTGCATCCATGTAGCCGCCCTGATTGAAGATCAAGACCGGGCTGCCACTTGAGCCGGGGAAGCACGCGCAATCTATTACAAAGATTGGAAGGCCGTTGTAATCATGCTTTGGATTGGTGGCAGTAATTCCCCTGCGTACTATTGGCATATTGTTGCGGATGTCCCAGATGCCGTTGGGATAGCCAATCATTGTTATGTCTTCAATTCCACCAAGCCCGCTCAGGACCTCACTGGTTGGAATTAACGTTTCGCCCAATGGTAGAAAGAAAAACTTCTTTCCAGCTTGCTCCGCTCCATTGAGAAGTGGCGCCATTGGAAAGACAGCAAGATCTACGTTTGGATCAGGATGCTTTAGCCAAAGTGATTCAAAGTTGTCTAATTGAATGTGCTCATAGGATCCGACAACAGGTTCTCCCGCATCATCGCGCTTTGTAAGGACAAAGGTCCCTCTGGTGCTGCCGTTAATGACGTGCTTGTTAGTCACGATCAGAGGAATGCTTGCGTTCTCATCGACTTCGAATGAGAAGAAAAAACCAGTGCCTGTCGAAGTTTTTCCGTTTTGTAGTAGGCATTCAAGCCGAACCGTCGTTTGCATAAGCTTTTCAGCAGCTGAAAGCACGAGCATGTCTCCTAAAGGGCCTAACGCCTGAATTAAGCCGACCCGCGAAGCGGGTTCGGCTTGAATGAATTGTTAGGCCGCAGACGGGGCACTGTGAACACACCGCAGATCAGACCAACGACCACCTGAGTCTAAGCAAGCATCCGAGGCGATGAACTCACGGATGTACGGGAAGGCTGTAAGAAGAACTGCTGCCGCCAGTGCAACTACAGCATAGCGGTTGGCAGGGCGGTCGCGGCGCAGCAGGACAAACAGACCGGCACCCGCCAAGAAAGATGCGGCAGCCCAGGCCAAACGGCTGCCTGCGACAAATAGCCAGCCGTCTGGGTTGGGTGAAGGCGGCCCGCCCGCGACCCATGCGGCAAAAACGGCACCGTTGAGCTGCAAGAGGCCCCAGACAATCCCGGCGATCAGGAGAATCCATCTGAGCATCTTGCGGAAGTCTCTCATGCGGCCTAACGCCTGAATTAAGCCGACCCGCGAAGCGGGTTCGGCTTGAATGAATTGTTAGGCCTTGCCGAGCGCGCGGAGACTTGCGCCACACGCTGACCAAGCCTTGTCGAATTGCCGCTGATCTTTGGCAAAGACATCACTGAGACTTCCGGGACCGCCGTAACAGCAGTTGCTGTGGTTATACACCGCACCACGGATATCGCCCTCTCGGAGCATAGATGCAATGGCTGAGAAGCGAGCGGCCCAGCCGGGCAGGTCCTCCGCAGTAAGCACCTCAACGAATGCGTCTGTCGCGGAGATGGCATGCTCTATCAGATGGTCAAGATCGCGGTTTTGCATGGTGCTGACCTGCCCCCACTGAGCCGTACCAAGTGAAGCTGTAAAGTCCGTCAACCACGAGGACGGACATGAAGAAGAGTCGCTTCACCACCGAGCAGATCATCGGGTTCATCAAGCAGTC
>NZ_QGHC01000030.1 GCF_003148905.1 Fulvimonas soli | reverse complement strand
CCACTACAACTGCCACCGTCCGCACAGCGCACTTGGTGGTCAGACACCCATGGCTCGACTGACGCTTGATCAAAACAACCTATTGAAGCTCCACACCTAGCGGACGCCGCGACGCCGGCCCGTCCACTGTCGCCGGAACACCATTTCGCAGGTGTTCCCCGGTCCGTTCCTTCTCCCGGCGCGGCGCTGATCCGCCAGCGCCAGCCGCGTCGCGGCGCGCGGCGGCGGCCGCGCGGCAGCCCGTTCCGCCACGGGGTTTGGACGTCCATCCCGGCCGCCGCCACGCCGGGAGCGCGCTGCCGCTATCATGCGGCCTCGTCCGGACTTCCCGCGGTGGCGCCTCCCCATGCTGCTGATGATCGACAACTACGACAGCTTCACCTTCAACCTCGTGCAGTACCTGGGCGAGCTGGGCCAGGAGGTGAGGGTGGTGCGCAACGACGCGCTGGACGTGGCCGGCATCCGCGCGCTGCGGCCCTCGCACATCATGATCTCGCCCGGGCCGGGCACGCCGGACGACGCGGGCGTGTCGCTCGCCGTGCTGCGCGAGCTGGCCGGCGAGGTGCCGGTCTTCGGCGTGTGCCTGGGCCACCAGGCGATCGGCCAGGCATTCGGCGGCAGGGTGGTGCGCGCGAAGAAGATCATGCACGGCAAGACCTCGCCGGTGCGCCACCGCGGGCAGGGCGTGTTCGCCGGGCTGCCGGACCCGTTCGAGGCCACCCGCTACCACTCGCTGGTGGTGGAGCAGGCCTCGCTGCCCGACTGCCTGGAAGTGACCGCGTGGACGGAGAATCCCGACGGCTCGGTCGACGAGATCATGGGCCTGCGGCACCGCACGCTGCCAGTCGAGGGCGTGCAGTTCCATCCCGAGTCCATCCTCACCCAGCACGGCCACGACATGCTGTCCAACTTCCTCGGCCTGCCGCGGCGGAAGCTCGCCGCATGAGCGTGCGGGAGATCACCATCACGCCGCAGGAGGCGCTGCAGCGCACGATCGAGCACCGCGAGATCTTCCACGACGAGATGATCGCGCTGATGCGCCAGATCATGCGCGGCGAGGTGAGTCCGCTGATGACCGCGGCGATCATCACCGGCCTGCGCGTGAAGAAGGAGACGGTGGGCGAGATCACCGGCGCGGCGCGGGTGATGCGCGAGCTGTCGGCCGCCGTGCCGGTCGCCGATGCGTTCGCCGCCGCCGGCGTGCCCGCCGGGGGCCTGGAGCACCTGCTCGACATCGTCGGCACCGGCGGCGACGGCGCCTCCAGCTTCAACATCTCCACCGCCGCGATGTTCGTCGCGGCGGCGGCCGGCGCGCGCGTGGCCAAGCACGGCGGGCGCAGCGTGTCGTCGAAGTCCGGCAGCGCGGACGTGCTGGAGTCGCTGGGCGCGGTGATCGACCTGCCGCCGGCCAAGGTGGCGCGGTGCCTGGCCGAGACCGGCATCGGCTTCATGTTCGCGCCCAACCACCACCCGGCGATGAAGGTGGTGGCGCCGGTGCGCAGGGAGATGGGCGTGCGCACCATCTTCAACATCCTGGGGCCGCTGACCAACCCGGCCGGCGCGCCGAACATCCTGATGGGCGTGTTCCATCCCGACCTGGTGGGCATCCAGGTGCGCGTGCTGCAGCAGCTCGGCGCGCGGCACGCGCTGGTGGTGTGGGGCCGCGACGGCATGGACGAGATCTCGCTCGGCGCCGCCACCCTGGTCGGCGAGCTGAAGGACGGCGTGGTGCGCGAGTACGAGGTGGAGCCGGAGGACTTCGGCCTGGCGATGGCCTCCAGCCGCAACCTCAAGGTGGCCGGCGCCGAGGAATCGCGGGCGATGCTGCTGGACGCGCTCGACGGCCGCCACGGCGTGCCGCACGACATCGTCTGCCTCAACGCCGGCGCGGCGCTGTACGCGGCCAACGTGGCCGGCTCGATCGGCGAGGGCATCGAGCGCGCGCGGCAGGCCATCGAAAGCGGCGCGGCCCGTGCCAAAATGGAGGCCTTCGTGGCCGCCACCCGCCGCCTGGCGGGCCAGGCCGGCTGAGGCTTCCCCGACCGACCCCGCGCCATGACCGACATCCTGCAACGCATCCTCGCCCGCAAGACGGAAGAGCTGGCCGAACGCAGCGCCCGGCTGCCGCTGGCCGAGCTGGCCGCGCGCGCGGCCGACATGCCGGACACGCGCGGCTTCGCCGCCGCGATCGAGGCGAAGATCGCCGCGGGCGAGCCGGCGGTGATCGCCGAGATCAAGAAGGCCAGCCCCAGCAAGGGCGTGATCCGCGCCGAGTTCGACCCGGCCGCGATCGCGCGCAGCTACGCGAAGGCCGGCGCGGCCTGCCTGTCGGTGCTCACCGACAAGGACTTCTTCCAGGGCAGCGAGGAGTTCCTGCGCCAGGCGCGCGAGGCCTGCGCGCTGCCGGTGCTGCGCAAGGACTTCGTGATCGACCCCTACCAGGTGTACGAGGCGCGCGCGATCGGCGCCGACTGCATCCTGCTGATCGTCGCCGCGCTGGGCGACGCGGCGCTGCTGGAACTGTCGCTGCTCGCCGCCGAGCTGGACCTGGACGTGCTGTGCGAGGTGCACGACGCCGAGGAGCTGGAGCGCGCGCTGGCGCTGCCGGTGCCGCTGGTGGGCGTGAACAACCGCAACCTGCGCACCTTCGAGACCTCGCTGGAGACCTCGCTGGAACTGCACGAGCTGATGGAGTACGACCGCATCATGGTCACCGAGTCCGGCATCCGCACGCCCGAGGACGTGGCCATGCTGCGCGAGGCGGGCATCAGCGCCTTCCTGGTCGGCGAGGCGTTCATGCGCGCCGACGATCCGGGACGCGAACTGCAGAAGCTGTTCGCCACGCGCTGACGGTCATGGGCACAGGGGATCTCCAGGCGCCGCGTCCACGACTGGCGCCGCCGCGGATGCGCCGCGCACGGTGCTGTTCGATTTCGACGGCGTGCTGGTGCACGGCGACACCTTCTACCTGTTCGTGCGCGACCGCTACGCGCGGGCCTGGTGGCTCAAGCTGCTGGCCGTGCTGGCGCTGCCGTGGCTGCTGCTGCGGCTGCCGTTCTCGCGCCGCGCGGCGCTGCGCACGCTGGTGCACATCGGCCTGTGCGGACTGGACGAGCGCCGCTACCGCGAAGCCGCCGCCCGCTTCGCCGCGACGCTGGCGCGCCGCCCCGGCCAGTTCTGGCGACGGCCTGCGCCAGTTGCGCCGTCACCAGGCCGACGGCGACCGCGTGCCGGTGGTGACCGGCTGCGAGGAGATGCTGGCGCGCACCGTGCTCGCCGAGCTGGGGCTGGGCGGGGTCGAGTTGATCGCCTCGACGCTGCGGCCGGGCTGGTCGGGCCCGCGGGAGGGCCGGCACAACGTGGGGCGGCGCAAGGTGGAGGCGCTGGCCGTCGCCGGCATCGCGTCGTGCGCGACGGCCTACAGCGATTCCAGCCGGGACATCCCGATGCTGAAGATCGCCGGCGAGCCCGTGCTGGTGAATGCCGTGCCGGCGGTCTGCAAGCGGGTGGAGCGGGCGCTGGGCAGGCCGGTGGGCCGGGTCGAGTGGTATTGACCGGCGTGCCGCCGGCACTTGCCCGGGGCGAGGCCGAAGATATACGTTAGTGCTAACGCATTTCTTCGGGCGAGGCCCGTCATGTATCTGGAATCCCTCGGCAAGCTGGCGCTCGGCAGCCGCCTGAAGGCGCTCAGCGACCATCTCTACGGCGCGGTCGACCAGGTCTACCAGGCCCGCGGCGCGCGCATCGAGTCGCGCTGGCTGCCGGTGCTGCGCTACCTGTGGGACGTCGGTCCGCGCCCGGTGACCGAGGTGGCGGAGGCGATCGGCCAGACCCATTCCGCGGTGAGCCAGCTCGCCGACAAGCTGGTGCGCGCCGGCATGGTGAAGCGGCGGCGCGACCCGGCCGACGGCCGCCGCAGCGTGCTCACGCTGACGGACAAGGCGCACCGCGCGCTGTCCGAGCTGGGGCCGCTCTGGTGGGCGGTACGCCAGGGCGTGACCGACGCGCTGGGCGAGCACGTCGAGCGCCTGCTGGACGCGGTGGCCGCCTGCGAGCGCGCGCTGCGGGAGCGGCCGGTCGCGGACGCCATCCTGGCCGCGCACGCGGCGCTGCTGGCCGCGCCGCTGGAGGTCGTGCCGTACGCGCCGGCGCTGCGTACGCACTTCCGCCGGCTGAACCTGCAATGGCTGGAGCGCCACTTCCGCGTCGAGGACATCGACCGGGCCGTGCTGGACGATCCCGAGCGGCACATCCTGCAATCCGGCGGGGCGATCTTCTTCGCCCGCCTCGGCAAGGAGGTCGTCGGCACCTGCGCGCTGCTGCAGGAGTCGCCCGGCGTGTTCGAACTGACCAAGATGGGCGTGGACGAAGGCTTCCGCGGCCTGGGCGCCGGCCGGCGCCTGCTCGACGAGGCCATCGCCGAATTCCACCGGCGCGGCGGGCGCATGCTGTTCCTGGAGTCCAGTAGCACGCTGAAGCCGGCCCTGCGCATGTACGAGCAGGCGGGATTCCGGCTGCAGCCGTCGGTGCGGCCGGGCTCGCATTACGAGCGCGCCGACGTCTACATGATCTACGAGCCGGCCGGGCGGGCGCCTCGCGCGCCCGGCTAGGCGGCCCGGGGTCCGCCTGCTAGGGCGTGTCATCAATTGAGCAGGATGACGGCGGCAGCGCCGTAGATAGCACCGAGGAAATTACGAGCCGTTTTGTCGTATCGAGTGGCGATG
>NZ_QGHC01000029.1 GCF_003148905.1 Fulvimonas soli | reverse complement strand
ACGAATCACTCGGTGACCTGACACCCACCGAGTACCGCCAACAAGCCGCCAGCGGTTCTACTTTTGAAGTGTCTGCTTGACGGGGGAGCTTACGCGGTCACCTCCTTCACGCTGGCGTAGTGGCTGTCCGCCTTGCTCTGGCTGTAGCTGGCGCTGGCCCCCGAGCCGTAGCCGATCACCACCTTGCCGCCGGCCTGCCATTGCTTGCTGGCGTAGTCGTCCGTGTTCTGCTCGCTGAGCACGTTCAGGTCGTGGCCGACGTTCGCCTGCACCGTTTCGCCGGCCAGTTGCGTGCCCTGGAGCGTGGCGTCGTTCCCGGCGACCAGGCTCAGCGTGCCGCCGGCGTCGACGTGGCTTTCCGCGTGCGTGGTGCCGTTGCCGTGGGCTTGACCCTTGCCCATGCTCGCCTGGGCATAGAAGCCGATGCCGTCGGTGCCGATCTGCAGGCCGACGCCGCCGCTGGCGTTCTGGCTGGCGTTCTGGAGGGTGTGGTGCTCGGCCTGGCTCTGGATGTTGATGTCGTGAGCCGCCGCCAAGGTCACGTTGTTTCCGCCGACCGTGCTGCCTACGAGGTTCAGGTCGCCGCCGGTGGCGGCGATCGTCACGTCGCCCTGGCTGCGGATTTCGCTGCCGTCGCTCGTCTCGTCGTGCGTCCGCGTCTCGCTGCTCGCCGTGCTGCCGCCGATGCCGACCTTCAGGTTGATCCCGCCCGCGTTGTTCTGGCCGGCCGCCTGATAGGCCTGCGAACCCATGCCGGCCAGATCCTTGGCCTCGTAGGCCGCCTTGGCCGCATACAGCGCCTTGAGCCGGTCGTCCTTCACTTCGCCGCCGCGCTGCACGTCGCCGGCCAATCCCTTGGTAGTCCTTCCGCCCTTGGTTCATCCGATCGCTGGCATCTATCTGCTGCGACAGCGTCAATTGGTCAATGTTCCGCATACTGCCTCGTCAGCAATTGCTCTCTATTTGCCACTCCCCTGGCGCGACCCAACTTATTCGTTGATAAACACCATCAAGTAGTTCGCGATCTCGAAGCTCCTCGAAAACCTCACTCGGCGACCAACCAGGCCCGGCAGAAAAAGCAACCCCCATGTCTCGTAGAAGACAAAATATCTTTGCCTTTTCTACACTATTCGATACCGTTTTTTTTAGAACGTTAGCAGCCTGTATTGTAAAGCCATGCGCCACTAGCACGCTTCGTATCTCAACTTTCTCGACGTGTACTACGATATCCAGACCAGCAGCCTCGACGACGTATGCACCTATTTCCCTAACACTGTTCATGGCTTTACCTTAACTGTAGTAATTGTTCTCACGTTGGCATTATCAGTTGTCGAAATTGGATCGATAACCATCTCCGGCCCTCCACCGGGAAGATGCCGACCAGGGCCCTGGAAGTATTGATTTCCTTCTAGAGGACTACGCGGTGACATATTGAATATACCATCGACCTGACGAATCTTGAAGCCATTAGATAGAGAACCCCGCTCTAACCCCATTGCCACTTCAAGAGCATCTGCCTGAGATTTCGTGATTACCATTTCACCAGATAAGTAAAAACTTCCAATAACATCAGTGATTGCCTTTTGATCGGTCACATACGTTCCATTCCTGCCAATTGTCGCGTAGCTATCCCAACTCACAGGGCTCACATTGAAACCCTTTCCAGCGTCGAGCATCGACCATTGACGTTCCTGTGGATTCGTGAGTTGCACGTCCCAGCCGGAATTGCTCGCGCTACCCCAACGCAACATTCCGTAGCTGAGTGCCGCACTGAGGGTAGCGTTACCTGCCATCGCCCCTTCCATCTGACCGGCTGGGCCGAAATTCCCCTGCTGCGCCAGATAGAGCACCCCTTCCATACCCTGCTGCGCCTGGCTCATCCAGCCTTTCGGATCAGTCAGCATGTTCACCGTGGACTGCAATCCCGTGGCGACATTGCTGGGATTGAAGGCACCTATCGCTCCTTGCCCGAAGCCCTTGGCCCAATCACCGACTTGGCTCCAACCCAACTCTTGTGGGCCTTGCGCAGTCTGTGGATTACTACCAAAGATCGTAGCGTCATTGCGCTGATACGGTGCCGAGACCCCAAACAACGGCACCGGTTGCCCGAATTGGTCGTAACCGATGATCGGATTGCCCTGTGACTGGGCATAGCTGCGCAAGAAATTCTGCGCCTCCTGCATTCTAGCTGGATCATAGACTGAGTTAGCCGCCGTAGCCTGATCCAGCATGACCATGGCAGCGCCTTCCAGAACTTGTGCTGCCAACTCGACACTCATGTCTGGATTTTCGGCTGCATATTGCTTGGCGAGCACGTTATCTATGATCGCTTTTTCGTTCTTCGCAGGATCAGCGTCTTGATGCAATTGGCGATTGAACTGCTCACCTTGCAGCGCCATCGCTGTACCCGCACCACCACCAGCGGCGCCACCAATCGCGGCACTTCCTAACTGCATTAGGATCTTACCGGTCGCGCTATCTGGGTTGATCCCTTGTGACCATAGATAGTTCTGCATCGCACTGACTGCCGCTTCGCTAGCCGCCGCACCCGTAGCCCCCTGGGCGATATTGCCGCCACCCAACGCACTCGCGGCCGCACCAACCAGACCATGCAGGATGGTGCTACCCGTACTACCCGGCGCCCATCCCATCGCCTGCTCGATATCACCGGCCGCGCGCATCCCGACCTGCCCCGCAATCTGACCGACCTCCTGATTCTCCTGCACCTTCTGCGCGTCGAAGCCATTTCGGATGCCATTGCCGTCCAGCGTGACCTGGTTCCGGTTGAGGTCGCCCTCCCCGCTACCGTCGCGCACAATCACCGTCCCCGCGGCCACGCCCGAGACCGTGTCGCTGTTCGTGTTGCCATGTTGCGGTACGCCCAGGGATAGCCCGCCGCTGAAACCGCTACCGGCACCGTAGCCGCCGCTGACGCCCACGCTACTGGCGCCGTACTTCGACTCGTTGTGCAGGCGCTGGGCGATCAGGTTGCCGGTGTCGAGCACGTTCTGGCCCGGGTCGGCCGTGCTGGCCAGCTGGCCGCCCACCAGATGCGTGCTGTCGCCCACGTGGATCTGGTAGCCGCCCGCGCCCGCCTGCAGGCCGGTCACCTCGTTCACGCTGGCGTAGTGGCTGTCCGCCTTGCTCTGGCTGTAGCTGGCGCTGGCGCCCGAGCCGTAGCCGATCACCACCTTGCCGCCGGCCTGCCATTGCTGGCTGGCGTAATCGTCGGTGTCCTGCTCGCTGACGACGTTGAGGTCATGCCCCACGTTCGCCAGGATGGTATGCCCCGTCAGTTGCGCGCCCTTCAGTGTGGCGTCGTTCCCCGCGATCAGGCTCAACGTGTCGCTCGCGTCGATATGGCTCTCCACGTGCGTGGCGCCGTTGCCGTGGGCGTTGCCCTTGCCCACGCTGGCTTCGGCGTAGAAGCCGATGCCGTCGGTGCCGATCTGCAAACCCACCCCACCGCTGGCGTTCCGGTTGTCGCTCTTGAGCGTGTGGTGCTCCGCCTGGCTCTCGATGTTCAGATCGTGTGCTGCGGCCAGCGCCACGTTATAGCTCCCCCTTGCCGCCACATTGGTCGCCGCCTGTGCATCGGCCGCCACATTGACCGCATAGCCTTCCACGCCCGCCGGCACCAATTGCGTCGCTGATAGGCCGCCTGCCCACCTGGCGTATTCAACGTGTCCGCTCCAATTAATTAATGGAATTAATAAGAAGAATAATCTTTATCCTGATCGACCGAAAGCTCCCAACCATCCAATAGCGAACCAAATTGAGCAAGACGCAGGGCAACTTCTGGAACGCTTAATATATCCGACTCAAGCATCCATCGCCCCAAACCAAGCTTGCGAGGGTATTTTATTAAACCTTTCTTCGCCTCATCCAAACACTTATTAAGCGATGGCAGATTAGCGAGGAAATTAACATCCTCACTCTCACCAATGTGAGATTTTATGGCTGCATCCAAGAGCTCCGCATGAAGCCTTAACCTCTCTATATCTACCAAAGTATTTTTTTTGTACATTTTTAATGCACCACTCTAATAGAATTTATTTTACTAGCGTTTGGATCCGTCCATAGCGACCTATTTGGCACTAGAATTTGTTCTGCACCACCATTAGCAGAATATACTCCTTGTTGTATAGGCGCAACTTTACTTGAAAATACTACTGGCATCGACCCCGATTTTGGCGTCATAACATAGACATCAAAACCATATGTAGCGCCACGGATGCCCTGTTCTGCGGGCAACCCCAAATAATCGGCAATTTGAGCCGTGGACATATTTTTTATTGCCTGATACTCCTGCATTGTTACAAAGAACGGCGAATTACCCTTAATAACATCGCTCCCTGACGCATTCTTTGGAACTAATTTGACAAGAGCCGTATCTGCATGAACAGGATATATTTCTGGTATATCAACCCCTGTTGAAATCACGTCTCTCACTATGCTATCAGCGATATCTTTTGGTATTCCATTACTCAAATATTGTTGAAGCAGCAGTTGAGCTTGCGGCGTTTGCATTACCTCCGGCGTGACCTTTACCCCTAATGGATTAAACTCATCTATCGGTATGTACGACTGCCTCGCCGCCGCATTGGCCACCGCCTGTGCATCGGCCGCCACATTGATCGCATAGCCTTCTACGCCCGCCGGTACCAATTGCGTCGCACCATAGACCAGCGCCGCCGCGTTAGGCGATAGCCCCATCCATTGCAACCCCTGCTCGCCCAGCGTTGCCGTCGGCTGTCCGTTCACTAGCGTGTCGGAGCCCGCCTTGGCGTTGTCCAGGCCTGCGCCCGCTAGGTACATCGCCCCCACGCAGCCAATGCCCGTTTCGCACGTCGAGGCGGCCAGCACTCCGCCGGCCATTTCCAAGCCACCACCCACCATCTGCAAGCCACCTAACGCGCGCGTCCCCACGTGATTGCTGTCGGCCCAGTTCGATAGCGCCGTCAGGCTGTTGACCGGCAACCGCCCCTCCTGCTCCGGTGCCCATGAGTACGGCGACGAAGCGCCTCCTGTGTTGGCGATGATGTATGCAGCCAGGTCGGGCGATACCTGCGCTGGCACTTGCTGCATCAGGTACTGGCTGCCGTTCGGACCAGGCACGAGTACCCAGCTCGCATGCGGGTCGTAGATCGACCCGGCGTCCTTGACATTGACCAGGCTGCCCGTCTGCGACGTCTCGCCCGGCATCACGCTTCCAGCCCCCAAGCTGTAGCCGCTCAGCCGCAAGGCATCCTCAATTTGCTGCGTGGTGTAGCGGCCGCCGCTGTTGGCCGCCAAGGACTGTGCCAGTTGTTGTTCGCTGAGGTGCAACTGACGGTTGTACTGCTCGCCCTGCAAGGCCGTGGAGGCGCCGCTGGCTCCGCCGACTGTGCCGCCGATGGCCGTGCTGGCCAGTTCCATCAGCACCTTGCCTTGGGCACCGTTCGGGTCGATGCCGTGGTCGGCCAGATAGGTCGCCATCGCGCCGCTGGCCGCTTCGCTGGCGGAGGCACCCAAGGCACCCTGTGCCGCGTTGCCGCCGCCCAACGCCGCCGTCGCCGCCCCCACCAGGCCGTGCAGCAGCGCTTCGTTGGCGCCACCGGCACTCCACGCCTTCCGCTCGGCCGCCGTCGTCGCGTGATCGGCCATGTAACCGGCCAACGCGCCCACCGAGCGCATGCCCACGTAGCCGGCCACCTGCCCCAGCTCCTGCTGATCCGCC
>NZ_QGHC01000028.1 GCF_003148905.1 Fulvimonas soli | reverse complement strand
CACCGCCTAGCCGAGAAGACCTGGTTGGTCTACCAGCGGGAGGCGCAGCGGGTGGCGCGTAGCGTGGTGCTCAAGCTGAAGACGGCGGACTTCCGGACGCTGACGCGCACGGTGACGCCGGCCGTGCCGCCGGCCTCGGCGGGCGAGCTGGCGGCCCTGGCGAGCGCGTTGCGCCATCGGGTGCCGGCGGTGCGCTACCGACTGGTGGGGGTGGGCCTGGGCGGTTTCGTGGACCGGGCGGCGTACCGGGCGCAGCGGGACCTGTTCGGCACCGGATGAGCGGGCGGCGAGCGGCCCGCACCAAAAAACAAACCCCGCCTCGGGAGGCGGGGTTTGCGGAAGGAAGATCCCTGGCGGTGACCTACTCTTGCATGCGAGTGCACACTACCATCGGCGCGGCTGCGTTTCACTTCCGAGTTCGGGATGGGATCGGGTGGGACCACAGCGCTATGGCCGCCAGGGAAGGGGTGGGGTCGGCGCGGCGAGCGCCGGACCCGCAAAGGGGTAAACGAGTGACAAGCGATTTGGAACGGAGCTCGCCTTGATGCGTCATCGAAGCGGGTCCTGGCTCTTTGGAGACGTCCGGCCAGGGATGGCCGGGGCCGTCGCAGAGGGACCTGCACACGCGAAGCGTCTTGGGGTTATATGGTCAAGCCGCACGGCGCATTAGTACGCGTCAGCTCAATGCATTGCTGCACTTCCACATCGCGCCTATCAACCACGTGGTCTACATGGTGCCTTAAGGAGGATCGAGTCCTCGGGAGATCTCATCTTGGGGCGTGCTTCCCGCTTAGATGCTTTCAGCGGTTATCACTTCCGTTCATAGCTACCGGGCGATGCCTCTGGCGAGACAACCCGAACACCAGCGGAACGTCCACTCCGGTCCTCTCGTACTAGGAGCAGCCCCCCTCAAATCTCCAACGCCCACGACAGATAGGGACCGAACTGTCTCACGACGTTCTGAACCCAGCTCGCGTACCACTTTAAATGGCGAACAGCCATACCCTTGGGACCGGCTACAGCCCCAGGATGTGATGAGCCGACATCGAGGTGCCAAACACCGCCGTCGATATGAACTCTTGGGCGGTATCAGCCTGTTATCCCCGGAGTACCTTTTATCCGTTGAGCGATGGCCCTTCCATACAGAACCACCGGATCACTAAGACCTACTTTCGTACCTGCTTGATCCGTCGATCTTGCAGTCAAGCACGCTTATGCCTTTGCACACAGTGCGCGATGTCCGACCGCGCTGAGCGTACCTTCGTGCTCCTCCGTTACGCTTTGGGAGGAGACCGCCCCAGTCAAACTACCCACCACACACGGTCCCTGACCCGGATCACGGGCCGAGGTTAGAACGTCAAGCACTTCAGGGTGGTATTTCAAGGATGGCTCCACCAGAACTGGCGTCCTGGCTTCCTAGCCTCCCACCTATCCTACACAGAAGAACTCAACGTTCAGTGTGAAGCTGTAGTAAAGGTTCACGGGGTCTTTCCGTCTTGCCGCGGGAACGCTGCATCTTCACAGCGATTTCAATTTCACTGAGTCTCGGGTGGAGACAGCGCCGCTGTCGTTACGCCATTCGTGCAGGTCGGAACTTACCCGACAAGGAATTTCGCTACCTTAGGACCGTTATAGTTACGGCCGCCGTTTACTGGGGCTTCGATCAAGAGCTTCGCCTTGCGGCTGACCCCATCAATTAACCTTCCAGCACCGGGCAGGCGTCACACCCTATACGTCCACTTTCGTGTTTGCAGAGTGCTGTGTTTTTGATAAACAGTCGCAGCGGCCAGGTTACTGCGACCCGCCAGCGCTCAGTCACGCACGTGACCACGCCGGCGGGCGCACCTTCTCCCGAAGTTACGGTGCCATTTTGCCTAGTTCCTTCACCCGAGTTCTCTCAAGCGCCTTGGGATTCTCACCCTGCCTACCAGTGTCGGTTTACGGTACGGTTCTCTCAAGCTGAAGCTTAGTGGCTTTTCCTGGAAGCGTGGTCTCAGTCACTTCGCCCAAAAAAGGGCTCGTCTCGGTGCTCGGCATAAAGCATCCCGGATTTGCCTAAGATGCATGCCTACCGCCTTTCCCCGGGACAACCAACGCCCGGTAGACCTAACCTTCTCCGTCCCCACATCGCACTTGAGAAGAGTGCCGGAATATTAACCGGCTTCCCATCGACTACGCATTTCTGCCTCGCCTTAGGGGCCGACTCACCCTGCGCCGATGAACGTTGCGCGAGGAAACCTTGGGCTTTCGGCGTGCGGGCTTTTCACCCGCATTATCGTTACTCATGTCAGCATTCGCACTTCCGATACCTCCAGCAGACCTTACGATCCACCTTCGCAGGCGTACGGAACGCTCCTCTACCGCGCACATTGCTGTGCACCCCGAGCTTCGGTGTCTAGCTTAGCCCCGTTAAATCTTCCGCGCAGACCGACTCGACCAGTGAGCTATTACGCTTTCTTTAAAGGGTGGCTGCTTCTAAGCCAACCTCCTGGCTGTCTATGCCTTTCCACATCGTTTTCCACTTAGCTAGAACTTGGGGACCTTAGCTGCGGGTCTGGGTTGTTTCCCTTTTCACGACGGACGTTAGCACCCGCCGTGTGTCTCCCGGATAGTCTGTCCTGGTATTCGGAGTTTGCCATGGTTTGCTAAGTCGCGATGACCCGCTAGCCATAACAGTGCTCTACCCCCAGGAAGATTCGTCCGAGGCGCTACCTAAATAGCTTTCGAGGAGAACCAGCTATCTCCGAGTTTGTTTAGCCTTTCACTCCTAGCCTCAGCTCATCCCCATCTATTGCAACAGATGTGGGTTCGGTCCTCCAGTGCGTGTTACCGCACCTTCAACCTGGCCAAGGCTAGATCACTCGGTTTCGGGTCTACTGCCAGAGACTATGCGCCCTATTCAGACTCGGTTTCCCTTCGCCTCCCCTAGACGGTTAAGCTCGCCACTGACAGTAAGTCGCTGACCCATTATACAAAAGGTACGCAGTCACCCTTGCGGGCTTCCACTGCTTGTACGTAGACGGTTTCAGGGTCTATTTCACTCCCCTCTCCGGGGTTCTTTTCGCCTTTCCCTCACGGTACTTGTTCGCTATCGGTCGGTCAGGAGTATTTAGCCTTGGAGGATGGTCCCCCCATGTTCGGACAGGGTTTCTCGTGCCCCGCCCTACTCAATTTCACACAACGTGCCCTTTCGCCTACCGGGCTATCACCGTCTCTGGCCGGCCTTTCCAGACCGTTCGACTAGAACATGCTGTGCTTTTGGGCTGCTCCCCGTTCGCTCGTCGCTACTGAGGGAATCTCGGTTGATTTCTTTTCCTCCGGGTACTTAGATATTTCAGTTCCCCGGGTTCGCTTCCAGCACCTATGGATTCAGTACTGGATACCGCTTGCGCGGTGGGTTTCCCCATTCGGACATCGCCGGATCAATGCTTGTTGCCAGCTCCCCGACGCTTTTCGCAGGCTGCCACGTCCTTCATCGCCTCTGACCGCCAAGGCATCCACCGTCTACGCTTGCTCGCTTGACCATATAACCCCAAGTCGCCTCGAAGTTACGCCAAACGACGCTTTCGCCGTTGCCTCAACGACACATCTCGGTTCGTTCGAACCAAAACGCTTGTCACTCGTTTACGTTTTCAAAGAACACGATGCCGGCCTCAACGCCGCACCGTTTCGTCAATCCTGGTGTGCACAGCTACTTCCACGCCCCATCTGGTGGAGCCAGTCGGGATCGAACCGACGACCCCCTGCTTGCAAAGCAGGTGCTCTCCCAGCTGAGCTATGGCCCCATGCGCCTTTGAAGCCTCCGCCCACGGATGGACGGGCTCTTGCGATGGATTCGCGTGAGGTAAATGGTGGGTCTGGGAGGACTCGAACCACCGGCCTCACCCTTATCAGGGGTGCGCTCTAACCACCTGAGCTACAGACCCGGGAACCTTTGCAACTCAACAGAAAACCATCCCTCAGCGTTACCGCCCAAGCGTGGTTTTCTTGATGAGTCCGACCAGGAGGGGTCGGTTTTGCTCTTCGCGACAGGAACGTCGCGTCTGAGCAAACGCTTCGCGTGAAAGTACAGGTGTCTTGTGTGGGCGTCTTGCGGCAGCGGACGCTGTCGCTCTCGAAAGGAGGTGATCCAGCCGCACCTTCCGATACGGCTACCTTGTTACGACTTCACCCCAGTCATGAACCACTCCGTGGTCGTCGCCCCCCTTGCGGTTAGGCTAACGGCTTCTGGAGCAACTCACTCCCATGGTGTGACGGGCGGTGTGTACAAGGCCCGGGAACGTATTCACCGCAGCATAGCTGATCTGCGATTACTAGCGATTCCGACTTCATGGAGTCGAGTTGCAGACTCCAATCCGGACTGGGATCGGCTTTCTGGGATTGGCTCCACCTCGCGGTCTTGCAACCCTCTGTACCGACCATTGTAGTACGTGTGTAGCCCTGGCCGTAAGGGCCATGATGACTTGACGTCATCCCCACCTTCCTCCGGTTTGTCACCGGCAGTCTCCTTAGAGTTCCCGCCTTTACGCGCTGGCAACTAAGGACAAGGGTTGCGCTCGTTGCGGGACTTAACCCAACATCTCACGACACGAGCTGACGACAGCCATGCAGCACCTGTGTTCCGATTCCCGAAGGCACTCCCGCATCTCTGCAGGATTCCGGACATGTCAAGGCCAGGTAAGGTTCTTCGCGTTGCATCGAATTAAACCACATACTCCACCGCTTGTGCGGGCCCCCGTCAATTCCTTTGAGTTTCAGTCTTGCGACCGTACTCCCCAGGCGGCGAACTTAACGCGTTAGCTTCGACACTGATCTCCGAGTTGAGACCAACATCCAGTTCGCATCGTTTAGGGCGTGGACTACCAGGGTATCTAATCCTGTTTGCTCCCCACGCTTTCGTGCCTCAGCGTCAGTGTTGATCCAGATGGCCGCCTTCGCCACTGATGTTCCTCCCGATCTCTACGCATTTCACCGCTACACCGGGAATTCCACCATCCTCTATCACACTCTAGCTCCCCAGTATCCACTGCCATTCCCAGGTTGAGCCCGGGGATTTCACAGCAGACTTAAGAAACCGCCTACGCACGCTTTACGCCCAGTAATTCCGATTAACGCTTGCACCCTTCGTATTACCGCGGCTGCTGGCACGAAGTTAGCCGGTGCTTATTCCTCAGGTACCGTCAGCTCCACCGGGTATTGGCCGATGGCATTTCGCTCCTGATAAAAGTGCTTTACAACCCGAAGGCCTTCTTCACACACGCGGCATTGCTGGATCAGGCTTGCGCCCATTGTCCAATATTCCCCACTGCTGCCTCCCGTAGGAGTCTGGGCCGTGTCTCAGTCCCAGTGTGGCTGATCATCCTCTCAGACCAGCTAGCGATCGTCGCCTTGGTGGGCCGTTACCCCGCCAACTAGCTAATCGCACATCGGTTCATCCCGCCGCGCGAGGCCCGAAGGTCCCCCGCTTTCTCCCATAGGACGTATGCGGTATTAGCGTAAGTTTCCCTACGTTATCCCCCACGTCGGGGCAGATCCCGATGCCTTACTCACCCGTCCGCCACTCGCCACCCAAGGAGCAAGCTCCTCTGTGCTGCCGTTCGACTTGCATGTGTTAGGCATGCCGCCAGCGTTCAATCTGAGCCAGGATCAAACTCTTCACTTAAGTTTTCGATCCGCCGAAACGGACCGGTCTTTCTGAAGCGTTGAACCCAACCGTAAACGTCAAGCTTTGAATTGACTCTTAGGTTGGACGCTTGCATCTGTGGACAGTCATCCCGTCCACCGCAAGGCGCCCACACAAGTCACCTGTGCACACTGTCAAAGATCAATCACTTGCGGC
>NZ_QGHC01000027.1 GCF_003148905.1 Fulvimonas soli | reverse complement strand
GCCGCCAACCATCGCGCACAAACCGGCAACAACGCAGTACCCTCCAACCCCGGGCTTTATCAGTAATCACTGGTACGGCTGATGGGGGCAGGTCAACCCGGGCGAAGAAGGTTCATGAGCAATTCTTGGATGTCCATGATCTGGGGGCCGAGAAGCGTCAGGGGCGAAAGGCATGAGCAAGCTGCGCGCCGTCAGTCTTTTCTCCAACTGCGGTGCCGGGGACGTTGGCTACCGCGAAGCGGGCTTTCGCTTTGACGTGATGGCCGAACTAGATCCCCGCCGTCTCGACGTTTGTTTGCTCAATCATCCGGGTGCTGAAGGCGTTCCAGGCGACTTACGCAAGACGTGGCAGACCGTGATCAAGAAGTACCGTGCACGTGCAGGGAAGGCGCGCCCAGCTCTGCTATGCGCATGCCCGCCTTGCCAAGGAATGAGTTCTGCGCGTTCGGGTAAAGGTAGTCACGATGACGCCGAAGCCGGCTCAAAGGACGAGCGCAATCTATTGGTCACGGTGGTTGCCAAGGTCGCGCTGAAGCTGATGCCCTCCCTCATCGTGGTCGAGAACGTTCCGGCCTTCTTTACTCGCAAGGTGCATCACCCGAAGGATAAGAAGCCGGTTTCGGCCGCGAACTATCTCATTGCCTCGTTGGCCGACCACTACGTAGCGTTTCCTCTGATCGCAGACCTCTGCGACTTCGGCATACCGCAGTCACGCAACAGAGCTTTCCTGACTTTCGTGCGCAGGGATCTACCGGGACTAAAGGAGCTGCTGCGCATCGGCAGGACGCCGTTTCCACGGGCGACGCATGCTCCCGACGTTGGCAATGCGACACCTGTGTCGCTTGCGGATGCGCTGGCAGCATTTGCACTCCCAGCTCTAGACGCGGCGACGCCCGAAGCAGCTCAAGCAGAGGAGTACGCCGGCTTTCACTCCGTGCCCGTATGGGACGAGCGCACGTACGCGATGGTGGCAGCGATTCCGAGCGGCACGGGTCGCAGTGCATGGGACAACGACGTTTGTCACCGCTGTGGGCCTGTCAAGGTGTTTCCTGAGACGGTCACTTGTCCTAAGTGCTCGGAGCCGCTTCTTCGTCCCATCGTGCGGGAGAAGGATGGTAGCTATCGGCTAGTAAAGGGATTCAAGAGCAGCTATCGCCGGATGTATGCCGACCGCCCTGCCGCTACGGTCACCACCGCGAGCGGGCACATTGGTAGTGACTATACGATTCATCCCACACAGAATCGCTTGCTCAGCCCTCTGGAATGCTCGCTCCTCCAAACTTTCCCGAGCGATTTCAAATGGGGGAACGCGCTTAAGAAACTTGGGCACACGAACGTGCGCGAAATGATTGGCGAGGCCGTTCCGCCCGCGTTCACCAAGCTGCACGGCGAAGTACTCTATGGGATCGTGAAGCGTGAATGGGGGCGTGCACCGATGGCTATGGGCGACGAGCGCTGTGCGAAGGCGTGGGCGAAACTGGCCGAAGCCGCGAAAAAGGATGGTCGCGTAGATCCCCGTAGCTATTTCGAGCACGCCGAGTCCGGCAAAGGTCAGATGCCCTCGGTGCATACCTCCAAGCGAACACCCACGGGCAGGTCAGCGTCGAAAAACGAAACTTCGCAAACGATGCTCTAGCAAGGACGGATCACGCGTCTCGCATTCCCATACGACGAGCACGTCCCATCCTAGAGCATACAGCTCTGTGATGTTTCTTTCGTCGCGGCGCTGGTTGAGCCGGATCTTCTCGCGCCATGTGTCCGCGTTGTTCGTTGGGATACTCGCACGCTTGCATCTTTCATGTCCGTGCCAGAAGCAGCCATGGACCAATACGACCTTTTGGTGGCGGGGCAGGACGATATCGGGCGTTCCTGGAAGATCCTTGCGCTGCAGTCGAAATCGACACCCCATCGCATGCAGTACGCGGCGCACGCGCAACTCAGGATCGGTATCGCGGCTGCGCACGGCCTTCATGCGGGCACTGGTCTCGGGCGCCACCCCGGCGTAGGCCGCCTTTTGGGTAGAGCCGGCTGATACCGAGTCTTTTCCTTGCTTGGTCATGGCAGTTCCGCGCGTTCCCTTCGACTCAGCTACCTTCCGAATGAGCCGTCGCGTCGCGCTCGACCTCTTCATAGACGGAAAGCTCAACGGGCAGGGTGGTGGAAGCAATGGGTTTCTTCGTGCTCAGCTTCTCGACCAGTTCGCGCAGGGCGGGGTCGCGTGCGCTCATCTGAGCAAGAAAGCTGGTGACGGCCTCCCCGCCAAGTTCGCAGATCTGCTGAACCCTGGAATCTTGGGCGTCGGCTTCGTTGCCTGCGAGTAGGGCGGCGATAAGCTCCATGTTCTCCTTGCGTGATCGGAGCAACAGGTCCTTCCATTCCTTGAACACGATAGTTTTGCCTGCGATCTCCTTGACTCCTTCGTCGTGGCTGCGTGCCACCAGTACGCCCTCGACCTTGCTGCTGCCGAACCGGGACTTGAGGTAGGAAACGTACGAGTTGAGTTGTTCGTATTCCGGCCATCCTGCCGTATCGTCCGGCCCTTTCAACTCGACCACGACGACGTGGTCGGCACCGCCGGTAACGGTGGCGCCAAGGAAGACGAAATCTGGCTTCGTGTATTCCGACTGGGTGGGCAAATGGACCGGACGTACTACGGACAGCCCGGCCTGTTCTGCCTCTTCGCAGATCTTCTTCAGCGACTTCCTCGGAACGAACCTATCGTAGTCGTTGTCGAGAATCCAAGGGAACTGCTCGATCAGCATTTGGAGTTGGGTTTCCTTGCCGAGCGTGATGTGCCGCTCTAGGAGGGAGAGAGCGTAGACGCGCTGAGAAAAGACTACCGCCAAGGATAGGCTTTCGGGTACGAGCTGGTCGGACAACTGTGACAGGACTAGGCTGAACTTGTCGGCGTCGAACAGGGCCGCCTCGTCCCATAGCTTCTTGATCAACCGCCTCGCGGGCTCGTGGGTCCAGGGCCTTGGCTGTGGCCTCGACCAGCCGTGCCCTGTTCTCGGCCTCCTTACCCAAGCGTGGCGTGACTTCGGAAAGTAGGTCGACCAAATGAGTCCTCTCTGAATCGCGAAGGTGCAATGATTCGTTCTCTTGGAGTACCTGCTCCACAATCTTCTCGTTTTCTTCCTTCGCTTTCTTCTTCCGATGCGCGTCGTAGAGATTGATCCAGTCCTTTACGCGCCGTTCTCCCCATTTGTAGAAATCAACGCAATCGGGATCCTCCCAATCGATTGAGGTGCGATCGGTCGAGATGGTGTCGCGTTCGAGTTCGTCCACCCAGTCCGCTTCGACGACTGCGTACATGTACCGCAGGTAGATTTCGTTTCCGCGATTCCCGAAAAAGAATGGCCGATCTTGGGCGATCTTCCCGTGAGCATATACCCCTATGCCGGCTTGCTCCTGACTCCATGTGGCCTCGTTTACGAAGCCTGCCCAGAATTTCACACTCCTCGTTCCCTTTGCGGTCTCGAAGGTGTCGGTTTCCATGCCGGTGTCTGGGTATCGCACCTCCCATTCCGGGAAAGCGTGTTTTTCCTCCAATTTCTGGCCGTTGACGAATACTTCGAAGTCCGGGCGTGCGAGGGTGACGGTGAATCGGCGTCCCAAAGACTCCATCAGAGTTTCCGGAGTGATGTTCTTCCTGATCGTCAGCAGAGACGCTCTAACGAACGTCCCGCTGCCCTTCTGGTCGATGTCGCTGACGAACTGCCTTAGGTGATCGGCGTCAGCACCTGCCTCGGTCAGAGGGAGATCGGTCATTGATCTGTTACGCGCCACCACCTTGGGCCGGTACTCGGAAAAGGCGGTTGGATTCTCCTCGGATTGCAGCATTTCGTCGTAATTGAAACGCAGCCACGTCGCTGTCTTGTTTGCGACCGTGATTAGGTCGACCTGTTTTGCGACGCCGAAGGGGGCCAATTTGCCGATTCCCTTCCGACCCATTAGGTCGCGAATTCCCGTGACGCTCTTTTCAGCCGGCGCTTTGGACGAGCGCTTCTTCTTTCCGACCAGAAGGTAACTGTTTTTCAGGACGGACTCATCCATCCCGACGCCGTCGTCGGAGACAATCACGCTGCTCGGTGCGCCGTCGTCGTTAGTTCCGACATGAATCCAGACTCTGTTGGCTTCGGCATCCCAAGAGTTGGAAACCAGTTCCGCCAAGACGTTGGTTGGCTTGTTCTGGTATAGCTTGAGGCCGAGATGCTCGATGACATTGTGCGAGAAGCGAAGAATCAGGCGATCTTCGTAGTTCTCGTTGGATTCCTTCTTCTCCTGGGTTCCCATCGCGATCCTCTTTCGCACCGTTTTTCCTATCGTAACGTAGGCGGGCCTTGGTTGAGGCGTCCCAATATGCCTCTATCGGGCTCGTGGGCTGAGTCGCGGCCACTCGGCTTTGATCCCTTGCGCCCTTGATGCGTACGACCTGCGCGCTTCGCTTGCCAGTTTTGATGGGGAGAGAGGAGTCTTGCTGGCGACCCCTCACGTAATTCCAGGTGGCGAATTCGTAGTTGCAGGCGCTGCAGCACGCTAGAGATGATTGCGGTTGGATCGAGTTCTGCCGAATGAGGCTTTGCCTCTGCATGCCCGGCAATCGCCGAGTGCGCGCGTGACCAGCATGGCGGTGTCCTGGAGGGACGAAAGCAAGCCCACGACCGGCGTCAGTCGTGCTTCCAGTTCGACGATTACAGCCTCGAGCGTCAGGCGTTCCAGCGCATGACTCGTGAGCAATTGATCAAGCGGATGTTGCGTTTCGCGCGTGAAGTTCAACAGTGTTTGATCAAATCCGGGTGTTGTCGATGATGCGGCAGGCGATGTCGATCGTGTTCTGCACCCTTGCAGTATCCCCGACGTAGGCGGTCAATGCGGCTTCGGCGCGTTGACGCAGGCTGGCGGCGTCGATCAGGCCATGCCGGGCCAGGGCGGCGATATCGTCGCGATCCTGGTCGGCAAACCGCCCCAGTTTGCTGACGGCTAAGTCGAGGGGCGACAGCAGACGCACATCCAGCACGCTGGGATCCACGCCGGGGAGGGCGAACGGCTGGGAGTCGTCGTAGGCATCCTCGTGCATCAATGCCAGGGTGTCGTTGTAGTTGCGATCCAGGTACAGCAACTGCGCGGCGCCGTCGGCATCTCGGTAAGCAACTTCCAAGTTCTCTGGCAGGGCGATGCGGCGTGAGAAGGCGGCGTCGACGTCCCTGGATACACGCTCGCCGGTGTAGAAGTGCAGGGCCGTGCCGCCGGCGATGTACATCCGGATCGGCAGGGCCTGCGGTGCGACATTGCCTAGGGATGCGGCGATGCGCTGCACGATCTCGCCGAGGGCGGCCAGGTACTCGCGCTGGGCGTTGTTTCTAGGCTGCATGCTTTCGTTCCATCGCCAGCAGCGGCAGGAAGCGCGACGGTCGCAGCGGGCTGCGCTCGAGCCAGCGCGCGAACACCGCCGGTTCCGAAGCGCCGGGATGCAGGCGTTCGGCCAGCGCCAGCAGGCCGCGCCGGTCGAGTCCGGGTTCCCCGGCCAGCATCACCGCCAGGCCGGCCATGAAGAAGCGCGGTCCGGCCGCCGACCATACGTCGTACGCCAGATCTCCGGAGGCGGCCAGCTTCAGCAGCCGCGCCTCGTCGTCGCGGTCGAGAGACGACGGGAAATGGCCGTCGGGAGTCACCGTCGCGGCGGTACTGTGGTCGATGACCAAGCGGGCGTCCACTGCGGCTGCCAGCGCTTGCAGCGTGGACAGGTCGCAACTGCTGCGTCGGCGCAGGCGCGAGAGGGTCTCGTTACGCACCCTCGCGCGTGCGGACCACTCGGTGTCCGTCAGCGAAAGCGTCCGCGCCTTGGTGGTGAGCTCAGCAAGAAGGGCGGAGAGTTGTGTGTTTGATCTTTTCATCAAGTAATGTGTACCATTGATTGATTAATAAGTCAATCAATGGCCGAGCTTAACTAGTGTGACGACTTCGACTAGCTCATGCTGCGCTAGCTGTGGAGCTTCAATAGGTTGTTTTGATCAAGCGTCAGTCGAGCCATGGGTGTCTGACCACCAAGTGCGCTGTGCGGACGGTGGCAGTTGTAGTGG
>NZ_QGHC01000026.1 GCF_003148905.1 Fulvimonas soli | reverse complement strand
CTGCTCGTCGGTGAATCGCTTCTTCATGGAGCTCTCCTTCCTGTCGAGGGTAGAGAACTCACCAGCCAACTGGCTACACGATCCGTCTCAGGTCAGCAGGGTTCAACCTCCACGGCTAACGTTCTACTTACCAGAGACGTCACGCAGACGATAACCCCGAATGTGAGCGCTACCATTCAGTTGCCAAATTCTGGTCAGAACGGCGAGCAAATATTTCAGGGGGCGGCTGGGCAGTACGTCTCACTTGTCCCAAATGCAATAGCCACGACCCCCTCGAATGCGACCGTTTATTATGCAATGTATGACCCGGATGGCGACTTGGTTGCACATGATTCATTCTATATCGGTTCCACCGTGAATTTTCCTAGATTGGGAAAATCCGGAAACTATTCTATTTACATAGACCCTTACATGGGTGCTCAGGCGAGCATCAACGATACTCTTCTTATTGACAGCGCAGTTTATGCGAATGTGAATGGCCCGGCTGTTTCCGTCTCGGCTACCGTGCGCAATCAGAATGCCTATGTCCTGTTCGAGGCAGTCCAGGGTAGTTCTTATACGGTAAGCGCGAATTGCGTGGCAGATGGCGGCTATGTGGGTATTTATATAAAGGGTCCGTCGGGAAGTAATGTTGGGGCAAGTGGTGGTTGCGGTAGTTACAATAATGGGGCGATTTTGAATAATGCGCCTCAATCAGGCATTTATACTGTCGTTATGTCGGGCGATAAACCTTTTTCTGCAGATGTCAGCGTCACCCAGCCTTGAGAGCAAAACTCTTCCGGTGAGGCGCAGCCTTTCAGCCCAAGGAGTACCCATGATCATGCCGATCACTGCTTCACGCTCATGGATGGCCGGATTGCTTCTTGCGCTATGCGGCGCCGTGGCGACCCCGGCTGCGCATTCGGACCCGGCTGCGCATTCGGATGTGGCTTCTCCGGTCACGCCGACCGATGCCATTGGGGTGTCGCTTGCGGGTGGCGCCAGCGTGCGCTTGGACGCTCGGGCTGGAATCCTCCAGGCGAGCATGCCGAACGGCGAGGCCGTCAAGATCGCAAGCCTGGATCGTCATCCCTATGCACTGGTGGCAATGCCAGATGGCACGGTATGGGTGGAGCGAAGCGATATCGGCACCCGGTCTGCAACCAGCACGGACGGGCTCGTTTACGATCCCGCCACCGGCACGGTATCGCCTGCGCCGGACGCCGGCTTGCCGCGCGCAATCAAACCCGAGTACACCGTCCTGGCGGACGGCACGCTCTTCGTGCTGGACGTGGCGAGTGGTCAGGCCAGCGTGTGGAATCCCCGCACCCATGCTGTGACGGCGCATATCGGGCTGCCGGCGCTGGATGCCGCCGGAACGTCACTGCTGCGCGACGGCGCGGTTCTGCTCGCGTCGGACCGCGCGAGGCTTACGGCCTCTGCCCAGGTGTTCGATCCGGTCATCCGAGGCTTGCGTCCGCTTTCATCGAGTGAATGGGCCGATTTGCAGGAGGCGTCACCGCACTGGTCGGCTGCCGTGCCAGCCGCCGACACTACCGACGTTTCGCCGTCCACGCGGATCTCCCTGGCGTTTTCACAGCCGCTTCTGGCCAGAAGCGTGAACGCCGACAGCGTCGTCCTGTTCGGTCCCGAGGGGCCGGTGTCGTCCCGGCTGGCACTCGTCGACGGCGGACGGGCCCTGTTCATCGTGCCCGACCGGGACTTGTACACCGGTACGCACTACACCGTGTTCCTGAAGGGGTTGCGCACCACTTCAGGCAAGGCTGTTCCCTTTGGAACGTACGGGTTCGCAACCGCATCGCTGTCCGGGGGGCAGGCTCAGAGGACGGATGGCACCAAAGCCGGAGGGGCGGCCAAGGGACACGCGGGAGTGGATGGCACAACGAATGGTTATGCGTCCCAGGTCGAGCAACCCTTGCAACTCTCAACGGGGCCGCACATCGACGGTATCCAGCAATCCAACGGCGATTGTCCCCCGGGCAGCCGGCGAATCGAGCTGTGCCGCGCACGATCTGTCATCCGCGACGGTGCGTTCTACCCGGGGCGCAACAATGCGCTCAGCGACAGCGGCGGGCATTGGCGGACTTACCGTCGGCAGGTGCCGGCGTTGGGGCGTCTCAAGCCGATCACGAGGGAGGGCAAGGTGGTCCGAGCGCTCGCTGCCACGGCGAACGGCAGCGTGAGCGGCCGCATCCTGCGCATCGACGACCGCCCGGTGGCCAACGTCACGGTCAGTTCGGGACGCGTCATGGCGCGCACCGATGCCGACGGCACCTTCGTGCTGCGCGGCCTGCCTGCGGGGCGCCAGACGCTCTTCGTGGACGGTGCCAGCGCCAGTCGGAACAGTTTGGAATACGGCAGCTTCGAGGTCGGCGTCGACGTGCCCGGGAGCGGTACGCTGAAGCTGCCCTACAACATGTACCTGCCGCGCGTGCTGCCGCGCGACAAGGTGCGCATTCCCTCGCCGACCACGCGCGAGGTGGTCATCACCCATCCGGACATGCCGGGGCTGGAGATCGACATTCCGGCCGGCACGGTGATCCACGACCGGAACGGCAGGATCGTCACCGAGCTGGCCATCGTTCCCACGCCGGTGGATCGCGCGCCGTTCCCGACCGGCAACAACTACCCGGTCTATTTCTCGATCCTGCCGGGCGGTGCGGTGATCCAGAGCCTGTCGCCCGATGCCCGTCAGGGCATCCGCATCCGCTATCCCAACTATAGCCATGCCGCTCCCGGCACCGCTGCCAACTTCTGGAACTACGACGACAAGGAAGGCTGGCGCATCTACGGCAAGGGGCATGTCTCGGCCGACGGCCGGCAGTTCGTCCCCGATGAAGGCGTGGGCCTGACCACGACGCTGCACGGCAGCTTCACCCTGGCGCACTACAAGGAGGGTATGAACGGCACGCCGTCGTGCGGCGGTTGCCCCAGCGCGAGCGCGGGCGATCCGGTGGACCTGGCTACTGGCGCGTTCGTACACACCTGGCACGACCTGGGGTTGCAGGACATCACCCCGCTGTCGCTGGACCGCACCTACCGCAGCGGCGACACCCAGGTGCGCGCCTTCGGCAAGGGCATGTCGTCCAGCTTCGACTGGTTCCTGTACGACGAGCTGGACGACTACTCTCAGCCCAAGCTGGTGCTGCCCAACCTGGCCACGTTGCCTTTCAATCCGATCCTGGGCAGCCCGGCCGATTCCGATAGTGACGTCCTGGCCGAATGGCGATACACCGGCAGCCAGGGCCGCTTCTACGGCGCGACGCTGCAGCACCTGCAATACACACACAATCAGTTCGAGGAGCATTGGGTCGTCCATTTGCGCGACGGCACCGAGTACTGGTTCCAGAACGAGCAGCACAACCTCCTCAACCAGATCGTCGATCGCTTCGGCAACGCCACCGTCTTCGATGTGCCGGACGGCCTGCTCTACAGCGTGACCTCGCCCGGCGGCCGCACGATCACCTTCGACTACGATGAGGACAACCGCATCGCCAACGCCACCGACGGCGCCGGCCGCACCGTCAACTACACCTACGACGCCACGGGCCACCTCAGCCGGGTCGACTATCCCGACGGCACGCACGAGCAATACACCTACGACGGCGATGGCAACCTGCTGACCGTCGTCGACCGGCGCGGCCACACCGCGCTCACCAACCAGTACGCCGGCGGCAAGGTTACCAAGCAGACCTACGCCGACAACACGTCCTACACCTTCACCTACGTCGCCGGTTCCGACGGCTACAACACGCAGGCGACGGTGACCGATCCCACCGGCAGCCAGCGCATCACCGTCTTCGACCCGGCCAGCCACTACGCGGCCAGCGAGACGCTGGCCGCGGGCACGCCGCTGGCCCAGACCACCACGTTCACGCGCAACGCGGCCGGCTACGTCACCTCGATGACGGATGCGCTCAACCGCCGGACGACGATGATCTACGACGAGCTGGGCGATCTGACCAGCGTCACGGCCTTGGCCGGCACGCCGATGGCGTCTACGCAAACCTTCACCTACACGCCGGATGACCACCTGGTGGCCACGGTCACCGATCCGCTGAACCACGCCACCACCTTCAGCTATACCGACGGTTGCATGACGGGCATCACCGATGCCCTCGGCCACAGCACTACCATCACCTGCAACGCCTACGGCCAGCCGGTGTCCATCACCGACCCGCTGGGCCACACGGTCAGCTACGGCTACGACGGCTATGCGCTGCGCACGCGCACCGACGCGTTGGGCCGCGTGACGACGTTCACGCTGGATGGCCTGGGGCGGCCGATCGCCACTCAGGACGCGCAGGGACATGTGGTGCGCCGGACCTACGACCTGGACGACCGGGTGGTGGAGACGGTGGACCCGCGCGGCAAGGCAGTGCAGTACGCCTACGACGCCAACGGCAACCTGGTCTCGGTGACGCTGCCCGGCGGTGGCACGATCGGCTACACCTACGATGCCCGTAACCGCCCGATCCAACGCACCGACGCCCTGGGCCAGTCCGAGAGCTGGACCTACGACGGCCTCGATCACGTCCTGACGACCACGGACCGGCAGGGCCAGACCACCACGTACCACTACGACGCGCTGGGTCGGCGTGACCAGGTGACCTACGCCGACGGCGGCACGGTGGCGATCGGCTACGACGCCGGCAACCGCGTCACGCTGCTGGACGACTCCCGGAACGGCGCGCTGCACCGCGACTACGACAGTTTCGACCGCCTGGTGAGCGAGTCGGGTCCGCAGGGGAGCATCGACTACGCCTACGACGCGGCAGGCCGCCGCACACAGATGACGGCGGGCAGCCAGGCGTCGGTGACCTATGGCTACGACGCGGTCAACCGGCTCACGACGCTGGCCCAGGGCGGCGAGCAGGTCGGCTACACCTACGACGACGCCAGCCGGCGCGCCACGCTGACATTGCCCAACGGCATCGTGGCGAGTTACAGCTACGACGCGGCGAACCAGTTGACCGGGATCGGCTACGCGCTCAACGGCACGTCGCTGGGCACGCTGAGCTACGGCTACGACACGGCGGGCCGGCTGGTGCAGCGGGGCGGCACCCTGGGCGGTACGGCCGTGGCATCGGCGACCGGCCCCGGGAGCTTCGATGCCAACAATCGGCAGACGGTGTTCGACGGGGCCACGTTGAGCTACGACGCGGACGGCCACCTGACGGACGACGGTACGCGCAGTTATGTGTGGAACGCGCGAGGCCAGCTGGTGCAGGTCAAGCAGGGCGGCACGGCGACGGCGAGCTACGCCTACGACGCGCTGGGCCGACGGGTGAGCAAGCAGATCGACGGCGGAGCGGCGACGGCATACCTGTACGACGGCCTGGACGTGGTGCAGGAGACGCAGGGCGGCACGCAGAATCCGTTGCTGACCGGGCTGGGCGTGGACGAACGCTACGCGCGCAACGAAGGCGGCACGCGCGCCTACTTTCTGACGGACCTCCTGGGCAGCACGGTGGGCCTGACGGATGGCAGCGGGGCGTGGCTGCAGCAGTATAGCTACGACCCGTACGGCGTGACCACGGCGACGACGGCCACGAGCAATCCGTACCAGTACACGGGCCGGGAGAACGACGGCAACGGGCTGTACTACTACCGGTCGAGGTACTACAGCCCGGCGATGGGACGGTTCCTGAGCGAGGACCCGATCGGGCTGGCCGGGGGTCTGAACGGCTACGCCTATGTGGGCGACCAGCCGACCGACCTGGCGGACCCGAGCGGGAATTGCCCATGGTGCATCGGGGCGGTGATTGGCGGCGGGTTTGATTTGGTGACGCAATTGGCGGCCAATGGAGGGAACTTACATTGCGTCAATTGGTGGGAGGTCGGTGCTTCTGCTGGATTGGGTGCACTGGGGGGAGGGTTTGGTGGAAGTGAACTCAGTAGTGCGCTTAGAGGGATATCCAATACCGCAAAGGGTGAAATAGGCGAAACACTATCAATTGTCGAAAACCGACTCGCAGGAAGTACTCTCGTGGCAAGGAACGAGGCCACTATATCTGGGCTTACAACACAGGTTGATAGTACTTGGATGTCTTTCTCTGGAGATATGTATTTTGTTGAATCGAAATTTGGAATGTCTACTCTTACTCGTGCGCAGCGGGTCGCCAAAAACGCGTTAGGTGACTCATATAAAGTCGAGCGCTGGGGTTATCCTTTCTTCGAAAGGGTTGGGGCGTATGGAGGCGGTACGACTGTCGGCTCCATGTTTGGAAGCAAGGCTGGTAATGGGGGTAGTGACTGTGGGTGTCCATAGACATGAGCACTGAACGAGCATGGTTATTGAAGGCTATTGGTGAAATGTTATTGCCAGAGTTTTTAAGAAAAGGATTTGAAAATTTTACGTTGCCAAGATCCATGGTTGGGCCTGTAGACAGGGAGTTTATTATTAGTCATCCATTCGGATTGCTCAGGCGGCATAGTGAACGCGGTATCGAGCAAGTGGAAATACATTTGGCCTCTAAGGCGCGCGGAGCTTTTAATTTAACTTTTGGGGTCATTCCGAGAGGTGGAATTGATAGTGTTTTTGGTCGTATAGATGCAGGTGAGTCGTTGGTGACATGGATGGACGAATTTTTTGGATTGTATTGTAATCCAAAATCTTTTAAGCCATTTGCTGTGCATGGTAGGTGGTGGTCAAGAAAGGAGGTCACGGAAGCTGATTGCATTGCTTTGGTCAATAAAGTTATTAATTTAATCCCTGAGATTGAACGGGCGTTGAGCAAAGGGGAAGTCGGGCCGCATGTAAGACGAATGGTCCGCGGCAAGCGACCTCCAGATGACTGATTGCTGCATCACGCAGCGCGCCTGCCCCATAATCGACAGGGGGGCGGTAGACCTGACGGGGTGGCAGCAGCTACGACCCATACGGCATGATCACGACGACGACGGTCACAATGGCTGCCGCCTATGTGGGCGACCAGCTGACCGGCCTGGCGTATCCGAGCGGGAATTGTCCATGGTGCGTCGGGGCAGTCCTCGGCGGCGGCTTGAACATGGCGATGCAGTTGTTCCAGTACAACGGTGATTGGTCGTGCGTGGACTGGGGGCATATTGGTGCAGACACGATGATCGGGGCGGCGGCGAATTCAGCAAATAGAGCATTTCGGCAAGAACAGGGGTTTGTTAATCAGCCAGTTGATATACGTGAAATTCAGCCAATAAAGTTTGGTGGTAATCCAACTGATTCTGCAAACAAAATTGTGCTTCCACGTAACTTCCATCGTCAGCAGGTCACTCCATGGTGGAATCAACTTTTGCGAGATCTGGGTGGATGAAATGAATAATGTTATAAAAAAAATGAGGGATTCGGGATGGGTATTAAATCCTGGCGTCTCAGACTTTGACCTGGATGAGGCTAGGAAAAGTATGGGATTATTTTTGCCAGAAGATTTTTTAAATTTTCTAATTACGCATAATGGGGGGGAGGGCTATTTAGGAGAGGAGTATTTAATTTTATGGAAATTAAATGAATTATTGGAATTCAATGATGATTATGAGGTAGAAAAATATGCCCCAGGATTATTTTTGTTTGGGTCAAATGGCGGGGGGGAGGGTTTTGCTTTTGATAGAGATAATGCGATGGTGATTGTTATGATACCGTTTATTGGAATGAATAGAAAGTACGCAAGATTTTTGGCTAATGACTTTACTTCTTTTCTGCTTAGATTTTTTTCAAGTCAACATGAATAATAAAAAACGGGGCCGACCCATTGGGGGGGAACTATTCTATATCACTCCAATAATTCTTGGGGGTAATCCTCATGACAACAAAAACAAGATTTGGCTTACCAGAAAGCAGCACATAGAAGCGGTGCGCTATTGGAACGGTATAATTTCTAATTTGCAAAAAAAATATAAATAAACTGCCTTGACTGCGGAATTGAGTGGCAATTGGATGGGTTGTTTCATCTGGGCTTTTGTTTTATTTGCTTCAACAATACGGTGGGCCTGACGGATGGCAGCGGGGCGTGGCTGCAGCAGTACAGCTACGACCCGTACGGCGTGACCACGGCGACGACGGCTGACCTGCCCCCACTGAGCCGTACCAAGTGAAGCTGTAAAGTCCGTCAACCACGAGGACGGACATGAAGAAGAGTCGCTTCACCACCGAGCAGATCATCGGGTTCATCAAGCAGGC
>NZ_QGHC01000025.1 GCF_003148905.1 Fulvimonas soli | reverse complement strand
AACCCCCGGCGAGCGTTCGCCGGAACTGGTCGAAACCCGATACCATCAACCCCGGACTCACTGCCTGATTGGCTACAAGTTCCATACTCAGGTCAACTCCCCACCCCTCCAGCGCAGCACACGCAATCAGTGCAGCACGAACAACTTGTCAAACCCCGCCACCCGCAACGTCCCCCGCAACTCCTCCCCCGCATTGACGATGCGGATCTCCGCCCGGTCCGCCCCCGCATGCTCGCGCAGCAGCAACAGCATCCCCAGCGCGGAGCTGTCCATGCGGCTCACCTCGCCCAGGTCCACCACGTAGCTGCGCGCCGGCCTGGCCGGCCCCAGGCAGGCGTCGTGGAAGTCGCGGTGCACGCTGAAGTCGAAGCGCTCGCCCAGCTGCAGGGTGAGGCAGTCGTTTTCGCTGTCGTGGTGGACGGTCAGGCTGCTCATGGGATCACCTCAAAACAGTTCGATCTCGCCGGCATCCATCGAGCTCTGCAGCGCCGGGCCGCGCGAGCGCAGGCGCGCCTTCTCGCGCTGCACCGCCAGCCGGCTGCGCACGCGCTGCGCACGCGCCTCCAGCGCCGCCGCGTCGATGCGGCTGCAGGCCAGCTCCTCGATGTCGCGCGTGCAGTCGGTGGCGATCTCCTGCAGCTCGACCAGCCGCGTGCGGGTCTGGTTGATGAGCTGGCTCAGGATGTCCTCGAACTGCAGCGAGCGGATGGTGGTGGACACGTCGCCGGTGAGGCCGCGGTTGATCTCCACCACCTGGTCGGCCACCGCGCTGGTGCGCGCGTCGCTCTCGGTGACGTGCGCCATCATCGCGTCGATGCCGCCCTTGGCCGACAGCGCCACGTTGAGGTCCTGCGAGGCCATGGTGCCGACCAGCCCGCGCAGCTGCTCCATCGCGGCGCGCGCGCGCTCGACGTGGCTGCCGATCTGCTCGTTGAACTGGTTGGAGTGGCTGGCCAGGTTGCGGATCTCGCCGGCCACCACCGCGAAGCCGCGGCCGGCCTCGCCCGCGCGCGCCGCCTCGATGGAGGCGTTGAGCGCCAGCAGGTTGGTCTCCTCGGCGATGGTGTTGACGTTCTTCAGCAGGCCGAACACCGCGTCCATCTCCTTGGCCATGCCGTCGATGCGGTAGACGATGCGCAGGCTCTCGCGCGACATCTGCACCACCATGCCGACGAAGTGCTCCAGCAGGTCGCCGGTGCGCGCGGCGAAGTCCTGCACGGACACCTCGCCGTGCTGCGCGTCGATGATCTGCTTGAGCAGCGCCTGCTGCAGGCCGGTCTTCTGCGACAGGCCGTCGAAGCCGCCGCCCAGCTCGGAGACGGCGTCGCGCAGCAGGTCCAGCGCCTGGTGCAGCTCGCGCGCGGCGTGGCCCAGCTCGTCCACCAGCGCGCTGCGCACGTCCTCCATCGCCTCGCGCACCGGCGCGGCGTGGACCGCGGCGTCCTCGTCGGCGCCCTGCGCCTCCTCCGCCCGCAGGGCGCCGCGGCGGGTCTCCACGATCCACACCGCGGTGAGCGCGATCACCAGCACCGGCGCCAGCCAGGCCGGGTGCCACAGCAGGCCGACGAGCAGCGCCGCCGCGCTGGCCAGCAGGCCGGTCCAGGGGCGCGCGTGGAGGAAGGCAAGCATCGCGTTCATGGGTTCATCCGTTCACGGGGGCGGCAGCGCGCTGCGCGCTGTCGATGGGGAGGCGCGCCAGCTTGAGCAGGCGCGCGGCGATCTGGTCGAGCGGGAGCATTTCGCGCGCCGCGCCGAGCTTCCAGGCGGCGCCGGGCATGCCCCACACCACCGAGCTGTCCTCGTCCTGCACCAGCGTCGGCGCGCCGGCCTGGGACAGTTCCAGCAGCCCGCGCGCGCCGTCGTCGCCCATGCCGGTGAGCAGCGCGGCGACGGTGGCCTTGCCGACGCTGGCGGCCATCGAGCGGAACAGCACGTCCACGCTGGGCTTGTGCCGGTTCACCGGCGGGCCGTCGTGCAGCCGGCAGACATGCCTGGCGCCGTCCCACATCACCAGCAGGTGCTGGCTGCCCGGCGCGATGTAGGCGTGGCCGGGCTGGATCGGCTGGCCGTCGCGCGCCTCGCACACGCGCATCGCCGAGCAGGCGTCCATGCGCTTGGCGAACGGGCCGCTGAAGGCCGCCGGGATGTGCTGGGTGATCACGATGGGCGGCGCGTCGGGCGGCATCGATTCCAGCACCACGCGGATCGCCTCGGTGCCGCCGGTGGAGGCGCCGATGGCGATGATCGGGCTGCCGCCGCGCGTGCCGGCGCCCTGCGACAGCGGCAGCACGGCGTCGGCGGAGAGCCGCGGCGCCACCTCCAGCCGGCGCACCACGGTGCGCTGGCGCGGGCGCGTGCGCGCGGCGGCCTTCACCTTGGCGCAGATCTCCTCCGCGCCGGCGGCGAAGCTGCTGGCCAGGTCGCTGGAAGGCTTGGTGAAGAAGTCCACCGCGCCCAGCTCCAGCGCGCGCAGGGTCACCTCGGCGCCCTGCTCGGTGAGCGAGGACACCATCACCACCGGCATCGGCCGCAGCCGCATCAGGTTTTCCAGGAAGGTGAGCCCGTCCATGCGCGGCATCTCGACGTCCAGGGTGAGCACGTCGGGGTTGAGCTGCTTGATCTTCTCGCGGGCGATCAGCGGGTCGGGCGCGGTGCCGACCACCTCGATCGCCGGATCGCAGACGAGCATCGTCGACAGGAGCTTGCGCACCAGGGCGGAGTCGTCGACGACCAGCACACGCACTTTTTCCATTGCCTTGGGTTTCTCGTCTCGTCGTGCTCGAAGGTGGAAGGCAGGGGTTGGGGTCGCGGGAGCGCCCGTCCGCTCGCGGCGCCGGGCGTCCGGCGCGACAGCCGATGTGCACGCTCCCGCGGCGCCAGCCCCCGCGCCGTCAGAACAGCTCCACCTCTCCCTTTATCGGATCGTTGGCCAAACGCTTGAGGTACTGCTTCTCCTCCGCCACCACGCCGGCGTCGGCCGCGCGCTTGAGCTGGCGCACGCGCACCTTGCCGCTGGCCGGGAAGAACTGCACCTGGCGCGGGTACACGTCGCCCACGTCGGCGGCCACCAGCTTCAGCCGCTCGGTCTCGATGTAGTGCTGCACGAACTCGATGTTGCGCCGGCCGACGTCGGTCATCTGCGCCAGCACGCGGCCGCCGCCGAAGATCTTCACCTCCAGGTCGGCGCGCTGGCCGCCGGCCTTGAGGATGGCGTTGATCAGCTGCTCCATCGCGTCGTTGCCGTAGCGGGCGGCGCGGCCCACCGTGCAGGTCCAGTCGTCGCGCTCGCGCGCGCCCTCGCCCGACGGCGCCGGCAGCATGAAGTGGTTCATGCCGCCCAGCCGGCGGCGCGGGTCGTAGATGCAGGCCGACACGCACGAGCCGAGCACGGTGGACACCACCTCCTCGTGCCCGCTCACGTAGAACTCGCCCGGCAGCACCTTCACCGTCGGGCAGTTGTGCGTGCTGTCCCAGAAGCGGCGCAGGTGCTCGAAGCCCGGCAGCACCGGCAGGTGGTCCAGCTTGGCGGCCAGCGAGTTCATGCGCGCTTCCGGTAGGTGGTGCGGCCGACCAGCTCGAAGTCGTCGGACAGGCCGTGCATGGATTCGGAGTGGCCGAGGAACAGGTAGCCGCCCGGCGGCAGCATCTGCGCGTAGCGGCGGAACAGCCGCTGCTTGGTCGGCTGGTCGAAGTAGATCACCACGTTGCGGCAGAAGATCGCGTCGAACGGCCCCTGCATCGGCCAGTCGTGCAGCAGGTTCAGCGGCAGCACGGTGACCAGCTCGCGCAGGCGCGGGTGCACGCGGGCGTAGCCCTCGTACTCGCCCTCGCCGCGCAGGAACCAGCGCCGGCGGCGCTCCTCGCTCACCCCGCCCAGGCGGTCGAGCGCGTACACGCCCTTGCGCGCCACGCCCAGCGCCTGCGGCGACAGGTCGGTGGCGAGGATCTTCGCGTCCACCGTCTTGCCGGCGCGCTCCAGCGCCTCGGCCAGCACCATCGCCATGGCGTAGGGCTCCTCGCCGGTGGCGCAGCCGGCCGACCAGATGCGCAGGCGGTCGCCGCTGCGCCGCTTGTGCTCCAGCCACTGCGGCAGCAGCTCGTTCTCCAGCAGCTCGTAGTGGTGCGCCTCGCGGAAGAAGGCGGTGACGTTGGTGCTGATCGCGCTGGCCAGCTCGCCCAGCTCGGCGTCCGGGTCGCGCCGCAGCAGCTCGCAGTAGCCGGCGAAGTCCCCCAGCCGCAGCGCGCGCAGGCGGCGCAGCAGGCGCCCCTGCACCAGCTGGCGCTTCTGCTCGCTCAGTGCGATGCCGCAGTGGCGGTAGACGAAGTCGCGCAGGAACTGGAACTCGGCGTCGCCCAGCAGCGGGCCGCCAGCCGCCGCGATGCCGTCATCGGCCAGGACGCTGGCGGCCATCGCTCAGAACTCCTTCCAGGCGCCGGCGTCGGCCGTCTCGACCGCCTCGGCCGGCTCGGCCTTGCGCGCCGGCCGCGACTTGCGCACCGCGGCGAACACCGCCTCGGCCTCGGCCGCCACGCTGCGCTGGCGCGCCTGCGCGCTCGGCGCGGGCGCCGCTTCCTCGCGGCCGGCGACCTGGAAGAAGCTGACCTGGGCGGCCAGCTCGCCGGCCTGCTCCTGCATCGAGCGGGCGGCGGCGGCGGCCTCCTCCACCAG
Organism: Fulvimonas soli; assembly: GCF_003148905.1. GTDB lineage: Bacteria > Pseudomonadota > Gammaproteobacteria > Xanthomonadales > Rhodanobacteraceae > Fulvimonas > Fulvimonas soli. Next base: position 8,574 of record NZ_QGHC01000025.1, on the reverse strand, counting down.
CGCGGCGTTCTGCTGGGTCATCTCGTCCATCTGCAGCACGGCGTGGTTGACCTGGTCGATGCCGGCCGACTGCTCCTGGCTGGCCGCGGCGATCTCGGCCACGATGTCGGTGACCTTCTTCACGCTCTCGACGATGTCGGCCAGCGCCTTGCCGGACTGGTCGACCAGCGACGAGCCGGTCTGCACCTTGTCCACGCTGTCCTTGATCAGCGCCTTGATCTCCTTGGCCGCACCCGCCGAGCGCTGCGCCAGGTTGCGCACCTCGGCCGCCACCACCGCGAAGCCGCGGCCCTGTTCGCCGGCGCGCGCCGCCTCCACCGCCGCGTTCAGCGACAAGAGGTTGGTCTGGAACGCGATCTCGTCGATCAGGCCGACGATGTCGGCGATCTTGCTGCTGGCGCTGTTGATCTCCTTCATCGCGGTGACCGCCTGCGCCACCACCTCGCCGCCGCGCTCGGCCTGCTCGCGCGCGCCGCGGGCGAGCTGGTTGGCGTGGCTGGCGTTCTCGGCGTTCTGCTTCACGGTGGAGGTCATCTCCTCCATCGAGGAGGCGGTCTCCTCCAGGCTGGAGGCCTGCTCCTGCGTGCGCTGGCTGAGGTCGTCGTTGCCGCGCGAGATCTGCTGCGCGGCGGTGCTCACCGCGCCGGCGCCGTGGCGCACCTCGGCGACGATCGCGCTCAGGCGCTCGTCCATGGTGCGGAAGGCGTCCAGCAGCTGGCCCAGCTCGTCGCTGCTCTTCACCTCGATGGCGTGGCCGAGCTTGCCCTCGGAGATCTCGCGGGCGACGCGACCGGCGTAGCTCAGCGTGCGCACGATGTAGCGGCTCAGCATCAGCGCCAGGAACAGCGCCACGGCCAGGCCGACCACCAGCGAGGCGATGCTCAGCGTGCGGATGGCCTTGTAGCGCGTCACCTGGTCGGCATAGATCTGCCGCGCTTCCTCGCTCTGCAGGTCCACCAGCTTGTTCAGCGCGTCCTGGCGCTGCATCAGCAGCGGGCGCACCTCCAGCTCCAGCACGTCGAGCGCGCCGGCATCGGCCTGCTTGAGCGCGTCCACCATGTCCTTCAGGGCCGACTGGTAGTCGCCCTCGGTGGAGGCGTAGTCCTTGTACTGCTTGCCCAGCGCCCCTTCCAGCCGGTAGCCGGCGACCTGCTTCTTCAGGTCGGCCACCTCGGCCTGCAGCTTGTCGAACTCGGCCAGCTTCTGCTTGAGCTGGTCGGGCTTGCCGGCCACGTTGCCCGCCTCGCCCAGCACCACGAAGGACATCAGCGAGCGCTGGGTCAGCTTGGACACCGTCTGCCCGCGCATGATCTCCTCCTCGTACATGCGCCGCAGGCCCTCGTTCTGCAGTTGCATCGAGCCCAGCCCCACCACGGCGCCGCCGAACAGCATCAGCACCAGCAGGCCCAGCACCAGCCGCAGGCGTCCGCGGACCGTCAGGGCGGAGATCTTGAATTTCAGTTTCGGCATTTTCATGGTGATTCCTGTCAGGCCACGGCTTTCACATCGGCTGCCGCCGGCAGGGCGGCTTCGAGCATCTGCGCGTCCTGCGGCTGCAACAGCTTGTCCACGTCGAGCAGCAGCACCATCCGTTCGTCCACGGCGGTGAGCCCCTTGAGGTATTCGGTGTCCACGGCGGTGCCCATGTCCGGCACCGGGCGGACCGCGTCGGCGGCCACGTCCAGCACGTCGGACACCGCGTCCACCACCACGCCGAAATTGCGCCCGGCCACGGTGACGATCACGGTGACCGTGGTCGGGCCGTAGTCCTCGCGCGGCAGGCCGAAGCGCAGGCGCATGTCGATCACCGGCACGATCGCGCCGCGCAGGTTGAGCACGCCCAGCACGTAGTGCGGCGCCTGCGGGATGCGCGTCACCGGCGTCCAGCCGCGGATCTCGCGCACGGCCAGGATGTCGATGCCGTATTCCTCGTGGGCGAGGTTGACGGTCAGGTACTGCGAGGGAGCGTCGCTGTGGGCGGTGTCGGACATGGGGTGCCTCGGTCGCGGGGCGCCGCGCGGCACCCCCTTCTCGAATGGAAATCGGCGGCGGCGCGCGGAACTTGAGCGCCGCCGCCGGCTCAGAACTCGCTCCAGCCGCCGGCCGCGGCCAGCGCGCGCGGCGGCCGGGCCGCCGGGGTCCGGACCGGGGCCGGCCGGGGCGCCGCGGCCGGCCCGGCCAGGCGGAAGAAGCGCACCTGCCGCGCCAGCGCATCGGCCTGCTCCTGCATGGCGCGCGCCGCGGCGGCGGCCTCCTCCACCAGCGCGGCGTTCTGCTGGGTGGCCTCGTCCATCTGCATCACCGCGCGGTTGACCTGGTCGATGCCGGCCGACTGCTCCTGGCTGGCCGCGGCGATCTCGGCGCCGATGTCGGCCACCTTGCGCACGCTCTCGACGATGCCGGCGAGCGCCTGGCGGGATTCCTCCACCAGCGCCGCGCCGGCCTGCACCTTCCGCACGCTGTCGCCGATCAGCGCCTTGATCTCCTTCGCCGCACCCGCCGAGCGCTGCGCCAGGCTGCGCACCTCGGCCGCCACCACCGCGAAGCCGCGGCCCTGCTCGCCCGCCCGCGCCGCCTCCACCGCCGCGTTCAGCGACAGGAGGTTGGTCTGGAAGGCGATCTCGTCGATCAGCTGCACGATGTCGATGATCTGGTTGCTGGCCGACTCGATCGCGCGCATCGCTCCGCTGGCCCGCTCGGCCACCGCGCTGCCGCGCTCGGCCTGCTCGCGCGCGCCGCGGGCGAGCCGGTTGGCGTGGCCGGCGTTGTCCGCGCTCTGCCGCACGGTGGCGGTCATCTCCTCCATCGCGGCGGCGGTCTCCTCCAGGCTGGAGGCCTGCTCCTGCGTGCGCTGGCTGAGGTCGTCGTTGCCGCGCGAGATCTGCTGCGCTGCCGCGGACACCACCTGCGAGCCGCGCTGCACCTCGCCGACCACCTCGACCAGCCTGGCGTGCATGCGCCGCATCGCGTGCAGCATGCTGCCCGGCTCCGGCGCCAGGCCCGCCGCGCCGTCCAGCTCCAGGTCGCCGTCGGCCATGCGGTCGATCATCGCCACCGCGAAGGCCGGCTCGCCGCCGATGCTCTTGCGGATGCTGCGCATGGACAGCCACACCACGCCGATCACCAGCAGCGCCACCAGCGCGGCGCGCAGCAGGCTGCCCTCCAGCATGCGGCGGAACTGCGCGTCGATGTCCACGTAGTAGGCGCCGGTGCCGATGTGCAGGTCCCAGGGCCTGAACCACTGCGTGTAGGCGATCTTCGGCTCCACCTCCATCCGCGGCGGCATCGGCCACTCGTACTCGGTGATGCCGCTGCCGGCGGCGCGGTCGGCGGCCAGCATCAGCCGGTAGATCGGCTTGCCGTTCCGGTCGGTGTCGTCGCGGATGCTCTTGCCCTCCTTCGCCGCCAGCAGCGGGTGCATGCGCATCACCAGGGCGGAATCGAACGCGAACACGTAGCCGCGGCCGTCGTCCCAGCGCATCGCGCGCATCGCCTCCAGCGCACGGCGCTGCGCCTCGGCCTCGCCGAACTCGCCGGCCTGGGCGCGCTCGTGGAAGCGCTGCGCCAGGGCGAGCGCGGTCGACACCTCGTCGCGCAAGGCGCGCACGCGCGCCTCCATCTGCAGGCGCCGGCTGTCCAGCGCGGAGATCACGGTGAGCGCGACCAGCCCGGCCACCACGCAGGCGATGACCAGCCACACCTTGGCCCGCAGGCCGAGGCGATCGATGTACTTGAACGGGGACTTCATGGAACAAGACCTTCAGAAACGAACAAGGGCAGGGATGCGTTCGCCCGATTCATTCCGTGCACTGCTCGACGCCGGCGCGCGCGCCGGCGGCCGCGGCTTCCTGTCGCGGCTGGGTGTAGCGGGGTGGCGGCGCCCTCCCGCGCCGCCGCGGTGGCGGCTAGGCCGCCTTGCGCCGGCCCTGCAGGCGCACCAGCCCGGCGATGTCGACGATCAGCGCCACCGAGCCGTCGGCGAGGATGGTGGCGCCGGAGACGCCCTGCACCCGCCGGTAGTTGTCTTCCAGCGACTTCACCACCGCCTGCTGCTGGCCGACCAGGCCGTCGACGAACAGGCCCACGCGGCTGCCGTCGCCCTCGACCACGATCATCAGGCCGTCCTCGATGCGGCGCACCGCGTCGGCGCAGCCGAACGCCTCGTGCAGGCGGATCACCGGCAGGTACTCGCCGCGGAAGCGGAACAGCTCGCCGCCGCCGGCCACGGTCTTGACCGCCTCGGCCTTCAGCTGCACCGACTCGACGATGGAGACCAGCGGCACGATGTAGCGCTCGCCGCCCACCGCGGCGGTGAGGCCGTCGATGATGGCCAGGGTGAGCGGCAGCGTGATGGTGAAGGCGCTGCCCTGGCCCGGCGTGCTGCGGATGGCGACGGTGCCGCCCAGGTCCGCCACGTTGCGGCGGACCACGTCCATGCCCACGCCGCGGCCGGACAGGTCGGTGGTGACCGCGGCGGTGGAGAAGCCCGGCTGGAAGATCAGCTCGGCCACCGCCTCGTCGCTCAGGCCCTCGCCCGAGGCGATCAGGCCGCGCTGCACCGCCTTGGCCACGATCGCCTCGCGGTTGAGGCCGGCGCCGTCGTCGCGCACCTCCACCACGATGTTGCCGCCCCTGTGCGAGGCCGCGAGGGTGAGCGTGCCCTGCTCGCCCTTGCCGGCGGCGCGGCGCCTCTCCGGCGTCTCCAGGCCGTGGTCGATGGCGTTGCGCACCAGGTGCACCAGCGGGTCGCCGATCTTCTCCAGCACCGTCTTGTCCAGCTCGGTCTGCTCGCCGACCAGCTCCAGCCTTACCTGCTTGCCGAGCTTCTGGCTGATGTCGCGCACCATGCGCGGGAAGCGGTTGAACACCGAGGCGATCGGCAGCATGCGGATGCCCATCACGCTCTCCTGCAGCTCGCGCGTGTGCCGCGCCAGCTGGGCCAGGCCCTGTTCGAGCAGGGCCAGGCGCGCGGCGTCGATCTCGCCGCCGCGGAAGGTGTCGAGCATGGACTGGGTGATCACCAGCTCGCCCACCAGGTTGATCAGGCCGTCGATCTTCTCGATCGACACGCGCACCGAGCTGGACTCGGCGCCGGCCGCGGCGGCCGGGGCGCCGCCCGCCTCGCGCGCGGGACGCGCGGGCGTCGGCGCTTGCGCGGGAGCGGCGGCCTCGGGCGCGGCCGCCGGCGCGGCGGCGGGCGCCGGGGCGGCCGCGTGCCTCGGCTCGATGGCGAGGTCGCACTCGTCCTCCACCCAGTCGAACACCGCGGCGATGTCCTCGCGCTTCACCGGCCCCTTCAGCTCGATGGTCCAGCCCAGGTGGCACTCGGACGGGTCGAGCTTCGCCAGCGGCGGCAGCCGGTCCAGCTCCGCCGTCACCGCGAGCTCGCCCAGTCCCGCGAGCTCGCGGATCAGGCGCAGCGGGTCGTTGCCGCCGGCCAGCATGCCCGGGTGCGGGCGGAAGCGGATGGTCCAGGCGTCGGCCTGGTCCGCCGCGCGCCGCGCCTGCACCCCGGCCGGGACGCCGCGGCCCATCGCCGCGGCCAGCTCCGCGCGCAGCCCCTCGGCCACCGCGTCGTTGAGCGGCCCGCCGGCCTGCGCGCGGGCGAACATGCCGCGCAGGCAGTCCACCGTGCGCAGCATGAGCTCGATGATGGCGCCGTCGATCGCGCGCTTGCCGCCGCGCACCTCGTCCAGCAGCGACTCCGCCTCGTGGGTGAACGAGGAGATCTCCGGGAAGCCGAAGGTGGCCGCGCCGCCCTTGATCGAGTGCGCGGCGCGGAAGATGGTGTGCACCAGCTCCGGGTCGCCGCCCTCGTCCAGCGCGAGCAGCGACGATTCCATCGTGTCGAGCCCTTCCAGGCTCTCCTCGATGAACACCTGTTGGAACTGCGCCAGACCGGCCTTGCTCATGGTGATGCCTACTCTGCAGATGAAGCGTCGCGGGGACGCCGCCCGCCGCGCCGTCCCCCTGGACCGTCGGCCCCGCGCGGGCGGGGGCCGCCCGGAAGCGCCGCCGCTTGCCCGCGCCCGCCGGCCCGTCAGCCCAGCACGCGCTTGACCGTGGCCAGCAGCTGGTCCGGGTCGAACGGCTTGACCAGCCAGCCGGTGGCGCCTGCCGCCTTGCCTTCCATCTTCTTGTCGGTGTGCGACTCGGTGGTCAGCATCAGGATCGGCACGCCCTTGTACTCGGGCTTGGCGCGCAGCTCGCGCACCATGGTGATGCCGTCCATCACCGGCATGTTGACGTCGGCCAGCACCAGGTCGAACGCGCCCGCGCCGGCCACGTCCAGCGCCTGCTGGCCGTTCTCCGCCTCGGTCACCTCGTGGCCCGCGCCGCGCAGGGTGAAGGCCACCATGCCGCGCATCGACGCCGAATCGTCCACCGCAAGAATCCTTGCCATCTTCCACCTCGTCTCAAGTTCAGGCCGGCGACGCCGGCAGATCCAATGCCTGGGTGAGGCCCAGCACCACGGCCGCGTCGCGCAGCGTCTCGCTCGCGCCCAGCCAGGTCACCGCGCGGCCGCGCGCCGCCGCCTCGCGGCGGAACAGCGTCAGCAGCTGCAGCGCGGCGGTGTCCACGCGCTCCACCGCGCGGCCGTCCAGCGCGGTGGCCGGCGCGTCCAGCGCGCCCAGCAGTTCGCCGAGCAGCGCGGCCTGCGCCGCCATGCGGCAGTCCGCCGGCAGGCCGATCGTCGCCGCCTGCGCCGTGTCTTCCCGCGCCATCGCTCGCTTGCCGCCCATGTGGACTCCGTCGTGCCCCTGCGGGTGGTTTATCGACCGCGCCGGCCCGCGCTTTAGGCGGCGCCGTGTGCGCCGGTTCGCAAAGCGGGCCGCGCCGGGTTGCCGGCGCGCGGCGGCATCCCGTCGCGGCGCGCCGGCAGCCCCTCAAGTTCGGCGGCTGGGCGCCGATACGCAGGCGAACGCCCGAAACCGCGCCCGGTTCCGGCGGAGAGCGCAGGAGAACCGCGTGATCATCCAACCCACCAGCCTGGCCGCCATGACCTGGGCCGGGGCCGCCGCGGGCACCAGCGCCGAGAGCTGGCGCATCGGCGCGGTGCTGGCCGCGCGCCCGCTCGGCGTGAACGAGCGCGGCCTGCTGGTGCTGCAGATCGGCGCGCTGACGGTGGAAGCGGAGCTGCCCACCGGCCAGCAGTTCGCCAACGGCCAGCTGCCGCCGCAGTTCCAGGTGCGCGTGCAGAGCCTGGGCAGCCAGCCGCTGCTGGAGGTCGTCGGCGCGGGGGCGCCCGACCCCATCGTCTACCGCGCCCTGCGCGAGCGCCTGCCGCAGCAGAACGGCTACGCCCCGCTGCTCGCCTCGCTCGCCGCGCTGTCGCAGCGCCCCGTGCTGCGCCAGCTGCCGCAGCCGCTGCGCGAGGCGCTGGCGCTGCTCGACCACGCCGTGCGCATGCCCGAGGAAATCACCCGCGGCGAAGGCCTGCGCGAGGCGATCCTGCGCAGCGGCCTGTTCCTGGAATACCAGCTGGTGCAGCCGCGCGCCGACCTCCTCGCGCTCGGCGGCGACGACTGGAAGGCGGTGCTGCTGCACCTGGCCGCCGTGCTCGAACAGTACGCCCCGGCGCGCCCGCAGCCGGCCGCCGCCGACACCCCGCCGCCGCTGCACCAGCGCGGCCTGCAGCCGCCGCAGCCGCGCCAGCCCGTGCCCCTGCCGCCACCGGGCGAGGACGGCGGCGAGGACCTCGGCGCGCTGATCGAGCGCCTGCACGGCGACGTGCGCGCCGCGCTCGCGCGGCTGGAGGTCGCCCAGCTCGACAACGCGCAGGCGCAGGCCTGGATGATCGAGATCCCGGTGCAGGGCGAGGACGGCCGCGACGTGCTGCAGCTCCACCTGGAGATGGCCCGCGAGGGCGAGGAAGGCGGCGCCGCCTGGACGCTGGGCTTCTCCATCGACCTGCCCGCGCTCGGCCCGGTGCAGGGCGAGCTGCAGTTGCGCGACCTGCGCCTGGCCGTGCGCCTGTGGGCCGAGCGCGCCGGCGCGGTGGAGAAGCTGGAGCGGCAGTTCGTCGCCCTGCGCCAGCGCCTGTCCGCCTGCGGCGTGCTGCTCGACCAGCTGAGCTGCCAGGCCGGCCTGCCCCACGGCTCCGGCCGCGCCGGCGGCCTGCTGCTCAAGGCCACCGCATGAACCAGCCGCTGCCTCCCGCCTACCGCCGCGTCACCCTGCGCCTGGCCGGCCCCGGCGAGGAAAAGCCGGCCACGCTGCGCCCCGAGGCGCTGGACATGCTGCTCGCCCGCGCCCGCGCGCTCGGCCTGCCGCTGCACCACGACGCCCAGATCGCCGCCGTCCTCGCCGCCCTGCGCCTGCGCGACGACGTGCCGGCCACGCTGTATGCGGCGGCGGCTTCGGTGTTGGCGAGCGTCTACGAGGCGGCGGAAGAAAGAGGTTAACCTTGGTACGCCTGTATGAGTTGAGTAATTACCCGACAGTCCGCCCCTTTCAGGCATGAAAAGGGCGGGCACCTGCGTAAGCTCCCCCGTCAAGCAGACACTTCAAAAGTAGAACCGCTGGCGGCTTGTTGGCGGTACTCGGTGGGTGTCAGGTCACCGAGTGATTCGT
>NZ_QGHC01000024.1 GCF_003148905.1 Fulvimonas soli | reverse complement strand
GCCGCCAACCATCGCGCACAAACCGGCAACAACGCAGTACCCTCCAACCCCGGGCTTTATCAGTAATCACTGGTACGGCTGATGGGGGCAGGTCATGGTCAATAGGGTGTCCAATGAAAAAATTTGGTCCACGGGTATGGCTTGTTGTTGTTGCTTTGGTCATATCCAATAATGCAGAGGCCGGCAAAAATGTGGATGTGTGCCAGGCGAGGCGGTTGGGCAGTCAGGCGGTCGGCAAGCATGTTTCCTTCAAAGGAAGTGTGGTAAGTGATGGAGTTCACGGCACATCAGTATTTCCAGATCTGTGTGCCGATATTGGCTATCCCATCGCCCCTATGGCTGCCGAAGATCCATCCGCGGTAATTAGGCAGGCGATCATGAAAGTAGGTTCTCCCGGGACCACGGACAAGAAAATTCTTGTAGAAGTCGATGCCGTGTTCGCCGCTCTCCAAAATGGAAGCGTTGGTCTAAAAATCATCAGGCTCAAAAAATTGGAGCTGACTTACAATGGTAATAATTGAGTCCAGAACTTGACATGAATTTCACTTGATTTTTTTTGTCGCTGTTGCCATCGGCAATCGTATCGATTGCCCATAGTGCGGACATCTGCATACGTGGTCCGCAACTTCAACGTGAAGTTGATTTGGATTTTGCCCTACGGCAATCCATGACCTCTGGCAGGGGGAGGGCCGTGACCTTCGCCCTACCATCGGACGCTCACGCCCGGCGCTGCCGGGCGCAAGGGGAGCGGTGCCGCGCGCCGCCTCGAAAGCCATCCCGGGAGAGTCCGTCCGAGTGAACACGCCGTCCCTGCGTTCCAGCCTGCTCGCCGCCGCGGTGGGCATGGCGCTGTCCCTGTCCGCCGTCGCCTCCGACGCCATCGTGCCCGCCGACACGCCCTATCCGGGCACGCTGGCGGTGAAGCTGGACCTCACCGACGCGCCCAAGCGCGTGTTCCGGGTGCAGGAGACCCTCCCGGTCGCGCAGCCCGGCCCGCTCACGCTGTACTACCCGCAATGGATTCCCGGCGAGCATTCGCCGTCCGGCCCGATCAACAACGTGGCCGGCCTCACCATTACCGCCAGCGGCAGGCAACTGCCGTGGCGGCGCGACCTGCGCGACATGTTCGCCATCCACGTGGACGTGCCGCAGGGCGCGAGCCAGTTGGAGCTTTCCTTCCAGTTCCTCTCGCCGGGCGAGGGCGGCTCGTTCGGCGCCAGCCCGTCGTCCACGCCGGACTTGGTGGACGTGGAGTTCAACCAGGTGGCCTTCTATCCGGCCGGGCACTACACGCGGCAGATCAGGATCCAGCCGACCGTGACGCTGCCGGCCGGCTGGCAGTTCGCCACCGCGCTGGAGACCGCGAGCAGCAGCGGCGCGACCACCACCTTCAAGCCGCTGGGCTTCGACGATTTCGTCGACTCGCCGCTGCTGGCCGGCGCGCACTTCAACCGCGTCGACCTCGCGCCCGGCGGCAGGACGCCGGTGCACCTCACCGTGGTGGCCGACGAGGCCGGCCAGGTGAAGCTGGACGACAGGCAGGTCGAGCAGCACCGTGCGCTGGTGGCGCAGGCCGAGAAGCTGTTCGGCACGCACCACTACGCCCACTACGACTTCCTGCTCACGCTGTCCGACCATACCGGCCACTTCGGCCTGGAGCACCACCAGTCCAGCGACGACCGCCTGCCGGCCGACTTCCTCACCGACAAGTCCAGCTATGCGCTGATGGCCAGCCTGATGCCGCACGAGTACGTGCACTCCTGGTGCGGCAAGTTCCGCCGCCCGGCCAGGCTGTGGGCGCCTGACTTCAACACCACCGAGGAGGACGACCTGCTGTGGGTGTACGAGGGCCTCACCGACTACTGGAGCGGCGTGCTCAGCGCGCGCTCCGGGCTGTGGACGCCGGCGCAGTACCGCGACTCGATGGCCGAGATCGCCGCCTCGATGAGCCACCGCACCGGCCGCGCCTGGCGCTCGCTGCAGGACACCGCCGACGCGGCGCCGCTCACCTACTACGGCGGCGGCGGCTGGGGCAACTGGCGCCGCGGCACCGACTTCTATCCGGAAGGCCAGCTGCTGTGGCTGGACGTGGACACGCAGATCCGCGCGCTCTCCGGCGGCAAGCGCTCGCTGGACGACTTCGCCAGGCTCTTCTTCGGCATGGACCCGGGCAGCCACGTCACCCGGACCTACACCTTCGACGACGTGGTCGCCGCGCTGAACCAGGTGCAGCCCCATGACTGGAAAGGCTTCCTGCGCCAGCGCCTGGACTACACCGGTCCCGAGTTGCCCGAGCACGGCATCGAGCGCAGCGGCTGGAAGCTGGTCTACGACGACAAGCCCAGCGCGTTCGCCAAGAGCATGGAGTCGCTCACCCACGGCGCCAACCTGGCCTATTCGATCGGCCTGTCGGTGTCGGCCAAGGGCGAGATCCGCGACGTGCAGTGGGACGGCCCGGCCTTCAAGGCCGGCCTGGTGCCAGGGCTCACCATCGTGGCGGTCAACGGCAAGGATTACTCGCCGCAGGCGCTGAAGGACGCGGTGACCGCCGCCAAGGGCGGCAGCGCGCCGATCGAGCTGCTGGTGAAGAACATCGACCTCTACAGCACCGTGAAAGTGGACTACCACGGCGGCCTCAGGTACCCGCACCTGGCGCGCGCCGGGGGCAAGGATCTGTTCGGCGCGATCGCCGCCCCGCTCAAGTGACCGGCGTTACGCCGCCGCCCATCGCAACACCGGAGACCCATGCAGTGAAACGCAACGCCTTCGCCACCGCCTTCCTCGCCGCCGGCCTCGCGCTGCTGGCCGCGCCCGCCTTCGCCGACGTGCCGCCGCCGCAGGACGTGCCCTTCGAGGGCGCGCTGAAGATCCACGTGGACGCCACCGACATCGCCCACCGCGTGTTCCGCGTGCAGGAGACCATCCCGGCCAAGCCCGGCCCGCTCACCCTGCTGTACCCGGAATGGCTGCCCGGCCACCACTCGCCCAGCGGCCCGATCGACAAGCTCGCCGGCCTGGTGGTGAAGGCCAACGGCCAGGTGATCCCGTGGACGCGCGACCCGCTCGACGTCTACGCCTTCCACGTCGACGTGCCGCAGGGCGCCGGCAGCGTGGAGGTGTACTTCGAGTTCCTCTCGCCGCAGGACAAGAACCAGGGCCGCGTGGTGATGACCCCGGAGATGCTCAACCTGCAGTGGAACACCGTCACGCTGTACCCGGCCGGCTACTACGCCAGGCGCATCCAGGCCGAGGCCAGCGCCACCTACCCGGCCGGCTGGCAGTCCGCCAGCGCGCTGGACGTGGCTTCGAGGAACGGCGACACGGTGACCTACCGGCCGATCAACTACGACGACCTGGTCGACTCGCCGGTGTACGCCGGCAAGTACTTCAAGCGCGTGGACCTGGACCCGGGCGCCAAGACGCCGGTGCACCTGAACATCGTCGCCGACGACCCGAAGAGCCTGGAGATCAAGCCCGAGCAGCTCAAGGTCCACCAGAACCTGGTGCAGCAGATGTACAAGATGTACGGCGCGCACCACTACGACCATTACGACTTCCTGCTCTCGCTCAGCGACAAGATGAGCGGGCAGGGCCTGGAGCACCACCGCTCCAGCGAGAACGGCGTGGGCCCGGACTACTTCACCGAATGGGACAAGAACGCGCTGGGCCGCGACCTGCTGGCGCACGAGTTCAACCACTCCTGGGACGGCAAGTACCGCCGCGGCAAGGACCTGGCCACGCCCAGCTTCAACGTGCCGATGAGCGACACCCTGCTGTGGGTGTACGAGGGCCAGACCCAGTTCTGGGGCTACGTGATGGCCGCGCGCTCGGGCCTGTGGAACGCCGACCAGGCGCGCGACGTGCTCGCCTTCGCCGCCGCCACCTACGACAGGGGCCGTCCCGGCCTGGCCAGCTGGCGCAACGTGCAGGACACCACCAACGACCCGGTGATCGCCCAGCGCCGCCCGCTGCCGTACCGCAACTACCAGGCCAGCGAGGACTACTACGTCGCCGGCGCGATGATCTGGCTGGAGGTCGACGCCAAGCTGCGCGAGCTCTCGCACGGCAAGAAGAGCATCGACGACTTCGGCCGCGCCTTCTTCGGCATGGACAACGGCGCCTGGGACGTCAACACCTACACCTTCGAGGACGTGGTCAAGACGCTCGACGGCATCCAGCCCTACGACTGGGCCAAGCTGCTGCGCGAGCGCCTGGACGGCCACGGCCCGCTGACCGCCGGCATCGCCGCGCACGGCTGGAAGCTGGTCTACACCGACAAGCCCTCCGCCGCGGTGAAGGCGATGGAGGCGCGCCGCGGCTTCACCGACCTCACCTATTCGCTGGGCGTGTCGATCGGCAAGGGCGGCAACATCGCCGACGTGCTGTGGGACGGCCCGGCGTTCAAGGCGGGCCTCTCGCCCGGCATGAGCATCGTGGCGGTCAACGGCAAGGAGTATTCCGGCGACGCGATCAAGGACGCGGTCACCGCCGCGGCCAAGGACAGCAACGCGCCGATCGAGCTGCTGGTGAAGAACTTCGACGAGTACCGGACCCTCAAGGTGGACTACCACGAGGGCCTCAAGTATCCGCACCTGGAGCGCGACGGCGGCAAGCCGGACACCCTGGCCGACCTGCTCAAGGCGCGCTGAGCGCCGCGTGCGGCGCGTTCTCCTGCGCCGCGGGGAAACGCGCCTCGCTCCCTCTCCCCTCCGGGGAGAGGGCCGGGGAGAGGGGCCAGCCTTGCGACGGTCCCCATCACCGCGAGGCACCGCCTCGCTCCCTCTCCCCTCCGGGGAGAGGGTTGGGGTGAGGGGGCAATCTTGCGACAGCCTGATCGCGGGGCGCTCCTCGCCAACATCCGACGACCAGACCCACCACCATGGGCCTGCGCCCGCAACTTCGCTATACTGCACGCCCGCCGCGGCCCGCCCGCGGCGCGCATCCACCCAAGCGCCCGTAGCTCAGCCGGATAGAGTAGTGGCTTCCGAAGCCATTGGTCGGGGGTTCGAATCCCTCCGGGCGCGCCACCACACCCGTTTGGGCCGAAGTGGCTTCGGTCGGTTCGCCCCTGCTTGGGGACCGGAGTCCGACCCCATTTGCGCAAGAGCCCCGCCAAATCCCGGCGGGGCTCTCTTGTTTCAAGGCTTCACGACGCTGCCCCATCGGACCGGCCAAGGCATCTGCCGAAAGGTCTTTGGCGCGCCATCCCGTGGCCCGCAAGCCGTGCGGCCGGCCGGTTCACGGCTTGCAGCGGCGCGCCTCCACGAAGCCGGCCACCAGCTCGACCACGGCGTCCTCGAATTCCGGCGCCAGCAGCATCTGTTCGTCGCGCTCGAGTGCGGCGCGCACGATGCCCGCCACGGCCTGGGTCAGCACGAAGGAGTCGGTGGCCGACAACCGCACGGCGCCCCGCTCGCCGTCGACCACCTGGCCCGCTGCCAGCATGTCGGCCAGGACGGTCACCGGGCGATCCATGTCGCGGTGCTGCTGCCCGCGCCAGCTGAGGTCGAACAGGATCTTGCGGGCGCGCTGGCGCCCGTCGAAGGCATGCAGTTCGGTGCGCACGACGATGCGGATGCGGTCGCGCAGGGACAGGCCGGTCGTGCCGGTCTCCTGGGCATGCGAGGTCAGCGTCCGGGTCGTGCGCGCCAGCCGGCGATCCCGCTCGTGGCGGGCCAGCGCGTCCAGGATCTCCTGCTTGTTCTCGAAGTACTGGTAGATCGTGCCGACGCTGAAGCCGGCCGCCTCGGCCAGGCGGTTGGTGCTGAAGGCGCGCAGCCCACGCTTCTCCAGCAGCCGGATGGCGGCTTCCAGGATCAATGCGCGCGTCTGCCTGGCGCGCGCCTGGGCCGGCGCGCGCCGCTTGGCAACGGATTTGGAACCGGGCGGGTTGGCCATGCTGGACGGGCGCGTGGATGGAACAGCCCTTCGAGGGTTACTCCATCCTTCGCCGCGAGTCCAGCCCAACCCCGTGGCTTCCGGGCCGCGCCGGTCAGAAGTTGTACTTCGCGTCGATGCCGATGGTGCGGGGCGCGACGGTGTACGCCTCGCCGAACGGGGCGTAGTAGGTCTGCAGCCCGGTGGAGACGAAGGCCAGCTTGTCGAACAGGTTCTTGACGTACAGGGACGCGCTCCACCGGCCGTCGGCGTCCTCCAGCCCGACGCGGCCGTCCACCATGGTGTAGTTGCCCATGCGGGTGCGGCTGGGGTCGGTGGGACGGAAGGTGGAGTACGAGGTGCCGACGTAGTTGGCGTCCAGCCGCAGCATGCCGCCCAGGCCGGCGCCGATCGGCCAGCGATAGTCCGCGGCCAGCGCGGCGGTGTACCTGGGCGTGTAGGGCACGCGGTCGCCGGTGCGGCCCAGCACGCCCTGCGCTTCGTAGCTGTTGCTGATCTGGTCCCGGGTCAGGACGGCATCGATGTAATTGAAGTTGGCGGTGAGGTCCAGTCCGGGCACCGGGCGATAGAGCATCTCCCACTCGAAGCCGCGCATGCGCGCCGCGCCGGCGTTGGTGATGAACTGGGACGTGCCGTCGAGCGTGATGGCGCTGACCTGCATGTCGTGCCAGTCGATCTGGTAGACGTCCGCCGTGAGGTACAGCTTGCGGTCGAGCCAGTTGGACTTGAGGCCGAGCTCGTAATTCCACAGCCAGTCCGCCTTGTAGGTGGTCAGGTCGACCGGCAGGTTGATCAGCTGGTTGGCGCCGCCGGGACGCATGCCATCCGCCGCCTGGGCGTACACCATGACGTGGGGCGCCACGTCGTAGGAGACGTTGAGCTTCTTGAGCCAGCCGTTCTGGCCCGCGCCGACGGTGGTGGGCGGAATCGTGCCGCCGCCGATCAGCGGGAAATCGAAGTTGAGGTCGGTGTAGCCGGTGATGTCCTTGGCGTAGCGGTAGTAGCGCAGGCCGCCGGTGACGTCGAGGCGGGGAGTGACGTGCCAGGTGGCCTCGCCGTAGGCGGCCTTCTGCCGCAGGTCGTCGTAGATGTGCCGGCGGAAGAACATCGCCGGTGGCGACAGCGGCCCGCCGGTGGCCGGGTCGGCGTGCAGGTTCTCGCTGAACAGGCGGCTCCTGCGCTGCTCCTCGTACAGGCCGGCCGTCCAGTCCAGCGCGTCGCCGCCGCCGGACGTCAGGCGCAGCTCGTTGGACCAGTTGGTGGTCTGGCCGGGGTAGTAGAGGTAGGAGGGAATGTACTGGCCGGCGTCGTACACCTGCCCCAGTCCCAGCGTGTCCAGCAGATACTTGGCGTACTGGAACAGCGGCGTGGAGTCCTGGCTGTAATGGCTCTCGCGGTCGAAGTACGAGCTGACCGCGGTGAGCGTGGCCCAGCCCAGGTCCCAGTTGACGGTGAGGTTGGAGATCCTGGTGCGGTCGCGGTAGGGCACCAGGGTGGAGATCTCCGAGCCGTACCGGGAAGGCAGGTCCGCCGGGTGGAGCGGAGCCAGCGCCCAGCGCTCGGGGTACGGCGTCCAGAAGTTCGGCTCCGCGCGGGTGAGGTGGTCGGAGAAGCTCGCGTCCACCGTCAGCCCGCCGGTGGGCTGGTAGCGCAACATGACGCGGCCGCCGTCCCGCCTCGATTCGCCGACGTGGTTGCGCCCCAGCACCACGTTGTCGATGTAGCCGCCCGTGTCCTGCTTGTCGGCCACCACGCGCAGGGCCAGCCGGTCCCGGACCAGCGGCAGGTTGAACATGGCATGGGCGAGCCACGACGGACCGCCGCCCTTGGTCACCGCATAGCCCGCCTCCACGCTGCCGTCCACCCGGTCGAGTTCCGGCTTGTTGGTGATCAGGCGGATGGCGCCGCCCATCGAGCCGGCGCCGTACAGCGTGCCCTGCGGGCCGCGCAGCACTTCCACGCGGTCGAGGTCGAACAGGTCGAGGTCCGGCTGGTGTCCGCCCGCATCGTTGGTGGTGCCCACCGAGCCGGCGATCGGCGTCTCGTCGTAGTAGATGCCGGTGGTGGGTTCGCCCGCCGCATAGATGCCGCGGATGGACACGCGCGTCTGCCCGGCGCCCGCGTCCTGCACGCTGACGCCGGGCACCATCTTCGCCATGTCGTTGATGCCGAGCGCGCCGCTGTCCGCCAGCACTTCCGCGGGCACCGCGGTGATCGCGATGGGCGTCTTGTCGATGGCCGTGGCGTGCTTGGTGGCCGTGACGGTGATGGCGCCCAGCGGGGTCGCGCTGTCCTTCGACGACGGCGCGCCGGCCGATGGCGCGGCGTCCTGCGCATGCAGGCAACCTGGCGCGGCCGATCCGGCCAGCAGCAGCGCCACCCACAAGGGATGCCTGGCGCCAGGGCGTTTCGCAAAACCGACCATCTCGTTCTCCCCTCGTTTCAAGACTGGCAAGGCGGCCGTGGATCGCCGCGGTTTTTCCGGCGCGGCGCTTCCCCGGGCGCCTGCCCGTGCAGGCGCCGCCGGTCCGCTGCGCGTTCGTGGATGACCCTGTGACAGGGCGTCTAGCCGGCGGCGTTGCGCATGAACTGCGCGGCAAACCGCACGCAGTCCAGGTAATCGCCGACCGGAATGCCTTCGTCGATGCCGTGGAAGCGCCCGATGGTGGCGGGCGTCAGGTGGTACGGCACGAAGCGCAGCTGCTCGGTGGATACCGGCACGTAGTGCGAGGCATCCGTCGCGGCCGTCACCAGGTAGGGCACCACCGGGACGCCCGGCGCCACCTGCCGGATGGTCTGCCGCACCAGCTTCAGCCCCTCGCCATCGATGGGCGAGGCGGGACTGGGCTCGTTCCGCTCGCTGCCGGGCTCGATGGTGACGCGCGGGTCGGCGACCGCCTCGCGCACGTGATGGAGCACGCCGGCCACGCTGTCGCCCGGCAGGATGCGGAAATTGACCGTGGCCGTGGCCACCGTGGGCAGCACGTTGTCCTTCACGCCGGCGTTGAAGGTGGTCTCGGCCGTGGTCGTGCGCACCATCGCGTTGCCCGCTGGCGTCCTCGACAGCCGGCCGGTCAGCACGGAACCCAGCAGCCAGCGGTTGCGCACGGCCATGCGCGCGGGAAACGGCAGCAGCGGCGCCAGCGCATCGAGCATCGCCGTGGTCGTCGGCACCAGCCGCGGCGGCATCTGGTTGGCTTCAAGGCGCACCATCGCCTGGCCGAGGATGCCAATGGCCGATTGCGGCGGCGGCTGCGAGGAGTGTCCTCCCGCCGCCTGCACGGTGAGGCGCACCGACACGTAGCCCTTCTCGGCGATGCCGACCATGGCGAGGTCGCCGGCCACGCCCGGCATCAATCCGTTGGTGTACGCGCCGCCTTCGTCCAGCACCATCTGCGCGTGCACGCCGCGCTGCCTGAGCAGGTTCACGATGGCCGCCGCGCCGTCCTGGCCGCCGCGCTCCTCGTCGCTGCCGAACGCGAAGTAGAGGGTGCGCCTGGGCTGGAAACCCTGCTGCAGAAGCTGCTCGGCCGCCTCGAGGATCGACACCAGGCTGGCCTTGTCGTCCAGCGCGCCGCGCCCCCAGACCACGCCGTCGGCCACGGCGCCCGACCACGGATCGCGCGACCAGCGCCCGCGCGTGTCCGGGTCCACCGGCACGGTGTCCTGGTGGGCCATCAGGATGATGGGCGCCATCGACGGATCGCGGCCCTTCCAGGTGAACAGCAGGGCGCCATGCCCCGCCTGTTCCACCCGCAGCTCGCCGTGCACTCGCGGAAACTGCCGGGCCAGGTAGGCGTGGAAGGCGTCCAGGTCCCGGCTGGAAGGGGGCGCATCGCCGGTGGACACCGTGGGCAGCCTCACGGCCCCGGCGAACCGCCGCACGGCCGCCGCCTCGTCCAGCCTGAGCGGCACGTAGCCGCCGGCGGCCGCGACGACGGCCTGCCCGGGCGTGGCCCAGGTGCGCCCCAGCACGACCAGCGCCAGAACGGCCAGTACCGCCAGCAGACCACCGATCCCTACCTTCACCGGCTTTTTCATGCCTCCCCTCCCCAGGCTGCCCCAGCGCGCGAGCCACCGGCGCGGGCCACATCGACGACGCCCGAACTTACGGGGCCGCCGGCGAGAGCCGCAACGCGGAAATCTGAGCACCGCCGGCGGTCGGCCACGGGCCGATCCATGCGGATGCCCCGTCCGGGCCAGCCACGGCGCGCACGAGCGGCGCGGCGGGCGTCGGGCCCGCCGGGGAGAAAAATCTGAGCTGCCCGCGGTCCGGCGTCATGGCCGGCACGGGAAGTGCCGGTTCAAGGCGATGGGTGCGCCCCTGCCGGACGCCATGGCGGCCTGCCGCTCCGGGCGGCATGAGGCGCGGGCCCCGCGGCCGGCCGCGGGGTTCGCCGTTGCGCCGCGGGGACGCCGAACCTGTCACGACGCCGGAATAACATCCGTCCACCCATACTCGGACGGATCGCCAGCAGGAGAACGACCATGAGCAGCAAGAGCAAGGCCAAGAACGGCAAGGACAAGGGCGGGCGCGACCTGGACAAGGCCAAGGCCCGCCAGAAGGCCGCCCTCAACACGCCCTCGGCGCTGGGCGCGGACGCGACGCGGGACATCTCCGCCGAGCTCAACGCGCTGCTCGCCGACGTGCTGGCGCTGTACCTGAAGACCAAGAACTTCCACTGGCACATGTCCGGCCCGTACTTCCGCGACTACCACCTGCTGCTCGACGAGCAGTCGGACCAGATCTATGCCACGGTCGATCCGATCGCCGAGCGCGTGCGCAAGCTCGGCGGCACCACGCTGCGCTCGCTGGGCCACGCCAAGCGGCTGGCGCGCCTGTCCGACAACGACGCGGACTTCGTGACGCCGGACGACATGCTGGCCGAGCTGCGCGAGGACAACCAGCGCCTGGCCGGCTTCATGCGCGCCACGCACGAGCTGTGCGACGAGCATGGCGACGTGGCTACCGCCAGCCTGCTGGAGAACTGGATCGACGAGGCCGAGCGGAGGGTGTGGTTCCTGTTCGAGACGAGTCGGCGTGCCTGAGTGAGGGGCTGCTTCGTCTGCGTGGCGGGGGGGGCGGTTCGGGCGTTGCCGCGGAGGGTGGCAAGCGCGGAAAGAAATAGGAAGCCCGACAAGAAACCCGCCTTGCGGCGGGTTTCTTGTCGGAAGTGCCTGACTGGATCCCGGCCTGCGCCGGGATGACGTCATGGCAAGCCGCGCGCGCAGCGCGCGGGCCATGACGTCACTTGATCTTGCCTTCCTTGTAGATCACGTGCTTGCGCACGACCGGGTCGTACTTCTTGAACTCGAACTTCTCCGGCGTGTTCTTCTTGTTCTTCTGCGTGGTGTAGAAGTGGCCGGTGCCGGCCGAAGAGATCAGGCGGATCTTGTCCTGGGACTTGCTGGCCATGGTCTAGCTCCTCAGATCTTCTCGCCGCGGGCACGCAGCTCGGCAATCACGGCCTCGATGCCATTCTTGTCGATGGTGCGCAGGGCGTGGTTGGACACGCGCAGCTTGACCCAGCGCTTCTCGCTGGGGACCCAGAAGCGGCGTTCGTGCAGGTTGGGCAACCAGCGGCGGCGGGTCTTGTTGTTGGCGTGCGAGACGTTGTTGCCGGTCCGCACACCCTTTCCGGTGACTTGGCATACACGGGCCATGATGACCTCCGTATTCGTGTTGGACCGCCCTTTGGCCAGGACGGCATCGGCCCAGCGGCGACGGGCGCCACGCGATGCTGGAGATGGAGCGTTCGAGCGCGCCGTGAGGTCCGCATCGCGTCGCGGACGGGCCCGAAAGCTCGGGTCGGCGTGGGTCGAGCCGCGCATTATCCCGCAAAAACAGCGCGATATGCAATCCCGGGGGGCCGCCGGACGGGGCCGGCGGCATGGCGGCCCGCGGGGATGTATGGAACAATCCAACCCTTTGCTCATTCCGACGCTCAAGCGCGAGGGGTTTTTCCGATGGCAGACGTCACCGCCAACGGCCAGGCCAACGGCCAGGCCATCCAGCCGCAGCTGGTGCTGCAGAAGATCTACGTCAAGGACGTCTCCTTCGAGGCGCCCAACGCCCCGCAGATCTTCCAGGAGATCGCCGAGACCGAGCAGCAGCCGCAGGTGCAGCTCAACCTCGGCCAGCGCGCCACCGACCTGGGCAACGACCTGTACGAGGTGGTGCTCAGCCTCACCCTGACCTGCGCGATCGGCGAGCGCACCGCCTACCTGGCCGAGGTGCAGCAGGCCGGCGTGTTCGGCATCGCCGGCTTCAGCGAGCAGGACCAGGCCGGCATCATCGGCAGCTACTGCCCGAACCTGCTGTTCCCGTACGCGCGCCAGGTGATCTCCTCGCTGGTGCTGGAGGGCGGCTTCCCGCCGTTCCTGCTGCAGCCGATCAACTTCGACGCGCTGTACGCCGAGCAGCAGCGGCGCATGGCGACGGGCGGCGGCGAGGCGCCGGCGCTCAACAGCTGACGCCGCGCGCATGGGTGACCAACCGACCCTGAGCGTGCTCGGTGCCGGTTCCTGGGGCACCGCGCTGGCCGCGCTCACCGCGCGCAACGGCGTGCCGACCCGGCTGTGGGGGCGCGACGCCGCCGCGCTGGCCGCGCTGGCGGCCAGCCGGCGCAACCAGCGCTACCTGCCGGATCTGGAGCTGCCGGCCGGGCTGGCCTACGAGAGCGACCTGGCCGCCGCGCTGCGCGGCGCCGACATCGTGCTGATCGTGGTGCCCAGCCACGCCTTCGCCGAGACGCTGGACGCGATCGCGCCGCTGCTCCCGCCGCAGGCGGCGATCGCCTGGGCCAGCAAGGGCTTCGAGCCGGGCACCGGCCGCTTCCTGCACGAGCTGGTGGCCGAAAAGCTGCCGGGCCGGCCGGCCGCGGTGGTGACCGGGCCGTCGTTCGCCAAGGAGGTCGCCGCCGGCCTGCCCAGCGCGGTCACCGTGCACTCCGAGGACGAAGCCTTCGCCACGCGCCTGTGCAAGCTGCTGCACGCGCCGAACTTCCGCGCCTACTCCGGCACCGACGTGCTCGGCGCCGAGCTGGGCGGCGCGATGAAGAACGTGCTGGCGGTGGCCACCGGCGTGGCCGACGGCATGCAGCTGGGCCTGAACGCCCGCGCCGGCCTGATCACCCGCGGCATGAACGAGATGCTGCGCCTGGGCAAGGCGCTGGGCGCGCGGCCGGAGACCCTGATGGGCCTGGCCGGCCTCGGCGACCTGGTGCTCACCTGCACCGGCGATCTCTCGCGCAACCGCCGGCTCGGCCTCGCGCTCGGCCGCGGCGTGGCGCTGGACGAGGCGGTGCGCCAGATCGGCCAGGTGGTCGAGAGCGTGCTCACCGCCGACGAGGTGATGCGGCTGGCCCGCAAGCACGGGCTGGACCTGCCGATCTCAGCCGGCGTGCAGGCCGTGCTGCACGGCGAGGTCACCCCGGTGGAAGGGCTGCGCACGCTGATGGCGCGCGAGCAGAAGCCGGAGTATCCCGAGGGCCTGTTCGGCCCGTTCTGACGCCGGCCCGGCGGGCGCCCGCCGCCCGCCGCGACGCTTGCGCACGGCGCCGCCGGCCTTGCTAAGCTCGGTCTTTTGGCCGGCACCGCGGACCGCATGCGCATGCAGCAACCGGACGAGAAACCGCACGATCGTCCCGCGTCCGACGAGGGCGAGGCGCCGCCGCTGCCGGCGGCGTGGCGCCGCCTGTTCGAGGCGCCGCCGGCGCCGCCGCACGAGCCGGGCGTGCTCGGCTTCTTCTTCGACGTGGCGCCCGAGGATGGCGCGCCGTGGGCGCGCCTGGACGTGGCGCCGGTGCTGCTGGCGGTGGTCGAGCACGGCCGCTTCGCGCGGCCCGCCCCGCTGGACAGCCGGCATCTGGTGCACGCGCCGCTGCAGCCGCACGAGCAGCGCCTGGCCGCCGCCGTGCTCGGCCTGCCGCAGAACGTGCGCAAGAGCCGCAGCTACGCGCGCCTGGCCGGCCACGTCGGCGACGCGCTGCTGGCCGAGATCCTCGACACCGCGCCGTGCTTCCTCGGTGGCCTGGCCGGGTTGCGCCTCTCGCGCGGCAAGTCGCACCAGCTCAACTGGCACTGGCAGCTGGAGGCCGACGGCAGCCAGCGCCTGCTGCCCGCGCTGCCGCACAGCCAGCGCCTGCTGCGCGTCGACGGCCTGTGGTATCTCGATCCCGAGCGCGCCGAGCTGGGCCACCTGGAGGCGCCGGCCGAGGAGACCCGCTGGCTGGACCTGCCGCCGCTGCGCCACGACGACGGCCGCGGCCTGCGCGCCGCGCTGGCCGCCAGCCGGCTGGCCGCGCGCATCCCCGCACCGCAGGTGTTCGACGAGCTGCGCCGCGAGGAGCTGGCGCCCAGGCCGGTGCTCACCCTGCACGCGCTGACCCGCCACGCGCGGCTGGCCGCCGGCACGCCGCCGCTGGCCTACGCGCGGCTGGCCTTCGACTACGCCGGCGAGCGCCTGCCCGGCCGCGGCGGCGACCCGCTGGTGCGCCGCGTGCGCCACGGCCGGCTGGTGGAGATCGCGCGCCGGCGCGCCGAGGAGCTGTCCGCGATGGAGCAGCTCGAGCGCGCCGGCCTCACCCCCGCGGTGGACACCGAGGGCCTGCCCTGGGACCTGGCCGACACCCTGCCCGAGGACGCCTGGCTGTTCCCCGGCAAGGGCTACGCCGGCGCGCTGGAGGTGAACACCCCGGCGCGCTGGCTGGCGCTGCGGCCCAAGCTGGAGGCCGAGGGCTTCCAGCTCGACTACGCGCCCAGCTTCCCGTTCGAGGTGCTGGAAGGGCCGGTGCGCTGGTACGGCCACGCGGTGGAGGACGCCGACGACCACGCCTTCGACCTGGAGATCGGCATCGAGCTGGAAGGCAAGCGGCACAACCTGCTGCCCGCGGTGGCGCAGGCGCTGGCCGAGCACCAGCTCAACCTCAGCCCGGCGGCGAACGAGCCGGAGGACGCGGTGTGGTACGCGCCGGTGGACGAGCGCCGCCGCGTGCCGGTGCGCCTGAAGGAGCTGCGCGGCCTGCTCGCGCCGCTGGCCGAGTACCTGGAGAAGCCGAAGAAGAAACTGCACCTGCCGCGCGTGCAGGCCGGCCGGCTGGACGAGCTGGCCGAGGCGCTGCCCAGCGGCGGCGAGCTCAAGGCGTCCGAGGCGCTGCGCGGCTTCACCGCGCGCCTGCGCGACGCCGCCGAGCGCGCCAGCGACGCGGTGCCGGCCGGCCTCACCGTCGAGCTGCGCCCGTACCAGCGCGAGGGCCTGCGCTGGCTCAACGCGCTGGCCGAGGCCGGCGTGGGCGGCGTGCTGGCCGACGACATGGGCCTGGGGAAAACACTGCAACTGATCACCCACCTGCTCGCGCTGAAGGAGCGCGGCGCGCTGGGCCGGCCCGCGCTGATCGTGGTGCCGACCAGCCTGATCCCGAACTGGCAGGCCGAGATCGCGCGCTTCGCGCCCGCGCTCAAGGTGCTGGCGCTGCACGGCCCGCAGCGCAGCGGCGACTTCACCCAGCTGGGCAGCCAGGACATCGTGCTGACCAGCTACGCGCTGCTGCCGCGCGACGTGGCCAGCCTGCGCAAGCAGCCGTTCGCGCTGATCGTGCTGGACGAGGCGCAGCAGGTGAAGAACCCGCGCACGCAGGCGCGCCGCGCCGTGCTCACCCTGCGCGCGCCGCGCTGCATCTGCCTCACCGGCACGCCGCTGGAGAACCACCTGGGCGAGCTGTGGTCGCAGATCGACCTGGCCGTGCCCGGCCTGCTCGGCGACGAGAGCGCGTTCCGCCGCTACTACCGCGTGCCGATCGAGAAGCAGCACGACGAGGAATGCCAGGCGCGGCTCAACCGCCGCCTGGCGCCGTTCATCCTGCGCCGCACCAAGGCGCAGGTGGCCGCGGAGCTGCCGCCCAAGACCGAGATCACCCGCCGCGTGGTGCTGGACGGCCGCCAGCGCGAGCTGTACGAGAGCCTGCGCCTGACCCTGGCCGACGAACTGCGCGAGGTGATCGCGCAGCGCGGCCTGGCGCACTCGGGCATCGTGGTGCTGGACGCGCTGCTCAAGCTGCGCCAGGTCTGCTGCGACCCGCGCCTGGTCAAGCTGGAGGCCGCCCGCGGCGTGCGCGAGTCGGCCAAGTTCGAGCTCTTGATGGACATGCTGCCGGCGCTGCTCGCCGAGGGGCGCAAGGTGCTCCTGTTCTCGCAGTTCACCGAGATGCTCAAGCTGATCGCCGACGAGCTGGACCGCCGGCGCATCCGCTACGTGATGCTCACCGGCGAGACGCGCGACCGCGCCGAGCCGGTGCAGCGCTTCCAGGACGGCGACGTGCCGCTGTTCCTGCTCTCGCTCAAGGCCGGCGGCGTGGGTCTCAACCTCACCGCCGCCGACACGGTGATCCACTACGACCCGTGGTGGAACCCCGCGGCGGAGGCGCAGGCCAGCGACCGCGCGCACCGCATCGGCCAGGACAAGCCGGTGTTCGTGTTCCGCCTGATCACCGTGGGCACGGTGGAGGAGCGCATCGAGGAGCTGAAGGCGCGCAAGGCCGAGCTGGCCGAGGCGGTGCTGGAGGGCGGCGGCAGCCGCGAGAAGCTCAGCTTCGACCAGGACGACCTGGACGCGCTGCTGGCGCCGGGATAGAACATCCTCTTTGAGGATTATGAAATCTCAATTGTCGGGGCTCAGCAAGTTCCACTATTTACGCAGTGTCCTTCATTTTCGCTGTTTGTACAATTTCCCGTATTATTACATCCTGTATTTGCGAGTAAGGCGTCAGGTTGTAGGGCTTCCATAATCTTCTTTGAAAGCTTTTCACTTTCAATCCTGACTTCACCGTCAGGGCTGATTGAAAGAGCTGCTGGATCGATTAAAAAGGACATGGGGTAATCCTTTGGACAATAGGCTACTGCAAGGCGGTGGCAGAGGCGCCCGCTTGCTGGATTGCCAATACATATACTTGTACCCCAAAGCGCCGAAATGTGGCAGTGGTGTTGCTGCCTATATTCATATTGTCGAGCTGTTGGCCGCTGGCGTCGGCGAGTACCAGCGAATAAACGTGACCAAAGCGCGTTTCTTTGTTTAATGGAGTTATCTTGACCCTGTAAGTGGAGCCGTTGCTCAGCCGGATGGGTGCTGAAAATGCATCCGGGGCCAATTGAATGCTTATCGGCGCATCAAATAAATTACTGACAATTTTTACGGCAAACGCAAGAGATGCTTCCGAGTTTGATGCATTGTCATCATTTTCCGTGCCGCTTGCTCCAGACGCATGGATAAATTTCGGAGCAAAAGATGCTAGGAGGGCGCCAATACCAAGAGCGTATACTCTTCCTAGGAAAGCGCGATGATGATTTTTGATGCTCATTGGACATGCCTCCTTGGGTCGAAGATTGTATGTGCGCTGCGCGCTACTAACATGTGCCGCTATTGGTGCAGCCGACATTGTTGGTGTTGGTACAATCCGTGTCATTCGTGCAGCCTGAATTTACAACACGGGAAACCGCGTATGGCATGTTGGCATCAGACATGTTTGCTATCATTTCGGTAATCCTATTGTCGCCTATTATTACTTCACCATAATTGTTCATGCTAAGACTTTCGGGGGAAATTTTCATAAACGATCATGCCTTCTATAAATTTGTACGCATCGCGGAAAGAGGGCATGCCAACGTCTTTTCTGACATGTCAGCATATCCCATAAACCAGCGTTGCAGCTTAGGGTTTGAGATATCTAATGTGCCATCTTCTTTTATCTTTCCAATGTCATTTCTGGGGTCGTTTAATGCGACGGTGCATTTTCCAATAGCTCCGTTAGCACGAATCATTAAGGAATTTGGTTTGGCGGCATAGCAAATGTATCCATCAAGATGCAGTTCGGATATCGGACGGTTGCTCTCTTTTGCATAGTTCTCTGTGATATATGCTAGTGCTTTGGAGTATGCAGCATTGTCTAGAACATCTTTGGCAATATTGTTGTTATTAGGACCGCCTAGTGCGGAAATTTTATGAAAGTACACTCTGAATCTGGGATCTTCGGCGAATTCTAATTTTATTTTTTTATACAGTCTCTTTGAGGATTCAATGTTGTGTTTATGGACGTGCAGGCGGAGATTAACTTCAAATGGCTGTTCGATGTCTTTGAAAAGAAGTAAATTGTTCCATATTCTATCAAAGGTTGGTTTGCTATTGGCTTGAATTCTTGTTTTGTTGTGCCACTCTTCGTCGCCGTCGAGGGTTATTTGGAAATTCAAATGGTTAATGCTTATTAGTTGATGCAATAAAGCAGGCTCCAGCATATAACCGTTAGTTGTGATTCCTGCAATAAATTGTGTGTTGTTTTTCTTGCACTCATTGTATGCGTGAGTGCCTATATCAAGTACAATGTTCTTTGCTAATAGAGGCTCGCCCCCGAACCATGAGATAGATAATACTTTGAGTTTTTTGCTTCTATTACTTATAAGGCGTTTAATGCCAGTGACCTGCCCCCATCAGCCGTACCAGTGATTACTGATAAAGCCCGGGGTTGGAGGGTACTGCGTTGTTGCCGGTTTGTGCGCGATGGTTGGCGGC
>NZ_QGHC01000023.1 GCF_003148905.1 Fulvimonas soli | reverse complement strand
CCGTTTCTTTGGGCTACTTTTCTTTGGGCCCGCAAAGAAAAGTAGCTCGGTCGCCGGCAGGCGACCGAAACCCGCCGCAGGCGACCCAGCCGCGGCAAGCCTGCAAAGCTCCGGCCTAGGAGCACACCCTCCAAGAGCGGGAGCGACGCCACGCCACCCTCACCCAACCGGGGCCACGCCGGAAAAAAACCGTCACCACTAATCAAGATGACCCTGGCACCAGCAAGCCCCCGAATCCCCGCCACAGACGGCCCCGATCACGAACACCCGGCAACCGCCCCACAGGTCATATGGCGGTCCCTGTCATACCGCTGAAACATTCAACTCATTTCATTGCAACACGGCCCGATTGCAATACGGGTCCGGGGAATCCCCCTGACTCGTGACTGATGAGGAGCAACCGTGTTGAACGCATCCACCCACCTGACCCGTATCGGTACGGCAGCCGTGCTCGCTGCCGCCACGCTGTTCGGCACGGCCACCGCGCAGGCCACCGACATCACCGGCGCCGGCTCCAGCTTCGTCTACCCGGTCATCTCCAAGTGGTCGGCCGCCTACGCCGAGAAGACCGGCAACAAGCTCAACTACCAGTCGGTGGGCTCGGGTGCCGGCATCGCGCAGATCAAGGAAGGCACCATCGACTTCGGCGCCTCCGACGCGCCGATGAAGGCCGAGGACCTCCAGCAGTTCGGCCTGGGCCAGTTCCCGCTGGTGGTGGGCGGCATCGTGCCGGTGGTCAACATCGCCGGCGTGCAGTCCGACCAGATCAAGCTCGACGGCGCCACCCTGGCCGACATCTTCCTGGGCAAGATCACCAACTGGAACGACCCCAAGATCGCCGCGCTCAACGCCGGCCTCAGCCTGCCCTCGAAGAAGATCACCGTGGTGCACCGCTCCGACGGCTCGGGCACCACCTTCAACTTCACCAACTACCTGTCCAAGGTGAGCCCGGAGTGGGCCGACAAGGTGAAGTTCGGCACCGCGGTGGACTGGCCGACCGGCGTGGGCGGCAAGGGCAACGAGGGCGTGTCGCAGTACGTGCGCCAGATCCCCGGCTCGATCGGCTACGTCGAGTACGCCTACGCGGTGCAGAACAAGATCAGCTGGGTGGACCTGAAGAACGCCGCCGGCAACGTGGTCAAGCCCAGCGCCGACGCCTTCGCCGCCGCGGCCGCCACCGCCGACTGGGCCCGCGCCAAGGACTTCAACCTGATCATGACCAACGCCCCGGGCCAGAACGCCTGGCCGATCGCCGCCACCACCTGGGCGATCATGTACAAGAAGCCGAAGAACGCCGAGCACACCAAGGTCGCCTTCGACTTCTTCAAGTGGTCGCTGGAGAACGGCCAGCAGCAGGCCGCCTCGCTGGACTACGTGCCGCTGCCGGAGTCGCTGGTCAAGCAGATCGAGGCCTACTGGGCCTCCGAGTTCAAGCACTGAAAGTGACCGGCCGGCGGACGGCCGCGCCGTCCGCCTGAACGCGGCCGCCCCAGCCTTCTGGGGCGGCCGCATGCTGAAACGGCCGGCCCGCCGGCCATGCCTTCCACGAGGACCGCGCCCGCCATGTCCAGCCCGCCCGCCGCCGTCGCGGACTCCCTTGCCGAACAGCGCAGCCGGCGCGACGCCCGCGACGACCGCCTGTTCGGCTGGCTGCTGAAAGGCTGCGCGCTGCTGGTGCTGGCCGCCCTGCTCGGCGCCGCCGGCGCCACGCTGTGGGGCGGCCGCCACGCCTTCGGCACCTTCGGCTGGCACTTCCTCACCAGCTCCGCCTGGGACCCGGGCAACGACGTCTACGGCGCGCTGGTGCCGGTGTACGGCACCGTGGTCACCTCGGTGATCGCGCTGCTGATCGCGGTGCCGGTGAGCTTCGGCATCGCGCTGTACCTGTCCGAGGTGGCGCCGGCCTGGCTGCGCACGCCGGTCGCCTCGGCGATCGAGCTGCTCGCCGGCATCCCCTCGATCATCTACGGCATGTGGGGCCTGTTCATCTTCGCGCCCTTCTTCGCCGAGCACATCAAGCCGTTCTTCACCAGCTACCTGGGCGACAAGCCG
Organism: Fulvimonas soli; assembly: GCF_003148905.1. GTDB lineage: Bacteria > Pseudomonadota > Gammaproteobacteria > Xanthomonadales > Rhodanobacteraceae > Fulvimonas > Fulvimonas soli. The sequence goes on along the minus strand of NZ_QGHC01000023.1, from coordinate 17,639 downwards.
GACGACGGCAAGCTCTCCTGGGTGGCCGCGCACGTGCCCTTCGTCGGCAAGCTGTTCGGCACCGACTACCCGTTCGGCGCCGGCGTGCTCACCGCGGGCATCGTGCTGGCGGTGATGGTCATTCCCTTCATCTCCTCGGTGATGCGCGAGGTGTTCCAGACCGTGCCCACGCGCCTCAAGGAGTCGGCCTACGCGCTCGGCTCCAGCACCTGGGAGGTGGCCTGGGACATCGTGCTGCCCTACACCCGCTCGGCGGTGATCGGCGGCATCTTCCTCGGCCTGGGCCGCGCGCTGGGCGAGACGATGGCGGTGACCTTCGTGCTCGGCAACGCGCTGGAGCTGTCGCCCTCGCTGCTCGACCCGGGCGCCTCGATCGCCTCCACCATCGCCAACCAGTTCAGCGAGGCGGCCGGCCTGCAGAAGTCCAGCCTGATGGCGCTGGCCTTCCTGCTGTTCGTGGTCACCTTCATCGTGCTGCTGGTCGCGCGCCTGATGCTGCGCCGGCTCGCCCACAAGGAGGGCCGCTGATGGCGACCGACTGGCTCTACCTGCGCCGCCGCGCGGTCAACGCGCTCGCGCTGGCGCTGAGCACGCTGGCCACCCTGGTGGGCCTGGGTTTCCTGGCCTGGATCCTGTGGGAGACGCTGCGCCAGGGCATCGCCGCGCTGGACCTCAAGCTGTTCACCCGGATCACCGCCTACGGCGCCGACGGCGGTCTGGCCAACGCGATGGTCGGCAGCCTGGTCATCGACGCCCTCGGCATCCTGATCGCCACGCCGATCGGCGTGCTCGCCGGCGCCTGGCTGGCCGAGTACGCCAACCGCACGCGGCTGGGCGAGTCGATCCGCTTCCTCAACGACATCCTGCTGTCGGCGCCGTCGATCGTGCTGGGCCTGTTCGTCTACACCATCGTGGTGCTGCCCAGCACCGCGCTCACCCACGGCAACACCACCTTCTCCGGCCTCGCCGGCGGCGTGGCGCTGGCGCTGATCGCGCTGCCGGTGATCGTGCGCACCACCGACGAGATGCTGCGCCTGGTGCCCTCCACGCTGCGCGAGGCCGCGCTGTCGCTGGGCATCCCGCAGTGGAAGCTGACCCTGCAGATCCTGATGCGCGCGGCGCGCTCGGGCATCATCACCGGCGTGCTGCTGGCGCTGGCGCGCATCAGCGGCGAGACCGCGCCGCTGCTGTTCACCGCCTTCGGCAACAACTACATGACCTTCAACCCGCTGGACAAGATGTCCAGCCTGCCCCAGGTGATCTACCAGTACGCCAACGATCCGGGCGACGCGATGCACGCGCTGGCCTGGGCCGGCGCCTTCGTGGTGACGATGTTCGTGCTGCTGCTCAGCCTCGTCTCGCGCCTGGTCCTCTCCCGCAACAAGGTGTCCCATGACTGAGTCCGCCCCCGCCGTCGCCGCGCCCGTGCCGCAGGCCGTCGCCGCGCCCAAGCTCAAGGTGCGCGACCTGCACTTCTACTACCACGGCTTCCATGCGCTCAAGGGCATCGCCATGGACATCCCGGAGAAGCAGGTGACCGCGATCATCGGCCCCTCCGGCTGCGGCAAGTCCACCCTGCTGCGCGTGTTCAACCGCATCTACGCCATCTACCCCAAGCTGGAGGCCAAGGGCAGCATCGAGCTGGACGGCGAGAACATCCTCGACCCGCACTACTCGCTCAACCGCCTGCGCAGCAAGGTCGGTATGGTGTTCCAGAAGCCGGTGCCGTTCCCGATGACCATCTTCGAGAACGTCGCCTACGGCATCCGCCACCACGAGCGGCTGTCCAGGGCGGACATGGAGATCCGCGTCGAGCAGGCGCTGCGCAGCGCCGCGCTGTGGGACGAGGTGAAGGACAAGCTCAAGCAGAGCGCGCTCGGCCTCTCCGGCGGGCAGCAGCAGCGCCTGTGCATCGCCCGCGGCATCGCGCTCAAGCCCGAGGTGCTGCTGCTGGACGAGCCGACCTCGGCGCTCGACCCCATCGCCACCGGCCGCATCGAGCAGCTGGTGGAGGAGCTCAAGAGCGAGTACACCATCGTCATCGTCACCCACAACATGCAGCAGGCGGCGCGCGTGTCCGACCAGACCGCCTTCATGTACATGGGCGAGCTGATCGAGTTCGACAGCACCGAGAAGATCTTCACCAAACCGAGCAGGAAGCAGACCGAGGATTACATCACCGGGCGCTTCGGCTGAAGAAACGCGGGGAACGGGGAACCTGAAGCTGGTCGCAAACTCGACGTTCCCCGTTCCCCGTTCCCGCTTCCACCCCATGAGGCATCCCATGAGCGGCAGCAGCAAAGAACACATCATCAAGAGCTACGACGACGAGCTGGCCCGCCTCACCGGCGAGATCGTGCGCATGGGCGAGCTGGCGGCGACCCAGCTGGAGGCCGCCATCGACGTGGTCGAGCGCCGCGACGAGCGCGCCGCGCAGCGCGTGGTGGCCAACGACGACGCGATCGACCAGCTGGAGCAGGAGATCAGCCACGACGTGGTGCGCCTGCTGGCGCTGCGCGCGCCGATGGCCGGCGACCTGCGCAACGTGTTCGCCGCGCTGCGCATCGCCGCCGACATCGAGCGCATCGGCGACTACGCCGCCAACGTGGCCAAGCGCTCCATTCCGCTGTCGATGGTGGCGCCGATCACCCCCACCAGCGGCCTGGCCTACCTGGCCGAGCTGGCCGCCGCCGAGGTACGCGAGGTGCTGGCCGCCTACGGCGAGCGCGACGCCGACCGCGCCTACGAGGTGTGGCAGAACGACGCGGAGCTGGACGACGCCTACACCGGCTACTTCCGCCAGCTGCTCACCTACATGATGGAGGACCCGCGCAACATCACGCCGTGCACGCACCTGCTGTTCATGGCCAAGAACATCGAGCGCATCGGCGACCACGCCACCAACATCGCCGAGAACATCTGGTTCCAGGTCCACGGCGAGCCGCTCAACGCGCAGCGCAGCAAGCGCGACTTCACCTCCAGCCCGGAGCTGCCGCATCTGGGGGACAAGGGCAAGGCGTAAGAAGCCGCCTGCCTGCGCTGCGGCGGAAAACGGGTGGAAGCCCGGATTTCACGCCGGAGTGTCACTGCATCCATCCATGCGGATGGGAGTCCAGCCGGCACGCGACCTCGACGCCTGTCCGAACCCTCGCCTCCGGCCCCTCTCCCGATGGGAGAGGAGAGCCAGGGCGCGGGAGAGGCGATGCGTCCGCCAGTGAACCCTTCTCCCTCCGGGAGAAGGTGCCGGCAGGCGGATGGGGGGCCGGCTGGAACGGAACCCCCGACGCTTGCCCGTACCCTCACCCCCAGCCCCTCTCCCGAGGGGAGAGGGGAGCAGAAGAAAGATATGGGGATGGCCTTGGGCTAGCCTTCGCGCGTGGCTCGCCGCAGCTGCGCACCGCGCGCGATGCCGTACACGCCGATGGCGATCCACGCCACTTCCAGCAGGAACGCCGACCAGTTGAAGCTGCCGAACAGCAGCGACAGCGCCACGCCGGCCGCGCCGAACACGTTCATCAGCTGGTAGGCCAGACCGTGGCCGTGCAGCTTGCGCGCCTGCAGCAGGAAATACGCGAGCAGCACCAGCGCCACGCCGATGTAGCCCGCCCAGTCGTACCAGTACACGGTCATCGCACGCTCCCCCGCTGGCGCAAGGCCTCGAACAGGACGATGCCGGTGGCGACGGAGACGTTCAGGCTCTCCATCGCGCCCGGCATCGGGATCTTCGCCACGAAATCGCACAGCTCGCGGGTGAGCCGGCGCATGCCCTCGCCTTCCCCGCCCAGCACCAGCGCCACCGGCCCCTTCAGGTCCACGCCGTAGATGGACTGCCCGGTGTCGCCGGCCAGGCCGGTGATCCACAGGCCGGCCTCCTTCAGCTCGCGCAGCGTGCGCGCCAGGTTGGTCACCGCCACCAGCGGCACGCGGTCGGCGCCGCCGGCCGAGGCGCGGCGCACCACCGGGGTGAGGCCGACGGCGCGGTCCTTCGGCACCACCACCGCGGTGGCCCTGGCCGCCGCCGCGCTGCGCAGGCAGGCGCCGAGGTTGTGCGGGTCGGTGACGCCGTCCAGCACCAGCACCAGCGCCTCGCCGCCGGCCGCCTCGACCAGCCGCGACAGGTCGCCCTCGCTCGCCATCGGCGGCGCCTCGTAGCGCGCGACCACGCCCTGGTGCCGCGCCGGCCCGGCCAGCTTGTCCAGCTGCTCGCGCGGGCGGTGGTGCACCGGGATCTTCAGCGCCTTGGCGCGCTCGGCCAGCTCGTGCACGCGCGCGTTGCGCTGGCCGTGCTCGACCAGCAGCTCGCGCACGCGCTCGGCGTCGTTGCTCAACGCGCCCTCGACCGGGTTGATCCCGACGATCCAGCTCTCGCTCATCGCTTGCCTTTCGGTTGCTTGGCGACCCGCCTGCCGGGCTTGCTCGCGGCGGCCGCCTGGGTTTTCGGCTTCGCCTTGCGCCCGCCCCGGGCAGGAGCGGCGAAAGCGTCGTCGCCATGCGGCTGGCCACCCTTGGGCCGGGCGGCCGCGGCGCGCGGCGGCGGATTATCCCCCGGCGGGGACGGGCTGGTGGAGCCGGCGTTGCGGCCGAACGCGCGCCCGATCGCCTTGGCGGCGCGGCCGAACATGCCGGTCTTGCCCGCCTTCGGCAAGGCCGGCAGGGCGTAGCGCTCGACCGTGCCCGGCTCGTCGTAGGCGCGCTTGCTGCGCGGCGGCACGAAGGCCTGCGCCTGCGCGGGAGGCCGGGCCTTCGGCCGCGCCTGCCCCGGCCGCGCGGCCACCAGGCGGAAGTCGATCTTGCGGTCCTCCAGGCTCGCGCGCAGCACCTGCACGCGCACGTGGTCGCCCAGGCGGAACTGCGCGCCGCTGCGCTCGCCCTTGAGCAGGTGGCGCTGCGGGTCGAAGTGGTAGTAGTCGTTGGAGAGCTGGCTGATGTGCACCAGCCCCGACACCTTCGACTCGTCCAGCTCCACGAACAGGCCGAACGAGGTGACGCCGGTGACCACGCCGTCGAACTCCTCGCCGACGTGCTTGGCCATCCAGGCGCACTTGAAGCGCTCGTCCACGTCGCGTTCGGCCTCCTCCGCGCGGCGCTCGCGCTCGGAGCAGTGCACCGCCATCGCCGCCATGGTGGCCGGCGTGTAGACGTAGGCCGAGGGCTTGCCGCCGGCCAGCGCGTAGCGGATCGCGCGGTGCACCAGCAGGTCCGGGTAGCGGCGGATCGGCGAGGTGAAGTGCGCGTAGGCCGAGAGCGCGAGGCCGAAATGGCCGCGGTTCTCCGGCTGGTAGGCCGCCATGCTCTGCGCGCGCAGCAGCACCGACTGGATCAGCTCGCGCTCGGGCCGGTCCTGCACCATGCGCAGGATGTCGGCGAAGTCGCCGGGCGTCACCTCCTCCAGCGGCGGCAGGCGCAGCTTGAACTCGCGCAGGAACTGCTGCAGGTCCTCGTACTTCTCCGCCGGCGGCGGCTCGTGCGCGCGGTACAGCGCGGGGATCTTCTTCTTTTCCAGGAACAGCGCCGCCTGCACGTTGGCGGCGATCATGCACTCCTCGATCAGCTTGTGCGCGTCGTTGCGCTCGGTGGCGCCGGCCGACTCCACCTCGCCGCGCGCGTCGAGGCGGAACTTCACCTCCGGCGTCTCGAAGTCGATCGCGCCGCGCCGGCGCCGCTGCGCGGCCATCGCCTGGTACAGCGCGTGCAGGTGCTCCAGCTGCGGCAGCACGTCGGCCAGCTCGTGGCGCGCGTCGGCGTCGCGCAGGCCGAGCGCCTGCCATGCGCGGTCGTAGGTGATCCGCGCGTGCGAGCGCATCACCGCCTCGTAGAACTTCGACTTCACCACCTCGCCGTCGGCATCCACCTGCATGTCGCAGACCATGCACAGCCGCTCCACCTTCGGATTGAGCGAGCAGATGCCGTTGGACAGCGTCTCCGGCAGCATCGGCACCACGAAGCCGGGGAAATAGGTGGAGGTGCTGCGCTCGTAGGCCTCCTTGTCCAGCGCGCTGTCGACCGGCACGTAGTGCGACACGTCGGCGATCGCCACCACCAGCCGCCAGCCGCCGCCGCGGCGCGGCTCGGCGTACACGGCGTCGTCGAAGTCGCGCGCGTCGGCGCCGTCGATGGTGACCAGTGGCAGCTTGCGCAGGTCGACGCGACCCTCGCGCTCGGCGGCGGTGACCTCCGGCTCCACCTTCGCCGCCTCGCGCAGCACTTCCGGCGGCCACTCGCTCGGCAGGCCGTGGCTGGCGATCGCCATTTCCACCAGCAGCGAGGGCTGCAGGCGCTCGCCCAGCACCGCGCGAATCGCGCCGATCGGGCCGCGGTACGGCGTGGGCGGGTCGGTGATCTCGGCCACCACGATCTGCCCGGAGCGCGCGCCCTGCGCCTCGCCCGGCGGGATCAGGATGTCCTGGTGCAGGCGGCGGTCGTCGGGCACCACCACGGTGACGCCGTTCTCGGTGACCACGCGGCCGACCAGCCGCGGCGGCCGCCGCTGCAGCACCTCCACGATGGCGCCCTGGCGGCGGCCGCGGCGGTCGATGCCGACCACGCTGGCCAGCACGTGGTCGCCGTGCAGCACCGCGCGCATCTGCTGCGGCGAGAGGTACAGGTCGTCGCCGCCCTCGTCCGGGCGCAGGAAGCCGTAGCCTTCCGCGTTGGCCAGCACCAAGCCGCGGATCAGGTCCAGCTTCTGCGCCGGCGCGTAGCCGCCGCGGCGGCCGAGCAGCAGCTGGCCGTCGCGCACCATCGCGCCCAGGCGCTTGCGCAGCGCGTTGATGCCGTATTCGTCGACGAGCCCCAGCACCTCGGCGATGCGCGCCTCGGTGAGCAGCTCGCCGCGCTCCTCCAGCAGCGCGAGGATCGCCTCGCGGCTGGGGATGGGATGCTCGTAGCGCTGCGCCTCGCGCTCGGCGTAGGGGTCGCGGAAGCCGTGCTTCTTCGCGCCGCCCGCCTCGCGGGCCCTGCGCGCGGGCGCCTTCGGCGCGCCGCTGTCTTTGCCTGATCGATTCTTCTTGGTCACATCGTTCCTTGGTTGGAGTGTCCGCACCCTGGCGTGCGGGGAGGTCGTGCGCGGCGTGAAAGGATAGTTGACAACCCTGCGCCCGATGCCTAATCTACGCGGCTCACGCAGCCGGGTCGGCTCGCGCGACCACCTGCCCAGGTGGCGGAATTGGTAGACGCACTAGTTTCAGGTACTAGCGGGTAAAACCGTGGAGGTTCGAGTCCTCTCCTGGGCACCAATTGTAGACGAAGCCCGCCGCCAGGCGGGCTTTTTCGTTTCCGCGTCCGCGCCGCGGCCGGGCGGATGACGCATCCATCGCCGGCGTCTATGCTGGCTGTGTGCCTGCCAACGCTTCCGCCAACCGCGCGCACGAGGGCGATCCCGCCCTGCGGCGCATCCGCTTCCACCGCGCCGGCATGACCAGGCTCGACGCGGGGGACGCGGTCGGCGCGCACGGTTCTCCGCGCGGTTGCAGCGGTGGTGCTGGCGGCCCTGCAGCGCCGCCATTGGAGACGGCTGGCGCGCGGCGGTGGTCGCGGTGAACAGGGATATGCCGCAGCAGGAAGTCAATCTCGCCAACGGCTACCCTGGTTTACCGCCCCTGCAGGAACACTGCCCAGCGACCGGAAGCCCGTGTTCGAGCTGGTCGGAGCCCCAGTTGTTCCTGGAAGGCGTGCACCAGGCGTGAAAGCGAAGGTTTTGCATGCCGCTGCTGCCCCAGCCCGTCGTGGAAACCTGCCTGCGGGTTCCGTCTGGATGTGGATAGCCGGTGGCCGCAATCGCGCCGTGGCCCGGTCCGCATTCGCGGAGATGTTGCCTCGGCAGGTCCTGGAACGCCGCAGCAAGGGCAGCTTCATGGGCTACTCCGGCGCGGTTTATCGACGAAACAAGAACGCCATGCGGAACTTCCTGCTGGACGGGCAGCTGCAGGCGCATGGCCTCCTGGACACCGACGCGCTGCGACGCGCTTTCGACGGCGACGTGGCGCCGCGCGACCGCTCCCTGACGCGGATATTCGACCTGTGCATGGTCGAGAACCGGGTGCGGCACCAGCGTGATGGGCCGGCGTGATCGCTACCGCACGGGCCCATCGGAACCTCTCTCCCGCATAGCTCGCCAACGCTCGTACTGCTGCTGGCAATTCCGACTGCGAGGGCTCACGCTGTGGGCTCTCGCCCCGGCTGGCGGAGCAAGCAAAGTTGCTCCGCCTCGCCAATCAAGACACGGAAGGTGCGACGAGGCGGTCATGCTTCGCTGCTCGACTGCTCTTTCAGAAGACTCGCGATACGGCATGTGGGTGAACGCCTGCGTCGTGATCTGAAAAATACGTACAAAGCCTTTCATTGCGTGGCACGTGCGGCGGACTGAAGCACGTATCGTGCGCATCGTCACAGAAACGCCCACTTCAATCGATACGGTTCGAGGCGGCAGGGGAAGGTCCATTTTATAGGGAGATAACCATGAGACGACTGCTTCACGCCTTGGTCATGCTGATGGGGCTGGTCTCGGGCGGGACGGCGTCTGCCGGCGACATCGACGTCCAGATCAGCGACACCGCCAAGCAGGCCATCAACGGCGCCGGCGAAATCCGTGTCACCCTGCGCAACACCTCATCCTCGCCCCTTGCCATCCACGTGGGCGCGACGCCTTTTCAGATCGTCGACGGCAAGCTTCCCAACAAGATTTTCGAGGTGATCGCCGATGACGGCACCGAGGCACGCTACACCGGCCGCTTCGTCAAATACACGGATGACGACGAGAACTACGTCGTTCTGCAGCCGGGCGAGGCGAGGTCGGCGGATGTCGATCTTGCGAAGAACTACGCGCTCAAGGGCGGCGGTTACACCGTCCGTTACACGCTGATCAGCCTTAGCATCCAAAAGGTGATCCGGGGCGTCATCCAGAAAGACGTCAACGCGAAATACGAGGAGCAGACCTTCAGCGCGAAGATCTGGGTCAACGAAAATCTGCTCGGCGCCAAGACCCTGGGCGAGGTGTTCGAGCCAGATAGCATCCAAGAATGCGATGAGTCCAAGACCGCGGCGATCAACTCTGCGCTCGATGCGGCCAAGTCCATGGCCACGGACGCAATGAATTATCTCTTTACCAATACCCGCTGGGACGGCACGTCGGGCCCGGCCCCTGCCGAGGGGACGTTCTACCCCACGGCACGCTGGAACTACTGGTTCGGGGACACCGGGCCGGCATATTCGCCGGCCCCCGCGAACATGCCGACAGGCTACCTGCCAACGGGATTCATCACGGCCCTGTACTTCGCTTTTTCCTCTACTGCGAACTATCCCATCCTAAGATGCGATGCCTGCCCAGGTTACTCGCCGCTGACGGCCGCCGTGTCCGAGAACACGAACGTGGTCAACCAGGGCAATTATTCCTCGTCCCTCATCCGCCTATGTCCGCATTTCTTCGATCTACCGACCAACGGAACGGACAGCCAGGCGGGAACCATCATCCACGAGATGACGCATTTCAGTCAGCACTATGTGTCGAATGACGAGCGGCCGCAGTGCAGTCCAAGGGCGGTGCCGGTCGAGCGTCGCGTTCAGATCGAAGCGTTGCGCCGGCAACGCCGCACTGGCCGCCTGATCGCGCAGACGTTCGAGGTGTCGGCAACGACCGTCTCGCGGATCCTGCGGCGCGCGGGCCTGAGTCGCTGGCGCGAGTGGGAACCCCAACCGCCGCCCCGTCGCTACGAGCGGTCCGCGCCGGGCGAGCTTATCTTCCATGAGGTTCAGAGATACTACGCCTGCGTCTTGGCATAGCTGCGCTTAGGATCGCTACTCAATTTACGTCGAAACAAGACTGCATTGCAGTTGGATTCTTACAGGGGATACCTCCGCAACCGCTCTTCGTGTCACCTTACGAACAGCGGCGACTGAAGCTCGTCGACACGGTCATGAGTCGCTGCTCTGCTGCTCTTTCGGGGCACTCGCGATAAGCCATGCAGGTAAACACCTACATCGTGATCTGAAAAATACGTACAAAGCCCTTTCATTGCGTGGCACGTGCGGCGGACTGAAGCACGTATCGTGCGCATCGTCACAGAAACGCCCACTTCAATCGATACGGTTCGAGGCGGCAGGGGAAGGTCCATTTTATAGGGAGATAACCATGAGACGACTGCTTCACGCCTTGGTCATGCTGATGGGGCTGGTCTCGGGCGGGACGGCGTCTGCTGGCGACATCGACGTCCAGATCAGCGACACCGCCAAGCAGGCCATCAACGGCGCCGGCGAAATCCGCGTCACCCTGCGCAACACCTCACCCTTGCCCGTCGCCATTCACGTGGGTACCACGCCTTTTCAGATCATCGATGGCAAGCTTCCCAACAAGATTTTCAAGGTAATCGCCGATGACGGCACGGAGGCGCGCTACATCGGCACCTTCGTCAAGTTCACTGACGGCGACGAGAACTACGTCATCCTGCAGCCAGGAGAGGCGAGGTCGGCGGATGTCGATCTTGCGAAGAACTATGTGCTCAAGGGCGGCGGCTATACCGTCCGTTACACGCTGATCAGCTTCAACATCCACAAGGTGATCCAAGGCGTCATCCAAAGAGACGCCAACCCGAAATACGAAAAACAGACCTTCAGCGCGAAGATCTGGGTCAACGAAAATCTGCTCGGCGCCAAGACCCTGGGCGAGGTGTTCGAGCCAGATAGCATCCAAGAATGCGATGAGTCCAAGACCGCGGCGATCAACTCTGCGCTCGATGCGGCCAAGTCCATGGCCACGGACGCAATGAATTATCTCTTTACCAATACCCGCTGGGACGGCACGTCGGGCCCGGACCCTGCCGAGGGAACGTTCTATCCCACGGCACGCTGGAACTACTGGTTCGGGGATACCGGGCCGGCATACTCGCCGGCCCCCGCGAACATGCCGACAGGCCACCTGCCAACGGGATTCATCACGGCGCTGTACCTCGCCTTTTCCTCTACCGGGAACTATCCCATCCTGAAGTGCGACGCCTGCGTTGGACGCTCGCCGATGACAGTTGCCACATCGGAGACCGTAAACATAGTCAACCAGGGGAATTATTCGTCCTCTCTTATCCGCCTGTGTCCGCACTTCTTCGATCTGCCGACCAGCGGAACGGACAGCCAGGCGGGAACCATCATCCACGAGATGACCCATTTCAGCCAGCACTATGTGTCGAATGACGAGCGGGCACCGCCCTCTTATGACTTTTCGGGCACCGCCGATTACCAGTATGGCTATGCGAATACTCACGGGCTCGCGGTCAGCGATCCGGACGAAGCAGAGCACAACGCGGACAACTACGAGTACTTCTACGAGAACACTCCGCCCGTGCAGTGATCCTGCTCCATGAGGCGTGAGGGAGCCTGCCAGTGCCCGGTTTTTTCATGTTCCGCATGGCAGGCAATCCGGCACGAACCCGTGCTACGGCGCCAGCCAGCGGCAGGCACTAACCCACGACAGGGCCACGCTGCCGACCAAGCGTCCATGACACGTCGGCGCCGCGGACGACCGCACTGAGCGCCTGCCCCAGCCGCGGCGCAATCACCGGCCGCCACGGCACCAGGCTGAAGCCGACGCCGTCGTCGAGCATGGCGAAGCGCCCGCTGGCGAGCATGACGCTGCGGCGGTAGGTGCCGGCCACGCGCTGGCCGTCCACGGCGGCGCGGTACTCCAGGCCGGTCCGCTTGGTGCGCTCTATAGGCACGATGGGCTTCGGGCTGATGCTCGGGATGCGTCGACAACCCACACGGCTCGTCATTCCGGACGTGACTCGCCACACGCAGGTGCTGGTGAAAGATCTCCACGGTGGTGGCCGTGACCCGAGCGGAGACCCGTTGCCCCACCAGGCGATGGGGCACGGAGTACCAATGGCCCTGCACGCGTACGTGATAACTGGCGTCGACGCGCATCGATCCGGTCCATTCCCCGAATTCGTAACGCTGCGCCGGCAACGGCAGCATGGCCGCGCGTTCGAGGATGTCGTAGCGCGAGGTACGTGAGCCCGGCAGATGCTTGAACGGGCGCTGGTTCAATTCGCGGACCAGCTCAGCCACCGCCGCATTCAGCTCATCCAGCGAGAAGAACTGGCGATGCCGCAGTCGCGCCAGGATCCAGCGCTGCACGATCAGCACCGCACCTTCGACCTTGGCCTTGTCGCGCGGCCGATAGGTGCGGGTGGGAAACCGCGACGTAGCGCACCCTTTCTCGCGGTAGACTCGGTTAGAAGAGGTGCAAGGGGCGAATCGCGCTACAGCGAGTCGGCTGGACGCATAGCCATCTTCAAGGAAATGACATGGATTTCGTTCGAAGCGTCTTGCTGGTGCTGTGCATCAGCGTGTTCGGTGCTGGATCGGCAGCGGCTGCCGGCGGGCACACGGGGACTGGAGTTTCACAAGTAGGGCCAGCGAGAGCGTCAAGTTCTCGTGGTACACCAATGCCAGTGGTCTTTGCTTCGCCTTCTGCGAACACGATGATCATCGCGAGCGCAACAGTGACGACTGCCTATTACGGCCCTCCTTTCAGATACTCGCTGGGGTGTACGGGTGGCGCCGGAGGGTTCTCGTCAGTCAGCGGTGCAATCAGTGACTGGTGGAGTCACTATTACGGCTGCTGGGGCTACGCATTTCCTTGTTCCTACACACCAACCTATTACCCAAACGGGAGCAGCACTGGGCTATTTGCCAGCATGTTGCTCACCGGAAATTGCGGTGGTGGTGATAGTGTGTATGGCACGGCTTACACGTACAAACCCGCTAAAAACGATGGCGCACCCTGCAACTGCGCAGGTGACCCCATCAATCTCGGCACCGGAGACGAATATCGAGACGACGAAGACGCCTCGCTGAGTGACCTGAGCTTTCACCGGTTCTACAACAGCCACGCGTCCGTGGCGTCCTCCCACATCGGTGCGCATTGGCGACACAGCTTTGACAGAAGCTTGGGATATCTGAGCGACGGAACCACATCGACAGCCACCGTGTTCCGACCGGATGGCCTGCAGGTGACCTTCGTCTTGCAGAATGGCGTGTGGACGACCGATCCTGATGTTTCTGATCGCCTGACGACTCAGACCGATGCGACAGGCACGATCATTGGTTGGCTGTATTTCGATGCCGGCACGCGCAATCAGGAAGCCTATGATGCCAATGGCCACCTGCTGTCCATCACGGACACCAACGGATTAGTCACCACGCTGTCTTACAGCACGGCATCCACGCCAACAAGTATCGCACCTTCTACCGGATTGCTGCTGACCGTAACAGATCCGCACGGACGCTCGCTCAACTTTACCTACAACGCACAAGGTAACGTGGCAACCGTGGCAGAGCCGGACGGTGGTGTACTCAGTTATTCGTACGACACGAACGGCAGGCTGGTGACCGTGACGTACCCCGACGCGAAAACGCGTCAGTACGTCTACAACGAAAGCACGCTGACCGGCGGCAACAACCTCCCGAATGCGCTGACCGGCGACATCGACGAATCCGGCACCCGCTTTACCAGCATCGGTTACAACGCCAGCGGTCAAGCCACGATGTCGATGCTGGCCTCAAACATCGACAAGACCCAGGTCACCTACAACAGCGCCGGCACAACCTCAGTGACTTACCCTACGGGCGCTCAGGCCACACTGGGCTTTGTCATCCCGAACGGCTCCATGCATACCAGTTCGGTGAGTGCCCCTTGTGGTGCTGCCTGTGGGCAGCCGAATGCAGCGGCTACTTTCGACAGCAATGGCTATCCAGCCTCGACAACCGATTGGAACGGCAACGTCACGGCCACCACCTACGACGCCAACGGCTTGCTGGATGAAGAAGTCGACGCACAAGGTACCGCCAACCAACGCACTACGACCACCACGTGGAACACGGCGCTGCGCGTGCCGCTGACGCGCGTTGTACAGAATGCCGCCGGCGCCACGGTGAGCTCGACCCAGTGGGTCTACAACAGCACCGGCCAGATCCTGGCGCGCTGCGCCATCGACCCCACCAACAGCGCCGCCTCCGGCTACAGCTGTGCGGCTACGGGCACGGTGCCGGCGGGCGTACGCCGCTGGACGTCCACTTACTGCACCGCCGTGGACGGCACGCAGTGCCCGATCATTGGCCTGTTGCTGTCTTCGACGGGCCCACGCACCGACCTGACGCAGACGACCACCTACAGCTACTACCTGGACAGCGCGACCAACGGCTGCCCGACGCCAGGCGGCGCCTGCCACCAGCCGGGCGACCTGTACCAGATCACGGATCCGCTGGGCCACGTGACGACCTATGCGTCCTACGACGCCGACGGTCGCCCCACCCGGATCACCGACGCCAACGGCATCAACACCGACCTCACCTACACGCCGCGCGGCTGGCTGGCCTCGCGCAGCGTCGACGGCGCCACCACCACCTTCGGCTACACGCCCTATGGCGCGGTGTCCTCGGTCACCGATCCGGACGGCGTCACCACCACCTACGGCTACGACGCCGCCCACCGCCTGGTGAAGGTCACCGATGCGCAAGGCAACTACGTGCAATACACGCTGGATGCGGCGGGCAACAAGACGGCCGAGCAGGTGGTCGATGCGAGCGGCACGGCGCACCGTAGCCTGAGCCGAACCTTCAACGCCCTAGGCCAGCTGACCTCGGTGGTGGACGGCCTGAACCACACGGTGTTCAACGCCAGCACCGCCGGCAGCTACGACGCCGACGGCAACCTGGTGCAGAGCAGTGATGGCCTGGGTATCCAGCGGCGGCAGAGCTACGACGCGCTGAACCGCCTGGTGCAGACGATCGACAACTACAACGGCACGAACTGAGGATGAAGGAGCACTGCATGGAACCGCTTCGCCGTTGCGATCATCGCCTATCCTCTCGCCGGCCCCTCGCCTTGGCGGGCGCCGGCCTAGCCCTCGTGCTGGCACTGGGCGCCACGCCAGTCATGGCCCAAACCGCCAACACTACGACGAAGTACACCTACGACGCGCTGGACCGCCTCACCCAGGTGACCGACCCCAGTGGGCTCAACACCACCTACCAGTACGACGGCCTGTCCAACCCTACGGCCACCAGCAGCCCCGATACCGGCGTCACCGCGCGCTCCTATGACGCCGCCGGCAACGTGCTCACTGCCACCGATGCAAAGGGCATCGTGGTCACCTACACCTATGATGCCCAGAACCGCCGTCTGAGCGTGAGCTACCTCGACAGCACCCAGAACATCGCGTACCACTACGACGAGGCCAACAGCATCACCGGCTGCAGCAGCTCCTACCCAGTTGGCCGCCTAACCCGCATCGTCGAGAACACGGTGACCACGGTGTACTGCTACGACGCCCAAGGCCGGGTGATCGAGAAGCAGCAAATCACCGGCACCGGCACTGCCACCACCGGCTACGCCTACACCGCTGCCGGCCGGCTGAGTGGTATCGTGTACCCCAGCGGCACGATGGTCACCTATGCCCGCGACAGCGACGGGCGTATCCAGAGCCTCAGCGTCACGCCACCCAACGGCACGGCCAGTACGGCCGTCAGCAGTGTCACCTACCAGCCATTCGGCCCGGTTAGTGGGTACACGCTGGGCAACGGGCAGATCGTCAGCCGTACGTACGACGCCAACTACCGCCTCACGGACCTCACCAGCCCGGCCTTCAGCCTGCACGTAGCGCGCGATGCGATGGGCGATATCACGGCCATCGGCAACGCACCCGGCGCGAACCCGGCCACGGAAACCTACAGCTACGACCCGCTGTACCGCCTGACGGCGATCACCGAAGCCGATGGCAGCACGCTGGAGAGCGTCACCTACAACCCAACAGGCGATCGGACAAGCAAGGCCGGCAGCGGCCTGGCGACCGGTGCGTACGGCTACAACCCCAACACCCACCAGCTTGCCGCGACCGGCAACTACGCGCGGAACGTGGATCCCGACGGAAACACCACGACAATCACGGCGGCGAGCGGCAACCTGGGGTTCGGGTACAGCGACCGGAACCGGATGGTCCTTGCCCAGGTCGCCGGCAGCACGGTGGGCAGCTACACCTACGATGCGCTGGGCGAGCGCATCCGAAAGGTCTCCGGTATGACCAGTGAGACCTACAGCTACGACGAAGGGCAACAACTGCTCAGTGAGCAGGGGGCGACGAACCGGGACTACGTGTGGATGGATGGCATTCCGGTGGCGAACGTGGACACGTCCGGCAGCACCAGCACGCTGGCCTACGTCACGGCGGATCAGTTGGGTACGCCCCGAGCTATCGCCAATGCCAGCGGTACAACGGATTGGAGTTGGCCTTACGTGGGCAATGCCTGGGGTGAAATCGCCCCGACGGGCACCGGCTATACGTACAACCTAAGGTTCCCGGGGCAGTACTTTGACCAGGAAACGGGACTGAGCAACAACGTGCGTCGGGACTACGACTCGAGCACGGGGCGGTATCTACAGAGTGATCCGCTAGGACTGCTAGCAGGGCCCAGCACGTATGCCTATGTCGGCGGGAATCCGCTAAGTAACATCGATCCGATGGGGTTAGACGATACGGCTTGCGTAATGAACCCATCGCTTTGTGGTTGGGGTTTTATGAACACCCCGGTTACTAGTAACGTTTCGGTTGGAATAAACGAAACAGGATCCGCAGCTATACTCACCGAGTCAACCGAGTTTGGTTTTGCTGCAGACAGCACCCCAAATATTTGTTTCTATGCCACTACATGCGCAAGTGCAGTGGGACTTGGCGCAGGTGGCTCAGTAAGCGGAGCTGTCGGGGTCGGCACTGGCGCCCTTAGCAGTGGGGATGTTAATACTGCGGGGGCTGGATTTGATCTGGGAGATGCCGCTAATTTAGGTGGAACAGTGCAGTACGATCCGAGTTCCAATGGTTTTTCTGTATCGAAAGGATATTTCGGCGGTGGCGGCGGTATTTGGGGTGGAGTGCTGCAGTGTAGGACGCACTATTACTGCGCGCGAAACCCGCCACCGCCACCAAAGCCACCCAAACCTAAGTGCTAGATCGGGATGAAAATGTTTGATCTCTCAGCGGTATTGAAAGAGCGCAGATTTCTTGGCGTTCGAGTGTGGATGTGTACGTTCCCACTCGCGGCTATAGGTTTTTTTCTTTTTCTATATGGTTACAGCGCTGTTGGCGTGACAGTGTTTATGGCCTCGTGGGTTGGTGCGGCTATCGGCTTCCTTATTCATGTGTCGCGGTGGCGCGATCCCGAGTGACGAGTGTTCTCGTTTTCAAGTTCTGGAAAACGCCTTGGTTTCGATAGAAAAGCTCGGAAGAGGTCGGCGTCACTTGCGTGGACTCATGGTGTTGCAACTGGATGAGTCGGAACTTGAACGCCCGCTTTGCGCGGGCGTTCCTCTTTATTGAGCAGCTATGCCGGTCTGGCCAGTGCCGCCTCGATCGCTACCTTGTCGTGGTGCGACAGCGCTTCGGCCTGGGCCTGCGCATCAAGGTAGGCCTAGCGCAGCCGCTCGATCGTAAGCGTCCGCCGAAGCCACCTACCCTGCGCCTCAACAAACCGCTGCCCTAGGCCTCTTTGCAGCAGAGGCGAGGCGATGGATATCGAGGTGGTGTGCGGCTCGACGGGATCGAAGATCGAGATGTACTGGGTGGTGGGTGCGCCGGTGGATTTTCGCTGCGGCGCGGAGC
>NZ_QGHC01000022.1 GCF_003148905.1 Fulvimonas soli | reverse complement strand
ATGACGCCAGCGGCCTATGCACGGCACCTGGCAAACACAGATACGATCAACCCCGGACTCTAAACCCGACCGCTACTGAAAGCGGGGGGATGTCGATCCAGGACCATCTGGGCTGCCGCATCCGGACTATTTGGCATCATAGTGATGATCGTTTCTCCATCACTTGCACATGGATTATTGATGAGTGGAATGCTGCTTTTTGCATGGGACTTGGCCTTTGTGTCAAACCCCTCAGCGCGGAAGCCGCTCAATCACATATATAAAGATTTCCGAAGCGGCCATCATGCACGCGGGTATACGGCTCAGCTGGTCGGTTTGGCCTCGATAGTTCTCATGCTGGCATCATTTTTTGTAGATCGCTGACCTAAGACAGCCGCGGCAGAAACTGCCGCGGCTTTTCTTGTCAGGCTCAAACAGCGAATGGCATCAATCTATTGTCAACCCGCATTGCGCGGATACGGAAACAGCTTCACCAGCGGCACCGAGATGCCGTCGTCGCCCACCACGCGGCAGTGCGTGCGGTCGAGCTGGCGCGGGTCGTCCAGGCCGCAGCTGTGCGCGATGATGCCCACCTCGTGCATCACGTTGCGCGCGTAGTTGGCCACCCGCTCGCTCTTGTCGGCCACCACCAGGCCGCGCTGCAGGCGCGGGTTCTGCGTGGTGATGCCGGTGGGGCAGGTGTTGCGGTTGCACTGCAGCGACTGGATGCAGCCCAGCGCCAGCATGAAGCCGCGCGCGGAGTTGACGAAGTCCGCGCCCATCGACAGCGCCCAGGCCACGTCGTAGGCGGTGATGCGCTTGCCCGAGCAGATCACCTTGACGCGCTCGCGCAGGCCGCGCTCGATCAGCACGTTCACCAGCGCCGGCAGCGCCTCGTGCAGCGGCAGGCCCACGCCCTCCATCAGCGTCTGCGGCGCGGCGCCGGTGCCGCCCTCGGAACCGTCCACGATGATGAAGTCGGGCGCGCTCTCGATGCCGCGCTGGTGCACCAGGTCGCACAGTTCCCCGATCCACTCCATGCCGCCGAACACCGCCTTGAAGCCGGTCGGCTTGCCGGTGAGGTCGCGGATGTGCGCGATCGCGTCGAGCAGCTCGCGCACGTTGCCGAT
Source organism: Fulvimonas soli (assembly GCF_003148905.1). Taxonomy (GTDB): domain Bacteria; phylum Pseudomonadota; class Gammaproteobacteria; order Xanthomonadales; family Rhodanobacteraceae; genus Fulvimonas; species Fulvimonas soli. The sequence goes on along the minus strand of NZ_QGHC01000022.1, from coordinate 23,481 downwards.
GTCGAGGTGGCGGTTGGGGCTCTGCGAGTCCTCGCCCGCCGGGATGCCGCGGATCGCCGCGATCTCCGGCGTCACCTTGGCCGCCGGCAGCAGGCCGCCCATGCCGGGCTTGGCGCCCTGGCCGAGCTTGATGCTGACCATCTTCACCTGCGGGTGCGCGCAGATCGCCAGCAGCTTCCGGTCGTCGAGCCTGCCGTCGGGCGTGCGCACGCCGTACTTGGCGGTGCCGATCTCGAACACGATGTCGCAGCCGCCTTCCAGGTGGTACGGCGCCAGGCCGCCCTCGCCGGTATCCAGCCAGATGCCGGCCTTGGCCGCGCCGATCGACAGCGCGCGCACCGCCGGCGCCGACAGCGCGCCGAAGCTCATCGCCGAGATGTTGAAGAACGCCGCGTGGTCGTAGGGCTCGCGCGCGTAGGGGCCGATCCGCACCGGCCTGGGGTCGACGTGGTGGTCGCCCAGCGCCGGGAACGGCGCGTTGACGAAGAACGGCACGCCCTCGGCGCGCAGGTCGCGGGTGGAGCCGAAGGCGTTGGTGTTCTCCGCGTTCTTCGCCGCGCGGTACACCCACACGCGCTGCGCGCGGTTGAACGGCAGCTCCTCGCGGTCGCTGGAGTACAGGTACTGCCGGAAGAACTCGCCCAGGTGCAGGAACCAGTAGCGGAAGTGGCCGATCACCGGGAAGTTGCGCAGCACCGAGTTGCCGGTCTGGTTGCGGTCCACGAACCAGGTGACCAGCAGCACCAGCATGCCGATCGCCAGCAGCAGCAGGAACAGCAGCGCGAGGGTTTCCACCAACACGACCAGCCAGTGCGCGAAGCCCATTGCGTCCTCCGTCTCGCTCGTTCTTCTCCCTCTCCCCCGCGGGGAGAGGGTCGGGGTGAGGGCCGATCTTGCCCTTCGTTACCCTATTCGAAATGCTGGGCGCAGGCTTGTCGCAAGCCCCGCCCCTCACCCTGGCCCCCTCCCCGGAGGGGAGAGGGAACGGCGTCAGAGCTCGATCTTCAGCTTGCCGGCCGCGCGGATCGCCTTGGCCTTGGCCGCTTCGACGTCCGCGTCGCGCGCCAGCGTCACCGCCATGCGGCGGCGGCCCTTCACTTCCGGCTTGCCGAAGATGCGCAGCTGCGTGTCGGGCTCGGCCAGTGCCTCGGCCACGCCATGGTAGCGCGGCGCACGGCCCTGCCCCTCCACCAGCACCGCGCAGGAGGCCGACGGTCCGAGCTGGCGGATCGCCGGGATCGGCAGGCCGAGGATCGCGCGCGCGTGCAGCGCGAACTCCGACAGGTCCTGCGAGATCAGCGTGACCAGTCCGGTGTCGTGCGGGCGCGGGCTCACCTCGGAGAAGATCACCGCATCGCCCTTGACGAAGAACTCCACGCCGAACACGCCCCAGCCGCCCAGCGCGGCGGTGATCGCCGCCGCCTGCCGCTGCGCCTCGGCCAGCGCCCTGTCGCTCATCGGCTGCGGCTGCCAGGACTCGCGGTAGTCGCCGTCCTCCTGGCGGTGGCCGATCGGCGCGCAGAAGCGGGTGCCGTCCCGGTGGCGCACGGTGAGCAGGGTGATCTCGTAGTCGAAGTCGACGAAGCCCTCGACGATCACCCGCCCCTGCCCCGCGCGGCCGCCGGACTGCGCGTAGTCCCACGCCGCCTGCACGCCAGCGGCGTCGCGCACCACGCTCTGGCCCTTGCCGGAGGAACTCATCACCGGCTTGACCACGAACGGGAAGCCCAGCGCCGCGGCGGCCTCGCGGTATTCGTCCGCGCTGCCGCAGAAGCGGTACGGCGAGGTGGGCAGGCCCAGCTCCTCGGCGGCGAGGCGGCGGATGCCCTCGCGGTCCATGGTGAGCCAGGCGGCGCGCGCGGTGGGGATCACCCGCAGCCCTTGCTTCTCCAGCTCGACCAGGGTGGGCGTGTGGATCGCCTCGACCTCCGGCACCACCAGGTCGGGCCGCTCGGCCTCGATCAGCCGGCGCAGCGCGGCGCCGTCGAGCATGTCGATCACGTGGCTGCGGTGCGCCACCTGCATCGCCGGCGCGTCGGCGTAGCGGTCCGCCGCCACCACCTCCACCGCCAGGCGCTGCAGCTCGATCGCCACCTCCTTGCCCAGCTCGCCGGAACCCAGCAGCAGCACGCGCAACGCATGGTCGGATCGGGGCGTGCCGAACGGCTTCATCGGGTTCTCCTGGGTGGGCAAACCGTCATTGTAGGACCGCGGAGCCATGCACCGGCCGGCCATTGACATAGATATCATTTTGATATCTCATTCTTCCGCCACTAGGGGAGAAAGCCATGAACGAACGCCAAGGTTTTTCGATCGCCGGGATTCCCTTCATCGGCGTCTGTCTGCTGCTGGCGGCGGCCGGCACGGCGCTGTTCGTGCACGCGATGGCCGCGCCGCCGGCCGGCGCGCCCGCGATCGGCGGCATCGCGCTGTGGGCGCTCACGATGTTCCTGCTCAAGGGCTTCTTCCAGGTCGCCCCGAACGAGGGCCAGGTGATGCAGCTGTTCGGCCGCTACGCCGGCACCGTGCGCGAGGAGGGGCTGCGCTGGACCAACCCGTTCTACAGCAAGCGGCGCATCTCGCTGCGCGTGCGCAACTTCGAGAGCGGCAAGCTCAAGGTCAACGACAGCGACGGCAACCCGATCGAGATCGGCGCGGTGATCGTGTGGCAGGTGCTGGACACCGCCGAGGCGGTGTTCCAGGTGGACGACTACGAGAACTTCGTGCACATCCAGAGCGAGTCGGCGCTGCGGCAGATGGCGCAGAGCTATCCCTACGACGCCCACGACGACGGCAAGCCCTCGCTGCGCAGCCACGGCGAGACGATCAACAACCACCTGCGCGACGAGATCCAGGCGCGGCTGGAGAAGGCCGGCGTGCAGGTGATCGAGGCGCGCATCAGCCACCTCGCCTACGCGCAGGAGATCGCCCAGGCGATGCTGCAGCGCCAGCAGGCCGGCGCGATCATCGCCGCGCGCACGCGCATCGTCGAGGGCGCGGTGAGCATGGTGGAGATGGCGCTGGACCAGCTCAGCCGGCGCGGCGTGGTGGAGCTGGACGAGGAGCGCAAGGCGGCGATGGTGAGCAACCTGCTGGTCGTGCTGTGCGGCGACCGCAGCACCCAGCCGGTGGTCAACGCCGGCACGCTGTACGGCTGAGGCCGCCGCCGTGCGCGCCGCCGGCCACGTCGACCCGGCCGCCGCCATCGTGGCGGCCGCATGCCGTCGTCCCGGCCGGGCCTAGCGCATGGCGGAAAAGAAGGCCTACCCGCTGCGCATCAGCGCCGCCGTGCTGGAAGCCATGCAGCGCTGGTCGGAGGACGAGCTGCGCAGCCTCAACGCGCAGATCGAGTACGTGCTGCGCGACGCGCTGCGCAAGGCCGGCCGGCTCAAGCCGGGCAAGCCCAGCCCGGTGGAGGACGACGGGGACTGATCCGCTCAGCGCGCGGCCAGCGCGCCGGCCTGCACCTGCTGCGCCAGGTTGATCCAGCGCACGTCGCCGCCCTCGCGGCCGAGCAGCACCAGCCACGGACCTTCCCGCACCATCCGCTCGGCGCCGGCCACGCCCTGCGCGGCGCCCAGCCGCCGCAGCGGCCGACCGTCGGCGGCGTCGTAGACCGCCACCTCGCCGGCGTCGCGCTCGAGCACCACCAGCCAGTCATGGCCGGCGTCGCGCCAGTGGATCAGGGGATTTTCCGCGGAAGCCGCATCGTCGGACGCGCCGCCCTGCCCCATGGACACCACGATGCCGATTCCGGCCAACGCGACCAGCACGCCCGCCGCGTGCACCCAGTGGAAAGGTTTGGTCGTGTCGCGCATGCCAGCCATGCCGCGATGATCCTCCGCGGCCGTGACACGGCGATGACGCGCGTCAAGCGGGCGCGCGGGCGCGCAGCGAAAGGCCCAGCGCGATCCAGCCGGCGACGAAGGCGAGGCCGCCCAGCGGCGTGACCGCTCCGCACCAGCGCGGCGCGCCCAGCGCCAGCGCGTACAGGCTGCCGCCGAACAGCACGATGCCGAGCCCGAACCCCAGCAGCGCGCAGCGGCGCGCGCGTCCGGCCGGCGCGAACGACGCGATCGCCAGCGCCAGCGCGTGCCAGAAGTGGTAGGCCGTCGCGGTGCGCCACAGCTCGCGGCCGCGCGCGTCCAGCACGCCCTCCAGCGCGTGCGCGCCGAACGCGCCGAGCAGCACCGCGCTGGCGCCGGCCAGGCCGACCAGGGCGCCGATGGAGGCATTTTGTCGCATGGCGGGCCGCTCCTCGGGACGGCGGAGCCGGACGGCTCGCCGCATGTCGTATGCTGGCGGGATGATCCGCACCGATTCTCGCACGAAGCCGCGCCGCCCGGCCCGCCTGCTGGCGCTGCTCGCGCTGCTCGCCGCGCTGCTGCCGCTGGCCGCCTGCCAGCGCGGCGAGGCCGTCCCGTGGCGGCTGACCGACGTCGGCGGGCACATGCCCGACCTCGACTTCAACCTGGTCGACGACCACGGCAGGGCGGTCACCGGCCGGGACTACCGCGGCAAGGTGGTGCTGCTGTACTTCGGCTACACGCACTGCCCGGACGTGTGCCCGCTCACCCTGGCGCAGCTGCACGTGGTGATGCAGCGGCTGGGGCCGCTCGCCGACGGCGCGCGCATCCTGTTCGTCAGCGTCGACCCGGCGCGCGACACGCCGGAGGTGATGCACGCCTACGTGAACGCCTTCGACCCGCGCGCGGTGGGCCTGTCCGGCACGCCGCGCGCCATCGAGGCGCTGAGCAAGCGCTACCGCTCCGCCTTCACGCGCGAGCCGGACCGCGGCGACGGCCAGTACGAGGTCAGCCACAGCTCGGCCATCTACATCTTCGACCGCGACGGCAAGGCGCGCCTGCTGGCCACGCCGGCCAACCCGCAGGACGACCTCGTCCACGACCTGCACCTGCTGCTCAGCCTGGGAGACGCCCCATGAATCCGCGCTCCGTCCTCCGTTCCCTGCCCGTCCTGCTGGCCGGCGTGCTCGCCGCCGCCGGCGCCCGCGCCTCCGAGGCGGCGCACGTGCGCGCCGGCCAGGCGTGGATCCGCGTGCTGCCCGGCGACCTGCCGGCCGGCGGCTACGTCGTGCTGAGCAACGACGGCGACCAGCCGGCCACCCTGCGCGGCGCGACCAGCCCGCGCTACGGCTCGGTGATGCTGCACCGGAGCAGCGGCGAGGGCGGCATGAGCCGCATGGCGATGGTCGACAGCCTAGTGGTGCCCGCGCACGGCAAGGTCGAGCTGGCGCCCGGCGGCTACCACCTGATGCTGATGCACGCGGTCGCGCCGGTGAAGCCGGGCGAGCGCGTGCCGCTCAGCCTGCGCTTCGCCGACGGCAGCACGCTCGCGGTCGACTTCGCCGCGCGCCCGGCCAACGCCACCGGCGCGGACGAGGCCATGCCGATGGAGCACGGCGGGCACGACCGCTGAGCGGCCGCGTGGCGCCGCCTCAGCCCGCCTGCGCCACGCGCGCGGGATGCCGCGGCGCGCGGCGCAGGCGGCCGTTGCGCGACAGCCGCAGCCAGTTGCGCAGCGCCAGCAGCGCGCCGGCCGACTCGATCATCGCCGCCGGCACCCAGATGATCACGCCGCCGATCAACTGGCCGGTCAGCACGTTGAAGGTGAACGCGCGGCCGCAGATCTCGAAGATCGGGTAGAGGTCGGTCTTGGAAAAGGTGACGATGGCGCCGGCCAGGATCTGCGGCGTCATGGTGATGCCCGGCGACAGCACGCGCAGGCCCACCGTCATCCGCCCCGGCGGGCGCGGGCGGTGGTCCAGCACCAGCCACCAGTAGGCGAAGCCGCTGGCCAGCATCGACCAGTTCATGAAGCGGTAGACGCGCCAGTCCAGCATCGCCAGCGTCTGCAGCGACGGCACCAGCCAGACCAGGATGAAGGCGACGAACAGCAGCGTCGCCACGGTCGGGTTGAGCAGCACGCCGGCCGCGGCGCGCCAGGGCCACGAGCGCTGCAGCGGCCGCAGCAGCCGCACCCGCCAGGCGAGCGGCAGGCCGGCGCGCAGCACCGTGCCCGGGTACGAGGCGACGATCAGCAGCGGCGCCAGGTGGTGCAGCAGCAGCTGCTGGATGCGGTGCACGAAGAACTCGTGCTCGGCGTAGAAATCCAGGTAGGTGTGCAGGCTGAGGTAGATCACCGCCATGCCGGTCCAGAACGCCAGCCGGCGGCCGCCGCCCACCGCAAGGCGCCGGCAGCCGCGCCAGTACAGCGCGCAGGCGGCCAGGAAGAGCCCGAGGAAGACCCACGAGAACTCCCACGGCACGACCCACTTCAGCAACGACGCCATCATCCTCACGCTCCGCGCGGGCCGGCGCCCGCAGCCGGCCAGCATAGCGGCAGGCGGCGCGGCGCAGGCCGCATGCGGCAGATTGCCGCCGGCACGGCTATGCCGGCCGCCGCCGGCTGCGCCGCGTGCGCCGCCAGCCGAAGACCAGCCCGACCAGGGTCACCAGCGCCGGCATCAGCACGATGTTGATCACCTTCAGGCGCAGGCCGAGCGCGTCGATCTCCGCGTTGAGCTGGTGCTGCACGTCGCGCAGCTCGTTGTTGATCGCCAGCCGCCGCTGCTGGAACTGCTCGATCTCGTCGCGCTGCGCCGCGCTGCTGGCGCTGCTGTGCCCGGCCTTGCCCTGCTGCAGCTCGTCCAGCCGCCGGCGCGTCTCGGCCAGCTCGCGCTCCAGCTCCAGCTTCTTCTGCAGGAACTTGCGGTCCGCCGCCGCCTGCAGCGCCTGCACGCGGGTGAACGGGCGCAGCGAGGCGGAGCGGCTGCGGATCGACAGCAGCGCGGAGGACCCGCTCAGGTTGTCGACCAGGTTGGTGAGGAAGTCGCCGTTGTTGGCGAACGCGCTCAGCGTCTGCTGGCCGAGGAAGCTCTGCGCCTCCACCCACAGGCGGTCGCTGAGCAGGTCGGTGTCGGCGACCAGCACCACCTCGGCGTTCGGCGCCGAGCGCGCCAGGTGCCCCGGCAGCGCGGCGCGCTCGGGGAAGGCGCTGTCGAACTGGCCGCGCAGGCGCGCGGCGAGGACGTGGTGGGTGTCGTCGGCGCGGTAGCCCTGCAGCAGCGTGCCGGGGTCGCTGGCCGTCTCCAGCACCCGCTGCACCGGCACCCGCTCGGCCTCGCTGCTGCTCTGCAGGAGCGGCAGCAGCCGGCTGCGTGCGTCCGGGCGCAGGTCGAAGCTGCCGGCGGTGGAGACGTTGATGCGCTGCAGGCTGGCGGTGACCGCGTCGTTGCGGTTGAGCTCCTGCGGCCCCAGGCCGAGCATCGCCGGATGGGTGAGGTTGTTGCCGCCCAGCTCGATCTGCAGCGCGCGCGAGCGGTCCAGCACCACCATCGCCGGGTCGTAGGCCACGCCCCAGGCGGCGAACAGGCGCGGCAGGTCCGAGTCGTGGTCGTCGGTCACCCCGTTGCCGTCCACGTAGGGCGCGTTGTCCAGCTCGGCGTCGGGATCGACGAACACGGCCAGCCGGCCGCCGCGCAGCACGAACTGGTCGATCGCGTAGAGCGCGTCGGCGGGGAGCCGCTTGGGATGGACCAGCAGCAGCACCTGCACGTCGTCGCCGACGCGCTTGAGGCCGGCCGGATCGATCGGCCGCAGCTCGAACTGCTGCGCCAGCTGCTCCAGCGCCGTCCACGGCGGCTCGCCGATCGCCGCGTTGCCCTGCACCGGCAGCGAGCTGATGACGCCCACGCGCGGCTTGCTGGACTGGTCCAGCTCGTACAGCAGCTTGGCGAGGTCGTACTCGAGGAAGGTCTCGCGCGACGGATCGAAGAACGGGATCGACAGCGTGCGCTCCACGCCGCGCCCGGGCGCGCGCGCCTCCTCGCCGTCGCGCCCCTGCGCCGGCAGCGTGGCGCCGATCAGGCCGAAGAACGCCCGCTCGCCGTTGCTGCCGCCGTTGGTCGGCGCCAGGCCGCCGCCCTCGGCGCTGGCCTCGTCGTCGGAATACGGCACCGGGTCGACCAGCTGCAGGTGGATCTTCCCGCGCGAGCGCGCCACCATCTCCAGCAGCATCTCGCGCACGCGCTGCTCGTAGCTGCGCAGCTGCGGCAGGTCGCGGGTGGCGTGCTCGGAGAAGTACAGCGTCAGCCGCAGCGGGTGGCGCAGCCCGTCGACGATCTGCAGCGTGCCGGGGGTGAGCGTGTAGAGCTGGTCGGCGGTGAGGTCCACCCGCCCGATGCGCAGCCAGCGGCTGCTGGCCACGGTGAGCGTGACGTAGGCCAGCGCCAGCAGGACCAGCGCGAGCGACAGGGCGGAGCGGCGGCGCAGGTTCGGGCGGAGCATCTCAGCGGGTCCGCTTCAGTTCGAGGATCAGCACCCCGCCCGCCAGCCAGGCCAGGATGGTGAGCAGGAAGTAGATCAGGTCGCGCAGGTCGAGCACGCCGCGCGAGATCGCCTCGAAGTGGCGCAGCATCGACAGGTGCGCGACGCCGTTGACCAGCCGGCGCGGCAGCGTGCCCTGGAAGAAGTCCAGCACCTGCGGCTGGCCGGCCAGGATCAGCAGCACGCACACCAGCGCGGTGAGGATGAAGGCCACCACCTGGCTGCGCGTGAGGGTGGACAGGCAGGCGCCGATCGAGACGAAGGCGCCGGCCATCAGCCAGCTGCCCAGGTAGCCGGCCAGGATCACGCCGTTGTCGGGCGAGCCCAGGTAGTTCACGGTGATCCACAGCGGGAAGGTCAGCGCCAGCGCCAGCCCGAGGAACAGCCAGGCGGCGAGGAACTTGCCCAGCATGGCCTGGCGCAGCGTCACCGGCAGCGTCAGCAGCAGCTCCTGCGTGCCGTCGCGCGCCTCCTCCGGCCACATGCGCATGCTCACCGCCGGCACCAGGATCAGGTACAGCCACGGGTGCACCGCGAAGAACGGCTGCAGGTCGGCCAGTCCGCGCTCGTAGAAGTCGCCGGCGTAGAACGTGAGCAGGCCGGCCAGCACCAGGAAGATCACCAGGAACACCCAGGCCAGCGAGGTCACGAAATAGCTGCGCAGCTCGCGCCGCATGATCGCCAGGGTCGGGCTCATGCGCGCCCCTCCGCGCCGTCGCCCAGGGTGATCTGGCGGAACACCTCGTCCAGCCGGCCGCGCTCGAGCTGGATCTCCGACACCTCCAGCCCCTGCTGGCGCAGCAGGTTCTCCACCGGCTCCAGGATGCGCTCGCCCGGCCTGGGGAACACCGTGACGCGGCCGTCCAGCGGGTCCACCTCGATCGCCGTCACCTGCGGCAGGCGCCCCAGCATCTCCTGCGAGAGCCCGCTGCCGGGCGCGCTGAAGGACACCGCGCCGTGGTAGCGCGAGCGCGCCTCCAGCTCGGCCGGCGTGGCGTCGGCCAGCAGCCGGCCGCGGGCGATGATCACCACCCGGTTGCACAGCGCGTGCACCTCCTCCAGCAGGTGGGTGGAGATCAGGATGGTGCGCTCGCGCGCCATCGCGTCGATCAGCTGGCGCACCGCGTGCTTCTGGTTGGGGTCCAGGCCGTCGGTGGGCTCGTCCAGCATCAGCACCGGCGGATCGTGCAGGATCGCCTGCGCCAGGCCCACGCGGCGGCGCAGGCCCTTGGACAGGGTGTCGATGCACTGCTCCAGCACGTCCTCCAGCTGCAGCCGCGAGACCACCTGGTCGAAGCGCTGGCGGCCCACCTCCGGCGCCAGCCCGCGCATGCGGCCGATGAACACCAGGAACTCGCGCACCGTCATCTCGCCGTAGCTGGGCGCGCCCTCCGGCAGGTAGCCCAGCGCGCGCCGCGCCGCCAGCGGCTCGCGCACCACGTCGTGCCCGCACACCCGCGCCGTGCCCGAGGTCGGCGCGAGGAAGCCGGCGATCAGGCGCATCGCGGTGGTCTTGCCCGCGCCGTTGGGGCCCAGCAGGCCCAGCACCTGGCCCGGCTCGGCGCGGATGGTCAGCCCGTCCACGGCGGTCAGGCTGCCGTAGCGGCGGGTCAGCTGGTCGGTCTCGATCATGGCTCGGGGCGGCGAGGGCTCATGCGGACAAGGACAGTAGCCGCAATCGCCCGTGCGGTGAAGCGCGGCGGCGTCCGCATCCGCGCATCCCGCCGCGCGGACAAGAAAAAACCCCGCCCGCGGCGCGGGCAGGGTCCGGTTCGTGCCGCGGAGGGCTTCCGCTCAGTGCGCGCTGCTGGCCTCGGCCGGCGCGGCGACGGAGCCGGCCGGGGCCGGCGCCGAGGAGGACGAGGCCGGCGCCGCCTCGAGCGACGGCTGCGGGATGTTCGCCTCCTGCTCCGGCGTCTGCTCCGGCACGTTGCCGGTGAGCGGCAGGTAGACCTCGAACTTGGAGAAGGTGTTGACGTTGTCGCCTTCCGCCACCTGGATGTCGTACAGGCGCTGGGTGACCTCGTCGTACTTGTAGCCGTGGGTCTGCGCGTAGGCCTTGAGCATGTCGCGGGTCTGCGGCACGCCGGCGGCGGTGCCGCTCCACGGGGCCTCCAGCGCGGGGCCGCCGAAGACCAGCGCGGCGCGCACGTTGGCGTCCACCACCAGGCGGCCGAAGCGGTCCAGGCTGCCCGGGGCGGCCGTCTCGGCGCTCTTGGCGGCGTCGGCGCTGGAGCTGGCCTCGGCCGGGGCGGCGTCCTCCAGCTTGGGCGGCTGCGGCGCGGTCAGCTCGTGGCTCTGGCCGGCCACGGTCAGGCTGGTGGCGTCGATCGGCAGCGCCACGTCGAAGGTGTAGTTCTGGTCGCCGTAGTTGGTGGTGAAGATGATGCGCGGGCCGGTCACGTTCACGCCCAGCTTCTTGGCCGCCTCCTGCAGCTGCTTGACCGCGGTGGCGGTGGCGTCGTCCAGCGCGGCCAGGCCGTCCTTGCGGGCGATCTGGGTGGACACCAGCAGCGCCGGGGTCGGCTGGGTCTGGCGGATGTACGGGATCAGCTTGCCGTAGTCGATGTTCGGCACCGTCGCCAGCACGTTCTGCAGGTTGTTCAGGCTGAACTGGATGAAGGCATCCGGGTTGCCGTGGATGTACAGGTTGGAGTAGCGGTTGATCAGGTTGAAGCCGTAGGCCACGTCGTACGACCAGGTGACCTTGGTCAGCTGGCCGCGGCTGCCCTGGCGCTCCAGGTCGAAGGTGAAGTGCTTGTCCTGGCCGCGCCAGTCGTTGTCCAGGTTCCAGACGATCTTGGCGGTCTTGGCGGTGCTGTCGATCTTGTCGAAGCTGGGCTCCGCGCTGGCGATGGTCAGCTTGCCGCTGCCGGCCTTGGCGTCGCTGTCGCTGCTGGTCCAGCTGATCTCGGCGCCGGGGCCGTAGGTCTTGCCGGACGGGGTGAACTGGGTCTTCGGGTCGTAGCTGCGCAGGACGGTGTAGTCCTGGAAGCGCTGGAAGTTGTTGAGCACGTCATAGACCTGACGCATGTCCTTGCCGATGACCAGCGACCGTTCCACATGGCCGCTGCCGGGCATGACGAAACCCACCACGACGCCGACCACGGCGACGATGATCAGGGCCACAATGAATTCAAGAACACGCATCATTACCAGGGTTCTCCAGAGCGTTCGCAACGCAGCGCTTGAGGGTTCGCCGTCGCCTCATGGGCCGCGGGCGGAAAGCCCCCGGAGGATCGCGCCATGTGGGTCGGCCAAGACCGAAGCCCCGGATGGTACTTGCTCGCGGGCTGGAACGCTATCCGCTGCGCAACAGGGCCCCGGGGCGCCCGCCGGGGCCGTCCGGGCGGCCAAAAGACCCTTCCCCGCTCAGACGATGCCCAGCTCCAGCGCCTTCAGCACGGCGCGGGTGCGGTCGCGCACGCCCAGCTTGGAGAGGATGTTGGAGACGTGGTTCTTCACCGTGCCCTCGGCCACCTTCAGCGAGTTGGCGATCTCCTTGTTGGAGTAGCCGCCGGACAGCAGGCGCAGGATCTCGGTCTCGCGCTCGGTCAGCGGGTCGGGCTGCTCCAGGCTGGTGAACTGGTTCTGCATCCGCCCCACCCCGGCCAGCAGGCGCTGGGTGACCATCGGCGCCACCAGCGAGCCGCCGGCGGCGACGGTGCGCACCGCCTCCACCAGTTGCTCCAGCGAGACGTCCTTGAGCAGGTAGCCGCGCGCGCCGGCCTTCAGGCCCTGCAGCACCAGCTGGTCGTCGTCGAAGGTGGTCAGGATGATGGTCGGCGGCAGCTCGTTGCGCGCGGACAGCGCCTGCAGCACCTCCAGCCCGCTCATGTTGGGCATGCGCAGGTCCAGCAGCACCACGTCCGGCCTGATGCGCGGGATGTCGGCCACCGCCTGCGCGCCGTCGGCGCACTCGGCCACCACCTGGATGTCCTCGGCCAGGCCGAGCAGCGAGCGGATGCCCTGGCGCACCAGGTTCTGGTCGTCGACGAGACAGACGGAGATCATCGCGGTTCCTCGATACGGTATTGGCACGAAGGCGTCCGGGCGGCCCGCGCGGGCACGGGCGCCGCCCATTCTGGCACGCCCGCCGGGCGCGGCGACAGGAACGCCGCGGCGGGGCTCATGACAGGCTCAGCGCGGGCGGCTCGGCGCGCGAGGGCGCGTGCGCCAGCGCCGGCGTCTCGCCCAGCGGCAGCCGCACGGCGAGCGCGAAGCCCTGCGCGGCGCCGCGGTCGACCGCCACGCTGCCGCCGAACTCCTGCAGGCGCTCGCGCATGCCCGACAGCCCGTTGCCCGGCTGGAAGTGCGGCGCGCCGCGGCCGTCGTCGCGCGCCTGCAGGCACAGCACGCCCGGCTCGTCGTGGGAGAAGGCCAGCCACAGGTTGCGCGCGCCGGCATGGCGCGCGGTGTTGGTGATGATCTCCTGCGCGCAGCGCAGCAGCACCTGGGCGCGGCGCGGGTCCTCCACGCTGAAGCGCGGCGGCGTCTCCACGTGCACGGCCAGGCTGGGCACGCCCTCGATCAGGCTGCGCAGCGCCTGGGTCAGGTCGATGGCGTCGTCCTGGCGCAGCTCGCTGACCGCCTCGCGCACGTCCGACAGGAGGTGCCGCGCGGTGTCCTGCGCCTTGCGCACGTGCTCGGCGGCGGCCTCGTTGGTGAGGTGGCTGGCCACCTCCAGGTTGAGGCTGAGCGCGGTCAGGTGGTGGCCGACCAGGTCGTGCAGCTCGCGCGCGATGCGCATGCGCTCGGCGATGCGGGTGGACTCGGCCAGCAGCGCACGGGTGGCGCGCAGCTCCGAGTTGAGCCGGCGCTGCGCCTCGCGCTGCTCGGCCTGCTGGCTGGCCACCAGCGAGGCGACGAAGGCGATCGCGGCGAAGCCGATGTAGATGCTGGTCTGCATCAGCGCCAGCAGCATGCTGTAGTTGTACTCCGGGAAGCTGGCGAAGATCGGCGCCAGCGCCAGGTTGGACAGCACCAGCCACAGCACCGCCGGCCACAGCGGCACCAGCCAGGGCAGCACCACCGCGGACACCACGATCAGGATCGCCGACAGGCCGCTGTGGCTGTACCAGCCCACCGCCAGCGAGCACACCGTCATCGCCACCAGGCCGGCCAGCTTGGTGCCCAGGTAGCGGCGCGAGCCCAGGTTGTTGGTCAGCGCCAGGTAGAGCACGCCGAACAGCAGGTAGAACAGCGTCCACAGCAGCAGCGCGAAGTTGGGGCGCTGCAGCTGGTCCAGCCGCTCGGCGGCCCAGTTGGTGATCAGCGGCGTGCCCGAGCACAGGTAGGCGAAGAAGCCGGTCATGCGCAGCAGGCGCGTGTGGTTGGAGATCGTGCCGGACGTCATGCCCGCATCATAGGCGAGCCGGCCGTCCCCGCAATGCGCGGGAAGTCATCCGTCCCCCCGTGCCGGAAGGCATGCCTCCCCGCGGATTTACAAAGGCTTTACAACCGCATGCGCGGGATGTGCGGCTTCCGGCCGCATGCCATAATGCGCCGCGTCGGGCCGTCCGTCGGTCCTGGTCCCGAACCCACCATTGCGGAGCAACGAATGGCCCTAGCCATCCGCGACGTGCGCGAGCACGATCTGGATGCCGTCCTGGCGCTCAACAACACCGCCGGCCGTTCCATCCTCGCCCTGGACGCCGCGCAGCTGCGCTATTTCTACGAGCACGCCGACTATTTCCGCGTGGCCGAGATCGACGGGCACATCGCCGGCTTCCTGGTCGCCCTGCGCGACGGCGCCGACTACGGCAGCGCCAACTACCGCTGGTTCAGCGCGCACTACCCTGCGTTCGTGTACATCGACCGCATCGTGATCGCCAACGCCTACCGCCGCCACGGCCTCGGCCGCGTGTTCTACTGCGACGTCACCAGCTTCGCCGAGGTGCGCGTGCCGCTGCTCACCTGCGAGGTGTTCCTGGAGCCGCGCGACGACGTGGTGGTGCTGTTCCACGGCACCTACGGCTTCCAGGAGGTCGGCCAGCAGCGCATGGCCGCGGACGGCCCGCAGGTCAGCCTGCTGGCCAAGGACCTGCCCAGCTACGCCTACGTGCGCGAGACCTACCTGGAGCGCGGCGGCCTGCCCGCCGAGCCGTGGCTGGCCGAGCGCGAGCGCCCCCGGTCACCCGATACCCACCCGCGCCGCCTCGCCGGAGAGCGGCGCCCGTGAACGCGAAGATGGAAGCCAACGACGTCTGCGACCTGCGCTTCGGCCAGGTCGGCATCGCCAGCGTGCGCGTGCGCCGCGCCGACGCCGCCGCGCTGTGCGAGGAACTGGAGCGCCGCGTGCGCGCGGCGCCGCAGCTGTTCTCCCGCGCCGCGGTGGTGCTGGACCTGTCGCATTTCCTCGACCTGCCCGACGACGGCACGGTCGACGCCCTGCTGGAGGCGGTGCGCAGCGCCGGCATGCTGCCGGTGGGCCTGGCCTACGGCACCAGCGCCACCGAGGCGCTGGCCAGGCGCATGGGCCTGCCGCTGATCGCCAAGTTCCGCGCCGCCTACGAGCCGGCCGACGGCGGCAGCATCGCCCCGCCCGCACCCGCACCCGCGCCGGCGCCCGCCCCGCGCGCGGCCACGCGCGAGCCCGCACCGGCGCCGGCCCCCGCGCCGCTGGGCGCGCAGCACCACGACGGCGCGGTGCGCTCGGGCCAGCAGGTCTACGCGCGCGAGCGCGACCTGGTGGTCACCGGCGCCATCGCCAACGGCGCCGAGGTGATCGCCGACGGCTCGATCCACGTGTACGGCTGCCTGCGCGGGCGCGCCATGGCCGGCGCGCAGGGCGACGCCGGCGCGCGCATCTACGTGTCGGACTTCCGCGCCGAGCTGGTGGCCATCGCCGGCCACTACCGCGTGTTCGAACAGATACCCAGGGACCTGGAGGGCCAGCCCGTGCAATGCTGGCTGGACGGGGAAAAACTGCTGGTCGCCAGGCTCTGACGAACGGCCATTACAACAACACAGATATTCGGGAGATGGGCCCTTGACTGCTGAGATTATCGTTGTCACCTCCGGCAAAGGCGGCGTTGGCAAGACCACCACCAGCGCCTCGCTCGCCACCGGCCTGGCCATGGCCGGCAAGAAGGTCGCGGTGATCGACTTCGACGTCGGCCTGCGCAACCTCGACCTCATCATGGGTTGCGAGCGGCGCGTGGTGTACGACTTCGTCAACGTGATCCACGGCGAGGCCACGGTGAAGCAGGCGCTGATCAAGGACAAGCGCCACGAGAACCTCCACGTGCTCGCCGCCAGCCAGACCCGCGACAAGGACGCGCTGACCCAGGAAGGCGTGGAGAAGGTGCTCGACGAGCTGTCCAAGGACGGCTTCGACTACATCGTGTGCGACTCCCCGGCCGGCATCGAGAAGGGCGCGCACCTGGCGATGTACTTCGCCGACCACGCGGTGGTGGTGGTCAACCCGGAGGTGTCCTCGGTGCGCGACTCCGACCGCATCCTGGGCCTCCTGGCCAGCAAGACCCGCCGCGCCGAGCGCGGCGACGGCGCGGTCGCCCAGCACCTGCTGCTGACCCGCTACAACCCCGCGCGCGTGGCGATCGGCGAGATGCTCAGCGTGAAGGACGTGGAGGAAATCCTCGGCCTGTCGGTGATCGGCGTGATCCCCGAGTCGGAGAACGTGCTGGCCGCCTCCAACGCCGGCGTGCCGGTGATCCTGGACGAGAACTCCAACGCCGGCCAGGCCTACCGCGACACCGTGGCGCGCCTGCTCGGCGAGGAACGGCCGCTGCGCTTCGTCGACGCACCCAAGAAAGGCTTCTTCCAGCGCGTATTCGGAGGCTGACCGCGATGGGCATTCTCGATTTCCTCAAGCGCAAGCCCGAGCCCAGCGCCGTGGTCGCCAAGGAGCGCCTGCGCATCATCGTGGCGCAGGAGCGCTCCACCCGCGGCGCGCCGGACTACCTGCCGCTGCTGCGCAACGAGCTGCTCGAGGTGATCCGCAAGTACGTCAACGTCGACCTCGAGGCGATCAACATCAACGTCGAGCGCGACAGCGGCCACGAGGTGCTGGAGCTGTCGGTGGCGCTGCCCGACGGCAAGCCGGCCGCCACGCCGGCCGGCTGAGAACTCGCCATTCCGGCGCAGAGCCTGCCCCGGACCTGACCCGGGACAGGCGCTGCGCCGGAATGACGGCCAAGATGCAGCTGCGCCGAATCGTCGAATCCTCCGACATTGAGCCCCCCCGCCTTCCCCGCCCCGCCCGCCGTGCTGCGCCTGGCCGACACCGGCTTCCAGGCCCCGGCCGCGCTGCTCGCCCGCTACGGGCTCGCGCTGGCGCGCGTGCCCGACGGCGAGCCCATCCCCGGCAGCTACTGGGGCGACGACGAGGCCGGCATCATCGGCACCACCGTCTACGCGCGCGCCGACACGCCGGTGCACTCGCTGCTGCACGAGGCCTGCCACCTGATCGTGCTGCCGCCCGAGCGGCGCGCGGCGGTGCACACCGACGCCACCGACTCGATCGAGGAGGAGGACGCCACCTGCGTCCTGCAGATCCTGCTGGCGGACGAGCTGCCCGGCGTGGGCCGCGCGCGGCTGATGGCGGACATGGACGCCTGGGGCTATTCGTTCCGGCTCGGCTCGGCGCAGGCGTGGTTCGAGCGCGACGCCGCCGAGGCGCACGCCTTCCTCGCCGCGCGCGGCCTGCCCTAGCCGCGGCCCGCCCGCATCGGAACGGCGCGCGCTTACTTGCGCCGCCAGCTGCCGTCGGCGGCCTTCTCGTACTCCTGCTTCACCGCGGCCCAGGCCACCCGGTGCGCCGTCTCCTCGCGCGAGGCGTCGCCGCGGCGCGCGGCGGGATCGGCGTACTCCTCCCAGGCATGGTTGAAGGCCTCCAGGTAGATCGACTGCGCGTGCGGCGGCAGGTGCCGGCGCACGCTCTCGGGGAGATCGTCGGTGCGGGCGTACGGCATGGCAGCGTCCCTCGGTCGCCGGATCGGCCGGGCCAGCATGCGCGATCGCGGGTCAAGTGCCCGTCGAGACGCCGTCACCGCGCGCGGCGGTCCTCCGATCTCGAAGCGGTAGGCCAGCTTCACCAGCAGCGGGTCGCTGTCGCGCAGCGCGAAGCTGCGGCCGAACCGGTCGCCCGCGCCGCGGAAGAACGGATCCATCGCTTAGAGCCTGTTCACGATCTACCGTCGGTCCGGCTCGGCTATTCCCTCTCCGTCATTCCTGCGAAAGCAGGAACCCAGTGACTTTCCCTGCTGGAAAAGTCAACGCCGCTGGATCCCAGCTTTCGCTGGGATGACGTTTCATGGGGGGATACTTGGAGATCGTGAACAGGCTCTTAGCCGCCGCGGCCGGAGGCCACGTACAGGTCCGACGACGGCGCCAGCCCGTGGCGATAGCGGATCAGGTTCACGCGATTCAGCCGCGCCTGCCGGTCGCGGCCGGGCGGGTGCGGCGCGCTCAGTGCGGCTCGACGATCTCCGCCTGCAGCGCGGTGTCGCGCGGCATCGGCTGCGCCGGCAGCCGGTGCGGGAGCCGCAGGTAACGCCGCCAGGCCAGCGCGCCGAGCGCGGTGAGCACCGTGGCGCCGCACGCCAGCGGCAGCATGCGTCCCGACAGCAGCGGCGACAGCACGCCCGCCACCGCCGCGTTGAGCAGCAGGCTGGCGAAGGCCTGCACCGCCGAGGCGCCGCCGCGCTGCGCGGGGAAGCGGTCGAGCAGCAGCAGGGTCAGCGTCGGGAAGGCCAGCTGCACGCCCACGCCCTGCAGCATCAGCGGCAGCATCGACCACGGCAGCGCGCCGCGCGGGAACAGCCACGCCGCCGCCAGGTGCAGCGCGCAGGCCAGCCCCATCGCGGCGTAGCCCAGGTTCACCGTGAAGCGCACGCCGCGCCGCCCGGCCAGCCGGCCGGACAGCCAGGCGCCGCCGACCAGCCCCGTCACCACCGGCAGGAACAGCCAGGGAAAGCCCTGCGCCGACAGACCCAGCAGCTCGCGCACGATGCGCGGCGCCGAGGCGATGTAGAGGAACAGCGCGGCGAAGTTCACCGAGCAGGACACCAGCAGCGGCCAGAACGGCCGGTCGCGCCCGAAGGCCAGATAGCCGGCCAGCAGGCGCCGCGGCGAGAACGGCGTGCGCCGCGGCGGCGGATGGCTCTCGGCCAGCAGCGCCTGCAGCAGCAGCGCCAGCAGCGCGGAGAAGCCCAGCAGCACCCAGAAGATGCCGTGCCAGCCGCCCAGCCGCAGCAGCTGCGCGCCGACCATCGGCGCGATCACCGGCGCCACGCCGAAGATCATCATCACCCGCGACATCAGCCGCTGCGCCTCGGCGCCGTCGTAGGTGTCGCGCACCACCGCGCGGCCCACCACCAGGCCCGCGCCGGCGCAGGCGCCCTGCAGCGCGCGGCAGGCCAGCAGCATGCCGAACGAGCCGGCCAGCGCCGCGCCGCCCGAGGCCAGCGCGTAGACCAGCATGCCGCCCACGATCACCGGCCTGCGCCCGGCCGCGTCGGAGATCGCGCCGTGGAACAGGCTCATCACCGCGTAGGTGAGCAGGTACACGCTGACCAGCTGCTGCAGCGCCGCCGCGTCCACCGCGAAGCGCGCGCCGATCAGCGGGAACGCCGGGAACACCGCGTCGATCGAGAACGGGCCGATCATCGACAGCGCGGCCAGCAGCCACGGCAGGCTGCGCCGCGCGGGGCGGGGTTCGTGGGTCATGGCGGCCGGGGCGGGGAAGCGGCGGCCAGTATAGCGGTGCGCTTGACGGCGCCGCCCGCGGATGCGCTAGGATGCCGTGATCGATGGGAGATGGCATTCCTCCCCGAACCGCCGCAAGGCTGATGATGCCTGGTCCAAGTCCCCCGCGGACGGCCAGGCATTTTCGTTGGCGCCGCCAGCTGCCTGCCGCCGCGCATCAGCCACAAGGAAGCCGGATGCGTCTGTTCCCCGTCTCCACCCGCGCCCGCCGCCCCTACCGGCGCCGTGCGGCGCGGCTATGCTTGCCCGACCGCGGCGGCGCGGCCGCCGCGCCGCCGCTCCCACTGCCGACAGGAGGCTCCCCGACGTGAACTTCAGCGGATTCATCGCCGTGGGCCTGGGCGGCCTGCTGGGCTGCTGGCTGCGCTGGATACTCGGCATCCTGCTCAACCCGGTCTTCCCCACCCTGCCACTCGGCACGCTGGCGGCCAACCTGATCGGCGGCATCCTGATGGGCTGCCTGATGGGCGTGTTCGAGCACTTCCAGGCCCTGCCCGTGGCCATGCGCCTGTTCGCGCTGACCGGGTTCCTCGGGGGACTCACCACGTTTTCCACGTTCTCCGCCGAAGCCAACACCCTGCTCCTGCGGCAGCAGTACTTCTGGTTCGGCGTCCACGTGCTGGCCCACCTGGTGGGCACCCTGAGCCTGACGCTGCTGGGCATCTTCCTGGCCCGCGGCGTGTTTCGGCACTGAGCCGCGCGGAGGGGCGCGCGGCCGCGGCCGGCGGCGCGCGCTTTCCGCACACGCCGGCCAACCGGCAACGGCGCGCGCGCCCATGCGCCGCCCTGGAAAGGAGTCACGATGAAAGGCTATTCGCTGCGCTTCTACATGCACGAGAACCAGAAGCACAACGGCATGCTGCTGTACGAGTGGCTGCTGGAGGCGGCCAGGAAGCGCCAGGTGCACGGCGCCTCCGCCTTCAAGGCGGTCGCCGGCTACGGCCGCCACGGCCAGATGCACGAGGCGCACTTCTTCGAGCTGGCCGGCGAGCAGACCGTGCTGGTGGAGTTCATCGTCGACGAGCCGGAGGCGCAGGCGCTGCTGGAGCTGGTGCGCGCCGAACGCGCGCCGCTGTTCTGGGCGCGCTTCCCCGCCGAGTTCGGCGTGCTGGGCCAGGACTGAGGCGCGCGTCCGCGCGGCGCGCCGGCGGCACCGCCGCGGCGCTCTTGCTAGGATCGCGCGGGATCACCGCGACAAGGAGCCCCATGAACGCCGACTCGCTGCGCACCCGGGCCGAAGCCCTGCTCGCCCACGCGGGCATCCACATCGACGGCGACGCCCCCACCGACCTGCGCGTGCACGACCAGCGCCTGTACGCGCGCGTGTTCGCGCACGGCTCGCTGGGCCTGGGCGAGGCCTACATGGACGGCTGGTGGGACTGCGCGGACCTGCCCGGCATGTTCACCCGCCTGCTGTCCTCGCACCTGGACCAGGAGCTGCGCACGCTCGACACCCTGCTGGCGCACCTGAAGGCGCGCTTCGTCAACCTGCAGCGCGGCGAGCACGCCTGGGAGGTCGGCCGGGCGCACTACGACCTGGGCAACGACCTGTTCCGGGCCATGCTCGGCAAGCGGCTGGTGTACTCCTGCGGCTACTGGGCGCAGGCCGGCAACCTCGACGACGCGCAGGAGGCCAAGCTCGACCTGGTCTGCCGCAAGCTGCGGCTGAAGCCCGGCATGCGCGTGCTGGACATCGGCTGCGGCTGGGGCGAGGCGCTGAAGTTCGCCGCCGAGCGCTACGGCGTCGCCGGCGTCGGCATCACCGTGTCGAAGGAGCAGGCCGAGTTCGCGCGCGAACTGTGCGCCGGCCTGCCGGTCGAGATCCGCCTGCAGGACTACCGCGAGCTGGACGAGCGCTTCGACGCGGTGTTCTCCATCGGCATGTTCGAGCACGTGGGCAGCCGCAACTACCGCACCTACTTCGAGACGGTGCGCCGCTGCCTCGATCCGCAGGGTCTGTTCCTGCTGCACAGCATCGGCACCAACGAGGCCGGCGCGCGGCCGGACCCGTGGATCGAGAAATACATCTTCCCCAACTCGATGATCCCCGCGGCGAGCCAGGTCACGGCCGCGCTGGAGGGCCTGTTCGTGGTCGAGGACTGGCACAACTTCGGCGCCGACTACGACCTGACGCTCACCGCCTGGCGCGCCAACTTCGACGCCGCCTGGCCGGCGCTGAGCGCGCGCTACGACGAGCGCTTCCGCCGCATGTGGCACTTCTACCTGGCCGTGTCCGCCGCGGTGTTCCGCAGCCGCCGCGACCAGCTCTGGCAGCTCACCCTGAGCCCGCACGGCGTGCCCGGCGGCTACCGCGTGCCGCGCTGAGCCGGCCGGAACGGGGGGCGTCCCGGCATGTGGGCGCACGAAGCCGGCATCGACACCCGCGCCGTCACCGCCGACCCCGGCGAGGCGCTGGCCGCGCCCGAGCGCCTCGCCGAGGCCGGCGGCCGAGCGCCACCCGCCGCCGCGTCATGCGTGGCGACTGACGCCTGTCACTCGATCCCGGCGCCGCCGCGGCCAAGAATGCCGCCCTCGACACGACGGAAGAGGCCGGCATGGCACAGGCACGACCGCGGTTCGGCATCGACGCGCCCGGCGTGGTGCTCGCCCTCGCGCTGCTCGGCCTCGGCCTGGCGGCCGCCGGCCTGCTCCTGGCGGCGCTGGGGCGGCCGGAGCTCGCCGGGCTGGGCCTCGGCCCCGGCCTGTCGATGGGCCTGAGCGGCCTGCTGATGCTGGCCAGCAGCCGTTGCGGCAAGCCATGGGCCCTGCGCCGCATGGTCCGCCGCCTGGCGCTGCGCGGCGACGAGCAGCTGCTCGACGTCGGCTGCGGCCGCGGCATGCTGTTGCTGGAAGCGGCGCGGCGGCTGCCGCGCGGCCGCGCCACCGGGCTGGACCTGTGGAGCACGCGCGACCAGTCCGGCAACGCCGCCGCGGCGACCGCGCGCAACGCCGAGCTGGCCGGCCTGCGCGGGCGCGTGCGCATCGACACCGGCGACATGCGCGCCATGCCCTACCCCGACGCCAGCTTCGACGTGGTCGTCTCCAGCCTGGCCATCCACAACCTGCCCGGCGCCGCGGACCGCGAGCAGGCGCTGCGCGAGATCGCGCGCGTGCTCCGGCCCGGCGGCCGGCTGGCCCTGCTCGACTTCCTGCACACCGGCGCCTACGCACGCGCGCTGCGCCGCCAGGGCCTGCAGGTGCGCCGCTCGTGGCCGGTCCCGCTGATGTTCCCGCCGGTGTGGATCGTGCGCGGCAGCAGGCCGGGCTGATTCAGCCGTCCCGGCGGCGGCGCAGCTCGTAGGCCTGCAGGTGGCACCAGGCCAGCGCCAGCAGCGGCGACGGCAGGCCGGCGGCCCGCGCGCGGCGCAGCAGGTCGCCGACGATGTGCGCGCCCTCGATGCGCTGGCCGGCCTCCAGGTCGCGCAGCATCGAGGCGGTGAGCGGCGAGCCGGGCTGGGTCAGCGTCTCCAGCGCGCGCCGCTGCGCCTCCTCCGGCACCGGCCAGCCGTCGGCGGCGGCCACCGCCAGGCACTCGCGGTAGAGCCGCTCCATGAAGTCGCGCCCGCCGTCGGCGGCGACGACGTCGCCCACCGCGGCGCGCATCAGGCAGGTGCCGACGGCCAGCGCGGCGAGGAAGGCGAACTTGGTCCACAGCTCCTGCTGGATGCGCTCGGCGAGCAGGTGGTCCACCTTCGCCGCGGCGAAGGCGGCGTCGATGGCGCGGCAGCGCGCGCTGTACGGCTCGCCCGCGCGCTCGCCGAAGGTCACCGAGGCGGGCTTGCCCAGGTGCAGCACCTCGCCGCGCGCGTTCCTGGTCGCGCTGATGAAGCACAGCCCGCCCAGCACGCGGCCCGCGCCGAAGCGCGCGTCGAGCGCGGCGTAGTGGCGCAGGCCGTTGAGGATGGGCAGCACCGCGGTGCCCTCGCCCATCGCCGGGGCGATCGCCTCGATCGAATCGTCCAGGTCGTAGGCCTTGCAGCTCAGCAGCACCAGCTCGAACGGCCGCGCGGCGGCCAGCGCGGGCAGCTGCTCCGCCGTGGCGTGGCGCACCGGGAAGCGCGCGTCGCCCAGCGGGCTGCGGATCACCAGGCCGTCGGCCGCCAGCTGCGCCGCGCGCGCCGGGCGCACCAGGAAGGTGACGTCGAGCCCCGCCTGCGCCAGCCGCCCGCCGAAGTAGCCGCCGGTACCGCCGGCGCCGAGCACCAGGATGCGCATCGTCGTTGCCCTCGGAGCATGTCGCGTGCCGGCAAGTGTAGCGCCCGGCCCCGCGCGGCCCGGCTTCGACCTTGGGCGAAGCCGGCGCTAGGTGTGGAGCTTCAATAGGTTGTTTTGATCAAGCGTCAGTCGAGCCATGGGTGTCTGACCACCAAGTGCGCTGTGCGGACGGTGGCAGTTGTAGTGG
>NZ_QGHC01000021.1 GCF_003148905.1 Fulvimonas soli | reverse complement strand
CCCATTGATCGTCTCGAAGTCCATAGCGTCGGGTCATTGAACGGCTGCGCTCGCAAGAAAACCCAAGCTTCGCTTATCTAGTCAATTGATGACAGGCCCTACGGCGAGCTGCCCGGCACGCTGCCGGCGGAACACGTGCACCTGGAGAACGCCGCGCGCGGGCCGGACATCATCGTCAGCTACGCCTGGGACGCCGACGCGGTGGTGCAGGGCTTTCCCGGCACCGAGTACGCCAGCATGAACAACGAGCGCGGCGAGCACGGCAGCTTCAGCCCGCGCGACGTGCACAACACCCTGCTCGCCGCGGGGCCGGACTTCCGCGCGGGCTTCCGCGACCCGCTGCCGTCCGGCAACGTCGACCTCGCGCCCACCCTCGCCGCGCTGCTCGGCCTGCCGCTGCCCGCCGCGCAGGGCCGCGTGCTGCGCGAGGCGCTGGCCGGCACGGCGGGCCGCCCGCTCGGCGCCTACCGCGTCGCCCCGGCCGTGCTGCGTCCGCGCGAGGCCGCGCGGGGCCTGTCGATGCGGCGCGTGGACGGCAGCCCGCTGCGCGCCACCCGCTACAGCTTCCGCGTGCAGCTCAAGCGGCTCGACGACGGCGGCAGGAGCTACACCTATTTCGACTACGCCGCGCCGGAGCGGCCCTAGGCGTCCGTCGGAGCGGCCTCCGGCCGCGATGGCTAATGGAGATGCCGGGCCATCGCGGCCGGATGGCCGCTCCCACGACCTGCTCTACTCGAACACGTGCAGGCGGTCGAAGATCCAGCCCTGGTAGGAGGCGACCAGCCCCGGCGCCGGGCAGTCGGCGTAGCGCCCGCCGCAGCGCTCGCGCAGCGCGATCTGCGCCGAGAAGTACGGGTCGGCCGGCAGCCCCGCCGCCTGCAGCACCATGCCGGGCAGCAGCGCGATGTCCAGCGCGGGGTAGGACGGTAACGGCGCGCCGGCCGCGTTGCGCTTGATCATGAAGTAGGTGAGGTACTGCTGCAGCGGCCGCAGCGCCGGCGGCCAGCGGCGCGGCAGGCCGCGGATCAGCCCGTCGAAGGACGGCTGGTGGTCGCCGAAGTGCACCAGCACGGTGGGCTGCGCGCGGTCGAGGAAGGCGTGCTCCAGCTGGCGCATCGCCTGGTCCGAGGCGCGCAGCTGGGCGAGGTAGGTGCTGACGTTGAGCTCGGTCTCCGGCGGCAGGCCGGGCACCACGCCGCGGTTGAACGGCGGCGGCAGCCTGTCCAGCGGGTCGAGGTTGTGCGGGCCGTGCTGGTTGATCGTCAGCACCATCAGGAACACCGGCTCGCCCGGCTTCTTCACCCGCTGGTAGACGCGCCGGGCGGCGTCGAACATCTGCGCGTCGCTCTCCTCCCACGGGTCCAGCCCCAGCTCGTCGGCGTCGTGGAACTCCTGGAAGCCGTAGGCCATGTAGGCGTTGCGGCCGTTGAGGAAGGCGCCGTTGGTGGGATACACCGCCACCGTGCGGTAGCCCAGCCGCGCCAGCTGCTGCGGCAGCGCGTCGCGCATGCGCGGCGCCAGCACGTAGGGCGCGTACATGCCGCCGGCGCCGAAGATGTCCTGCGGCAGCCCGGTCAGCGCGGCGAACTCGCTCACCCAGGTGCCGCCGCCGAAGGTGTGCACGCGCAGCGGCCCGTGCGCCACGGTGCGCGCGTCGGGCTCGAACAGCGCCGGCGCGCGGCACTCCGGCACGCCTTTGCACATGGCGAAGTTGGACGGGTCGAAGGTGCTCTCCTCCAGCACCTCGACGATGTCCGGGTACGGCGGCCGCGCCGCGCCCGGCCGGCCCGCGGCGGTGGCGCCCCAGTCGCGCTCGGCCGCCGCATCGTCGGCGCGCGCGGGCAGCTGCACGTCCGAGTCGTAGAAGTAGACGAAGAAGTCGGTCAGCAGCGCGTCGTCGCCGCCCAGCTTCTGCCAGGCGCTGCGCTGGTACACCCGCCCGAACGGCCCCGCCGGCAGCAGGCACAGCCAGAAGCCCAGCACGCACAGCGCCAGCCCGGCCAGCCGCCGCCACGGGCGGGCCGGCAGCCACGGCGAGCGGGCGCCGCGCCAGGCCAGCCACAGCAGCAGCGGCACGCCCGCGCACACCAGGATCGCCAGCCCGTACAGGTGCGGGTAGCGGCGCAGCGTCTCCAGCAGGCTGCTGTGGGTGAAATAGATGAAATCGCGCGGCATCAGGCCGACGTCGAGGTACTGCTGCTTCAGCGCCGAGACGAAGCGCAGGCCGAGGAAGGCGCCGCCGCCGGCCAGCAGCGCCAGCACCGGCCGCGCGGTGGCGAAGTACAGCGCGCCGGCCGCGCACAGCATCAGGGCGGCGACGAACAGGCGCTGCACCGGCTCGGGCTCGCGCCACGCGGCGAAACCCAGGCACAGCGCGAAGCCCAGCCACGCGCCCAGCCGCAGCGCGCGTCCGCGCGCGGCGCGTGGAAGGAAAGCGGACATGCGAAGCCCCCTGTTGGCCGGACGGCGTATCGCCGCGCATCTTAGAGCCTGTTCACGATCTCCAAGTATCCCCCCATGGAACGTCATCCCGGCGAAAGCCGGGATCCAGCGTCGCTGACTTTTCGAGGGAACGTCACCGGACGACCAGCCCTTCGGCTGTCGAAAAGCGCCTCCTGCCTTCACAGGAATGACGGCGAGGCAATAGCCGGACCGACGGCAGATCTCGAACAGGCTCTTGCGACCGCCGCGCCGCCCGCCGCCGCACCCCGGCACGGCAGCGGGATGTCACGGGCTTCTGCTACGGTGGCCGACCTGCACGATCCCGATGAGAGCCACCCCGATGAAGCGCCGCCTCGTTCCCCTCGCCCTCGCCTCCGTCCTGCTCGCCGGCTGCGCCGGCCAGGCCTTCAAGCCCGGCAGGCTGCCGGACGGCGCGCGCGCCGACGTGGCGATCCTGGAGACCACCGACGTCCACGCCAACGTGCTCTCCTACGACTACTTCAAGCAGAAGGACGATCCCACGGTGGGCTACGAGCGCACCGCCACGCTGATCCGCCGCGCGCGCGAGGCATTCCCCAACACCGTGCTGTTCGACAGCGGCGACACCATCCAGGGCACCGTGCTGGCCGACTACCAGGCCAAGGTGAAGCCGGTCGGCTGCGGCGAGGAGCTGGCGATCTACAAGGCGATGGATGCGCTCGGCTACGACGGCGGCACCGCCGGCAACCACGAGTTCAACTACGGCCTGCCGTTCCTGTCGCAGGTCACCGGCACGCCGATGAACGTGGACGGCGCCGGCACGCAGAGGTGCGCCGGCCCGCACTTCCCGCTGGTGCTGGCCAACGTGTACAGCGCGCGCGACGGCCGGCCCATCTTCAGGCCGTGGGCGGTGGTGACCAAGACCATCGAGGCCTACACCCCCGACGGCAGCAAGCTCGAGGTGCCGCTGAAGATCGGCATCATCGGCTTCACCCCGCCGCCGATCCTGGAGTGGGACAAGCAGAACCTGGCCGGCAAGGTCACCGTGAGCGGCGTGGTCGAGGCGGCGCGCAAGTACCTGCCGCAGCTCGAGGCGCAGCACCCGGACCTGGTGGTGGCGATCCTGCACGGCGGCCTGGACACCCACCCCTACGCCAGCGAGATGGAGAACGGCGGCTGGCACCTGGCCGGCGTGCCGGGCATCGACGTGCTGCTGCTGGGCCACTCGCACACCGAGTTCCCCGGGCCGCGCTACGCCGGCCTGCCCGACGTCGACGCCCAGCGCGGCTTCGTGCGCGGCGTGCCGGCGGTGATGGGCGGCTTCTTCGGCAAGGACCTGGGCGTGATCAAGCTGGCGCTGGCGCGCGAGCACGGCCGCTGGACGGTCGACAAGGCCGACACCCACAGCGAGGTGCGCCCGATCTGCCCGAAGAAGAACGAGTGCGTGCCGGCCGACCCGGCCATCGCGCCGCTGGTGGCGCAGGCGCACGCGGCGGCGGTGGCCTACGTGGACACGCCGATCGGCAGCAGCACGCTGCGCATGAGCAGCTACTTCGCCGACGAGGGCAACATGACCGCGCTCTCCGCGGTGAACGCCGCGCAGGCCGACTACGTGCGCCGCGAGCTGCCGAAGCTGCGCCCGGAGCTGGCCGACCTGCCGGTGCTCTCCGCCGCGGCCGCCTTCCGCACCGGCTTCGGCGGCCCGGAGGACTACACCGACGTGCCGGCCGGCCCGCTCACCCTGCGCAGCGCGGCGGACCTGTACTACTACCCGAACACGCTGGCCGCGGTGCTGGTGGACGGCGCGGGCCTCAAGGCCTGGCTGGAGCACTCGGCCGAGCGCTTCAACCGCATCGACCCGGGCAAGGACGGCGAGCAGCCGCTGATCAACGGCCGCTACGTCGGCTACAACTTCGACCAGATCCAGGGCGAGGGCTTCAGCTACGTCATCGACGTCAGCCGGCCGGCCGGCCAGCGCATCGCCGCGCTCAGCTTCAAGGGCCGGCCGGTGACGCCGCAGCAGCGCTTCGTGGTCGCCACCAACAACTACCGCGCCGGCGGCGGCGGGCACTTCCCCGGCCTGGACGGCGGCAACATCGTGCTGGCCGCGCCGGACGGCGCGCGCGAGATCCTCGCCGCCTGGCTCGAGCGCATGCGGCGGATCACCGGGGACCAGCTGCCGGCCCGCTCCTGGCGCTTCGCCCCGCTGAAGACCCGCGGCCCGGTCACCTTCACCGCCGCCGCCGGCAAGCAGGAGGTGGCGCGCGCCGCCGGCCTGGACAACGTCCGCCAGCTGGCCGACCACGGCGACGGCACCGCCACCTACGCGATCGACCTGTCGCGCTGAACCCGGCGGCGGGGAGGTAGGGGGGTGGAGGCCTCCCGGCGTTATACAAGGTGAGGAGGGTTTTCCGTCCTCGGCCGGGGCGGTCCCCTGCCCGACCCGGTCCCCGTCAGGGATGCCGGCCCGCAAGCCTTCCGCAAGGACGCGGAAGCACCCGATTTTCCGGCCCCGTTCCGTCCAACCGGCCCACGCGCTATCGTGAACGCCATCACGTCGGTCAGCGGACGATTCCAGCGCATGGGGCTGAGCACGATCGAACGGGAGCGGCGCGCGCCGCTCCCCGCCACTCGCACGGACTTCGAGGTCTTCGTGCGCGGCCAGCGCGACACCCTGGTGCGCCTGCTGCGCCGCCGCGTGCCCTGCGAGGAGGACGCCCAGGACCTGGCCCAGGAAAGCCTGGAGCGGCTGATGCGCTACCGCACGCACGCGCCCGAGTCGTGGGCGCGGCTGCTGTACCGCATCGCGGTGAACGCGCTCAACGACCGCCTGCGTCGCGCCCGCGCGCGCGGCGACGCGCAGTACCTGAGCCTGGACGAGGCGGCGCTGGACCTGCCCTCGACCGACCTGGACCACGAGCAGCAGGTGGCCCAGCGGCAGGAGCTGGTGCTGCTGCAGCGCGCCCTGCTCGGCCTGCCGCCGCGCTGCCGCGAGGTCTACCTGCTCAACCGCATCGAAGGCATGAGCTACACCCAGATCGCCGCCCACCTGGGCATCAGCGTGAAAGCCGTGGAGAAGCACGTCGGCAAGGCGCTGAAGCTTTTGCGCGAGCGGCTGGCCCCCATCGACAAGGAGGTTGCCCCATGACACGGAACCTTTCCGGACAGCCGGCGCGGCACGAACCGGCCAGCGCCGAGGAATGGCTGGCCCGGCTGCTGTCGCCCGAGAGCGGCGCCGACGACCGCGCCGGCTTCGAGCGCTGGCGCGCGGCCGATCCCCAGCACGCGGCCGCCTACGCCGCGGCCGAGCGCATCCACCGCCGCGCCGCCGAGCTGGCCGGCGACCCGCTGCTGCGCGCCGCGGCGCGGGCGGCGCGGCGTGCCCCGCAGCGGTCCCATCGCCGCGCCTGGCTGCTGGCCGGCGGCATGGCCGCCTGCCTGCTGCTGGCCGCGGTGCTGCTGTGGCCCGCGCGCGAACAGGCCGACCTGGTGCAGCGCTACGCGCAGGCCGCCGGCCTGCCGCAGAACGTGCTGCTGCCCGACGGCACCGCGCTGGCACTGGACGCCGAGTCGGCGCTCACCATCCGCTTCGGCGCGCACCGGCGCGAGGTGGTGCTGGAGCGCGGCCGCGCCGAGTTCGGCGTGGCGCACGACCCGGCGCGGCCGTTCGTGGTGCGCGTGGGCGAGGCGAGCATCCACGACGTCGGCACGGTGTTCCAGGTCAGCCGCGACGACGCCGGCGCCACCGTCGGCCTGCTGCAGGGCCGCGTCGACGTCAGCGGCGGCCGCAGCGGCGACCGCTGGAGCAGCACGCTGGCGCCGGCGCAGCAGCTGCGCATCGGCGCCGACGGCCGGCCGGGCGCGGTGGCCCCGCTGGACCTGGCCGCCGCGCGCGGCTGGACGCAGGGCGAGCTGCGCTTCCGCGGCCGCCGGCTCGACCAGCTGCTGGCGGAGATGAACCGCTACTCCGACACCAAGCTGCGCCTGGGCGACCCGGCGCTGGCCGCGCTGACGGTCAGCGGCAGCTTCCACGCCGGCGACCAGCAGGCGCTGGCCACCGCGCTGGCGCGCGGCTGGCAGCTGCAGGTGCGGCGCACCGCCGAGCGCGAGCTGACCCTGCTGCCGCGACCCGGCGCCACCTACCGCTGACCGGGGCTGGATGCGCGATTCCGTCGTTTCGCCGCTTCTTCCTCGCGCATCCGGGTGCCGGTGGTGGCTTGTGGCGGCGGCGCTCGCCTGGCTGGCGCTGTGCGGGACCGCGCAGGCGGCCGCGCGCACGCAGCACTTCCGCATCCCGGCCGGCGCGCTCGACGACGCCCTGTGCGCCTACGCGCGGCAGAGCGGCATGCAGCTGCTGTACCGGCCCGAGCTGGTCGCCCGGCGGCGCAGCCCCGGCCTCGACGGCGAATTCAGCGCGGAAGGCGCGCTGGCGCGGCTGCTCAGGGACAGCGGGCTGCAGGCCGAGGCGGTCGCGCCCGGCACCTTCGTGCTGCACCGCGCGCCGCCCGCGCCGGCCCGCGCGACCGCGCCGCTGGCGCCGGTGCCGCTGCCGGCCACCGAGCTGGGCACGATCGAGATCACCGGCACGCACATCCGCCGCACCGCGCTGGAGCCGGCCGGCCCGCTCACCGTGATCGACCGCCAGCAGATCGAGCGCAGCGGCTACCAGACCCTGTACGAGCTGCTGCGCGCGCAGCCGGGCGTGCGGGTCAACAACACGCCGCTGGCGATGGCCGACGGCGCGCTGTACCAGGCCAACGGCCTGTCCGGCGCGACCGGCGCCGGCGCGGCGGACCTGCACGGGCTGGGCCCGGCTGCCACGCTGTTCCTGATCGATGGCCAGCGCATGGCGCCCTACCCGCTGGCGCAGGGCGAGTTCGCCCAGGTCAACGACCTCGACGCGATCCCGCTGCCGCTGGTCGAGCGCATCGAGATCCTGCGCGACGGCGCCTCGGCGGTGTACGGCTCCGACGCCATGGCCGGGGTGGTCAACATCATCCTGCGCAAGCGCTTCAGCGGGGTGGAGGTGGACGGGCAGAGCGGCCTGTCCAGCCGCGGCGACGCCGCCGAGCGGCGCGGCACCGTGCTGCTCGGCGGCGAGTTCGCCGGCGGCGGCCATGCGGTGTTCGGCTTCGACTACTTCCAGCGCGACCCGCTGCTGGGCCGCCAGCGCGACTGGGCGCGCGCGCCGGCCGGCGCGGCCGCCGACGCGCCCGCCGGCGGCGACGACTACTACTTCGACGGCGCCCGGGTGGTGCACGAGGGCAGCCCGGGCTGCCTGCAGACCACGCTGGACGGCCCGTGCACCGACCAGGCCGCCGCGCAGGGCACGCTGCAGACCGCGCTGGACAGCCGCACCCTGCTGCTGCACCTGGACCACCCGCTGGCCGGCGCGCAGGCCTACCTGGACCTGCGCTGGAACATGCTGCGCCAGCGCCAGCAGATGGCGCCGGCCTCGGTGGACCTGCTGGTGATCGACCCGCGCGACCCGGCCAGCGCGCGCACCGTGAACTACGCCTTCGACGACCTCGGCCCGGTGCGCGACTCCAGCCAGGCGCGCGGCACCCAGCTCACCCTCGGCCTCGGCGACGCCACCGGCGTCTGGCGCTGGGACGCGCACTTCGACGGCCAGCGCAACGAAGGCAGCGACCGCGTGCGCGGCCTGCTCAGCGACCCGGCGCTGGAGCGGGCGCTGGACGAGGGCAGTTACGTGCCCGGCGCGCCGGACAACCCGCCGGCGGTGCTGGCCGCGCTGTCGCCCGTGCTGCTGCGCCGGGGCAGCACCTCGCAGAGCGGCGCCAGCGCGCGGCTGGACGGGCCGCTGGCGGAATGGCCGGCCGGCCCGCTGTCCCTCGCCGCCGGCGTGGAGACCTACCGCGAGCGGATGGACGACCACCCCGACCCGCGCGTGGTCGACGGCGACGTGTTCCAGTTCCAGCCGCCGTACCAGCTGCACGGCGAGCGCCGGATCGCCGCCGCCTACGCCGAGCTGGAGGCGCCGCTGACGCGCCGCCTCACCGCCAACCTGGCCGGCCGGCTCGACCACAGCAGCGGCTTCGGCAGCGCCTTCTCGCCGCGCCTGGGCCTGAAGTGGGACCTCGGCGACAGCCTCAGCCTGCGCGGCACCGTGGCGCGCGGCTACCGCGCGCCCACCCTGCCCGAGCTCAACCGCCCCGAGATCGCCTCCACCCTGGGCGTGCTGGTGGAGGTGCCCGACGCGCTGCTGCCCTGCCGCAGCCCGCAGTCCAGCGGCAACCAGGGCACCAGCTACTGCCTGCTGCAGCTCAACAGCGTGGGCAACCCGCGGCTGCAGCCGGAACGCTCGCGCAGCTACACCCTCGGCCTGGTGCTGGCGCCGACCCCGGCGCTGGGCATCGCGCTGGACGCCTCGCGGATCGAGCGCTACCACGAGATCGGCCCGCTGCCGGTGTCGTGGGCGCTGGACCACCCGGACAGCTACCCGCAGCTGTTCCAGCGCGACGCCGGCGGCACCCTGTACGGCTTCGACCAGCAGCTGGTGAACCTCGGCCGCACCAGCGTGCGCACCTACGACCTGGACCTGCGCTACCGGCTCGACACCGCCCGCCGCGGCGGCTTCGACTTCAACCTCGGGCTGGACTGGCTGGCCTCGCTGCGCCGGCGGATCCAGCCGGGCGAGGCCAGCGTGTCCTACGCCGGCTACGCCGGCCAGCCGCGGCTGACCGGGCTGGCCGGCGTCACCTGGACGATCCGCGACTGGAGCAGCACCGCCAACCTGCGCTACACCGGCCACTACGCCTACGCCGACCGCGCCGGCAGCCTGTTCGCCTGCCCGGACGAGCTGCGCCAGGCCGGCCACTGCGAGACGCCGGCCTTCGTGCTGCTGGACCTGGACCTGGACTACACCGGCTTCGCGCGCTGGCGGCTGGGCCTGCACGTGCGCAACCTGCTCGACCACCGGCCGACCTACTACGGCAACCCGCCGATCGGCTTCAACCCCGCCTTCGACGACGTGGCCGGGCGCTACTTCCTGCTCAGCTTCCGCTACCGGCGCTAGCCCGGCGCGGGCGCGCGGCGGGCCGGGAGCGGGCCGCACGCGGGCAACGACGCGCGCGGCCCCGCCGGCGCCGCCGTTTTGGCTAGACTCGCCGGACACGGCGCCCGCAGGCGGCGCGGACACACACAGGAGAGCATCGGCATGGCAAGAGGCAGCACGGAAAAGCGCGCGCGCGGCGGCGACGGCTGGCGCGGATGGTTGGGACGCCTCGCGCTGCTGGCGCTCGCCGCGGGGCCGGCGCACGCCGCCGCCGCCGTGCTCGACCCGGCCGTGCTGCCGCAGGTGCAGGCCGCCACCTTCGAGGTGGTGGTGCCCAAGCCGGCCAGCGACCCGCTGAGCTACGAGAAGCCGCTGCCGCTGGAGCTGCTGCCCTACCAGTTCCGCACCGACAAGTACTTCTCCATCGGCACCGCCTTCGCGCTGGGCGACGACCGCTACGTCACCGCCGCGCACGTGCTCGACGTGGGCATCGGCAGCCTGCTCGGCGAGCCGGCGCTGCGCGACGCCAGCGGGCAGGTCTACGCGATCGACAAGATCCTCGAGTTCTCGCAGCAGCGCGACTTCGTGGTGTTCTCGCTGGCGCACCCGCCCAAGGTGAAGCCGCTGCCGGTCGATGCGGCGCCCGCGCTCAACCAGGCGGTGTACGCGGTGGGCAACGCGCTGGGCACCGGCGTGGTGATCCGCGACGGCCTGTACACCTCCAACACGCCGGAGGAGCAGGACGGCCGCTGGAAGTGGATCCGCTTCTCCGCCGCCGCCTCGCCCGGCAACAGCGGCGGTCCGCTGCTGGACAAGGACGGCAAGGTGATCGGCGTGGTGCTGATGAAGTCGGCCAACGAGAACCTCAACTACGCGCTGCCGATCGCCGAGGTGCTGAAGGCGCCGGCCAACACCGCCGTGCTCGACCAGCGCCGCAGCTACCAGTTCGACGTGTTCGACGCCACCCAGGTGGACGACGTCAAGGGCCAGTTCGCGCTGCCCAAGAGCTTCGCCGAGTTCGGCGCGGCCTACCTCGGGCTGGTCGACGGCTACAGCGACAGCCAGCTCGGGGCGCTGCTGGCCAAGGACCCCGAGCACCTGTTCCCGCACGGCAGCGGCTCGAACCGCCTGCTCTACGGCCAGGCCTACCTCAACGGCTTCCCTTCGCTGGTGATGCGCGACAGCGACGGCGACTGGGGCATCTCGCACGGCAGCGTGGACCGGCAGAACCTGCCGCACAACGGCTACGTCGAGCGCAGCCACGTCGGCCACCAGGGCCTGTTCCACCTGCGCCGCCCCGACGACGTGACGGCCGACCGGCTGTACCACGACCCGCAGCTGCTGATGGACCTGATCCTCAAGGTCGCGCCGCTGCAGCGGCCGGTGGCCACCGAGCAGATCAAGATCACCTCGCTCGGCAAGCCGCAGCAGGACACCGTCTACACCGACGGCTACCACCGCCGCTGGCAGGTGCGCAGCTGGCCGCTGGCCTATTCCGACACCGTGCTGATCTGCTTCGCGCTGCCGGTGCCCGACGGCTACGCGGCGATGGTGCGCTTCGCCAAGGCCGGCCCGCAGGTGCACGACTCGACCATCGACCTCAAGGCGCTGACCGACTTCGTCTACCTCTCCTACGACGGCACGCTGGCGCAGTGGCGCGACTTCCTCAAGCAGGACGCGCTGCTGCCCGACGCGCTGCGCG
This sequence comes from Fulvimonas soli, assembly GCF_003148905.1. Classification (GTDB taxonomy): domain Bacteria; phylum Pseudomonadota; class Gammaproteobacteria; order Xanthomonadales; family Rhodanobacteraceae; genus Fulvimonas; species Fulvimonas soli. Next base: position 23,429 of record NZ_QGHC01000021.1, on the reverse strand, counting down.
CGGTGACGCTGGACGTCGACTACGGCAAGCGCCTGGCCTACCGCTCGCCGCGGCTGGCCTTCGCCTACACCCCGGCGCTGCAGGCGATCCAGCCCGACAGCGGGCTGACCCTGGGCTTCAGCTACTTCGTCGACCACGGCAAGGTGGTGTGGGACGTCGCCCAGGTGCTGGCCAAGGCCAGCGTGCACGACAGCGACGTGGTGCGCCTGAACCGCCTGGCCAGGCCCGCCGACGGCATGGACGACAACTTCCGCAGCGAGTGGGACAAGCTGCGCCGGCGCGAGCACCCGGTGGACGGCGTGGCCTTCAACGGCGACGACGCCACCATGATCGACACGATCGGCGGCAGCGTCGGCCCGAAGGACGATCCCGGCGTGATCTACACCGCCGCCTACGCCACCAAGGGCAACCAGCCGCAGGCCGCGATGAAGGCCAAGCTGGACCTGCTGCTCAAGGACCTGGAGATCCGCGAGCGCTGAGCGCCCGTTCAAAATCTTCCGGGGAAGGCCCGTGGCATGAAGCGCGGGCGGGCATGGAGGCGGCGCCGCCTGCCGCCCTTCCCCGCGTCGGGTCGCTCGCGGCCGGAGGCCGCTCCCACCAAGGCTTGCGAGAGACCCTGGGGGGAGCGGCCTCCGGCCGCGGGCCCTGACCGCCGCGCCGTGTGGACCGACGTCCACTCCTTACGCCTTTCCTTGCCTTGACCCGCGCGCGGGCGGTTGACAGCCGCCGCCGGACCTGCCTATTGTCGAATCCATGTCGCGCCTCACGCCGCCCGCACCGATGCCTTCCGTCCCGGCCCCCGCCGGGCGCATCGCGCCGGCCGCGCGCGCGATCGCCACCATCACCACCATTACCACCACGACCTGGTCGGGGTGGGTACCGGTGCGCGAGCAGTAATCCTACGAACGCAACGGCCCGCCCTCGACGAGGCGGGCCGGTCCATGCCGACGCCGCCGACGGATGCGGGCCTCCCACGGAGGCTCCCATGGACATCGCAGTCGCAGAACCCGCCCAACCCAGGCTCCCGCCGCCCGCGCCGGCATGGTCGCCCGCGCGGCCGCGCCGGCTCGCGCTCGGCCTGATCGGCCCCGGCCGCGTCGGCAGCGCCCTGCTCGACCAGCTGCAGCGGGCGCGCGCGCGGCTCGCCCTCGACGCCGGGCTGGAACTCGCGTTGCGCGGCGTCGCCGCCAGCCGGCGCATGTGGCTGGACTGCGACGACCCCGAGCTCAACGGCCGCCACGGCGGCGCGCAGACCTGGCGGCCCGCCGACCTCGACGCCTTCGCCGCGCACGTGCGCGGCGGCGAGGGCCACGCCCTGCTGATCGACTGCAGCGCGCACGAGGCGGTGGCCGCGCGCTACGCCGGCTGGCTCGCCGCCGGGCTGCACGTGGTCACGCCCAACAAGCTCGCCGCCAGCGGCCCGCTGGACCGCTGGCGCGCGATCCGCCGCGCCGCCGCCCAGGGCGGCGCGCGGCTGCGCTACGAGGCCACCGTCTGCGCCGGCCTGCCGGTGGTGCAGACCCTGCGCGACCTGGTCGACACCGGCGACGAGCTGCTCGCGGTCGAGGGCATGTTCTCCGGCACGCTGGCCTGGCTGTGCAACCGCCACGACGGCCGGCAGCCGTTCTCCGCGCTGCTGCGCGAGGCGCACGCGCTCGGCTACACCGAGCCCGACCCGCGCGCCGACCTGTCCGGCGCCGACGTGGCGCGCAAGCTGGTGATCCTCGCCCGCGAGGCCGGCTGGCCGCTGTCGCTGGAGGACGTCGAGGTGGAAAGCCTGGTGCCGCCGGCGCTGGACGCGCTGCCGCCGGAGGACTTCCTGCAGCGGCTGGACGCGCTGGACGCGCCGATGGCCGCGCGCCTGGCGCAGGCGCGCGAGGCCGGCGGCGTGCTGCGCCACGTCGCGCGGCTGGACCGCCACGGCCGCGCCAGCGTGCGGCTCGCGGTGCTGCCCGTGCGGCACGCCTTCGCGCACACCCGGCTCACCGACAACATCGTGCAGTTCACCACCCGCCGTTACTGCGACAATCCGCTCACCGTGCAGGGCCCCGGCGCCGGACCGGAGGTCACCGCCGCCGGCGTGTTCGCCGACCTGCTGCGCATCGCCGAAGCGCTGGAGCCCGCCGCATGAACGCCCTTTCGCAGGAACCCGCCCGCATGTCGCCGCAGCCCGCCCGCCACGCCGTCGCCTTCGCGCCCGCCTGCGTGGGCAACGTCGGCGTGGGCTTCGACATCCTCGGCCACTGCGTGGCCGGCGCCGGCGACCGCGCCGAGGTGCGCCGCATCGACGAACCCACCGTGCGCATCGCCGCCATCCACGGCAGCGCGGCGGCGCTGCCCACCGACCCGGCGCGGAACACCGCGGGCGCCGCGCTGCTCGCGCTGCGCAAGGCGCTGGGGCTGTCCTTCGGCTTCGAGCTGACCCTGCACAAGGGCATCGCGCTGGGCTCGGGCATGGCCGGCTCGGCCGCCTCGGCGGTGGCCGCGCTGGTGGCCGCCAACGCGCTGCTGCCGCAGCCGCTGCCGGCCGAGTCGCTGTACGGCTTCGCGCTGGACGGCGAGCTGGTCGCCAGCGGCGGCCGCCACGGCGACAACGTGGGACCGATGCTGCTGGGCGGCCTGGTGCTCGCCACCGAGTCGCGCCTGCTGCGCATCCCGGTGCCGGCGGCGTGGCACTGCGCGCTGGTGCACCCGCACTTCGTGCTGGAGACGCGCCAGGCGCGCGCCGCGCTGGCCGGCGATTACCGCCTCGGCGAGTTCGTGGCGCAGAGCGCCAACCTCGCGCTCACCCTGGCCGGCTGCTACCGCGGCGACGCCGCGCTGGTGCGCGAGGGCCTGAAGGACGTGCTGGTCGAGCCGCGCCGCGCGCCGCTGGTGCCCGGCTTCGCGCGGGTGAAGCAGGCCGCGCTCGGCCACCGCGCGCTCGGCGCCAGCATCTCCGGCGGCGGCCCCAGCGTGTTCGGCTGGTACGAGTGCCAGGCCGACGCGCTGGCCGCCGCCGAGGCGATGCGCGCGGCCTTCGCCGCGGAAGGGCTGGACAGCGACGCCTTCGTCGCGCCGATCGACGGCCCCGCCGCCGCGCTGCTGGCGCTGGACGGCGTGGAGGTGGCGGCGTGAGCGTGCCGCTGCGCTGCGTCAGCACGCGCGGCGGCGCGCCCGCCGTGCCGCTGGGCGAAGCCATCGCCGCCGGCCTCGCGCCGGACGGCGGGCTGTACGTGCCCGAGCGCCTGCCGGCGCTCGACCCGGCCGCCTTCGGCCCGCGCGGCACCCTGGCCGACACCGCCGCCGCCCTGCTCGCGCCGTTCTTCGCCGGCGACCCGCTGGCGGACGCGCTGCCCGCGATCTGCGCCGAGGCGCTGGACTTGCCGGTGCCGCTGCGCCCGCTCGCCGGCCGCGCCGACGCGCGGGTGCTGGAGCTGTTCCACGGCCCCACCGCCGCGTTCAAGGACGTGGGCGCGCGCTTCCTCGCCGCCTGCCTGCGCCGCCTGCCGCGCAGCGACGCGCGGCCGCTGACCATCCTGGTCGCCACCTCCGGCGACACCGGCGCGGCGGTGGGCGCGGCCTTCCACGGCCAGCCCGGCGTGCGCGTGGCGATCCTGTATCCGGACGGCCTGGTCTCGCCGCGCCAGGCGCACCAGCTCGGCAGCTTCGGCGGCAACGTGCGCGCGCTGCGCGTGGCCGGCCGCTTCGACGACTGCCAGCGCATGGTCAAGGCCGCGCTCAACGACGCCGGCCTGCAGCGCGCCGTGCCGCTCAGTTCCGCCAACAGCATCAGCCTGGGCCGCCTGCTGCCGCAGATGAGCTACTACGCGCACGCCGCGCTGCAATGGCGGCACGGGCACGGCGGCACGCTCGACTTCATCGTCCCCACCGGCAACCTCGGCAACGCGCTCGCCTGCGTGTGGGCGCGCGCACTGGGCCTGCCGGTGGGCGAGATCCGCCTGGCCTGCAACGCCAACGCCACCCTGCCCGAGTTCTTCGCCGGCGCCGGCTACCGCCCGCGCGAGGCCCGCGCCACCCTCGCCAACGCGATGGACGTGGGCGCGCCCAGCAACTTCGAGCGGCTGCGCTGGACCTACCGCGGCGACGACGAAGCGCTGCGCCGCGCGCTGCGCGCCGACAGCGTGGACGACGCGACGATCCGCGCCACCCTGCTGCGCCACGCGCGCGAGCGCGGCGAGGCGTTCTGCCCGCACACCGCCACCGCGCTGGCCCTGCTCGACCGCGAGCCGCCGCGCGAGCGAGGCGCATGGGCCGTGGTCGCCACCGCGCATCCGGCCAAGTTCGAGAGCGTGCTGGAGCCGCTGCTGGGCCGGTCCATGGCGGTGCCGCCGGCGCTGGCGGCGATGCTCGAACGTCCGGCACGGGCGGAGCCGCTTCCCGCCACGGACGAATCGCTGAAGCATTGGCTGGAGGCATGGCGATGAGCGCGCGCGGCTCGCCTTCGCGCGCGGCACTCGTCGCCTTCATGCGCCCTTTGCATGCCGTGCTCTCCACTGGGCGACGGGTCCACGGTCTTTCCGGACGGACCCGGCGCGGCCGAGGCCGGGTCGACCGCGATCCTGCCAAGATGCGCGCGGCGACAGCCGAAGCGCCTCGAATGCGAGTGCCGGGCCTGAAAGCCGTAGCCTTTTGCCACCCGTCCCGGTTGCAGGGGTCGTCGGCCCCCCAGCGGAGGTGCCCATGAATTCCGATTTGCCGTTCCGCTTCCTTGCCTGGTCGCTTGCGGCCAACTACCTGATCCTTCTCGTCTGGTTCCTCGCCTTCGCGTTCGCGCGGAACGGGCTCCGCAGGCTGCACGGCCGCTGGTTCGGGCTTTCGGACGACACGTTCGATGCCATCCATTACGGCGGCATGGCCGTCTACAAGATCGGCATCCTGCTGTTCAACCTGGTGCCCCTCGTGGCGCTCTGCCTGGCGCGCCACGGCGGCTAGCGACGCTTTCGGGCCGCTGCCGTCCTGCAGGCGTCCGGGTTCGGGCGTTGCGGGCTCCGCGTCGGGCACCCGGCATCAGGCAAGGCGCACCTTGCCTGTGGTCGCCAACGGCCCTTGCGACTTCGGGCGTGTCCGCCTCGAACGGACCCGGGCCCGGTGGCCGCAATGGCCGCCGCCGTGGTTTCAGCCCAGCATGTCCAGCACCGCCGCCGTCGTGCGCACCCGCCCCAGCCGCGGGAAGATGCGCTCCACCGCGAAGCGGTGCATGTCGGCGTCGGTGGCGCTCATCGCGTCCTCGGCGAAGACCACGGCGTAGCCGTGCTCCCACGCCGCGCGGGCGGTGGACTCCACGCCGATGTTGGTGGCGATGCCGCCGAGCACGATGGTGGCGATGCCGCGGCGGCGCAGCTGCAGGTCCAGCTCGGTGCCGTGGAAGGCGCCCCACTGGCGCTTGACGATGTGGATGTCGCGCGCGCCGGCGTCCAGCTCGTCGGCGTACTCCATCCAGTCCGGCGGCAGGGCGCGGGCGGGGCTGGGCGCGTCCACCGGCTGCCGCAGCGCGTCGCCGCCGTCGGCCGACCAGCCCACCCGCACCAGCACCACCGGCGCGCCGCGCTCGCGGAAGCGCCCGGCCAGCGCGCCGGCCCGGGCCAGCACGTCGGCGGCGGCATGCGGTCCGCCGGCATAGGATGCGATACCTTTCTGCAGGTCGATGAGCACCAGGGCGGTCGTGCGCGGGTCGAGCCTTTCCATGCGGGCCTCCGGGAGAAAAAGTGAGGATATCCTCACATTTTAATTTATGAGGAATGCCTCGCAAAACTCGGGTGCGGCCAGGCGCGCGCCGCGGCGCCGGCGCGGGCACGAGCGCGTCGCCGCGCTGCTGGAGGCCGCCGCCGCCTGCTTCGTCGAGAAAGGCTACGACGGTGCCACCATGACCGGGATCGCCGCGCGCGCCGGCGCCGCGATCGGCTCGCTGTACCAGTTCTTCCCGACCAAGGAGGCGCTGGCGCTGGCGCTCGCCGCCGCCTACGCGGACGCGCTGGAACGGCAGCTGCAACGGCTGGCGGCGCGCTCGGCCGGCTGGACGCCGGAGCACCTGGCGGCGCAGCTGGTGCGCCTGCTCGGCGCCTTCCGCCGCCGCCACCCGGCCTTCGCCGCGCTGGCCGAGGCCGCCGCGACGCAGCCGGCGCTGCGCACGCTCGCCGTGCGCCGGCGCCTGCGCGAAGGGCTGCGCGAGCTGCTGCGCGGCCACGCCCCCGGCCTGGCCGAGGCCGAGCTGCAGGCGGCCGCGGTGGTGGTGCTGCAGCTGATGAAGGCGGCGGTGGCGCTGGGCGGCGAGCCCGGCCTGTCCGGCCGCCGCGCCGCGCTGGCCGGACTGGAACGCGCGCTGGCGCTCTACCTGGCCGACCTGTCTCGACCGGCCTGACCCGCCGACCGACCGGCCGGCCGGCGGAAGGACCGGCTCCCCGGCTCATGTCCCTTAGCCATGGGAATGGGGCAACGCCCCCAGTCCGAAGGCACGGCCACACCGGCACGCCGCGGGCACGCACGCATGCGCGGGAACGCCGTCCACCCACGCCTTTCCGCGTACCGGAACGGCATCGCATGGCACGCCTTCGCGCGCGCCTCGCGCACGCGCATGCGCGCGCGAATGGGCAAGCGTCCTTACCCATCCGGATGTCTAGCCGTCCAAACGCCTTCCGGCCGCATAGAAGCATTTGTCATAAGCGCGGCTGTTGACAGAACCGCAAGCGCGGGTTTAGGGTCGACTCCATGCCGCAGCGCAACAGCCACCGCAACTTCGCCGAGACGAGCCGCCACGTGGCGTTCGCCGGCCTGCTGCGGCTCCGCGGCACGCTGCTCCTTGCCCTTGTACTCGTACTTCTCATTACCAGCGGAGGTGCGGGCTGAGGGCGTGTGTCCAGGTGACTAGCAAAGCAACCTGAAGACTCCCGAAGAACCCCGCACCAGAGATGGCGCGGGGTTTTTTGTTGCCCTCGGTGACGCACCAGCGGAGACCGAGCGATGAACCCGACCAGCACGGCGAACCCCACGGACCACGGCGGCGAAGCGGCCGCCGAGCCGCACGTACGCATCTTCGACACCACCCTGCGCGACGGCGAGCAGGCGCCCGGCTTCTCGATGGACCGCCGCGCCAAGCTGCGCATGGCGCAGACGCTGGAGGCGCTGGGCGTGGACGTGCTGGAGGCCGGCTTCCCGCAGGCCTCGCCGGACGACTTCGCCGCGGTGGCGGAGATCGCCGGCACGCTGACCACCAGCACCGCCTGCGGCCTCGCGCGCTGCGTGCCCGGCGACATCGAGACCACCGCGCGCGCGCTGGAGAAGGCGCGCCGCGCGCGCATCCACCTGTTCCTCTCCACCAGCCCGCTGCACCGCGAGCACAAGCTCAACATGAGCAAGCAGCAGGTGCTGGACACCGCGGTCGCCTCGATCGAGCGCGCGGTGCAGCTGTGCGACGAGGTGGAGTTCTCGGCCGAGGACGCCACGCGCACCGAGCGGGAGTTCCTGGCCGAGGTGTTCGGCGCCGCGGCGGCGGCCGGCGCCACCACGCTGAACGCGCCGGACACGGTGGGCTACGCCACGCCGATGGAGATCGCCGAGCTGTTCGCGTACCTGCGGGCGAACGTGCGCGGCGCGGACCGGCTGGTGTTCTCCAGCCACTGCCACGACGACCTGGGCCTGGCGGTGGCCAACAGCCTGGCCGCGATCGGCGCCGGCGCGCGGCAGGTGGAATGCACCGTCAACGGCATCGGCGAGCGCGCCGGCAACGCCGCGCTGGAGGAGATCGTGATGGCGCTGAAGGTGCGCGGCGCCTACTACGGCGCGGACACGCGCATCGACACGCGCCGGCTGGTGCCCGCCTCGCGCCTGCTGGCGCAGGTCACCGGCCAGCCGGTGCCGCGCAACAAGGCGATCGTCGGCGAGAACGCCTTCGCGCACGAGTCGGGCATCCACCAGCACGGCATGCTCAAGCACCGCGGCACCTACGAGATCATGCGGCCGGAAGACGTCGGCATGGCCGAGACCCGGCTGGTGCTGGGCAAGCACTCCGGCCGCCACGCGCTGCGCCAGCGCCTGGCCGCGCTGGGCCACGCCGTCGACGAGGCGGCGATGGACGCGCTGTTCGCCCGCTTCAAGGCGCTGGCCGACAGGAAGCGCGAGGTGACCGACGAGGACCTGGAGGCGCTGGCGCTGGGCCAGGACCCGGACGCCGCCGGTCCCTGGCGCATCACCCAGCTCAACACCGCCACCCACCTGGGCGGCAGCGCCTCGGCCTCGGTGAAGCTGGCCCACGAGGACGGCCGCCAGGCCGCCGAGGCGGCGCTGGGCGACGGTCCGGTGGACGCGGTGCTGCGCGCGATCGAGCGCGCCACCGGCCACGCGGTGGAGCTCACCGACTTCGCCGTGCACGCCATCGGCGAGGGCGGCGACGCGCAGGGCCAGGCCAGCCTCACCGCCCGCCACGCCGGCCGCGCCTGGCGCGGCCACGCGGTCAGCACCGACATCGTCGAGGCCGCCGCCAAGGCCGCGCTGGCCATCGTCAACCGGATCGAGCGCCAGAGCCCGGCGCGCCTTTCCCCTGAAGAACCCGGCCACGGAAGGCCGCCCGCCGACCGCCGCGCGCACGGACGCGCGCGCCAGGAGACCTCCGCATGAACACGCCCTACCTCTGGCACAACGGCCGCATCAGGCCCTGGGCCGACGCCAGCGTCCACGTCAGCGCGCACGCGCTGCACTACGGCTCGTCGGTGTTCGAGGGCGAGCGCGTGTACGCCACGCCGCGGGGCCCGGCCTACTTCCGCCTGGCCGACCACACGCGGCGGCTGTTCGAGTCGGCGCGCGTGTACGAGATCGAGATCGGCTACAGCGAGGAGGAGATCAACGCCGCCTGCCTGGAGCTGATCCGCGCCAACCGCATGGCCTCGGCCTACGTGCGGCCGATCGTGTTCCGCGGCGCCGGCGGCCTGGGCGTGCTGCCGAAGGACGGCGCGCCGGTCGAGGTGGCGATCATGGCGCTGGCCTGGGGCGCCTACCTGGGCGAGGCGGCCGAGCGCGGCGCGGACGTGTGCGTGTCCTCCTGGCACCGCCCGGCGCCGAACACCCTGCCGAGCTGGGCCAAGGCCGGCGGCAACTACCTCTCCAGCCAGCTGATCGCGCTGGAGGCGCAGCGCGGCGGCTACGACGAGGGCATCGCGCTCGGCCACAACGGCCTGCTCGGCGAGGGCGCGGGCGAGAACCTGTTCCTGGTGAAGAAGGGCAGGCTGCTCACGCCGCCGTCCAGCGCCGGCATCCTCGCCGGCATCACCCGCGACAGCGTGATCACCCTGGCCGCCGAGCTGGGCATCCCGGTGGAGGAGCGCGACCTGCCGCGCGAGGCGCTGTACACCGCCGACGAGGTGTTCATGACCGGCACCGCGGCGGAGATCACCCCGGTGCGCTCGGTGGACCGCAAGACGGTCGGCACCGGCCAGCCCGGCCCGGTGACGCGCGCGCTGCGCGAGGCGTTCTTCGGCCTGTTCGACGGGCGCACCGCCGACCGCTGGGGCTGGCTGACGACGGTGACCGGTACTAGTGCGGTCATCCCTGACCGCGAAAGTCAACGAGCGGCCATCCATGGCCGCACTTCTCAAGAAGAGCAAAAAACCGTGGTGGTGGAGGCTTCGGCATGAGCGGTCCGCGCACGCTGTTCGACAAGCTGTGGGACGCGCACCTGGTGGCGCCGGAGAGCGCCGACACGCCGGCGATCCTGTACATCGACCTGCACCTGGTGCACGAGGTGACCTCGCCGCAGGCGTTCGACGAGCTGCGCGCGCGCGGCCTGTCCGTGCGCCGCCCCGAGCGCACGCTGGCCACGCTGGACCACTCCACCCCCACGCTGCCGCCCGGCCCCGACGGCGAGCGCCCCTACGCCAGCGCCGAGGCGAAGGCACAGGTGGCGCAGCTGGAGGCCAACTGCCGCGCCTTCGGCATCGAGCTGCACGGCTGGGACAGCGCCGAGCGCGGCATCGTGCACGTGATCGGCCCGGAACTGGGCGCCACCCAGCCGGGCATGACCATCGTCTGCGGCGACAGCCACACCTCCACCCACGGCGCGTTCGGCGCGCTGGCCTTCGGCATCGGCACCACCGAGGTGGGCCACGTGCTGGCCACGCAGTGCCTGCTGCAACGCAAGCCCAGGACGCTGGCGATCCACGTCGACGGCGCGCTGCCGCCGGGCGTGGGCGCGAAGGACCTGATCCTGCACATCATCGGCCGGATCGGCGTGGACGGCGGTACCGGCCACGTCATCGAGTACCGCGGCGCGGCGATCGAGGCGCTCTCGATGGAGGAGCGCATGACGGTGTGCAACATGTCGATCGAGGCGGGCGCGCGCGCCGGCCTGATCGCGCCGGACGAGACCACCTTCGCCTGGCTGAAGGGCCGCCCGCGCGCGCCGCAGGGCGCGGCGTGGGAGCGCGCGGTGGCGCGCTGGCGCGCGCTCAGGGCCGACGAGGGCGCGCGCTACGACCGCGAGGTGCGCATCGACGCGCGCGAGGTCCGCCCCACCGTCACCTACGGCACCCATCCCGGCATGGCGATCGCCATCGACGCACCGGTGCCGGCCGCGCGCAACCTGCCCGAGCGGCGCGCGCTGGACTACATGAAGAGCGAGGCCGGCAAGCCGATGCAGGGCACGCCGGTGGACGTGGTGTTCGTCGGCAGCTGCACCAACTCGCGCCTGCCCGACCTGCGCGAGGCCGCCGCGGTGCTGCGCGGCCGCCGCGTGGCCGAGGGCGTGCGCATGCTGGTGGTGCCCGGCTCCGAGGCGGTGCGCCGCGCCGCCGAGGCGGAAGGGCTGCACGAGGTGTTCCGCGCCGCCGGCGCGGAATGGCGCGTGCCCGGCTGCTCGATGTGCATCGCCATGAACGGCGACCTCGCGCAGCCGGGACAGCTGGTCGTGTCCACCTCCAACCGCAACTTCGAGGGCCGCCAGGGCAAGGGCGCGCGCACCGTGCTGGCCAGCCCCGCCACCGCCGCGGCGTCCGCCGTGGCCGGGCGCATCGCCGACCCGCGCGAGTTCCTGGCGGAGGCCGCGGCATGAGCGCCCGCATTGCAGCTCTTCTCCCTCTCCCCTCCGGGGAGAGGGCCGGGGTGAGGGGCCGCGCTTGCGGCATCCCTGCATCGAAGCGCGCTTCGATCATCAGCGTCGCCGCGAGCACCCACCCCTCACCTCGATCCTCTCCCCGAAGGGGAGAGGAGGCGAACGCAAACCGCTTGCGGCGAGCACCCGCCCCTCATCCGCCCCTGCGGGGCACCTTCTCCCCCGCGGGGGAGAAGGGACTTTGTCCTTCGGAGGTTTTCTGATGCAGCCGATCACCCGCATCCACTCGCGCACCGCCGTGCTGTCGGACGAGAACATCGACACCGACCGCATCATCCCCGCGCGCTTCCTCACCACCACCACCCGCGAGGGCCTGGGCAGGCTCTGCTTCCACGACTGGCGCTACCTGCCCGAGGGCGGCGACAACCCCGCCTTCCCGCTCAACAAGCCGGAGGCGAAAGGCTGCGCCATCGTGGTGGCCGGGCGCAACTTCGGCTGCGGCTCCTCGCGCGAGCACGCGCCGTGGGCGCTGCTGGACTTTGGGCTCCGCGCGGTGCTGTGCAGCGAGATCGCGGACATCTTCCGCAACAACGCGCTGAAGAACGGCCTGCTCGCCATCGTGATCGACGAGGCCGAGCACCGCTGGCTGCTCGAACACCCCGGCATCGAGCTGGCGATCGACGTGGCCGGCCAGTACGTGGAACTGCCCGACGGCGGCCGCATCGGCTTCCGCCTGGAACCCTTCGCCCGCCACTGCCTGCTCCACGGCGTGGACCAGCTCGGCTTCCTGCGGCAGCACGAGGACGCGATCGCGGCGTTCGAGGCCCGCTTCGAGAGGGCGGCATGAAACCCATGACACGCCACGCATCCCCTCACCGTCGTCCCAGCGAAAGCCGGGACCCAGCAACTTCCGCATCCCCGGCGAAGGCGCTGGATCCCGGCTTCCGCCGGGATGACGGCGACGACGAAACCGTTATCCCGCACGAGGACACCCGCGCATGAAAGCCCGCATCGTCACCCTGCCCGGCGACGGCGTCGGCCCGGAGGTCACCGCCGCCGCGGTGGCCGTGCTGGAAGCCGTCGCCGGGCACTACGGCCACGACTTCGCGTTCGCCGAGCACCCGATCGGCGGCTGCGCCATCGACGCCACCGGCGAGCCGCTGCCGGCGGCCACGCTCGAGGCCTGCCAGCGCGCCGACGCGGTGCTGCTGGGCGCGGTGGGCGGGCCGAAGTGGTCCGACCCGAACGCGCCGGTGCGCCCCGAGCAGGGCCTGCTGGCGCTGCGCGCGGGCCTGGGCGTGTACGCCAACCTGCGCCCGCTCGCCGTGCACCCGGCGCTGGCCGCGCTGTCGCCGCTGAAGACCGAGAAGCTCAGGGGCGTCGACGTGCTGTTCGTGCGCGAGCTGACCGGCGGCGCCTACTTCGGCGCCAAGACGCGCGGCGCCGACGCCGCCACCGACGAGTGCAAGTACACCGTGGCCGAGATCGAGCGCGTGGCGCGCCGCGCCTTCGAGCTGGCGCGCGGCCGCCGCCGGCACGTCACCTCGGTGGACAAGGCCAACGTGCTGGAGACCTCGCGGCTGTGGCGCAGCACGATCGCGCGCGTGGCCGCCGACTACCCGGACGTGGGGCTGGAGCACCAGCTGGTCGACTCGATGGCGATGCTGCTGCTGACCCAGCCCTCCCGCTACGACGTGGTAGTCACCGAGAACCTGTTCGGCGACATCCTCACCGACGAGGCCGCGGCGCTGGCCGGCTCGCTGGGCCTGCTGCCCTCCGCCTCGCTGGGCGAGGGCAGCCACGGCCTGTACGAGCCGATCCACGGCTCGGCGCCGGACATCGCGGGCCAGGGCGTCGCCAACCCGGTCGGCGCGATCCTCTCCGCCGCGCTGCTGCTGCGCCACTCGCTGGGCCTGGAGGCCGAGGCGCAGGCGGTCGAGGCCGCCGTGGCGCAGGTGCTGGAGCACGGCCCGCGCAGCCGCGACCTCGGCGGCAACGCCGGCACCGCGGCGGTGCTCGACGCGGTGCGGATCGCGCTGGAGGACCATGCCGCGACCAGCCACGCCTTCTTCAGCGGGGTGCGCGCATGCGGCTGAGGCGCGCCCGTGCGGATGGTCTGGCCTGGCGGGGCTTGCGGCTGTCGCGGCCGCAGGCCGCTCCCACAGGGGCCTCGCAAGCCTTGGGGGAGCGGCCTGCGGCCGCGAAGGGCTCCCTCGCCAGACAGCCGACTTCCTCCACCGCTCCCGCGAAGGCCCCAACGGGATGCCCGCCGGAGCCCGAAGCCCGCGACCACCACTCCCCCTGCCTTCCGGCCGCCGCGCCACGCGGCGACCGCCGCTTGCTCTCCTGCGTGCAGTCCGCCATGGACAACCTCCCTCAGGCGTACCTCCCCGGCGCCGTCCCGCGCTGCACGCAGGGGGCTCTTTTCTTCCCGTTCCGGAGCTTTCATGCGCAGTGACATCATGAAGAGCGGTCCCGACCGCGCCCCCGCCCGCGCGATGATGCGCGCGACCGGCCTCGACGACGCGGCCATCGCGCGGCCGCTGGTCGCGGTGGTGCACACCTACTCCAACGTCAGCCCGTGCAACCTCGGCCTGCGCGAGCTGGCCGAGCACGCCGCCGCCGGCATCCGCGCCGCGGGCGGCACGCCGGTGGAGTTCAACACCGTCTCGGTCACCGACGGCATGGCGATGGGCACGCCCGGCATGCGCGCCTCGCTGGTCAGCCGCGAGGTGATCGCCGACTCCATCGAGCTGGCGGTGGACGGCCACTGCCTCGACGCGATGGTGGTGCTGTGCGGCTGCGACAAGACCATCCCGGCCGCGGCGATGGCGCTGGCGCGCCTGAACATCCCCGGCGTGGCGCTGTACGGCGGCACCATCGCGCACGGCACCCACGACGGCCACCCGATCACCATCCAGCAGGTGTTCGAGGCGGTGGGCGCGCACGGCGCGGGCCGGATCAGCGACGCCGAACTGGCCTCGGTGGAGAAGGACGCCTGCCCCGGCGCCGGCGCCTGCGGCGGCCAGTTCACCGCCAACACCATGGCGATGGTGCTGTCCACGCTGGGCCTGTCGCCGCTGGGCTTCAACGACATCCCGGCCACGCACCCGGCGAAGAAGCACGCCGCCTACCGCTGCGGCGAGCTGGCGATGGAGTGCCTGGAGGCCGGCCGCACGCCGCGCGAGCTGCTCACCCGCACCGCCTTCCGCAACGCCGCGCGCATGGTCGCCGCCACCGCCGGCTCCACCAACGCGGTGCTGCACCTGCTGGCGATCGCGCGCGAGGCCGGCACCGAGTGGACGCTGGAGGACTTCCAGCCCGCCTCCGAGCAGACCCCGGTGATCGCCGACCTGCTGCCCGGCGGCCGCTACACCGCGGTGGAGCTGTTCGGCGCCGGCGGCAGCGCGCGCGTGGCGCAGGAGCTGATCGCCGCCGGCATGCTGGAGGACGCGCCCACCGTCACCGGCCGCTCGCTGTTCGAGGAGGCCGCCGCCGCGCCGCGCGCGGAGCGGCAGGACGTGGTGCATCCGGTGGGCGCCCCGCTCAAGCCGCGCGGCGGCTACTCGATCCTGTACGGCAACCTCGCGCCGGAGGGCTGCATCCTCAAGCTGGTCGGCAAGGGCGGCGGCCATTTCGAGGGCCGCGCGCGCGTGTTCGAGAGCGAGGAGCAGGCCTTCGCCGCGGTGCAGGGCGGCACCATCGCCAAGGGCGACGTGATCGTGATCCGCAACGAGGGCCCCGCCGGCGGCCCCGGCATGCGCGAGATGCTCGGCGTCACCGCCGCGCTGGTCGGCCGCGGGCTGGGCGACGACGTGGCGCTGATCACCGACGGCCGCTTCTCCGGCGCCACCCACGGCTACATGGTCGGCCACATCGCGCCGGAGGCGGCGCGCGGCGGCCCGATCGCGCTGCTGGAGGACGGCGACCGCATCGTCATCGACGCGGTGGCCCGCACGATCGCCACCGACGCCGACCTCGCCGCGCGCCGCGCGGCCTGGCAGCCGCCCGCGCCCAAGGTCACCCGCGGCGCGCTGGCCAAGTACGCGCTGATGGTCGGCTCGGCCTCGGACGGCGCCACCACCCACCCTGGCCCGGGCGCATCCGGCCCGGCCTTCCAGACTTCCAAACCCACTACCGCAGGAGTCACCGCATGAGCACCACCAACGACACGCTCGCCAAGGCGCGCATCGCCGTCCTCGGCTACGGCAGCCAGGGCCGCGCCCACGCCCTCAACCTGCGCGACTCCGGCCTCGACGTCGTGGTCGGCCTGCGCAAGGGCGGCCCCTCGTGGGAGAAGGCCCGCGCGGAAGGGTTCAACGTGGCCGAGCCGGCCGAGGCGGTGAAGGGCGCCGACCTGGTCGCCGTGCTCACCCCCGACATGGTGCAGCCGGCGCTGTACCGCGACGCCATCGCGCCGAACATCAAGCCCGGCGCGGCGCTGCTGTTCGCGCACGGCTTCAACGTGCACTTCGGGCAGATCGGGCCGCGCCAGGACGTCGACGTGATCCTGGTCGCGCCCAAGGGCCCCGGCGCGCTGGTGCGCCGCGAGTACGAGATCGGCCGCGGCGTGCCCTGCATCTGGGCGGTGCACCAGGACGTGAGCGGCCAGGCCGAGGCGAAGGCCAAGGCCTATGCCGACGGCATCGGCGGCGGCCGCGCGCTGCTGATCAAGACCGACTTCAAGGAGGAGACCGAGACGGACCTGTTCGGCGAGCAGGCGGTGCTGTGCGGCGGCGCCAGCTCGCTGGTGCAGGCCGGCTTCGAGACCCTGGTGGAGGCCGGCTACCAGCCGGAGATCGCCTACTACGAGGTGCTGCACGAGCTGAAGCTGATCGTGGACCTGTTCTACGAGGGCGGCATCACGCGGATGCTGGAGTTCGTCTCCGAGACCGCGCAGTACGGCGACTACGTGAGCGGCCCGCGCGTGATCGACGCCGGCGTGAAGGCGCGCATGAAGGAAGTGCTCAAGGACATCCAGGACGGCACCTTCGCCAAGAACTGGATCGCCGAATACCAGGCCGGCCTGCCGAACTACAAGCAGTACAAGCAGGCCGACCTCGAGCACCCGGTCGAGCAGGTCGGCAAACGCTTGCGCGCGCGCATGCCCTGGCTGCAGGCCGCCGCGCCGCAGCCGTCCGCCGAGCCGCTGAAGAAGGTGGGCTGAGCGGTGGCGCCCTCTTTCCGCCGTCATTCCGGCGCAGGGCCTGCCCCGGACCCGATCCGGGGCCGGAATCCAGTGACTGCGCGGCCCGCGCCGAGCGCGGTCGCCCCTGGATCCCGGCCTGCCCCGGGACGACGCGCGGAGGAGAGCCTGCGCGATGCCGCTATCGCCCCAGACACGATCCCGCCACGCCCAAGGAACCCCCGGTGACCACCCAAGCACTGCCAGTCCCCACCACCGACACCGACCGCCACCCGCGCGCCGGCCAGGCGATGAGCGGCGCCGACGTGGTGGTGCAGGTCCTCGCGGACGAAGGCGTGGACGTGCTGTTCGGCTACTCCGGCGGCGCCATCCTGCCGGTGTACGACGCGGTGTTCCGCTACAACGTGGCGCACCCGCGCGCGGACGGCGGCGAGCCGATGCCGCTGGTGGTGCCGGCCAACGAGCAGGGCGCGGGCTTCATGGCGGCCGGCTACGCGCGCGCCTCCGGCAAGGTGGGCGTGGCCATCGTCACCTCCGGCCCCGGCGCCACCAACACGGTGACGCCGGTGCGCGACTCCATGGCCGACTCGATCCCGCTGGTGGTGATCTGCGGCCAGGTGGCCACCGCGGCGATCGGCAGCGACGCCTTCCAGGAGGCGCCGATCAGCAACATCATGGGCGCCTGCGCCAAGCACGTGTTCCTGGTCACCGACGCGGCGAAGCTGGAGGCCACCCTGCGCACCGCCTTCGCCATCGCGCGCAGCGGCCGGCCCGGCCCGGTGGTGGTGGACATTCCCAAGGACGTGCAGAACGCCCCGCTGCGCTATGCCGGCGCGGGCGAGCTGCCGCTGCCCGGCTACCGCGCGCGGCTGGCGCAGGTGGAGCACGCCGAGCTCTCCGACGCCGACTGCGCGGCCTTCTTCGACGCGCTGCGCCGCGCGAAGCGCCCGCTGGTCTACGCCGGCGGCGGCGTGGTCGCCGGCGCCGCCGCGCCGGCGCTGGCCGAATTCGTGGAAGCCTTCGGCCTGCCGGTTGCCACCACGCTGATGGGGCTGGGCGGCTTCGACGGCGCGCATCCGCTGTCGCTGGGCATGCTGGGCATGCACGGCACCGCCTACGCCAACTACGCGGTGGAGGACTGCGACTTCCTGTTCGCGCTGGGCGCGCGCTTCGACGACCGCGTCGCCGGCGTGCCGGAGGCGTTCGCGCCGAACGCGCGCTTCCTGGCGCAGATCGACATCGACCCGGCCGAGATCGACAAGGTCAAGCGCGTGCACTGGCACCACGTCGGCCCGCTGGCGCGCGCGCTGCGCCGGCTCGCCGCGTGGGGCCGCGCGCACGGCGTGCGCACCGAGCTGGCCGAATGGCACGCGCACGTGGCCGCGCTCAAGCGCGACCACGCGCTGGACTACGACCGCGCCAGCCCGCTGATCCAGCCCTACGCCGTGCTGGAGGCGATCGACCGCCACGCGCAGGGCCGCGCGGTGGTCAGCACCGGCGTGGGCCAGCACCAGATGTGGGCGGCGCAGTACCTCACCTTCCGCGCGCCGCGCCAGCTGCTGACCTCCGGCTCGATGGGCACCATGGGCTTCGGCCTGCCGGCGGCGATCGGCGCGCAGTTCGCGCGGCCGGACGCGCTGGTGATCGACGTGGACGGCGACGCCAGCATCCGCATGAACCTGGGCGAGCTGGAGACCGTCACCACCTACGGCCTGCCGGTGAAGATCCTGGTGCTCAACAACCAGGGCGACGGCATGGTGCGGCAGTGGCAGAAGCTGTTCTTCAAGGGCCGCTTCATGGCCTCGGACAAGAGCCTGCACCGCAAGGATTTCGTCAAGGCCGCCGAGGCCGACGGCTTCGCCTGGGCGCGGCGGCTGGAGGACCGGGCGAAGCTGGAGGAGACCGTCGCCGACTTCCTCGCCTTCGACGGCCCGGCCTTCCTGGAAGTGATGATCGACCCCGACGCGGGCGTGTACCCGATGGTGGGGCCGGGGGCGACCTACGCGCAGATGATCACCGGCGATTTCATCCCGGCACGCGCGGCGGCACCAGCGAAGGAGGTCGAGATTCCCGCCACGTCGATGTTCTGAAGGGTTTTCCCTTCTCCCTCCGGGAGAAGGTGGCCCGCAGGGCCGGATGAGGGTGCGGCGAAGCCTCGACGCTTCGCGCTGGCCGCACCCTCACCCGCCCCGGATCAAGTCCGGGGCAGGCTCTGCCGGCACCCTCTCCCGGAGGGAGAGGGATCGCACAGGGAAGCGTGCGGCTTCATCCCCTTCCCCCGGACAGAGAGGGGCCTTCATCCACGGACTCACCACCATGCACCCACGGAGCGCCACCATGAAACACACGCTGTCGATCCTGCTGCAGAACGAGGCCGGCGCACTGGTGCGCGTGGCCGGGCTGTTCGCCGCGCGCGGCCACAACATCGATGCACTGCACGTCAGCGTCACCGAGGACCCCTCGGTATCGCGCCTGGTGCTCACCGTGGTGGGCGACGAGCGCTGCCTGGCGCAGGTGCTCAGCCAGACGCGCAAGCTGGTGGACGTGCTGGCGGTGGAGCATCCCGCCGCGGAGGCGCGCGCCGCGTGAGCGCCCTGCCCGCCGCTGCGGACGGCCCACGCGCCGCGCCCGCGGCCGGCGAAGTGCTGCGCCGCGCACAGGCCGCGCCGGTGTACGAGGTGGCGCGCGAGACGCCGCTGGAGGAGGCGCCGCTGCTCTCCGCGCGGCTGGGTGCGCGCGTGCTGCTCAAGCGCGAGGATCGCCAGAGCATCTTCTCCTTCAAGCTGCGCGGCGCCTACGCGAAGATGGCCGCGCTCGACGCCGCGCAGCGCGCGCGCGGCGTGGTGGCGGCCTCCGCCGGCAACCACGCGCAGGGCGTGGCGCTGGCCGCGGCGCGGCTCGGCATCCGCGCCGCCATCGTGATGCCGGTGACCGCGCCGGCGGTGAAGGTGGAGGCGGTGCGCCGCCTCGGCGGCGCGATGGTGGAAGTGGTCCTTGCCGGCGACTCCTACAGCGAGGCGCAGGCCGAGGCCGCGCGCCTGGTCGCCGCGCGCGGCGCGGTGTTCGTGCACCCGTTCGACGACCCCGACGTGATCGCCGGCCAGGCCACCGTCGCGCTGGAGCTGCTGCGCCAGCACCCGGGCCCGCTGGAAGCGGTGTTCGTGCCGGTGGGCGGCGGCGGCCTGCTGGCCGGCGTAGCGGCGGTGCTGAAGACGCTGCGGCCGGAGGTGCGGGTGATCGGCGTGCAGGCCGCCGACGCCGACGCGATGGCACGCTCGCTGGAACAGGGCCGGCGCGTAGCGCTGGACGAGGTGGGCCTGTTCGCCGACGGCACCGCGGTGAAGCAGGTCGGCGCGCTCACCTTCGCGCTGTGCCGCGAACACGCCGATGCGATGCTGCGGGTGGACACCGACGCGATCTGCGCGGCGATGCGCGACCTCTACCAGGAGACGCGCAGCGTGCCCGAGCCCTCCGGCGCGCTGGCGCTGGCCGGCCTCAAGCAGTACGCCGCCGCGCGCGGCGGCGCGGGCGCGCTGCTGGCGATCGTCTCCGGCGCCAACCTCAACTTCGACCGCCTGCGCTTCGTCGCCGAGCGCGCCGAGCTGGGCGACCGCCGCGAGGCGGTGTTCGCGGTGACCATCCCCGAGCAGCGCGGCAGCTTCCGCCGCTTCTGCGCGGTGCTCGGCCAGCACGCGGTCACCGAGTTCAACTACCGCATCGGCGACGCCGCGCGCGCGCACATCTTCGTCGGCGTGCAGACCGCGGGGGCGGGGGAGCGCGCGCTGCTGGCCGCGGCCTTCGCCGCGCACGGCTTCGGCGTGCTCGACCTCACCGACGACGAGCTGGCCAAGACGCACCTGCGCCACATGGTGGGCGGACGCTCGCCGCTGGCGCGCGACGAGCTGCTGTACCGCTTCGAGTTCCCCGAGCGGCCCGGCGCGCTGGTACGCTTCCTCGACCACCTGCACCCGGACTGGAACGTCAGCCTGTTCCACTACCGCAACCACGGCGCCGACACCGGCCGCATCCTGGTCGGCCTGCAGGTGCCGCCGGCCGAGCGGCCGCTGCTGGCCGGCTTCCTCGACCGCCTCGGCTATCCGTACCGCGACGAGAGCGCCCACCCGGCCTACCGGCTGCTGCTGTGCCAGGCGCCCGCCGCGGACCGGGGGGACGGGTGCTAGCAACATCCGCGGCGGAGGGGAACGGCCGTCCCGCCAGCCACCGGCGCCCCCGCCTGCGCGCCCGGCGGCGCGTGCCTTCACCCGTCGCTCGCACCGCGTTTACGGCGGCCGGCCAATGCTGATGACTCCCCCGCCAACGGAGAGCATCCGCCATGCCCGCCAACCCGATGAACCCGCAGCCGCCCATCGTCCAGCCCGGCATCCAGCCGCCGGACGAGGAGATCCGCAACCCCGGCCACGCGCATCCCGAGCGCGAGGCCGACCCCGAACCGCTGCCCGAAGGCGACGGGGACGAGCTGGACCTGCCGCCACCTTGAGCGTCTGTTCAAAAATCTTCCGGTGGGATGGGTGCCGGGAAGACCGATTGGATGAAGCGCGGGTGAGTGTGGAGGCGGCACTCACCGTTCTTCCATTGCCTCCCGCGCTTCCTCCAGCCAGGCAAAGCCGCGTCCGACCACCCGGCGTGGAGCATGGCTTCGACGGACAGCACCGAGGCCGTTGGCGGCCTCGCGTCAGGTTGATCGCGGCCGGAGGCCGCTCCCACAGGGAGCCTCGCCAGCCTTGTGGGAGCGGCCTGCGGCCGCGATGCCCTGACCCTCGCCGCACCCCACCCTGCCGCGCCATCGCAGACCGGCGCACTCCTTCGCTCTTCCTTGGCCCGCGCGCAGACGGCTACCCGGCGGAGCACGGGGAGATCGTAAACAGGCGCCGAGCGCCGGCTAAGGAACCGTCAGAACAGATCGACGCTGCCCACCGGCGCGGCGGCGCCCAGCGCGCCCTGCGCCACCAGCGCCTCGTAGTGGGCGACGCGGTCGCGGCCGTGGTTCTTGGCGAAGTACAGTGCCTTGTCGGCGCGGTCGAGCACCGTGGCCGGGTAGTCGTGCGCGCCGACGCCGACGAAGCCGACGCTGACCGTGACGCGGCCGATCTGCGGGAAGTCGTGGCCGGCCACGCGCGCGCGGAAGCGCTCCAGCGCCTCGTGCGCGCCGGTCGGGTCGGTGGCGGCCAGCAGCACCACGAACTCCTCGCCGCCGAAGCGGAACAGCACGTCCTCCGGACCGAAGCTGGCGCGCATGTGCTGGGCCAGCAGCAGGATCACCTCATCGCCGTACAGGTGGCCGTAGGTGTCGTTGATGCGCTTGAAGTGGTCGATGTCCAGGATCGCCAGCCACAGCCGCCCCTCGCGCTGCAGCAGCCGCTGCAGCTGGCGCTCGAAGGTGCGGCGGTTGTACAGGCCGGTGAGCTTGTCCCGCTCGCTCTCGTGCAGCAGCACGATGTAGTTGGCGTAGATGCGCGCGAAGCCGTCCACCAGCAGGCGCAGCGCGTCGGGCGCGTACAGGTCCTCCAGCAGCAGCGCGCCCAGCGCCTGGCCGTCGCGGTGGATCGGCACCAGCATGTGGCAGCCGCCGCCCTCGGTGCGCTCGATGCGGCCGTGCATCTGCGCCGCGCACTGGCGCATCGACTCCAGCAGCGGCACGCCGGCGGCCGGCTCCAGCGACTCGATGATGTGGCCGCCGTGCGCGCGGGCGGTGCAGCGCACCAGGCTCTCCGGCGTGATGCCGGCCTCGCCGGCGCGCTTGTACAGCGTCACCGCGCGCGCGCCGGCCAGCTCGGCCAGCGACAGCGTGAGGCTCTGGTCCAGCGCGTCGATGTCGCGGTGGTGGGTGAACTGCGCCACCGAGTCGAGCACGCGCTTGTGCGCCAGCCCGCCCAGCGCGTGCAGCCCCGCGCCGGACACGGCGTCGTGCGGCGGCGAAGGCTGTTCGGCGGGTTGGGTATGGCGTGCGGACACGGCGGTGCTCATGCAGCGGTGACGGCGCACGCCGCCGGCCGGGTTCATCCCGGCGGCCCCGCGCCATGGCGTTCTTTGCGTTCGGACGGGGTATCGACCGTCTCCGCGGGAACTTGAGCGGCGTGTGCGGCGCGACCGCTTCACGCCACGCCACCACGGGCAGCATGCGGCGCTTCCGTATGGCATCCACGTCCCGCAAGCGACCGCGCCAGCAGCGCCTGGCCGCCGCCAGCCCGCACCGCCCCGCGCTGCATGCGCCCTGCCGGAACTCCATCCATGCCGGCCGTGCGCTGGACTGGCTGCCGCAATGGCTGCCCGCGAGCCATCGCCGCGACAAGGCGCCCACAATCAGGAATGTTCAAGTGGGGCCTAACGCCTGGGTCAAGCCGCGCCGCGAAGCGGCGTCGGCTTGACCGAACCGTCAGGCGGCACCGATGGAGATATCCACTGGCTCAAACTCAGCAAACATCTGCTGGGCCTCCGCAAGCGATGACAATGGCACACAGTCGCAGGCGGCACCGAACTCGCTCCACAGAGCCTGGACGGCCTGATTGCCATGCGCGGCATGGATTGCCTCGATCGACCGCCACTCGAAAACCTCGATGATCGTCCCGTCAGCGGCACGCATGGCATAGGGTGGCTTGTCGCTGACAAGCCGTTCGGAGCGGAGAACGGCCACATGCTTTTTGACCACCGCCAGCAGCGCCTGCTCCATGCCAGGCTTGGGCTTGTACGCGACAATGACAAAGCGTCCCATGCGGGATCTCCTCTTTTCAGACCACCCAACACTCAATTTGGGCGACGGTAAAGCCCGCCTTGAACGAAATGTCTGGCATGGACACCGAGTGTGTTGTTGTAGATGGCGATAAGCGACCAAGCCAAGGCGAGCACAAGAATACAGGCGACCGATTTGCCTTTTGACGCCTAACGCCAGAATTAAGCCGAGCCGCGAAGCGGCTTCGGCTTGAATGAATTGTTAAGCAGCAGCCTAACCCTCATGGCGGTAGAAAGTGTAGCCAGAGGGTTTGCGGCCAAAGACGCCGGCCAGCCAACCCACAGGCATTGACTGCTCGACGGACAGCACAGGTAGTGAGCCACGGTTTGCTTGGGCATAAGTGCCGCCATAGCGCCACTCAGACAGCACGAGGTCTTTGGCCAAAGACTCAGCGCTTGCAAGTGACCTGCCCCCATCAGCCGTACCAGTGATTACTGATAAAGCCCGGGGTTGGAGGGTACTGCGTTGTTGCCGGTTTGTGCGCGATGGTTGGCGGC
>NZ_QGHC01000020.1 GCF_003148905.1 Fulvimonas soli | reverse complement strand
GAAGTCTGCTACCGTTTCAATCACCGCGGAGAAGACCTTAAACCACTGTTTTTAAGGCTTCTTCGGCAGATTTCGATCCAGGAATTGCGACCCATTTTGGTCCGGAAAGCTTAGGAATTACCTTTTGTTGTGCGCGTCCTATTGGCAGCACAGTGGGAACGCCTGCCAACATCGTTTGAACATAAAGCTCAACCAATGGTTGAAACCAAACTTCGAACCCCATGCGATGGGTAGTACATCCCCGACGGTTTCGGTCGTCGGGCCGCACGCCACCTCTCGAGGTGGCGTTGCCTTTTCCAGGGAATGGAAATGCGCACAGCCATCCATGTGGACGGCTTCAACTTGTTCCACTCCCTGCTCGAAGGGAGGAAGGGCAAGAAGTGGCTTGATCTGAAAGCAATGGCGCCAGGCGCATTGCAGCCTCACGACGAAATATGCCTCGTGCGCTAAGGCAGCAGCAGATGATGGCAGCGCAGATAGTCGGCTTGTGTCTCGAACTCGGGCGGTTCGTCAGAATCACCGCACCATGCCGGGATGCGGCCTGCGCGACAAGCTGCCGCCAGGCGGCTGGAACAGCGCCGGCTCCGGCGATCGGAGCCCCCCCCTTCCGCGTTTAGCGACCTCCGCACGGAAATCATCTTGGGCGGTGCTACATTGGACGGGCTCATCCCAGAGCTCAAGCCACTTTCGAGGGGAAAGGCTTATGTTCAAACGCATTCTGTGGCGCTCCGCACTGACGGGGCTGATCGCGATGGCGTGCTCCCTGCCCGCGCTGGCGGACCAACCCCCGGCCAACGACCTGGGCAAGTCCTGGCCGAACGCGCCGGACGTCAGCGCAAGCCCGCACTGGCATGTCTACGTGTTCGTCCGCGACGGCGTCCGCTACATCCAGATCAACGACACGAACGGCAACGTGCGCGGCGCCTTCGCCACGGCCAACGGCGTCTACCTGGTGCTGCCGATGGGGCGCGACGCCCAGCTGGTGACCACCCCGCAGGACGCACCGGCCACGCAGCCGGACGACGCCTCGCAGCAAGGCGAGACCGTCTACCAGGACAGCTCGGTGCAGGTGACGGCGACGCCGCTGGTCAGTGGCGCGGTCATGCTCAACGCCGTGGCGACCGGCAATTGCGATCCGATCGAGTGCAATACGCACAAGCAGTGATTCAAGGAAAACCGGCATAAACGAACGGCGGCCGAGGCCGCCGTTCGTCTATGCGGAATCGGCCAGCAGTCATCCGGGATCGACCAGCAGAATGCTGATCCGCTGGCCATCGCGCAGCGGACGGGCATGCACCTTGCCCTCGAAGATCTCGGCGCGATCGCGGATCGCCTCCAGCCCCATGCCGCCGGTCGTGCGGGACAGGCGCGGCTGCAGCTCCTCCCAGCGTATCCGGCCCAGCCGCTCCACGTTGGCATGGCTGTCGATGCACAGGACCGCCCAGCAGCGCCCGTTGGACACGCCGCAACGCACGCGGACGCGCAGCTCGCTGACGTTGCGCCTGGAACACAGGTAGGCGACCGCCTCGCACGCCAGCCGGTACAGCGCGATGAGCACGGTCGAGGACAGCCGTCCCAACCCGGAGCCGCGGAAGTCGCACCAGTAGGCGATGCCGGCCTCGCTCAGCATGCGCGCCATCGCGCCCTCGCGCAGCGCGCCGGGCAGGCCGCGCTCGCGCCACACCTGCGGGTACAGGCTGTCCGCCAGGCGGTACATCTGCTCCTGCGCCACCACCGCCTGCCGGTGGTAGTTGCGCTCGTCGGTACTGGGCAGCGAGTGCCGCAGCCGGGCCATCATCTGGCCGTAGGTCGACTGCACCGTCTCGCGGATCTGCTCCAGCGCGAAGGAGGTCTGCTGCAGCTGCAGCTCGTTGAGATGGACGTTCCGCTGCGCCAGCGCGAGCGCGAGGCGGGCATCCACGCGCTCCTGCCGCTCGCGCTGCAGCAGCGCGGCAATGCGCGCGCCCAGCAACAGCATGGTGGTGATGGTGAAGGCGATGAAGACCTGGCCCAGCAGCGTGCCGTGGTCGTACTTGGCGGGCATGGTCAGCACCACCGCGATGCTGGCCGCGGTGCCGCCCACCGCCGCGCCGCGCCAGCCATGGCGGAGTGCCAGCCCCGCCACCGGCAGGAACATCGCCATCCGCGCGACCTGCCGCATGTCCGCGGTCGCCACCAGCCCCAGCCAGACCAGCAGGGCCAGGCTCGGCAGGAGCAGCGAAACGCTCTCCAGGAACAGCCGGCTCTCGGACAGACGCGCCCACAACTGCCGCCACGGAGTGACGGCAAGCTCCTGGCGTACCAGCAAGGCCAGCGGCACCACGGTGAGCACACCCAGGTAATTGCCGAGGAACCAGCGGCTGGCAAGCACGGTATATGACAGCGGCGGATAACCTGCAGGAATCGGTGTCACTGCCATGGTCCCAAGGTTCATGGCCGTCCAGACGATGGACACCAGCAGGGCGCACAGCAACAGCACGCCCATATCTACGCCATCCTGGGCCGAGAACAGTGGAAGCCGCTCACGGCATACCCAGACCACCGGCATCGCCAAGCCGATCGGCGGCACCAGTATTAGCACCGACCACAGCCAGCCGAATTCCGGCAGGCAGTTCAGGCTGGTATAGCCCAGCGGAACCAGCTCTCCGGCCAGCAGGGCCGGCCAGTAGCGGTAAGGCACCAGCAGCAGCGCGCCCAGGCGCAGGCCGGCGAACAGAACCCAGTGGGAAAACGAAATTTCGCGGAGCAACGCGAAAGCGGCGGCATATGCCGCCGCAACGGCCAGATGCCGCAGCCAGACGCTACTCCCTGCCCCCTTGCGCATCTTCAGCTACCCCTCAATAGCCTGGATACCGCCCGACTCCCCGTCAGGCCACGACGCCGGCATGCGGAAACGCGCACCGCGCGGCAACTCCATCGATCCGATGGCGAAGTGCGGTCACCGCGCGGTGATCCGGGCACCGACGTCACGGCGCTTCTGCCTTCAAGCATACAACGACCCGAGCCATGGCTGGATGACGCATCCCGTGCCGCTCCTCGCAAAAAGCGATTACCGGCAAGAAGCCATGCGCGAATCGTGCCAAAGGGCCGGGTCCGGACGAATATTTTGGCCGCCGCAGGCCGGCGCGTCGCCGGAGGGCGGGTCAGGCGGCCTCGGGGGAATGGCGGTAGTGGGCCAGCTCGATCGTGGAATCCGGCCCGGGCAGCTCGACCGCCACGTGCCGGCCGGAGCGGTGGTGCTCGTCCCTGGCCAGCGTGCGGGCCAGCCGGATCGCCGGGGCCAGCTGCAGCTGGCTGAACAGCGTCACCTGGCCGATGCAGATGCACCACAGGCCCGCCTTGTCCTCGCGGAGGGAAAACACGATCTTCATGGACGCCACCTGCACGGCCGAAGCCCGCAGAGCATGCCGCGCCGGCCAGCCACGGCGTAGCGGCCGCGAACGCTTCCGCGTGTAGTCCTTTGCCCACAGGCGCGACCGCCTTCAGGCTTCCGCGGCGGGGCCGGCGAGCATCCCGTCCTGCCGGAGCCGGGCCAGCACGCCCTGCGCCACCTCGCGCATCTCCAGCACCACCTGGTCGGCGCCCTGCGCGCGCAGGTGCGCCAGCTCGTCCTGCGACCCGGTGCAGGCCAGGATCGGCAGCCGCGGCTGCGCGAGGCGCGCCACGCGCACCGTCTCGCCGGCCTCGAACACGTCCGGCATCGCCACCACCAGCGAGCGGGCCCGCTCCAACCCGGCGCGCGCCAGCACCTCGTCCTGCGCGGCGTTGCCGGCGATCGTGGCCATGCCCGCCCCGCGCGCCGCGGCCGCGCGTTCCTCGTCGATCTCGATCACCAGCGCCTGCACGCCCGACTGGCGCAGGCCGGCGCAGACCAGCTGGCCGAGGCGGCCGTAGCCGGCCACGACCACGTGGTCGCGCAGCGCGGCGACGGCCGCCTCGGCCGCCGCCGCCTCCGGCGCGGCGCCGGCCTGCGCCGCGCGCGCCTCCAGCCGGGGCTGCATGCGGTCGAGCCAGAGGAACAGCAGCGGGTTGAGCAGGATCGAGACGATCGCGGCGGCGAGCAGGATGTCCTGCGCCTGGCTGCTCACCAGGTTCTGCGCCACGCCCACGCCGATCAGGATGAAGGAGAACTCGCCGATCTGCGCCAGGCTGACCGCGATGGTCAGCGCCGTCAGCAACGGCCGCCGGAACGCCAGCACGATGCCCAGCGCCGCCAGCGACTTGCCGAGCAGGATGACCGCGAGCGCGGCCAGCACCGCCAGCGGCTGCTCCAGCAGCACGTGGTAGTTGAACAGCATGCCGATGGAGACGAAGAACAGCACCGCGAAGGCGTCGCGCAGCGGCAGCGTCTCCTCGGCGGCGTCGTGGGCGAGCTTGGACTCGCCCATCATCATGCCGGCGAAGAACGCGCCCAGCTCGAACGACACGCCGAACAGCCCGGCCGCGCCGAAGGCCACGCCCAGCGCGATCGCCAGCACCGCCAGGCGGAACAGCTCGCGCGAGCCGAAGCGCACGACGCGGGCGAGGGTCCACGGGATCAGCCGCTTGCCGACCACCAGCATCAGCGCGACGAACAGCGCGACCTTGCCCAGGGTCAGCGCGACCGTGCCGGCGAGCGCGCCCGGCGACATCGCCTCGCCGCCCAGCGCGCGCCCCACCGCCGGCAGCAGCACCAGCGCCACCACCATCGCCAGGTCCTCGACGATCAGCCAGCCGACCGCGATGCGGCCGCGCTCGCTGTCCATCAGCCGGCGCTCCTCCAGCGCGCGCAGCAGCACCACCGTGCTGGCCACCGACAGCGCCAGGCCGAACACCAGGCCCTGCGCCAGCGGCCAGCCCAGCACCCAGCCGAGCAGCATGCCGAGCACGGTCGCCGCCGCCATCTGGCCGAGCGCGCCCGGGATCGCCACCGCCTTCACCGAGAGCAGGTCCTTCAGCGAGAAGTGCAGCCCCACGCCGAACATCAGCAGCACCACGCCGAGCTCGGCCAGCTGGTGCGCCAGGTGGCCATCGGCCACGTAGCCCGGCGTGAACGGCCCCACCACCACGCCGGCCAGCAGGTAGCCGGCCAGCGCGGGCAGCTTCAGCCGGTGCGCGACGGCGGCGAACACGAAGGCCAGCACGATGCCGCTGACGATGGTGGCGATGAGGGGAGCGTCATGCATCGGCGTTCCTCGGGCGGAAGGCGGGCGGGCCGCGGGCGCGGTCCGGGTTCACTGCATCATGCCATCCGTTGTAGGGACGCGAAGGACCGCGCGCAAGCACCGGCCCGCGCGCGGAGGCTCAACCGGCGTTGAGCACCGCCAGGAAATCGCGCCCGTAGCGCTTGAGCTTGGCCTCGCCCACGCCGCTGACCTGGGCCAGTTCCTCCTCGTTGGCCGGCATCGCGCGCAGCATCGCCAGCAGGGTGGCATCGTGGAACACCACGTAGGGCGGCACGCCCTGCTGCTTGGCCAGCTGCGTGCGCAGGGCGCGCAGCGCGTCCCACAGCGGCTGCTCGTAGGCCTCGATGCCGAGGCTGGCGCCGGTGACCGGCTGGCTGTCGCGCCGCCTGCGCGCGGCGCGCACCGGGCGCGCGTCCTCGCGCAGATGCACGCGGCGCTCGCCCCTGAGCACCTCGCGGCTGGCCGCGGTGAGGCGCAGCGTGCCGTAGCCTTCCGCGTCCGCCTCCAGCAGGCCGGCGGCGAGCAGCTGGCGGAACACCGAGCGCCAGCCGCGCTCGTCCATGTCGGCGCCGATGCCGAAGGTGGAGAGCCTGTCGTGGCCGAGCTGGCCCATGCGCTCGCTGTCCACCCCGCGCAGGATGTCGATCACGTGGCCGGCGCCGAAGCGCTGGCCGCTGCGGTACACCGCCGACAGCGCCTTCTGCGCCGGCACGGTGGCGTCCCAGGTCCCGGGCGGCTCCACGCAGTTGTCGCAGCGCCCGCACGGGCCGCGGTAGTCCTCGCCGAAGGCGCCGAGCAGCAGCTCGCGCCGGCAGCGCGTGGTCTCGGCGTAGGCCAGCAGCGCCTCCAGCTTCTGCCGCTCGATGCGCTTGCGCTCGTCTGCCGACTCGGACTGGGCGATCATCTGGCTCATCGTCACCACGTCGGCCAGGCCGTAGATCATCCACGCCTCGGCCGGCAGGCCGTCGCGGCCGGCGCGGCCGGTCTCCTGGTAGTAGCCCTCCATCGAGCGCGGCAGGTCCAGGTGCGCCACGAAGCGCACGTCGGGCTTGTCGATGCCCATGCCGAAGGCCACCGTGGCCACCATCACCACGCCGTCCTCGCGCAGGAAGCGCTGCTGGTTGGCCGCGCGCGTGGCTGCGTCGAGCCCCGCGTGGTAGGGCAGCGCCTCGATGCCGGCCTCGGCCAGCCAGGCGGCGGTCTCGTCCACCTTCTTGCGGCTCAGCGCGTAGACGATGCCGGCGTCGCCGCGGTGGCCGTCGAGGAACTGCATCAGCTGCGTGCGCGGATTGTGCTTGAGCGCCACGCGGTAGCGGATGTTGGGCCGGTCGAAGCTGGACAGGAAGCGCCGCGCCTGCTGCAGCGCGAGCCGCTCGACGATCTCCTCGCGCGTGCGCGGGTCGGCGGTGGCGGTGAGCGCGATGCGCGGCACCTGCGGGAAGC
The DNA here is from genome assembly GCF_003148905.1 of Fulvimonas soli. Lineage (GTDB taxonomy): Bacteria > Pseudomonadota > Gammaproteobacteria > Xanthomonadales > Rhodanobacteraceae > Fulvimonas > Fulvimonas soli. Next base: position 27,967 of record NZ_QGHC01000020.1, on the reverse strand, counting down.
GCTCGTGCAGCACGGTCAGCTCGCGGTACTCGGGGCGGAAGTCGTGCCCCCACTGCGACACGCAGTGCGCCTCGTCGATGGCGAACAGCGCCACCTCGATGCTTTCCAGCAACTGCAGGAAGCGCGCGGTGAGCAGCCGCTCCGGCGCCACGTAGAGCAGGTCCAGCTCGCCGGCCAGCAGGCGCCGCTCGACCTCGCGCTGGTCGTCCGCGCCCAGCGCGGAGTTGAGGTAGGCCGCGGCCACGCCGGCCTCGCGCAGCGCGTCCACCTGGTCCTGCATCAGCGCGATCAGCGGCGACACCACGATGCCGGTGCCGGGCCTGAGCAGCGCGGGGATCTGGTAGCACAGCGACTTGCCGCCGCCGGTGGGCATCAGCACCAGCGCGTCGCCGCCCTGCGCGAGGTGCTCGACGACGGCCTGCTGCTGGCCGCGGAAGCTGGCGTAGCCGAAGACGCTGTGGAGGATGTCGAGGGGAGCGCGGGCGGGCATCGCGCACATGCTAGCAAACCGGCCCGGCGCTGCCGTCGGCGCGCGCCGCGGCGGCGCGCCGGAAAACCGCCGCGTCAGCCGCCGGGCAGGCCCCACAGCTCGCGGTCGAGGTCGGCGTCCATGCCGAAGCGCGACAGCGGCACGCGGCCGTTCCTCACCTCCACGCCCTCGGCGCGCAGGCGGCGGCACTGCTCGCGGAAACCGCGGCTGCCCGGCGGGAAGGCGACCTGCCCGCTGGAGCGCAGCACGCGGTACCAGGGCAGCTCCATGCCGTCGGGCACCTCGCCGAGCAGGCGCCCGACCAGCCGCGCCCGCCCCGGCAGGCCCGCGCGCGCGGCGATGGCGCCGTAGCTGGCCACGCGGCCGCGCGGGATCGCGGCGATCGCGGCATAGACGCGGGCATGGCTGTCCTGCATGGGCGTCCCTTGGGCGGTGCGGGGGCCGCAGGTTACCATCGCCTCGGCCCCGTCCAGGAAACCGCACCATGCGCCACTTCGAAGCCGTGCGTTCCCACGTCGGCAGCCGCCACCGGCTGCGCCAGAACGATCCCTACCTGATCAGCTTCGACCTCGCGCTGCCGAAGAGCCGCCACCAGGGCATCTACCTGGCCGAACTGGAGGACGAGGGCGGCCGCCGCTACCTGCGCCTGTCCACGCCGATCGGCCCGCTGGCCGGCACCGACCCCAAGCGCTGCCTGCGCTTCAACTGGGAGCAGCGCACCGGCTTCCTCGCGGTGGCGGACCTGGACGGCTCGCCCTACCTGCACCTGTGCGAGAACCGCCCCTACGAGCTGCTCGACGCCGACGAGCTGGACCGCCTGATCGCCGAGCTGGGCACGCTCGGCGACCAGCTCGAACAGGCGATCGCCCGCGAGGGCGACAGCTTCTGAAGGCTTCCCGCGGGCCGGCTTCGCCCGCCGCGCCGGGGCCGGCGCGCGCATCGCGGCCGGAGGCCGCTCCTACCGGGAGCCTCGCAAGCCTTGGGGGAGCGGCCTCCGGCCGCGATCAGCCTGACGCGAGGCCGCGCGCCGCCTCCACACCCGCCCGCGGTTCATCCCGCCGGCCTTCCTGGCGATCCTCCCCGGAAGCTTTTGAACAAACGCTCAGAAGAACCGCTGCGCCAGCCGCACGAAGGCGTAGGCCAGCAGCGCGGTGATCGGCAGGGTGAGGATCCACGCCCACACCATGCGCTCGACCACGGTCCAGCGGATCGCGTTCCAGCGCCTGGCCGCGCCCACGCCCATGATCGAGGCGGAGACGTTGTGCGTGGTCGACACCGGGATGCCGAAGGCCGAGGCGGTGAGGATCACCGCCGCCGAGCTGCCCTCCGCGGCGAAGCCGTTGATCGGGTGCAGCTTCACCATCTTGTGGCCGAGCGTCTTGATGATGCGCCAGCCGCCGCCGGCGGTGCCGCCGGCCATGGTCAGCGCGCACACCACCGCCACCCAGGAGGGCACGTCGAAGCCGCCCTCGGCGCTGCCGGCGATGCGCAGGAAGCCCAGCCAGGACGGCAGGCGGTCGAACTGCCCCGCCGCGGTGGCGCCGGCCAGCGCCAGCGCGATGATGCCCATGCTCTTCTGCGCGTCGTTCATGCCGTGCGCCAGGCCCATCGCGCTGGCCGAGGCGATCTGCGCCTTGCCGAAGAAGGCGTTGACGAACGGCGTGCGGCCGAAGCGGCGCAGCCAGCCCTTGCGGTCGGCCAGCCAGGCGAACAGCGCGTACAGGCCGCCCATCAGCAGGAAGCCGATCACGAAGCCCATCAGCGGCGACACCACCATCGGCACCACCACCTTCGGGATCACCCCGCTGCCCTGCCACCAGTGCGCGCCGCCCTGCGCCCAGATCACCGCGCCGAAGCGGTCGCCCGAGGCGGCGATCGCCGCGCCCACCAGCGCGCCGACCAGCGCGTGGCTGGAGCTGGACGGCAGGCCCCACCACCAGGTGAGCAGGTTCCACGCCGTGGCCGCCGCCAGCGCGCAGATCAGCAGCTGCGGGCCGGCCTCGACCACGTGCGTGTCGATCAGGCCGGCGGCGATGGTCTTGGCCACCGCGGTGCCCCACAGCGCGCCGGCCAGGTTGGTCGCCGCCGCCAGCAGCACCGCCTGACCGGGCGTGAGCACCTTGGTGGCGACCACCGTGGCGATCGAGTTGGCGGTGTCGTGGAAACCGTTGATGTAGGTGAAGGCGAGCGCGATCAGCACCACCGCGACGACCAGGCCGAGCGTCATGGCGCCGCGCCTCAGGAGTTCTTCAGCACGATGGAATAGACGATGTTGCCGACGTCGCGGCACTTGTCGATCGCCTTCTCGATCAGCTCGAACAGGTCCTTGGCCAGCATCGCCTTCATCGGGTCGCTGCCCTCGGCGTAGAGCGTGCGGTAGGTGGCCACCAGCATGCGGTCGCCCTCCGACTCCAGCGCCTGCAGGCGGTCCTGCAGCTTGCGCACCGGATCGATGCGCAGGCCGCGGCGCAGCTCGCCGATCATCTCCACCACCACCTCGGCCGATTGCTCCAGCACCTGCGCGCGCTGGGCGAAGTCCACGCCGGCCACGCGCTCGTGGACGATCGCGTAGCGCTCGGCGAACTTCTCCACCGTCTTGGGGATCTTGTACAGCGCCGCGTTGAGCGCCTCGATGTCCTCGCGGTCCAGCGCGGTGACGAAGGTGTTGACCAGCTCCTCGCTGATCTGCGCGGCCAGCGCCTTCTCGCGCTGGCGGCTGGCGGCGAAGGCGGCCATGCCCGGCGCGCCGGCGCCGCCGGAGATCAGCTGGCGCAGCGCCCTGGCGCTCTCGCAGGCGGCCTCCGCGCTCTGCTCGAGCAGGCCGTAGAACTTGTCGCCTTTGCCGAAGATCGTCTGCAGGGAAAACATGCGGGGCGCGCCTGGAAGGGGTATATGGCAATCATGTTACAGGACAGCCGCCTTGCACCGCAGCACGGCGGGGATGAAGCCCACGCCCGACAGGCCTTACACTGCGCCCTTATGCCATTCCGCACCCCGCCTCCGCGATGCTGACCGAGATCGCGCTCGTCCTCCTCCTCGCCCTGTGCAACGGCTTCTTCGCGCTGTCGGAGATGGCGCTGGTCGCCTCGCGCAAGAGCCGGCTGCGCGAGATGGCCCAGCACAGCCGCCGCGCCCGGGTCGCCCTGCGCCACGCCGAGGCGCCGGAGTACTTCCTGTCCACCGTGCAGGTGGGCATCACCCTGGTGATGCTGGTCACCGGCGCGGTGGCCGGCGACGCCCTGGGCGACCGCATCGCCGGCGCCCTGAACCACGCCGGGGTCGCCTGGCTGGCGCCCTACGCGCACGCCTTCGGCATCGTGCTGGGCTTCGTGCTGATCTCCTTCCTGCAGATCGTGGTGGGCGAGCTGGTGCCCAAGCGGCTGGCGCTGGCCGCGCCGGAGAAGCTGTCCGGCTACGTCGCCATGCCGATGCTGGTGCTGGCGCGGCTCACCATGCCGTTCGTGTGGCTGCTCAACGCCTCCAGCGGCGCGCTGCTCAAGCTGTTCGGCGTCAGCGGCCAGCGCCACGGCGCGGTGACCGAGGAGGAGATCCGCCTGCTGGTGGCCGAGAGCGCCGAGCAGGGCGTGCTGGACGCCGACGAGCGCAACATGGTCAACCGCGTGCTGCGCCTGGGCGACCGCACGGTGGACAGCGTGATGACGCCGCGCCCGCGCATCGCCTGGCTGGACATGGCCGCGCCGCGCGAGGAGAACATCGCGGTGATGCGCGAGACGGCCTTCTCGCGCTACCCGGTCTACCGCGGCGGCGAGAGCGACGTGGTGGGCGTGCTGGAGGTCAAGAGCCTGCTCGGCGAGCTGGCCGCCGGCGGCTCGCCCGAGCTGTTCCGCAAGCTCGCCAAGCCGCTGTTCGTGCCCGCCACCGCGCGCGCGCTGGACCTGCTGGAGGAATTCCGCGACGCCGAGACGCCGGTGGCGCTGGTGGTGGACGAGTACGGCGACATCGAGGGCCTGGTCACCCTCAACGACCTGCTCGCCGCGGTGGTCGGCGCCACCCAGCTCGGCCACGGCAACGGCGAGGACCACGCGCCGATCGTGCCGCGCGAGGACGGCAGCTGGCTGATCGACGGCTCGCTCTCCAACGACGACCTGCGCGAGCTGCTGCACGTCAACAAGCTGCCCGGCGAGGACGAGCACGAGTACCGCACCGCCGCCGGCATGGTGATGGCCGCGCTGGGGCGCATCCCGCAGGTGGGCGAGGTGTTCGCCTGGCGCGGCATCCGCTTCGAGGTGGTGGACCTGGACGGCGCGCGCATCGACAAGCTGCTGGTCACGCCGGCGCCGCGCATCGAGGCGGCGGACGACGAGCAGTGAGAAGCGAGGAGTGAGTGGAGAGGAGTGAGAGAAGAGCCTGCCACCGCTTTCACTCGCTTCTCTCCACTCACTTCTCTCCCCTGCTCCGGGCAAGCATCGCCATCCGCTCCGCGTCGGCCAGGATGCCGTGCAGGATGCGCAGCTCGCGCTCGTCCGGCTGCGCGCGCTGGAACAGGCGGCGCAGGCGCAGCATGATCGTGGCCGGCTCGCGGCCCTTGTGGAAGTCGATCGCGTCCAGCGTCTGCGCCAGGTGGTCGAAGAAGCGCTCCATGTGCGCCGCGTCCGCCGGCGGCTCGTCGCGCTCCGGCGGCGCGTCCGGCACGGCGCCGCCCAGCAGCGCCAGGCGCTGCTCGTAGGCCATCACCTGCACCGCCTGCGCCAGGTTGAGCGAGCTGTAGTCGTCCACGCTGGGGATGCGCACCATCGCGTGGCAGCGCGCCAGCTCCCCGTTCTCCAGCCCGGTGCGCTCGTTGCCGAACACCAGCGCCACCTGCTCGCCGCGCGCCGCCGCGGCCAGCGCGCGGGCGGCGCCCTCGCGCGGGGTCAGCTCCTCCAGGTTCACCCCGCGCCGCCGCGCCGACAGGCCGAGCGCGAAGGTCGCCCCGGCCAGCCCCTCGACCAGCGAGCCGTGCACGCCGGCTTCGGCCAGCACGCTCACCGCGTTGGCCGCCAGCGCGTCGGCCTCGCGGCTGGGGAACTGCTCGGGCGCCACCAGTTCGAGCCGGGTGAAGCCCATGGTGCGGATCGCCCGCGCGGCGCTGCCGATGTTGCCGGGGTGCGAGGTGCGCACCAGCACGAAGCGGAAACGGGAGGCGAGATCGGTCATGCGCGTTCGACGGGACAAGGGAAACGGGCCCGCAAGCATAGTGGAAGCACCGGCCCGGCCACCGCCCGCCGTCATTCCGGCGCAAGCCGGAATCCAGTCCTGGCAAAACCGCGCGAAGCACGCGATGTTCAAACGTCCTGCGCGCGAAAGGCGCTGGATTCCGGCTTGCGCCGGAATGACGGCGATGGCGCGTCCATGCCCACCCCGCCGGCCTCTGCTAGAATCGCCGGCCGCAACCCGTTCTTTCGAAAGCCGAAGCCATGCCCAGACCCGCCGTCACCATCGCGGCGCGCGCCGCGCGCGCCGCAGGCCACGTGATCCTGCGCTACATGAACCGCATCGACGGCCTCAACGTCGTCGAGAAGCAGCGCATGGACTTCGCTTCGGAAGTCGACCGCCTGGCCGAGGCCGAGATCGTCAAGGAGCTGCGCCGCGCCTACCCCGACCACGCCATCCTCGCCGAGGAAGGCGGCGCCATCGGCAAGAGCCCGCACACCTGGGTGATCGACCCGCTCGACGGCACCCACAACTACCTGCGCGGCATCCCGCACTTCTCCGTCTCCATCGCGCTGGTGGAAAAGGGCGTGCCGGTGTACGGCGTGGTGTTCGACCCGCTGCGCGACGAGCTGTACACCGCCAGCAAGGGCGACGGCGCCTACCTCAACGACCGCCGCATCCGCGTGGGCAGGCGCGAGAACCTGGGCGGCGCGATGATCGCCACCGGCTTCCCCTACCGCCAGCGCGCCCACCTGGACGCCCAGCTGGCGATGACCCGCGCCCTGCTCGGCCAGGCCGAGGACATCCGCCGCTCCGGCTCGGCCGCGCTGGACCTGGCCTACGTCGCCGCCGGCCGCTACGACGGCTACTTCGAGATCGGCCTCAAGCCCTGGGACATGGCCGCCGGCGCCCTGCTGGTGCACGAGGCCGGCGGGCGCTACTGCGACTTCGCCGGCCGCGACGGCCTGCCCGCCAGCGGCAACATCGTCGCCGGCAACCTGCACGTGGCGAAGGCGATGGTCGAGGCGATCGGCGCCAACGCGACGCCGGCGCTGCTGAAGGCCTGAGGCGGCGCTCGTCGCTCGACCGGCCGGCGCGCGGGATCGTCGCCGGGTGAAGGCGTGCAAGCGGCCTGTGGGGGCCGGTCAGCGGCGGCGCGGCATGGCGGGCGGCCGCGATCAGCCCGACGCGAGACCGCCAACGGAACGGCGAGCGCTGCCTGTGCGCCTGCCCGCGCTTCATCCCGCTGGCCTTCCCGGCGCTCTCCCCCGGAAGATTTCGAACAGGCCCTCAGGCGAAATGCCCGGGCGTCTCGCAGGACGCGCGCCAGGCGCTGGCGCGGGCCGGCTCGACCGGGCGGACCTCGCAGCTCAGCCCGCAGGCCAGGCACGGGTTGCCGGCCACCAGCGCGGCGGCCTCGTCCAGGTCGGCCGCCAGGATGAACCAGTAGCCGCCGACGACCTCGCGCGCCTCCGCGAAGGGGCCGTCCGTGACGCCCTGCCGCGAAACCATCCTGCGTTCCCGCGCCAGCCGCTGGCCCGGCTTCATCCGGCCCGCGGCCACCAAGCGGTCGTGCCATTCGTAGAAGCGGTCGATCGCATCCTGGATTTCTTCGGGCGACCTGTCCGCGTCCCACTGCCCGCGCGAGATCACCAGGAATTCGGAAAGCGCCGGCGGTTGCGTCATGCGGTCACCTCGTGGTGGTGGAAAGCGCGGCGGCGGCCCGCCGGGGCGCTACGGCCCGGCCCCGCGCAGCCATTCGCGCAGGAACGGCACGGTGACCCGCCGCTGCGCCGCCAGCGAGGCCTGGTCCAGCCGGTCGAGCAGGTCCAGCAGCGCGCCCATGTCGCGCGCGTAGCGGGCGAACAGCCAGTCCAGCACGGCATCGTCCAGCTCGATGCCGCGCGCGGCGGCCTGGGCCCTGAGCACCTCGCGGCGCTCGGCGTCGTCCAGCGGCTTGAGCGCGAACTGGGTGCACGCGCCGAGCCGCGAGCGCAGGTCGGGCAGCTCCAGGCCGAGCTGCGCCGGCGGCGCGTCGGCGGCGAACAGCAGCGCGCCGCCCTCGGCGCGGGTCTGGTTGTAGAGGTCGAACAGCGCGTGCTCGGCGGCGCGGTCGCCGGCGATCGCGCCCAGGTCGTCCAGCGCCAGCAGCTCGCCGCCGGCGACGCCGCGGATGGCGGCGGCGCGGTCGGCGATCGCCGCCAGCGGCAAGTACTGCGCGCGGCGGCCGGCGGCGCTGGCGGCCTGGCAGGCGGCCAGCAGCAGGTGGCTGCGGCCGGCCCCGGCCGGCCCGTGCAGGTAGATCCAGGGCGCGCCCGGCGTCTCCGCCAGCATCCGCGCCGCGGCGAGCGCGGCGGCGTTGGCGCCGGGGTGGAAGTGCTCGAAGCGCTGGCGGCGCGGCCAGCGCAGGGCCAGCGGAAGCTGCGGGATCATGCGTCGTCGTCGTCCTTCGGCGGCGTGACGGCCTCGGCCTCCACCGAGCCGTCCCGCCGCACGGTGATGTCGACCTCGGCGATCACCGGGTCCTGCGGGCCCTCCACGGTGTAGAGGTCGCTCATCCGGTAGCGCTCCATCAGGTAGCGCAGCACCACCAGGATCACCGAGGCCGCCGGCAGCGCCAGCAGCACGCCGAGGAAGCCGAACAGGTAGCCGCCGGCCAGCACCGCGAACATCACCGCCACCGGGTGCAGGCCGATCTTGTCGCCGACCAGCTTGGGCACCAGCACGTAGCCTTCCAGCAGCTGGCCGACGACGAACACCGCGCAGACCAGCAGCAGGTGCGTCCAGTCGCCGTACTGCACCAGCACGGCGATGATCGCCGCGGCGAAGCCGCTGATGAAGCCCAGGTAGGGCACGAAGCTGAGCAGGCCGGCGATCATGCCGATCAGCGGCCCCACCGACAGCCCCACCGCGCCCAGCCCGGCGCCGTAGAACAGGCCCAGCGCCAGCATCACCAGCAGCTGGCCGCGCACGAAGGCGCCCAGCACGCCGTCCGCCTCGCGCGCCAGGTGCGCCACGGTGGGCTCGACCGAGCGCGGCAGCTGGCGGTCGATGTAGGCCACCAGGCGGTCCCAGTCGCGCAGCAGGTAGAACGCCACCACCGGGATCAGCACCAGGTTGCTCAGCCACATCACCACGCCGATGGACGAGCGCGACACCTTGCCCAGCACCACGCCGGCGACGCTGCCGATCGAGCCCAGGTGCTCCTTCACCGCCGCCACCAGGCGCTGGGTGTCGAACACGTGCGGGTCCAGGTGCAGCTTCACCTGCAGCCACGGCAGCGCGGTGTTCTGGATCCAGTCGCCGTAGCGCGGCAGGTTGCCGATCAGGTTCTCGACCTGGCGCGAGACCAACGGCACCAGCAGCAGCAGCGCGCCGACGAACAGCAGCACCAGCACCACGAACACGATGCTCACCGCCAGCGTGCGGCCCAGCCCCAGGCGCTCCAGCCGGTCGGCCAGCGGATCGCCCAGGTAGGCCAGCGTGGCGGCCACCGCGAACGGCATCAGCACCGGCGCGAGCAGCCACACCAGCCAGCCGATCGCCACGACGATCGCCAGCAGCTGCCAGCGGCGCGCATTGTCCTCGTTCACCCGGCGTCTCCCTGCAGTGTTTGCGTCTCGGCGCGCCCCGCGCGGGCGGCGCGGCCCCGTCAATGCAGCCAGCGCAGGCTGGCGTCGGCGCCCTCGTGCCGGCCGGCCTGGATGAAGCGGCCGCCCGCCGCCAGGCTCGCGGCCAGCACCGGCGGCGGCATGCTCGCCTTCACCGCCAGCAGCATGCCGTCGTCCTTGGCGCCCAGCGTCACCACCTGGCGCACGGCGGGGTCGACGCGCAGCGCGGCGAGCAGGTTGGCGTAGTCGGCCGCCGAACCGAGCCCGCCGACCCACAGCCGCCCGTCGCTCACGGTGCTGCCGATCACGTTGAGCTGCTGGCCGAGCCGGTCGACCAGCGCGTTGCCGGCGTCGGCCAGCAGCGCCGCCTGGGTCGTGCCCTGGCCGCTCCAGTGCTGCGGCTGGCCGCCGGAGATCAGCGTCCAGTCGGCGCTGCCGCCCTGCAGCGAGCCGAGCAGGATCAGGCCGGTCTTGTACTGCTGGCTCACCGCGGCCAGCGTCGCCGGGTCGGCGGCCGCCAGCTTGGCCGGGTCGGGCGCGCCGGCCGGGTCGGGATAGACCACGCTGCCGCCGCGGGCGGTCACGGCCTGGCCGAGCGGGTCGAGCGCGTCCTTGCCGAGCAGGCTGCCGTCGGCGCCGCGCACCACCGCCAGCACCGGCGGCTTCACCCCGGCCGGCGCCACGCCGATCTGCGCGATCAGCCGGCGCACCGCGCCCGGGTCGAAGGTCGCCTGCACCGCCAGGCCGTTGCCGGCGCGCTGGTACTGGTACTGCTGCACCAGGCCCGGCGCGCCCTTCAGCGCGTCGGCGTAGCCCGGCTTGCTGCGCAGGTCCTGGCCGCCGGCCACGCGCACCAGCACCTGGGTGAGCCCGTCGGCGAAGGCCTGGTCGCGCTGCGCCTCGCTGGTGTCGGTGACCGGCACCACCACGGTGTACGGCGAGGCCTGCGCCGGCGCCTGCCCCTGCGCGTGCGCCGGCGGCAGGACGGCGGCGAGGCCCAGCAGGCACAGGGCGGAGAGCAGGCGGTACAGGCGCATGGGGAGGCTTCCGTGGAGGCGGACGGCCGAAGTCTGCCCAATCCACCCCGCAGCGTCCATCCGGCCGCATGGCGCCGCCGCGACATGCGGTAGAATCGCGCGTTTCCACACGCCCGGGACCGCCATGTCCGACGCCCTCACCTACCGCGCCGCAGGCGTGGATATCGATGCCGGCAACGCCGTGGTCGAGCGCATCAAGCCGCTGGTCAAGCGCACCCTCCGTCCCGAGGTGATGGGCGGGCTGGGCGGCTTCGGCGGCCTGTTCGACCTGGCCGGGCGCTACCGCGAGCCGGTGCTGGTGTCCGGCACCGACGGCGTGGGCACCAAGCTCAAGCTGGCCCAGCAGCTGGGCCGCCACGACACCATCGGCATCGACCTGGTCGGCATGTGCGTGAACGACGTGCTGGTGCAGGGCGCCGAGCCGCTGTTCTTCCTCGACTACTTCGCCACCGGAAGGCTGGACGTGGACACCGCCGTGGCGGTGGTCGGCGGCATCGCCCGGGGCTGCGAGCTGGCCGGCTGCGCGCTGATCGGCGGCGAGACGGCGGAGATGCCGGACATGTACCCGCCCGGCGAGTACGACCTGGCCGGCTTTACCGTGGGCGCGGTGGAGAAGTCGCAGCTGCTCACCGGCGAGGCCATCGTGGCCGGCGACGCGATCCTCGGCGTGGCCTCCAGCGGCCCGCACTCGAACGGCTACTCGCTGATCCGGAAGATCCTCGAGCGCGCCGGCAGCCCGCTGGAGCTCGACCTCGGCGGCGTGAGGCTGGCCGACGCGCTGATGGCGCCCACCACGATCTACGTGAAGCCGATGCTCGAACTGATGAAGGCCCGGCCGGTGCACGGCATGGCGCACATCACCGGCGGCGGCCTGAAGGAGAACATCATCCGCGTGGTGCCCGACGGCCTGGGCCTGGCCATCGACGCGGCGGCGATCGAGCTGCCGCCGGTGTTCGACTGGCTGATGCGCGAGGGCAAGGTGGCGCGCGAGGAGATGTGGCGCACCTTCAACTGCGGCGTCGGCTTCACCGTGATCCTGCCGCGCGACGCCGTGGCGGCGGCCTCCGCCCTGCTGGCGAGGCACGGCCTGGCCAGCGCGGTGATCGGCGAGGTGGTGAAGGCCGACGGCGACGAGCGCGTGCGGATCGGCTAGCTGCCGCGCACCGCACGCACCGACCGCTCAAGCAGCGCAACGCGCCAAGACCGCCCCGCCGTCATTCCGGCGAAAGCCGGAATCCGGTCGGGCAACCCGTGCGAAGCACACAAAATCCGTTTCCAGTGCTTCGCACGACGCATTTCACTGGATTCCGGCCTTCGCCGGAATGACGAGCCCCAAAGCCGACGACCACCCTCCGGACATGCCCCCACCCCTGCGCATCGCCGTCCTCGCCTCCGGGCGCGGCAGCAACCTCAAGGCGCTGATCGCCGCGCGCGACGCCGGCGCGCTGCCGGTCGAGTTCGCCGCGGCCGGCAGCGACCGGGCGGACGCGGATGCGCTGCGGCTGGCGCGCGACGCCGGCATCCCCGCGTTCGCCCTCGACCCGAAAGCCTACGCCAGCCGGCGCGACTTCGACCGGGAGCTGTTCCGCCGCCTCGACGCCACCGGCGCCGGGCTGCTGGTGCTGGCCGGCTTCATGCGCGTCCTCGACGGCGAGGCGCTGAAGCCCTGGGTCGGGCGGACGATCAACATCCACCCCTCGCTGCTGCCCAAGTACCGCGGCCTGCACACGCACCGGCGCGCGCTCGCGGCCGGCGATGCCGAGCACGGCGCCAGCGTGCACTACGTCACCGCGGAGCTGGACGGCGGCCCGGTGATCGCGCAGGCGCGCATCGCCGTCCGCCCGGACGACGACGAGCACAGCCTGGCGCAGCGCCTGCTCGCGGAGGAGCACCGGCTGCTGCCGGCGGTGGTCGCGCTGATCGCGCAGGGGCGCCTGGCCTATCTCGCGCCGGACGGCGCGGCGCTCGACGGCCGCCGCCTCGCCGCGCCGCTGCAACTGCGCGACGGCGCGCTCGCGCCCTGAACCTGCACGGGACGTTCAGGCGGGGCGCGTAGACTGCGGCCCATGAACACGCTCCCCGCCCTCCGCAGCTTCGCCGCCGGCCTCGCGCTGGCGTTCGCCGCCGCCGCCGCGGCCGCCACTTCCGCGCCGGCGCCCTTCACCGCGACCTACCGCGTCCTGCAGGGCGGCCAGCCGATCGGCGAGGCGGTGATCACGCTCAAGCCCGTCGGCGACGGCCAGTGGGAATACAGCAACCGCACCCAGGGCACCGGCGGCCTGGCCGCCGCGCTGGGCGCCAGCTCCAGCGAGACCACCCGCTTCCGCTGGAACGGCGGCGCGCCGGAAACCGTGAGCTACGACTACCGCATGGACGCGGCGATCAAGCGCAAGCAGCGCCATCTCGCGGTGGACTGGAACGCCCGCCAGGTCACCGTCGACGACGGCAAGGGCCCGGTCGGCTACGCCAGCGCGCCGGGCCTGGTCGACCGCAACACCGTGCCGCTGGCGATCGGCCTGGCGCTGCGCGACGGCCGGCAGGCGCTGGCGCTGCCGGTGGCGGTGAAGCGCAACGTGGAGACGCAGCGGTTCAAGGTGGCCGGCCAGGAGCCGGTGCAGGTGCCCGCGGGCCGGTTCCAGGCCGCGCGGGTGGAACGCACCGACGCCGAGCGCGCCTTCAGCGCCTGGTACGCGCCGCAGAAATACCCGGTGCCGGTGAAGCTGGCGCAGAGCGACGGCGGCGACCTGGAGCTGCAGTTGGTGAGCTACAAGCAGCCCTGACCGTACTCCCTCTCCCCTCGGGGAGAGGGCTGGGGTGAGGGGCCGCTCTGGCCGCGCGGTCCCGCCTGCCGCACGGCCCCATCCGAACTGACCGCGCAGTCCCATCCGAAGCCCGCTTCGTCGGCGGCCTTGTCGCAAGGCTGCCCCCTCACCTCGGTCCTCTCCCCGGAGGGGAGAGGAAGCAAAAAAGGCCGCTCGCGCGGCCTTTTTCCGTGCAGCCACCATGCAACGGCCCTGCGCGCGGCGGCCGCCGCGCGCCGACGGCGCAACTCAGCTCGGCAGGCGGCGGATCCTCGCCCCCAGCACGCCCAGCTTCTCCTCGATGTTCTCGTAGCCGCGGTCGATGTGGTACACGCGGTCCACCGTGGTGTCGCCCTCGGCGACCAGGCCGGCCAGCACCAGGCAGGCCGAGGCGCGCAGGTCGGTGGCCATGATCGGCGCGCCGCTCATCTTCGGCACGCCCTGGATGATCGCGGTGTTGCCCTCCAGCCGGATGTCCGCGCCCAGCCGCTGCAGCTCGTGCGCGTGCATGAAGCGGTTCTCGAACACCGTCTCGGTGATGATGCCCACGCCCTCGGCGATGCAGTTGAGCGCGGTGAACTGCGCCTGCATGTCGGTGGGGAACGCCGGGTACGGCGCGGTGATGATGTTCACCGCCTTGGGCCGGCGGCCGCCCATGTCCAGCTCGATCCAGTCCGGCCCGGTGGAGATGTGCGCGCCGGACTCCTCCAGCTTGGCCAGCACCGCGTCCATGGTGTTGGCGCGCGCGCCGCGCGCGCGCACCTTGCCGCCGGTCATCGCCGCGCCGACCAGGAAGGTGCCGGTCTCGATGCGGTCGGGCAGCACCTCGTACTCGGCGCCGTGCAGGCGCTCGGCGCCGTGGATGGTCAGCGTGGCGGTGCCCACGCCCTCGATCCGCGCGCCCATCGCGGCCAGGCAGTGGGCCAGGTCCACCACCTCCGGCTCCTGCGCGGCGTTCTCGATGACCGTGGTGCCCTCGGCCAGCGCCGCGGCCATCATGATGTTCTCGGTGCCGGTGACGGTGACCATGTCCATCGCGATGCGCGTGCCCTTCAGCCGCCTGGCCCTGGCGCGGATGTAGCCGTTGGTCACGGTGACCTCGGCGCCCAGCGCCTGCAGGCCGCGGATGTGCTGGTCCACCGGGCGCGAGCCGATCGCGCAGCCGCCGGGCAGCGACACCTCGGCCTCGCCGAAGCGCGCCACCAGCGGGCCCAGCACCAGGATCGAGGCGCGCATGGTGCGCACCAGGTCGTACGGCGCCACGTAGCTGCTGATCGGGCGCGGGTCGACGTGGATCTTCATGCGGTCGTCCAGCACCAGCTGCACGCCCATGCGGCCGAGCAGCTCGATGAAGGTGGTGACGTCGTGCAGGTGCGGCACGTTGCTGATCGTCACCGGCTCGTCGGCCAGCAGGCAGGCGGCGAGGATCGGCAGCACGGCGTTCTTCGCGCCGGAGATGGCGACTTCGCCATGGAGCGGCTCGCCGCCGCTGATCAGGATCTTGGCCATGGGGGTTCCTTGGAAAAGCGGGTTGCGGGCGGGCGGCTGCAGCCTCAGCGGCGCGCCGCGGCCTCCTCGGGGGTGAACGTCTTGAGCGCCAGCGCGTGGATCGCCCCGCCCATCAGCCCGCCCAGGGTGGCGTAGACCAGCCGGTGCCGCGCCAGCGGCAGCTTGCCGGCGAACTGGCTGGCGACCACGGTGGCCTCGAAGTGCACGCCGTCGTCGCCGCTGACTGCGACCTGGGCGCCGGGCAGGCCGGCCTCGATCAATGCCTGGATGCGCTCGGCGTCCATCGGGAAATCCATCGGAAAGCGTCGAAAGCGGCGCGATCCAGAATGCATGCTGAATCCAACGCGCCGTAATATGACGGTAAAATGCGAATGTGCCATGGTAAAGGAAATCCGCTGGCACAGAAATGCCGCGGCCCGGCGCATGCCGTTGCAGCGCTCCCGATGGACCAGGAATCCCGAGGACTCATGAACGCACGCATCGCCCCGTCCGCCGCCGCCAAGCTGGACCCGGACGCCCTCGTCCGCAGCGCCCGCACGGTGGTCGCCACCGAGGCGGCCGCGATCCGCGCGCTGGAACCGCGCATCGGCGCGGAGTTCGTCGCCGCCTGCCGGCTGATCCTGGGCTGCCAGGGCCGCGTGGTGGTCACCGGCATGGGCAAGTCCGGCCACATCGGGCGCAAGATCGCCGCCACCCTCGCCTCCACCGGCACGCCGGCGTTCTTCGTGCACCCCGGCGAGGCCAGCCACGGCGACCTCGGCATGATCCTGCCGCAGGACGTGGTGCTGGCGCTGTCCAACTCCGGCGAGACCGACGAGGTGCTGTTCATCCTGCCGGTGATCAAGCGCCAGGGCATCCCGCTGGTCGCCATCACCGGCAACCCGAGGTCCTCGCTGGCCGGCCAGGCCGACGTGCACCTGGACGCCAGCATCTCCGCCGAGGCCTGCCCGCTGGGCCTGGCGCCCACCGCCAGCACCACCGCCGCGCTGGTGATGGGCGACGCGCTGGCGATCGCGCTGCTGGAGGCGCGCGGCTTCACCTCCGAGGACTTCGCCCGCTCGCACCCGGCCGGCAGCCTGGGCCGCCGCCTGCTGCTGCACATCGGCGACGTGATGCACGCCGGCGCCGGCATCCCCGCCGTGGCGCCGGACGCCAGCCTCACCGAGGCGCTGATGGAGATGACCCGCAAGCACCTGGGCATGACCGCGGTGGTCGACGCCGAGGGCCGCCTGCTCGGCGTGTTCACCGACGGCGACCTGCGCCGCGCGCTGGACGACGAGCAGGTGGACCTGCGCAACGTGCGCGTGGCCGACCTGATGACGCGCAACCCCAAGACCATCGGCGCCGACAAGCTCGCCATCGAGGCGGCGCAGCTGATGGAGAAGCACCAGATCCACGCGCTGCTGGTGGTGGACGAGGCCGACAGGGTGGTCGGCGCGCTGAACATCCACGACCTGCTGCGCGCCCGCGTGGTGTGAGGACGGGCGGCTCGGGGGCGGGGGACGAGCAGCGAGGGCGCCCGCCTTCCGCCCGCACCCGCGCCTTCAGCGCCTCCTAAGCCCGCATCGTCGACGATCCTCGCCCCCGCTACCCGCCACTCGCCCCTCCCCGCCATGCCCTACCTCGCCGACCTCCCCAGCGAACTGCTCGCCCGCGCCGCGGCGGTCCGCCTCGTCGCCTTCGACGTGGACGGCACGCTCACCGACGGACGCCTGCACTACGGCGAGGACGGCCACGAGACCAAGGTGTTCCACGTCCACGACGGGCTCGGCATGAAGCGCCTGCAGGCCCACGGCGTGCAGGTGGCGATCGTCAGCGCGCGGATCAGCCACCCGGTGGCGCTGCGCGCGGAGGAGCTGGACATCGCCCACGTCTACCAGGGCCAGGGCGACAAGCGCGCCTGCCTGCAGGAGCTGCTCGACGCGCTCGGCCTCGCGCCCGAGCAGGCCGCCTTCGTCGGCGACGACCTGCCCGACCTGCCGGCGATGCGCCTGGCCGGCCTGGCGGTGGCGGTGGCCAACGCGCACCCGTGGGTGGCCGAGCAGGCGCACTGGCGGACCCGCCTGCGCGGCGGCGAGGGCGCGGCGCGCGAGGTCTGCGACCTGGTCCTGCTGGCCCAGGGCCGCGCCGCCGCGGAACGGGAGCGCTGGCTGTGAACCCGTTCCGCCGCCTGCGGCCGTGGCTGCGCGACCGCCGCCTGCCGGCCGCCATCGTGCTGATGGCGCTGGCGGTCGGCGCGGTGCAGACGCTGCAGTGGTGGCTGGCCCCCGCGCCCAAGGTCAGCGACTTCGTCGGCCCGCCGCGCTCGGGCTACACGCTGGGTAACTTCCGCGGCGTGGTGTACGACAAGGACGGCCTGCCCAGCTTCCGCATCGCCGGGCCGCACCTGGAGCGGCGCGAGGGCGACGAGTCGCTGTACCTCAACGCCCCCACCTTCGAGCTGCCCGCCAAGCAGCCCGGCGTGCCCGACTGGCACGGCCAGTCCGAATACGGCTGGGTGGACAAGAGCGGCAACCTGATCAAGCTGCAGGGCCCGGTGCACATGCACCGCCCGGCCTACGGCGACACCGCCGCCGCCGACATCCGCACCAGCGAGGTGACCGCCTGGCCGAAGGAGAACCGGATGGAAACGGCCGAGCCGGCGCAGCTGGTGCAGGGGGCCAGTACAATGAGCGGGGTTGGCATGCGCGCCAACCTCAACGACAAGCACCTGGAGCTGCTCCATGACGTCCGCGCCACTTTCCCGCCGCGCCAGCGCAAGCCCGCCTAAGCTCGCCATCGCGGCGCTGGGCATGCTGCTCGCCCTGCCCGTCCTGGCCAAGCAGGACGACCGCGACAAGCCGATGAACGTCGAGCACGCGGACAGCTTCGACGGCTTCCAGAAGCCCAACAGCGTGAGCACGCTGAAGGGCCACGTGGTCATCACCCAGGGCACGCTCAGGCTCACCGGCGACGTGGTCAAGGTGTACTTCGACGCCGACGAGCAGATCAGCCGCACCGTGGTCACCGGCTCGCCCGCGCACATCCAGCAGCTGGACGACAACAACAACCTGATGCAGGGCGACGCCGCCACGCTGGACTACGACAACATCAAGGGCGTCGCGGTGCTGACCGGCAACGCGGTGGTCAAGCAGCAGGGCCGCGGCGAGGCGCACGGCGACAAGCTGACCTACAACACGCAGACCAGCGAGATGACCGGCGAGAGCGGCGGCGACGGCCGCGTGCACATGACCTTCCTGCCCAAGCCGCGGGCCGCCGCCCAGCCCGCCAAGGCGGCTTCCGCGCCGGCCGAGCAGGGCAAGTAATCGATGCTCTCCGCCGAAGGCCTGCAGAAGCGCTACCGCTCGCGCCAGGTGGTGCGCGATTTCGGGTTCTCCATCCGCCAGGGCGAGGTGGTGGGCCTGCTCGGCCCCAACGGTGCCGGCAAGACCACCTGCTTCTACATGGTGGTGGGCCTGATCGAGGCCGACGGCGGCAGCATCCGGCTGGACCGCCAGGACATCACCGGCCTGCCGATGCACGCGCGCGCCAAGCTCGGCATCGGCTACCTGCCGCAGGAGCCCTCGGTGTTCCGCCGGCTGAGCGTGGCGGACAACATCCTGGCCGTGCTGGAGCTGCGCGAGGGGCTGGACCCCAAGCAGCGCGGCGCCGAGCTGGAGAGCCTGCTGGACGAGCTGAAGATCGCCCACATCGCCGACCAGAAGGGCGTCAGCCTGTCCGGCGGCGAGCGCCGCCGCGTGGAGATCGCCCGCGCGCTGGCCGCGCAGCCGCGCTACATGCTGCTGGACGAGCCGTTCGCCGGCGTCGACCCGATCTCGGTGGGCGAGATCCAGCGCATCGTGCGCCACCTCAAGGAGCGCGGCATCGGCGTGCTGATCACCGACCACAACGTGCGCGAGACGCTGGGCATCTGCGACCGCGCCTACATCCTGAACGACGGCGAGGTGCTCTCGCGCGGCACCCCCGCGCACATCCTCGCCGACGAGAAGGTGCGCGAGGTCTACCTGGGCCGCGAGTTCCGCCTCTGACGCGGCCGGACGGCCTAGGCGGTTTCGCTATGGTCCCCTAACGGGGGAGCGGTTAGGATGGTCGCAAGTCGTTCCATCCCCGCAGAGGCATGAAACCGGGCCTGCAGTTCCGTCTCCACCAGCAGCTCACCCTGACGCCGCAGTTGCAGCAGGCGATCCGGTTGCTGCAGCTGTCGCAGTTGGAGCTGGAAGCGGAGCTGCGCCAGATCGCCGAGGGCAACCCGCTGCTGGAATTCGAGGACGAGGCCGCGCCGGGCGAGGCCGCCGAAAGCTTCGACGACAGGTATCCGGCCGAGGCCGCCCCCGCCGCCGACCACGACGGCGACGAGCCGCCCGACTGGGCCGACGCCGCCGGGCCGAGCGACGCGCCGATCGACTTCTCGCTGCCCAGCGGCGGCGGCGCGCCCGCCGGCGACGAGGACTTCGAGCCGCAGCGCGCCGCCCCCGAGACGCTGCAGGAACACCTGCTGTGGCAGCTGAACCTGGCGCCGTTCACGCCGCGCCAGCGCGCCATCGCCACCGTCATCATCGACGCGCTGAACCCCGACGGCTACCTGGCCGAGGGCCTGGACGCGGTGCTCGCCGCCCTGCCCGCCGACCTCAAGGCCACCGTCGAGGAAGTGGACGCGGTGCGCCGCCAGGTGCAGCGCTTCGACCCCACCGGCATCGCCAGCCTGGACCTGCGCGACTGCCTGCGCGCCCAGCTGGAGCAGCTGGAACGGGCCACCCCGCAGCGCGAGCTGGCGCTGCGGATCGTCGACGGCGAGCTGGAGCTGCTGGCCCGCAACGACGTCGGCCGCCTCGCGCGCCGGCTGCACGCCAGCGAGGAGGAGGTGACCGCCGCGGCGCTGCTGATCCGCGGGCTGGACCCGCGCCCCGGCGCGGCGCTGGACCCCACGCCGGTGGAGTACGTCGCCCCCGACGTCTACGCCTACAAGGAAGGCAACCGCTGGAAGGTCAGCCTCAACCCCGACTGCCAGCCGCGGCTGGGCCTCAACCAGCACTACTGCAGCCTGATCGCGCAGGCGCGCGGCGAGGACGCCAGCTGGATGCGCGGCCAGCTGCAGGAGGCGCGCTGGCTGATCAAGAGCCTGGAATCGCGCGCCGAGACGCTGCTCAAGGTGGCCGAGGCGATCGTGCGCCGGCAGAGCGCCTTCCTCGACTATGGCCCCGAGGCGATGCACCCGCTGGTGCTGCGCGAGGTGGCCGAGGAGGTGGGCATGCACGAATCCACCATCTCGCGGGTGACCACGCGCAAGTACATCCACACCCCGCGCGGCACCTTCGAGCTCAAGCACTTCTTCTCCAGCGGCGTGTCCACCGAGGACGGCGGCGGCGCATCCGCCACCGCGATCCAGGCCATGCTGCGCAAGCTCATCGACGCGGAGGACCCACGCAAGCCGCTGTCCGACCAGGCGATCGCCGAGGAACTGCGCCGCAAGGGCATCCAGGTGGCGCGCCGCACCGTCGCCAAGTACCGGGAGGCCATGCGCATCCCCAGCTCCAGCGAGCGCCTGCGCGCCGGCTGAGCGCGCGGAACTTGCGGCGGCGGCAGCGATCCCCATACACACAGATGACTGACGGATGCGCCTGCCGGTCGGCGGCGCATCGACCCGCCGCCCGCCGGGCGGCCCGTACCAGAGGAGGCGCACCATGCAATTCCAACTCAGCGGCCAGCAGATCGAAGTCACGCCCGCCCTGCGCGACCACGCCACCAGCAAGCTCGACCGGCTGACCCGCCTCGACGACAAGTGCCTCGGCCTCTCCATCGTGCTGTCCGTGGACAAGCTGCAGCAGCGCGCCGAGGGCACGCTCGCGGTCAACGGCGCCACCCTGCACGCCGAGGCCGCCGAGGCCGACATGTATGCCTCCATCGACGTGCTGTTCGACAAGCTGGTCGCCCAGCTGCGCAAGCACCGCGACAAGCTGTGCGACAAGCACCAGCGCGAGGTGCGCCAGGAGCGCCAGTACGGCTGAACGGCGCCGCCAGGACAGACCCGGAAGACCCGCCGCCATGGCGGGTCTTCCGTTTGCGGGCCTGCCCGGATCGCGGCCGGAGGCCGCTCCCACAGGCTCGCGGCGGCCTTGTGGGAGCGGCCTCCGGCCGCGATCCCCCGCCCGCCCCGCGCCCCGCCATGCTGCGCTGCGGCGCACCCCCGGGCGAACTGGCACAATGGACGGGTCCGCCACCACCGGCAGAGGAACGGCAGCTTGGACCGGCTCACCGCACGACAACTGTTCGACGGCGTCCACGAGCGCATGGCGCTGCGCTGGGTCTCGGGCATGCGCGGCGAGGGGCGGGTGCTCGAGCGCGGCGCCACCACCTCGCGCCGCCCCTCGCTGATCGGCTACCTCAACGTGATCTACCCCAACAAGGTGCAGATCATCGGCACCGAGGAGCTCAACTACCTCGACAGCCTCGACTCGCGCCAGCGCTGGGACACCATCAACAAGATCGCCGCCTACCAGCCGGTGGCGCTGATCGTCACCAAGGACCAGCCGATCCCCTCCGACCTGCGCGAGGTGGCCGAGGAGACCAACACCCCGCTGTGGATCAGCTCCAAGCGCGGCCACGAGCTGCTGACCTGGATGCAGTACCACCTGGCGCGCATGCTGGCGCCGCGGATCACCCTGCACGGGGTGTTCCTGGAGGTGTTCTCGATCGGCGTGCTGATCACCGGCGAGTCCGGCTCGGGCAAGAGCGAGCTGGCGCTGGACCTGATCAGCCGCGGCCACCGGCTGGTCGCCGACGACGCCACCGAGTTCACCCTGATCGCCCCGGACGTGATCGACGGCACCTGCCCCGAACTGCTGCAGGACCTGCTGGAAGTGCGCGGCCTGGGCGTGCTCAACGTGCGCGAGATGTTCGGCCACACCGCGGTGAAGCCGTCCAAGTACCTGCGCCTGGTGGTGCACCTGAAGCCGCTGCGCGACGGCGAGGACATCGACGCGCTCACCCGCCTCACCGGCGACACCGGCCACCGCGAGATCCTGGAAGTGCAGGTGCCGATGATCACCATTCCGGTGGCGCCGGGCCGCAACCTCGCGGTGCTGGTCGAGGCGGCGGTGCGCAGCCACGTGCTCAAGAGCAAGGGCATCGACCCCGCGCAGACCTTCATCGACCGCCAGGCGCACCAGATGCGCCGGCTCCCGCCCTGGTGATCCCATGAGCGAACCCGCACCCGCGACGACCCTGCCCACGCTCGACCCGGACGCCGTACACCTGGTGGTGCTCACCGGCATGTCCGGCGGCGGCAAGACGGTGGCGCTGCGCGCGCTGGAGGACCTGGAGTTCTACTGCGTGGACAACCTGCCCACCGGCCTGCTGCCGCAACTGGTGCCGGCGGTGCTGAAGAACCACGGCGGCCGCCAGCGCCGCATCGCGGTGGGCGTGGACGTGCGCAACCCGGGCGAGGACCTCGAGCAGATGCCGGTGGTGCTCTCCGAGCTGGCCGCCAGCGGCGTGCAGGTGCACCTGATCTTCCTCGACTGCCGCGACGACGTGCTGATCAAGCGCTATTCGGAGACGCGCCGGCGCCACCCGCTGGCGCTGCGCGGCGTGTCGCTGGCCGACGCGATCGCCAACGAGCGCCGCCTGCTGCGCCCGCTGATGGCGATCGCCGAGCGCGTGATCGACTCCAGCGAACTCAACGTGCACCAGCTGCGCCGGCTGGTCGCCGCCGGCTACGCCCAGGCCGCCGCGCGGCTTACCCTGATGTTCCAGTCCTTCGCCTTCCGCCGCGGCCTGCCGCTGGACGCCGACTTCGTGTTCGACGCGCGCTGCCTGCCCAACCCGCACTGGAAGCCCGAGCTGCGCCCGCTGTCGGGCAAGGACGCGCCGGTGCGCGAATTCCTCGAGGCCGAGCCGCTGGTGACCGAGTACTACGCCGACACCGCGCGCTGGCTGGATGCCTGGCTGCCGCGCTTCGAGCAGGACGACCGCAGCTACGTCACCATCGCCATCGGCTGCACCGGCGGGCGCCACCGCTCGGTGTACCTGGTGGAGAAGCTGGCCGCGCACTACCGCGCGCAGCGCGAAAGCGTGCTCACCTTCCACCGCGAGCTGGAGTAACGCCATGCCGCATGTTCCGCCGCACGCAGGGGACCGGCCGTGAGCGTCGGCGTGCTGCTGATGACCCACGAGGCGGTCGGCAAGGCGCTGGTCGCCGCCGCCCAGCACGTGATGCCGCGGCTGCCGCTGCAGGTGGACGCGGTGGAGGTGCCGCCGAACGCCGACCCGGACGTGATGCGCGCGCTCACCGCCAGCCACGCGCGCGCGCTCGACCAGGGCGACGGCGTGCTGGTGCTGGCCGACCTGTACGGCGCCACGCCCTGCAACATCGGGCTGTCGCTGGCCGACCTGGGGGTGCGCATCCACTGCGTGTCCGGGCTCAACCTGCCGATGCTGCTGCGCGTGCTCAACTATGCCGAGAAGCCGCTCGACGAACTGGCGCAGATCGCGGCCAGCGGCGGGCGCGGGGGAATCTTCATCGACCATGCGTGAGCAAGAGATCGTCGTTTCCAACAAGCTGGGCCTGCACGCCCGCGCCTCGGCCAAGCTGGTGCAGCTGGTGCAGGGCTTCAAGTCCACCGTGTGGCTGGCCAGCAAGGGCCGCGAGGTGAACGCGCAGAGCATCATGGGCGTGATGATGCTGGCCGCCGGCCTGGGCACGCCGCTGACCGTGCGCGCCGAGGGGCCGGACGAGGAGGCCGCGCTGAACGCGGTGGTCGACCTGTTCGCGCGCAAGTTCGACGAGGGAGCGTGAGATGTTCGGTGTAGGGAACGGGAAACGGGGAACGGGGGACGAGTGGCCGTCCGGCAGCGTGGCGCGCCGCGTTCCCCGTTCCCCGTTCCCCGTTCCCCGCCTTTCGGGAGGCCGCCCATGAGGCACATCCTCGCCGGCACGCCCGCCTCCCGCGGCATGGCGCTCGGCCGCGCGCGGCTGGTGCAGCCCAGCCGCTACCTGGTCGACACCCGCCCGCTCGGCGACGACGAGGTCGAGGCCGAGCTGGAGCACCTGCACCGCGCGCTCGACACCGCGCGGCAGGAGCTGCGCGAGCTGCGCGGCAAGCTGCACGGCGCGCTGGCGCGCGAAGTCAACGAGTTCATCGACGCGCACAGCCTGCTGCTGGACGACCGCGAGCTGCTGCAGGGCCTGGACGACATGGTGCGCATCGGCCGCTACCGCGCCGGCGCCGCCCTCAAGAAGCAGCGCGACCGCCTCGCCAAGGTGTTCGAGGCGATGGACGACCCCTACCTGCGCAGCCGCAAGGAGGACATCGACCAGGTCATCAACCGGGTGATCTCCGCGCTGCAGCGCCAGACCACCCGCGAGGAGCGCAAGCTCGCCGCGCGCGTGGGCGAGATCCTGGTCGCCGACACCATCGCCCCCGCCGACATGGCGCACCTGGCCGGCAACGGCCTGCTCGGCGTGGTCGCCAGCTCCGGCAGCGCCTACTCGCACAGCGCCATCCTCGCGCGCAGCCTGGACCTGCCGATGCTGGTGGGCACGCGCGACGCGCTCTCCACCATCCACGACGACGACCTGATCCTGCTCGACGCCGAGCGCGGCGAGACCATCGTCCATCCCACCGCGCAGGACCTGGCGCGCTATCGCGCCTGGCAGCGCGAGGCCGCGCAGCAGGGCCGCCGGCTCGCCGCGCTCGCCAACGCGCCCACCCGCACCCGCGACGGCGCGGAGATCCGCCTGCTCGCCAACGCCGAGATGGCGCCGGACATCGCCATGGCGCGCGCGCGCGGCGCCGACGGCGTGGGCCTGTACCGTACCGAGTTCCTGTTCCTGCGCAGCAAGGGCCTGCCCAGCGAGGACGAGCAGTTCATCGCCTACCGCGACCTGGTGCTGGGCATGGGCGGACTGCCGGTGACCATCCGCACGCTCGACCTGGGCGCCGACAAGGCCGACGCCGCCGGCCTGGTGCTGCGCGGCGAGGACAACCCCGCGCTGGGCGTGCGCGGCGTGCGCCTGTCGCTGCGCTACCCGGCGGTGTTCACCACGCAGATCCGCGCCATCCTGCGCGCCGCCTGCTACGGCCCGGTGCGCGTGCTGGTGCCGATGGTCACCGTGCCGGACGAGCTGATCGCCGTGCGCACCCTGTTCAAGCTGGCGCGCCAGGACCTCAAGCGCGAGAGCGTCGACCTGCCCGAGAAGCTGCCGCTGGGCGCGATGATCGAGGTGCCCGCCGCGGCGATCAACGTGCGCGCGCTGCTCGAGCACGCCGACTTCCTCGCCATCGGCACCAACGACCTGGCCCAGTACGTGCTCGCCGCCGACCGCGGCAACGACGCGCTGGACAACATCTACAACCCGCTGCACCCGGCGCTGCTGCGGCTGATCTCCCACGTGATCGGCGCCGGCCGCCGCGCTGACAAGCCGGTGAGCCTGTGCGGCGAGATCGGTGGCGACGTGCGCTTCACCGCCCTGCTGCTCGCCCTCGGCCTCACCGAGTTCAGCATGCACCCCGGCCAGCTCCTGCACGTGCGCGACCGCCTGGCCTCGCTCGACCGCGGCGAGCTGCGCAAGCTGGCGCCCAGGCTGATCCGGGCGCATACGCACGAGGAAGTGGAGGAGTTGCTTGCGAAGCTTGAGTGAGCGCTTGCCGGCCGCCACCGTGGCGCCGGCCACCGGGTCATGCTCCGCATCGGCTCGCCATCTGCTCAGGCGTCAGCGCCACGCCCACGCTCAGGTCGAACTGCTGCGCCACCTGCACCCCTGCATCCATCAGCGCCCGATGCTGCGCCAGCGCGTCGATGGCGTCGCTCAGGAAGCGCCGCCCGGTCAGCGACGTGATCTGGTCCAGCACCGAGCGCTCCTCGTAGAAGCCGTCGGCGCTGACCCCATCACGTCGCAATGGGCGTGTCGATGTCGAAAGCCTGCATGAAAGGGTAAGGGTCGTAATAGGCATCAAGCGGTTTCACCGGCAGCCATTCGGCCGGAATCCAAGGCGTGTCCACCGTCACCTCGTAACCATGCCGCCAGGCGATCTTGGCGTAGATCACCGCCTCTTGGACGATGAACCAGCCGGTATAGCCCTGATCCTCGTTCCGCCACTTGCGTTCTTCCGGCGTCACCATTTCCGCCAACGCACTTTCCATGGCAGCCACATCGCCTTTTGCCAGCGCCAGATAGAACCGATTGTCCGGCGTGAAGCGCGCCATTCGCTTGGGCACATCGGCCAGAAAGCGTTCGCTGCGTTCCCGCAGCTTGTCCCACTCCCCACGCAGGGCCAGCTTAGCTTGGTAAGTCTCGAACTCGAACGTCCCGCCCTTGCTCGCACGCTTCAGGTCAACAGCATCGAATGTGCCGAACCATGCCACCAGTTGTGAATGGTCGGAAAGTAGGGGCCAGAGCATGGCGTTGCGCTCGTACAGCGCCCCCCAAATACCCCTATTGGGATCTTTCTGATAAAGGATGCGGTCAATCTTGCCGGCGATGTAAGCTTCCTGTTTGCACTTCGACAAGTCGCGGTCAGCAAACCAAGCCATCAGCGAGGATGTAATGGCAAGCTTTCTCAGGCCACCCTTACAAGCTTCCGGATCTCCTGTATTGGTATTTATATATTCCAATCTTACGCACTCACGTTCCTTATGGCTTTCCATATGCCCGCCAACATGTGCAAGGCCTTTTTCGACACTTAATGTGTAATCAGCAATAAAAGGCATGATTGAATCCTAATCTAATGAGGTGAGGGTACATTGACCGGTACACCGATCAATTGCCCAGTTTTCTTGTTCACGCCAATGACAGCCGTGTTCAACGTACCGCTGTCACGCGCTTGCTCAATGGCCTTATAGGCAGGTGACGTTTCGTCTATTTTATCCATCACTTGATCAATCCACTTTGCTGAAAGCTGCAAAGAATCATCCGCCGTCCTGCCAAGCGAGAATGCCCCATTCATCATTTGCTTGGCATCGATCAGAATCGTCACCGTTCCATCCGAGTTCTGTAGTACCGCATCGAAGCCCTTGTTACCGGCATACTTGCCACCGTCAAGTACCTTCATGCCCTGCTTCTTCGCCACCGAATTGACCAACGACTCGGTGAGACCGCCCGTTGGATCGCCTTCCCGTGCAATTCTTGTCAGTAGCGCCTGATCCTGCGCGTCGGCGACGTTTAGCACACACTGGCTGCCGCAGACTTTCGCTTGATTGATGAAGCCACCTGGCGTCGGCGTGACCGGAACCCCCTTCGCCAACTGCTCGAAATCACTGACCGCATTCAGGCTGCCGCTGTCGCCCACGAGCGTGAGCGTTCCATCCGCATTGAGGACCGCGGCGGCTTTCGCACCTATCGGCAGCAGCGGCACTATTCTCCCGTAAGCCAGTCCTCCCAGGCCAAGTACGCCCCCGCTCACCCCGACCCAGCCGGTACTGTGTCCCTGCTTGATCTGCTTCGCGCCTGCGTACAGCGAACTTCCCGACGCCCACGCCTCAAGACCAGCGCAGAGCGCGCCATCGCTCGCACCACACAGCACCAGACCCGCCTGAAGGGCCGCGCCGGCGTTGGTCGCCGTCGTCAGCGCGTTCTGCTCCGAAAGCACCTGATGGAACTGTCCTTCGTTAGGATAGGGGTAAGGCACGCCCACATGGCTCTGGGCGATCTGGTATTGATAGGCCGCCTGCCCGCCTGGCGTGTTCAACGTATCCGCATAGAGCGCGTCGTTGAAGTAGTCATCACCCAGCGCATAGAAATAATGTTGTCCACTGGGTAAGGTCTGGCCGCCGTACTGCGCGGTCAACCCATTGATGTAGCTCTCGGCTGCAGCGTCCATAAGGCCATCGTTATGACCGTTGACGTCACGGTTGGCCTGGGCAAGCAGACGGGAATCTGCATCTTTGATCTGGTCGGGAGTCGGATTGTCGCCGTAGAGCTTTTTGGCGAAATCTTCCGCATGGCCGTCGATGATCTTGATTTCATCGGGATGCAACTGCCGGTTGTACTGCTCGCCCTGCAAGGCCGTGGAGGCGCCGCTGGCCCCGCCGACTGTGCCGCCGATGACCGTGCTGGCCAGTTCCATCAGCACCTTGCCCTGGGCGCCGTTCGGGTCGATGCCGTGGTTGGCGAGGTAATCGGCCATCGCCCCGCTGGCTGCTTCGCTGGCGGAGGCGCCCAAGGCGCCTTGCGCCGCGTTGCCGCCGCCCAGCGCCGCCGTCGCCGCCCCCACCAGGCCGTGCAGCAGCACCTTGTTCGTGCCGCCTTCACTCCACGCCTTCCGCTCGGCTTCCGTCGTCGCGTGATCGGCCATGTAACCGGCCAACGCGCCCACCGAGCGCATGCCCACGTAGCCGGCCACCTGCCCCAGCTCCTGCTGATCCGCC
>NZ_QGHC01000019.1 GCF_003148905.1 Fulvimonas soli | reverse complement strand
CATCGCCACTCGATACGACAAAACGGCTCGTAATTTCCTCGGTGCTATCTACGGCGCTGCCGCCGTCATCCTGCTCAATTGATGACACGCCCTAGCGCCTGGCCACGAACACCGCGCCGATGTACTCGCGCGACTGCAGGAAGCGCACCGCGCGCTTCACCACCGCGGGGTCGTGCTCGGGCTGGTACAGGTACTCGGTGCCGCCGTTGGGGGCGAGCACCAGCGCGCCGTTGGGCAGGACGTCGGGCAACACGTAGCCGGGCGTGGTGTACGGGCCGGGCTTGCCGCACACGCGGCCGTCGTCGTCGTAGCGGGTGGGGTGCAGCGGCGTGCCGTCGGCGCGGATGCCGCTCATCACCGGCGCGTACACGCAGCCGAAGCCGTCGAAGGCGGCGAAGCCGGCGCGGCTCAGCTCGTCGGCCAGGCGCACGCCGCCGGACACCGAGTAGCCCCATGCGTCGTCGATGCCCGCCACGCGGCCGTCGTTGATCTGGCGCAGCGGGAACAGGTCGCGCGGGCCGGCGATGCTGCTGTGGCCGTGGTCGGAGACGACGATCAGGTCGGTGTCGCCGGCCAGGCCCAGCGCGGCCAGCCTGTCCTCCAGCTGGCCGAGCAGCGCGTCCTGCGCCTGCAATGCGCGGTGGAACTCGGGCGAGCCGACGCCGTAGACGTGCTGGGTGGTGTCGGGATTGCGCAGCCACACGATGCTGAGGTCGGGCCGGTGTTTCGGCAGCACCTCGTCGAGGAACGCCTTCATCAGCCAGGCGTTGGCGGCCTCGGGCGTGGTCTCGCCGGCGGCGGTGGCGTCCGAGCTGGCGCCGTCCCTGAGCAGGACGGGCTTGGCTTGCGCGGTGGGCTCGCCGTTGTCCTCGCGCAAGGCGAGCTGCGCGCCGTCGTAGGTGTGCGCCGCATTGGCCGGCAGCGGGTAGCCGGCCTGCTGCAGCTCGCGCGCGAAGGCCAGCGGCAGCGCGGTGTTCTCGTCCAGCATCAGGCCGCGGCCGGGGTCGCCTTCGTCGGCGAGCGCGCGGTCCTGCAGGAACACCGGGCCGGACTTGCCGACCAGCGCGGTCTTCAGTCCCGCCCGGTGCGCGGCCTGCAGCAGCGTGGGCAGTTGCAGCAGGGCGCGGTTCGCGTGCGCGTCGAGCGCGCGCAGCACGGCGTAGTCCTCGGTGTAGGCCGGCTGGTGGAAGTCCACCGCCTTGCCCTTGGCGTCCAGGCCCGCGGCGCCGGGCGCCCAGAAGCGGTTGCCGTAGAAGCCGAGCGGGCCGGGGAAGGCGCCGGTGGCGAAGCTGGAGGCGTTCGCCATGGTGAAGGTGGGGTAGGTGGCGTGGTTGTCGGTGAAGTAGCTGCCGCGCTCGGCCAGCGCCTGCAGGCGCGGCGTGTCCTGCGCGCTGATCGCGTCGGGGCGCATGCCGTCCCAGACGAACACGATGACGCGGTGCGCGGCGGGGGCCGGCAGTGCGGTCGCGGCGAGCGCGAGCGCGACGAGCAGGCGCCGCGGCAGGTGGAAGCGAAGGCGCATGGACGGCCCCGTGCGATGGATGCTGTCGCGCATGCTGGCTCGGGGAGATTGCGGTTCGGTGTCAGTGGCGTCGGGCAGTATGGCGCACGCCGCCGATCCAGGTCTCGGCGACGCGCAGCGCGTCGTCCAGCACCGCGAAGTCGGCGCGGTAGCCGGCGGCGAGGCGGCCGTGCGTGCGCGCGAGGCCCAGCCAGTCGGCCGGGTAGGCGCTGGCCATGCGCGAGGCTTCGGCCAGCGGCAGGCCGGCCAGGCCGACCAGGTTGCGCACGCCGGTGGCCATGTCCAGCGCGGAGCCGGCCAGCACGCCGGCGTCGCTCTGGCAGATGCCGTCGCGCGCCACGATGGTCTGGCCGTTGAGCACGTAGGTCGGGTCGTCGGAACCCACCGGGGGCATCGCGTCGGTGACCAGCACCATCCTGCCGCGCGCCTTGGCCGCGATCGCCACGCGCATCGCGGCCGGATGCACGTGGTGGCCGTCCGCGATCAGCCCGCACCAGCTGTGCGGATCGTCCAGCGCGGCGCCCACCACGCCCGGCTCGCGGCTGCCGAGCGGGGTCATCGCGTTGTAGAGATGGGTGAAGCCGCACAGCCCGGCGTCCAGCGCGGCGCGCACGGTGGCATAGTCGGCGCCGGTGTGGCCGCCGACCACGCGCACGCCGGCCTCGCTCAGGCGCCGGATCGCGTCGGCGGACACCCGCTCGGGCGCCAGCGTGAGCATCGTCACGCCGCGGCGCGGCCGCGCGATCAGCGCGAGGTCGTCGTCGTCCAGGGGGCGGAACAGGCCGGCGTCGTGGATGCCCTTGCGCGCGGGCGCGAGGAACGGGCCCTCCAGGTGGATGCCGAGGATGCCGGGCACGCCCTGCGCGATCGCCGCGTCCACCGCCTCCAGCGCGGCGCGCATCTTCTCCGCGGTGTCGGTGATCAGCGTGGGCAGCAGGCCCACGGTGCCGAACTGGCGGTGCGCGGCGGCGATGCCGCGCAGCGTGTCCACCGTGGGCGCGTCGTTGAACAGCAGGCCGCCGCCGCCGTTGACCTGCACGTCGATGAAGCCGGGCAGCAGCAGCTTGCCGCCGAGGCCCACCCGCGCGGCCCGCGCCACGCGCGGGTCGTCCGCCGGCACGACGGCATGGATGCGCTCGCCCTCGACCAGCACGGCCAGGCCCTCGCGCGGGCCGTGGTCGCCCATCACGCGGGCGTCGACGAGGGCGGTGAGCGTGGCCATCACAGCGTCTCCGTGACCTTGTTGAGGCTGGGCGGCAAGTCGGGGTCGAAGCCGCGGCGCAGCGACAGCGCGCTGGCCGCGCGGTAGAAGCTCTGCACCGCCACCAGCGGCGCCGCCAGCGGCGACAGCCCGGCCGCCAGCGGCAGTGTATCGGGCCCCTGCATGCCCGGCGCGGCCAGCAGCACGCGCGCGCCGCGCGCGCGGAACTCGGCGGCCACCGCCAGCGTGTGGTCCAGCGTGCCGTCGTCCTGGGCGAGGAACAGCAGCGGGAAGTCCGGGCCGACCAGCGCCATCGGGCCGTGCTTGACCTCGGCCGCGCTGAACGCCTCGGCGTGCAGGCCGCAGGTCTCCTTGAACTTCAGCGCCGCCTCCAGCGCCGCGCCGAAGCCGTAGCCGCGCCCCACCACGAACAGGTTGCGCACCGGCGCGAGCGCGTCGGCCAGCGCGGACCAGTCGGCGTCCCAGCCGCGGCGCAGGTCGTCCGGCAGCCGCGCCAGCACCGCGTGCAGGGACGCATCGCCGCTCCAGTGCGCGGCCAGCTGCAGCACCGCGGCGAGCGTGGCGAGGTAGCTCTTGGTCGCCGCCACGCTGCGCTCGGGGCCGGCGCACAGCGGAATCACCGTGTCGGCGAGCGCGGCCAGCGGCGAGTCCTCCACGTTGACCAGCGCCAGCACGCGCGCGCCGGCCTCGCGCGCGGCCTGCGCGCTGCGCAGCAGGTCCGGGCTCTTGCCCGACTGCGAGACGGCGACGAACAGCGCGTCCTCCAGCCTGAGCCTGGCGTCGTAGATCGAGGCGATCGATGGCGAGGCCGAGGCGGTGGCCAGGCCCAGCTTGGTCTCGAACACGTACTTGGCGTAGGCGGCGGCATGGTCGGAGCTGCCGCGCGCGCAGGTGACGATGAAGCGCGGCGGCCGCGCGCGCAGCGCGGCGCCCAGCGCCTCCAGCGCGGCGGCGTTGCGGGCGAGCTGGCGCGCGACGACCTCGGCGGTCTCGTGCGCCTCGCGGTACATCAGGGTGTCGTGGGCGGGTTTCATGGATGGCGTTGTTTCCGGACGGGGCGGTGCGCCGCCGCGCGACGGCGGCGCGGCGGCATGGCGGGGGGAGGCACGGCGGGCGCGGCATGCGAGGCCGCGGCTTCGGCGCGCCCCGGGGGCGCGGGAGACAGGGGCGCCGCGGCGGGTTCCCGCAGGCATGGCGCGGCGGCGCGGCTCGCCTTCCCGGAGGCGGCGACGGCGGCGCGGACGGCCCGCGGGCTCAGCCCTTCGGCGCGGCGGGCTGCTTCGGCGGCGCGGTGGAGCCGCGCACCACCAGCTCGGGCACGAAGCCCTCGTTGGCCGCCGGCGCGACGCCGGCCTCCTCGCCGCGGCGCAGCTCGGCCATCAGCCGCAGCGCGGCGTGGCGGCCGATCTCGCGGGTGGACTGGCGCGCGGTGGTCAGCGCGGGCCAGGCCTGCTTGGAGAACGGGTTGTCCTCGAAGCCGGCGATCGACAGGTCCCACGGCACGTCCAGTCCCATCGAGCGCGCCGCCGCCAGCACGCCGGCGGCGATCTCGTCGTTGCTGCCGAAGATCGCGGTGGGCGGCTGCTTCAGCGCCAGCAGCTTGCGCGCGCCGCGGAAGCCGTCGTCGAAGGCGTAGCGCCCCGGCAGCACCAGCTTCCTGTCGAGCGGGATGCCGTAGTCCTTCAGCGCGTCGGCGTAGCCCTGGTAGCGCTCCGGGCTGGAGCGGTGGTGCGGCTCGCCCCACAGGAAGCCGATGCGCGTGTGGCCGAGCTGGATCAGGTGCTCGGTGATCGCGTAGGCGGCGTCGCGGTCGTCCACCCACACGCAGGGCGAGCCGTCCTGCGGGTCCTCGCGCGAGGCGATGATGCGCACGAACGGGATGCCCTGCGCCTTCAGCCTGGCGATCAGCTCGGCCTGCTCGGACATCGGCGGCGCCAGCACCAGCCCGGCCAGGCGCGAGCGGCGCGCCAGCGCCACCAGCTCCTCGGCCAGCTTTGGCGAGGAGGAGTCGCACGGGTGGATCTGCAGGCCGTAGCCGCGCTCGCGGCAGGCCGACAGCACGCCCTCCTGCATGCTGATCACGTAGTGCGCGTTCGGGTTGTCGTAGACCAGCCCGATCGCGTAGGAGTGCGTGCTGCGCAGGCTGCGCGCGGACGGGTCCGGCCGGTAGCCCATCGCCTCGATCGCGCGCTCCACGCGCTCGCGCGTGTCCGCGCGCACCGAGGCCTCGCGGTTGATCACCCGCGAGACGGTCTTCAGCGAGACGCCCGCCCGCTCGGCGACGTCCTTGATGGTGGGATGATGCAACGGAGCCTCCGTCTGGCCGGCCAGCCGCGCTGGCCCGGCTGGCCGCAAGGGAAATGGTAGTGGCCGCCGCCGCCTGCCGCATCATCCGGCCCGCGCGGCGGACTGGCCGACGCGGTGGCCGCGCAGCCCGTAGTAGAGGATGTACAGGTAGCACGGCACCATCAGCAGCGCGAACACCAGCTGGAAATCCAGGCGCTCCTTCAGGTGCGCGAACAGCTGCGGGATCACCGCGCCGCCGGCGATGCCCATGATCAGCAGCGCCGAGCCCGCCTCGGTGTGCCGGCCCAGGCCCTTGATCGCCAGCGGGAAGATCGCCGGCCACATCATCGCGTTGGCGAAGCCCAGCGCGGCGACGAAGCCCACCGAGAGGTAGCCGCGGGTGAGGTAGGCGCACACGGTGAACAGCACGCCCAGCACCGCCGACACGGCGAGGTAGCGCTGCTGCGAGACGAAGCGCGGGATCAGCACCAGGCCGACCACGTAGCCCAGCAGCATGCCGCCGAGGGTGAAGGCGGTGAAGAACTTGGTCTGGTCCAGCGGCAGGTGGAAGCCGGCGCCGTAGGTGCCGATCGCGTCGCCCGCCATCACCTCCACGCCCACGTACAGGAACAGGCACAGCACGCCCAGCCACAGGTGCGGGAAGTGGAAGATGCTGCTGTCGGCGTGGCCGATCGCCTGCTCGCTGTTGGCGCTGCTCGGGCGGATCTCCGGCAGCGAGGAGCGCACCACCCACGCCGCCAGCAGCACCAGCAGCCCGGCCATCACCAGGTACGGCAGGTGCACCTTGGCGGCGAAGGCGTCGAGCAGCGCCTCGCGCGCCTGCGGCGTCGGCGCGGCCTGCACCTGCGCGTCGATGTCGCCGATGCCGGCGAGCACAAGCGAGCCGATCACGATCGGCGCGAGGATGCCCGCGAACTTGTTGAAGATGCCCATGACCGCGATGCGCTGCGCGGCGCTCTCGATCGGCCCGAGGATGCTGATGTAGGGGTTGGAGGCGGTCTGCAGCAGCGACAGCCCCGCGCCGATCACGAACAGCCCGACCAGCGCGCCGGGGAACACGCGCATGGTGGCGAACTGGCCGAAGCCCACCGCGCCCACCGCCATCACGAACAGGCCCAGCGCCATGCCCTTCTTCATGCCGGTGCGGCGCAGCACCGCCGAGGCCGGCAGCGAGAACACGAAGTAGGACAGGTAGAACGCGAACGGCACCAGGAAGGCGTAGACGTCCTCCACCTGGAAGGCCAGCTTGACGAAGGTGATCAGCGGCCCGTTGAGCCAGGTGACGAAGCCGAAGATGAAGAACAGCACGCCGATGATGATGGTCGGCCCGAGCGTGGAGCGCCCGGCGGCGGCGGCTGGCGAGATGGATGACATGCGTGGACTCCCCGGTAGGTGGCGGGCGGCCGGCGCCGCCCCGCGCCGGGCCGCCCGTGGGCCGTTATATGGCCGGATTGTTCAACGTTGTCAATTTGTCCGCGCCGGCGGGTTGCGGACGTGCGCCAACGGCGCGTCGCGCGGGCGCGCCGGCGGCAGTGCTTCCCATGCCG
This sequence comes from Fulvimonas soli, assembly GCF_003148905.1. Classification (GTDB taxonomy): domain Bacteria; phylum Pseudomonadota; class Gammaproteobacteria; order Xanthomonadales; family Rhodanobacteraceae; genus Fulvimonas; species Fulvimonas soli. Next base: position 29,672 of record NZ_QGHC01000019.1, on the reverse strand, counting down.
CGACGCATCACCCGGACGGCGAGGCGGGGAAGCCGCCGGTGGCGGCTTGAGACTGGCATTTCCGGCGCATCCTGCGCATCGGGCCGGCGGGCATGCCGGGAGCTTCCTGCTGCGATGCGCCAGCGCCCGGGCGGGGGCCTTCCACATGTCCTGTTGACAACGTTGTCAAACCCTGTCCAGACTCCACCGCACGGGCCGCCCGGTGGGCGGGCGTGCCCACGACGCAATGGGGGGAGCGTGGCCGAGGTCGCCAAGCACAACGTCGTCCGTGACGCCGCGCCGGCGCCGGCGGCCTTCCTCGCGGCCGACGTCGGCGGCACGCATGCGCGCGTCGGGCTGGTCAGCGGCGACGGCCGCGGCCCGGTGACGGTGCGCGCCTACCAGCGCTACGCCTGCGCGCAGTGGCCCAGCCTCACCGCCATCCTGCGCGACTTCGTGGCGACGCTGGGCGCCTCGGTGCGCGTGCGCGCGTGCGCGGTGGCCAGCGCCGGCTACGTGCTGGGCGACGCCATCGTCAACGACAACCTGCCCTGGCCGGTCTCCATCCGCGACATCCGCGAGGGCCTGGGCATCGAGCGGCTGGCGGTGGTCAACGACTTCGAGGCGGTGGCCTACGCCGCGCAGTTCCTCGCCGACGCCGACACCGTGCCGGTGATCGAGAACACCCTGCCGCGCGGCGAGGGACCGGTGCTGGTGATGGGGCCGGGCACCGGCCTGGGCTCGGCGGTGTTGCTGCCGGGCCAGCCGCACGCCACGGTGCTGCCCACCGAGGCCGGCCAGATCGCGCTGGCGCCGGGCGACGAGCGCGAGACCGAGATCCTGCGGCTGTTCGCGCGCGAGCGCGCGCACGTGCCCTACGAGCACGCGCTGTCCGGCCCCGGCCTGGTCAACCTGTACCGCGCCCTCGCCACGCTGCGCGGCGCGCCGGCGGCGGTGGACGAGCCGGCCGAGGTCACCCGGCGCGCGCTGGAGCGCAGCGACGCGCTGGCGGTGGAGACGCTGGACGTGTTCTGCGGCCTGCTCGGCGGCTTCGTCGGCGACCTGGCGATGCTGTACGGCGCGCGCGGCGGCGTGTTCCTCGCCGGCGGCATCCTGCCGCAGATCCGCGACCTGCTGCCCGGCAGCCGCTTCGCCGAGCGCTTCCACAACAAGGGCGTGATGCGCGCGTTCCTGCAGCAGGTGCCCGTACGACTGATGGAGCACGGCCAGCTCGGCGTGATCGGGGCGGCCGGGATGTTTCTGGACGGCCGCGCCCGGGACGGGTGAGGGCCGGCGCATGGCGCGTTTTTCGACCATTGAACGGGCGCAAGCCCAGCCAACCACGCAGCAACGACCACAAGCCAACTGCTGCTGATCCGCTCGGAGGGGAGCAACCATGTCACATCGCAAGCTGTTAGCCGCAAGCATCATCGCCGGCCTGTGTTTCACGGGCACGCTGCACGCCCAGGACGCGGCGCAGACGGGCAGCGCCACGCAGTCGAGCACCGACCAGGGCCGCGCCGACAAGACCAAGGCGAAGGAGCTGGGCACGGTCACCGTCGTCGGCATCCGCGACAGCGAAGCGGAGTCGCTGCAGCTGAAGCAGGCGTCCGATTCGCACGTGGAGATCGTCACCGCCGAGGACGTCGGCAAGCTGCCGGCCAAGAACGTGGCCGACACGCTGCAGCGCCTGCCGGGCGTCAACATCAGCTCGTCCAGCGCCCACGAAGGCGGCTTCGACGAGAGCGACCGCGTCAGCCTGCGCGGCACCAATCCCGACCTGACCCAGACCCTGGTCAACGGCCATACCGTCGGCACCGGCGACTGGTTCGTGCTGAGCCAGACCCAGACCGTGGGCCGCAGCGTCAGCTACAGCCTGCTGCCGTCGGAGATCGTCAACCAGGTGGTGGTGCACAAGACCTCCGAGGCCAAGCTGGTCGAGGGCGGCAGCGCCGGCTCGGTCGACATCATCACGCGCAAGCCGCTGGAGTTCGCCAAGCAGGTGACCGGCCAGGCGTCGATCGGCGGCGTGTACTCCGACCTGCCCAGCAATACCAAGCCGCAGTTCGACGGCCTGTTCAACTGGAAGAACGACAGCAACACCTTCGGCGCGATGGTGCAGGCCTTCTACGAGGAACGCAGCCTGCAGCGCGACGGCCAGGAAGTGGTCGGCGGCTACGCGCCGTTCACGTCCGGCGGCCGCACGCTGTACTACCCCGAAGAGATCGGTGCCGTGCTGTTCACCCAGAAGCGCAAGCGCGAGGGCGGCGCGGTGGACCTGGAATGGAAGGCGACCGACAACCTCACGCTCGATCTCAACGGCTTCTATTCCAAGCTCAAGGCCGACAACTACAACCGCAACTACATGACCTGGGTCGGCCACGCGCTGGCCAACGGCGCCACGCTGACGCCGAACGCGATCAACGGCAACGTGATCACCAGCGGCACCGTCACCGGCGGCACCGACGCCTCCGGCGTGTACGACATGATCTCGCGTCCGGGCGCCTCCTCCTCCAGCCAGTACTGGACGCTGGACGCGGACTGGCGCGTCACCGACCACCTGAGCTTCAAGGGCCAGGCCGGCACCACCCTGGGCCGCGGCAACAGCCCGACCCAGGACGTGCTCGAGCTCGGCACCCAGCGCGGCGCCGACATCAACTGGAACATGCGCGGCCTCGGCAAGCCGATCAACTGGAGCCTGGGCGGCGACAACAGCTCGCCCAACGCGATCGTGCCCACCGCCGGCTGGATCTTCGGCGAGAACGGCATCCACGCCAAGGACAAGGAGAACTGGTTCAGCGGCGCCGGCGAGCTCGACTTCGACGAGGGCGCGCTGGCCTCGCTGGAGTTCGGCGTGCGCTACGCCGACCACACCCGCGAGAACCTCAACAGCATCGCGCAGGGCCCGACCGGCGACTGGACCAACCTGGCCAACTATCCGACCAGCTGGTCGAACTATCCGGGCGGCTTCGGCAGCGACGTCGGCGGCACCTTCCCGCGCAACATCTGGTACTACACGCCGGGCCAGCTCGCCGACTTCGACGCGCAGTTCGCCAACCGCGATCCGGTGGCGCGCTTCTACTTCAACGACATCTACAAGGTGAACGAGAAGGACGGCGCGGCCTACCTGCAGGCCAACTTCTCCGGCGACCGCTGGAGCGGCAACGTGGGCGCGCGCTACGTCAGCACGCGCGAGAACATCAGCTATTCCAGCACCGCGCCCGCGGCCAACGTGAGCAGCTCGGTCGGCCCGATCACCGGCTCGGCGTTCGGCGACTACTACTGGAACACCTACAAGCACACCTACAGCAAGCTGCTGCCCAGCGTGAACCTCAAGTTCGAGCTGAGCGAGGACGTGCTGGCGCGCTTCGCGGCCTCGCAGACGCTGACCCGCCCGGACTACTCCTCGCTGGCCGGCTTCGTCTCGCTGGACGACCTCACCCACACCGGCAGCGGCGGCAACCCGCAGCTCAAGCCGCTGATCTCCACCAACTTCGACGCCTCGCTGGAGTGGTACTTCGCCCCGCGCGGCCTGGTGTCGGTGGGCGTGTACGAGATGTCGCTCAACGACTACGTCGGCTTCGGCAACGAGGACCGCGTCTACAAGGACATGCAGGCCAGCCAGGCGGCCGGCCACGACGTGTTCAACACCTACTCGGTCACCGTGCCGCACAACGTCGACGGCAACGTGAAGGGCGTGGAGCTGAACTACATCCAGCCGATCGGCGACAACTTCGGCGTGCAGGCGAACTACACCTTCGCCAGCAGCCACGCCGACAACGACCAGCCGCTGCAGGGCACCTCGAAGAACACCTTCAACGTCTCCGGCTATTTCGAGAACAAGCTGTTCAACGCCCGCGTCAGCTACACCTACCGCTCGTCCTTCTACGACGGCGTGAGCCACACCGACAACTACTACCAGTCGGGCATCGGCAACCTGGCGCTGTCGCTGGGCTACAACGTGAACGACTGGATGGCGATCACGTTCGACGCCATGAACCTCAACAACCCGACCCTGAAGTACTACGTGAAGAGCGACACCTACGGCAAGCAGCCGTATGCGTTCTACGTCAACGGCCGGCAGTACTACCTGAACCTGCGCTTCAAGTTCTGAGTTGCTCGCAACTCCCCGCCAGGGCCCGGTACATTACCGGGCCCTCTTTTTGCCGGGTGTCCGCACCCTGCGCATTCCGGCCGGCGATGGCGCGCCCCGCGCGGCGTCGCCGGCGTTCCGCCGGAGCCGCCGCATGAGATTCGCCCGCCTGTTGTCCGGACTCTTCCTCGGCCTGTGCGCCTGCGCCGCGTCCGCCGCGACGCCGTCGCTGATCCCGCTGCCGGCGCGCGTGGAAACGGCGGCCGGGCGCTTCGCCTACGCGGCGGGCCGGGCGCTGCCGCTGGCCGCGCCCGATCCGCGCGCGCGCGCGGCGGCCCGCTTCCTGCGCGAGCAGCTGGCGGCCGCGGGCGGGCCGGCGCTGCGGCCGGTCGGGTCGGCGTCCGCGCCGGGCGGCGTCACGCTGGCGATCGATCCCAATGCGCCCGCGGCGGCCGAGAGCTACGTGCTCGACGTCGGCCCGCGGGGCGTGCGCGTGGCCGCGCGCGACGGCGCCGGGCTGTTCCGCGGCGTCGCCACGCTGTGGCAGCTGTTCACCGACCCGGCCGACGCCGGCGCGCTGCCGGCGCTGCACGTCGAGGACGCGCCGCGCTTCGCCTGGCGCGGCCTGATGCTGGACTCGGTGCGGCACATGCAGAGCGTCGCCGATATCGAGCGCCTGCTCGACCAGATGGCGCTGCACAAGCTCAACGTGCTGCACTGGCACCTGACCGACGACCAGGGCTGGCGCATCCCGATCCGGCGCTATCCCGAGCTCACCCGCATCGGCGCCTGGCGCACGCCGCCCGGCGCCGGAAGCGACGACGAGCCGCAGCGCTACGGCGGCTACTACACGCAGGAGCAGATCCGCGCGCTGGTGCGCTACGCGGCGGCGCGCCGGATCACCGTGGTGCCGGAGCTCGACCTGCCCGGCCACGCGCAGGCGGCGGTGGCGTCCTATCCGCAGGTCGGCGTCACCGGGCGGCGCCTGCCGGTGTCGGCGGACTGGGGCGTGAACACCACGCTGTACAACGTGGACGAGTCCACCGTGCGCTTCCTGCAGAACGTGCTCGACGAGGTGATGGCGCTGTTCCCCTCGCGCTACATCCACCTGGGCGGCGACGAGGCGGTGAAGGACCAGTGGCAGGCCTCGCCCGCGGTGCAGGCGCGCCTCAAGGCGCTGGGCCTGAAGGACGAGGACGCGCTGCAGAGCTGGCTGATGGACCGCCTGGGCCGCTACCTGGCGCGGCACGGCCGGCGCATGGTGGGCTGGGACGAGATCCTCGACGGCGGCGTGCCCGGCGACGCGGTGGTGATGTCCTGGCGCGGCACCCAGGGCGCGGAGAAGGCCGCCAGGCTGGGCCACGACGTGGTGCTGTCGCCCGCGCCGGAGCTGTACCTGGACTACCTGCAAAGCGCGCGCGAGGACGAACAGACCGGCCGCGTGCCGGTCAGGACGCTGGCCGACGTGTACGCCTTCGAGCCGGTGCCGAAGTCGCTCGACGCCGCCCAGGCCGCGCACGTGCTGGGCGTGCAGGCCAACATGTGGACCGAGCACACGCCGACCATGGCGCACGTCGAGCATGCCGTGTTCCCGCGGCTGGACGCGCTGGCCGAAGTGGCCTGGACGCCGGCCGCCGAACGCGACTTCCACGGTTTCCTCGCACGCCTGCCGGCGCAGCTGGCGCGCTACCGCCGCGCGGGCATCCGCTATGCCGACAGCGCCTTCGCGCCCGACATCGCGGTGGACGAGAAGGCCGCGCTGGCCAGCGGCAGCGCGCCGGTGACGCTGTCGAACCAGGCCGGCTACGGCACGCTGCGCTATACGGTGGACGGCAGCGCGCCGGGCGCGGATGCGCCGCGCTACGAGCATCCCTTCACCGTGCGCCTGCCGGCTACCGTGCGCGCGGTCGCGCTCGACGGGGACGGCCGCCCGCTGGCGGAGCCGCGCGCGCGCGCGATCGACCGCGCCGCGCTGCTCGCACGCGACGGCACCGCGCTGGTCAACTGCCCCGGCAGCCCGTTCCGCCTGCGCGTGCAGCCCATGCCGGACGCGACCACGCTCGCGCCGGTGTACGTCGTCAACCTGTTCAATGCCTGCCAGCAGTGGCCGGAGGCGCCGCTGGACGGCGTGACGGCGGTGCGCTTCGACCTCGCGCGGCTGCCCGACAACTACCAGCTCGCGCACGAGGCCAAGCTGGTGGTGCGGCGCCCGCCCGCCACGCCGCACGGCGAGCTGGAGATCCGCCTGGACCGCTGCGACGGGCCGCCGCTGGCCACGCTGCCGCTGCCCGACCCGGCCGCCACGCCGCGCCGCTTCAGCCTCGCGGCGCCGCTGCCGGCGCAGCGGGGCGCGCACACGCTGTGCCTGGCGTTCGCCACGCCGGCGGGGAGCCCGCTGTACGCCTTCGCGCGGGTGACGCTGCAGGCCGGCGCGCCGTGAACGCGCCGCACCGGCGACTCGCCTCGGTGGACGCGCTGCGCGGCTGCACCGTGGCGGCGATGCTGCTGGTCAACGACGCGGGCGACTGGGGACACGTGTACTGGCCGCTGGAACACGCGGCATGGCACGGCTGCACGCCGACCGACCTGGTGTTCCCGTTCTTCCTATTCATCGCCGGCGTGTCGATCGCGCTGGCGTTCGGGCCGAAGCTGGAGCAGGGCACGCCGCGCGGCATGCTGCTGCGCGCGGCGTTGTGGCGCGCGCTGCGCATCGTGGCGCTGGGCGTGGCGATCAACCTGTTCGCGGCCTGGCTGCTGCCCGGCGCGCACGCGCGCATCCCGGGCGTGCTGCAGCGGATCGGGCTGTGCTTCGCGGCGGCGGCGGCGCTGGCGCTGTACGCGAAGCCGCGCACGCAATGGGCGCTGGTCGCCGTGCTGCTGCTCGGCTACTGGGCGCTGCTGCTCGCCGGCGGCACGCTGGAGCCCTACGCGAACCTGGTCAGCCGGATCGACAGCGCGGTGTTCGGCCGCTTCGTCTACCTGATCGATCCGGCCACCGGCCGCGGCCACGACCCGGAGGGCCTGCCCGGCACGCTGCCGTCGCTGGCCACCACGTTGCTCGGCCTGGCGGCGGGACGCGCGCTGCGCGCCGGGCGCGCGCGGGCGCTGCCGCTGGCCGGCGCGGCGGGGCTGCTGCTCGGCCTCGCCTGGTCGCTCTGGCTGCCGTTCAACAAGAACCTGTGGACGCCCTCGTTCGTGCTGTGGACCGCCGGCTGGGCCGCGCTGGCGCTGTGGCTGGGCCACGCGCTGGTCGACCGGCGCGGCTGGCCCGCGCTGGGCCGGCGCTTCGGCGTCAACGCGATCGCCGCCTACGCGGGCTCGGAGCTGATGCAGGTGCTGCTGCCCGCGCTGGGCTGGCAGGACCCGCTGTACCGCGCGCTGTGCGGCTGGATCGTGCCGCTGGCCGGGCCCTACGTGGCCTCGCTGGCCTGGGCGCTGGCCTTCGTCGCGTGCTGGTGGCTGGTGGTGTGGGCGATGGACCGGCGGCGGATCTACCTCAGGCTCTGAACGGACCGCCGCCGGGCGCTCCCGGCCGCGTCGCCGGATGTCCTCGGCGCGGCCGGCCGGGCCGCCGGCTTACATGCGGCTGTCATGCAGCCCCCCGATCATGCTTGGATACCCTGGCGTAGGCCGGGCGCCGGCGCCGCGACACACACACAAGCACGATCCGGGGGGAACGCACATGTCGAACGAGAACGGGCGCGCGATGCCGCGCCGCAACCGGCTTGCCCGGTCGGTCCAGGGCCTGCTGCTGGCGGCCGCGCCGCTGGCCGCGCACGCGCAGCAGCAGGCGCCCGCGGCGCCGGCGCCGGCGGGCAGCACCGCCCGCGCGGCCGACGCGATCAACCTCAACCAGGTCACGGTGACCGCGCAGAAGCGCGAGCAGCAGGTGGTCGACGTGCCGATCTCGATCTCGGCCTATTCCAGCGACTTCCTGCGCCGCTTCGGCATCAGCGACGTGGAGGCGCTGAGCCGCTACGTGCCCGGCGTGCAGGTGCAGGTGCAGAGTCCGAACAACCCGGGCATCGCGGTGCGCGGCATCACCACCGACGATGGCGCGGCCAACACCACCACGCGCGTGTCGGTGTTCCAGGACGGCGTGGACATCAGTCGTTCGCGCGGCTCGGTGGTGGCGCTGTACGACATGGACCGCGTGGAGGTGCTGCGCGGCCCGCAGGGCACGCTGTTCGGCCGCGGCGCGGAGAGCGGCGCGATCTCGCTGATCCAGAACAAGGCGCAGCCGGGCACCTCCGGCGGCTTCGGCAGCGAGTTCGGCAACTACGCCAGCCGCAAGCTCACCGGCTACCTCAATTTCCCGCTGGCCGACGGCGTCTACGCGCGCGCGGCCGTCTACGACGGCTACCACGACGGCTACGTCGAGAACCTGAGCGGCGGGCGCCTGAACGGCGAGGACACCAAGGCGGCGCGCGCCAGCGTGCACTTCAGGGTGGGCGAGGACAGCGGCGTCGACCTGATCGCCAACTACCAGTTCGACACGCCGCCCGGCACCGACTTCCGCAGCAGGGTGGTGCCCAACCGCAACGGCTCCACCGACGTGTACGGCAGCGCCGACCTCAACCGGGGCGAGGCGCTGGGCCTGCGCCGCAAGGTGTACGGGCTGACCGCGCTCGGCGACTTCCGCCTGGACGGGAGCTGGACGCTGTCCAGCACCACCGGCCTGCGCCGCTTCAACTCGCTGGAGCACTTCGACGCCGACGGTTCGCAGCTCGACATGCTCAACTTCGCCGAGCACTCGCGCAGCCGGCAGCTCAGCCAGGAGCTGCGCCTCAACTACGACGCCGGCGGCGATTTCACCGGCTTCCTCGGCGCCAACTACTTCTACGAGAACGGCAGCGAGGACGTGCCGTTCCAGACCGACGAACGCCAGCTGTTCGTGCAGGTGCTCAACCTGGTGCCGAACATCTCGCCGGCGGCGGCGGCCGTGCTGCAGGCGCTGATCGGCCCCACGCCGCCGCTGCTCACCCCGGACTACCGGCCCAACCTGCCGTTCAGCGCGGTGCCGGTGCTCGGCACGCCGTTCAACACCGACGAGCGCGAGGGCTACACCAACTACGGCAGCACCCGCTCCTACGAGCTGTTCGCCGACGGCACCTGGCGCTTCGGCGAGCGCTTCGACCTCACCGCCGGCGTGCGCGCGACGCACGAGAGGCTGTGGGCCGGCTACCGCGTCAGCGACGCCAGCAACGCCGCGATCGGGCCGGCCTTCGCCACCCTGGGCCAGCTGCTGCTCGGCGCGCCGCTGGGCCTGAACGGCATCACCGCGCCGAACGACCTGTTCGTGCCCACCCACGGCAAGCTCACCGCCACGCACGCCGGCAACGCCGTGGTCGGCCGCCTGATCGGCACCTTCCACGTCGACGAGGACACCAACACCTATGTCAGCGTGTCGCGCGGCCGCCGCCCCAACGTGATCTCGTTCGACCTCGATGCGGCGGGCACCGGCTACGACAAGACCGTGCTGCCGGCCGAGACGATCCTGAACTTCGAGCTGGGCCTGAAGGGCGACGCGGCGCAGGGGCGCTTCGCCTACGACCTGTCGGCGTTCTACTACCGCTACGACAACTTCCAGAGCAACGCCTACCAGGACGGCCGGCTGGTCACGCTCAACGCCGGCCGCGCCAAGGTGCCCGGCTTCGAGGCCTCGCTGCAGCAGGCGGTCGGCGACCACTTCAGCGCCTTCCTCAACTACAGCTACCTGCACGCGCGCTTCGCCGACGAGGACCGCCACGGCAACCGGCAGGAGTACGCGGGCAACCACCTGCGCCTGGCGCCGGACCACACCGTGGCGGTGGGCGTGCAGTGGAACCGGCCGCTGGCGCAGGGCCGCGTGCTGTACGTGCGCCCGAGCTACACCTGGCGCTCGAAGATCTACTTCGAGGACGACAACAACCCGTCCTACGCGCAGGGCGCCTACGGCCTGCTCAACCTGAAGGCCGGCGTCACCTTCGACCGCGGCCGCTGGGACGTGGGCGTGTGGGGCAGCAACCTGACCGGCAAGAAGTACCTGGTCGACGCCGGCAACAGCGGCGAGAACTTCGACCTGCCGACCTACATCCCCGGCGCGCCGCGTACCTACGGCATCAGCCTCTCCGGCCACTTCTGAGGCGCGGGCGGGCGCCGTGCGCGGGCGGTACCTGATCCTCGGCGCGGCGCTCGCACTCGTGGCGCTCGCCGCGCTGGGGCCGCGCGTCCGGCCGCGCGGGCTGGCGGTGCGCCTGCCGGCGGTGCCCGCCGCGCCGGCCGCGCTGCAGGCGCTGGTGGCGGCGCAGGAGGCTCGCCCGGACCTGCGCCCGGACAACCAGGCGCGCATCGTGTGGGCCGACCCGGCCCATCCGGCGCGCGCCGCCTGCGCCATCGTCTACCTCCACGGCTTCGGCGCCAGCCAGGGCGAGGGCGCGCCGGTGCACCGCGAGCTGGCACGCGACTTCGGCTGCAACCTCTACCTGAGCCGCCTGCCGGGCCACGGCCTGGCCGAGCCCGACGCGATGCGCGGGCTCACCGCGCAGCAGCTCGTCGACGGCGCCGCGCAGGCGCTGGCGATCGGCCGCGCGCTGGGCCAGCGGGTGATCGTGATCGGTACCTCGATGGGCGGCGCGCTCGCGCTGGAGCTGGCCGCGCGGCAGCCGCGCGCGGTGGACGCGGTGGTGCTGTGGTCGCCGCTGGTGCGCGAATACGGCGACCGGCTCGAACCGATGTTCTGGCCGTGGGGCCCGCTCTTCCTGCGCTACGCCTACAACCGCGGCAGCGAGATCGTCGCGCAGCCGCACGCCTCCGGCTACTGGGCCCAGGCGGTGCACGTGGACGGCTACCGCGCGGTGGCCGAGCTGCGCGCCGCGCTGTCGCCGGCGCTGTTCGCGCGCATCCGCGCGCCGCTGTACCTGGGCTACTACTACCGCGACGAGCGGCACCAGGACCGCACCGTCTCGGTGGCCGCGCTGCTCGGCATGTTCGAGCGGCTGGGCACGGCGCCGGCGCTGCGGCGCCGGCAGGACTTTCCGGACGCCGGCGCGCACGTGATCGCCTCGCCGCTGCGTTCGAGGTCGGCCGGGGCGGTGTACCGCGGCACGCGCGACTTCCTGCACGAGGTGGCCGGGCTGCCCTATGCCTGCGGCGGCTCGCGGCCGTGCGCCGCGGCGCCCGCGCCGCCTTCGCCGTGAGGGCGAAGCGGTGACGCGGCCGGCATGGGAACCGTGCGCTGCAATCCGGGCGTCACCGCAGGGACATGTGGCAACTCCACGATCCTTGCTTCGTTGCCCCGCGCTCGAGGCGGGCCCGCCCCTGCTGGAGCTATCCTTCATGCGCAAGCATGTCCTCGCGGCCGTGCCGCTCGTTCGCTCCGGCCATCGCCGCCGGCGCGCCGCGGCGGGGCCTCCTGACGCCGGACGCGAAGCCATGAAGGAGCGCCGATGAAACCGCTAGGCTGGCTGCTGCCGCTCCTGCTCGCCGCCGCCGTCGCCATGCCCGCCGTCCCGCGCGCCCACGAACCCCCGCTCGCCGCCCGCGTGCTGGTGATCGGCCACCGCGGCGCCAGCGCACTGCGGCCCGAGCACACGCTGGCCTCCTACGCCAAGGCGATCGCGGACGGCGCCGACGTGGTCGAGCCGGACCTGGTCTCCAGCAGGGACGGCGTGCTGCTGGTGCGCCACGAGAACGAGATCGGCTCCACCACCGACGTGGCGCAGCATCCCGAGTTCGCCGCGCGCAAGACCACCCGGACGGTGGACGGCGAGGCGGTCACCGGCTGGTTCACCGAGGACTTCACCCTGGCCGAGCTGAAGACGCTGCGCGCGCGCGAGCGCCTGCCGCAGCTGCGCGGCACGCGCTACGACGGCCAGTTCCAGCTGGTCACCTTCGACGAGTTCATCGACTTCGTGGCCGCCGAGGCGGCCGCGCGCGGGCGGGTCGTCGGCATCATCCCGGAGATCAAGCACGGCACCTACTTCGCCGCGCGCGGCCTGCCGATGGAGGACAAGCTGCTCGCCGCGCTGGCCGCGCACGCCTACACGCGCACCGCGCCGGTGGAGATCCAGTCCTTCGAGATCGGCAACCTGAAGTACCTGCGCGGCAAGCTCGGCCAGGAGCACCCCAACGTCCGCCTGCTGCAGCTGCTGGACGAGCCCGGCAAGCAGCCGGCCGACGTCGCGGCCGCGGGCGGCGCGCTCACCTACGCGCAGATGATGACGCCGGCGGGGCTGAAGGAGATCGCCACCTACGCCGACGCCATCGGCCCCGACTACCACGCGGTCATCCCCTACCGCGCCGACGGCACGCTGGGCGAGCCCACCGCGCTGGTGCGCGCCGCCCACGCGGTGGGGCTGGAAGTGCACCCGTACACCTTCCGCCCGGAGAACTACTTCCTGGCGAAGGACTTCTGGAAGGGCGACGACCCGCGCACCTGCAACCCCGAGGGCATGGTGGCGGAAGTGCGCGCCTACCTCGACGCCGGCATCGATGCCTTCTTCACCGACGATCCGGGGCTGGGGAGGCGGGCGGTGGATGGGCGTTGAGGAATGGCATCGCGGCCTCCGGCCGCGATCCACCTGACGCGGGACCGCCAACGGCCGGGCGCCGCTCGCTCGCGCTTCATCCCGCTGGCCGCCCCGGCACTTTGCCCCGGAGGATTTTGAACGTGCGCCGAGAGGCGGCGCGTCCATGAGCGGCGGCGGGCGCCGCCTGGCGTTCGGACGTCCAAACGCAAGCGTACATGCGGATGTCACGGCCGCTAAACAAAGCCGGTCCATGCTGCGCGGACCCGCCGGAACGGTTCCGGCGGGCCCTCCCCTTTCCCGGTCGTCGCGGCGCCCGAGGCGGCCGCCGCGCAAAGGAGCCCGCATGTCCCCGCGCACGCCAACGGTCCGCCGGACCGCGCTCGCCCTCGCCACCCTCGCCGCCCTCCACGGCGGCGCCGCGCTCGCGCGGCCCGACGACGCGGCCGCCGACGCCGGCAAGGCCAAGACCATGGAGGCCGTCTCGGTGGTGGCCAGCGGCGCGACCCGCCAGGTGCAGAAGGTGGCCGCCGAGGACATCCGGGCGCAGGCGCCGGGCACCAGCGCGCTGAAGGTGATCGACGAGCTGCCCGGCGTGAACTTCCAGTCCGCCGACCCGTGGGGCGCCTACGAGTGGTCCACCCAGATCACCCTGCACGGCTTCGACCAGAGCCGCCTGGGCTTCACGCTGGACGGCATCCCGCTGGGCAACATGAGCTACGGCACCACCACCGGCCTGCAGGTCAGCCGCGCGATCAGCAGCGAGAACATCGCCACGGTGGAGCTGGCGCAGGGCGCCGGCGCGCTGGGCACCGCCGCCAACACCAACCTGGGCGGCACCATCCAGTTCTTCTCCGCCGACCCGGACAAGCAGGCCGGCGCGCGGATCAGCCAGGTGATCGGCTCCGACGCCACCCGCCGCACCTACGTGCGGCTGGACACCGGCGCCCTCGGCGGCTGGTCCGCCTACGTGTCCTACGCGCACGGCGAGACCGACAAGTGGAAGGGCTACGGCAACCAGCGCTACGACCAGCTCAACCTGAAGTCGGTGTTCCAGTGGGACGGCGGCCGCGTCAGCCTGTTCGCCGACGGCTCGCGCCGCAAGGAATACGACTACATGGACCTGTCGCTGGCCGGCCGGAAGGCGCTGGGCTGGGACTTCGACTACCTGCAGCCGGACTGGGACGAGGCGGTGCAGATCGCCAACGCGATCGACGGCAAGGGCGACTACCCCGCGCGGTTCGCCGCGCTGCCGCCCGGCTACCCGGTGAGCGACGTGGCGTACTACGCCGGCGGCGGCCTGCGCCGCGACGGCCTGGCGGGCCTGAGCGGCAGCTTCGACCTGGGCGGGAGCGCCACGCTCAACCTGGGCGGCTACTACCACGGCGACCGCGGCGAAGGGCAGTGGACCACGCCCTACCAGCCCTCGTCGGCCGACGTGCCGCTGTCGATGCGCACCACCGACTACGGCCTGGACCGCCACGGCGCCACCGGCTCGCTGCAGTGGACGGTGGGCGGCAACGACATCGAGGCGGGCTTCTGGAGCGAGGACGCCACCACCAATCAGGAGCGCAACTACTTCCACCTGTACGGCCCGTACACCGGCCTGTGGAACTTCTACGACGGGCAGACGCCGTTCCTGCGCGGCTTCCTGCAGCACTACACCAGCCGCACCACGATGGCCTACGCCGAGGACACCCTGCACCTGCTGGACGACCGGCTCACGCTGAACTTCGGCGCCAAGGCGCTGGGCGTGACCAACGAGGCCGAGGCGCGCGTGCCCACCAGCGCGTTCGCCGACGGCCGCGTGCGCGCGAGCAAGGGCTTCCTGCCGCAGCTCGGCGCGAACTACCGGCTGGACGAGGCGCAGGAGCTCTACGCCAACTACAGCAAGAACCTCAACGCCTACGGCTTCCTGCCGTTCAGCCAGTCGCAGCCGGCGTTCGACTCCAGCAGGCGCGAGCTGAAGCCGGAAGAGTCGCAGACCTTCGAGCTCGGCTACCGCGCGCACGGCGAGGCCTTCGAGGCCTCGGCCGACGCCTACTACACGCGCTTCAGCAACCGCCTGCTGGCGGTGACGCCGTGCGCGGCGGTGCTGACCTGCTCGAACATCCTCAGCAACGTGGGCTCGGTGAAGAGCGCCGGCGTGGACCTGGCGCTGATCTGGAAGCCGGCGGACGGCCTGCGCTGGCTCAACACGCTGTCCTACGACAGCGCCAAGTACCAGGACGACTATTTGAACGGCGGCGTGGTGGCGACCAAGGGCAAGTACGTGGTGGGCATCCCCGCCTGGATGTTCACCAGCGACCTGAGCTACGCCGCCGGCGCGTGGCGCGTGGGCCTCGACGGCAAGTACACCGGCCGCCGCTACATCACCTACCTCAACGACTCCAAAGTGCCCGGCTACTGGCTGTTCGACGCCGGCGCCAGCTACGACGCGGGCGCGTGGTCGGCGCTGAAGGACCTCAGCCTGGCGCTCAACGTCACCAACCTGCTCGACAAGCGCTACTTCGCCACCACCGGCACCAACGGCTACGTCGCCTCCGACCCGCAGGGCTGGAACCAGACCCTGATGGCCGGCGCGCCGCGGCAGGTGTTCTTCAGCGTCAACGCGAGGTTCTGATTGCGGGAGGACGGGCGAAGCTTGGCGCCAGCATGGCCGCCTTGCGTCACAAGCGCACGGAACGGTCCCGTTGAAAGTGCATGGAGCGGAGGAGGGCAGCCCCGCGCGGTCCTGCACGGTTGGGCGCGGTTTTTCCCGCCCGCACGACCGCGGCGTTGCAGCATGGAAGCGCGCCGCCGCGCGGCCTATGATCGGCGGCACATACGTCAGCGCACGGATCGACCATGGCCAGCGTGCCCCAGCCCCTCTCCCTGCCGACGCCGCGGCCCGCCTTCGCTTTCGCGGCGGCGCTGGCGGCCGGCGCCGCGATCGCCGGGGCGGTCCTCGCCGCGCCGGCGGCGGCCGACGGCTGGCGCGTGCTGCACTGGATCGGCAAGCCGCTGGCGACGCTGCTGCTGCTCGGCCTGGCCTGGCGCACCGGCTGGCCGCTGTCCTGGCGCTACCGCCGGCGCGTGTGCGCGGGGCTGCTCTGCGCGCTGGCCGGCGACGTGCTGCTGATGCTGCCGGGCGACTTCTTCGTGCCGGGGCTGGTGGCGTTCCTGCTCGGTCACCTGTGCTTCCTCGCCGCCTGGC
The DNA here is from genome assembly GCF_003148905.1 of Fulvimonas soli. Lineage (GTDB taxonomy): Bacteria > Pseudomonadota > Gammaproteobacteria > Xanthomonadales > Rhodanobacteraceae > Fulvimonas > Fulvimonas soli. The sequence goes on along the minus strand of NZ_QGHC01000019.1, from coordinate 13,897 downwards.
TGGACGACAGCCGCCTCGCGGCGCGGCCGGCCGCGCTGCTGGGCTGCCTCGCCGCCGCGGCGGCGCTGGTCGCGCTGCTGTGGCCGGGGCTCGCGCCCGCGCTGCGGCTGCCGGTGATCGTCTACGCCGCGGTGCTGGCCACCATGGCGGGGCAGGCGCTGGGCCGCGCCGCCTGGCACGCCGCGCAGCGCGACGCGCTGGCGGCGCCGGCGCGCTGGGCCGCGCTGGGCGGCCTGCTGTTCATGGCCAGCGACAGCCTGCTGGCCTGGGACCGCTTCCGCGCGCCGCTGCCGCTGGCGCCGCTGTGGATCCTCGGCACCTACTATCCCGCGCTGTGGGCGATCGCCCGCTCGGTGGCGCGGTCCGCGCGGACGGGCGACGCATGAACGTGCAGGAACTGGTCATCACCTGGGCCACGCCGGCCTTCTTCGCGCTGATCGCGCTGGAGCTGCTGGTGGCGCGCTGGCAGAGGCGCCCGGCCTACCGGCTCAACGACGCGATCAACAGCCTCGGGCTCGGCGTGATGTCGCAGATCGCCGGCGTGTTCGGCAAGCTGCTGACCATCGGCATCTACGCCTGGTGCGCCCGGCACCTCGCGCTGCTGCGGCTGCCGGCGGACAGCGTGTGGGTGTGGCTGTTCGCGCTGCTCGCCTACGACTTCTGCTACTACTGGCTGCACCGCGCCGGCCACGAGGTGAACGTGCTGTGGGCCGCGCACGTGGTGCACCACCAGAGCGAGCGCTACAACCTCACCACCGCGCTGCGGCAGACCTCCAGCGGCGCGCTGCTGGGCTGGCTGTTCTACCTGCCGCTGGCGCTGCTGGGCGTGCCGGTGGAGGTGTTCGCGGTGGTGGCGCTGATCGACCTGCTGTACCAGTTCTGGGTGCACACCGAGGTGGTCGGGCGGCTGGGCTGGTTCGACCGCGTGTTCTGCTCGCCGTCCAACCACCGCGCGCACCACGCGGTGAACGACCGCTACCTGGACAGGAACTACGGCGGCATCCTGATCGTGTGGGACCGCCTGTTCGGCACCTTCGTGGAGGAGGACGACGCGGACCCGCCGGTGTACGGCACGCGCTCGCCGCTGCGCAGCTGGAACCCGCTGTGGGCGAACCTCGAGGTGTACTGGGCCACCGCCAAGGACATGTGGCACGCGCGGCGCTGGCGCGACAAGCTGCTGGTGTGGATCAAGCCGCCCGGCTGGCGGCCGGCCGACGTGGCCGCGCGCTTCCCCAAGCCGGAGTTCGACATCGGCCGGGCCATCTACGACCCGCCGATCCCGCGCGCGCTGTCCGTCTATTGCCTGGGGCAGTTCGTGCTGCTGCTGGCGATGAGCGTGCACTTCCTCGGCGTGGCGACGGGCGCGCCGCTGGCCACGGCGCTGGCCTACGGCGCCTACCTGGTGGCCGCCCTGTGGGTGCTGGGCGCGCTGATGGAGGGGCGGCGCTGGGCCGCCTGGGTGGAGGCGCTGCGCGTGCTCGGCACCGCGCTGGTACCGGCGCTGGCCGGGCGCTGGTTCGCCGTGGCGCACCTGGCGCCCGCCTATGCGGTGGCGATCCCCGCGGTGTTCGGCGCCAGCGCGCTGGCGCTGCTGTGGCTGGCCTGGCGGCCGGCGGCGCCGGTCGGCGCGGGGCAGGTGGCCGGCTGAGGCCCGCCGCCGGCGCGGCGGGGCCCGCGGCTGACGCGCGGCGCTTTGGTGCGCTGCAAATGTACGCGCGGCCGGATCGGGACTAAAACGGCAGGCTCGGAGGGGCGCGCGGCTGCCGCGTGCCGCCTCGCGGCTTTTCGTCCACGGGTTCCCCATTCGCCATGTCGTTCAGTCCATTGCGTATCCGGCAAGGTTCCGAGGCCGCCGTTCCCGGCAGCCGGGATGGCTTCGCCGCGCTGCTGCGCGAGCTGGAGCCGGGACTGCGCCGCTTCATGGGCCGCCAGCTCGGCGACGCCGACGCCAGCGAGGATGCGGTGCAGGAGACCTTCCTGCGCATGCTGCGCTACCGCCAGCACAGCGAGCAGGGCGAGGTGCGCGCGCTGCTCTTCCGGATCGCCGCCAGCGTGGTGTCCGACCATCGCCGGCAGGCGCGCGCCAAGCAGGCGGACCGCCACTGCGGCATGGAGCACGCGGAGATGGCCTCGCCCGAGGCGCAGCCGGACCGGCTGCTGGCCGACCGGCAGAACCTGGACTGCGTGAGGGAGGCGATCCGCCGGCTGCCGCCGCGCTGCCGCGAGGTGTTCCTGCTGCACCGCTTCGAGGGCATGAGCTATCGTGACATCGGACGGCGGCTGGGCATTTCCGAGCGCACGGTGGAGAACCAGATCGCCCACGCCCTGGCGGTCTGCCGCCGCGCACTAGGGGAATATCGCGGCAGAACGTTCAAGTAGCCATGGACCGCGCAACCGACACCGCGATCATCGAGCAGGCCGAACGCTGGTTCGCCCGCCTGCGCGCGGACGACTGCGCCGCGGCGGACCGCCGCGCGTTCGAGGACTGGCGCGCGTCCGATCCCCGCCACGCCGAGGCCTACGACGAGACCCGGCGGCTGTGGGCGGGCATGCTGCCGCTGGCGGCCGACGCGGAGGTCGCCGCCTGGCGCCGCCAGGCGCGGGCCGCGGCGGACCGGCCGCGCGCGCCGCGCCTGCGCCGTCCGCTGCTCGGGCTGGCCGCCGCCGCGGCGATGCTGGCGCTGGCCGCGGGCGGCTATCTCGCCTGGCGCACGCAGGCGCCGCCGCCGGCCGTCGCGCGCTACGCCACGGCGGCCGGCGAGGTGCGCGCGCTGGTGCTGGCCGACGGCTCGCGCCTCACCCTGAATGCGGACACGGTGCTGGAGGCGAGCATGGGCGCGCAGGCGCGCACCGTGTACCTGCGCCGCGGCGAGGCGGTGTTCGACGTGGTCCACGAGGCGGCGCGGCCGTTCGTCGTGCACGCCGCGGGCAACGTGATCCGCGACATCGGCACGCGCTTCGACGTGGAGCTGGACGGCGCGCGCACCGACATCACGGTGGCCGAAGGCATCGTCAACGTGACCCGCGACGGCAAGACGGCCACGCTCGCCCACGGCGAGCAGCTCGCCGTGGGCGAGGGCCTGTGGCGCCGCCGCAGCATCGACCCGTCGGTCGCCACCGGCTGGACCCAGGGCATGCTGGTGTTCCGCCAGACGCCGCTGGAAGAGGCCGTGGCCCAGGCCAACCGCTACGGCAGGGGCCGGCTGGTGGTCGAGGATCCCTCGCTGGCGCAGCTGCCGATCAGCGGAGACTTCCATGCCGGCGAGACCGACTCGCTGGTGCATGCGCTGGAAAGCGCGTTCCCGATCCGCGCCCGGCGCGGGGCCGGCGACGTGATCCGCCTCTCGCGGCGCTGAAGGGCGGCGGGCCCGGCGCGCGCCGCGCGCTGCTCCGCGAAAAAAGTTTCTAGGGGTACCGGCCGCGCGCAACGTTCTAGTTGCCTGACGCAATGACTGCACAGGCGACGAAGGGGGACGATGCATGCCGATGTCAAGGACCCGCAGCGGATTCCGGGGAAGCGCAGGATTGCGCCGCACGCTGCTGGCGGCGGCGCTCGGCGCGGTGGTGGCCGGCGCCCCCGCGGCGCTGGCGCAGACGGGCGGCACGGCGGCCGCGGCGACCGTCTTCCACATCGCGCCGGGCTCGCTCGACCAGGCGCTGCACCAGTTCAGCGCGCAGAGCGGCATCCAGGTGCTGTTCGATCCGGCCCTGCTGGCCGGCCGCTCCTCCGCGGGGCTGGACGCCCAGCTGCCGGCGCGCGCGGCGCTCGACGGGCTGCTCAAGGGCAGCGGCCTGATCTACCAGTTCACCGACGGGCATACCGTGGTGGTCAAGCGGCCCGCGCGACCGGCCGGCCGCCTGCCGGCGACGGGCGCGACGGGCGCCGCGGCGGCCGACGCGGTGCGCCTGCAGGCGGTGACCGTCACCGCCGAGAAGAAGACCGAGCACATCGAGAAAGTGCCGATCGCGATCTCGGCCTTCACCGGACAGGACCTGGACGACCGCAAGATCGAGACCGGCGGCGACCTGGTCAAGAGCACGCCCAACGTCAGCTTCACCAAGACCAACTTCGCCAGCTACAACTTCCAGATCCGCGGTATCGGCACGCAGGCGCTGTCGGTCACCACCGACCCCGCCGTGGCGGTGAGCTTCAACGACACGCCGCTGATCCGCAACCGGCTGTTCGAGCAGGAGTACTTCGACGTGGACAACGTCGAGGTGCTGCGCGGCCCGCAGGGCACGCTGTACGGGCGCAACGCGACCGCCGGCGTGGTCAACATGATCCCGAACCTGCCCAGCTTCGACGGCTTCGAGTCCTGGGTGAAAGCCGAGGTGGGCAACTACGACGGGCGGCGCTTCAGCGGCATGCTCAACGTGCCGCTGTCGGACACGCTGGCCTTCCGCCTGGCCGGCGCCTGGACCGACCGCGACGGCTACGACCACAACACCGTGACCGGCCACGACGTGGACGGGCGCAACCTGTGGAGCGGCCGCGCCAGCCTGGCGTGGAAGCCGAGCGACAGCGTGCAGACCAGCCTGGTGTGGGAACACTTCGACGAGCACGACGACCGCGCCCGCACCGGCAAGCAGCTCTGCCACGCCGACCCGGGGCCCGCCGAGATCGGCGGCGTCGCGATCGTCAATCCGATCGACCAGTCCACGCTGAGCCAGGGCTGCATGGAAGGCTCTCTGTACGGCAAGGACGCCTTCGGCGTGCCCAACGGCCTCAGCCTGCCGCAGGTGCTCACCGGCAGCGCGATCACCCTGCTGGGACTCAAGCCCGACTTCAGCGGCGTGGTGCCGCTGCTCAACGGCAATCCCTACGCGGGCGTGACCCAATCCACCGATCTGCGCACCATCGCCACCACCTTCGACCCGATCTTCCACGCCAAGAACGACGTGGTGCAGTTCAACCTGCAGGCCGAGCTGGACCCGCAGCTCAAGTTCGTCTCGCAGAGCCTGTTCACCCGCGACTCGTATTTCTCCGAGCAGGACTACGGCCGCTTTCCCTCCGGCCCGATATTCAACGACTCGCTCGGGCTGGTGGACTTCCTGGGCGAGCCGCTTTCGCCGGACACCTATCCGGGCCTCACGCCCGGCGGGGTGTTCGTCGACCCGCAGCTGGGCGCGTCGCGGCAGATGCTGGCGGTGGACCGCACCCAGTCCTACAGCCGGCAGTGGTCGCAGGAGTTCCGCCTGCAGTCCGATTTCGACGGGCCGTTCAACTTCAACCTCGGCGTGAACTTCCTGAAGTTCAAGATCGACGAGAACTACTACGTCTTCAACAACGTGTTCACCGCGATCGCCGAGGAGCAGTACAACCTCGGCACCGGCTTCGCCGGCCAGCCGCCGCAGCCGTGCGCGCCGGGCTCGACGGACGGCTGCATCTACATCGACCCCAACCCGCTGGACCGGATCAACGGCCAGGGCCACAACTACTTCCGCAGCGACAACCTCGCCCGCACCTGGTCGACCGCGGTGTTCGGCGACACCTACTGGCGGCTGGCCGACGACCTGAAGCTCACCGTGGGCCTGCGCTTCACGCGCGACCGCAAGACCACCACGCCGGTGCCCAGCCAGCTGCTGCTGGGCCCCAGCGGCCTGGGCGGCACCGGCGCCGGCTACGTGAACTACGGCTATCCCGCCGGGCAGGACATCGGCCAGCACTGGAGCGAGCCGACCGGCCGGGTGGTGCTGGACTGGACGCCGCAGCTGCCGTTCACCGACAGCACCCTGCTGTACGGCTCCTACTCGCGCGGCTACGTCGCCGGCGGCACCAACTCGCCGGGCATCGGCGTGGACCCGACGCTGCTCAGCTATACGCCCAACGCGGCCACCTTCAAGCCCGAGTTCGTCAACGCCTTCGAGCTGGGCACCAAGAACATCCTCGCCGGCGGCAAGCTGAGCCTGGACGCGGATGTCTTCTACTACGACTACCGCGACTACCAGGTCTCGCAGATCGTCAACCGCGGCACGGTCAACGAGAACTTCGACGCCAAGACCTGGGGCGCAGAGGTGCAGGCGGCCTGGCAGCCCAGCCGCAGCTTCCGCGCCGACGCCACGCTCGGCCTGCTGCGCACGCGCATCGGCCACCAGCAGTATTCGATCGACCAGATGAACCTGACCGCCGGCAACCCCGACTGGGTGGTGGTCAAGCCGTTCGTGCAGGCCGCGCAGGCCTGCATCGCGCCGGTCCAGGACGTGGCGCAGCTGATCAGCCAGATAAGCAGCGCGTCCAACTCGGCCTACCTGTACCTCGCGGCGCTTTGCTCGTCCACCTCGCCGCTGGTGCAGGGCGGCTACCTGCCGGGCTCGCTCTACTCGCAGCTGACCGGCGTGGTCTACGACCCGCGCACCGCGCCCAACGGCGGCGCCGGCATCGCCTCCGACGTGGGCGGCAACGAGCTGCCCAACGCGCCGCACGTCACCTACAACCTGGGCCTGCAGTACACCTTTCCGTTCGGCGATTCGGACCTGGTCGTGCGCGGCGACTACTACCACCAGGGATCGAGCTGGGCGCGCGTCTACAACGACCCGATCGACCGCATGCGCGGCTGGAGCAACACCAACCTTTCGTTCACCTACGAGCACCCGGGGAACGACCTGACGGTGCAGCTGTACGTCAAGAACGTGTTCAACAAGTCGCCGATCACCGGCACCTTCCTCAACAGCTCCGACAGCGGGCTGACCACCAACGTGTTCACGCTGGACCCCCGCATCATCGGATTGTCCCTGCGCAAGGGCTTCTACTGAGCCGTACCGATGCGCTGCGCTGCCTTTTTACCCTTTTCCCGGACGGGCGCCGCCGCAGGCGGCGGACGCGCCGGGGAACGGCGGCCTCCCCGCGGACGTAGCGGGATCGACGCCACATGCGGCGACGGCAGGTACCTACCCCGGGTCTGCCGCGCTCCCCTGTCGATGGTCAAACAAAATGGAGAGAAACTCATGAACGCGATCAAATCCCTGCTGCTCGGCTCGCTGGTCATGGCGGGCACGCTCGGCGCGCCGGCGGCCTTCGCGACTCAGTGGTCGGTGGGCGGCAGCACCACCGGCACCAGCATCATCGGGCCGGGGCCGACCAGCGTCAGCTTCCTCGGCATCGCCTATCCGTGCACGTCGACCTTCACCGTGGAATCGGTATCGGGCGTGGCCAAGGTGACCGCCGCCAGCTTCACCGGCAGCAGCGTGTGCAACGCGATCCACGCCAACAACCTGCCGTGGGCGATCAGCGCGCCGACCGCGGTGTCCGGCAGCACGCCGACCTGGACCGCCACCGTCTCCGGCGTCAGCGTGGTGGCCGCGGGCATCTTCACCTGCTCGGGCACCGCGACCATCAAGGTGGTCGGCGACGACAGCGTCCCCACCTCGACCCACGTCAACCTGAGCGGCTCGCTCGGCGTCTGTACGGTGAACAGCGGCGACCTGACCACCAGCCCGATCGTCAAGGGCATCTGACCGCAACCGGCGGCGGCAGGGCGGGAGCCCCGCCGCCGCCTCCGCGGGCCGCCGCTGCGGGCGACGACCGGACCGTGCGAGCGCGCCGCCCTCAGAACTTCGCGTGCAGCTCCATGCCCCACATCCGCGGCGGCGTGACGTAGGCGTAGGGCGTGCCCAGCACCGACTGCGAGACGGTACCCAGGTCGGTGACGTAGCGCTGGTCGAACAGGTTGTTGACGAACAGTGCCGCGCCCCAGCGGCCGCCCCGGGCGTCCCAGCCCAGCCGCAGGTCGGTGCGCTGCTGCGCCTCGGTGAGGTCGAACGGCGCGCCGGGCAGGGCGCAGTGGCCCTCGTAGGTGGAGTCGTCGTTGCAGCGCTTGTGCCCGCGGTAGCCGTACTGGCCGCTCAGCGTGAGGTCGCCGTTGGCGACGCCGTGCCAGGTGTAGGCGGCGGCCAGCGAGAAGGAGACCCTGGGCTCGTCCACCGGCTGGCCGGAGACGTCGATGCCGGAGGAGGCCACCGCGTCGCGGTACCTGGAGTCGATGTAGGTGCCGTTGAAGTCCAGCTGCAGGTTCTCGAGCGGCAGCCATTGCGCCTCCAGCTCGAAGCCCTTGGCCTCCTGGTTGGTGTTGCTCACGCGGTACTGCGGCACGTTGAGGCCGCCGCTGGTGGGCGTCAGCTGCAGGGTCTGGCGGTCGTCGTAGCGGTAGTAGTAGAGCGAGGCGTTGAGCAGCAGGTCGTGCTCGGGGAACACGCTCTTCACGCCGGTCTCCAGGTTCCACACCTTCTCCGGCGCGAACTGCGAGTTGGGCGCCACGCCGTTGTAGCCGCCGGCCTTGTAGCCCTTGGCCAGCGAGGCGTAGCCCATCACGTCCGGGGTGAACTTGTAGTCCAGCACCACGCGCGGGCTGAGGTCGGTCCAGCGGTTGCTGCGCGCGATGGTCTGGCCCACCGCGGTGGGGAAGATCTGGTTCTGGGTGAGGATCGCGCGCAGCTGCTCGCCGCCGAGCTGGCCGCCGGTGAGGATCGGCACCAGGTCGAACAGCCCGGCCGCCTGCATCCGGTCGAGCGTGGCGTCCAGCTCCGGCGCGTAGCGCGTGGGCGTGTACCAGTCGAAGTACTTCTTGTCGATGGTGTAGCGCAGGCCGGTGGTGAGGTTGAGGCGGTCGCTGAGGTGCCAGATCACGTCGCCGTAGGCGGCGTAGGCGTTGAAGCGGCCCTTGTTGGAGACGGTCTCGGTCCACGGGTCGCCGAGCAGTCGGTAGGGCAGGCCGAAGGACTGCAGCAGCGAGTCGAAGTAGCCGAACAGCGTGCCGTCCGGGGTGAGCCCCTGCGCGGCGCCGGTGTTGAGCACCAGCGTGTCGTAGGTGTCGGTGTTCACCCGCGCCAGGCTGGTCTGGGCGGCGTGCTCGGTGTACAGGCTGGCGCCGGCCACCCAGTCCGCCAGGTCGTTGTTGCCGCTCAGCTTGAACTCCTGGTACCAGGTGTGGCCGCGGCCGATCACGCCGGTGTCCAGGTGCGAGGTGACGTGGTCGGTGCCGTCGCCGTCCTCGATGTGCGACATGTCGTAGCCGGTCCAGGCGGTGATCGAGGCGAGGCTGCCCCAGTCGAAGGCGTGGTCGACGGTCAGCGTGCCGGACTGGTAGCGCCGCCGCTCGCGGCCGTCGCCGGCGTCGTTGAAGAACGGCGCGTGGCGCGGGTCGTAGAAGTGGGCCGGCTCGGCCGGGAAGGGCGGGCGCTGGTACAGGTCGGTGGAGGACAGCGGGATCAGCCCCACGTCCAGGCGCGAGGGCTGGTTCACCCGGTCGTAGTTCCAGGCCAGCAGCACGCGGGTGTCCGGCGTGACGTCCCAGCGCCACACCGCGCGCGCGCCGTACTCGTCGTCCTTGCCGTAGTGGCGGCCGTTGGCGGCGTCCTTGATCCAGCCGTCGCTCTGGTTGTCCAGCACGCTCACGCGCAGCGCCATGTCCTTGCCCATCGGCAGGTTGAGCAGCGCGTCGCCGTAGCGCCTGCCGTAGCTGCCGAAGCGCACGCGCGCCTTGCCCTCCAGCTTGTCGCCGGGCTCGTTGGTGACGATGGAGATCGCGCCGGCTGCGGTGTTGCGGCCGAACAGCGTGCCCTGCGGCCCCTTGAGCACCTCGACGCGGGCGATGTCGTTGAACGCCAGCAGCGCGCCGCCGGCGCGGGTCTGGTACACGCCGTCGATGTACACGCCCACCGCCGAGTCGGTGCCGATGCCGAAGTCGCTGGTCTCGATGCCGCGCAGGCGGTAGGTGGGCTGGGTGGCGTCGTCGGCGTCCACCACCAGGCTGGGCACGAACAGGTTCATGCGCGAGAGGTCGGTCGCGGCCACGCGCTCCACCTGCTGCGTGGTGAGGATGTCCATCGCGATCGGCACGTCCTGCATTTCCTGCGTGCGGCTCTGCGCGGTCACGGTGATCTGGCCGAGCTGGGTCGCCGGCGGCTTGGGCGCGGCCTGGTCGGCGGCGGCGTCCTGGGCCGGCGCGCCGCAGGGCGCCAGGCAGGCCAGCAGCGCGCAGGCGATGCCCGCGGCAAGGGTGTTGCGTCGCATGTGCTTGTGTTCCCCGGTCGTGGTCCGAAGCATCCAACCCCGCACGTGCGGCCCCCTTGGATACCTGGCCGTATGTTCGGCCGCGATGCGCGCCGCTGTATAGGCGCAGCGCAGCAAGGGGGCGGCGGCGGCATTCGCTATGATCGGCGCTCTTTGGGCCGAGGGGCATGGCGATGGGATTCTGGGGCAGGCTGGTGCGGCACAAGCCGGTGGAGCAGTTGCAGGCCGAGGCCGGCGCGCGGCACGACTTCCGCCGCGTGCTGGGGCTGTGGCAGCTCACCGCGATCGGCATCGGCGCGATCATCGGCGTAGGCGTGTTCGTGCTGGCCGGCCAGCAGGCGGCGATGAACGCCGGCCCGGCGGTGATCCTCTCCTTCATCGTCGCCGGCCTGGGCAGCGCCTGCGCGGCGCTGGCCTACGCCGAGTTCTCCGGCATGATCCCGGTCACCGGCAGCGCCTACACCTACGGCTACGCGGTGCTGGGCGAGCTGTTCGCCTGGATCATCGGCTGGGACCTGCTGATCGAGTACGCGCTGATCGTGGGCGTGGTGGCGATCGGCTGGTCCGGCTACGTGCAGGCGCTGCTCGAACAGCTGTTCGGCGTGCAGCTGCCGGCGTGGGCGCAGGGCGCCTACGACCCGGCGCACCCGGAGAGCGGCAAGGTGTTCAACGTGATCGCCGCCGGCATCGCGCTGCTGATCGCGCTGCTGCTCACGGTGAAGACCGAGTGGGGCGCGCGCTTCAACACGCTGATCGTGGTCGTCAAGGTGATCGGCGTGGCGCTGGTGGTCGGCGTGGGCGCGTTCTACGTGAACCCGGCCAACTGGCATCCCTTCATCCCGCCCGCGGTCGCTGGCGCCGGCGGCAGCCACTTCGGCTGGGGCGGCGTGCTGGCGGCCTCCAGCATCGTGTTCTTCGCAGTGTTCGGCTACGACACGCTGACCACCGCGGCGGAGGAGGCGCGCCATCCGCAGCGCGACCTGCCGCGTGCGGTGCTGCTCTCGCTGGCGGTGTCGATGGCGCTGTACCTGGCGGTGTCGCTGGTGCTCACCGGCATGGTGCCGTACCCGCAGCTCGACTCGCCGGCGCCGGTGGACGCGGCGTTCAAGGCGCTGGGGCTGGACTGGGTGCGCGCGATCATCTCGGTCGCGGCGATCGCCGGCATCACCAGCGTGCTGTTCGCCTTCATGCTGGGGGCGGCGCGCATCTGGTTCGCGCTGGCGCGCGACGGCCTGCTGCCGGAGTGGTTCGCGCAGGTGCACCCGAGGTACGGCACGCCGGCGCGGCCGACGCTGATCCTCGGCGCGTTCACCGCGCTGGTGGCCGGCTTCCTGCCGATTGGCGAGGTGGCCGAGCTGGTCAACATCGGCACGCTGGCGGCCTTCATCATCATCTGCGGCTCGGTGCTGGTGCTGCGCGTGCGCAAGCCGCAGCTGCGGCGCAGCTTCCGCACCCCGGCGCTGTGGCTGGTGGCGCCGGCCGGCATGCTGTTCTCGCTGTTCCTGATCGTCGGCTGGCCGTGGTGGCAGGACGGCCGCCTGGTCATGCTCGGCGGCCTGCCTTGGATCACCATCGAGCGCTTCGTGGTGTGGATGGCGATCGGCCTGGTGGTCTACTTCGGCTACGGCATGCGGCACAGCCGGTTGGAACCGGGCAGCTTCAAGTAGACATAGGCACAATATAAATAATTTATTTATACCTGAATCCACTGCCGTCAACGCTCGACAATCTCCTTGCACAAGGCAACAATCTGTGCTCCCCAGCTAGGCTCGACATATATCAAGGTCTCACACCCATTCTTTATAGACGAGACAATCGCCCCCATTCTTTCAGCATTCAAAAAACTTGACGCATCCGATAAGCTGGAAACCCACTCAAGCTTATCCGCAACATCTCTTTCAATCACATCGTGCCCCGTATAAGTAATGATTCTCGACACCACGTTCTGCAAAACAAGATCGCTGGATTTGAATAGGCTGCAGCCACGCAGGATGATTTCCATCCTTTCACCAGGCTCGCTTTTAAATGTCAGATCAACACTGCCCGAACCCGCATCCAATCGAATTGAAATCAATACGCAATCGTGGTAATTACGCGATAGCATGCCTCGCACTCCTCAAAAGCCATCTTTAGCGGGATCGTAAGGCCGACCAGGCCCTCGCGTCGGCATACCGTTTTCGTCACGCCCCCAGTCATGCACATGGGGCTTCCCTTGGCCATGATCGTGATCCACATCGATATCCTTCAACGGCTTTCCATCCTCACCGTATAAGCGTCTCTGACCGCTCCCCGGATTGACGTGCACGCTCCCAGGGACGCCTTCATTTGGAGTCTTGGTTGACTTCCCATTTACAACTTCTTCATTGATGCCGGCACCTGTCTCGGCTCCATTACTTTTGGTAGCATCTGAGTGTTCTTCAGTCCCCATAATGTGATCGGCAAGCTGGCCCAGTTTGTACCCGACAATGCCCCCGGCAACGCTGCCTCCCGCAATTTCTGCAGGTGTAGCTAGCACATTTACTCCACCCGTTACCGCGTCGACCGCAACCGAAGCCCCGGCCGTGCTCACTGCACCAACCACAGCTCCTTGCTTGGCCCATAATTCAGCGTACTTTTTGCCGTCCGGATCTACATATCGAACAGGATTTCCTTTGGCATATAAGTAGCGGTTTTGATCATAAATTCCATTTTCTTGGATTGCCATAGGGTCGATACTTAAAAAACGTCCCGCATCCGGGTCGTAATAACGGGCCTGCATATATACGAGCCCCGTATCCTTGTCATTTACATGCCCGGTAAAGCCGGGTCCGGATGGAGACTCTCCCAACGTCGCTCGCCCATAGGGCGAGTAGTCATACCTGGCTATGATATTGCCATTGGCGTCAGTCTTGGCCAGCACTGTTCCCTGAGGGTCAGTGTAGTAATAATGTACTTCTTTGGCTCCCACCGAGCGAGCCAACAAGAATGTGCTGATCAGCAGCATTGTCCTGATTAATCGTGCCATATCTTTAAACTCCTTGTCCGGAGGGGTATAACGATTATATCATATCAATAATCGTCCAGCTTCCCATCACAATTTCATATCAGCTTTTCCCAAAGAGTGGACGCCTGATAGATCATCGAATAGTTGTGGCGTTGTGTTTTGACATGGGCTGTGGGGATATATGGTAAAAATATATTATATCGAAGATAATGGAAGGTGCGTTCTTTTTAATCAGCTCGATTCAGGTCAAGGAGGTACATTATTGCTACCCTCCTCAGGGAGCGGTACTGGTAGTGGCCGATAAGATAAGAATGGAAATATTATTTCCAGATATGATTATGCACCATATGGGCGCGAAGTATCTGGGGTCTCTACAGCGAGACCTGGCTATGCTGGCCATATAAATGATCCGGATACTGGCCTAATATATATGCAGGCTCGATACTACGATCCCGAGGTTGGTGGATTTTTAAGTGTCGACCCGGTTGGTCCTGTCATGGGTGAAATCGCTTACTTTAACCTGATTAGCCCCGACCTTCAGCTGCGAGTCGCAGGATCTGCGCCGCACGCGGCCCAGCATGGTGCCCTTGAATCCACCGGGGCGACACCATGGGCATCAACCACGTGCAGTTCCAAGCCGGTCGCTCGATGAGCGAATTCATCCACCGCTACGGCACCGAAGCCAAGTGCTACCGCGCTTTGTACAAGTGGCGCTGGCCCCATGGCTTTCGCTGCCCGGCCTGCACCGGACGGACGCGATCGCGCTTCAGACGCGGCCAGGTGATCTACTGACCTGCCCCCACTGAGCCGTACCAAGTGAAGCTGTAAAGTCCGTCAACCACGAGGACGGACATGAAGAAGAGTCGCTTCACCACCGAGCAGATCATCGGGTTCATCAAGCAGTC
>NZ_QGHC01000018.1:22200-51263 GCF_003148905.1 Fulvimonas soli | reverse complement strand
GACTGCTTGATGAACCCGATGATCTGCTCGGTGGTGAAGCGACTCTTCTTCATGTCCGTCCTCGTGGTTGACGGACTTTACAGCTTCACTTGGTACGGCTCAGTGGGGGCAGGTCAAGTTCGGCAACCACGGCACTGGCTTTGTCATACAGCTTCACGCCGAGCTTGTCGACAGTGAGCCGGGAGATGCGCAAATGATAGGGAGAATCACCACTGCCGTTTCTCTTGACGGCAGAATTCTTCTTCGCGACAAGGCTCTTCTCGATGCCCACGTTCGCACCCTGACGGCGAGTTGATCCTCTCGCAACCGGAACTGTACGACGAGAAGATGTAGCCATCGACGACCCCTAGATTTTGACGGCGCAGGCAGCGGTCACCCCGCCCCCCCAAGCATGCAACCATACCCACACAATGCAGCTCATTATTGCACGGTCACTCCCAGATGTTGGCCTGTCTACTCTGGCTAGGCAAGATGTCTGCCCGCCTGCAGGCATCCTGAGCTTCACCTCCCGGATGAGGATCCGGTTCGTGATCAATTGAGATGCCGTTGATGCTGGAAGTACAGATCATGTGATCATGACCTCGCAGACGCTGCGTAATGAGTTAGGCCGACGGATTCGACCATCAAGCTTGGAAAGATCATTGGCGAAATCCGGCCATCAAGTAACCTTCAAGCTTTCGTAAGCACCCAATGTTCGCTTTAGACGGCAGCAGTCTTGACTAAGGCTGGTCGCCAATCAGTGGGAAGCACCCTTCATGATCAAAGGTTCGGAAAGAGGTCTGTCACGTTTCCCCGACCTTAACGGCCAGTATCCTTCTTAACCACATCCTCCGACACATCGACCAAGACATGGCGCAGCTACCGCTATTCTGCATGTAATTTTTATTCTGCATGTAAATTTCTCCACAAATACATCCATGGCCGTGCCGATGGCGCGATAGCTCAATATCCATGTGACGCCACCTTTCCCGACCGAAACAGCGCTTGCCATGAAAGTAAGCCCTCCGTTGATGCCGCGATCAACGGAACCCGTCCGCAACCGAGCCCAAGGGGTTCTATCAGGATTTGTTCAAGTCCAGTCGTGGCACGATGTCTACGGAGATTCACGAGGAATCTGTGGGGGGAAATCGGGAGATGCATCGACTAGGTCGATGGGAACGGAAAGCCCCACGGATTCCCCCACAGAATGCCTGCGCTACGCTGGGATCGTCTGCTATCTGACTGGACAGAGAACCACTTAATCAAACAAATTGTCTCTGTAAATAACTGAATTTAAAGCGTTTTCTTGATGGCGCGTGCCGCCGTAACTACTCCAAATTCTGCACCTGTTCGCGCATCTGCTCGATCAGCACCTTCAGCTCCACCGCCGCGTTGGTGGTGCGCGCGTCCACCGACTTGGAGCCGAGCGTGTTGGCCTCGCGGTTGAACTCCTGCATCAGGAAGTCCAGCCGGCGGCCGACCGGCTCCGCCAGGCCCAGCACGCGGCGGGTCTCGGCGACGTGGGTGGCGAGGCGGTCCAGCTCCTCGTCCACGTCGCTGCGGGTGATCTGCAGCACCAGCTCCTGCTCCAGCCGGCCCGGGTCGGCCGGCTGCTTCAGCTCGGCCAGCCGCGCCTCCAGCCGCGCGCGCAGCGCGGCGCGGATCTCCGGCATCCAGCCGCGCACCTGCGCCACGATGCGCTCGATCGCGTCGAGCTTCTCGTGCAGGATCGCCGCCAGCTTGGCGCCCTCGCGCTCGCGCGTGGCGGCGAGCGCGTCCAGCGCGCGGTCGAGCACCGCCAGCAGCGCCGCCTGCTGCGCCTCGGCGTCCACCTCGGCCTGGCGCAGCACGCCGGGGAAGCGCAGCAGCTCGGTGAACTGCGTGGCGAGGTTCGGGAAGCGCGCGGCCAGGTCCAGGTTCAGCTCGGCCAGCCGCGCCAGCAGCGTGCCGTCCAGCTGCAGCGCGTCGCCGCGCGCCTCGCCGCGCAGCCGCACGGTGAGGTCCACCTTGCCGCGCGAGAGCCGCGCCGCCACCCGTTCGCGCAGGACGCCCTCGAACGCGCGCAGGTCGTCCGGCAGGCGCGGGGCGAGTTCCAGGTAGCGGTGGTTGACCGTGCGCAGCTCGCAGGTGAGCGCGCCGGCGGGACTGGTGGACTCGGCGGAAGCGTAGGCCGTCATGCTGCGGATCATGCGGTGCCCCGTGGGACAGGCTGGTAAAGGCGGCAATGGTAAACTTTCCGGCCCTGCCTTGCCCAACGGCCCCGCGCATGACCTCCACGATCCGCCCGAGCGGCCGCGCCAGCGACCAGCTCCGCCCCGTCGCCATCGAGCGCCACTACACCCGCCACGCGGAAGGCTCCGTGCTGGTCAGCTTCGGCGACACCCGCGTGCTGTGCACCGCCAGCATCGAGGACCGCGTGCCGCCGTGGCTGCGCGGCAAGGGCGAGGGCTGGGTCACCGCCGAGTACGGCATGCTGCCGCGCGCCACCAGCACGCGCACCCAGCGCGAGGCCGCCCGCGGCGGCCAGGGCGGCCGCACCATGGAGATCCAGCGGCTGATCGGCCGCAGCCTGCGCGCCTGCGTCAACCGCCAGGCGCTGGGCGAGCGCGTGATCACGCTGGACTGCGACGTGATCCAGGCCGACGGCGGCACCCGCACCGCGGCGATCACCGGCGCCTACGTGGCACTGGCCGACGCGATCCACCTGCTGATGCAACGCGAGAACCTGAAACGCAACCCGATCGTGGGCGCGGTGGCGGCGGTCTCGGTGGGCATCTACAAGGGCTTGCCGGTGCTGGACCTGGACTACGCCGAGGACGCCGACTGCGACACCGACATGAACGTGGTGATGAACGACGGCGGCGGCTTCATCGAGGTGCAGGGCACCGCCGAGGGCCACGCCTTCCGCCGCGACGAGATGGACGCGATGCTCGCGCTGGCCGAGAAGGGCATCGCCGAGCTGGTGGCGCTCCAGCGCGCGGCACTGGAGCGCTGAGCATGCGGCGCATCGTGCTGGCCAGCGGCAACCGCGGCAAGCTGGCGGAGTTCAACGCGCTGTTCGCCGGCAGCGGCATCGAGGTGATGACGCAGGGCAGCCTGGGCGTGGAGGACGTCGAGGAGACCGGCCGCACCTTCGTCGAGAACGCGCTGCTCAAGGCGCGCCACGCCGCGCGCGCCACCGGGCTGCCGGCGCTGGGCGACGACTCGGGGCTGTGCGTGGAGCGCCTGGACGGCGCGCCCGGCCTGTACTCCGCGCGCTACGCGGGCGGTCACGGCGACGCGGCGGCCAACAACGCCAAGCTGCTGCGCGCGCTGGACGGCGTGCCGGCGCAAGGGCGCGGCGCCTTCTTCATCTGCGTGCTGGTGCTGCTCGCCCACGCCGACGACCCGGCGCCGCTGATCGCGGAAGGCCGCTGGCATGGCCGCGTGCTGGAAGCCCCGCGCGGCACGCAGGGATTCGGCTACGACCCGCTGTTCCTGCCCGACGGGCAGGCGCTCTCCGCCGCCGAGCTGGACCCGGCGGTGAAGAACGCGATCAGCCACCGCGGCCAGGCGCTGGCGAAGCTGCGCGCGCTGCTCGGCGCGCCGGCTTGACCGCGGCCTTGGCACGGTAGCGCGGCGCTTCCTCCTGCACCCGCTGCGTGCGCAGGCGCCCGCGCAGCCAGGCGGCGAAGTCGGGGGCGGACAGGCGGCCGTCGGCCAGGGCGAGAAAGCGCGGGAACAGCTCGGCATCCTCGGCGTCCAGCCGGGCGCCGTTTAGCTCGATGAAGGTTTCGCAGACCACCGCGGCGGTGCGCTTGTTGCCGTCCACGAAGGGATGTTTGCGCGCCAGGCCGTGGGCGAGCGACGCGGCGAGCTCGGCCAGGTCCGGCTCCGGCTCGGCGTAGGCGAGCATCTGCTGTGGCCGCGCAAGCGCCGACTCGAGCAGAACCTCGTCGCGCACGCCCTCGGCACCGCCATGCTCGGCGAGCTGGCGATCGTGGATTGCCAGCACCAGGAAGTAATCGATCCAGATCGGCACCATCGGTCAGTTCCCGGCAAGCTCGCGCAGGAGATCGCGGCGGCGGCGCATCACCTTCTCGGCCACTTCCATCTTCGCCGCGAACTGCGGATCGAACGGCGCCAGCTTGATGCCGTCCGGCAGCTCGGTGACGTAGAGCGTGTCGCCCTTGCCCACGCGCAGGCGCGCCAGCAGCTCGCGCGGCAGCACCACGCCGACGGAATTGCCCACGGTGGTGATCTTGAGCTTCAGGTTCATCGCGGCGTCCTCGTTCAGTCCGTCTGCATTATAACCATCGTGATAACGGCCGCCAGCCCGGCTACAATGCGCCCATGCCGCTGACCGCCCCGCCCCTCGCGCTGTACGTGCACATGCCCTGGTGCGTGAAGAAGTGCCCGTACTGCGACTTCAACTCGCACGGGCTGCGCGGCGAGCCGCCGCCGTATGCGGCCTACGTCGACGCGCTGCTGGCCGACCTCGACGCCGACCTGGCCGACTTCGGCGCGGCCGCGCACGGCCGGCCGATCGCCAGCGTGTTCTTCGGCGGCGGCACGCCCAGCCTGTTCGCGCCGGAGCACGTCGCGCGCTTCCTCGACGCCGCGCGCGCGCGGCTGCCTTTCGCCGACGGCTGCGAGATCACGCTGGAGACCAACCCCGGCACGGTCGAGCACGGCCGCTTCGACGGCTACCTCGCCGCGGGCGTGAACCGGCTGTCCTTCGGCATCCAGAGCTTCGACGACGACAAGCTGAAGCGGCTGGGCCGCATCCATTCGGCGGCGGAGGCCGAGGCGGCGGTGAAGTCGGCGCAGGACGCCGGCTACGCCAACCTCAACCTCGACCTGATGTACGCGCTGCCGGAGCAGACCCTGGACGGCGCACTGGCCGACGTGGAGCGCGCCATCGCGCTCGCGCCGGCGCACGTCTCGCACTACCAGCTCACGCTGGAACCCAACACCGCCTTCGCCGCGCAGCCGCCGCCGCTGCCCGACGACGACGCGGCCTGGGACATGCAGGAGCGTTGCCAGGCCCGCCTCGCCGAGGCCGGCTACGCGCAGTACGAGGTGTCCGCCTACGCGCGGCCCGGCCGGCGCTGCGCGCACAACCTCAACTACTGGCGCTTCGGCGACTACCTCGGCATCGGCGCGGGCGCGCACGGCAAGCTCAGCGACGCCGCCGCGGGCACGGTGCGGCGGCGCTGGAAGGTGCGCCATCCGCGCGCCTACCTCGATGCCGCCGGCATGCCCGCGCGCATCGGCGGCGATGCCGCGGTGCCCGCCGGGGAGCTGCCGTTCGAGTACATGCTCAACGCGCTGCGCCTGGTCGAGGGCGTGCCGCTGGACGAGTTCGCCGCGCGCACCGGCCTGCCGGCGGCGACGATCGCCGCGCCGCTGGCCGAGGCGCAACGCCGCGGCTGGCTGAGCGGGGAGCCCGGCCGGCTGCGCGCCACCGCGCTGGGCCAGCGCTTCCTCAACGACGTGATCGGCGCCTTCCTCGGTTGAGCCGACGCGCCATGGCGGGCCGCCCGCAACCGGCATAGACTGCGCCACCGGGGAACATCGCCAGGGGGAGGCGCCATGATCGACCAGGCGGGGCTGTCGGCGCGCCGCGCGGACGTGCGCTGGCCGGCGCGCGCGCAGCGGCTGCTCGGCGAGGTCCGCGCGCTGTGCGGCAACTGGCTGCACGAGCCGCTGCGGCTGAGCCTGGCCGACTTCGACAGCCGCCTGCGCGAGCAGGCCGAACGCGCGCGCAGCCACCTCGACCAGCAAAGCTACTTCGCCACCCGCCAGCGCCTGCCGCAGGAGCGCCAGCTGTTCGACCGCAGCTTCGTCGCCAGCGTCGAGCGCGCCTTCGACCGGCTCGGCGAGCCCGCCGCCAGCCCCGCCGCGGCCGCGGACCAGCCGCTCAGCCTGCTCGATCCGCTGGAGCACGAGCTCACCGCCGCGGTCGACCAGCTGGTGGCGCGCGGCGAATCCCGCGGCGGCCCGCTGCTGATCGAGCTGGGCTACCGCCTGGCCGTGCTGATCGGCGCGCCGCCGCTGGAGGGCGAGGCGCTGCCGGTCGGCCCGCAGGCGATGGCGCGCGCCTTCCGCGAGGCCAGCCAGGCGCTCGACCTGCCCGGCGAGCACCGGCTGCTGCTGTTGCAGAGCGTCGAGGGCAGCCTGATACAGGAGCTGCCGCCGCTGTACGAGCTGATCAACGCGCAGCTGCTCGGCGAGGGCATCCTGCCCGGCCTGCGCGCCTTCCCGCTGGCGCGCATCGCCGTGCGCCGCGGCCGCGAGCCGGAGCCGCCGCCGCGCGAGGGCAGCGCGCCGGCGGAAACGGCGCGCAACAGCGAGCCGATCGCCGTGCTGGACAGCCTGCGCGAGCTGCTCGCGCAGCGCCGCCACGGCCAGGGCGGCCCGCTGGCCGGCGGCCACGTGGCCACCGCGGGGGAGCTGGAGACCGCGCTGGCCGCGCTGCAGCAGCACATCGGCCAGGTCAGCGACCACGTCAGCCGCGAGCTGCGCAGCGCGCAGCGCCTGCGCGACGAGCTGCTGCAGCAGCTCAACGCCGCGCGCCCGCCGGGCAGCGCGCCGGCCCAGCTCAGCCCCGAGCAGGGCGACACGGTGGAGCTGGTCGCCATGCTGTTCGAGCAGATGGCCCGCCAGCTGCAGCAGGGCGGGCAGGCGCAGAACCTGCTCGGCGGCCTGCAGCTGCCGCTGCTGCGCGTGGCGATGGCCGACCGCCAGTTCTTCGAGCAGCGCGGGCACCCGGCGCGCCAGCTGCTCGGCAAGGTCACCGAGGCGGCGCACGACTGGATCGACGACGCCGGCAGCGAGGCCGACCGCGGCCTGCGCGCCCGGCTGGAGCAGCTGGTCGAGCGCGCCGCCCGCGAGCAGCCGAGCAACGAGCTGTTCGCCGCGCTGCTGGCCGACGTCGAGCAGCACCTGGCGCAGCTCCGCCACAAGGCGCAGGTGGCCGAGCGCCGCCACGTGGAGGCGATGCAGGGCCGCGAGCGGCTGGAGCAGGCGCGCCAGCGCGCCGCCGAGCTGATGGCCGAGCGCTTCGCCAAGGCGCCGCCGCGCGGCCTGCTGCGCACCCTGCTGGAACGCGCCTGGTCCGACGTGCTGGCGCTGACCCTGCTGCGCCACGGCGAGGAGAGCGACACCTTCGCCACCCGCCTGATCATCACCGACCAGCTGCTCGGCCGCCTGCCGCTGGGCGACCGCCGCAAGCTGCAGGACGAGGTGGAAGCGGGCCTGCAGCAGATCGGCATGCACGGCGACCAGGCGGTGCAGGTGGCGCAGCGGCTGATCGGCGCCGGCGCCGCCAGCGGCGCCGACGGCCCCAGCGCCACCGGGCTGGCGATGCGCCTGAAGCAGCACCAGCGCCTGGGCGAGCAGGCCGGCGAGGGCGCGGCGCCGTCCCCGTCCGCCGCCGCGACGGCGGCGGGCGCGACCGTGACGGCCAGCGCGCCCGCGCCGGCGAATCCCGAGGAGCAGCGCATCCTGGCGCGCCTGCGCGAGCTGCCTTTCGGCAGCTGGTTCGAGTTCGTCGACGCGGCCAGCGGCCAGGTCACGCTGCGCAAGCTGGCCTGGTTCTCGCCGGTGTCCGGCAACAGCCTGTTCGTCACCCGCCGCGGCCAGCGCGCCGAGGAGATCGCGCTGCCGCAGCTGGCCCACGAGATCGCCAGCGGCCGCGTGCGCGAGGCGCCGCGCGGCCACGACGGCCTGCTCGACCGCGCCTGGCGCGCGCTCGCCCGCAGCCTGCGCCAGGCGCCCCGCCCCGCCATTCCCGGAGCCCAGCCATGAGCCGCGACCAGCGCCGCGCCGTGCGCAAGCGCACCGACTACACCGCCGTGGTCACCGACATGATCAGCGGGCAGCCGTTCGGCCAGCTCGGCAACCTCTCCGCCAGCGGCATGCTGGTGATCAGCGCGAACCCGCCGCGCAGCGAGGCGATCTACCAGCTGCGCCTGCCGCTGTCGGGCCTGGGCCGCACGCCGCAGCACATCGAGGTAGGCGTGCAGGAGCAGTGGCAGGAGCAGGCCGCCACGCCGGGGCAGGTGTGGGCCGGCTACCGCATCGTGGCGATCAGCAGCGAGGACAACGCCCGCCTGCAGGCGTGGCTGGCGCTGCCGTCCTGACGCGCGGCTTGGCAGCGCGGGGCGGCCCGCGCGATCATCGTCGCCCTTGGAGCCCGTTCACGATCCTGCCGTGCCCGGCGCCGGCATCGCGGCCGGAGGCCGCTCCCACGTGAACTCGCAAGCCGTGTGGGAGCGGCCTCCGGCCGCGATGGCGGACTTCCCATGGCTCCGTCGCGGGGCCACGACAGGATCGTGAACGGACTCTCTCTCTCGGCCCCCGGCGCCCGCCCCGACCCGCACAGGACGCTCCATGCACGACCGCCTCGCCCCGCTCTACCCGCAGCACCTCGCCACCGTGCGCGAGCGCGCCGACCGCGCGCTGGCGCTGGGCGGCTTCGACCACCTGCTGGTCGCCGCCGGCACGCCGCCGGGCAGGTTCCTCGACGACCAGGACTACCCCTTCGCCGCCAGCCCGCACTTCCGCCACTGGCTGCCGCTGGCCGACGCGCCGGGCAGCTGGATCGCCTACACGCCGGGCGCGAAGCCGAAGCTGGTGTTCGTGCAGCCGCGCGACTACTGGCACGTGGTGCCGGAGGCGCCGCGCGGCTACTGGGTGGAGCATTTCGACATCGTGGTCGTGCGCAGCGCCGCCGAGGCGGCGGCGCAGCTGCCCGGAGGCCGCCGCGCGGTGATCGCCCCGGCCTGCCCGCCCATCGACGGCGTGGAGGCCAACAACCCGCGGGCCGTGCTCGACTGCCTGCACTGGCACCGCTCGTACAAGACGCCCTACGAGCTGGAGCTGATGCGCGAGGCCAACCGCATCGGCGCGCGCGCGCACCGCGCCGCCGAGGCCGCGTTCCGCGCCGGCGAGAGCGAGTTCGGCATCCACCTGGCCTACCTCGCCGCCGCGCGGCAGGTCGACGCCGAGCTGCCCTACGCCAGCATCGTGGGCCTCAACGAGCACGGCGCGGTGCTGCACTACACGCACTTCGACCGCGCGCCGCCGGCCGAGCACCGCGCGTTCCTGATCGACGCGGGCGCGAGCTGCGCCGGCTACGCCAGCGACATCACCCGCACCTACGCCGCCGCCGGCCACGCCGGGTTCCAGGCGCTGGTCGACAGCGTGGACGCCGCGCAGCGCGGCTTCGCGGCGAAGGTGCGCGCCGGGCAGAGCTACCCGGAGCTGCACGTCCACGCCCACCACGTGCTGGCCGGCGTGCTGCGCGAGCACGGCTTCATCCGCATGAGCGCGGAGAGCGCGGTGGAGTCCGGCGTCACCGCCGCGTTCTTCCCGCACGGCCTGGGCCACCCGATCGGGCTGCAGGTGCACGACGTGGCCGGCTTCCAGCAGAGCGAGCGCGGCGGCAGCATCCCGCGCCCGGCCGGCCACCCGTACCTGCGCATGACGCGCACGCTGGAGCCGGGCATGGTGGTGACCATCGAGCCGGGCCTGTACTTCATCGACATGCTGCTGGAGGAGCTCAGGGCGAAGCCGCAGGCCGCCGACGTCGACTGGGCGAAGGTGGACGCCTTCCGCGGGTACGGCGGCATCCGCATCGAGGACGACGTGGCCTGCACCGACGGCGCGCCGGAGAACCTCACCCGCGACGCCTTCGCCGCGGCCTGAGCCGGCCGCTCGCCTGCGGCAATCCGCCGTCGGGTCGACGCGGCGCCCTTTTCACGCCATGGGCGTATCCTCTGCGCAGTCCGCGCATGGAGACCGCCGCCGCATGCCCGCCGCCGCTCCCGCCGTAACGACCGCGCCCCGTCCGCTGCGCCGGCTCGCCGTCAAGCTGGTCGCCCTCGTCCTCGCCAAGTTCGCGCTGCTCACCCTGGTGTGGTGGGCGGCGACGGCCGCGTACCCGCGCCCCGACACCCGCCCGGCCGCCGTCGAGCGGCTGCTGGCGCCCTCGTCCTCGTCCCCGCACGGAGGCCAGCCATGATCGTCGACCCCGAGGTCGTCACCCTCTCGCGCCTGCAGTTCGCGCTCACCGCGCTGTACCACTTCCTGTTCGTGCCGCTCACGCTGGGGCTGGTGTGGATCCTGGCCATCATGGAGAGCGTCTACGTGATGACCGGGCGCGAGGTGTGGAAGCGCATGGTGCAGTTCTGGGGCGTGCTGTTCGGCATCAACTTCGCCATGGGCGTGGCCACCGGCATCACCATGGAGTTCCAGTTCGGCATGAACTGGGCCTACTACTCGCACTACGTGGGCGACGTGTTCGGCACGCCGCTGGCGATCGAGGGGCTGATGGCGTTCTTCCTGGAGGGCACGCTGGTCGGCCTGTTCTTCTTGGGCTGGAACCGCATCTCGCGGGTCAAGCACCTGCTGGTCACCTGGTTCCTCGCGCTGGCCACCAACCTGTCGGCGCTGTGGATCCTGGTCGCCAACGGCTGGATGCAGTACCCGGTGGGCTCGGCCTTCAACGTCGAGACGATGCGCATGGAGGTCACCTCGTTCGCCGAGGTGCTGTTCAACCCGGTGGCGCAGGCCAAGTTCGTGCACACGGTGAGCGCCGGCTACGTGCTGGGCGCGATGTTCGTGCTGTCGATCAGCGCCTGGTACCTGCTGCGCGGGCGCAACGTGGACTTCGCCAGGCGCTCGATGACGGTGGCGGCCAGCTTCGGCCTGGCCGCGGCGCTGTCGGTGGTGGTGCTGGGCGACGAGTCGGGCTACGCCATCTCGGAGAACCAGAAGATGAAGATGGCGGCGATCGAGGCGATGTGGGAGACCGAGCCGGCGCCGGCCTCGTTCACCGTGTTCGGCGTGCCCGACGTCGAGGCGCGCACCACCCACTTCGCCCTGCGCATCCCCTGGGTGATGGGCCTGATCGGCACGCGCTCGCTGGACAAGCCGATCCCCGGCATCGCCAACCTGGTGGAGGACACCAAGGGCAAGATCGCCTCGGGCCTCGAGGCCTACGACGCCATGCTGATGCTGCGCGAGGACAGGAACGACGCGCAGGCCAGGGCGATCCTGGCCGCGCACGACCAGGACATGGGCTACGCGCTGCTGCTCAAGCGCTTCATGGACGACCCGCGCAAGGCCACGCCGGCCGACATCCAGAAGGCGGCCGACTCGACCATCCCCGACGTGCCGGTGCTGTTCTGGGCGTTCCGCATCATGGTGGCCTGCGGCTTCTACTTCATCGCGCTGTTCGCCTGGTCGTTCTGGCTGGCCAGCAAGCGCCGGCTGGACGAGAAGCGCTGGTACCTGAAGCTCGCGCTGTGGAGCCTGCCGCTGCCGTGGCTGGCCGCCGAGCTGGGCTGGATCGTGGCCGAGTACGGCCGCCAGCCGTGGGCGATCGAGGGCATCCTGCCCACCGCGCTGGGCGTGTCCTCGGTGACCGCCGGGCAGGTGTGGATCTCGCTGGGCGGCTTCGTGCTGTTCTACACCGTGCTGGCGGCGATCGACGCCACGCTGATGGTCAGGTACGCGCGCCGCGGCCCGGACGGGCTGGGCATCTGGCCGGCCGCCGACGCCAACTCCCTCTCCCCTGCGGGGAAAGGGCCGGGGTGAGGGGCCACTCTTGTGATGGAGAGGCATCGAAGCACGCCTCGATGTCACACCCCGCAAACTCGTCCCCCTCACCTCAATCCTCTCCCCACAAGGGAGAGGAAGCAAAGGAGAAAGGCACATGTTCGACTACACCACCCTGCGGGTGATCTGGTGGGCGCTGCTGGGCGTCCTGCTGATCGCCTTCGCCATCATGGACGGCTACGACTTCGGCCTGGCCGCGCTGCTGCGCGCGCTGGGCCGCGACGACGACGAGCGCCGCGTGCTGCTGGAGACGGTGGAGCCCACCTGGGAGGGCAACCAGGTGTGGTTCGTGCTGGGCGGCGGCGCCACCTTCGCCGCCTGGCCGATGCTGTACGCGGTGTCGTTCTCCGGCATGTACCTGGCGATCGCGCTGGTGCTGCTGGCCTTCATCCTGCGCCCGGTCGGCTTCAACTTCCGCGGCAAGGTGCCGGACCCGCGCTGGCGCGCGCTGTGGGACTGGGTGCTGGTGGGCTCCGGCGTGGCGGTGCCGCTGCTGGCCGGGGTCGCCTTCGGCAACCTGTTCCTCGGCCTGCCGTTCCGCCTGGACGAGGACCTGCGCATGAGCTGGCAGGGCGGCTTCTTCGGCCTGCTGCGCCCGTTCGCGCTGCTGGCCGGGCTGGTGTCGCTGAGCATGCTGCTGGCGCACGGCGCGGCCTGGGCGGCGCTGAAGGCCGACACCGCCATCGCCGTGCGCGCCGCGCGGCTGGCGCGCTGGGCCGCGCTGATATGGGCAGGACTCTACGTCGCCGCCGGCATCTGGCTGGCCTACGGCGTGCCGGGCTACGCGGTGGTCGGGCCGGCGGTCACCGGCGGCGCCTCCAACCCGCTGCTCAAGCAGGTGGCGACCGGCGGCAGCTGGTTCGCCGGCTACCTGCAGTACCCGGCGTTCTGGCTGGCGCCGCTGCTGGCGCTGGGCGGCGCGCTGCTGCTGCAGTGGCGCATCGGGCGGCACGGCTTCGGCGGCTTCCTCGGCAGCTCGCTGATGGTGGCCGGCACGATCGCCTCGGCCGGCTTCGCGCTGTTTCCGTTCCTGCTGCCGTCCAGCCTCGATCCGCGCTCCAGCCTCACCGTGTGGGACGCCTCCTCCAGCCGCGGCACGCTGCTGCTGATGCTGGGCGCCACCGTGCTGCTGCTGCCGATCGTGATCCTCTACACCGCCTGGGTGTTCCGCGTGCTGCGCGGGCGCGTGACGCTGGAGCACGTGCGCAATGCCGGCCACGGCTACTGATCGAGCGGAGGGCATCGACCATGTGGTACTTCACCTGGATCCTGGGACTGGGGCTGGCCTGCGCCTTCGGCATCCTCAACGCGATGTGGTACGAGGTGCACGCCACCGACGAGGCGCACCGGCGGCGGGAGCCGCCGCCGCCGGACGAGGGGGCCTGATACGCCCGGCCATTCAAGGCTGCCGAGCGTTGGGGCAAGCCCCGCCCCTCACCCTGGCCCTCTCCCCGGAGGGGAGAGGGAAGCAAGGCCGGGCGCACGCGGTGCCGGATGACGCGCTTGCCCGGTCCGCCGGGGATGGATCCCTCTCCCCTCGGGAGAGGGTGCCGGCAGGCGGGTGAGGGTTCGGGCGGGGCGAACGGTTGAGGCTTGTCGATGAGGCGAGGTGCCGCGCTCCGGCCGTACCCCCGGCCCCTCTCCCGGAGGGAGAGGGGAGCAAAGGCAGCGACGGCCTCAGCGCTGCGCCAGCAGCGCCTCGATCGCCTCGGCTTCCTTCGGCACCGCGGCGGTGAGCACCTCGCAGCCCTCGCGCGTCACCGCCACGTCGTCCTCGATGCGGATGCCGATGCCGCGCCAGCGCTCGGCCACGCCGCGCTCGTCCGGCGGCACGTAGATGCCCGGCTCCACCGTCACCACCATGCCCGGCTCCAGCAGGCGCGGCTGGCCGTCCACGCGGTAGTCGCCCACGTCGTGCACGTCCAGGCCCAGCCAGTGGCCGGTCTTGCTGGGGAAGAAGCGGCGATAGGCGCCGCTCTCGACCGCCGCGTCCGCGTCGCCGCCGAGCAGGCCCAGCGCGCACAGGCCCGCGGCGATCACCCGCACCGCCGCCTCGTGCGCGGCGCTGAACGGCCGGCCCGGCCGCACCTCGTCGATGGCGGCCGCCTGCGCGGCCAGCACCACCTCGTACAGCGCGCGCTGCTCGCGCGAATAGCGGCCGCCGACCGGGAAGGTGCGGGTGATGTCGGAGGCGTAGCACTCCACCTCGGCGCCGGCGTCGACCAGCAGCAGCTCGCCGTCCTTCAGCGCGGCGCGATTGGCCTGGTAATGCATCACGCAGGCGTTGGCGCCGCCGGCGACGATCGGCGGGAACGCCGGCACCGCGCCGCGCGCGCGCATCGCGCGCAGGATCTCGGCCTCCACCTCGTACTCGTGGCGCCCCGGCACGGCGGCGCGCATCGCCGCCAGGTGCGCCTCGGCGGCGACCGCGGCGGCGGCGCGCATCAGCTTCAGCTCCGCGCGCGACTTGTACAGGCGCAGGTCGTGCAGCAGGTGGCCCAGCGCGACGAACTCCTTGGGCACCACGCCGCCGCCGCGCAGCTGGCGCAGGCGGCGCATCCAGCCCATCAGCTGCGCGTCGAACGCCGGCTCGCGGCCGAAGTGGCAGTACACGCGGGCGCGGCCTTCCATCATGCCGGGCAGGATCTCGTCGATGTCCTCCACCGGGAAGGCGTCGTCCATGCGGAAGTCGGCCACCGCGCGCTCGGTGCCGATGGACTCGCCGTGCCAGCGCTCGCGCTCGGCGTCGCGCTCGCGGCAGAACAGCACCGCCTCACCGTGCCTGCGGCCGGGCAGCAGTGCCAGCACCGCCTCCGGCTCGGGGAAGCCGGTGAGATAGTGGAAATCCGAATCCTGCCGGTACGGCCAGGGCGCGTCGGCGTTGCGCATGCGCTCGGGCGCGGCGGCCACCAGCAGCACGGCGTCCTCGCCCGCCATCTTCATCAGCTGGCGGCGGCGGCGGGCGAATTCGTCCGGCGCGATGCTCAATGCAGGGTGCCGCGGCCGGTGCGGTCGGGCGTGCGGCATTCGGCGAACAGCAGCATCGCGCCCATGCGCACGAACTCGTGCACCTCGATCAGCGCGTCCTCGTCCTCGGCGGCGTCGCCGAAGTCCAGCTCCGCGGCGGCGATGGTGCCGAGGTCGCGCAGGATCTCCTGCGCCTCCTCGCTCAGCTTCGCGTGCGCCGGCGCGCCGGCCAGGCCGAAGCCGCCGAGGAAGCCGCGGCACCACTCGACCAGCGCGTCGGCGCGCTCGTCCAGCGGGCGGTCGTCGGCCGGCAGCAGCGGCTCGAAGCCCAGCTCGGGATCGGCCAGCTCGGTCTCGGCCTGCCGGCCCAGCCGCTCGAACAGCGCCTGGTCGGCGGCCGAGGGCGCCGCCGCCTCGGCGCCTTCCAGCTGCAGCGCGGCGAGCAGCGGCTGCCGGCCCAGCGCGCCGCCGCCGGCCAGGAAGCCGCACAGCGAGCCGTGCAGCTCGCTGGCGTCCACGCTCAGACGCAGCCGGCGTATCGAGGTATCCAGCTCGTCGTAGTCGATCGGTTGGGCGGCGGTCATGCGGGCGTTCCGTGGTGTCCGGACGGCAAGTCTAATCCCTGCGCCCGGGCGTTCACCGCAAGAAGGCCGGGGAACGGAGCAGCGCCGCGCGCCTCAACCGCGCTGCGGCGCGGCCACCAGGCGCTGCCGCACGAAGCGGATGAAACTTAGCGTGGCCTCGCTGACCGCCCTGCCCGGCATGGTCAGCGCGTGCAGCGGCGGCGGCTCGTGGGCCTCGAAGGCCGGGCACAGGCCGCCGTCGGCCAGGTCGTCGAGGCAGGCGTACAGGGGCAGCTGGACGAAGCCCAGGCTGGCCCGGGCGGCGGCGAGCAGCGCCGCGAGATCGGCCGAGGCCAGCCGCACCTGCCGCCGCCGCGGCGCCACGCCGCGCAGGATCCATTCGCTCGGCATGTCGCCGCCGACGTAGCTCAGGCAATGCTCGTCGTCGAGCTGGTCCGGGTGCGTGGGATGCCCCAGGCATTGCAGCAGCTCCGGGCTGGCCACCACGACCAGCCGCATGCTGCCCAGCGAGCGGGCGACGATGTCGGCGCTGTCGGGCAGCGCCTCGCGCATGGTGAGGATCACGTCCACCTGCTGCCTGAGCAGGGCCTCGACGCTGCCGCCGTCGGCACTCAGGGCCAGCCGGATGCCCGGGTGCGCGGCGGCGAACGGCGGCACCATGCCGGCCACCAGGGCCGCCAGCAGCCCGTCCGCATCGACGCGCACCAGTCCGCTGGCGACGCCGGAGAACGCGGCCGCCCGTTCCGCCGCCGCGGCGGCCTCGCACATGGCCAGCGCTTGGCGGTAGACCCGCTCGCCCACGGCGGTGACCGCGAACTGGCGCGCATTGCGGTGCAGCAGGCGCACGCCCAGGCGCCGCTCGAGGCCGATGATGCGCCGGCTCAGCAGGGAGCGCGTCGTCCCCACCTGCGCGGCGGCGGCCGAGAAGCCTCCGGCGTCGATGACCCGCACCAGCAGGAACAGGTCGGTCAGATTGTTGGCCTGGTCCATGAAACCCATGTCGAAAACCGGTGGCGGTGGATCATACGGTCCATCCTCGTGCCGTGCTCCTGATCACAAAATTAATCATTGTATCAGGCGCCCGTCTTTGCCACGGCGCCCGGGACCTTTGGCCGCGCGGAAAACATTGACCGGAAAGGCCTATACTCGCGCGGTCGCGCCCGCCCGCCGGGCGATGCGGATCCAGGGGGAATCGCTCCGACGTGCCGGGCTCGCCGCACATCCTGGTCATCGACGATGCGCCGGAGGCCATCCGGCCGCTGGTGGAGGCGCTGCGCGCGCAGCCGTGGCGGGTGACCCTGGCCACCAGCGGCCAGCAGGGCTACCAGCGCGCGCAGCTGCTGGTCCCCGACCTGATCCTGCTCGACGTGCGCATGCCGGGGATGGACGGCTTCGCGCTGTGCCGCCTGCTGCAGGAGTCCCCGCGCACGCGCGGCATCCCGGTGCTGTTCCTCACTTCCGCCGGCGCGACCGACGAGCGGCTCGCCGGGCTCAGCCAGGGCGGCGTCGACTACATCCTCAAGACCTGCGACCCCGGCGAGCTGGTCGCGCGCGTCCGCATCCACCTGCGGCTGATGCCCCGCCCGGACCTGGCCGCGCACAGGCCCGAGGAGCAGGAGGCCCTGCCGACGCAGGACGAGGTCGTGCTGCGCGCGGCGATGCGGCTGATCGCCGGCCGGCTGGCCGAACCGCTCTCGCTGGAGCAGATCGCCGGCGCGGTCGGCACCTACGACAAGCGCCTGTCGGCGATCTTCCGCCAGCACCTGGGCATGACCGTGTTCGCCTGGATCCGCGAGGAACGCCTGCGCCGGGGCCGGCAGCTGCTGGCCGACACCCGCCTGGGCATGCAGGACATCGCCGAGAGCGTCGGCTTCCGCAGCGCCTGCAATTTCACCACCGCCTTCCGCGAGCGCATGGGCGTGACGCCCAGCCAGTTCCGCCGGGAGGCGCAGGCCGCCGCGCCGGACGGAAGCGCCCTCCGTGCCCCGTGAACGCCACGGCGGCGCGGCCGGCCGGCCCCGGGCCTGGCCGGTGGCGCTCGGCCTGCTGCTGGCGCTGTGCGGCCTGCCGCCGGCGCGGGCCGCCGCGCAGCTGCCGCTGACCGCCTACGAGCAGAGCAACGGCCTGACCAGCCTCTCCGTCGTGCGCATGTTCCAGGACCGCGAGGGCTTCGTCTGGGCCGGCACCGAGAAGGGCCTGTACCGCTTCGACGGCATGGTCTTCGAGCAGATCGGCGCCGAGCAGGGCTTCCAGACCTCCGAGGTGGTCGGCATCGCGCAGGACGCGAGGGGACGCCTGTGGGTGGCCTCGCGGGCCGGCCTGCAGCTGCGCGACGAGCACGGCCGCTTCGGCTGGGTCCACCCGGACGGCCATCCCCTGCTCGCCGACCGCGGGCAGACGCTGGCGCCGGACGCGGCCGGCGGCATGCTGCTGGTGAGCGGCCACCGCCTGTGGACGCTCACCGAAACGGCGCCCGGCCGCTGGCGGCTCGATTCGCCGTTCGACGACGCGCAGCTGCGGCAGGAACCGGGACTGCGCGAAGTCGGCGCGGTCTACCGCCACGGCGACGCCGTGTGGTTCGGCTGCGGCGGCCAGCTCTGCCGGCTGCGCGACGGGCGGCTGACCCGCTACGGCCCCGCGCGCGGCGTCCCGGACGACAACTGGCTGGGCCTGCTCGGCGCCCGCGACGGCAGCCTGTGGGCGCGCGGCATCCGCAGCGTGCGCGTGCTGCCGGCCGGCGCCGACGCCTTCGTCGCGCGCGACATGCCCGGCAACCATACCGAGGTGGCGGCGTCCAGCATCGACCTGGCCGAGGACCGCGGCGGGCGCGTGCTGACCCGCACCGACCTCGGCCTCGCGCGCTGGGACGGCAGCCATTGGGAGCTGTACGACACCAGCAACGGCCTGCCCGCCGTCGGCGTCTCCGCCCTGCTCGCCGACCAGGACGGCACGGTGTGGATCGGCACCTACGGCCGCGGCGTGCTGCACTGGAGCGGCGGCGACGCGGTGGAGAACTGGACCGCCGCGCAGGGCCTCAACGGCACGCTGATCTGGTCGATCGCGCGCGGCGGCCCCGATGCCGTCTGGCTGGCCGACGACTGGGGCGGCGAGGTGATCGTCCCGTCGCAGGGTCGCGCGCACCGCTGGCCGCTGCAGGCCAGGCCGCCGAACCAGGCGCACACGGTGCTGGCCGCGGCCGACGGCAGCCTCTGGTACTTCCTGTTCGACGGCCGCGTGCTGCGCTACCGGCCCGACGGCGACCGCACCGAGCAGGTCGCCACGCTGCCGTTCCTGGTCCGCGGCGCCTACCAGGACCGCACCGGCCGCTTCTGGGCCTACACGCTGGGCGGGCTCTACTCGGTGGACGCCGCCGGCGGCCGC
The DNA here is from genome assembly GCF_003148905.1 of Fulvimonas soli. Classification (GTDB taxonomy): domain Bacteria; phylum Pseudomonadota; class Gammaproteobacteria; order Xanthomonadales; family Rhodanobacteraceae; genus Fulvimonas; species Fulvimonas soli. The sequence continues at coordinate 32,745 of NZ_QGHC01000018.1, read as the reverse complement.
GTGGAGCGCGCGGCGCCGGGGCTGATCCCCACCGCGATGTGCTCGGACCTCGCCGAGGACGGCGCCGGGCGCCTGTGGCTGGCCTGCAGCGCCGGGCTGTTCCGCTACGACGGCCGGCAGTGGACGCGCGTCCGCGTGCTGCCGGAGGAGAGCATGGGCGGCTACGAGAACGTGGCGATCACGCCCGACGGCCGGCTCTGGCTCAGCTCGCTGCAGCCCGGCCTGCTGGTCGGCGCGGTCGCCGCCGGCCCCAGCGTGACGGTGCGGCGCGTCGCCGACGCGCTGCTGGACGACACGCGGCTCTACTTCCTGCGCACCGACCGCCGCGGCCGCCTGTGGGCCGGCGGCGGCAACGGCGTGGACGTGCTGGACGGCGGCGGCTGGAAGCGGCTTTCCTCGCGCGACGGCCTGCTCTGGGACGAGACCAACCACGGCGCCTTCTACGCCGACGAGGACGGCACGGTGTGGATCGGCACCCCGGTCGGCCTCAGCCACGTGCTCAAGCCGGACCAGCTGCTGGCGCCGCGGCGCATCCGCCCGCTGCTGCTGTCCGCGCGCTACGGCGGACACGAGCTGGACGCGCAGTCGCCCTCGCCGCCGTTCGAGACCGCCGGCGCGCTGGTGCTGCGCTTCGCCGTGCTGGGCAACAGCGCGGGCAACCCGGTGCGCTTCCGCTACCGCCTGCCCGGCGTGGACCGGGACTGGGTGGAGACTTCCCTGCGCGAGGTCCGCTACGCCTCCCTGCCCCCCGGCGACTACCGCTTCGAGCTGCAGGCGATCGACGAGAACCAGCGCAGCCGCTCCGAGCCCGTCGTCCTTTCGTTCACCCTGCGGCCGCCGTGGTGGCGCACGCCCTGGGCCTATGCCGGCGCCGGCCTGGCGCTGCTCGGCGTCGTGGCGCTGCTGTGGCGCTGGCGGATGCGCGTGCTGATCGGCCACGCCCAGCATCTCGAGCGCACGGTGGCGGCGCGCACGGCCGAGCTGCAGCAGAGCCTGCGCGCGCGCAGCATGCTGCTGGCGCACATCGGCCACGACCTGCGTTCGCCGCTGGTCGGCATCCTCGACGGCATCCGGCAATGGCGGTCCGGCGCGTCCGCGCGCGACTACCCGCGCCTCGTCGAGGGCAGCGCGCGCCAGCAACTGGAGCTGATCGACGAGCTGCTGGAGTTCTCCCGCGGCGAACTGACCGAACTGGAACTGGTGGAGGCGCCGGGCTACCTGCACGGCTTCCTGCGCGAGGTCGAGGAACGCGCCCAGCTCCTGGCCGAGCGGCAGCGGAACCGCCTGGAATGCCGGTTCGCCCCCGACCTGCCGCCGCTGGTGAAGGCGGACTTCCGGCGCCTGCGGCAGGTGCTGATGAACCTGCTCGGCAACGCCGCCAAGTTCACCCGCGACGGCCGCATCCTTTTCGCGGTGTCGGCCGCGCCCGCCGGGCCGGGGACGGTGCGCCTGCGCTTCGCGGTCGAGGACACCGGGATCGGCCTCGGCCCGGAGGACGACCGCCAGCGCCTGCTGCAGCCCTTCGTCCGCGGCGGCAACGCGGCGCCCCACGAGGGCAGCGGGCTGGGGCTCTCGATCGTGGGACAGCTGCTCGACCGCATGGGCAGCCGCCTGCGGATCGAGTCCGCCCCCGGCGGCGGCAGCCGGTTCGGCTTCGAGCTCGACCTCGCGCCCGCCGGCGAGGACGAGCTCGAGCCCGGCGCCGGGGAAGGCGACGCCGGCGACATCGACGGGGCGGGCCGCGTCGTGCTGGTGGTGGACGACCACGCGCCGAGCCGCGACCTGCTGTGCGACCTGCTCGACGGCTGCGGCTTCGAGACCGTCCCGGCGGCGGACGGCGCGGCGGCGCTCGACCTCCTGCGGCGCAGGACGCCCGACCTGGTCCTGACCGACCAGCGCATGCAGGGCATGGACGGCTGGCACATGCTGCAGGCGGTGCGGCGCGAGCATCCGGACCTGCCCGTGCTGCTCTATTCCGCGCTGCCGCCGCAACGCCCGCAGGACATCGACGCGCGGCTCGCCTTCACCGCGGCCCTGCTCAAGCCCGCAAGCGAGCGGCGGCTGCTGGAAACCGTCGCACGGCTGCTGCGGCAGGCCGGCGCGGCGCCCGTCCCGGGCGACGGACGGACCGCGGCGCCCGCCCCGGACACCGCCGCCGGATAGCCCGGAGACGGGCTGGCGTCGTTGCGCCGCCAGCGCACTGCTTCCGTCCGGGCAAAAGCCGGGTCGGCGGCCGGACCGGCCCCAACCCGGCGCCGATATTGGCCTTGGCGATGGCCGGCCCGGCCGCCGCCGTCGCGCGCTGCTTTGCCGGATCGCCCGATCGTCATGCCGGACATGACACAAGTTCCCGCGCCACCGTCTTTATTCCACTGCGGAAGCGCTCCTAGCATTCGACGCACTGGGCATCCCATCGCACAGGGGAGCAGGCGGATGTACGAAGACTCGCCAGGGGCGCGCGTCACGCGCGGCGACGAGCACATCGATCGGACGACCCGCGCGGGGCCGTCGCATCGCTTTCCTCCCACCCGGCACGACCCTCCGGCCGGCCGCTCCGCAGCCGGGCCGATGGCTGCGCAAAAGGCAATTTGCATTTGTCTCTTGTGGACAGTCTAAAGGTAGTTTGAATTGCATTTCCGGGCCGCCGACGACGGGACGGCCCATCCGATGGGGAACCAGCATTCGCAGGCGAGCTCCGCCCGACGGAACGGGTCGGTGGCGCCCGCCCCGCGTGTCTCTGGAGCGGTATCCGCGGCCTGCGGATGCGGGCGGTTCCCCGGACCACTTCCAAGGCGATCCCGATGCCTCGCACCAAGCAGCCCTTCCGCCTTCGCCCGCGCGCCCACCGCTACGCCCTCGAACCGCGCCAGATGTACGACGGCGCGGCGCTGGCCGAAGCCCACCACCATGCCGCCGATCCCGCCGGCGCCGGCCATGACGGCGCCGCCTTCCGCGCCCTGCCCGGCGCGGCGCCGCGCCCGGAGGCGGCGGCGCATCCGGCGCCGGCCGGCGACACGGCGCGACCGGCCGCCTCCGTCGCGCCGCCGGCCGGCACGGCGGCCTCGCAGGTCTACGTGGTCGACCGGAGCGTGGCGAACTGGCAGTCCATCGTCGGCCAGCTTCCCGCGGGCAGCCGCGTGGTGGTGCTGGACGACAACGCCTCCGGGATCGACCAGCTGGCCAATGCCCTGCGCGGCGAGCACGGCATCACGGCGCTGCACATCGTCAGCCACGGCGCCAGCGACTCGATCTCGCTGGGCACCGACACGGTGACCGCCGCCAACGTGGACGCCTACGCCGCCCAGCTGCGCACCATCGGCGCCAGCCTGGACGCGCACGGCGACATCCTGCTCTACGGCTGCGACGTGGCCAGCCACGACAGCGCGCTGGTCTCCCGCCTTGCCGACCTCACCCACGCCGACGTGGCGGCCTCCAGCGACGACACCGGCGCCGCCGCCCGCGGCGGCGACTGGACCCTGGAGGTTTCCACCGGCCGCATCGAGACCAGGGCGCTGGCGCTGGACTACGACGGCCTGCTCGCCGCGCCGACCGTCGGCACCACCAGCAAGGGGCTCACGGTCGCCGAGCCGAGCGTGCTGAACGCGCCCGGCGCCGACCATGCCACCCTGAGCGGCTGGACGATCCGCGACGTCGGCGGCAGCGGCACGGTGACCGTCACCGCCACGGTCGCCGACCCGTCCAGGGGCTCGCTGTCGGCCACCACGTTCACCGGCACCGTGGCCGATGCCCAGAACTGGCTCAACGGCCTGGTGTTCACCGCGGCGGACGTGGAGCTGGGCAACGCGGCGGCCACCACCACCATCCACGTCGAGGTGAAGGACGGCAGCCTGACCGGCAGCTCCGACCTGGCCGTGACCATCACGCCGTCGAACGACCCGGTCACCGTCCCCGACGGCAGCCTCGCCGTGCCCGAGGTGGACGGCGGCGGCCATCCCAGCGTCACGGTGATCGGCACGGACACGCTGAACGCTTCCGACCCCGAGGTGAGCGCCGGCGCGCAGGACGCCAGCCAGATCGTCTACGACGTCACCGCCCTGCCCCAGTACGGCTACCTCACCCTCGACGGCGTCCGCCTCGGCGTCGGCTCGGTGTTCACCCAGCAGGACGTCATCGACGGCCGGCTCAGCTACGTCCACACCGCCACCGGCGCCGACCAGGACACCGCCGACGGCTTCACCGCCAAGGCCAACGACGGCGCCACGCCGGCCGCGCAGTCCGCCACCGTGCACGTCACCCTGAACGTGCAGCCGGTGAACCAGCCGCCCACCGTGAGCGGCACCGGCATCGTCTACGAAGGGCAGCCCGCCAATGCCGCGGGCACCGGCAACGTCGGCCAGTACATCGTCGCCGGCGGCGGCGGCGACCCGCAGGACACCAGCCTCGCGCTGACCATCACCGCGCTGCCCGCGCACGGCACGCTGTACTACGACGGCACGGCGATCACCGCGGCGCAGGTCGCCGCCGGCTTCACCATCGACTACGCCAACCGCAACCTGCTCACCTACGCCAACGACGGCACCGACGGCGTCACCAGCGACAGCTTCGGCGTCACCGTGACCGACGGCGGCGGCGGCACCGGCACGCCGGCCTCCACCAGCGCCACGATCGCGCTCGACGTGCATGCGGTGGACGACGATCCGCGCTGGATCGACGCCAGCACGCAGCACGCCACCGTCACGGCGGCCGGCAACGGCAGCGCGGGCGCCTACTCGGTGGTGCTGACGCCGGCCATGCTGGGCGCGACCGACGTCGACTCGTCCGACCAGGAGATCAGCTTCGTCACCAGCCAGGCCGGCCTCGCCCACGGCTACCTGCTGCTCAACGGCCAGCAGCTGCCCGACGGCGGCACCTTCACCATGGCCGACGTCGAGGCCGGCCGGGTGCAGTACGTGCAGGTGGCCGGCGCCACCGCCGGCCAGACCGACACGTTCGACTTCCAGGTGGTGGACAACACCACGGCGCTGCGCTGGAACGCCGACGGCACCACCTTCGACCGCATCGGCGGCGTCTATACCGGCGACGCCCAGAGCGACACGCTGCGCAACTTCACCTTCACCATCGACCTGGCGCAGACGCCCGCGGGCAACGGCGGCAGCTGGCCGGTGCACGACCAGACCGCCGACGAGCGCAGCTCGACCTACGCGGGCATGGAGCCGTCCACCGGCACCGCCGTCGGCACCATCGACGAGGGCGGCACCATCGTGCTGTCGGGCAATCCCGGCCCCGGCACGCCGGGGCTCAGCTACACCGTCGACGGCGTCGATCCCGCGCAGGTGATCTACACCTTCCTCGGCTTCACCAGCGACGGCGGCGGCAGCGGCAACGCCGGCCGGCTGCAGAAATCCAGCGACGGCGTGAACTGGGTCGACGTCAACACCTACGGCACCTTCACCCAGGCCGACCTCGACGCCGGCCACGTGCGCTTCCAGCACGACGGCGACAGCGAGGACTTCGCCACCACCGCCAACTTCTCGGTGTCGGCCGGCCTGGTCACCATCCAGGACGGCACCGCGGTGCCGGAGACCTGGACGCCGAGCTTCAACTTCTACATCACGCCCGCCAACGACAGGCCGGTCGCCACCGGCTCGTCGGGCACGGTCATCCCGGAGGGCAGCGCGGCCGATCCCTCCTACGCCTACATCACCACCGGGCAGCTGCGCATCACCGATCCGGACGACGCCGACAGCGGCAGCAGCCTGGTCGGCGACACGCTGGAAAGCGCGCCGACCCTGCACGGCAGCGACAACTACGCCTACAACAACGACGCCACCGGCACCGGCGCGCTCGAGTTCGAGGTCGCCAGCCTGCCGTCCGGCGGCACGCTGCAGTACAAGGACGGCAGCGGCAACTGGCAGGACGTCGCCGTCGGCCAGATGCTCGACGCCTCGCTGATCACCGGCGACGCCGGCAGCACCGGGCTGCGCTTCGTCAACACCGGCTTGGAAGTGCGCAGCACCAGCTTCACCGTGACCGCCGTCGACCGCTGGGGCGCGACCTCGGCCGCCGACGCGGCCGTCGCCATCCAGATCACCAACGTCAACGACGCCCCGCAGATCGCGCGGCATCCCAACGATGCCGACCCCACGGTGCCGGCCGATTCGCCCAACAACATCGGCGGCGCGCCAGCCAACAACCCGCTGACGGTGGACGAGGGCGGCTTCGCGCAGATCACCAGCGCCATGCTGCAGGCCTACGATCCCGACAGCACGGCCACCCAGGTGCAGTACACCGTCACCGGCGTCCCCGCGCACGGGCGCCTGGCCTACTCGACCGACGGCGTCCACTTCAGCAACCTGGGCGTGGGGTCGTCGTTCACCCAGGCCGACATCGCGGCGGGGCGCATCTACTACCTCAACGACGGCGCCGAGCCCACCGGCGGCAGCTACCCGGGCACGCCGGACGACAAGTTCACCTTCAGCATCTCCGACGGCGACAAGGAGCAGACCGGCAACGAGTTCTGGTTCTACACGAACCCGACCAACGACGCGCCGGTCGTCACCGCGCCGGCCGGCCCGATCGACATCGACAGTGCCACCGCGGCGAACAACCCGGTCAGGGACGGCGCGGGCCACTACTTCAGCGTGTCCGATCCGGACATCACCGACGCCACCGCCGGCACCGCCGACGACTACGTCCAGGTCACGGTCCGCCTGACCGACGCCGACGGCCACGCGCTGGCCTTGAGCGACTACCAGAGCTACGACGCGCACATCGCCGTCGACGGCGCCTATGCCGCCCTGGAGCACACCAGCCACGCCGGCAACCAGGACTACCTGGTGCTGTACGGCACCCGCGACCAGGTGAACGCGGCGCTGCAGACGCTGACCCTCACCTTCGGCAGCGACCTCGACCGCACCTTCCAGCTGCAGGTGATCGCCGACGACCGCCAGCGCGACGGCAGCGGCGCGCTCACCGCCGGCGCCAACGGCGGCGCGCTCAACCAGCCGGTCACGCCGGGCAACGGCACGTCCCCCACGCCGGTGGACACCACGGAGTACGACTGGTACGGCACCGACGCCGTCCCGGTGGACGGCAACCTGTTCGCCGACCAGGTCGTGGTGCGCGCCTCCAGCGTCAACGAGCCGGCGACGCTGGGCGGCCCCGGCGCGCGGACCACCTACGAGGACCAGGCCACCTACATCGGCGGCGGCTTCGTGGTGTCCGACCCGGAGTCGGCCGCGTTCGACACGCCGGTCACCGTCACGCTCACGGTGGCCCAGGGCACGCTGGGCATCGGCGGCGGCGGCACGCAGACCTCGGCGACGGCGAGCGCGGGCGGCAGCGAGGCCGTGACCATCGCCGGCGACAACACCGGCACGCTCACCCTCACCGGCCGCGCCAGCGACATCCAGGCCCTGCTCAACGACCCCGCGCTCGGGCTCACCTACAGGAGCGCGGCCAACGACAACGCCGACCACAACGGCGCCGACGCCGGCGACGTGACGCTGACGATGTCGCTGGACGACAGCGGCTCGCGCATCGGCGGCGACACCGGCTCGGGCAGCCAGGCCAACGAGCCGGCCGACCTCTCGATCCCGATCACCATCACCGCGGTCAACGACGCGCCCACGGTCGACGCCGGCACGGGCACCGTCTACCTCACCGGCGCCACGCCGATCACCGGCGTCCACGTCGGCGACGTCGACCTCGACGACGGCACCGTCGCCGACGGCGAGACGGACGGCGTGATGCAGGTGATCGTGCGCATCACCGACAACACGGGCGCTGCGCTGACCGAGTCCGACTATGCCGGCGTCACGTTCGGCTCCAGCGCCAGCGTGGCGGGCCTGGTCATCGACAACGACAACGGCAGCAACGGCACCACCGGCCACGCGCTGGTCATCCGCGGCACCGAGGCGCAGATCAACGCCTACCTGGCCGGGCTCACCCTCGACACGAGCAGCGCCACCGCCCTCAACAGCAACGTCGACGCCGCCTACCACCTGCAGGTCATCGCCGACGACCGCCTGTACGATGCGGCCAGCGGCAGCCTGGTGGACACCGACGGCGCCACGGCCGGCACCCAGGCCGGCGCCAACGGCGGCCCGAACAACGCCACGGCCGGCGGCACCCAGGCGGTGCCGACCGATGCGTTCGATCCCTATGCCACCACGACCCTCCCGGGCAACCTGGCGCAGAACGTCGCCCTCGGCTCGCGCGACATCTTCCCGACCCAGATCAACGATCCGGCCCAGATCCACGTCGGCGACCTGAGCGTCAACGAGGGCAGCGCCACCGTCGCCCTGCCGCCGCTCACGGTGACCGACGCGGACGCCGGCGACGGCACGCTCCACGTGACGGTGACGCTGCCGCCCGGCTTCACCTTCAGCGCCATCGGCGGCAGCGGCGGCACGATCGCTTCCGGCACCGGCGTGGGCCACGCGACCCTGGAGCTGGACGGCACGCAGGCGCAGATCACCGACCGGCTCTCGCACCTGACGGTCAACCTGCCCGACGCGCCCGGCACGCCGGGCGCCGCCGACTGGAACGGCGGCTTCCAGGTGACCGTGGTGGTCAACGACGAGGGCCTGCACGGCGAGCGCCCCGCCACGCTGACCGGCGACACCGACAACCCGGCCGCCGATCCCGGCGACTACAGCTACGCGGACGGCAGCTCGGCGGCGCTGCTCACCACGCGCACCTACACCGTCACGGTCCAGCCGGTGAACGACGCCCCGGCGGTCGTCAACGGCAGCAGCGCGACCCTGCCGGCCGCCACCGAGGACACCTCCGGCGTGAGCGGCCACACCGTGGGCGAGCTGTTCGGCCCGCATTTCGACGACAGCCGCGACACCGTCGACAACTCGGGCTACGGTGCCAGCGGCGGCAGCAGCGCCGACAGCTTCCAGGGCATCGCCATCACCGGCAACAGCGCCGTCGCCGGCCAGGGCACCTGGCAGTACTACGACGGCGCCGCGTGGGTGGACATCCCCGCCAACCTTTCCAACAGCCACGCGCTGGTGCTGGACGCGGGCACCCAGGTGCGCTTCGTCCCCGCCGCCAATTTCCAGGGCACGCCGGGCCAGCTGACCGCGCGACTGGTGGAAACGGACGCCAACGGCGACGCCACCGGCACCGCGCCGCCCGCCCAGGGCGGCTTCGTCAACCTGACCGGCGGCGCCTCCGGCGGCAGCACGCGCTACAGCAGCGGCGCCGTGACGCTCTCGACCAGCGTCGCCAACGTCAACGACCAGCCCACGCTCGACGCCACCCGCAACCTGACCACCAACGAGGACGCGACCTACGCCACCACCGCGGGCGGCCTGGCGAGCAGCTACAGCGACGCGATCGACAACCAGACCGCGATCCCCGGCGGCGGCAACGCCAGCGGCGCGCTGGGCTACGTCGCCATCGTCGGCAACGACACCGACGCCGCCAAGGGCCACTGGGAATACTCGCTCGACGGCGGCGCGACCTGGCAGGCCGTGCCGACCAGCGGCCTCGGCGACGGCAACGCCATCGTGCTGAACGCCGCGGCCCCGCTGCGCTTCGTGCCGACGGCGGACTACAACGGCCCGGTGCCGGGCGGGCTGACCATCCGCGCCTCCGACTCGACCGCAGCCGCCGACACCGGCGTCAGCGCGACCGGCGCGGGCCAGCACCTGACCGGCATCGACGATACCGCCGGATCGACCAGCCACTGGTCGAAGACCTCCACGGTCAGCGTGAACGTGACGGCCGTGCAGGACGCGCACGACGACACGGCTACCACCCATGTCAACGTGCCGGTCACCACGACCGTGCTCGGCAACGACAGCTTCGGCAATCCCGATGCCGCCGTCACCGGCGTCACCCAGGGCCAGCACGGCAGCGTCACCATCAACCCCGACGGCACCGTCACCTACACGCCCAATGCCGGCTACACCGGCACCGACACCTACACCTACACCGTCACCAGCGGCGGCGTCACCGAGACCGCCTCCGTCACCGTCACCATCGGCAACACGCCCCCCGCGCCGGTGCACGACACCAACACCGTACCCGAGGACACCCCCGCCACCGGCAACGTGCTGACCAACGACACCGATCCCGACGGCGACCCGCTCACCGTCACCGGCTTCGACGTCGGCGGCACGCACTACACCGCCGGCCAGACCGCCACGATCAGTGGCGTCGGTTCGCTCACCCTCAACGGCGACGGCAGCTACACCTTCACCCCCGTCGCCGACTGGAACGGCACCGTCCCCACCGTCACCTACACCGTCGACGACGGCACCGGCTCCACCAGCGCCACCGCCACGGCCACCCTGGACCTCACCGTCACCCCGGTGCAGGACGCGCACGACGACACCGCCACCACCCACGCCAACGTGCCGGTCACCACGACCGTCCTCGGCAACGACAGCTTCGGCAATCCCGATGCCGCCGTCACCGGCGTCACCCAGGGCCAGCACGGCAGCGTCACGATCAACCCCGACGGCACCGTCACCTACACGCCCAATGCCGGCTACACCGGCACCGACACCTACACCTACACCGTCACCAGCGGCGGCGTCACCGAGACCGCCTCCGTCACCGTCACCG
>NZ_QGHC01000018.1:0-22101 GCF_003148905.1 Fulvimonas soli | reverse complement strand
CCTACACGCCCAATGCCGGCTACACCGGCACCGACACCTACACCTACACCGTCACCAGCGGCGGCGTCACCGAGACCGCCTCCGTCACCGTCACCGTCGGCAACACGCCGCCGGCCGCGGCCGGCCACGCCACGGTGGACGAGGCCGGGCTGGTCGACGGCAGCGGCGCGCAGACGACCGCCGGCACCATCGACATCGCCGCGCCGCTGGGCCTCGACTCGGTCACCATCGGCGGCCGCACGCTCAGCGCGGAGCAGCTCGCCGCGCTGAGCCCGGAACACCCGGTGACCATCGCCACCGCCGACGGCACGCTGGTCCTCACCGGCTTCACGCCGACCGCCGCGACCGGCGGCGTCACCACCGCCGGCACGCTGGCCTACAGCTACGCGCTCGGCGGAGCGGTCGCGCAACCGGGCGCGGACCACAGCAGCGACGTCATCGCGATCACGGTGAAGGACACCATCGGCGGCTCGTCGAACGGCAGCCTGGTGGTGGACATCGTCGACGACGTGCCCACCGCGCGCGACGACGCGGCCGCCATCGACCAGGACGCCTCGCAGCGCACCGCCTCGGGCAACGTCTTCACCGGCGACGGCTCGCCGAACGGCGCGGACCGCATCGGCGCCGACGGCGCGGGCGCCGGCGGCCCGGTCACCGCCGTGGCCTCGGCCAACCTCGGCCAGGCCGGCACGATCGGCGGCGCCAGCCGCGGCGAGTACGGCACGCTGACGCTCAACGCGGACGGCAGCTACAGCTACGCGCTGGACCCGTCCAACCCGCAGGTCGCCGCGCTGGACAGCAACCGCACGCTGGCCGAGGTGTTCGTCTACACCATCACCGACGCGGACGGCGACACCAGCCAGGCGCGGCTGACCATCACCATCCGCGGTGCGACCCCGCCGATCCAGGCGCGCTGGGGCGACCAGATCTTCCCGATCGCCTACGAGCACGCGATGCGCGACATCCGCCAGGGCTACGAGCCGGCGCTGTTCATCCTGCCCGCCCTGGACGAGGTGCAGCGCGACACGCAGCGCGACGAGGCCGCGCTGATCGCCGGCTTCGACGCCGCCGCGGCCGACGCGGCCGCGACGCCGCTGGATGCCGGCGACGCGCAGCACGTGCTGCGCGACGGCGTGGCGTTCTCCCGCCGCCTGCTCGCCGAGATCCGCGGCAGCGCGCGGGTGTCGCCCAACGGCTTCGGCCTCGGCTCGCGCGCGCTGTGGGACGACTTCACGCCGTTCGCGCCGCGGCGCGTCGCCGACCCGGAACAGGCGGGCCGCCCGGCGCACGCCGAGGGCCGCCACGGCGAGCGCCACCATGCCCGGCCCGATGCGCACGGCCACCGGGACCGGCCGCAGGCCGCGCACGGTGCCGCCACGCCCGCGCCCCATGCAGGCGACGCCGGCCATGCCGAGGCGACGCTCCTCGTGCCGGCGCCCGCGGCGCCGCCGGCCGGCGCGCCTTCGCTCAGCGCGCAGATCGCGGCGCTGGCCCACGCCGCCGCCGCGCCGGTGCCGCCGCAGGTCGCCGCAACGCTGCTCGCTTCCGCCCGCCCCTCCACGCCGCCCCGCCATTGATCGCCATGCCGGCCATGCACCCGACCCGATCCACGAAATCAGGGAACTCCATCATGTCCAACCTCGATGCCACGACGCCCCCGCCGCGCCTGCGGTCGTCCCTGGCCGTCCCGCTCGCCGCCGCGCTGTCCGTGCTGCTGGCCGCCTGCGGCACCGTCAAGCCCAAGCCGCTCACCCACGACGAGATCGCCGGCCGGGTCGAGCGCGACCGCCAGGCCATGTACAAGGACCAGGAGCCGCTCAGCGGGCCGCTGACGCTGTCCGACGCCATGGCCCGCGCGCTCAAGTACAACCTCGACTACCGGCTCAAGCTGATGGAGACCGCGCTCTCCCGCGGCCTGCTCGACGTGTCCGAGCTGGACATGCTGCCGAAGCTGATGGCCGACGCCGGCTACCGCTGGCGCAACAACGACTCCGGCGGCACCAGCATCGGCATCGAGGACCGCGTGGTGAGCCTGCGTCCCTCCACCTCGGAGGAGCGCGTGCACTACCTGGCCGACGCCACCCTGTCGTGGGACGTGCTGGACTTCGGCCTGAGCTACTACCGGGCCAAGCAGCAGGCGGACGACGTCAACATCACCGAGGAGCGCCGCCGCAAGGTGCTGCAGAACATCGTGCAGGACGTGCGCGACGCCTACTGGCGCGCGCTCGGCGCGCAGCGCCTGCTGGGCGAGGCGCAGAGCCTGGCCGACGACATCCAGTCGGCGCTGGAGAAGACCCGCCAGGCCGAGCGCGCCGGCGTGCTGCCGCCGACCGAGGGCCTGGAATACCAGCGCGCCCTGCTCGACGCGATGACCCTGGTGAACGAGAAGCGCCAGGAGATGGAATTCGCCAAGCGCGAGCTGGCCGCGCTGATCAACCTGCCGCCCGGCACCGCCTTCACCCTGCAGGACACCGCCGAGCCCGCGCTCTCGCAGGTGCCCGGCGACATCGACCAGCTCGAGCGGATGGCGCTGGAGCAGCGTCCCGAGCTGCGCGAGGAGGACTACCGCGCGCGCATCGACGCCGTCGAGGCCAAGAAGCAGATCGCCGCGCTGTTCCCCAACCTCAACCTGTTCGCCGGCGTCGGCTACGACTCCAACAAGTACCTCTACAACAACAACTGGGCGCAGGGCGGCGTGAGCCTGTCGATGAACCTGTTCCGCCTGGCCGGCGTGCCGGCGATCAAGCGCACCAACCAGGCGCGCCTGCAGGTGGACGACGCGCGCCGCATGGCGCTCAGCATGGCCGTGCTCACCCAGGTGCGCGTGTCGGTGGAGCGCTACAAGCTGGCGGTCTACGACCACCGGCTGGCGCAGGAGTCCGCGCAGGTGGACCAGCGCCTGGCCAGCATCGCCCGCGCCGGCTCGAGCAACCAGCTCACCAGCGACCTGGAGACGCTGCGCACGCGCGCCCGCTCCGTGGTGTCGCGCTTCCAGGAGGCGTCCTCCTACGCCGCCGCGCAGTCCGCCTACGGCCGCATCCTCGACTCGGTCGGCATCGACCTGATGCCCGAGCAGGTGAACGGCACCGACATCCCCGCGCTCTCGCGCGCGATCCAGGCCAGCCTGGTGGACGGCGAGAAGCAGGTGTTCGCCCAGAGCGCCGACGCCGCCGCGGTGAACCGGCCGATCCGGCTGCAGGTGGACGGCCTGCCGGCGAACGTGGACGGCGCGGCCGTGCGCGCCGCGGTGGGCCGGGTGGTGACCGGCAACCAGCTCGCGCTGGGCGATGCCGGCGACGGCCTCGTCCTCGCGCTGCGCTTCAGCACGGCGCCGGACCGCGCCGCCCGGCGCGCGCGCTGGGACGTGTCCGTGCTCGACCATGGCGGCAAGCGCCTGTTCGCGCAGAGCTACGGCAGCTACCTGCCCAACGACGCCTCCACCCGCGCGATCAGCGCGCTGGCCGAGGCCGCCACGCTGTCGGTGCTGGGCGACATCCGCCGCCTGGCCGGCGCGCCGGCGACGGCCGACGCCGGCACGCCCTGACGATGGGAGCGTTCGTTCCGAACCGTGGCCGCGCCGCCATGAAGCAGCCGTCCCGGTGGACCGGCCTCGGCGCGCTGGCCGTACTGGGGCTGCTGGCCTGGCCCGGCCATGCCGCCGGCCAGTCCGCGCCGCCGGCCGCGCCGCCCCAGGCGACGGCGCCGGTCCGCTTCCTGGTGGCGGCGAACCGCGAAAGCCCGCTGTCGGCCGTCGTGGCGGGGCGCGTCGCGCGCATCTACGTGCAGCTCGGCGACAGCGTGCGCGCCGGCAAGCTGCTGGTCTCGCTCGACTGCGGCGACCTGGAGGCCAAGCGCGCCGCCGCCGCCGCGGAATACGACGCGGCGCAGTTGCGCTACGAGGCCAAGGCCAAGCTGCAGGGCCTGCAGTCGGCCGCCGCGCTCGAGGTCGAGCTGGCGGCCGCCGACGTCAACCGCACGCGCAGCCAGATCCGCGTGCTCGACGCGCAGCTGGCGCAGTGCCGCTTCGTCGCCCCGTTCGACGGCCGCGTGGCCCGCGTCCACGTCAAGGAGGGCCAGGGCGTGGCCGCCGGCGAGCCCGTCGTGGACCTGGTCGGCAGCGGCGTTCCCAAGGCCCGCCTGAACGTGCCCTCCGGCTGGACCGGCTGGCTGAAGATCGGCTCGCAGCTCAACGCCACGGTCGACGAGACCGGCGAGAACTACGTCCTCGGCGTCACGCACATCAGCGGGCGCGTGGACGCGGTGAGCCAGACCATCGAGATCGAGGCCGACTTCAAGGGCGACGCCTCGCGCGTGCTGCCCGGCATGAGCGGCCGCGCCTGGCCGGCCCGGGCCGTCGGCAGGAACTGACGGAACCGCACGGCACGTGAGCACCTCCGCCTTCTTCTACGCCCTGGCGGCCCGCGTCGAGTCCGCGCGGACGCCCGCCGAGCTGGGCTTCGTGTTCTGCAACGAGACGCGGCTGCTGGTCGACTACCGCCAGGCCGCCCTGCTGTCGGCCGCGCCCGGGCAGCGGCCGCGGCTGCTGGCGCATTCGGGGCTGGCCGAGGTGGACGCGAACACGCCCTACGCCCTGTGGCTGGCCGAGGTGGCGCAGCAGGCGCGCGCGCGCATCGCCGCCCTGCCCGCGACGATGCGCGTGCTGGCGCTGGCGCCGGACATGCTGGGCGAGGAGGTCGCGCGCGACTGGTCCGAATGGCTGCCGGCGCACGTCTGGGTGCTGGCCCTGGGCGGCCCCGACGGCGAGGTCCGGGCGCTGCTGCTGCTCGCGCGCGACACCCCGTGGGGCACGGCGCTGGGCGCGGACGGCCCGGAGTACGCGCTGCTGCAGCTGGCCAACCTCTACGGCTACGCCTGGTGGGCGGTGGCGGCGCGGCCCTCGCGGCTGCGGCGGTGGTGGCGCGCGGCCGCCACCGGGCGGCGCCTGCGCCAGGCCGCGCTGGTCCTGCTGCTGATCCTGTTCGTCCCGGTCCGCGAGTACACGCTGGTGCCCGCGGAGGTGATCTCCACCCGCAGCGAGGTGATCGCCTCGCCGCGCGACGGCGTGATCCGCCGCATGGCCGTGCCGCCCAACACGCCGGTGAAGGCCGGCCAGGTGCTGGCCGAGCTGGACGACACCACGCTGCGCAACCGCCTGGAGGTGGCGAAGGCCGAGCTGGCCACCGCCAGCACCGAGATGCACCAGGCCTCGCAGCAGGCGATCGAGAGCCAGAGCGCCAAGGCCGACCTGGGCATCGCCGAGGGCAAGTGGCGCGAGCGCCAGGTCGAGGTCGCCTCGCTGCAGCGCGAGATGGACAAGCTCGCGATCAAGGCGCCGGTGGACGGCGTGTTCGTCTATTCCGATCCGGACGACTGGGCCGGGCGCCCGGTGCAGACCGGCGAACGGATCGGCCTGCTCGCCGATCCCCGCGCGCTGGGCGTGCGCGCCTGGGCGCCGGTCAGCGAGCCGACCAACCTGCAGGCCGGCGCGCCGATGACGCTGTTCCTGCGCGTGGCGCCGCTGCACCCGATCAGCGCCCGGCTGGACTCGGCGGGCTACCAGCCGGTCGAGGCGCCCAACGGCGTGGCCAGCTACGTGCTGCGCGGCACGCTGGACGGCGCCACGCGCGAGGCGCGCATCGGCCTGCAGGGCACCGCGCGCGTGTCCGGCCGCTGGAGCGTGCTCGGCTACCTGCTGCTGCGCCGGCCGCTGGCCACGCTGCGCTCCTGGTGCGGCTGCTGAGATGGCGGCGATCGCGTCCGACGCCGTGCCGATGGCCGCCGCGGGGCGGCCCTGGCCGCTGCTGCGCGAGGAGCTGCAGCTCCACCCGGCCAGCCGCAACCGCGACGGCTCGCCGGCCTGGCACCTGTCCGACCCGGTCCGCAATCTGTTCTTCCGCATCGGCTGGTTCGAGCTCGAGGTGCTGCGCCGCTGGGCGCTGGCCGACCCGGAGCGGATCGCCGCGAGCATCGCCGCCGAGACCACGCTGGCGCCGGAGCCCGAGGACGTGCTCGGCGTGCTGCAGTTCCTGCAGCAGCACGACCTGCTGCGCGAGGCGCGGCCGCGGCCGCCGCGCTCCATGGCCCGCTGGCTGCTGCAGAACTACCTGTTCATCCGCATCCCGCTGCTGCGCCCCGAGCGCCTGCTCAGGCGCTGCCTGCCGCACGTGCGCTGGATGCTCGGCGCGCGCTTCCTGCTGCTCACCCTGGCCGTCGCCGTCGCCGGCCTGCTGCTGGCCGCGCGCCAGTGGGACGCGGTGCTGGCCAACCTGCGCGGCGCCCTGAGCTGGGACGGCGTGTTCGCCTTCGCCGGCGCGCTGGTGTTCTCCAAGCTGTGGCACGAGCTCGGCCACGCCTTCGTGGCCACCAGGCACGGCGTGCGCGTCGGCCACATGGGCGTGGCGCTGCTGGTGATGTGGCCGATGGCCTACACCGACACCGGCGAGAGCTGGAAGCTCGACCGCTCGCACCGCCGCCTGGCGATCGCCTCGGCCGGCGTGCTGGCCGAGCTGGTGCTGGCCGCCTGGGCGACCTTCCTCTGGTCGTTCGCGCCGGAGGGCAACTTCAAGAACGCGCTGTTCTTCCTCGGCACCACCGCATGGGTGCTCACCGTCGCGGTGAACGCCAGCCCGTTCATGCGCTTCGACGGCTATTTCATCCTGGCCGACGCGCTGGACTATCCCGGCCTGCACGAGCGCGCCGGCCGCTGGGCCAAGCGCTGGCTGCGCCGCCTGCTGCTGGGCCTGCACGACCCGGCGCCCGACGCGGTGTCGCCCGCCTTCGCGCGCTTCCTCGCCCTCTTCGCCTTCGCCACCTGGCTCTACCGGCTGGTGCTGTTCGTGGGCATCGCGCTGGTGGTCTACCACGCCTTCTTCAAGGCGCTGGGCCTGCTGCTGTTCTTCGTCGAGATCTACACCTTCGTGTGGCGGCCGGTGCATGCCGAATGCAGGACCTGGTGGGCGCGGCGCGCGGAGATCGACCCGCGCCGGCTCGGGCGCAACCTGCTGGTGCTGGGTGCGCTGGCGCTATTGCTGCTGGTGCCGTGGTCCGGCCGCATCGCCGCGCCGGGCGTGATCCAGGCCGGCGCGGAGCAGGCGGTGTTCACCCCGTTCCCGGCCCGGATGGAGCGGGTCGGCGTCGCCGAGGGCGCGGCCGTGAAGGCCGGCCAGGTCATGTTCGAGCTGGCCGCCCCCGCGCCCCGCGACGAGGAAGCCAAGGCCCGCGCCATGCGCGACGCCTACGAGGCCACCGCACGCGGCGCCGCCGCCCTGGCCAGGGACGGGGTCGCGCGGCAGGTCCTGGCCGAGCAGATGGCGGGGCAGTACGCGGCGCAGCTGAGCGCCAGCGCCGCCGAGCTGCGCCGCCTGCAGCTCGCCGCGCACCTCGACGGCGTGGTGCGCGACCTCGACACCAGCCTGCGGCCCGGCACCTGGGTCTCGCCCGGCACGCGCATCGCCACCGTGGTGGGCGACGGCACCCGCTGGCGCGTCGAGGCCCTGGTCCCCGAGGCGGACCGCCTGCGGCTCGTTCCCGGCGGCGAGGCCACCGTCTACGTCCGCGGGCGCCTCGGCCGCCTGCAGGGACGCATCGTCACGGTGGACAACAGCGCCGTCGAACGCCTGCCCAGCGTGGCGCTGGCCAAGAACCACGGCGGACCGATCCCGCTCAATCCCACCGCGCCGGCGAAGGAGCTGCGCCCGGCCACCGTCTGGTACCGCGTGCTGGTCGAAGGCGGCGGCCTGGACCGCCCGCTCGCCACCGAGCGCGAGGTCCGGGTGCAGTTCGCCGGCACGCGGCAGAGCCTGGCGCGGCGCTGGATCGACAGTTTCCTGCTCACCCTGCTGCAGCAGACCGGCCTCGGCAAGGACGGCTGAAGGCCGCGCGGGGAAGCGGGGAACCGCCCGCAGTTTTGCCGGGGCGCCCTGCTATAGTTCCGGCCATGAGCACGCCCGACCCCGTCCAGCACGAGATCGACCTCCTCAGCCAGCAGATCGACCGCCTGCTGGAAACCCTGCGCCGCCTCCACGAGGAGAACCGCAGCCTGCGCCACAGCCAGGAGCAGCTGGCCACCGAGCGGGCGGGCCTGATGGCGCGCAACGAGCAGGCGCGCAGCCGCGTCGAGGCGATGATCCAGCGCCTGAAGGCGCTCGAGAACAACAGCTGATCCCATGAGCACTCCCAGCGAACCGGTCGCGCTGCGACTGATCGACCGCGAATTCCTGATCGCCTGCGCGCCGGAAGAGCGCGAGGGCCTGCTGCAGGCGGCCGCCTACCTCGACCGCAAGATGCGCGAGCTGCGCGCCAACGCCAAGACGCCCGGCTTCGACCGCCTGGCGGTGCTGGCGGCGATCAGCATCACCCACGAGTTCCTGGCCCTGCGCAAGCAGCACGAAGGCAGCGGGCACGACGTGGGCGAACGCCTGGCCGCGCTGCGCCGGCGGCTGGACGCGGCGCTGGAGGCGCAGGCGGGATCGCGCTGAGCGGTCCCCGCGGCCGTCCCGCACGAGGCAACGCGCGGCCTTGCGCCCGCCTCCCGCTTTCGCGGCCGGAGGCCGCTCCCACAGGGTTGCGGCAAGCCTTGTGGGAGCGGCGGCCTCCGGCCGCGAAAACCGGCCACCCCGCAGCCCCGTCCAGCCGCGAAAACCCGGCCACCCGCCGCCCCGTCCCGACGACGGGACAACACGCCGCAGTGGCGCCGCAACCCGCGCGGCCTTAAAATGGCACCCGGCGTTTTCTGCGGTGTACGCCAGCACACTCTTACATTTGCCTTGTTCCTATATACGGCCCCGGGTCGGCTTTTCATCGGCTGTTGCGCAGGTCCGCCCTCGAGCGGAAAGCCTTGAGGCCATGATCGCCCTCCCACCTGATCCAGCGTGGATCAAGGTCGTTTGGTGGGCAGCGGCATCGCGGTTGACGCCACCTTTTTACCGCTCCGTCCGACCAGTTCCGACATCGGGCGGGCCCGCGGACCGCCCGCAGCACGCGCTGCGGGCGTTCTCTTTGAGGAGACGCGAAACGTGGACGCCCTCGCCCAACGCCGCGAACTGCGCCAGCGCCTCGCCGACCGCCGCCGCGCGCTGTCTCCCGCCCAGCGCATCGCCGCCGCGCAGGGCCTGCGCCGCAGCCTGGAGCAGCTGCCCGAGTACCACACCGACGCCCGCGTGGCCGGCTACTGGGCCTGCGACGGCGAGCTGCCGCTCAACCTGGTCATCCCGCCGCTGCTCGCGCGCGGCCAGCAGTTCCTGCTGCCGCTGCTGGAGCGCGACCGCAGCCTGCGCTTCGCGCCCTGGCAGCCGGGCCAGGAGGTGCAGCCCAACCGCCACGGCATCCCCGAGCCGGCGGCGCCGCGCGAGTGGTACGCGCCGTTCCAGCTCGACCTGGTGCTGGTGCCGCTGCTGGCCTTCGACCGCCGCGGCCACCGCCTCGGCACCGGCGGCGGCTACTACGACAGGAGCTTCGCCTTCCTCAGCGAGCAGCTGCGCCCCACCGAGCCGCTGCTGGTCGGCATCGCCTACGACTTCCAGGAACTGCCCGCGATCGAGGCGGCCGCCTGGGACGTGCCGCTGGACTACGTCGCCACCGACCGCGAGCTGATCGACTGCCACGCCCACGACGGACGCGCCGCATGAACCACTGGCTGATGAAGTCCGAGCCGGACGCCTTCTCCATCGACGACCTCAGGCGCCGGAAGCAGGAGCCCTGGGACGGCGTGCGCAACTACCAGGCGCGCAACTACATGCGCGCGATGCGCGCGGGCGACAAGGTGTTCTTCTACCACTCCAACTGCGCCGAGCCGGGCATCGCCGGCATCGCCGAGGTCGCCGTCGAGGCCTATCCCGACCCCAGCCAGTTCGATCCCGGGAGCAAGTACTTCGACCCGGCCAGCTCGCGCGACGCGCCGCGCTGGTCGCTGGTGGAGGTGAGGTTCGTGCGGAAGCTCAGGCGCACGATCGCGCTGAAGGAACTGCAGGCCGATCCCGCGCTGGCCGCCATGCCGCTGGTGCGCAAGGGCAACCGCCTCTCGGTGATGCCGGTGGACGCCGCCGAGTGGGCGCACGTCCTTTCGCTCGAATGAACCCCCTTCCATCTTCCGAGGCCCTCCGCATGAGCAACGCCAGCAACGACACCGCCGCGCAGAAGCGCCTGGCCGGCGAGACCGCGATCCGCTACGTCGAGGAAGGCGCCGTCGTCGGCGTCGGCACCGGCTCCACCGTGGCCTACTTCATCGACGCGCTGGCGACCGTCAAGGAGCGCATCCGCGGCGCCGTGTCCAGCTCCGAGCAGTCCACCGCGCAGCTCAGGAAGCACGGCATCGAGGTGCTCGACCTCAACGCCACCGGCCCGCTGGCGCTGTACGTGGACGGCGCCGACGAGTGCGACCCGCACAAGCGGCTGATCAAGGGCGGCGGCGCCGCGCTCACCCGCGAGAAGATCGTCGCCGAGGCCAGCGCGAAGTTCGTCTGCATCATCGACGCCAGCAAGCGCGTGGACGTGCTGGGCCGCTTCCCGCTGCCGATCGAGGTGATCCCGATGGCGCGCAGCCTGGTCGGGCGCGAGATCGTCGCGCTGGGCGGCAACCCGGTCTGGCGCGACGGCGTGGTCACCGACAACGGCAACTGGATCATCGACGTGCACGGCTGGCAGATCGCCGACCCGGTGGCGCTGGAGCGCGAGCTCAACCAGATCCCCGGCGTGGTCGCCGTCGGCCTGTTCGCGCGACGGCCGGCCGACGTGGTGCTGGTCGGCGACCGCGAGATGTGAACCGCGCCGCCCGCGCGCCCACCCGCGCGCGGGCGGCCCCGAAGGCGCATGCCCGGGATGGACGATCCATGCAGTCGATAGAGGTGGTGCTGGCGATGCTGCTGGCCCTGGTCGGCAGCAGCTACCTGGTGCGCGTCCTGCCGTTCTCGCTGCCCCTGCCGCTGGTGCAGGTCGGGCTGGGCGCGCTGATCGCCGCGCTGACCGGGCGCAGCGTGCGGCTCGACCCGGAGATCTTCTTCCTGCTGTTCCTGCCGCCGCTGCTGTTCCTGGACGGCTGGCACATCCCCAAGGAGGGCCTGCTGCGCGACCGGCGGATCGTCCTGCAGCTGGCGTTCGGCCTGGTGGTGTTCACCGTGCTCGGCGCCGGCTTCCTGATCCACTGGATGATCCCGGCGATGCCGCTGCCGGTGGCCTTCGCGCTCGCCGCGATCGTGTCGCCGACCGACCCGGTGGCGGTCTCGGCCATCGCGGCGCGGGTGCCGATCCCGAAGCGGCTGATGCACATCCTGGAAGGCGAGTCCCTGCTCAACGACGCCTCCGGCCTGGTGTGCTTCCGCTTCGCGGTGGCCGCGGCGCTGACCGGCAGCTTCTCGCTGCTGTCGGCCTCGCTGACCTTCCTGTGGGTCGCGCTGGCGGGCCTGGCGGTGGGCGTCGGCTTCACCTGGGGCATCGCGCTGGCGCAGCGCGGGCTGTCGCGGCGCTTCGGCGAGGAGAGCGGCTCGTCGATCCTGGTCAACCTGCTGGTGCCGTTCGGCGCCTACATGCTCGCCGAGCACCTGCACGCCTCCGGCATCCTCGCCGCGGTCGCGGCCGGCATCAGCATGAGCTACGTCGAGCTGAGCGGCCGCGCGCTGGCCACCACGCGGGTGCATCGCGCGGTGGTGTGGGACACGATCCAGTTCGCCCTCAACGGCATCGTCTTCGTGCTGCTCGGCGAGCAGCTGCCGGGCATCCTGCAGGGCGCGGTCGGCGCCATGCGGGAAAGCGGCCGCGGCAGCCCGTGGTGGCTGGCCGCCTACGCGCTGGCGATCAACCTGGCGCTGGCGCTGCTGCGGCTGGCCTGGGTGTGGACGACGCTGCGCCTGAGCCTGTTCAAGTCGCGCCTGCGCGGCGAGCCGGTGGAGCGCCCGCCCTGGCGGCTGGTGCTGGCCACCGCGCTCGCCGGCGTGCGCGGCACCATCACCCTGGCCGGCGTGCTGACCCTGCCGCTCACGCTGGCCGACGGCACGCCCTTCCCGGCCCGCAACCTGGCGGTGTTCCTGGCGATGGCGGTGATCCTGGTCTCGCTGCTCGGCGCCAGCCTGGGCCTGCCGCGCCTGCTCCGGGGCCTGCGGCTGCCGGACGAGCCGGCCGAGCGGCGCGAGGCGGACACGGCCCTGCGCGAAGCCGCCGCCGCGGCCATCGCCGCCGTCGAGCAGGCCCAGCACGCGCTGTCGGAAAAGAGCCCGGCGGACGCGGACGTCTACACCAACGCCGCCGCGCGCGTCATGGCGAACTACCAGCGCCGGCTGGACGGCGGCAAGCCCGGCAACATCGCCGCCGAGGAGCTGCGCAAGGCCGACGCGGCCGAGCTGACGCTGCGCCTGACCGCCCTGCAGGCCGAGCGCGAGGAGATCTTCCGCCTGGCCCGCCGCCGCCGCATCTCCGACGAGACGGCGCGCAAGCTGGTGCGCGAGATCGACCTGCTGGAAGAACGGCACACGTAGCGACGGCCACCCCGCTGCGCGGGCGGCCAGCCGTTGCCTGACCAGGCGCGGACGGCCCGGCACCAACACGGCGGTTCTCTGGCCGCTTCCACGGATCGGACGGCACGCGGGTCCCAGGCCCGCCAGACGCGCGCCCCCGCCGCATTCCACGAAGGCAGCGACAAAAAAAGCCGCCGTCCCGAAGGACGGCGGCCTCTGGCTGCCGCGGCGGCGCGGATGCGCCGCCGCCGCGGCGACCCGCGATCAGAAATCGTAGGTCACGCCGAAGCGCACGTAGCGCGGCGTCTGGCGGTAGATCACCCGCTCGTAGGCCGAGTCCGGCGTGGCCGAGCTGCTGCCGTAGCCGTAGTCGATCAGCGTCGGACGCTGCTGGTTGAGCAGGTTGAACACGTACAGGTTGAAGGCGAGCTTCTTGTCCGCCCACAGCGGGCGGTACTCCACGTTCGCCGACAGGTTGTACTGCCACGGCAGGCGGCCGGCCTTGCCCGGCGGCTGCGGGACGCCGTTGCACCAGTGGTAGGCGGCGTTGCCGTAGCCCGTCGGATCGCCATTGTCCGGGTCGGTGCCGTACGAGCCCAGGCAGCTCTTGGGCGCGCCCGAGTAGATCGCCAGGTTGCCGCCGACCAGCCACTCGTCGGTGATCTGGTAGTAGCCGTTGGCCTTGAACTGGTGCTTGCGGTCGTTCGACAGGTAGCCGTTGGAGTACTCCATCAGCTCCGGCGCGTCCCAGGCGGAGGTCGCCGAGACGTCGGTCTGGCTGATGTCGGTACGCACCTGGCCCTCGGTGTTGCCGTAGCTGCGCGAGTACAGGTAGTTGAACGAGGCGTACCACTTGCCGTCGAACGGATGCTCCAGCGAGAACTCGGCGCCGTAGTACTTGCGCTTGAGCTTCGGGAAGCCCAGCTCGTCGTTGGTGACGTGCACCGTGGTGAACGTGCCGTCCTTGTTCTCGAACACGAAGTCGTTCGCGCGGCCCGGGTTGAAGATGCGGCCCTTGGTGTCGGCGAAGTTGTCGGTGTCGATGCCCTGCGCCTCGGCCGCGGCGAGGATCGCGTCCACGCCGGTGTCGTCGATGGCGTTGCGCAGGTTGCGGTAGGTCAGCTTGGCGCCGTACACCCACGACTCGTTGAGCTGCTTCTGGAAGCCCAGGATGTACTCGTCCTGGAACTCCGACTTCAGGTCCTTGGCCGCCACGGTGCGCGGGTCCGGGGTCTGGCCGTTCTCGCCGTCCGGCGACACCGGGCCCGGGCCCAGCGGCTCGAGGCCGGTCGGCGCGCCCGTGTTCGGGTCGATGCCGGTGTAGGTGAAGTACTCGTTGGTGTACTGGCTCGGGCCGGCGCCGCGGATGGCCACCGCGTTCGGCAGCGCCAGGTAGTAGCGGCCGGCGTTGCCGAACACCTTGAAGCTCGAGTCGCCGTTCACGTCCCAGCTGAAGCCGACGCGCGGCGCCCACTGCGGCGAGGTCTGCTTGACGTAGGCCTGGCCATCGGAGTTGTAGTTGGTGAACTGGTCGTTGCGCAGGCCCAGGTTCAGCAGGAAGCGGTCGGTGACCTGCCAGCTGTCCTGGATGTACTGCGCGCGCTCCACCGTGCGCGCGTTGGCGCGCGCGCGATAGATGTAGCGGCTGACGAAATAGCCCTCGCCGCCCGGAGCGCCGACGCCCTGCGACGGGCTGATCGGGGTGTTCTCGTCGCCGGCCGCCGCCTGGTCGTAGATCCACCAGTAGCCCGGCCCGGAGGTGACCTGGCCGACGTCGAAGGCGCGCGCCGTGAGGTTGTCGATACCGGCGCTGAGCGTGTGGTCGCCCAGGTGGTAGCTCACGTCGAAGCGCAGGTTGGTGGTGTTGTTCTTGGCGTTGGTCGGATCGACGTAGCCGATGTTCTGCGAGCTGCGGATCGGCTTGCCGCCGTTCAGCGCCGGGTTCTGGTACGTCGAGCCCGAGACGTAGGCCACGTCCGGGTTGTAGTTCAGGTAGTCGGTGTGGCTGTTGAGCCGCATCTTGCCGTACATCGCGCTGATGGTCAGGTCATCGGTGATGTAGCCGGTGTACTTGGCGACGCCCATGTCGCCGCCCTGCTTGGTGCGGGCCGGATAGCCGTAGAAACTGCCCGACTGCATGGTGTCGTAGTCGTAGCGGTACTGGCTGCCGCGGTAGGAGGTCTTGTCCGACGCGCCGGTGATTTCCAGGATGTTGCTGTCGTTGATGTTCCAGTCGATCTTGGCGTACCAGCGCGGGTCCCTGTACTGGTAGTTCGTCTTGTACGGCGAGTCGAGGCTGCCGATCGAGCTGCCCTGCTGGCGCTCCACCTCGTAGGCGCCGAAGATGAACAGCTTGTCCTTGATCAGCGGGCCGCCGAAGTAGGCGCTCTCGGTGGTGGTCCAGCTCTTGTCGTCGTTGTTGTAGTTGTAGAGCTGGCCGGCCTTCGCGCCCTTGGCGTAGTAGGTGTTCGCCGCGTCCGCGCGGGCGAACTTGGGCTCCCACAGGATCTGCGCGCCGAAGTGCCACTCGTTGGTGCCGCGCTTGCCGACCTGGCTGATCACGCCGCCGTCGGAACGGCCGTACTGCGCGCCGTAGCCGCCGGACAGCACTTCCTGCTGGTCGATCGAGCCGTACGGCAGGGTGATGCCGCCGATGTTCTGCAGCGGGTCGGAAGTGTTGAAGCCGTTGATGTAGTAGGCGTTCTCGCCCACCGACGAGCCGCCGAAGGACACCACGCCGTGGTTGTTGAAGGTGTAGGCGTCGCTGCCGGCGATCACGCCCGGGGCCAGCATGGCGATCGCCTCGGCGCTGCGCGCCACCGGCAGCTTGGCCAGCTGCTCGGCGGTGATCACGGTGCGCGAGTCGACGCCGGTGACGTCGATCGCCGGCAGGGCGTTCGCGTTCACGGTGATCGCGGAGAGATCCTGCGCGTTGGCGCCGCCCGCGGCCTCGGCGGCGGCGAAGGAGACCTGCGTGCCCGCGCCCACGCGCAGCGTCACGTTCTTGCGGGTATCGACCGTCTGGCCGTCGCGGCGCAGGGTGACGGTGTAGTCGCCCAGCGGCAGCGAACCGGCGACGAAGCGGCCGCGGCTGTCCACCGGCACCTCGCGGGTCAGGCCCGTGGCGTTCTGGATCAGCACCGTCTCGCCCGGCGCCACCGGCGCGTCGCCGAAGATGCCACCCGTGGTCGACTGGCCGAACGCGATACCGGCGAAACCCGTGCTCAAGGCGACGGCGAGGGCCGTCCGGCGCAGCATGCGCGGACGACGAGAAGCCTGCAAATTCATGCAACGTACTCCCCAACTGATTTTTTAGATGGCTAAACCGAGGCAGGCGCACCTGCCTCGCTGGCTACGAGCACGATCGTCCATGTCCGCCATCCGGGGACCGTTGCTTGCACGGCGTGCCTGCGAGAAGCCAGCGCCGCAAAGGGGGATCGGCGGCTGGCGGGACAGGCTGTGGGGAAGCGGGGCTCGCGCAACGCACCCTAAGTGCAATCTCGCAAAATTTCAACACTCTCGAAAACTTCCCTTAACACGACGGCGCTGGGTCTTTCGACGCGCGAACGCATCGACGCGCGCGCTTCGCGCGCATCCGAAAATTCGCGCAGACCTTGCATCGCAAGGTTTCGCAAGGACTCCGGCGCATCGCGCATGCAGCCTTTTCCTGCACGCGCGGTGCATCGCCCGAAGGCCGAGCCGGCAGCTATCCGCGCCAATCGTCATGCACGCGGGAAGGCGTCTTCGGCGCACGGACGGAACGCGCGATGGCTCGCGCCATCGACGGAGGCATCAACGCGCGCATGGCTGCCGCACACCGGCGCAGCGAGACCGGACAGGCATTGAGTGGCCGACGCACGGCGTGATGGCCGACGTCGCCAGGCAGACGGGGAGCCGTGTCGGCCGCTTGAGAGGCAGCCGGTAGCCCTCCCGTCATCGATGGGCAGTCGCGTCGTGGAGTCGTGTCCCGCGCCTATGTGCAGCCCCCAGGCACGCCGCAACGGCCACGCCGCGCTCCGCCTTCTGTCCCCAGCGCCGCACGCGGCAACGGCCGCGTGCGATGGGCAATCGGCGGATCGCCGCCCGCTGCACCGCGATCTGCGCGGCGAACGTGCCGGAGATCGCGTCGCCCGCCTTGGCGTTGGCCAGCAGGACGCCGTAGATCTGGTCCAGATCGCGCTGCAGCTGCTTCCTCGCCGCCACCGACGGCACGCCGCGCCCCGGCCCCATCGGCACGATCACATCCCACAACGCCGGGTTGCGCAGCGCGGCCAGCGCCGCGATGCCGTACTTCTCCACCAGCCCTTCGAGGTCCAGCGCCCGCCTCTTCCGCGTCGCCATGTGCGTGCTCCCGCCGCGTCCCATGCGCGGACCGTCCACACGCTACGCCGATGCCGCCGCGCCTCCCAGCTGGCCGAAGACGATACGCCGCCTTGCCGATCCGGCCCCGCGCGCCGGGCAAAAAAAGACCCGCCGCGAGGGCGGGTCTTCGATTGGCTGGGAGACTAGGATTCGAACCTAGATAAACGGAGTCAGAGTCCGTTGTCCTACCGTTAGACGATCTCCCAAGAAACCTGTCGCGTCCGGCGCGGAATTTTACCGCACCGGATGCGGGAGAGCGATTAACGCTTCGAGAACTGCGTGGCGCGGCGGGCCTTGTGCAGGCCGACCTTCTTGCGCTCGACCTCGCGGGCGTCGCGGGTGACGAAGCCGGCCTTGCGCAGCGGCGCCTTCAGCGTCTCGTCGTACTCGACCAGCGCGCGGGCGATGCCCAGGCGGATCGCGCCGGCCTGGCCGGTGATGCCGCCGCCCGAGACGGTGACCTTGATGTCGAACTTCTCGGTGCTCTGGGTCAGCTCCAGCGGCTGGCGCACGATCATGCGCGAGGTCTCGCGGCCGAAGAACTGGTCCAGCGGCTTGCCGTTCACCTCGATCGCGCCGCTGCCCTTGCGCAGGAACACGCGGGCGGCGGAGGTCTTGCGGCGGCCGGTGCCGTAATTCTGCTGAATCGCCATGGGTGCTTCCTTAGATCTCGAGCGGCTGCGGCTGCTGGGCGGCGTGCGGATGCTCCGCGCCGCCGTACACCTTGAGCTTGCGGTACATCGCGCGGCCGAGCGGGTTCTTCGGCAGCATGCCCTTCACGGCGATCTCGATGACGCGCTCCGGGTGGGTGGCCAGCATGTCCTTCAGGCTGGTGGTCTTCAGGTTGCCGACGTAGCCGGTGAAGCGGTGGTACATCTTGTCGTCCAGCTTGGCGCCGGTGACCGCCACCTTCTGCGCGTTGACCACGACGATGTAGTCGCCGGTGTCGACGTGCGGGGTGAATTCCGGCTTGTGCTTGCCGCGCAGGCGACGGGCGATCTCGGTCGAGAGGCGGCCGAGCGTCTTGTCCGTGGCGTCGACCACGTACCAGTCGCGCTTGACGCTTTCCGGCTTGGCGCTGAACGTTTTCATCTGGAATACCTGTCTGCCGCCGCGGAGGCGGTGATCGGAATCGGTGAACAAAGGCGCGAGATGATAGCGAAGCTCTCATCCATCGCGCAAGCCCACCGACCGGCGGGCTGCGAGCTGGCGATGATAGCATGCCGGCCATGGCGCTTGAAAAGACCCCCGGCAGCCTCGCCGCGCTGGCCGACCAATGCGTGCAGTGCGGGCTGTGCCTGCCGGCCTGTCCCACCTACGCGCTGGACGCCAGCGAGACCGAATCGCCGCGCGGGCGGATCGCCCTGGCCAAGGCCCTCGCCGAAGGCCGCGCCGCCGCCACGCCCGCCCTGCGCGCGCCGCTGGACCACTGCCTGGGCTGCCTCGCCTGCGAGCGGGTCTGCCCGGCCCAGGTGCGCTATGGCGAGCTGCTGGTGCGCACGCGCGCCCTGCTGGGGCCGGCGCCGGGACGCCCGCGCCGCCTGCTGGGGCTGCTGAAGCGCCCGGCGCTGCTGCGGCCGCTGCGCCGCGCGTGCGGCCGCCTGGCCCGCGCCGCCCCGGCGCGGCGGCTGGCCCGGCGCCTGCCGGAGGCCTGGCGCGCCGCGCTGGCGCTGCTGCCGGCCGGCGCGGCGACCGCGGCCGCCGAGCCGTGCCAGCCGTCGCCCCGCCCCGCGGTGGCGCTGTTCCCCGGCTGCGTGGCCAGCGTGGAGGATGCCGAGGCGCAGCGGGCGCTGCTGGCGCTGCTGCGCGCCGCCGGCATCGAGGCGGCGGTGCTGCCGGCCTTCTGCTGCGGCGCCTTGGACGCCCACGGCGGGGAAGCCGCGGCGGCCGCGGCCGCCGCCCGGCGCGTGCGGCAGGCGTGGGAAGCCAGCGGCGCCGGGCAGCTGCTCACCGCGACGCCGGGCTGCCTCGGCACCCTGCGCCAGGCGCTGCCCGGCGTCGCGGTGGGCGACGCCTGGGAGCTGCTGGACGCCCATGCCGGGCGCCTGCGCTTCCGCCCGCTGCCGGTGCGCGCCGCGCTGCACCTGCCCTGCACCCAGGCCAACGTGGCGCGCAGCGGCGAGGCGATGCGCCGGCTGCTGGCGCGCGTCCCCGGCCTCGAGCTGCTGCCGCTGGACCTGCCGCACTGCTGCGGCGCGGCCGGCAGCCACCTGCTGGAATTCCCCGCGCGCGCCGCGCGGCTGCGCGAACCGGCGCTGCGGCGGCTGGCCGCGCTGGCGCCGGCGCGGCTGCTGTCGTCCAATATCGGCTGCCGGCTGCACCTGGCGGCCGGGCTGGCCGCGGAAGGCCGCGCGCTGCCCACGCAGCACCCGCTGACCCTGCTGGCGCAGCAACTCCTCCCGGAAACCGACGGAGCCGCCCCATGAACGTGCGCACCCTCACCCCGCTCGACCGCCTGCTCGCCGGCCTCGAGCGCGCGCTGGAAACCGTGGCCGGCCAGCCGGAGGCGGCGCGCCCGTCGCCGGCGCGCGACCTCGCCGAGGCCGAGCTGGACGCGGCCGAGCGCCGCCACGCCGCCGGCCTGATGCGCGTCAACCACACCGGCGAGGTGTGCGCGCAGGCGCTGTACGACGGCCAGGCCGCGCTGGCGCGCGACGAGGCCACCCGCGAGCACCTGCGGCACGCCGCCGGCGAGGAGACCGACCACCTGGCCTGGTGCGCCGAGCGCCTGAAGGAGCTGGACAGCCGGCCCAGCCTGCTCAACCCGCTGTGGTACGCCGGCAGCTACGCGATCGGCGCGGCCGCCGCGCTGGCCGGCGACCCGGTGAGCCTGGGCTTCGTGGTGGAGACCGAGCGCCAGGTCGAGGCACACCTGGCCGAGCACCTGGAGAGGCTGCCCGCGCAGGACGCGCGCTCGCGCGCGGTGCTGGCGCGGATGCAGGCCGACGAGGTGCGCCACGCCGACGAGGCGAAGGCGCGTGGCGGCGTCGACCTGCCGTTCCCGATCCCGGCGCTGATGCGCCTGTCCTCGCTGGTGATGAAGACCGTCGCGTACCGGCTCTGACGGCGGCGGGCTGACCGGGCCGCGGCCCCTTCGGACTGTCGTCCCGGCGCAGGGCCTGGAGCCCGTGCCGGACCCAATCCGGGACCTGGGATCGACCCCGGCCATTTCAGGCTCCCCTGGGCGAAGTGGCCTGTTCGAGCCGTGCCGTCACTGGATTCCGGCCTGCGCCGGAATGACGGGCGGAGGCATCGCGGCGACGGGGATCAGGCATCGCGGCGGCAAGGGACAGGCGTTGCCATGGGGCAACGGGCAAGACCGCCGGAACCGCAAGGCCGCTCCTCCGCCGCCACCGGCCCGCCCAACGAAAAGGCCCGCCTCGCGGCGGGCCTTTCGCGTCCGCATGCAGGAAACCCGCGGCGTCACATCAGGTTGCGGCCGTGGAACAGCTCCTCGATCTCGCGCTTGAGCAGGTGCTCGATGCGCTGGCGCTCCTTGAACGACAGGTCGTCGGCGTGCGCCTCGAACAGGTAGGTGTCCAGGTCGAAGTCCTTGATGTGCATCTTGGTGTGGAAGATGTTCTCCTGGTACACGTTGACGTCGAACATCTCGTACTTCTGCTTGATGTGCCGCGCCAGGTAATCCTGCACCGAGTTGATCTTGTGGTCGATGAAGTGCTTCTTGCCGCGCACGTCGCGGGTGAAGCCGCGCACGCGGTAGTCGCAGATCACGATGTCCGACTCGAAGCTGTCGATCAGGTAGTTCAGCGCCTTCAGCGGCGAGATCACGCCGCAGGTGGCCACGTCGATGTCCGCGCGGAAGGTCGCGATGCCGTTGTGCGGGTGCGTCTCCGGGTAGGTGTGGACGGTGATGTGGCTCTTGTCCAGGTGCGCCACCACCGCGTCGGAGATGGTGTCGCGGCCGAGCTTCTCCACCACCGGCTCCTCGGAGATGAGGATGGTGACGGAGGCGCCCTGCGGGTCGTAGTCCTGGCGCGCGATGTTGAGGATGTTCGCGCCGATGATCTCCGCCACGTCGGTGAGGATCTGGGTCAGGCGGTCGGCGTCGTACTGCTCGTCGATGTACTCGATGTAGCGGCGGCGCTGGTCCTCCGACACCGCGTAGCAGATGTCGTAGATGTTGAAGCTCAGGGCCTTGGTCAGGTTGTTGAAGCCCTGCAGGCGCAGGCGCGGGAGCGGTTTCACCACGGCGACTCTCCATGGCCGGGACGCGGCCAGCAGATGAGGCGGGTTAGCAGCAAGGGTCCCCGCTGGACGACCGGACGGCGCGGAACCCTCATTCCGCGCCGTCCCACGGACGGCCGCGTTACGGGCGCGCGGCCGAAAGACTGCGAAGTATGCGGCAAAATTTCGAAAAACAGAACCTTCGGCAAGCCGGCGGGGTTTGCCATAATGCCCGGATCAGGGGAAAGTCAGGTTCACTCCGGCCGCCGTCACGGCGGCGGCGTCCGGCAACAGCAACTTCATTCGGTAACCGATCCGTGGCGCAACTCAAATATCAACTCCAGCAGGCTTTCGAACGCTCCCAGGCGCCGCTCGGCTTCGCGCCCGACCCGGCCTCGATGGAGCGCTTCCTGGCGCTATGCCACCGCCGCCGCTACCCGGGCAAGACCGCGATCATCCGCCCCGGCGACCCGGCCAACACGCTCTACTACGTGGTGGACGGCTCGCTGGCGGTGTGCACCGAGGACGAGCAGGGGCGCGAGCTGATCCTGGCCTACATCAACCGCGGCCAGTTCATCGGCGAGATGGGGCTGTTCGTGGAACAGGCGCAGCGCGAGTCGATGGTGCGCACGCGCACCCCGTGCGAGATGGCCGAGATCAGCTACGAGCGGCTGTTCCAGCTGATGGAGGGACCGCTGCGCGAGGAATGCCCGAAGATCCTGTTCGCGATCGGCTCGCAGCTCACCCACCGCCTGCTGCGCACCTCGCGCCAGGTGAGCCGGATGGCCTTCATGGACGTCACCAGCCGCATCTCGCGCACCCTGCTGGACCTGTGCCAGGAACCGGACGCGATGAGCCACCCGGACGGCACCCAGATCCGCATTTCCCGCCAGGAGGTCAGCCGCATCGTCGGCTGCTCGCGCGAGATGGTCGGCCGCGTGCTCAAGCAGCTGGAGGAGCAGCGCATGATCGACGTCTCCGGCAAGACCATCGTGGTGCGCGGCACCCGCTAGGGCCTGTCATCAATTGACTAGATAAGCGAAGCTTGGGTTTTCTTGCGAGCGCAGCCGTTCAATGACCCGACGCTATGGACTTCGAGACGATCAATGGG
>NZ_QGHC01000017.1 GCF_003148905.1 Fulvimonas soli | reverse complement strand
CTGCTCGTCGGTGAATCGCTTCTTCATGGAGCTCTCCTTCCTGTCGAGGGTAGAGAACTCACCAGCCAACTGGCTACACGATCCGTCTCAGGTCAGCATCTCCAGCTCTCGGAAGAACAGCGCAGGCGCAGCCTCCTCGTTGGTCGAGAGAGAAACTTCTAGGAAAACGGCAACTTTGTAGTGAACTGTCATGTGCGGCCTAACGCTGGAGTTAAGCGGCGGCGTAGCCGTCCGCCTTGAACGAAATGTTAGGCCCCGCTGCCGACGCTGGGCCGTTTGCCATGATGGCTTCTCACTTTGGAGCGCACAAGATTCTTTGGCATGTACTTTCGAGTGGCTGGCCTAATCTTGCCGTCACGAATTAGATCTTCCGCACAACCCGCAAAGTACATATTCCACGTTGTGCGCATCTCAGAAGTTGCAATTTCGATCATGGCGCACATTTAAGTACATTGAGGTTCAAGGTGAGGCTCCCACCTTAAGATCTCACCGCTCTCGTCCGCAGCCTGAAGGCCAAAGAGATCGAGCCCTGTCAGGATTGCGATCTCTGGCGTGACATGCTTGCCCCAATCAGGATCAGCATGCAAGCAAACATTGCGTACTCTGGCCATTGGTTTCATGGTCTCGTAGAAGTCATCGCGCATGGACTTGCGCTGTTCCTTTGAGATGTATCTTCTCCGTTGCAACCATAGTGTGTAGTAGGCGAAAGCGTCCTCGAAGCGGCCAAACTCATAGAAGAATGTGCGAACAAGAAGTTTGTAACGTCTAAACGGATGATTGTCGCCAAAAGTGCGTGCAGAGCGACCGAGCGCCTCTAGGTCAGCCGCGATCATGTTGATGTTGTCGATGATTTCATCAACCGGCGCTGATACACGTAGGAAATCAAGCGCGAGCTGCTCTTCCGCAGTCAGGCCGGTAAGCGTTATGCCTGCATCGTCGCTCAGTGAAGCGATCTTCGGAAACCGATCACATATGCTGCCAAGAGCAAATTTAAGCTCATCTGGAATCCGAATATGCTCGATGTGGATCATTGTAGAGCCTAACGCCTGAATTAAGCCGCGCCGCGAAGCGGCGTCGGCTTGAATGAATTGTTAGAACTCAATGCGATCAACTAGAAAATACGACGCTTCAAATCAGAGAAAGCATTAAGCCCGCCACGCCAGTCGCTCCCAGTTTTTGCAAGAATGAATGGATATCTAGAATCCTCATGGAGGATGAGCTTGTAGTGTTTCCCATCTTCCAGAATTGCGAATCCTAGCGACTCCAGTTCTGCGCGAACAGATGCTGTCATTGAGTCATACTGACGCAAAACTTGCTTGAGTCGCTCCAAAATCTGTTCGCGCTCGCCAGAATGCGCATTCTGCTTAATAATGTCAGTCAAAACATCTCGGCGTCGGCTATGAGGCTCCGCGGCGTCGGCAGCAGCTTTTAGTGAATCAATAATTATATCTAAGCGCTCACCTTGATAAAGGTCTCTCTCTGTAGAGGCAAGAGCAAGATTTGTTCCGTCAGTGTTAGATACGCCGCTGGGAAGCTGACGCGCATATTTGGCGCGTGCCAGTTCCGCTTCTAGTCGTTGTATTTCCTCATCCTTCGATGCCATCTCAGCATCGAAGTGTCGAATGTACTCATTGATGTCATTTGACCCCGAGTCCTTCAGCTCCTGAAGGCGGTGCCTCGCGATCAGCTCTTGAAGGTTGGACCAAGTGCATTCTCTTTTTGTTCGTTGCGAAAGCAATGAAGCCCGTACCTTCCTTGATACGGCAATCTGCATTTCCTTAGGATCGGAATAGTTGCCGGTTGGCAGGAACAGCCATTTTCCGACGCCATCTGGCCAGTAGATCCCTACAGCACCACCGTATGCGTTCTCTCCATAGACTTCTCGCATGAGCTTGAAAGAGAAGGACCGACTGGGCTCGACAACAACATGAGCCATGCCAGACAGCCACTTCGCGGTTTGATCGGGATCGATGAATGGTTTGTCTCTGTTGTCAGCGCTTACATACACAACAGGCATTGTGTAATTTGCTTTTGCGCAGATGATGTCGGCAGCAAGAGACAAATCTTGCTCTTTCAGAAAGATTGGCTTGTCAGAAACGATCAGGTCGCCATCAACACCACCACCAATCCTCTCCATCAGGCTTTTCAGGATGTATGGTCGCTTTCCCTGATCCAATCTCTCGACAGGAAGCTCGGAGTCGACACTAAGCTGGACCGCAACAATGAATCCATCTTTCGACTTTGAACCAACAACGTCCGTTATCCATCTGATTTCGCCATCCTCGCGCTTCTCGTATCGCACTCCCGCCGTTTCTCTTTCGGAGTCTTTGAACGAAGAAGACAGGACCGACTCGTTTGCCGTTGATACGGACGTGCCATCCTCAAACTTGATGCCACTGAGCTTACGTGCCAATTCGCTGTGTGGACTCCCCGAAATCCATGCGTGTGTGCAGTCAAGTAGGTCCTCAGTCGTCTTTTCGGCGTTAATCGGAAACTGTGTCTTGAATGTGAGCACGCGAAGTTCTCCCCCTTGAGTTCTAACGCCTGAATTAAGCCGCGCCGCGAAGCGGCGTCGGCTTGAATGAATTGTTAGGGCCCATTGACGGGGATGCCAGAGGCCCACAAACCGATCTTAAAGTTAGCGCTGTCCTTTGGCGAGACGCCAAGATCCTTGCGCATCTCGTAGAGCAAGCGGGATAACAATTGCTCTTGGAGCTCAATGTCCCGGGAAGGGTTGCTAAGGCGAATCTCATGTTGGTAGGCCTGCATGGCCCGAATGACCGACTGGGGCGCGATGAGGTTGAGATTGTTGCAGGCTTTGGCGAAGGCGCGATGCCCACTTGGCGTTGCCTCGCCTTCAAGAATGCCGCTGAGGCTGCCCACGAACCCTTTGTAGTGAGCCAAACGCTCTTTACGAAGGTCAGCGTCTCTCTCGCGTTTCTTGGTCAAGGCATAGGTGACGACAGCAAGAACCGTAGCGCCGCCAGCGGTTATCAATGCAGTTGCGATATCGGCTGACATGGGCCCTAACGCCTGAATTAAGCCGCGCCGCGAAGCGGCGTCGGCTTGAATGAATTGTTAGCTGCGCTCTTGAGCCGCCTTGTCAATGACGCAGGCACGGATGAATTGCTTTCCGAGGTCAGTTAACTCAACTGACAGCCGATCTATTTCAACTCGACAGCCTTGCTGTTTGCCAAGATCCTCACGGATCTGCTTTATCTGCGGAAATTCCTCGATCTCAGTGTATACCTCATCCCTTGTGAGGTAGCGCTCCGGAATTGCTATCAGGCCGAGTCTTACTAGATTGTCCAAGTAGTTCGCAGCCAACGGTGGATACTGGCACCCCGCCTTGATTCCGATAAGGGAAATGTGGCGATGCGTGATGCGAAAGTGCCCCTGATCATTTACGACCAGCTTAATGTTGACTAGTGGCTGATTCCCTGATGTCGCCAAGAACCTCATGAGTTTCGCCTCATCAGGAGACATGTTCTTGATCATGTCAACAAAACCTGGATGTGCGCGGTAAGCAGTAGCCTTGTCCATTGATGTTGCAAGGAGATTTGCATAAAGCTCAGACAACTCTGATTCGGCCCCTGTGTATCGGAGTGCCTCGATGGCTGGAACGGCAATGTGCGGTTTCGGCTGTTGAACCTCTTCTGGTGGCACGTTTTCCAGTTTTGCTGCGACACGCTCCCGAACAAAATCTCTAATTCTTTCGACGCCCCAGACAAGCCCTTCAACCGGAGTGAGTGCTGCATTCACGGCTCGCGTGACCAGGTGGAGCGACTTTCCAGCTTCTTTGGCCGCTGGCTGGATGGCATCTTGATAGATGGGAACGGACTTGGCGAGCTCTGCAACTGCTTTGGCGGTTTCCCCAATAGCACCGCCATTCTCATTTCCGGACATCGTGGTCTCTCCTTAGCAGCTAACGCCTGAGTTAAGCGGCGGCGAAGCCGTCCGCCTTGAACGAATTGTTAGGCAGATGAGCTGCGGCCCCTACCTCTTCCCTGAGCCAAGCATGCCATAGCTGAGCGGGCTTGGGACTTACCCCCAGCTTGACCCAAGCTGGGGGCAGCGCTAGATTTGAACGCGGTGCTGAACACACCTTCGTAGGCGGATGCCACTCCCGTTAGCCAAGTGGTTTTTTTGTGCGTAGCGTTTTCTATGGCCGGGTGGCGCGCAGCTATACAAGACCCGAAAGGGGAAAACTGCGGGCGGCCCTACGACCGTGTTCAAGCACCCGGCCGCCTCTCTGAACAGGAGGCGAAATAGAACGAATCGTAGGAGTCCACCATGACTGCCAAGAAGTGTCCGAGGCCTCGCTATCTGACGATTGGCTACCAGGTCTATGAGAGCCGGCACAAGGTTAAGCAGTGCCGCTACCGACCAAGACAAGTGCCGTTCTTACGGTTGAGTGGCGATTGGCTATCCGCAGCTGGTTTCACGGTTGGCCAGAAAGCACGAATACAGGTGACTGATCAAGGCATTGTGATCCTGCCTGAAGACTGAGCTAGATAAGCCGCGGGCAAACGCAGTAAACGCCCGCGGCATTTTGCTTTTTGACGCCTAACGCTGGAATTAAGCGGCGGCGAAGCCGTCCGCTTGGATGACTGGTTAGGTGTGCGGGCCACGATTTTTGCCAGCGCCACCGACGATTGCTAACACGAGACCGATACTGCCTGCCGCGAGAGACCAGATGATGCTGATGCCAGCTTTGACGTGAAGTTGCCACAAGGCGATAGCGCTGACGAAGATGAGCAAGCCGATGGTTTCGGCCGCACCCAAAGGCCTGTTGCCAGCTTGATAGAGCCTACCGTCATCGCGGTTGATCCACTGTCTGAGCTTGGCAAAGCGACTCATTCTTGGACACACCTAACGCCCGAGGTAACCGGCGCAAAGACCGCGTAGCGGGATTTGCGTCCGGTTGACCGAATAGTTAGGTAACAGCCCCACTCATCTGCTTATTGACGAAGTGCCTTACAAGGATCATTTAAAGGCACAACGTCTGCCGTCCTCGTAGCCTTGCCGCCAAGTTGACGGTATTGCTTGAAGTCGTTGTCTATCTCCTGTTGGCCGTAAACAACGAGTTCGCCCATCTGGTGGGCGGTGTCGAGGTCAACGACACCACTTGCTGCCTCAACCTTCTTCTCTTGATCAAGGTTCGCTTGAGCAAACGAAACGACGTTGCGGGCGTGCACAATTTCAGCTGATAGGTGAGCAAGCTGTCCAGCGGACGAGCTTTCGCAGCTAGATAGCTTATCTTGGCGCGCCTGCTCACTAGCGCGATCAGCTTGCTTTTGCTCGTACTTTGCTTTGACGCTCGCTAAGCATTCTTGCACGATATTTGTCGGAGGAAGAGTATCAGCTTCATCTGGAGACAAGCCATAGTCCCCAGTCCGAAGATTCCAATCCATGTGGCGCGGCCCCATCTTGTCAATCTGCGCATATACACAGGTACTATAATCTCCGTGCCAACCCGTGTAGT
Source organism: Fulvimonas soli (assembly GCF_003148905.1). Taxonomy (GTDB): domain Bacteria; phylum Pseudomonadota; class Gammaproteobacteria; order Xanthomonadales; family Rhodanobacteraceae; genus Fulvimonas; species Fulvimonas soli. Next base: position 46,822 of record NZ_QGHC01000017.1, on the reverse strand, counting down.
AGCCATCGCTCGTTGTAGACAGCGGGTATTCACTCAGCACCTGTTTGATCTCGATGACCCTATTTGTCCATGCTCGTTCTTGGTTTTCTTGCTTTTTAGCGACGCCCGTTAGCCTGTTCATGAACCTATTAATCGCAGCGTCGGCCGCACTGCCGGAGTGATAGTTGTTATTTGCTCTAGGTTTAACCAAAACAGTTTCACCTGTTGGTTCGGATGGTGCTGCTTGCGCCATGCACAGCGCGCAGAAGCCCGAGGCGAATACCACGGCGACAGCCACCAATATTTGCTTTGAATAGAACATAGTTCATCCCCCAGCGATTGAGTGTGCGTTATACCAGCTCTATAGACAAAACACTTCCTGCACCCAAGGATCATGGGCGTATGGGCCGTGGATTGACTGGAACGCTCCTCGGGTTTCCGAAATGTCACGATTCAAGTTGGTTGCGACCCAAGTCACCGTGCAGATAACTTTGTTCGTTTCTAAGATGACTCCGCGCACGATTCCCAAGTGCAGGATGCGGATTCCGGTTTGCCCCTTGCCCTTCATGCGTTTGATCGCAATGCGATCACCCGACTTCATTTGTGCTGCGAGTGCTGCCTGGTGCCCGTCCTCCCAACCAAGCATCCACATTCCTTGCTCGATGAAACGCTGATCCTGGTGATCAGTGCCACCCCATGATGCGCCAACAAGCCAGTAATTTGCCATGCGCCCCCCTGTTACCTAACGCTTGAGTTAAGCCGCGCCGCGAAGCGGCGTCGGCTTGAATGAATTGTTAGGCGGATGCTCCCTACTCTGGAACAGTGAGCTTTTCTCCATTACCAAACACCACCATTTCAGGAACAAACCGTGTTGTGTACTTGCCATCCTCAAGGTTCCAAACGGCCCGGTGCGCGTCAAGGAACTGGTTGTAGTCTCGGCCGCCCGTCCATACAACAGTTTTACCCGGATCAATGTTCTCACTTATTCTGAAATTGACAGCGCCAACTTCTTTGTCAAAAACATCAACAAACTTGATCTCGCCGGAAACACCGACTATTGGTTTCTCTGTGTTGTTTTGAACCCCAATGCGGAATTCTTGATACTCGCTGTACCGCCCAATGTTGTAGTTTTTTGGTAGCTCTCGCTTGGCCAGCAAGGTGACGGTCACTGCCTTGTTCAACTGTTCAAGTGCTGCGGCACGTTCTTGTTCTAGCTTCTTCTTCAGCGCCTCTTCTTCTGCACGCTTAGCCGCCTGTTCAGCCTCCCACTTTGATTGGGCATCAATAGCCTGTCCAATGGTCGTGCCCGGGGGAATGCCGCCGCCACCGAAAGCCTCTCCCATCTTTGCTCGCATTAAATAAGCGGCGACCTTCTCTCTCTCCGAATCAGATAGCTTTTTGATTTCAGGCGCAAGCTTTTCATCCCAAGAGTCCATGTCTGATGGTATGACGGCGTCTGTTGGCTTTGAGCAGCCACTCAGCATAAGCATGGCAGCCAGCATGGCCGTTGCAGCAGTTCTCATGATTCCCCCTAACTAGAATTGATTTCTCGAAAAGATGAGCGACAAGTGATGTTGCTCATCCGCCTAACGCCTGAGTTAAGCCGCGCCGCGAGGCGGCGTCGGCTTGAATTAATTGTTAGGCATCAGGCTAATTGAGCTCGCGCTCAAGTGCTTGCTGGTAGCACACAAGATCGCTTGCGTTCAAGTTGCGCTCATATGCCGTTTGATAGTACTGGGCGCTAAGCGGGCAGCTGAAGCTCTGTTCATCGCTCAGCTCTCTCTCAAGTGCTTTTTGGTAGCAGACCAAGTCGCTGGATTGGTTCAAGCTCTCATACCGCTTTTGGTAGACCTCAGCTCGCTGGGGGCAATTGCCATACGGTGTAGTCTGCGTAGCGTCATTTTTGCGTTGTGATGCCTGAGCTTGGTCTGTTGATTGCGGTTGGCTTTTTGGTGCTGTTTCTTGGTGTGAAATTGGGCATCCGGGTGTGGTGCCAGATTCACAGTTAAGTAAAGCTTCAAGTTGCTTGCGACGAATAATTGTTTGCTCAGTTAGACATTGTGCAATGACATATGGCTGCATTGATCCGCCAGTGAGCTCGGATGCGTTGTAATTACAGGCTAAATCTTTGTATCTTATCCAGGCAAGTTGCACATCCTTGAGCTGTTGCTTTTGTGCCGCGCTCAGCTCTATGCGGTAGCGGTTATAAACCGAATTTATCGCTGCCGTTTCAGCTTCTAGTGCGCTTGAGGCACATTGGTTAATTTCCATTTGCGTCGTTGGGCTATCACAGGTGTTCGCGTGTAAAACATTGGCGACCAGAAGGAAAAGACTGGCAACGACAGCTTTTTTAATGGATTTCATGAATACGCCCCCTGAGGCCTAACGCTTGAGGTAACCGGCGCGAACCCGCGTAGCGGGTGAGCGTCCGGTTGACCGAATAGTTAGTTGCCACCCGCAGCATCGTTGATAAACCACTGCCTACCAAATTCATTGAGGTCTTGCATTTGGTGACCAACGACGCCAAGCAAACCACCAGTCCAAGTACCGAACGCCGGCGTACCGTCCAAGTTGTAGACATGCTCCGGCAACGTGCGAAGAGTGTACACCGGGTTTTGATACGCGAACTCGACCCCAAGCTGCTTGAAGTACGCGCCTTCAAGCATGAAGCGTGGAGTGCCTTTGTAGGCCAGAATTACCTTGTTGAAATTGCGTGACTGCACAGCCTGCGCAAACTGCAGCATGCTGCGGAAAACATCGGCTTCGCTGTTCGTGCCCGAGACGCCGCGTAGGTCGAAGACTAGAACATCGGCATTTACGTACCATTGGTAGTGCGCAAAGACCGAGAGCCCCTCATTTCGGCTGTCGGCTGCCAGTGCCTTGGATAGCGGTTGTTGCACCCCGAAATAGTTCCAGCCTGCAATAGCCGCGATGACTACGACAGGCACGAGCAACCACAGCAGCCCACGACGTTTCATTGTTACCCCCTGTGGCAACTAACGCCTGAGTTAAGCCGTGCCGCGAAGCGGCATCGGCTTGAACGATTTGTTAGCGCCCACTTGTGCGGAACGCCAGATAAAAGTGCGGGTCATGCACTCCAAGTTGCTCAAGAGTGCTGAGAAGATTATTTACGTGAGCTTGCGCGTTGTACTTGGTGTCAACGTAGAAGTCACCAACTTGGTGCCAGAGGCCGTCGAAGTGAGCGTCTCGGTGCTGCGGCTTGTCGTTGATAAAGTACTTTCCGCGATGCGCATGATTATGGATGGGAAGTTTTGCTTTGGTGAGATGCCCTTCCCGAGCTAGCCATGCGACAAGTTGCTTGTCCAGGTCAGTCCAGTTGTCTACAGCGATTTGCAGCGCCCGATCAAAGAATGCTCTTGGCTGGATCGAGTCATCGAATTCCATGCTAGGCAGGTCGGCGACAGTGCAAGGCTCTTCATCCATTGGCCACCTCCGAGGTTTGATGTGGGCGCTAACGCTTGAATTTAGCGGCGCGCGCAGCGCGTCCGCTGGAATGAACAGTTAGCGATGGAATGACTAGCGAACAGGCACGAGCACCAGCACACCTGGCCGCTCTTGACGCACTTGGCCAGGGCCGTAGGACGTAACTAAGCCATTGTTTAGGATGACATAGTAATCAGCGCGATCCCATGACCACCCGCTGATAAGACGGTTTGCGTACTCCAGCGCCTCGTAGTTGCCACTCGTTTGAACACCATCAGGATTACCCATGACCGCCACTACCTGCTGCTTCGTCATGCCTTGATGAACATTGTTGCGGACAACTTGGCCGGTAGCGCAGCCTGACAGCAAACCCGCAACAGCAAGAATGAAGAGCAATCTGCGCATGTCTACCCCCTGCCGCTAACGCCAGAGTTAAGCCGTGCCGCGAAGCGGCATCGGCTTGAACGAATTGTTAGCGTGCAGTCTCATTTTTCCCATCCTTGTTTGCAGATGGGCAAGAGATGCGTAGCTCTTTGCGATTGATCCCAGCGATCTCAGAGATTGTGTTGTAGCCCATCGGGCAGATCTGGTTCGCCTTGTCGTAGCAGATATTCCAACCAAGGCTTGCGCCACAAGCGATCAAGTGCTCTACAGAACCATCCGGGCGCCTGATCTCTTGCGTTGTTGTGCATCCGACTATTACTAGAGTCGCAGCGATGATAGCTAAACTCTTCATCGATCCTCCCTTAGGGTTCGCTTGAGAAAATTTCCAGCGCGCTGCTTAGCCATTAGACGGCAACTTGAGAACCGCCGCCTCTAGTGCCTCTGGGTTTGGATTGCCAGGAGCAAGCCAATCCTCAGAGAAGACGCTCATTAGTGCCTTGGCTAGCTCACCCGCACTGGCGCCTGTAAATCCTGAACCTGGAAGGCCGGAGTCCTGCTGCACGACTAGCACGGTGAGCGGAGGTAACCCGTGGACTATGCAATAGGATTGGATTGGCTCTAACAGTTGGCCGAGCCCGGCTCGCGGAACGCCAATTAACGAAGAGATCTGGCTGTAGGTAAGCGATTGACGGTTCTTTGCAGCCCAAGCCAACACCGCCCAGATCTGACAAGCTCTTTCCGATCGCGTCATGACTTCTCCTGCGCGCTAACGCTGGAGTTAAGCGGCGGCGAAGCCGTCCGCCTTGAACGAGTGGTTAGGCCCTAACGCTTACAAGCGATGACGAGATCACGAGTGATGACTGAGCCGCCGTACAAACCAAACTGGTTTGCAGCAACCGTGTCGCCTTGATCGCCAGATTGGGAAATAATGTCGTAGCCCTTTGCACCGCAAATATCGCCTGCTTTCTGGTAGCACTGCCCCCAAGATAATGCTTGACCTGAGCAATTGATGGTGTAGCCCTCTCGCCCATCGGGTGTGTATGTCTTCTTGGCGGTCGCGCAGGCAGAGAGCGCTAATACGATACTGGCAACAACTACCTTTCTCATGGCTTTCCCCTTGATGCCTAACGCTTGAGGTAAGCGGCGCAACCCGCGCAGCGGGTTGGCGTCCGCTTGACCGAATAGTTAGATATCGCCTTCGCTTGCCGGAGCCACCAAGTCGTCAGCACGGTTGCGGCGTTTGATGGCGTTTAAGATGTTTGCCAACTCCGTATCCCCGCCAGAACCTACATAGCGAAATGCGTTGAGTAGGCTGCCAACCAGAGAATTAGTGCGGATGACGCGGACGTAACCATCCTCGGCGTCAGGGATTGCCGGGAAGATGGTGAAGCCACGCTCTAGAAGTGCTGCGCTTAATTGCTCCGACGTGTCGCCCTTGCCAGACACCCTAGCGCTTTCGCCCGCAACAGACTTGATCATCGCATCGAAGTCAGAGACTTGATAGGTTTTAAATGCGAGATGAAATGCGTTGAGATGATCGGCGATCTGCCGAGCAACCTTCATGTACTGGTCTCTGGTGGTCATGTATTCTCCTGATGGTTGATTGCGACATCTAACGCTTAGTAGACCCCAACTCGGGGCATATGCGTCCATGCTCCGTCCACGCTCGTACGGCGTCAAGCGGGGAAATCCTACACACGAACAAGGCCTTGCCAGATGTGCTCCTCACCAGGCTGCGCGCATGATGGTTTGCATATCTCACGGAACGAGGTCGTTATGCTTTATCGCCCCGAAAACGCGGATATGCGCTCCGCCCAGGGCAAGGCGCCGCGGCTGCTGGACGAGGTCCGCAGAGTGCTTCGGTTGAAGCACTACAGCCTACGCACCGAACAGGTTTACGTGGGCTGGATCCGCCGCTTCATCCTGGCCAACGGTAAACGGCATCCACGCGACATGGGCGCATCCGAGGTCGAGGGCTTCCTTTCGCAACTGGCCGTGCAGGGCCGAGTGGCGGCAAGCACGCAGAACCAGGCGCTTTCCGCGCTGCTGTTCCTGTACCGTGATGTACTCGGCGTCGAGCTGCCGTGGCTGGACGGTGTGACCCGTGCCAAGCGCCCAGCCCGGGTGCCGACCGTGCTTTCCCGCGACGAGGCGATGCAGCTGCTGGCGCGCATGGACGGTCGTCCCTGGCTGTTGGCCAGCCTGCTGTACGGCTCGGGTTTGCGGTTGATGGAAGCGCTGCGCCTGCGCGTGAAGGACGTGGATTTTGCACGCTGCGAAATCATCGTGCGCGACGGCAAGGGCGGCAAGGATCGGCACACCATGCTGCCGCGCGCGCTGGCCGAACCCTTGCGGCGCGAGATGGAGCGAGCTCGCCAGTTGCACGAGGCCGACCTACGCGCGGGCTTCGGTGCGGTATGGCTGCCGCAGGCGCTGGCGCGCAAGTATCCCTTGGCGCCACGCGAATTCGGCTGGCAATACGTGTTCCCGGCCGCGCACCGCTCGCACGATCCGCGCGACGGCCAGGAGCGCCGGCATCATTTCGACGACGGCATGCTGGCGCGCGCCTTGAAGAAGGCCTGCCGGGAGGTCGGCATCGTGAAGCCGGTGAGCGCGCATACGCTGCGGCATTCGTTCGCCACGCATCTGCTGGAATCGGGCAGCGACATCCGCACCGTGCAGGAATTGCTGGGCCACAAGGACGTGAGGACCACGCAGATCTACACCCACGTACTGAATCGCGGCGGTCACGGCGTGACGAGTCCGCTGGATCGCTGAAAGCCGCGGCGATGCCCTGTCGCCGCCGCGCGCCGCATGGTGTGTTTCCCGTGTCGCTGCATGCCTTCGCCGCGGCCGTCACACGCTAAACTGCGCTAATGGCCCCCCCACCGCGCAAGCGCCAGCGGCGCAAGCCCGCTGCTCCGGCACCGACGCGACGCGCGAAAGCGCCCGTCGCCGCGGTCGCGCGCCCGGCCGACAGCTCCACCCGCGCGGCGCGCGTACTGGACTGGCTGCTGCGGTGGCTGCCCGTGCGCCACCGCGAGAAGGCGCACGACTACCTCGTGCTCACCCGCATGGACCGCCCGATCGGCGCGTTGCTGCTCTTGTGGCCGACGTGGTGGGCGCTGTGGCTGGCGGCGGGCGATTTCCCGCCGTGGAGGGCGCTGCTGGTGTTTACCCTGGGCGTGTTCGCCATGCGCGCCGCGGGCTGCGCGATCAACGACTACGCTGACCGCGAGCTCGACCCCCAGGTGGCACGCACCGCCGGACGGCCGATCGCCGCGGGGCGGGTCACGCCGCGCGAGGCGCTGGTGGTATTCGCCGTGCTGCTGGCGTTCGCCTTCGTGCTGGTGCTGTTCACCAACCGGCTCACCATCGAGCTGTCCTTTGCCGGCGCCGCGCTGGCGGCGCTGTACCCGTTCACCAAGCGCTGGACCTACCTGCCGCAGGTGGTGCTGGGCGCGGCGTTCGGCTGGTCGATCCCGATGGCCTTCGCCGCGGTGCAGGGTGCGGTGCCGCCGCTGGGCTGGCTGCTGTTCATCGCCAACATCCTGTGGTCGGTGGTGTACGACACCGAGTACGCGATGGTCGACCGCGACGACGACCTCAAGGCCGGCGCGAAGTCCACCGCGATCCTGTTCGGCGACGCCGACCTGCCGATCCTCGCCGTGCTGATGGGCACGCTGCTGCTGGCGATGGTGTTCGTCGGCCAGCGCGCGCAGCTGGGCTGGCCGTACTGGCTGGCGCTGCTGGCCGCCGCCGCGCTGTTCGGCTGGCAGCTCAAGCTGATCCGCGGCCGCGCGCGCGAGGCCTGCCTGGCCGCGTTCCGCCACAACAACTGGTGGGGCCTCACCGTGTGGGCCGGCATCGTGCTGGCGCTGGCGGTGCAATAGCCGCCCGGCCTTCGCGGCGGCGGCCGGCGCCGCAGTGGCGCCGTGACGCCGGCCGACGCCAAACGGGGCAAAACGCCTCGTTGCCGCAGGCTTGCATGCCGCAGCATGGGCATCAGCGCGCTCCGGGTACCGGCGCGCGGGCCAGTGCCCACGCGTCCACGCGCCGCACGCCCGCGCGGCGCAGCACGCGTGCGCACTCGGCCAGGGTGGCGCCGGTGGTCAGCACGTCGTCGAGCAGCGCGACGTGGGCGGGCAAGGCCACGCCCTCGCGCAGCGCGAAGGCGCCGCGCACGTTGCGACGGCGCGCGACGGCGGCGAGTTCGGTCTGCGCCTCGGTGGCGCGCACGCGCCGCAGCGCGTCGCGGTGCAGCGATACCCCCAGCGCGGCGGCGAGCGGGCGCGCCAGCTCCAGCGCCTGGTTGTGCCCGCGCGTGCGCAGGCGGCGCGGATGCAGCGGCACCGGCACGATCAGCTGCGGCAACGGCGCCGGCCGTGCCTCGCGTTGCCACAGCCGCGCCAGCGTGCGGCCGGCGGCCAGGTCGCGGCCGAACTTGAAGCGCGTTTCCAGCCGGTCCAGCGGCCAGGCGTAGCGGAACGGTACCCAGGCCGCGTCCCACGGCGGCGCGCGGCGCTGGCAGCGACCGCACAGCGCGGCGGGTGCCGGCAGCGGCAGGGCGCAGCGCGCGCAACAGCTGCGGTTGCGCGGCAGCTCGGCGGCGCAGGCCGCGCACAGATCCAGCCCGTCCGCGCCCGGCGCGCCGCACAGCAGGCAGCGCCACGGCAGCAGCCATGCCGCGGTGCGCGCGAACAGCGTGGCGAGAAGCGCATCCATGCGCGGCGCGGTGGCTCAGCTGCCCGGCTTGAACAGCGCCGCGTCGACGATCGACCACAGGTGGACCAGCCAGCCCAGCCAGAAGAGCCACAGCACGCCGGCCAGCACGAACATCACGGCCGCCTTGAGCAGGCGCCCCTGCACCAGCTGGCCCAGCCCGGGAATGAAGAAGCTGCACACCGCCGCGATCACGTTGCCGGTGCTGCCCTGTCCTGCGCTCATGGCATCCGTCCCTCGATGGAAAGCGCCATCGTAGCGGGCCCGGCGGCGCCCGTCTTGTCAACTCCGATCGCATGTGCCTGGTTGACAGGCCCGGACCGCCTGCCCACACTCGCCGGCCTCACCGCACGGAGTGTCCGCATGTCCGCCGCCATCCGCCACGACTGGACGCGCGAGGAAGTGGCCGCGCTGTTCGCGCTGCCGTTCAACGAGCTGCTGCACCGCGCGCACACGGTGCACCGCGCGCACCACGATCCCAACGCGGTGCAGGTGTCCACCCTGCTCTCGATCAAGACCGGCGGCTGCCCGGAGGATTGCGCCTACTGCCCGCAGGCCGCGCGTTATGCCACCGGGGTGCAGGCGCAGAAGCTGATGAGCGTGGACGCCGTGGTGGCGCGCGCGCAGGCGGCCAAGGATGCCGGCGCCTCGCGCTTCTGCATGGGTGCCGCCTGGCGCAGCCCGAAGGACCGCGACGTGGCCAAGGTGGCCCAGATCGTCGCCGCGGTGAAGGCGCTGGGCCTGGAGACCTGCGCCACGCTGGGCATGCTGAGCGGCGAGCAGGCCGCCACGCTGAAGGACGCGGGCCTGGACTACTACAACCACAACCTCGATACCGCGCCGGAGTTCTACGGCGAGATCATCCACACCCGCCAGTTCCAGGACCGCCTGGACACGCTCGAGCACGTGCGCGCGGCCGGCCTGAAAACCTGCTGCGGCGGCATCGTCGGCATGGGCGAGACGCGCGCGCAGCGCGCCGGCCTGCTGCAGGCGCTGGCCAACCTGCCCGAGCACCCCGAGTCGGTGCCGATCAACCAGCTGGTGCAGGTGCAGGGCACGCCGCTGGATGGCGCGCCGGCGCTGGACCCGTTCGAGTTCGTGCGCACCGTGGCGGTGGCGCGCATCCTGATGCCGGCCTCGGTGGTGCGCCTGTCCGCCGGCCGCCAGCAGATGGACGACGCGGTGCAGGCGCTGTGCTTCTTCGCCGGGGCCAACTCGATCTTCTACGGCGAGAAGCTGCTGACCACCGGCAACCCCGACGTGGAGCACGACCGCGCGCTGTTCCGCCGGCTCGACCTGCATCCGCTGGAACCCGTGCAGGAAGGCGGCACCGCGCACGCCGACATCCTCGAGCCGTGCGCCACGCGCGCGGCCTGAGCGCGCAGCGGGGGCCGGTCATGGACCCGCGGCGTTCAGCCGCCGGCCGGGCGCAGGCGGTAGAAGCGGTCCGGCTCGCTGACCACGTACAGCGTGCCGTGGCCGTCGATCGCCGCGCCCTCGGCCTGCGCCAGCGGCGGCTCGCCGGTGCGGCTGCCGTCGAGCAGGCGCTGGCTCACCGCCACGCCGTCGCGGGTCACCTCCATCACCCGCTGGCCCTCGTCGCTGAGCAGCAGCAGGTGGCCGCTGCGCGGGTCGAACTCCACCGAGGACAGGTCGTCGCTGGGCCGCATCGGCGCCAGCAGCTCGCTGCGGTCGCGGATCGACAGCCCGCGCAGCGCGCCGTGGTCGCGCAACGCGGCCAGGCCGCGCACCTCGTACAGGCGGGTGGGCGAGTGCTCCTTTGCCACGTACAGCACGTCGCCCGCGGCGTCGTAGCCCAGCCCCTCGAAGCCGGCATTGCCGTCGTGCCCGTCGGCGAGGTCCAGGTTGAGCACCACCGCCTGCGCGTGCGCGACCTCGTTGCCCTCGGCGGGCAGGCGGAACAGCGCCAGCTGCGCGCGGCCCTCCTCGCTCACCACGTACCAGCCGTCGCCAAGCGCAGCCACCGCCTCGGTGTCGGCGAAGCCGCGCAGCCGGTGGCGCGCCTGCACCGCGCCCTCGCGGTCCAGCAGCAGCAGCGTGGCCGGGCGGTTAAGCACCGCGACGAGCTGGTCGCGCTGCGCATCCCAGGCCAGGCCGGAAAGGTTTTCCGCGCCGGCGATGCGTCGGCCGGCAATGTCCATGCGGTAGGCGGCCAGGTCCAGCCCGCGGCCGGCTCGCGCGCTCCACGCCGGCGCGTCCGGCTCGCCGCGCAGCCACACGTACAGGCGATGCTCGGCGTGGTGGTAGCGCACCGCCACGTACAAGGCCCACAGCAGCGCCAGCTGCAGCGGCACCCAGAACAGCCAGCGCAGCACGTGCCCGGCGCCGGCGGCCACACGCACGCCGACTGCCGCCCCACCCCCGCGGAACGAAAAAGACATAGGCCCTGCACCTTTCGCGACTACGGCGGACGCGCCCCCTCGACGCGCCACGGGCCGATCCTCGCATGAGCGGGCCCCCGATGCACCCCGCGCCCGGCCCGCGCCCCGACCTGCTGCGGCGGCTGGCCGCGCGCACGCAGGCGCGCGCGCAGGCCGCGCTGCTGCGCCGGCTGCGCGCGGTCGAGCGCGCCGACGGCCCCTGGCTGCAGGTCGACGACCGCCGCCTGCTCGCCTTCTGCGGCAACGACTACCTGGGCCTGGCCCAGCATCCCGCGCTGGTGGGAGCGCTGCGCCGCGCCGCCGGCGACGCCGGCGTGGGCAGCACCGCCGCGCACCTGGTCTGCGGCCACCGCCGCGAGCACGCGCGGCTGGAGGAAGCGCTGGCCGAGTGGACCGGCCGCGAGCGCGCCCTACTGTTCTCCACCGGCTACATGGCCAACCTCGGCGCGCTGCAGGCGCTGCTGGAAGCGGGCGATCCCGGCGCGCGCCCGGGACCGGCGCTGTGCGTGCAGGACCGGCTCAACCACGCCTGCCTGCTCGACGGCGCGCGGCTGGCCGGCGCCACGCTGCGGCGCTACCCGCACGCCGACGTGGCCGCCGCCGCGCGGCAGCTGCGCGGCGACGCCGCGGCCGCCGCGCTGCTCGCCACCGACGGCGTGTTCAGCATGGACGGCGACGTGGCGCCGCTGCGCGAGCTGGCCGCGCTCTGCGCGCGCGAGGGCGCCACGCTGATGGTGGACGACGCGCACGGCCTGGGCGTGCTGGGCGCGCGCGGCGCCGGCAGCGTGGAGGCCGCCGGCCTCGCGCAGGACGAGGCGCCGCTGCTGATGGCCACGCTGGGCAAGGCGCTGGGCTGCGCCGGCGCGTTCGTCGCCGGCTCCGCCGCGCTGGTCGAGGGGTTGATGCAGTTCGCGCGCACCTACGTCTACACCACCGCGATGCCGCCCGCGCTGGCCGCCGCCGCGCTGGCCGCGGTGGAACTGGCGCGGCGCGAGGCGTGGCGGCGCGGGAAGCTCGCCGCGCTGGTCGCCCGCTTCCGCGCCGGCGCCGCGCAGCTCGGCCTGCCGCTGCTGCCCTCGCCCACCGCGATCCAGCCGCTGCTGCTCGGCAGCGCCGAGGCGGCGCTGCAGGCGGCGCAGGCGCTCGAGGCGCGCGGCCTGCTGGTCGCCGCGATCCGCCCGCCCACCGTGCCGGCGGGCAAAGCGCGCCTGCGCGTCACGCTGTCCGCCGCGCACGAGGAGGCGCACGTGGACCGCCTGCTCGACGCGCTGGCGGAGGGCCTGCGCGGCCGCGTCACGGAGCCCGGCGATGCCGCTACAGGCAATCGCTGAGGCCGTCGTACAGCGTGGCGCCGCTGCGCGGCAGCGGCGCGTGCAGCGGGTGCGGCACCGCCAGCGCGGCCAGCAGCTCGCGCACCGTGGTGTGCGGCGCCAGCGGGCCGACGCAGCGCCAGCCCGGGATCGCCGCGCGGATGCGGCCACGCCGCGCATCGATCCGTTCGTCGCTGGCCGCGAAGCTCCACACGCACTGGCCCACCTCGCCCGTCGCCGGGTCCGCCGAGCAGACGAAACGCAGCGGCTCGATGTCGCTGTAGTCGCCCTCGCAGAAGGTGTCGCCGCAGATCGCGTCGAAGTCGCGCCGCAGCGCGTCGGCGATGCCGTACCAGGCGTCGATGTCGGCGTCGTCCTGCAGCGTGGCGGCCAGGTCGGTGTAGTGCGCGGCCGGCCGGGCCTGCGATCCGGCCGGCTGCGCGAAGGCCGCCGACGCCGCGAGCCACAGCAGCCCGGCAATGGCGGTGCCCATGCCTGTCTTCATGTTCCGCTCCCTGGATGGCCTGCCCCGGATCGGGGCGTGGCCAGCGTGGCCCATCGCGCCGGCCGCCGTCGATCGACGCGCGCCGCGCCGGCGCGTGCGCGCAGGCAGCCGCGGCGCGTCGTCGCCGGCCGGCCGCATGCGTCGGATCGATCCTGCCGCGCGCCGGCGCCTACGGACACACCACCTATAATCGTGCGCCGTTCCGCCCGTTTCCCCGCCATGCCCATCCTCAACCTCGCCGCCTACCGCTTCGTCAGCCTGGACGGGCTGCCCGCGCTGCGCGAACGCCTCCGCGCACGCGCCGAGGCGCTGGCGCTCAAGGGCACCGTGCTGCTCGCGCCGGAGGGCATCAACCTGTTCCTGGCCGGCGCGCCCGAGGCGGCCGAGTCCTTCATGGACTGGCTGCGCGAAGACCCGCGCTTCGCCGGCCTGGAGGCGAAGGCCTCGTGGTCGGACGCGGTGCCGTTCGGCCGCCTGCGCGTGCGGCTGAAGCGGGAGATCATCACCCTGCGCCGGCCGGCGCTCCGCCCGGAGGCGGGCCGCGCCGCGGCGGTGGACCCGGCCACGCTGAAGCGCTGGCTGGACCGCGGCCGCGACGACGACGGCCGCGAGCTCGTGCTGCTCGACACCCGCAACGGCTACGAGACCGACGTCGGCAGGTTCCCGCAGGCGGTCGACTACCGGCTGGCCCGCTTCACCGAGCTGCCGGACGCGCTGGCCGCCGACCGCGCGCGCTACGCCGGCAAGACCGTGGTGCCCTACTGCACCGGCGGCATCCGCTGCGAGAAGGCCGCGCTGCACATGCGCGAGCTCGGCATCGAGCGCGTGTTCCAGCTGGAGGGCGGCATCCTCGGGTACTTCGAGGAGACCGGCGGCGCGCACTGGCAGGGCGCCTGCTTCGTGTTCGACGCGCGCGGCGCACTGGGTCCCGACCTGCGCCCCGCACCGCCGCGTCCGCGCCCTCTCCCCTCCGGGGAGAGGGCCGGGGTGAGGGGCCAGCCTGGCGACACGCCAGCCACGGAACCCATCCCGCCAGGCGCTTCCGCAAGCCCCGCCCCCTCACCTCGCTCCTCTCCCCGGCGGGGAGAGGAGGCCGTAAGCCGCAGCCTTGGCGCGAGTCCCGGCCTCGCCGCCCGGCTCTCGTCCCGACCCGGCAAGGAGACGCGCGCATGAGTCTCTACATCGAGCGAGCCGGCCGCGGTCCCGTGCCGCTGGTGCTGATCCACGGCTGGGCGATGCACGGCGGCGTGTTCGCGCCGCTGGTGGAGGCGCTGGCCGAGCGCTGCGCGCTGTACGTGGTGGACCTGCCCGGCCACGGCCGCTCGCGCCACTGCGGCCTGCCGCTGGAGCCGTCCGCCTGCGCGCGCGCGATCGCCGCGGCCACGCCGCCGGCGGCCTGGCTGGGCTGGTCGCTGGGCGGCCTGGTCGCGCTGGCCGCCGCGCTGGAGCAGCCCGCGCGCGTGCAGGCGCTGGCGATGCTGTGCGCCACGCCGAAGTTCGTGCGCGACGCGGACTGGCCGCACGGCAACGATCCCGCGCTGGTGCGCCGGCTCGCGCAGGACCTGGAGACCGACTACCACGCCACCATCGAGCGCTTCCTCGCGCTGGAGGCGATGGGCAGCCAGGACCCGCGCGCCGAGCTGCGCCGCCTGCGCGGCGAGGTGTTCGCGCACGGCGAGCCGGAGCTGCGCGTGCTGCAGGAAGGCCTCCGCCTGCTCGAAGACACCGACCTGCGCCCCGCGCTGGCGGGCCTAGCGCAGCCCAGCGCCTGGCTGGCCGGCCGCCGCGACCGGCTGGTGCATCCGGCCGCGATGCGCTGGTCCGCGCAGGCCAGCGGCGGCCGCTTCGCCGAGATCGCCCACGCCGGTCACGCGCCGTTCCTCGGCCACGCCGGCGCGCTGGCCGAGGCGCTGGCGCCGCTGCTGGAGCAGGTTCCCGCATGAACGAGTTCCACCTCGACCGCACCCTGGTGCGCCGCCACTTCGCCCGCGCCGCGGCCGGCTACGAACGCCACGACGCGCTGCAGCGCGCGGTGCAGGAGGGCCTGCTCGGACGTCTGGACTTCTATCTGGAACAGCCCCGGCTGGTGCTCGACGTCGGCGCCGGCACCGGCCGCGGCAGCGCGCTGCTGAAGAAGCGCTGGCCGCAGGCGCAGGTGCTCGCGCTCGACCTCGCCCTGCCGATGCTGCGCGAGGCCAGGCGCCACGCCGGCTGGCTGAAGCCGTTCCAGCGCGTGTGCGCCGACGCGCTGGCGCTGCCGCTGCCCGACCACAGCGTGGACGTGCTGCACTCCAACCTGTGCTTCCAGTGGATCGACGACCTCGCCGCGCTGTTCGGCGAATGCGTGCGCGTGCTCCGGCCCGGCGGCCTGCTCGCCTTCTCCACCTTCGGCCCGGACACCCTGCGCGAGCTGCGCGCGGCCTGGGCCGCCGTCGACGCGCGCTCGCACGTCGGCCGCTTCCTCGACATGCACGACGTGGGCGACGCGATGATCGCCGCCGGCCTGCGCGACCCGGTGCTGGACGTGGACCGCTACACGCTCACCTACAGCGAGCCGGCGGAGCTGCTGAAGGAACTGAAGGGCCTGGGCGCCACCCACGCCGACGCGGCGCGCGGCCGCGGCCTCACCGGCAAGGCGCACTACCGGCGCATGCTTGCCGCCTACGAGGAGTTCCGCAGCGACGGCCGCATCCCCGCCACCTGGGAAGTGGTGACCGCGCACGCCTGGGGGCCGCCGCCGGGCCAGGCGCGCCGCGGCCGGGGCGGCGGCGAGATCGCCAGCTTCTCGGTGGACAGCCTGCGCGGTTCGCGGCGGCGCTGATTCCGGCGGGAGCGGCCTCCGGCCGCGATGGCCGCCACGCCTGGAGCTTGGTCCCTAGTTCGCCAACGGCTCCGCCACCGGCCGGCGCACGCTGAGCGCGGTGCCGGTCGCCGCCACGATGATCGCCGCGATCGCCAGCCACTGCAGCGCGCTCAGCCGCTCGCTCAGCAGCAGCACGCCGGCCAGCGCGGCGATCGCCGGCTCCAGGCTCAGCAGCACGCTGAAGCTGCGCGCCGGCAGGCGGGTCAGCGCGACCATCTCCAGCGAATAGGGCAACGCGGAGCTCAGCACCGCCACGCCCAGCGCCGCCGGCAGCAGCGGCAGCGAGAACAGCGCGCCGCCCGCGTGCGCCAGCCCCACCGGCAGCGCCAGCAGCGCCGCCACCGAGGTGCCCCAGGTCACCGCGTCGCCGCCGTGCGCCGCGCCGGCCTTCTGGCCCAGCACGATGTACAGCGCCCAGCCCACGCCCGCGCCCAGCGCGTACAGCACGCCGAGCGGATCGAGCCCGTGCGCCTGCCCGCGCGGCGGCAGCAGCAGGAGCAGCCCGGCCACCACCAGCGCGATCCACACGAAGTCGAGCAGCCGGCGCGAGCCGGCCAGCGCCAGCGTCAGCGGCCCGGTGAACTCCAGCGCCACCGCGATGCCCAGCGGGATCGTGCGCAGCGCCATGTAGAAGGACAGGTTCATCGCGCCCATCGCCAGGCCGTAGCCCCACAGCGCGCGCCAGTCGACGTCGCGCCGGAACCGCCGCCAGGGCCGGCGCAGCAGCAGCAGGACCAGCGCCCCCAGGCCCAGCCGGTAGGCGGTGGCGCCCTGCGCGCCGACCAGCGGGAACAGCTGCTTGGCCAGCGCCGCGCCGCACTGGTAGGACACCATGCTGATCAGCAGCGCGCCCACGGCGAACAGCACGGGGGCGAAGCGGGAACCTGGGGACATGCGGCGGCCGCGGGAGGGAATGGACCGCCATGATGCCTGCACGGCACGGCGAAAGCCCACCCTCGGCCACGCACGCTGCTGACAGCCTGCGGCAGCAGCCTCGCCGATCGTGCCGGGCTGCCGCCAGCCGGCGCGCCGTGGCGAAGCGCCGGCGGAACGCGCTCGCGGAGCATTCACGGCGTGGCGTCCTAGACTGCCGCCCGCGGCAACGACGGAGCCGGGCATGCGACTCGAGGGCAAGACGGCGCTGGTGACCGGCGCCAGCCAGGGCATCGGCCGCGCGATCGCGCTGCGGCTGGCGCGCGAGGGCGCGCGCGTCGCACTGGGCGTGCGTGCGCCCGACGCGCGCTCGGACGAGCTGCTCGCGCTGCTGCGGCAGGACGGTGCCGCGGCCTGTGCGGTGGCCGGCGACGTCGGCGTGGCGGCCGACTGCCGGCGCCTGGTCGCCGAGACGGTGGCGCGGCTGGGCCGGCTCGACCTGCTGGTCAACAATGCCGGCATCGAACGCCGGGCGGCCTTCCTCGACGCCACCGAGGCCGACTACGACGCCGTGCTCGCCACCAACCTCAAGGGGCCGTTCTTCCTCACCCAGGCCTTCGCGCGCCACGCGCGCGAGCGCGGCGGCGGCGGGCGCATCGTCAACGTCGGCTCGGTGCACGAGGAGCTGCCGTTCCCGCACTTCGCCAGCTACTGCGCCAGCAAGGGCGGGCTGAAGACGCTGATGCGCGACCTGGCCGTCGAGCTGGCGCCGCTGGGGATCACGGTCAACAACGTCGCGCCCGGCGCGGTGAAGACGCCGATCAACGCCCAGCTGATGGCGCAGCCGGCGCTGCTCCGGGCACTGCTCGCCAACATCCCGCTCGGCCGCCTCGGCACGCCGGAGGACGTGGCCGGCGCGGTGGCCTTCCTCGCCTGCGACGACGCGGCCTACGTCACCGGCGCCAGCCTGGTGGTGGACGGCGGCCTGCTGTGGAACTACGCCGAGCAATGAGCGGCGCGGAGCGGGAACGGCACGAGGCCGCCGCGCGCGCGGCGCAGGCCGCGCCCGCCGATCCGCTGACCCCGGCCGACCGCTACCGCGAGCTGTTCGAGGCGGTGCAGCTGGGCCGCGTGTTCGAGGACAGCAAGACCTTCGTCGACTGCGCGCCGAAACGGGCGCCGGAGGCGATCCTGCAGGCCTACCGCCGCGAACGCGGGCAGCCGGGCTTCGACCTCGCCGCCTTCGTGCGCGCGCACTTCGCGCCGCCGCGGGTGCACCGCAGCCACTACGTCTCGCCGCCGGGCCAGCCGCTGCGCGAGCACATCGACGGGCTGTGGGACGTGCTCACCCGCCACCCGGCGCAGCACCCGCCGCACGGCTCGCTGCTGCCGCTGCCGAACGCCTACGTGGTGCCGGGCGGGCGCTTCGGCGAGCTGTACTACTGGGACTCCTACTTCACCATGCTCGGCCTGGCCGAGAGCGGCCGCGGCGACCTGCTGCGCGCGATGGCGGACAACTTCGCCTACCTGATCGACGCCTACGGCCACGTGCCCAACGGCAACCGCAGCTACTACCTCAGCCGCTCGCAGCCGCCGGTGTTCGTGCTGATGGTGGAGCTGTTCGAGCGGCACGGCATCTGCAAGGCGCTGCGCTACCTGCCGCAGCTGCGCAGGGAGCACGCCTTCTGGACCGCCGACGCCGGCGCGCTGCGTCCCGGCGAGGCGCGCGGCCACTGCGTGCGGCTGGAGGACGGCCGCCTGCTCAACCGCTACTGGGACGCGCGCGACGCGCCGCGCGAGGAAGCCCACCTGGAGGACGTGACCACCGCGCGGCGCTCGCCGCGGCCGGCGCGCGCGGTGTACCGCGAGCTGCGCGCGGGCGCGGCCTCCGGCTGGGACTTCAGCTCGCGCTGGTGCGACGGCGACGAGCTGTCCGGCATCCGCACCACCGCGATCCTGCCGGTGGACCTCAACGCCCTGCTGTGGAAGCTGGAGGCGCAGATCGCCCTGCTCAGCGCCGCCGCCGGCGACGCGGCGCAAGCCGCGCGCTTCCGCGCGCTGGCGCAGGCGCGGCGGGAGACGATCGACCGCGTGCTGTGGAACGCGCGCGCCGGCGCCTACCTCGACTACGACTTCGAGCGCGGCGCGCCGCGCGAGGCGCTCACCGCCGCCGCCGCGATGCCGCTCTACGTGGGCGCGGCCGATCCCGGGCAGGCCGCGCGCACCGGCGCGGCGCTGCGCGCGCGCCTGCTCCGCCCCGGCGGGCTGGACTGCACCGAGCGCGTCACGCCCGAGCAGTGGGACAGCCCCAACGGCTGGGCGCCGCTGCAGTGGCTGGCGATCGGCGGGCTGCGCCGCTACGGCGACCCGCTGGCCGACGAGATCGCCTCGCGCTGGCTGCACACCGTGGCCAACCTGTACCGGCGCGAGAGCAAGCTGGTGGAGAAGTACGTGCTGGTGCCGCAGGACGGCGAGATCGTCGGTGGCGGCGGCGGCGAGTACCCGCTGCAGGACGGCTTCGGCTGGACCAACGGCGTCACCCGCCGGCTGCTGCACGAGGACCCGGCGCATCCCGGCAACCGCTCGTGCGCGGGGCGGCGCTGAGGGCGTGCGGGGCGCGCCGGCGCCAGCCGCGCCGGGGACGCCGCGCGGGCCGGCACGCGCCGGAACCGCCATCGCGGGCAGGCCCCGGCCTCGCTTCGCGCCGCGCGCGTTCCGGCCGGCACGCGCGGTCCGCATCCGGGCGGACGCCGCGTGGCGCCCGCTCCCGCGCTACACCTCGCGGTGCCGGAAGCACCCGACGAGATGGTCGTTGACCATCCCGGTGGCCTGCATGAAGGCGTAGCAGATGGTGCTGCCGACGAAGCGGAAGCCGCGCTTCCTCAGGTCCCTGCTCATGCGGTCGGACAGCGGCGTGGTGGCGGGCACCTCGCCCTTGTCGCGCCAGCGGTTGCGCACCGGCTTGCCGTCGACGAAGGACCACAGGTAGGCGTCCAGGCTGCCGGCCTCCGCGATCACCTTCAGCGCGGCGACGGCGTTGTCGCGCGCCGCGCCCACCTTCAGGCGGTTGCGGATGATGCCGGGGTCCTGCAGCAGCCTCTCCAGCTCGCGGTCCTTCATCGCCGCCACGCGCTCGATCTCGAAGCCGTGGAACACCTCGCGGTAGCGCCCGCGCTTGGCCAGGATGGTGCGCCAGGACAGCCCCGCCTGCGCGCCTTCCAGGCACAGGAACTCGAACAGCGCGCGGTCGTCGTGCAGCGGCACGCCCCACTCGGTGTCGTGGTAGGCGCGCATCAGCGCGTCGTCGCTCTCGGCCCAGTGGCAGCGTCGCATGACGGTCCTCCTCGCATCGGGCGGGCACTGTAGCGCATCGGCGCGGGACCGCTCCGCTAGACTGGCGCGCTCCTTCGCCCGCCGCCGCCGCATGACCGATCCCGCCTCCCGCCGCGCCGCCGCCGCGCTCGCCGCCACGCTGCTGATCTGGGCGTACAGCTGGGTGGTGATGAAGCAGGCGCTGGCCTACGCCGGGCCGTTCGACTTCGCCGCGCTGCGCTACCTGCTCGGCGCGGCCACGCTGTTCGCGGTGCTGCTGGCGGCGCGCCAGCCGCTGGCGCCGCCGCCGCTGTGGCCCACCGCGCTGGTCGGCCTGGCGCAGACCGCCGCGTTCCAGGGGCTCGAGCAGTGGGCGCTGGTCGACGGCGGCGCCGGACGGGTGGCGCTGCTCGCCTACACCATGCCGTTCTGGGCGGTGGCGCTGGCCTGGCCGCTGCTGCGCGAGCGGCCCGCGCGCGCGCAGGGGCTGGGCGTGGCGCTGGCCGCGCTGGGCCTCGCGTGCATCCTCGAACCCTGGCGCGGGCTGGGCGGCGCGCGCAGCAGCGCGCTGGCGGTGGGCGGCGGCGCGGCCTGGGCGCTGGGCACGGTGCTGAGCAAGCGGCTGTTCCAGCGGCATGCGGTGGCGCCGCTCAACTTCGCCGCCTGGCAGATGCTGATCGGCGCGCTCGCGCTCGGCGCGGCCGCGCTGGCCGTGCCGCAGCGGCCGCTGCAGTGGACGCCGGCCCTGCTCGCCGCGCTGGCCTACAGCGTGGTGGTCGCCTCCAGCGCGGCCTGGGCGCTGTGGCTGTTCGCCCTGCGGCACCTGAGCGCCACCGTGGCCAGCCTGTCCAGCCTCGGCGTGCCGGTGTTCAGCGTGCTGCTGGCCTGGGCGATCCTCGGCGAGCGGCCCTCGCCGGCGGAGGCGGCGGGCATCGCGCTGGTGCTGCTCGGGCTGGTGGCAGTGAACTGGCGGCGGCGGCCGGTGTGAGGGCGTGTCCGCGACATCCCGCGGCGCCACTTCGGCGGCGTCTCAAGACCGGACCGGGCGCGACGAGCCGCCCGCTCGTCATGCCGGCGCAGGCCGGACAAGCGCGAAGCGCGCAGAACGTGCGCAGCGGACGGCCTGCAAGGGCGAGCACAGCGAGTCATCCAGTCGCGGGAGCGCCCGCCATGGCCTCATGGCACGCCGGCACGGCGTGCCTTGGGCATGGCTGTCTTGCCGCGAAAAACCGGCGTGATCGCCCCTGGATTCCGGCCTGTGCCGGAATGACGGCAAGGGACGCGCCGCGCCTGGGCGGCTTCACCAGGGCAGCGCGTCGAGGTCCACGTTGCCGCCGGTCAGCACCACGCCCACGCGCCGCCCGGCGAAGCGCCCGCGCGCCTTCAGCACCGCCGCCAGCACGGTGGCGCTGGAGATCTCCACCACCAGCTTGAGCTCGCGCCACAACAGCTTCATCGCCGCGACGCACTCCGCGTCGGTCACCGTGGTGATCGCCACGCGGTGCGCGACCAGCGCCGCGAAGTTGGGCTCGCCCAGGGTGCCGCGCAGGCCGTCGCACAGCGTGTCCGGCACGAAGTCGACCACGCGCTCGCCGCGCGCCAGCGAGCGCGCCGACTCGTCGGCGCCGGCCGGCTCCGCGCCGTGGATCTCGATGCCCGGCGCCAGCGCGTGCGCGGCGATCGCCACGCCGCTGATCAGCCCGCCGCCGCCCACCGGCGTCAGCAGCGCGTCCAGCGGCCCGGCCTGCGCCAGCAGCTCCAGCGCCAGCGTGCCCTGCCCGGCGATCACGCGCGGGTCGGTGTAGGGATGCACCATCACCGCGCCGGTCGCGCGCTCCAGCCCGGCGGCGGTCGCCTCGCGCGCGGCGATGGTCGGCGCGCAGCGGTGCAGGATCGCGCCGGCGCGCACGATGGCATCGAGCTTGGCCTGCACCGCGCCCTCCGGCACCACCACGTGCGCGGGGATGCCGCGGGTAGCGGCGGCCAGCGCCAGCGCGGTGCCGTGGTTGCCGGACGAGTGCGTGAGCACGCCGCGCGCCGCCTGGCCTCCGTCCAGCGACCACACCGCGTTGCAGGCGCCGCGGAACTTGAAGGCGCCGCCGCGCTGCAGGTTCTCGCACTTGAAGAACAGCTCCGCGCCGGCCAGCGCGTCCAGCGCCGCGCTGCGCAGCACCGGCGTCACCGTGGCGTGGGGCGCGATGCGCGCGGCGGCGTCGCGGATGTCGTCGAGGGTGGGCAGCACGTTCATAGGGTCTCCATCTCCACGCCGCAGCGGAAGCGCCGCTCGGCGCCTGGCTCCAGCCGGATCGCCGCGGCGCAGTCGGGCCGGTTGAAGGCATCGGACAGGCTTTCCATCGGCTCCAGCGCGATCGCGCCGCGGCGGTCGCGCGCCACCGTGTCGGCGGTGAAGGCCAGCATCACCCCGTGCTCCTGCCAGACCGCGATGCCCAGGCCGCTGGCCGGGTCGCGCAGGCGCGTGCGCGCGCGGCCGTCGGCGTCGCGCGCGAGGTCGGCGTAGGCGAGGTCCAGGCGGGCGTCGCCGATCGCGCGCGGCGCGCGGAAGTCCAGCGCGGGCGCGTCGGCCACCGGCGCGTAGGCTTCCGCGCCGGGCAGCGGCAGCAGCGCCGCGTCGGTGCGCACCCGGGTCGCGGCCGGCACGCCCAGCTCCAGGCCCGCCAGCGGCGCCTCGCCCAGCCGGAAGTACGGATGCCAGCCGAAGAAGCACGGCGCCGCCGTCTCGCCCGCGTTGCGCATGCGCGCTTCCAGGGTCAGCCCGTCCGCGTCCAGCGTGTAGCGCACTTCCAGGTCGATCGTGAACGGGTAGCCCGGATGCGCGCCGGGGCGGATCGCCCGCGTCGAGAACACGGCGCGCGCGCCGTGCGCGGCGGCGTCCAGCTCCGCCAGCTCGAAATCCACGCCGCGCACGAAGCCGTGCCGGGCGCCGCGCGCCGCGCCGGCGACGCCCGGCTGCAGGTCGTGCGCCACGCCGTCGAACACGTAGCGCGCGTCGGCGACGCGGTTGGCGAACGGCGCCATCACCGCGAAGCGCGAGTTGACGTGGCCCTCCAGCTCGGCCGCGTCGCGGTAGCCGTCCGCCAGCGCCACCGGCCGGCCGCGGTGCGTCGCCTCGATGCCGAGCACGGTGGCGCCGCGCCGCGCGATGCGCACGCGGCGGCCGCGCGCGGCGTCCTCGAGCAGGGCCAGCGCGTGCGGGCCGAGGCGGTCCAGGGAAGCGCGGTAGTCGGTCACGGTCTTGTCCAGCCGGGCAACCGCCGCATGTTAGCCTGATCCGCCCCCTTTCCTGCAGTACGCCCCATGCCCGCACGCAACGACGCCGCTCCCCTGCCGATCCGCCTCCGCGACTACGCGCCGCCGCCGTGGCGGGTCGTGCAGGCGGAGCTGGACTTCGAGCTCGGCATCGACGCCAGCGAGGTGGGCGCGCGCCTGCACCTGGCGCGCGATCCCGCGCAGGACGCGCCGCTGCGGCTGGACGGCGAGGAGCTGGAACTGCTCGCCATCGCGCTCGACGGCGCGCCGCTGCCCGCCGGCCGCTGGCGCTACGCCGACGGCGTGCTGGAAGTGGACGGCGCGCGCGACGGCAGCGTGCTGGAGACGCGCGTGCGCGTGAGGCCGGCCGAAAACACCGCGCTGGAAGGGCTGTACCTGTCCGGCTCGCGCGAGGCCGGCTTCCTGCTCACCCAGTGCGAGGCGGAAGGCTTCCGCCGCATCACCTTCTTTCCCGACCGGCCGGACGTGCTGGCGAGGTTCACCGTCACCCTGCGCGCCGACCGCGCGCGCTTCCCGGTGCTGCTGGCCGGCGGCAACCCCGACGGCGCGGGCGAGCTGCCCGGCGGCCGCCACTGGGCGCGCTTCGTCGACCCGCATCCCAAGCCCAGCTACCTGTTCGCGCTGGTCGCCGGCCGGCTGGAGAAGATCGAGCGCGACTACCGCACCGCCGACGGCCGCGCGGTGAAGCTGGCGATCTGGTCCGAGGCCGACGCCATCGGCCGCTGCCGCTACGCGCTCGGCGCGCTGGAGCGCGCGATGCGCTGGGACGAAGAAACCTACGGGCGCAACTACGACCTCGACGTGTTCCACGTCGTCGCCACGCACGACTTCAACATGGGCGCGATGGAGAACAAGGGCCTCAACATCTTCAACGCCAAGTACCTGCTGGCCGACCCGGACACCACCACCGACGACGAGTACCGCGCGGTGGAGGCGGTGGTGGCGCACGAGTACTTCCACAACTGGAGCGGCAACCGCGTGACCTGCCGCGACTGGTTCCAGCTCTCGCTGAAGGAAGGGCTCACCGTGTTCCGCGAGCAGCAGTTCTCGGCGCGGATGAACTCGCCCGCGCTCAAGCGCATCGAGGACGTGGCGCTGCTGCGCCGCGCGCAGTTCCCGGAGGACGCCGGCCCGCTGGCGCACCCGGTGCGCCCGGCCGAGTACCGCGAGATCAACAACTTCTACACCGCCACGGTGTACGAGAAGGGCGCCGAGCTGGTGCGCATGCTGGCCGGCCGCCTGGGCGAGGCGGGCTTCCGCCGCGGCATGGACCTGTACTTCGCGCGCCACGACGGCCGCGCCGCCACGCTCGAGGACTTCCTCGCCGCGCTGGGCGAGGCCAACGGGCTGGACCTTTCGCCCTACCTCGCCTGGTACGCGCAGGCCGGCACGCCGCGCCTGACGGCGCGCGGCCGGCACGACGCCGCCGCGCGCACCTACACCCTGACCCTGGCGCAGCACACGCCGCCCACGCCGGGCCAGCCGGACAAGCGGCCGCTGCCGATCCCGGTGAAGCTGGCGCTGTTCGACCGCGCCGGCCGCATGCTGCCGCTGCGCCTGGACGGCCAGACGTCCGCAGCTTCCACCGAGCGGGTGGTGGTGCTGGCGCAGGCCGAGCAGGACTTCGTGTTCCGCGGCGTCGACGCGCCGCCGGTGCCCTCGCTGCTGCGCGGCTTCTCCGCGCCGGTGATCCTGGAATGCGACTACGCGCCGGAGGAACTGGCGCTGCTGCTCGCGCACGACCCGGACGGCTTCAACCGCTGGGAGGCCGGCCAGCAGCTCGCCCTGCGCGCCTACGCGGCGCTGCGCGACGGCGGCGGCGAGGCGGCGGTCGAGGGCTGGTGCGCCGCGCTGGCCGCGCTGTTCGACGACGCGGCGCTCGACCCCGCGCTGCTGGCCGACCTGCTCACCCCGCCCGGCGAGATCGAGCTGGCCGAGCGCGAGCGCGAGGTCGATCCCGCGCGCATCCACGCGCTGCGCCAGGAACTGCAACGCCGGCTGGCCGCCGCGCTCGGCGGCGAGCGCCTCGAACGGCACCACCGCAAGCTGGCCGCGGACGCCGGCGCGCAACCCGACGCCGCGGCGCAGGCGCGGCGCCGGCTCAAGCGCCGCGTGCTGGAGCTGCTGGCGCTGCACGATCCCGCCGCCGCGCTGCCGCTGGCGCAGCGGCAGTACGAATCGGCCGCCGGCATGACCGACCGCCTCGCCGCGCTCGCCGTGCTGGTGCGCCACGAGGCGCCGCAGGCCCTCAACGCGCTGGCCGCCTTCCGCGCGCGCCACGCGCAGGACCCGCTCGCGCTGGACAAGTGGTTCGCGGTGCAGGCGCAGATCCCCGGCGAGCCCGCGCTGGCGCGGGTGCGGGCGCTGGAGGCGGACCCGGCCTTCACCCTGAAGAACCCCAACCGCGTGCGCGCGCTGCTCGGCAGCTACGCCAGCGGCAACCCCAGCGGCTTCCACCGCGCCGACGGCGCCGGCTACCGCCTGCTCGCCGAACGGCTGGCGCAGCTGGATGCGCTCAACCCGCAGGTGGCCGCGCGCCTGGCGACCGCGTTCAACGGCTGGCAACGGCTGGAGCCGGTGCGGCGGGAACAGGCGCGGCAGGCGCTCGCCGCGCTGGCCGGCCACGGCGCGCTGTCGCGCAATCTCGCGGAGATCGTCGGCCACCTGCTGCCGGCCTGAGCGCCGGCGTCCGGGCCGCCTTGCGCGGCCCGGCGGATCGCCGTCTAGACGGCCAGATGCGCCAGCTCGCTGCGCAGGCGCTGCATGCGCGACTCCAGCCGCGGCTTGAGGCTGACGCGCTCGCGCTCGTCGCGCTCGGCCAGATGCTCCATCGCCATCTCGATGCGGCCGATCTCGATCAGCAGATCGTGGCGCGGATAGACCGGCGTGAAATCCAAGGACACTTCCATGACGCTCTCCCCTGACGTTCCGAGGTACGGGAGGCGGAGCAATCGCCATGCCAAAACGTGATGCGCATCACATGAAAAAATCGCGCGCTGCAAGCAAACTGACGCGGAGGGTCAGCGATTGCCGCACGTTGGCAAAAAGCTACGTTCCAGTCACTTCTCATTCACGACCGGATGCGGAGAATCCCCCTCAAGTCCGGTGCGGTGCCCACCACCGCACACGGCGCCGGTTCCACGGTTTCTGGCGCCCGGCAACACGGTCATCCTGGATTCCCCCTGTTCCTGAGACCGCCGGGCGCCAGATCTGAAAAAACGCCAAACCCCGCGTCCTGCGCGGGGTTTGGCGTTTCCGGGCCCGGAAAAAGTGACGGCGCCAGGGTAGACCCGTGGCGCCGCCATGCTCCCTTTCCCGGCACGCGATCGGACCCCTGTCCGCCCGATCTCGGCGCGCGAAGTTCCGCGCAGCGTCTGCCCGTGAAAGTGCGTGAGGATTGGAGCAAAGTCCGTGCCACAAGGCCATATCCCTTCCGCACTGGCCGCGGGGCGGTACCATGGCGCCCGGCCCCGGGCCGTTTTGGTCAGTATCTGCGCCGGCGGGTCAGTTTCGGGCGCGCCGGCGCCGGGCGTCCGCCGCGCGCAGCCATCCGCAAGCAAGAACCAGAGATTCCGCATGTTCCACCCCACCCGCTACGACGTCATCGTGGTCGGCGGCGGCCACGCCGGCACCGAGGCCGCGCTGGCCGCGGCGCGCACCGGCGCGCGCACGCTGCTCCTGACCCACAACGTCGAGACGGTCGGCGCGATGAGCTGCAACCCGGCCATCGGCGGCATCGGCAAGGGCCACCTGGTGAAGGAGATCGACGCGCTGGGCGGCGCGATGGCGCACGCGGCGGACCTCGCCGGCATCCAGTGGCGCACGCTCAACGCCTCCAAGGGCCCGGCGGTGCGCGCCACGCGCTGCCAGGCCGACCGCGCGCTGTACAAGGCGGCGATCCGCCGCATCGTCGAGTCGCAGCCGAACCTGGAGCTGTTCCAGCAGGCGGTCGACGACCTGCGCCTGGAAAACGGCCGCGCCGTAGGCGTGGTGACGCAGATGGGGCTCGCCTTCCACGCTCGCGCGGTGGTGCTCACCGCCGGCACCTTCCTCGCCGGCAAGATCCACATCGGCCCCGCGCAGTACGCGGGCGGCCGCGCGGGCGACGCGCCGGCCAGCGCGCTGGCGCAGCGGCTGCGCGAGCTGCCGGTGGCGGCCGACCGCCTCAAGACCGGCACGCCGCCGCGCATCGACCGGCGCAGCATCGACTTCGCCGGCCTGGAGGAACAGCCCGGCGACGATCCGGCGCCGGTGTTCTCCTACCTGGGCTCGCGCGCGGAGCATCCGCGCCAGGTCAGTTGCTGGATCACCCACACGTCCGAGCGCACCCACGAGATCATCCGCGGCGCGCTCGACCGCTCGCCGCTCTACACCGGCCAGATCGAGGGCGCGGGCCCGCGCTACTGCCCGTCGATCGAGGACAAGGTGGTGCGCTTCGCCGACAAGGCCTCGCACCAGATCTTCATCGAGCCGGAAGGGCTGGACAGCCTGGAGATCTATCCCAACGGCATCTCCACCTCGCTGCCGTTCGACGTGCAGCTGGAGCTGGTGCACTCGATCCCCGGCTTCGAGCGCGCGCACGTCACCCGCCCCGGCTACGCCATCGAGTACGACTACTTCGACCCGCGCGGGCTCCACCCGTGGCTGGAGACCAAGGCGATCCCGGGCCTGTACTTCGCCGGCCAGATCAACGGCACCACCGGCTACGAGGAGGCCGCCGCGCAGGGCCTGCTGGCCGGCCTCAACGCCGCGCTCGCCGTGCGGGGCAAGGCGCCGTGGTACCCGCGCCGCGACGAGGCCTACCTGGGCGTGCTGATCGACGACCTCACCACCAACGGCACCATCGAGCCCTACCGCATGTTCACCTCGCGCGCCGAGTACCGGCTGCACCTGCGCGAGGACAACGCCGACCTGCGCCTCACCGAGCAGGGCCATGAACTCGGCGTGGTGCCGCCGGCGCGCTACGACGCGCTGCGTGCCAAGCGCGAGGCGGTGGAGCGCGAGACGCGGCGCCTGGCCGCGCTGTGGGCCGCGCCGACCAACGCGCTGGGCGCGGCGGTGGCGCGCCACCTCGGCATCGCGGTGAGCCGCGAGACCAACGCGCTCGACCTGCTGCGCCGCCCCGAGCTCGACTACGCGAAGCTCGCCGCGGTGCCGGAACTCGGCCCGGCGGTGGAGCGCGAGGACGTGGCCGCGCAGGTGGAGGTGCAGGCCAAGTACGCCGGCTACCTCGAGCGCCAGCGCGAGGAGATCGAGCGCCAGCGCCGCCACGAGCACACCGCGATCCCCGAGGGCTTCGACTACGACAAGGTGCGCGGGCTGTCGGCCGAGGTGCTGCTCAAGCTCAAGCGCGCGCGCCCGGCCACCATCGGCCAGGCGGCGCGGATCAGCGGCGTGACGCCGGCGGCGATCTCGCTGCTGCTGGTGCACCTGAAGCGTCGCGCGGCTTGAGGCTGCCCGGAGCGTCCGGTTTTCGCGGCCGGAGGCCGCTCCCCCAGGCTCGCGCCAGCTTGGGGGAGCGGCCTCCGGCCGCGAAGGCAGCCCGGCAGGACCCAAGCCGCCTCCCGGCAACGGACGGCACGCGCCAACCCGGCGACGCATGGCATCATGCGCGGCAACGCAGGCTGGAGTAACCGCTCGATGGAAATCTGGATCGGTCGTGATGGCGAACGCCACGGCCCCTACAAGGAAGACGACGTGCGCGCCTGGCTGCGCAGCGGCCAGCTGAGCCGCGACGACCTCGGCTGGCGCGAGGGCCTGGCCAACTGGCAGCCGCTGTCGGTGCTGTTCCCCGAGGAGACCCGCGCCGCGCCGCCGCCGTTCGCGCCGCCCGCCGCGGCGCCGGCGGCCTGGCCCAGCCACGACATGCCCGCGCTGGAGGACCACGCCGGCTTCTGGAAGCGCGTGGCCGCCTACATCCTCGACGGCATCGTGCTGTGGATTCCCAACCTGCTGCTCGGCAACCTGTTCGGCGCGCGCGAGGCGGAGCTGGCGCTGCAGCAGGCGCAGGCCGCCGCCGGCGGCAACCCGGACCTGCTGCTGCAGGCGATGAACACCTACATGCACGACATCGGGCCGGCCGCGCTCGCCCAGCTGGTGCTGGGCTGGCTGTACTTCGCGCTGTGCGAGAGCTCGGCCTGGCAGGCCACCGCGGGCAAGCTCGCGCTCGGCATCCGCGTCACCGACCTGGACGGCCGCCGCATCGGCTTCGCGAAGGCCAGCGCCCGCTACTTCGCCAAGCTGCTCAGCGCCTTCATCCTCTTCGTCGGCTTCCTGATGGTGGCCTGGACCCGCCGCAAGCAGGGCCTGCACGACATGCTCGCCGGCACCCTGGTGCTGAACGGCCGCGCCGGCCGGCAGCAGCAGCCGCGCCGGCCCGCCGCGGGCGACGGCACCTTCCACGCCTGAGCCCGACCCGCACGCCCGGCCGCGGCCGGGCCCCTTGCTATGATCGAACGTTCGGCGGTGCCCGCGCGGGCGCCGCCGCGCCATCGCCACACGAGGACCCGCAACACCCATGCTGAGCATCGAACAACGCATCGCCCAGGACATCGCCGCCAAGCCCGAGCAGGTGCGCGCGGCCGTCGCGCTGCTCGACGAGGGCGCGACCGTGCCCTTCATCGCGCGCTACCGCAAGGAGGCCACCGGCGGCCTGGACGACACCCAGCTGCGCCTGCTGGAGGAGCGCCTGCGCTACCTGCGCGAGCTGGAGGAGCGACGCGGCGCGATCCTCGCCAGCATCGAGGAACAGGGCAAGCTCGGCGACGCGCTGAAGGCCGACATCCTCGCCGCCGACACCAAGGCGCGGCTGGAGGACCTGTACCTGCCGTACAAGCCCAAGCGCCGCACCAAGGCGCAGAGCGCGCGCGAGGCGGGGCTGGAGCCGCTGGCCACCGGCCTGCGCGAGGACCCCACGCAGTCGCCCGAGGCGCTCGCGGCACGCTTCGTCGACGCGGAGAAGGGCGTGCCCGACGCGCGCGCCGCGCTGGAGGGCGCGCGCGCGATCCTGATGGAAGCCATCGCCGAGGACGCCGCCCTGGTCGGCGAGCTGCGCGACTGGCTGTGGGAGAAGGGCCAGATCCGCGCCAGGGTGATCGAGGGCAAGGAGAACGAGGGCGCCAAGTTCCGCGACTACTTCGACCACGTCGAGCCGATCGCCAGGATTCCCTCGCACCGCCTGCTGGCGCTGATGCGCGCGCGCAACGAGGGCGTGCTGGAGCTGGAGCTGGTCCCCGCGCTCGACGCCGAGCAGGGCCACCTGGAGGCCGAGGGCCGCGTGGCCGCGCGCGCCGGCATCGCCGACCGCGGCCGCCCCGCCGACGCCTGGCTGCGCGAGACGGTGCGCCTGGCCTGGCGCGTGAAGCTGCACCTGCACCTGACGCTGGACCTGTTCGGCAAGGTGCGCGAGAGCGCCGAGGACGAGGCGATCCGCGTGTTCGGCGACAACCTCAAGGACCTGCTGCTGGCCGCGCCCGCCGGCGCGAGGACGGTGATGGGCCTGGACCCGGGCATCCGCACCGGGGTGAAGGTGGCGGTGGTCGACCCCACCGGCAAGCTGCTGGCCACCGACACGATCTACCCGCACGAGCCGCGCAACCAGTGGAACGAGTCGCTGGCGCGGCTGGCGACGCTGTGCACGCGGCACGGCGTGGACCTGATCGCGATCGGCAACGGCACCGCCTCGCGCGAGACCGACAAGCTGGCCGGCGAGCTGCTCAAGGGCCTGGCCAAGACCCATCCGGGGCGCAAGCTCGCCAAGATCGTGGTGAGCGAGGCGGGCGCCTCGGTGTACTCCGCCTCGGAGCTCGCCGCGCGCGAGTTCCCCGAGCTCGACGTCAGCCTGCGCGGCGCCGTCTCCATCGCGCGCCGCCTGCAGGACCCGCTGGCCGAGCTGGTGAAGATCGAGCCCAAGGCGATCGGCGTGGGCCAGTACCAGCACGACGTCAACCAGGTGAAGCTGGCGCGCGCGCTGGACGCGAAGGTGGAGGACTGCGTGAACGCGGTGGGCGTGGACGTGAACACCGCCTCCGCCGCGCTGCTCGCGCGCGTGGCCGGCCTCACCCCCTCGGTGGCCGAGAACGTGGTCAGGCACCGCGACGCCCACGGCCCGTTCCCCAACCGCAAGGCGCTGCTCAAGGTGCCGCGGCTGGGCGAGAAGGCGTTCGAGCAGTGCGCCGGCTTCCTGCGCGTGCCCAGCGGCGACAACCCGCTGGACGCCAGCGCGGTGCACCCGGAGGCCTACCCGGTGGTCGAGCGCATCATCGCGCGCTGCGGCCGCGAGGTGCGCGGGATCATCGGCGATACCGCCTTCCTGCGCGGCCTCAAGCCCGAGCAGTTCACCGACGAGCGCTTCGGCGTGCCGACCGTGCGCGACATCCTCAAGGAGCTGGAGAAGCCCGGCCGCGACCCGCGCCCGGAGTTCGTCGCGCCCAGCTTCGCCGAGGGCGTGGAGGACCTGAAGGACCTCCGCCCCGGCATGATCCTGGAAGGCCGCGTCACCAACGTCGCCGCGTTCGGCGCCTTCGTCGACATCGGCGTGCACCAGGACGGCCTGGTGCACGTCTCGGCGCTGTCGCACCAGTTCGTCAAGGACCCGCGCGACGTGGTCAAGGCCGGCGACATCGTCAAGGTGAAGGTGATGGAGGTGGACCTGCCGCGCCAGCGCATCGGCCTGTCGATGCGCCTGGACGACGAGCCGGGCCAGGCGCGCGGCGCGCGGCCGGGCGCGGGCCAGGCGCGCGAGGGCGGGCGCGGCGGCCGCCGCGGCGGGGCGCCGCTCCCGCCCAAGCCGGCGCCGGCCAACGGCGCCTTCGCCGAGGCGCTGGCGCGCGCGATGAAGCGCTGAACCTGGCGAGATCACTGGCCGTAGCGGTCGGGCAAGGCGCTGAGCGACCGTGCCCGAACCGATGCGCCCCCCTATCTGCCGACTCCTTGGTAATCCCGGATGCAGCGCAGCATGCGCACACGTATGGACATGCATTACCGTAACGTCCGGATAACAAGGCCACACTGGCCCAGGAGCCTTACCACATGCCTCGTACCCGTCTTCTCGCCGGCGCCATTGCTGGCGCCCTGCTCTTCAGCAACGCGGCAGCCGCCACCGATTTCAGCAAGGTGGTCGTGATCGGCGACAGCCTCAGCGATGCCGGCAACATTTCGTTGGCCACCGCGCCAGGCGTGCAACCGCCGCTGCGCTTCACCACCAATCCGGGTCAGACCGCCGCCGAGCTGGTCGCCGCGGGGCTCGGCCTTCCGGTCACCCCGTCGCTGACCGGCGGCACCGACTACGCCTTCGGCGGTGCGGGCCTGGTGCACAATTCCAGCGCAGGTCCCATCCCCACCCTGCCGCAACAGCTGCAGATGTATTTGGCCGCGAACGGTGGCAAAGCCGACGCGAACGCGCTCTATCAGGTGTGGGGAGGCGCCAACGACATCTTCTACCTGACCGCCACCACCACCGACCAGAACGCCTTGGCCGCAGGCGCCGTCACCGCGGCGCAGACCGAGATAGGCCTGCTCGGCCAGCTGCAGGCGGCCGGCGCCCGGTACGTGGTGGTCTACAACCTGCCTGACATCGGCAAGACTCCGTCGGCACTCGCTGGCGGCGCTGCCGCCGTGTCGGGCGGCACCCAGTTGTCGGTGCTCTACAACAGCACGCTCAACACCGGCCTGATCCAGCTCAACAGCAACGGTCTCAACGTGATCCCGGTGAACACCTACGCACTGATCGACGAGGTGGTCGCCAACCCGGCTGCCTACGGCTTCAGCAACGTCACCGCGCCGGCCTGCGGCGCCGGCGCCAGCTCGGTGCAATGCGGGCCGCAGGGCTCGGGTTTGCCGTACACCTACGCGCCGGGCACCGACCAGACCTACCTGTTCGCCGACGGCGTGCACCCGACCAGCGCGGCCCACGCCATGCTGGCCCAGGTGGTGCTGTCCGAGATCGCCGCGCCCGGCCAGGTCTCGCTGCTGGGCGAGGCGCCGCTCGCGGCCGCGCAGGCGCAGTACCGCGCCATCCGCAACCAACTGCTGGCCGACGGCCAAGGCAGCGACACCCGCCTGTTCGCCAGCGTGGACTACGGCCAGCAGCACTTCGACGCCGCCGGCAACGCACCCAAGACCAGCAGCGACAACGTCGACCTGACCCTGGGCGCCGACGCGCGCGCCGGCGAGCACGTCTCCCTCGGCGTGGCGCTGAGCGTGGGCCAGCACGACGCCGACTTCGCCCACGGCGGAGGCGGCTACAAGATGCAGGACGTCTCCGGCCTGGGCTATGCGCTGTACCACAACGGCGGCGGCTACATCGGCGGCTTCGCCAGCTTCGGCCAGTCCAACTTCAAGGACATCGACCGCCGCATCCAGATCGGCGCGGCCACCCGCACCGAGAGCGGCAAGGCCGACGGCTCGCACCTGGGCGGCGGCGTCGAGGGCGGCTGGTGGTTCCGCCTCGCCGAGGGGCTGCAGACCGGCCCGTTCGCGCACGTCGAGTGGCAGACGGTGAAGGTCAACGGCTACACCGAGGGCGGCAACGACAGCACCGCGATGTGGTTCGGCCGGCAGCAGCGCGACGCGCTGATCAGCTCGCTGGGCTGGCGCCTGCAAGGCCAGTGGAAGGTCGGCGACCTGGCGATGGCGCCGTACGCGGAGCTGAGCTGGAACCACGACAGCAAGGCCGAGCCGCGCGCCATCAAGGCCGGCCTCAACAGCCTGAGCGGCAGCTTCGAGCTGCCCGGCTACAGCCCGGACAAGACCTGGGGCAGCGCCGACCTCGGCCTGTCGGCCCAGCTCACCCCGAGCGTGACCAGCTGGATCGCCCTCAGCGGCCGCTTCAGCGACGACAGCCAGCGCGACAACGGCGTCAACATGGGGGTGAAGATCAGCTTCTGAGGTCGCCTTAAAGGGGGCCGCGCGGGGTTGGCCCCTCATCCCTCGCTCCTCCCCCGGAGGAGCGAGGGCAGCGCGAGGTCGACCCCTCACCCCAACCCGCTCCCCCTGCGGGGGAGAGGGAGCGAACGAAAAAGGCCGCCCATCGGGCGGCCTTTGGTTTTTCCTGAACAGGAGCCGGGCTTACTTGCCCTTGCCGTTGGTGACCATGTTGAGCACGTCCTGCGCCTGCTTCTTCAGGCTGGCGGCCTCGTCGTCGCCGAGCGCGTCGGTCTTGCCGCCGGACTCCGCCTGCTTGAGCAGCAGGTTGCCGTCCTTGTCCCAGCCGGCGCGCTCGGTCGAGTTCGGCTTGGCGTCCTGGCTGGACTTCTTCTGCTGCACCACCACCCACGGCGCACCGTCCTGGTAGGCGTAGTCGGTGCTGGTGAAGCCCTTGTCGCCGTAGTCGGCCTGCATGCGCACCAGCCGCACGGTGCCGCCCTGGCGGAACACCTGCCAGGCGCGCGACACGTCCTTGTCCAGCTTGGAGCCGCTGCTGATCTTCATGCCGCCGATCTGCTTCTGCAGCGCGGTGAACTCGGCCAGCTGCTTCTCCGCCGGGGTCTGCTCGGCGGCCAGCTGGATCGACACCTTGTTGGGCGCGCCCTTGGTCAGCACCGGCGCCTGCAGCACCATCGCGTAGTGGCGCTCGCCGTCGACCAGGTTGGCCTGCACCACGTACAGGTCGGCCGGGTTCACGTCGGCCGGGTTGAAGCTGAGCTCGAACGAGACCGGGAACTGGTTGGCCGGCGCCACCGTCTTGCTGGCCAGCGGCGCCGAGTCCTGCGCCGACACGTCGACCAGGTTGATCTCCAGCTTGGCGTCGGCCGACGGCTGGCTGCTGCCCTCGCGCAAGGCGATCGTGCCGCTGACGGTATTGGCGGCCTGCGCAGGGGCGGCCTGGCCGGCGCTGCTGGAGGACGCCTCGGGCGCCGCCTGCGGCGACGAGGAATCCGAGCCGCTGTTGCAGCCGGCCAGGGCCAGCGCGGCTACCGACATCAGTGACCAAACGATCCTGCGCATGAGGGAACCTCTCGAGAACGATATCTAGCGGGCGTGGAAAACAGCCAGTCGCCCGGCACCGCTGTTTTCCGCGGGGGAAGTTCCAAGCATAGCGGAAAAAGGGGTCTGCGGAAAAGTCAAGGGGAACCGGCACTTCCATGCGTCGGCGTATGCGCGGGAACACAAAAAATCCTCCCGGCGGCCGCGGACGGCGGGCGCAAAAAAACCGGGGCCCTCGCGGACCCCGGTCTGCCGTGAAACACCGGCGGCGATCAGAACTTCTGGTTGTAGGACACGTAGAAGTAGCGATCGATGTCGAACAGCGGCAGGTACGGCGGGCTGCCGGAGCCGGACGCGGTGACGTTGTAGTAGTACGGCCCCTTCTTGTTGAAGAGGTTGTTCACGCCCACGCTGACCGTGCCGTTCCAGGGCAGCTTGTAGCGGAACTGCGCGTCGTTGAAGGTCACGCCGCCCTTGCTGCTGGCACCCACCGTGCCGATCCACGGGTTGGTGTAGTTCGGCTCGTTGCACTCGACGCCCACGTCCCAGCAGCTGTCGCGCAGGCCGGAGAAGTAGCGCAGCGTCCAGGTCGCCCCGAAGTTGCCGTAGCTCCAGTCCAGCGAGGCGTTGGCGCGCACGCGGAACAGGCCCTGGGTGGTGGCCGGCTCGATCATGCCGGCCTGGCCCTGCACCGGCTGGCCCGGACCGTTCTGCACCTCGTACTTGGTGAGGTAGGTCGAGTCCAGCGTGGCGACGAACTGGCCGAACGAGGTCTGCGGCAGGCGGTAGTGCACGCTGAAGTCGTAGCCCTCGGTGTTGAGGCGGCCCAGGTTGGCCAGGCTCTCGTTGAGGCTGGTGATCGCGCCGTCGGCGCCGCGGGTGAAGCGGCCGCAGAAGGCCGGGGCGTTCTGCACGTAGCAGTAGTTCAGGATGTCCGACGCCAGCACCGACTGGATCGTGTTCTTGATGTTGATCCTGTAGTAGTCGAGCGTGAAGTCCAGGCCCTGCACGTAGTGCGGGCTGTAGACCAGGCCCAGCGTGCGGGTGACCGAGGTCTCCGGCTTCAGGTCGGGGTTGGAGCCCGACAGGAACGGCGTCGGGGTCTGGCCGCCCTGGGCGCTGGAGATCGGCGCGCCGGACTGGGTGATCTGGCGGTAGCCCGCCGGCACGCCGGCGGCGCGGCAGGCCGAGGCCACGCCGGCGTTGCTGGCGGCCGCGCCGTACACGCTGTCGCACGGGTCCAGGAAGGACTCGAAGCTCTGCCCGGTGCCGCCGTACAGGTCGTTCAGCGTCGGCGCGCGGAAGCCTTCCGCGTAGGTGCCGCGCACCAGCAGGTCCTCGATCGGGCGCCAGCGGAAGCTGTACTTGTTGTTGGTGGTGCTGCCGAAGTTGCTGTAGTGCGAGTAGCGGCTGGACACGTTCACGCCCAGCTCCTGCGCGCCCGGCAGGTCGCGCAG
This sequence comes from Fulvimonas soli, assembly GCF_003148905.1. Classification (GTDB taxonomy): domain Bacteria; phylum Pseudomonadota; class Gammaproteobacteria; order Xanthomonadales; family Rhodanobacteraceae; genus Fulvimonas; species Fulvimonas soli. Next base: position 10,358 of record NZ_QGHC01000017.1, on the reverse strand, counting down.
CACCGGCACGTCCAGCTCGGCGTAGGCCTCGTTGAGCTGGTAGGCGCCGCGGGTCGGCGCGCTGGCCAGGTCGGTGGAGTAGCCGGAGGAGGCGAACTGGTCCGGGGTGAACGAGCCGCTCTCGCGGCGATGCTCCACGCCCAGGGCCAGGTTGACCGTGCCGGCCGGCAGGTCGAACAGGCCGCCGCCGACGTTGGCGCTGAAGTCCTGCGTGGTGTCCTTCGCCGAGGCCTGCTCGACCGCGGCGACGTAGTTCCACACCGACTGCGGCGTGCCGCCCGGGCCGGCCAGGATGTTCCACGGCACGCAGCCGGCGGCGCGGTCGTCCGCGTCGGCGCAGACCACCTGGCCGTCGACCACCGCGGTCGGGCCCAGCGCCTTGGCCGCGTTCAGCAGGTTGAGGTTGCCGGTGGTGGTCTGGTGGATGTCGGCCTTGGAGTAGTTGTAGGTGACGTCCCAGTTCCAGTCGTGCGCGCCGAGCGCGAAGTAGCCCTCGGCGCCGACGTCGAAGTGCGACAGCTTGGAGGTGCTCTCGGTGACGCGCGGCAGCTCCACCGTGCGGCGGAAGAACTCCACGTCCTGGCCCGGGAACGGGTTGTAGGCGTTGTCGCCGGAGATCAGCACCTGCTGGTTGCCGTCGCTGCGGAACGGATAGCCGGCCAGCTGCGAGGAGGAGCTGCGCTCGCTGTAGCTGCCGGTGGCGCGCAGGGTGACGTTGTCGGTGAGGTTGTAGCGCTCCTGCGCGAACAGGTTCTTCAGGCGCGTGGGCGCGCGGAAGGTCATGTCGGCCTGGGTGTTGTACAGGTCGTCGACGTTGCTCGGGTCGTACAGGTGGTAGTTGGCGAGGTTGGAGGTGTCGCCCGCCTGGCCGTTGGCGTGGTTGATCACGTAGCTCTCGCCGGTGGCCGGGTCGACCACGCGGCCCCAGGCGCCCTGGCCGTAGCCGTCGGTGGGATGGCGCGGGCCGTAGGCGTAGGTGGTCTCCTGGCGCTTGCGGTCCCAGATCGCGTCGGTGTTCTGGTAGCTGGCCGAGAAGATCGTGTTGGACTTGTCGGTGCTGGTGCCGAAGGTGATGTCGTACTGCTGCTGCTGGCCGTCGCCCTTCTGGTTCTGGCCGTAGTAGACGTTGGCCTCGGCGCCGTTGTAGTGGTCGCGGGTGATGATGTTGACCACGCCGCCGATGGCGTCGGAGCCGTAGATCGAGGAGGCGCCGTCCTTGAGCACCTCGATGCGCTCGATCATCGAGGTCGGGATGGTCGACAGGTCGGTCAGACCGTTGATGCTGGTGCTCCAGCGGCGACCGTTGACCAGCACCAGGGTGCGCTGCGAGCCGAGGTAGCGGATGCTGGTGTAGCGGCCGCCGACGTCGGAGCCGGAGGACAGCGTGTCCTGCGGGGTGATGTCCGGCGTGCCGGCCGACACCATGCGCTGCAGGATGTCGCTCACGTCGGTCAGGCCGGTGGCCTGGATCTGCGCGCGGTCCATGGTGAACACCGGCTGCGCGGTCTCCACGTCCACGCTGCGGATGCGCGAGCCGGTGACGGTGATGGTCTCGAGCTTCTTGGCGCTCTCGGGGGAGGTGGCGTCGCCGCCCTGGGTCGCGTCCTGCGCGAAAGCCGTCCACGCCGGCAGCATCAGCGCTGCCGCCACGGCGGTCGCCAGCAAAGTCTTCTGCTTCATTGTTGTTTTCAAACTCCGAACGAACAAAAGCCCACGGCCGGCCGCGAAGCCGGTCGGAAAGCCTTGGGGACACGGTGCGCCGGCCTTGGGGAAGGGCCTCGCGCGCACCACGGCATCGCCGCCTCGGGGAAGGGGGAGGCGATGTAAATCCGACGTTAAGCCAAAGGGGCGGAACGGTGCAAGTTCGGCGCCGCGTCAACGCCGGCGGCCCCCCTCGCGTTAACGCGAATTAATTTGCACCGGCGTGGTGGCGGTGCGTAAATGCTTGCGCCGCCCGACCGACCCGCAACTTTTTTCAGGAAAGCGCGTATGTCCCGCCGATCCAGCAAGCCCGCCAGCCCGCCCGAGGGCGGCAGCACGTTCGCCGACCGCATCCGCCTGCTGATCCAGCGCGTGGGCAGCGCCACCGAGATCGCCCGCATGTGCGGCTTTTCCGAGGGCGTGGTGCGCAGCTGGCGCGACGGCAACACCGACCCCTCGCGCGCGCGCTGCGTGACGCTGGCGCGCACGCTGGGCATCTCGCTGGTCTGGCTGGTCGCGGGCGAGGGCTCGATGCTGCCGGGCGACCAGGACGCCGCCGCGAAGGACGACCCGTCCAGCAGCGAAGTGCTCAGCTTCCCGCGCACGCGCGCGCGCTTCTCCGGCCCCGGCGGCGCGTCCGACACCGGCACCAGCATGGTGGACACGGAGCGGCTGAGCACGGCCATGCGCATCCTGCAGTCGGAGCTGGAGCTGGCCGGCAGCCAGCTCTCCCTGACCGAGCACAGCGACCTGCTGGCCGAGCTCTACGGCATCCTGGGCCCGCAGGGCAACCAGGTCGACGCCGCGGCGATGCTGCTGTTCAACCACCGCCTGGCCGAGCGCCTGCACGCCAAGCGCAGCGCCTGACGCGCCGGCCGGCGCCGCCTTGGGCCTGTTCACGATCTCCAAGTATCCCCCATGAAACGTCATCCCGGCGAAAGCTGGGATCCAGCGTCGCTGACTTTTCGAGGGAAAGTCACCGGATGACCAGCCCTTCGGCTGTTGAAAAGCGCCTCCTGCCTTCGCAGGAATGACGGAGGAGGGAATAGCCGCGCCGACGGTGGATCGTGAACGGGCTCTTACAGCCGGGAGATGTCGGCCACGCTGCCGAACTGCTGGCGCAGCTGCGCCAGCAGGGCCAGGCGGTTGGCGCGCACCGCCGGGTCGTCGGCGTTCACCAGCACCTCGTCGAAGAAGCGGTCGACCGGCTGCTGCAGCTGCGCCAGCCGCGCCAGCACGCCGGCGTAGTCGTTGCCGCGCAGCGCGCCGGCCGTGTCGGCGCGGGCGGCGTCGAGCGCCGCGGCCAGCGCCCGCTCGGCGTCGAGCTCGAACAGCGCCGGGTCGATCCGGCCGGAAGCCGGCGCGCCGCCCTCCTCCTCCTGCTTGCGCAGGATGTTCGCCACGCGCTTGTTGGCGGCGGCCAGGCTGGCCGCCTCCGGGCGGCGGCCGAACTCGACCACCGCGCGCAGGCGGCGGTCGAAGTCGTACAGGCTGGCCGGCGCCACCGCCAGCACCGCCTCGAAGGCCTCGCCGCCGAAGCCCTGCTCGGCGTAGTAGCCGCGCAGGCGGTCGAACACGAACTCGACCAGCTCGGCGCGCAGCGCGGCGCGGCGCGCGCCCGCGTCCAGCGCCGGGGCCTTGCCGTCCTTGCCCGGCTTGAGGCCCGCCGCCAGCGCGGCCTCCGGCAGCAGCTCCAGCGCCTCGGCGAACAGCGCCGACAGGTCCAGGTCGAGCTTGCCCTCGATCAGCGTGCGCGCCAGGCCCAGCGCGGCGCGGCGCAGCGCGAACGGGTCCTTGTTGCCGCTGGGCTTGAGGCCCACCGCGAAGATGCCCGCCAGGGTGTCCACGCGCTCGGCCACCGCCAGCACCTGGCCCAGCTTGCCCGGCGCGATGGCGTCGCCGGCGTAGCGCGGCTGGTAGTAGCCGTCCAGCGCCGCGGCCACCTCCGGCGCCTCGCCGTGGTGCTGCGCGTAGTAGCGGCCCATCACGCCCTGCAGCTCGGGGAACTCGCCGACCATGCGGGTGAGCAGGTCGCACTTGCTCAGCGCCGCCGCGCGCGTGGCCGCGCCGGCGTCCACGCCCACCCGGCCGGCGACGATGCGCGCGAGCTCCGCCACGCGCACGCTCTTGTCCCACAGGCTGCCCAGCGCCTGCTGGTAGGTGACGTTCTTCAGCGCGTCCTGGTAGCCCGCCAGCGGCGCCTTGAGGTCCTCGTCCCAGAAGAACTTGGCGTCGGCGAAGCGCGGGCGGATCACCCGCTCGTAGCCCTTGCGGATCTGCGCCGGGTCGCGGCTGTCGATGTTGGCCACGCCGATGAAGTGCTCGGTGAGCCTGCCCGCGGCGTCGAACACCGGCACGAACTTCTGGTTGGTCTCCATGGTGGTGACCAGCGCCTCGGGCGGCACCGCGAGGAACTCGCGGTCGAACGCGCAGGCGATCGCCACCGGCCACTCGGTGAGGTTGGCGATCTCCTCCAGCAGCGCCTCGTCCAGCCGCGGCACGCCGGTGGTCTGCCGCGCGGCGCGCGCGACCTCGTCGCGCACGCGCTGGCGGCGCTCGGCCGGATCGGCCAGCACCTTGGCCGCGCGCAGCGCGTCCAGCCAGCCGTCGGCGTCGGTGACGTGGACCGGGTTGGGGTGCATGAAGCGGTGGCCGCGCGACTTGCGCCCGCTCTTCAGGCCCAGCACCTCGCCGTCGACGATGGCGTCGCCGTGCAGCATCACCAGCCAGTGCGCCGGGCGCACGAAGCTGTAGTCGTGGTCGGCCCAGCGCATCGGCCGGGGGATCGGCAGGCCCTTCAAGGCCTCGTCCACGATGGCCGGCAGCAGCGCGGCGGTGGGCTGGCCCGGCTGCACGCTGCGGTAGACGAACCAGGCACCCTTGTCGGTCTCCAGCTTCTCCAGCTTTTCCACCCCGACGCCGCAGGACTGCGCGAAGCCGAGCAGCGCCTTGCTGGGCCGGCCCTCGGCGTCCAGCCCGGCGCTCACCGCCGGGCCGCGGCGCTCGATGGCCTGCTCGGGCTGCGCGGCGGCCACCTCCGGCACGTGCACGGCCAGGCGGCGCGGCGTGGCGTAGGCCTTCGCGCCGTCCAGCGCGGCGGCGATGCCGCGCCTGGCCAGCCCGTCGCAGATGCCGCGCAGGAAGGCGGCGGATAGCTCGTCCAGCGCCCTGGGCGGCAGCTCCTCGGTGCCCAGCTCGATCAGCAGCGACTTGGCGGCGCTCATGCGGCCTGCTCCTCGGCGTTCTTCTTCAGGCCAGGGAAGCCGAGCTTCTCGCGCTGCGCCACGTAGGCCTCGGCCACCGCGCGCGCCAGCGTGCGCACGCGCAGGATGTAGCGCTGGCGCTCGGTGACGCTGATCGCGCGGCGCGCGTCGAGCAGGTTGAAGGTGTGGCTGGCCTTCATCACCTGCTCGTAGGCCGGCAGCGGCAGGCCGGCGGCGATCAGCCGGTTGGCCTCGCCCTCGCACACGTCGAACCAGTGGAACAGCTCCGGCACGTTGGCGTACTCGAAGTTGTAGGTGCTCTGCTCCACCTCGTTCTGGTGGAACACGTCGCCGTAGGTCACCGTGCCGTGCGGCGCGCGCGTCCACACCAGGTCGTAGACGTTGTCCACGTTCTGCAGGTACATCGCCAGGCGCTCCAGGCCGTAGGTGATCTCGCCGGTCACCGGGCGGCACTCCAGGCCGCCGGCCTGCTGGAAGTAGGTGAACTGGGTGACCTCCATGCCGTTGAGCCACACCTCCCAGCCCAGGCCCCAGGCACCCAGCGTGGGCGATTCCCAGTTGTCCTCGACGAAGCGCAGGTCGTGCACCAGCGGGTCGATGCCCAGCTCCTTCAGCGAGCCGATGTAGAGATCCAGGATGTTCTCCGGGTTCGGCTTCATCACCACCTGGTACTGGTAGTAGTGCTGCAGGCGGTTGGGGTTCTCGCCGTAGCGGCCGTCGGTGGGCCGGCGCGAGGGCTGCACGTAGGCCGCGGCCCAGGGCTCGGGGCCGAGCGCGCGCAGGAAGGTGGCCGGGTGGAAGGTGCCGGCGCCGACCTCGGTGTCGAGCGGCTGCAGCAAGACGCACCCCTGCGCCGCCCAGTAGCGGTTGAGGGTCTGGATCACATCCTGGAAGGTGGGCGCGGACATGGCTTCCCGTGGCCTTGCGTAAAGCGCGCTAGTATAGCCGCAGCCGGCCCTGGCGCCGGGTTTCGCGCCGGTCGCACCGCACTTCAGGGGGATCCTGCATCCGGATGGCTGCCTCACCGCAAATCGCCTCGCTGCTCGGCCGCCGCGGCCGGCTCGGGCTGGACGACGTGCTGGCCGCGCTGGTGGTCGACGGCCACGTCGCGGCCGAGGACGCCAAGCACGTGCGCATGGGCCACCGCGCCGGGCGCAGCACGGTGGAGCTGCACCCGCTGGTGGTGATCGCCAACGCCCGCCTGCCCAACCAGCGCGAGCCCGGTCGCCCGCTCAGCCTGGAGGGCCTGACCGAGTGGCTGGCGGCGCACGCCGGCCTGCCCTACCTCAAGATCGACCCGATGAAGATCAACGTGGCCGCCGTCACCCAGGTGGTGAGCCACGCCTACGCGCAGCGCCACCGCATCCTGCCGGTGGCGGCCGCGCCGGGCGAGGTGACCTTCGCCACCTGCGAGCCGTTCGACGCGGCCTGGGCGGCCGACCTCGCGCACATGCTCCGCCGCGACGTCAAGCGCGTGGTGGCCAGCCCGATCGACATCAACCGCTACCTGCAGGAGTTCTACGGCGTCCAGCGCTCGATCCAGCTGGCGCAGGACGCCAAGGCCAACGTCGGCTACGACGCCGGCGCGCTGCTCAACTTCGAGCAGCTGGTGGAGCTGGGCAAGGCCGGCGAGGTCGGCGCGGACGACCGCCACGTCGTGCACATCGTCGACTGGCTGCTGCAGTACGCCTTCGAGCAGCGCGCCTCGGACATCCACCTGGAGCCGCGCCGCGAGGCCGGCCTGATGCGCTTCCGCATCGACGGCGTGATGCACAAGGTGTTCGAGCTGCCGCCGCCGGTGATGACCGCGGTGACCGCGCGCATCAAGATCCTCGCGCGCATGGACGTGGCCGAGAAGCGCCGTCCGCAGGACGGCCGCATCAAGACCCGCTCGGCGGCCGGGCGCGAGGTGGAGCTGCGCATCTCGACCATGCCCACCGCCTTCGGCGAGAAGGTGGTGATGCGCATCTTCGACCCGGACATCGTCGCCAAGGACTTCGCGCAGCTCGGCTTCTCGCCGGAGGAGGACGCCGCCTGGCGCGGCATGGTCGAGCGCCCGCACGGCATCGTGCTGGTGACCGGCCCCACCGGCTCGGGCAAGACCACCACGCTGTACTCCACCCTCAAGCACCTGGCCACGCCGGCCATCAACGTGTGCACGGTGGAGGACCCGATCGAGATGGTCAGCCCCGAGTTCAACCAGATGCAGGTGCAGCCCTCGATCGACCTGGACTTCGCCGCCGGCGTGCGCACGCTGCTGCGCCAGGACCCGGACATCATCATGGTCGGCGAGATCCGCGACCTGGAGACCGCGCAGATGGCGGTGCAGGCCTCGCTCACCGGCCACCTGGTGCTGTCCACCCTGCACACCAACGACGCGCCCAGCGCGGTGACCCGCCTGCTCGACCTCGGCGTGCCGCACTACCTGATCCAGTCCACCCTCACCGGCGTGGTGGCGCAGCGCCTGGTGCGCACCCTGTGCCCGCACTGCAAGCAGGAGGCCGCGCAGGACCCGCACGAGTGGGCCGCGCTCACCCATGGCTGGTCGCTGCCGCTGCCGGGGAAGGTCTGCCGCCCCGTCGGCTGCCTCGAATGCCGCAACACCGGCTTCCTCGGCCGCACCGGCATCTACGAGATGCTGCGGCTGAGCCCGCGCCTGCGCGGCATGATCTCGGCCCAGCTCGACCTCGGCGGCTTCGGCGCCGCGGCGCTCGCCGAGGGCATGCGGCCGCTGCGCATCTCGGCCGCCGAGCAGGTGGCGCGCGGCCTGACCACGGTGCAGGAGGTGCTCACCGTGCTGCCGCCGATCGAGCAACCGGACGACCACCAGCCGTAAGGACGTCCATCCGCCCGCTGCCATGAAACCCGTCCTGATCATCCGCACCGGCCGCGCGCCCGACGACATCCGTGCCCGCCACGGCGACTTCCCGCACTGGTTCCGCCTCGCCTCCGAACTCGCTCCGGCGCGGGTGCGCGTGGTGGACGTGCAGGCCGGCGAGCCGCTGCCCGCCCCCGGCGAGGTGGCCGGCGCGCTGATCACCGGTTCGGCGGCGATGGTCACCGAGCGCGCCGCCTGGAGCGAGCGCACCGCCGGCTGGATCCGCGACGCGATGGACGCCGAGCTGCCGATGTTCGGCGTCTGCTACGGCCACCAGCTGATGGCGCACGCGCTCGGCGGGCGCGTGGACTACCTGCCCGGCGGCCGCGAGATCGGCACGCTGCCGATCGAGCTGCTGCCCGGGGCGCGCCACGACCCGCTCGCCGCCGCGCTGCCCGCGGTGTTCCGCGCGCACACCACGCACGAGCAGAGCGTGCTCGAGCCGCCGCCCGGCGCCACCGTGATGGCGCGCTCCGCGCGCGATCCGCACCACCTGCTGCGCTACGGCCGCAACGCGGTGAGCGTGCAGTTCCACCCGGAATTCAACGCCGACGTGATGCGCGCCTACATCCGCCGCAAGCGCGAGGCGATGCACAGGGAAGGCTTCGATCCGCACCACGCCTACCGGCAGGTGGCCGCCACGCCGATGGCGCGGCGGCTGTTGCGGCACTTCGCGCGGCACCATGGATTGAGCGGCTCGCGTTGAGCTCCACGCCTCCGGGCGGCGTCGGCAGCCCCAATGGCGCCGCGATCGGAGCGCACGCATCGCCGCCGTCATGGCCGGGACATGGCCTGAGGGCCTGTCCACGAATCTCCCGTACCCTGCCGGGAGCCGTCTGCGTGCGGGCCGGGGAAGCGCCTAGGTACGCAAGGAGGCGCCATGGGTGGCGCTGGCTTTGAGGAGCGAGGAATGGGCGCCCGACCCGCGACGGCGCGGATGGCGGGAGCGGGACGATGGCCCGGGCATCGCGGCCGGAGGCCGCTCCCACAAGGCTTGCGAGGCCCCCCTGTGGGAGCGGCCTCCGGCCGCGATCAGCCTGCCGCAAGGCCGCCAGCGACCTCGATGCCGGGCCCGCCAACGCATGGCGGTTCAACGAGGGCCACGACACGCCGGTCCTTGGCGTCGCCCGGGATACCACGTCTGGTCATGCGCGCGGTTGACGGCCGGCCGGGCCGCGCTGGTGGGCCATAGGCAACATCCCCCGCCGCGAAGGGCAAGCCGGTTCGACTGCTGAGCGAGCGTTGGCGTGAGCCTGGGCGCGAATGAAGCGGACGATTCGGTCCGCGGAACTCCGCCAGTGAGACGACCGCCGGTGCATTCACCGATCCCAGGGAGATACTGGCACGAAGCCGCAAAGCCGCGGATTCAGCGCGTGCTGCGCGGCGGCATCGGAAACGGCGTCACCTTCTGGCCGTCCGCGGCATCGCGGATCGCCAGCACGCCCTTGCGCTCGACCTCCTCGATGCGCACCACCGCCTGCATCGGCAGGTGCAGCACGCGGGTGTCCTTGAACTCCTCGCGCAGGCGCTCCTCGGTCGGGTCCACCACCAGCCCCTCGCCCGCCGGCTCGAACACCAGCTCGCCGACCTCGGTGAAGCCCCACAGCGCGCTGGACGCGACGTGCCTGGCATAGAGCTCGTAGCTCTTGCCCAGGTGCAGGAAGGTGACCTTGTAGAGTTTCTTGGTGCGCATGGCTGCGCATTCTAGCCGCGCAGCCGCCGCGCGATGGCCTCGCGCGACAGCAGCGCGAACACGATGCCGAACAGGAAGCCGGCGATGTGCGTCCACCACACCACCGCCCCGTAGCTGGGCCCCGCGTAGCTGAAGAGCAGCTGCAGCAGCACCCAGATGCCGATCAGCAGGAACGCCGGCGCCCGCACGAATTCCAGGTACAGGCCCAGCGGCAGCACCAGGCCCAGGCGCGCGCGCGGGAACAGCGCCGCGTAGGCGCCCAGCACCGCCGACACCGCGCCGCTGCAGCCGATGATCGGCAGCCGCACGCCGGCCAGGGTCAGCGCGCCGACCAGGTTGGCGATCACGCCGCCGCTCAGGAACAGGGCCAGGAAGCGCAGCGAGCCCAGCGCCCGCTCGGCGGGCAGGCCGAAGATCGCCAGGAACAGCAGGTTGCTGAGCAGGTGGATCCAGGCGACGTGGATGAACAGCGCGGTGAACAGGCGCAGCAGCGCGGGATCGAGCAGCTGGTTCCACAGGGGCTCGCCCGCATCGAACACGTTGGCGGGGATCGTGCCCCATTCGAGCAGCAGCGACAGCCGCTGCGGCGGCGGCGTCAACGCCAGGCCCACGAAGCAGGCCACGCAGACCAGCACGAGCAGCCAGGTCGCCCAGCGTGCCCCGCTGCGCCGCCGCGTCTCCACGTGTACGAACAAGCCGCACCTCCCCTGCGTCGCATCACGAGGCGACCGCGACCGCATGATAGGCGATCGCGGCTGCCGATCTTTCACCGCCTAGCCGAGAAGACCTGGTTGGTCTACCAGCGGGAGGCGCAGCGGGTGGCGCGTAGCGTGGTGCTCAAGCTGAAGACGGCGGACTTCCG
>NZ_QGHC01000016.1 GCF_003148905.1 Fulvimonas soli | reverse complement strand
CGGCAGCGCGCCTTCCTTGACCACACGGGTCAGCAGGATGCGCACGGCGTCCGAAACGGTGAGGCCGACCCCGGCGAGCTTCTCGGCGGCATCGGCCTTGAGCTTGTCGTCCACTCGGATATGCAGCATCGAAGTCTGTGCGGCCATCTCGGCTCTCCTGTTTGTGCATCAGGCTGTATTTTGTATCTCAATTGAGACTCGCGCAAGAGCCAGGGCCGGGCCGACTGCCCGCCAGAAGGCTCCCTGTCCCAGCTATCCCCTGGGGATAGCTCGGCCGGTCACGGGTCGCGCAGGGCCGCCCGCAGCCGCGCCAGGTGGGCGCGCGCCACTTCGGGGGATACCGGCGGTGCCGATGGCGCCGGTGCCGGCGCGGGTGGACGGGAAGCAGGCGGCACCGTGGCGCTGTCGCCCGCCCAGGCCTTGAACTCCCCACGGATCGCCTTCTGGATGATGCCGAAGAGATAGCCCGCCGGGTTGCGCACTGCGCTGTTGCGGCAGCGCGCCTCCCACTCGTCGAGCACGGCCTGCCGCTGGGGCTCGTCCACCTGCTGCAAGGCCACCAGCGCGCCGGCCTGCTGCTCGTCCTTCAGGCGCAGGAAGCGCTCGGGCAGCCGCAGGTTCTGCAAGGCCCTCACGCGCGGTACTGTACGTACTTCTTTATTTATACGATTCATACGTACTGTACGGTCCTCCTTCGGAATCCGAAGAGAGCCGTCTGGCGCGGATTCCAACCCTGCTTCGGAATCCGAAGACGGGCGCACGCCATTCCGAAGAAGGGCTTCCTGGCCTTCTTCGGATTCGTGGTCCGCACCCTCCTGTGGATAACCTGGCGTCGTCCAGCCATGCAGCGCCATGCGCTGCGCCAGCACTTGCAGGCGGGTCGGCAATGTGCGGCCGCTGAGCAGCGGGTCTTCGGCAATCTCCTTGAGCGTGTTCATGCCCACGACCTGTACCGCCTTGGCGGCATGGGTCAGTGCCTGGCTGACCAGGCCGAGGTAGTCGGCATCGAGCTGCATCGCCTCGAAGGGCGACAGCGGTTCGTCGTGCAGCACGTAGAGGTTGCCGTGGATGCGGCCGGTCCTGGGATCGCGTCGCCGCCGTACCAGGCTGAGCCAGCGCGTCAGCCGCAGCAGCGTCAGGGCGCGCGCCACGGTCTCGTGCGAGGCTTGCGCCGCACAGGGCATGGACGCCAGATAGGGGCGGAGCTGGTCGTAGGTGGGAAAGGCGGTCACGCCGTCGTCGTTGAGTTGCAGGCGGAACACCTGCCAGGCATTGCGCTCCAGCGGTGTCAGGCGCCGGTCGAGGAACAGCCTGCGCGGCACGCTCTCATGGCGGTTGCCGCTGTAGAGGAAGCCGTCGGCGACTGGCGCGGTGCCCTGCGCCGGCTCCTTCGGCTCAAGGTGCCGCAGCGCCTCGTCGAACACCGCCGACAGCGCAACCGGGCCATCGCGCCGTGGTGCGCTGCCCGTGGTCATGGCGACACCAGCCCCTGGTCGATCCAGTTCCGTATCGCCGACCAGATCACCGACATCGGCAGGCTCATCGCCTCGGCCAGGTCCATGGTCAGTGCCAGCATCGACATGTCGTCGCTCAGGGCGATATGGCGCTCGGCGACGCCGGCCTTCCAGCGTTCCCACAAGGCCACGTCCTGCGCCTCGTCGAGCACCGGATGCCGGCCCTTGCGCTTGGGCAGCCCGAGGATGTCGCGGCGCAGCGCCACTTCCTGATGCGTGAGACCGTAGAACTTGCTGACCATCTCCGTGCTCGCCCCCAGGCACAGCATGCGGTCCACCGTGGCGATCTCCCGCTCCACGTCGTGCACCTGGCTCAGCAGCCGCTTCACCACCTCCCGGTTCACCGACACCGAACACCACGACACCGTGGCATTCACCAGCATGCTCACGAGTTCGGGGTGCTTCAGCGCATCCAGTTCCTCCTCGCCGAAGCCCATGGCCTTGCAGCGGCGCAACTGGCCGTTGCGCAGGTCATGCAGGGCCTGGGCGATCACGGCCTGGTTGAGTGGGTGCGGTGCCGACATGCGGTAGCCTCCTGCGCTCAGGCTTCCTGGCCTGCTACGCCGGCTTCCAGATCCAGCAGCCGGCGCGCCAGGCGCAGCAGACGGAACAGCTTCACCAGCGCAGCATCGCTCAGGCGTGTGGCCGAGCCGCCATGGCCATGGAGCAGCGCCGCCAACTCATCGGCCAGCCGCGCGCGGCCCAATCCGTTCGCTGAGGGCGGTGCCGTACTCAGCGCTTGCAGAAGGGTGAGCACCGCCCGAGCAAATGCCGGCAGCGCCTTCGCCTGGTCCACGGCCGGCGCCACGCAGACGAAGCCGATGCCGCTGACGCTGGCCTCGATGTGGTCGGCGACCGCCGCTTCCTCGCCGATCTCGCGCGCGAACTGCGCGATGTGCACGCGCAGGCGATCCGGCACGTCCAAGCTCGGCTCGATGTACCAGACGTCCGAGATGGGATAGAGCCCGCCGACCTGCACGGGGATCGCACGCAGCGCATCGGCCTCGAAGTCGGGCAACTTGTCGCCGAGCTGGTCCGCGACCATCCGTTGTATGGACTGCAGGCGCTCGGTGGTCGGTGCCGGTGTCACGATGTGCCCTTGCAGGCGATCGTCGTGTGGTCCGTGCTGGTCCTCCAGCGCTTCGGACGATGCAGGCGATGTCGCTGCTGGCGCCGAAGGCGCGACCGGCGTGGTGTCGCGCGGTACGGACGACCCGGGTGGCTGCTGAGGCGCGGAGACCGGTGCGGAAGTAGCAGCAGGCACGATAGGCGCTGCCGGAGGCGTTAGCGCCGCCGGTTCGCTGGTCAGCGCACGCTGGCGGTTTTCGCTGTCGTCGATCTCCAGCGCCAGCGTGTCGTAGTCCGTCTCCAGCAGTTCGGCCATCTGGCCCACCAGTTCGTCCTGCACCCGCTGCGGCGAGAAGTCATCCGGCTGCGTGTCGAACTGCGTCAGCACGTCCTGAAACAGCGTGGCGAAGTCCACGGCCACCGTGCGGCCCAGCGTACGCCGCTCCCAGGTGCGCTCGCACGCCTTGCGCAGTACCGCGATCCGTTCCACCTGATGTCGTCCCAGGCCGCCGTAGAGCAGGTTCGGTATCGCCGGCAGCAGGTAGCGCACCGCATCGTTCATGCGGCTGATGTGTGACTGCGGCACCGGATAGCCGTCGGCCGTCAGCCGCCGTGCGAGTTCGCTCTGTGACAGCGCCTGGCCGCTTTCTTGCTCGTAGAACTCGCGCGCCTTCTCGATGCCCAGGGCGCGCTCGATGAAGGTCAGCCCACCGCGCAGTTCGTTCTCGGCCAGGTGCCCGGTCAACGCCACGATTTCGCCGCGCGCCGGCCACGGGCGGAACAGGCACGCGATCCGGAAGAAGCGGTCTTCCTTGGTTTCGCTCCACAGTTCGCGCAGGATGGCGAGCCGCGTATTGCCACCGTTCCTGATGATGTAGTGCGCCTCGCCCGGCCGGCGGGTGATCGCGGGCGGTGCGTCCAGCCCGCGCTCGCGGATCGAGGCCTTGATTTCCTCGTAGGCCGGGTTGCGCGTCACGCGTGGGTCATGTTCATAGGGGCGCAACTCGTCCAGCGTCACCACCATCGGCGTATCGGCGATGGGGTCGGTCAGGGCGGCGGCCGAAGGACCGCTGCGTTCGAAGCCGGTGGCCAGCAGCTTGGCGGCCATGTCCTGCGGCGTCGACTCAGCCATCGCTGCTCTCCCGAGATGCCACCGGTGCCTGTCGATCGGCGCGGCGAAGCTGCGCGCGAGCGTTGCGGCTGGCGCGGTGATCGCTCGCGGTCGAACTGGTGTAGATCGCGGCGCAGCCGGGCTTGGTGAACATCAGGTGCCCGCCGCGCGTGCGTTTTACGTGCCAGCCTTCGCTCAGCGCGAACTCGATCAGTGCGCGCAGCCGGTCATGGCCGCGGGCCAGTTCATGCGCGTTCGCCATGCCTGGTTCTCCCTGCGTGACCTTTGCCGGTAACGCACGCGAAGCGCTCCCGCCATGCCGGGAACAGCTCGCCAGCCAGCGCACGCATCGTCTCCAACGCCGCAGGCGCAGTACGGCCCACTGGTTGCCGGTACTCGACGCGATGCACCGGCAGTCCTCGTGTTGCGGCACGTGGGTAGGCCTCGATGGCCGGGACGTTGGTGTTCAGGACCTGTATGCCAGCGTGCGCCTGGAAGACTTGTCGCAGGGCCTGCTGGATCAGTCGGGCGTTCGACGACACCGGATGCACGCGGTTGATGAGCAAGCGCAGCGGCGGTGGCTCGATGCCGAGGTGCCGATACGGAGCGATGTCCTCGATCAGTTGCAGCGTGCCGCGCCTCAGCTCACGCGCCGCCAGGATTTCCGGCGTCACCGGTGACAGCGCCAGGCTGGAGGCCAGTACCGCCATCTCCAGCAGCACGCTGCGCGCTCCCTGGGTATCGATCAGCAGCAGGTCGTAGTGCGACGCCAGCGCGGGGAGCAGGTGACGCAGGCGAAGCCTGCCGTCGGGCGCGTGCAGCAGCAGCGTGTTCAGTTCGCCGCGGCGGTCGTTCGAGACCACCAGGTCGAGACCCGCCACAGCGGTCTGCGAAGCCAATTGCTCGATACGCTGCTCGTTGAAGGCCAGCATCTCGTAGATACCGGCAGGCGCATGCGTGCCGAGCGTGAAGTAGCTCGACAAGGTGGGCTGTACGTCCAGGTCCAGCAGCAGAACGCGCAGCCCCGCATCGGCGATGAAGCCGCCCAGGTTCGCCGCGGTGGTCGTCTTGCCGACGCCCCCCTTGGTCGAAATGATGGATACCACCTGCATGGCGCGACTCCTCGTGGAAGGGATTCCGACGCAGCGCGGACTCACGCCCGTTCCCTGAGGCGATCGGTGATCCACTGATCGATCTCCACCGAATCCCAGCCGATGGCGCGTACCCCGAGGCGCAGGGGCTTGGGAAACTTACCCTCCTTGATCAGGTTGTAGATGTGGGCGCGCTTGAAGCCGGTCTTGGCCTCGACTTCCGCGCGGCGCAGGATGCGGTGTTCGTTCGGCGTCGCGGTGGCGATGGTCTGGGCAGTCACGAGGGGCACTCCTTGGCGCTGTGTAGCGGCGGTGATGGACGTGCCCCGTATTCAATAGCGCGGTTCCCGCGCAGTCACCGCAAGTGCAGACATGCCGTCTGCACTTGCAGTCAGCGGTCCCGGGTGGCGAGATGACGCTTGGCTGCCGAAAACTTCGCCCACAGCGTTCGCTCGCTGATCCCGGACTTGTCGCCGTAATGGGCAACCAGCGCACTGATGACCGACTCCAGCGTCTCGAAAGACGAATAGGGAACGCCATTGGGTGACTTGCCCAACAGCAGGGTCAGAAGACCGCCAACGATATTCAGGTAGGTGGATTCACTGCGGGCGCCCGGCATCCCGGAACGCTTCTCGCGCTCCGTACGTGCCTGGTGCTCCTGGCTGAGCGTCTGGAACTGGTCATAGAGCGCGTCCCAGGCTTGCACCTTGTCGGCAAGCTGGAGCTTCAACGCCTCGCGATCCATGACCAGTGCCTGCACGGCATCGACACTGACGGCCGGATGCAGGTGACGCTCGAAGGCATCGAACAGGAAGGCCGGTCGCTGGTCGGGATAGAAACGGATCATCCATGCCTTCAGATCGACGTGGCGGATCGTGAGGCTGGGGTCATCGAGCAAGGCGGGGTCGTTGCTCGTGATGCCGTCCTTGCCGTAGGGAAGGTCGAGGTGCACCAGTGCGTCGTAGATCCGTTCCGCGTTCAGGCGAAGCTGTGGCCAGCGCGCCAGTTCGGGGTGCTCCGGCAAGCGGTTCATCCCCTTGGCGACATCGAGGATGCGACGCTCGAAACGCGACAGCCCTGCCCACTGGATGGCCGCCTCGATCGGACGGTAGAAGACCTTGGCGTGGGCGCCGGAAGAAAATGACTTTCTCATGGCTGCTCCCTGGTAACCGGATTCAGGACATCTGTTTCCTCTCGTTGATTGGAATCGCTGCCGGGACGCGCCTTCACGGCGCGAGACGGTGGCGGCTTGGCTTGTGGCAAAGGCCGGGATGACGGATGCTCAGCAGAGCAGCCGCCTGTCGATATGGCGCTTGTCCACCAGCACCGAGCCTCTGCGTGGCGGTATGCTTCAAGCGGTTGACTGCACATGGCAGGATGGCTCGATAACGAGGTTTGCTACAGACGCCATCGAGGCGAAAGACGGATTTGGTCTTCTCGCGTTAGAGCCTGGTTGTCACCGGCGTGCAAGACAGCGACGGTCTATCAGCAGACGCAGTGCAGGCGGAAACAGGTGTGGCGATGCCGCCTCGACGGGGTGCGGCGAGGTTTGGGGCAAGACGCGAGGGGTCTTCCCCCAGATCGACAAAGCATGACGCCCCGTTTCTCTCACGTGCGTAGGAGCCGTTTGGTGGCTCCTGCGAACAATCGAGCGGTGACGAGGTGAGATCACCTGCCGGATTTCATCGGGAGTTGGCAGCCCGGTGACACCTCTCACGAACAGGACGGCTGGCAATGGCGCAGCGCGGTCACCAGAACTGCAAGGGCAGACATGGACTGGGTTGACTGACCCCCATTTTTGCATTCAAATATGAATGCTTATTTCGAGAATAACTTCATATTTGAGGCCCTAAAAGATGTCTTCTTCCGAGCAAAAGCGCTCCGGTGCGCAGGTGGCGATGCCGCAGCCTGTCGCGCGCGCGCTGCGCCGCCTGGGGCAGGACATCTCGGCGGCGCGGCGCATGCGCCGCCTCAGCCAGGAAGACCTTGCTCAGCGCATCGGCACGTCCCTGAGCACCGTCCGGCGCATGGAAGATGGCTATCCCGGCACCGCGCTACACACCTTCCTGCGCGCGCTGCACGTGCTGGGCCGGCTCGATGACCTGGCCCAGGCGATGACCCTGGAGAACGATGCGCTCGGCATGGAACTGGTGCGGGCGCAGTTGCCGCAGCGGGTACGCACCTCTGCCGGCAGGAAGCGGCAGGCAGCGCCCGTCGTCGACAAGGGCGATGCGCCCGCTCCTGCCGATGACCTGGAGGGCTTCTGATGGCAACGCCTCGGCCCGCACGACGTCCGGACCTCGAAGTCCACCTGGGGGCGAGCGGCTTGGTCGTGGGGCGCCTGCATCTTGGCAGCGGCCGGCGCAGCGCGTTCAGCTATGACGAAGGCTGGCTGCGGGATGCCCGGTTCTTCACGCTGTCGCCCGACCTCCAGCCGGTGGCCGGCGTGCAACATCCCCGGCAGGTGTTCTTCCTCGCGCTGGAGGACACCGCGCCCGACGCCTGGGGCGAGCGCGTGATCCGGCGCGCCCATGCGAAGCTGCGGCAGGAGGACCGCGACACGCCTGCATTGGACCCGGTGGACTTCGTGATGTGGGTGGACGACGAGGCGCGCATCGGCGCGCTGCGCCTGTTCGATCCGCACTCTGGCGCCTACCTGCGCGCCGGAGGAGCGAACCGGCACGTACCGCCACTGGTGGAACTGGAGAAGGTGCTCCACGCGGCCCGCGCCCTGGAAGACGGAACGGAAAGTGCGCAGGACCTGCGCTACCTGCTGGGGCAAGGCACGTCGCTGGGTGGTGCCCGGCCGAAGTCCACGGTGCGGGACGCTGACGGACGCCTGGCGGTCGGCAAGTTTCCCAGCCAGGCGGACCGGCGCGACGTGATCCGGGGCGAAGTGCTGGCCATGCAACTGGCGGCCAGGGCCGGCATCCGCGCGGCGCCGGCCCGCGTGGAAATGATCGGCGGCACGGCGGTCGCCGTCATCCGGCGTTTCGACCGCACCGACGACGGCGCTCGCATCCCCTACGTGTCGGCCGCGACGATGCTCCAGTCCGATGGCCGCGATGCGACGCATGCCTACACCGAACTGGTGGATGTGCTGCTTCAGTCGGGCGCCGATCCGATCGCCGACATCCATGAGCTGTGGCGGCGGCTGGTCCTCAATTTCCTGATCTGCAATACCGACGACCACCTGCGCAACACCGGCTTCCTCTACGACGCGCGCCGGCGCGGCTGGCGCCTGTCGCCGGCCTTCGACCTGAACCCGATGCCGGGCGACCGTCGCGAGAGCAAGACCTGGCTGACCGAGGACACCGGCGTCATCGACAGCCGTGACATGCTGATGGCCGCCGCGTCGTATTTCAGGCTGGATGCTGCGCAAGCGCAGGCGATCTGGAACGAAGTGGCCCAGGCCGTGGCGGGCTGGCGTGCAGTGGCCCGGGGATTGGGCATGCGCGGTACCGACCTGCTGGATTTCGAGCCGGCGTTCGTCGAATCGACCACGCCCTGACGACATCGGCAGGACATACCGCTACGGCCGAGAATCGTCCTGGACTGTTGTCGCCAACGCCGCGCATAGCCAGCGATAGCTGATGCGTTCCTGTTCCAGCCGCAGCTGTGGCCGGATTCGGTCATGACGCAAGTCGTCGTAGAGAGCGGCCTCCTCATCGACCAGTCGGGACAAGGGCAACGTATGGCGTTTGTCGAGGGGCTCGTCACCCCATTGAAGTGCGTGGGCCATCAGGGTGGAGCGGTCCATGAGGAACGAAGCGGCTAGCGGGAAATACTTGCGCAGGCTGTCCAGAATGGCAAAGCCATGGGTATCGATGTCTCCCCAGTAGTGCAGAGAGGCGCGATGCAGCCAGTTGGCTCGGGCGAGCGCTCCCCAGCCATAGCCGGCACCGAACACGACGATGGCACTGGAGACCGGTGGGAACGCTAGGAAGTTCACCTCGTTTTCGGTGATGAACACACGCTGCGCAGGCAAGGTGAGCGTGGCGAAGCTATCCTCATCCAGGGTGATGTCGGTCAGTCCGGTGCAGCCGGGAAGCTGGGGCAGTTGCGGATCGAGCAAGCGCAGGCGGATGCGAACGGGCTTCTCCAGAAAACCGTAGCGACGGGCAAACCCGGCCATCCCGGTAGCAGCGTGGTCGATGGCTTCCGTCGGCAAAGCCAGATCCAGCCACTGAGCCAGCGTACCGCGATGGGCTTCGATGAATTTGCTGTCCACGCCCGGCGCGTCAACCTGCCGAAGATAGACGCCTGGGCGCGGATGGGCTTGCACCCAGGCCACCACGGCCAGCAGGCGTGGCCAGTGTTCGGCCAGCGCCAAAGTCTGCAACGGCGATCTTTGCAGCCATGCCAGCAGTGTGGGTTGCGCTTCGGCAGTTTGCTGCCAGAGCGCCTGGAACCGGCGGGCATCGCCGGTCTTGCCGATCATCGCCAGTGCATCGTCCAACGTATCGATCCACAGCGTGTCCGGCAGACGCTGCCGGCCCTGCACCCGGTGCATCCACTCGCGCCATTCGATGCGCACGCGCGGCATGGCGCTGATTTCCCGCACCCAGCCGCGCACGGCATCGAAACGGTTGCTGAGATCGGCGGCGGACGGCGACTTCAGCGACAGCCGCAATGGCCAATTCAGTGTGTCACCGCCGACCACGGTACGCAGCAGTTCGCCGCGCTGCCACAGCCGTTCGACCTGCGTGCGCAGATCGGTGGGCTGGCTCCAGGTCATGGGGCGGCTCCCGTGGCAGCAGCCTTCTGCGCACGATACTCTTCAATGCTCAGGTTGCGCAGCCGCGACTCGCGGCCGCCTTCGTTGTGCACGAAGCCGACGCTGGACACGTAGGACTCGATGATGTGGATCTTTTGCAGCGGCGTAATGATCAGCAGTTGCAGGTTGAGCTGGCGGAACAGTTCCAGCCCATACTGGGCCGATTCATCCGAGCCGCGCCCGAAGGCTTCGTCGATCACGACAAAACGGAACGAGCGCGAGCGCACCGCCCCCCATTCCAGGCCGAACTGGTAGGCCAGGCTGGCGGCCAGCACGGTATAGGCCAGCTTCTCCTTCTGCCCGCCGGATTTGCCGCCGGAGTCGGAGTAGTGTTCGTGCTCGGCATCGTCCTCGCGCCAGCGCTCGCTGGCGGAAAACAGGAAGCCGTTGCGCACGTCGGTCACCTTCTGCATCCAGCGCCGGTCGATCTCGGCCAGTCCCTCGCGCCCCCGGAAGCGGTCGATGATGGCTTTGACCTGCAGAAATTTGGTCTCGGAATACTGTTCGTCTTCCGAGCCGCTCAGCGCGCCTTCGGTGCAGGCACGCAGATCCTGCAGGAAGTCGCGGATCTCCGCATCGGGGCTGGGTTGCGCCAGCAACCGGATGTAGCGTCCGGGGTTGTAGTCGATCACCTGCAAGGATTGGTTGATGACATCGACCCGCTCCTTGATCGTTTCACGCTCGCGCGCGAGCTGGGCGTTGAAATTGGCGATCTCGTTGATGGTATTGACGTTGAGCAGTTCCTTGAAACGCGCTTCGAAGCGCGGCAGGTCGTCGTGCTGCAAATCCTTCATCAAGCGCTCGAACTCGGGCAGCGCGGCCAGGCTGATGTCGATCTCGGCGGTCTCTGCCTTGAAGGCCTCCTTAAAACCGCGCATGGCGTTGATGATGCGTTCGGTCAGGCGTGAGAGACGCTTGTCTTCGGCATCGATGCGCGCCTGCAAGCCATTGCGCACGTCCTGTTCGCGGTTGTCGCAGGATTCCACCGTGAGCTGGTGGTCGCCCAGGACTTCGGCGCGCCAGCCCTCAAGAGATTGCAGCAACATGTCGTCGAGTGCGGCTTGCGTCTGGATTTCGAGAGCCTGCGCATGCTGTGCCTGGGCAGTTTCGTGCTTGCTGCGAATTTCTCCGCGTTTGCCTTGTGCCTCGCCAAGATCGCCTTCGATCTCCTTCAGGCGCTCAACGACCTGCGCCAGTTGGCTTTCCAGTTCCCGCAGGGTATCGGAGGCCGCCTTGAGGCGGTCGCGTTCCTCGGTCAGCCGGGCAATCTCGCGTGCCGGTGCCTGCCAGTCGATCTCGCTGTAGCGGGTGAAGACTTCGAGCTTGGCCAAGGCCTCCAGTTGCGCCTGGCATTGCCCGCGCAATCGCTGTGTGTTGGCAATGCGCAGACCGATGTCGCCCAGTCGCTGTTCCAGGCCTTCACGTTCGTCACGCAAGGTCCGCAGCTTGTCGGCGTTGCTCCAGCCCAGCACGTAGCGACTGCGGTCGTCGATGCGGCGGCGGTCGTCCTTTTCGTGGCGTCCGCTCGGGTCCTTGATCTGTCCGGCGCGGGTGATGGCTCGGGTCTCGCGGCGGAACTGCTCGGTGTTGTCGCAGCAGGCCAGGTCGAAGCGGTGGTGCAGTTCGCGTTCAAGCCAGTCGTAGTACGGCGTGTCGGGCTTGATGAGCAGCTTGCGCACCAGCGACTGGGGGTGCAGGCTGCCGGCCAGCGTGGACTTGCGCGCACGCACGTGGAAGTACACCAGGCGCGTGCCCAGGTGCTGGCGCTCCACCCAGTCGGCCACGTCCTTGTAGTGCCTATCCGGCACCAGCAGGGACAGGCCGAAGCCATGCAGCAGGCGTTCGGCCGCGCCCTCCCAGTCGCGTTCGTCCTCGCGCACCTGGATCAGTTCGCCGGCAAAGGGCAGGTCTTCCTCGGCGATGGACAGGGCGGCGCACAATGCGTCGCGGATGCGCACCTGGGCCGCGTCGATATTGCTCTTGCGACGCGCAAGGCTGTCGATCTCGTCGCTGAGCGCTTTGTGTTCTTCCTGACCCCGCCGCAGCGCATATCCGTCTTCATTGATCTGCGTATCGTGGTCCGCAATGCTTGTGCGCAGCGCTTCGGCGTGTTCTCCGATGGTGGATCTTTGTGTCATGAAAGCAGCTTCGTCTCCCGGCGCTGCTTCTCCAATGCGCGTCAATAGCGTGGTGTAGGTGTCCGCTTTCTCCTGCCGTTG
Organism: Fulvimonas soli; assembly: GCF_003148905.1. GTDB lineage: Bacteria > Pseudomonadota > Gammaproteobacteria > Xanthomonadales > Rhodanobacteraceae > Fulvimonas > Fulvimonas soli. The sequence continues at coordinate 42,931 of NZ_QGHC01000016.1, read as the reverse complement.
CTGTTTCTCTGCCTCCTGCTGCTGAATGGCGGCAGCGAGTTGTTGCAGCCGGTCGCCGCCGTTCTCGCGCAGTGCGCCTTCGAGCTTCCCCTGCTCGATTCGGGCGTTGTCTCGTTGCTCTCCCAGTTGCTTGATGCGGGCGTCCCAGCGCGTCGCATCCTGAGTCAACAATTCCAGGCGCCTCTCCAGCAGTGCTGCCTTCAAGCCGGCGAAGTACGGGCGTAATGCATCGCGTCCTTCGCGCAGCGCCTGGATCTCGGCGGCGATTTGCCCGTGGCGAAGGCCATCCTCCACCAGCGGAGTCAACAACTCGATCTGCCGCTTGGCCTTGAGTACCGACTGGTGGGCGCGGTCGAGGTCATCGAAATGGCCGAGCAGTGCCTCGATGCGCCCCCCCACGTCGAACGGTTCGAGCATATGGCTGCGCACGAAATCGGTCAGATTGCCAACCGATTTCATGGAAACCGTCTGATGGAACAGCTCCAGCGCCTGCTCGTGCTCGATGCCGAAGCGGCGGCGGAACCAGGCGCCGTAGGGCGGGAAGCTGTCATTCAGTTCGCAGCCCATCGCGCGCAACTTCTTGCGCAGGCCGTTGATGTCGCTGCCGAATCCGGAAAAGTGCTCGGTGATGGACAGCTCCCGCTCTACCGTCACGAACAAGCGTGCGGGCTGGCCCTGTGGTTCGCGAAACCAGAATACCTGCGCCAGCGTGACCGACTGGCCATAGGCTTCGTTGCGGAACACACCCAGGATCACGCTGTAGCTGCTTGCATCGCGCAGCGCCACCGGGCGGGCGCTGCCGGTGGTTTCGTTGCGCTCGCTCTTGTAATGGCCCAGCACGTAGGACCGCAGTGATCGCTCACGCGTCTCGGCGCCTGCGGCCTTGTTGTAGGCGATGCGTTGCGCTGGCACCAGCAGCGTGGTGACGGCATCGACCAGGGTGGATTTGCCCGAACCGATGTCGCCAGTGAGCAGGCCGTTACGCCCATCGAGTTCATAGCGCCAGACGCGCCGGTCGAATGTGCCCCAGTTCAGAACTTCCAGCCGCTGCAGGCGAAAGCCGACGCGGCTGTCGTCGGCCACGAAATCGAGCTCCTGTGGCGAAAAATCGTTCATCGGCCAGCTTCCTTGTCGCGATCGGCACCTGACAATGCGGTGCGATAGCCCTCCAGGCGCGCATCGAAGTCGGCCAGCCACTGTGCATCGACGAACGCCTTGAGGATGCGCCGCACCTCGTAGCGAGGTGCCTGCTGAGCTGCGCCGGCAGCGGGCTTGAGCTTGCGCAGATAGCCCAATTCCACCACCTTGGTGATGGTCGAATCCACTTGGTCGACGAGGCGCGCTTCGTTGGTGCCGTCCGGCAGAAACACGCGCATCAGTTCGGCGATCTCCTCGCGCGACAGCACCAGCCGGGTATCGCCGCCGCCGGCGTCGGCTTCGGCCATGCGCTTGCGCAGCAAGGCCAGCATCAGGCTGACCGGGTAGGACAGCGGCCGTCGCGCGATCAGGCGCGGCGGACGGGGTGTGGCGTCCACATCCTCCGGCTCCGGCTGGCTTTTGAAGAAGGCGTACCCCTCGGCTTCGTCCAGTACCAGATCCAGCAACAACACCGCCGCCTGCTCCCGCACCCGCGCTTGCAGGCTCAACAGGCTGGCCCATAGGCGCTCGTCGTCCTGACGGTACAACACGCCTTTGAGCAAATGCACCATCAGTTGCGAGAGTTCCGCTACAACGGGCGGGCGCGACTCGGTGCCGCCTTCTGGATCATCCTGGTGCATATCGTTCATGGGTCTCCGCTCTATCCGTCGCAGCTTGCATTCAACGCGTAAAAATCACGCGTGGCATTCGCGCCCGCCGTCGTACCGTCGAGCCATCGCTGTCCTGCATGGCCCATTCGATGATCTCCTGCACATCGTCATCCACCGTGGCCCTGAGGCCATCCAGCCAGCGGCTGCCCGCGTGGGCCAGTTCCAGCCAGGTGACCAGTTCGGCCAATCCCTGTTGCAGCGGCTGGGTCTCCAGCAACGCGCGCAAGCTGATCTGCGACTGCTGCCGCAATGCCTGCCGCAGGGCCTCACGCAGGCGGGTCTTGTCCACGACGTGCTGGTCGAACAGGCGTGTGGTGTCGATGTCGTCGTCCTCGCCGGATTCAAGTATCAGTTCCGCCAGGCGTGGCTTGGCATGGAGCGCAAACAGGGGGCGTTCCTGCGGCAAGGCGATGTCCGCGCCCATCTCGTCGAGGAGCATCACTTCGCCGGTCGGTGGCATGTCGCGCAATGCAAGCGCCTTGGTCTCAATGCTGCGCAACAGTTCGAGGATGCGACGGTTTTCCTGGAAGGCCCGGTCATCCAGGAAGCGGCGCAGTTGTTGCGACAACTGCGCTACCGTGCGCTGGGTATGTTCGCCGGCTTCCAGCCAATCGTGGTGCACCCGGCGGGTGCGCGGCTCCGGCTTGAGCGCAGCCACGGCGGGCAGGCCGAGGATATGGTCGAGCCGTGCGGACAGTTCTTCCTGGCGACGGCTGGACATCAGGAAATCCCAGAATGCACGGAAGCTGCGCCCCTGGTCGGAATCCCCGATGGCGTCGCGCTCGCCCATGACCTCGTCGAGCAGCGTCCCCTTGCTGCCGTCCCACAACGCGATCTTCTCGCGGACGCTGCGGTCGAGTTGGCGGAAGTTGTGTTCCACCTGGCGGAAGTCACTCAGCAGTTCGCGCGCCAACTGTTGGAATTGCAGGAAGCGATCCTTGATGGCCGTGTCATCCATGAGCGGCACGTCGCCGGACAAGACGCGGCCGATCTCGGCGTCGATCTCGTCGCGCTTGCGGCGCAGTTCCTCCAGGCGCCTGGCTGGATCGGCCTCGCTTCCGGTGCTGATCTGCTCCAGCAGCGCGAACAAGGTCAGCAGGCGAGATTCAGTGCCGACGAAAGGCCGTTCGGTCAGCGATACCAGCCAGGCGATGGCTTTTTCGGTGGCGGGGGTGAGATCGAACTGGGCCTCGTCGGTTCCGGGCTTGTAGAACTTGCGCAGCCAGCCCTTGTCCGGCGCGCACCAGTCATTCAGGTATTCAGTTGCGGCTTTCGGATACACCTCTGCACCGAGCTGTTCGCGCAGGGCAAACAGCTCATCTTCCAGCATTTCGGCCAGATCCGCTTCGCTCGTCAGCCGCACGTTCGGTGCAACGAACACCCGGTACAGGAAGCTTGCTACCAATGGCGCATGTGGCGAGGCCAGCAATCGCCATGCAGGATGCCGATCGCGGTATGTGGTGAGTGTGAGGTGGTCGAGTGCCATGATGGGCTGCCTTATCCGAGCCGTTCGTTGACAACGACGTCTCGATCCGAATGCACGGATCGGCTTGCCCGGAAAGCGCGAATCAAGGCGGCGTGGTCACTCATGCGAAACCGCCTCCAGGTAAGGACGCATGACATTTGCGACCCGGCAGACCTTGGCATGGCGCCATAGGTCATCGGCTGAAGCCTTGCGTGTCTTCCAGGCAGCCTTCAGCGCCTCAATGGCCACGTCCAGGCCGATCTGGTTGCGGTGCTTGAAGCAGTCCGCCACGGTTTTGGCGGCACTGTAGATCCGCAGTCTGGCGCCATCGCGTTCGTGCTCATCAATGCCCAAGGCATAGGCATCACCCGCCATCTGCACCATCTTGATCGGCGGGTGCTCGATACGTGGGGTGTGGCTGCCACGAGGCATGGCAATCCAAACTTGGCGAGGCAGTTGCGTGGTCAGTTCGTGGAACTGGAGTGCCGTCAGCAAGCAGAACACGGCTTTGGGAACCTTGACTGCAATCGTGGCGAGGTCCTCCTGCTCGGACATGGGGTTGCCTGGCAAACGGTAGAGGCCGCGCCCGACACGCTCCAACTGCCCGGAAGTGGACAGACGTGTCAGCACCACCCGCGGCGCGCCGATGGTGTCCAAGTCGCTGGTGCGCAGAAAGCCCTGCTTGTGGAGCAGGGCAAGAGCGCGCTGGGCATGTGAGGATCTTTCCATTGCCCCAAAGATGTTCCTTGATTTCGTTGATCTTATACATCAAACGATAGAATGAAACACGTCTGCCTGGAGCGCGCGTTGATGACTGACCGTGAATGTCAGCAGACAAATGCGGATAGGATCTGGTTGCCGACGCGGTACGTCCGGTACATAATCTGGCCTAGTTCCGTAGCGCCAAACGGAATAAACCCGTTATCAATCAACGATTTGAGTGCGGCGTGATGTTCCCATCGCCCGCTCCACCTTCCCCCTCGATCCCCACCGAGCGCGCCCGACCCCCATGACGGATGTGATCTCACTCGGCTGGCGGGAGCGTGTGGCCTTGCCGCAGCTCGGCATCGGCCTGCTCAGGGCGAAGCTGGACACCGGCGCGCGCAGCAGCGCGCTGCACGTGGACGGCCTCGAGGCGTTCGAGCGCGGCGGCGTCACCTGGCTGCGCTTCGGCGTGAGCCCGGGGCGGCGGCGCGCGCAGACCTTCCTGTGCGAGGCGCCGGCACTGGACCGGCGCGTCGTCACCGACACCGGCGGGCGCCGCACCGAGCGCTGGTTCATCCGCAGCGAGCTGCTGCTGGCGGGCCACCGCTTCGGCATCGACATCAGCCTGACCGACCGCCGGCACATGCTGTTCCCGATGCTGCTGGGGCGCACCGCGCTGGAGGGCCGCTTCGCGGTCGATCCGGCGCGTTCCTACACGCAGTCCAGGCAGCGGATCGCGGAGCTGCGATGAAGATCGCCGTCCTGTCGCGCAACACCCGGCTGTATTCCACCCGCCGGCTGGTCGAGGCGGCGCGCCAGCGCGGCCACGTGGTGCGCGTGCTCGACCCGCTGCGCTGCTACGTGCGCATCGCCCCCGGCGACATGGCGATCCGCTACCGCGGCAAGGCGCTGCGCGACTTCGAGGCGGTGATCCCGCGCATCGGCTCGCAGAGCACCTTCTACGGCACCGCCGTGCTGCGCCAGCTGGAGATGCTGGGCGTGTACACGCCCAACCCGTCCGGCGCGGTGCTGTGCGCGCGCGACAAGCTGCGCTGCCTGCAGGTGCTCGCCGCGCAGGGCATCCCGATGCCGATGACGGTGTTCGGCGACAACCCGGACGACACCGACGACCTGCTCGCCCTGCTGGGCGAGCCGCCGCACGTGATCAAGCTCAACGAGGGCAGCCAGGGCAACGGCGTGGTGCTGGCCGAGAAGCGCGCCGCCTCGCAGAGCGTGATCGAGGCCTTCCGCGGCCTGTACGCCAACTTCGTGGTGCAGGAGTTCATCGCCGAGGCCAAGGGCTGCGACCTGCGCTGCTTCGTGGTCGGCGGCAAGGTGGTGGCGGCGATGCAGCGCGAGGCCACCCCAGGCGACTTCCGCGCCAACCTGCACCGCGGCGGCAGCGCGGTCAAGGCCGTGCTGAGCGCGGAGGAGCGGCGCCTGGCGGTGCGCGCCGCCGAGGCGGTGGGGCTGGGCATCGCCGGGGTCGACCTGCTGCGCTCCCGGCGCGGCCCGCTGCTGCTGGAGGTGAACGCCTCGCCGGGCCTGGAGGGCATCGAGACGGCCACCGGGGTGGACGTCTCGGCGCACATCATCCGCTATCTGGAGCGCAACGTCGGCCAATGACGCGCCCGCCGGCGCGCGGTCCCGCGGCTCCGCCGGCGCGGGTTAACCGCCGGCCTGCATCGGGTTAACCGGCTTGTAACCGCCCGGCGCCTATAACGGCCCCACTGCAAATTTGCTCGACACTTCAACCTCTGGTTTCGGTGACAGCAGATTTCGGTATCGGGGCAGTAGCTTGCGCCCAGGCGTCGCGATCGGCTCGTGCGCCTGGGCTTTTCTTTGTCCGGGCTCCGGGCCCTGAGCCGCGCGTTCAGCTGGCGGGCGGCCGGGCCGGCGTCTTTCCCGCGCCGGCTTGTTAAGCTTGCACTCCGACGGCCGGGTGCCGGTGGTGTACGGAGCGGCGCAATGCGCGTACTGGTGATCGAAGACAACAGCGATATCGCGACCAACATCGGCGATTATCTGGAAGACCGCGGCCACGTGGTGGACTTCGCCGGCGACGGCGTGACCGGCCTGCACCTGGCGGTGGTGCACGATTTCGACGTGATCGTGCTGGACCTGACCCTGCCCGGCATGGACGGGCTGGACGTGGCCAAGAAGCTGCGCCACGAGGCGCACAAGCAGACGCCGATCCTGATGCTCACCGCGCGCGACGCGCTGGAGCAGAAGCTCACCGGCTTCGAGTCCGGCGCCGACGACTACATGACCAAGCCGTTCGCGCTGCAGGAGCTGGCCGCGCGGCTGGAGGTGCTGGCGCGCCGCGGCAAGGGCCCGCAGAGCCGCGTGCTGAAGGTGGGCGACCTCACCTACAACCTGGACACGCTCACCGTGACCCGCGACGGCAAGTCGATCCAGTTGAACCCGATCGGCCTGAAGCTGCTGCAGGCGCTGATGGAAGCCAGCCCCTCGGTGGTGACGCGGCAGGACCTGGAGCAGCGGGTGTGGGGCGAGGAGCTGCCGGACAGCGACTCCCTGCGCGTGCACATCCACGGCCTGCGCGCGGCGATCGACAAGCCGTTCGACAAGCCGCTGATCCACACGCGGCACGGCATCGGCTATCGGATGGTCGATCCGGATGCGGTCCAGACGTAAGCTGCGCTTCCGCCTGGTCGTCTCCTTCGCGCTGTTCGGCTTCGGACTGAGCGCGCTGTTCGCGTTGGCGTCGCTGGACATCCGCTCGCGGGTGGAGGACCAGCTGATCAACGCCAGCCTGCAGAACGACGTCAACCAGGCGGTGGAGAACAAGCACGACCACCCCGACCAGCCGCTGCAGTCGGAGCTGGTCACCGCGTGGCTGTGGAGCGACCGCACCATCTACAAGGCGCCGCTGGCCTGGCAGAACCTCGACACCGGCGTGTACGACATGCACGAGGTGGACGAGCACGGGCGCCAGCGGCACTACAAGCTGGCGGTGAGCCGCAAGTACGGCCTGATCGCCTTCCTGAGCTACGACATCAGCCGCGACGACCTCGGCAAGCAGCAGCTGCTGTTCAGCGTGATCGGCGCGGTGTTCCTGTTCGGCCTGCTCTCGCTGGCGATCGGCCTGTGGCTGTCGCGCAAGGTGCTCAAGCCGGTCACCGAGCTGGCGCAGCGCCTGCGCGACTTCCGCAAGAACGGCAAGGCCGAGCCGCTGGCGCCGCACTTCGCCGACGACGAGGTGGGCGAGCTGGCGCAGGCGCTGGACGCCTACGCCGAGAAGCTCACCGCGATGGTCGAGCGCGACCGCGAGTTCAATTCCGACGTCAGCCACGAGCTGCGCACGCCGCTGGCGGTGATCGCCAGCACCACCGAGCTGCTGCAGGCCTCGCCCGACCTCACCGACAAGCTGCGCGAGCGCCTGAAGCGCATCGAGCGCGCCTCGCGCCAGGCCACCGAGCTGATCGAGGCGCTGCTGCTGCTCTCGCGCGCCGAGCGGCGCGGCCCCACCCGCGGCGAGACCACCGAGGTGGCCAAGGTGGCCGCCGACGTGATCGAGAGCCAGCGCCCGCAGATGCGCGACAAGCCGCTGGGCATCGAGCTGGCGGTGAACGCGCCGCTCACCGTCAACGCGCCGGCCTCGGTGCTGTCGGTGGCGCTGACCAACCTGATCGGCAACGCGATCAAGTACACGCTGCAGGGCATGGTGCGGGTGGAGATCGGCAGCGACCGTGTCGAGGTGATCGACACCGGCCCGGGCATCAAGCCGGAGGACGCCGAGCGGCTGTTCCAGCGCGGCGTGCGCGGCGAGGGCGCGGGCGGCAGCGGCGCCGGGCTGGGCCTGGCGATCGTGCGCCGGCTGTGCGACCTGTACGGCTGGGACGTGTCGATGCGCCCGCGCGCCGACGCCAACGGGGCGATTGCCAGCATCGTGTTCGGGAGGCAGGGGTGAGGGACGAGTAGTGAATAGTGAGTAGCGCGGGCACGGGCATGGATGGTCGCGCCAGCCCGGCGGCTCCGGGCAAATAGGCCTCGCACGAGACGAAAGCGCCCCGCATGCGGGGCGCTTTCGTTTGCGTCTCCGTGGTGCAAGGCGCCGCGAATGGCGCCCTCGCTACTCGCCCTTCATCCCTCTTCCCTCAGACCGACTCCAGCCAGCCCCACTTGTCATGCGTGCGGCCGTCGAACAGGCCGAAGTACAGCTCCTGCAGGCGGCGGGTGACGGGACCGGCCTTGCCGGCGCCGACCGGCTTGCCGTCGATGGCGCGGATCGGCGTGACCTCGGCGGCGGTGCCGCACATCAGCACCTCGTCGGCCAGGTACAGGTACTCGCGCGGGATGTCGCGCTCGACCACCTCGATGCCGTCCTCGCGCGCCAGCACCTTGAGCGTGTCGCGGGTGATGCCGGTGAGGATGGAGGCGCTGGCCGGCGTGGTGTGCAGCACGCCGTCGAACACCAGGAACAGGTTCTCGCCCGCGCCCTCGCTGAGCAGGCCGCCGGCGGCCAGCGCGATGCCCTCGCCGAAGCCCAGCCGGCGCGCCTCGCGCGCGATCAGCTGGCCGGAGAGGTAGTTGCCGCCGGCCTTGGCGCCGGCGGGAATGGTGTTGGGCGCGAAGCGCTGCCAGCTCGACACGCAGGCGGTGATGCCCTGCTCCAGCGCCTCGGGGCCGAGGTAGGGGCCCATCGGCCAGGCCGCTACCGCCACGTCGATCGGCGTCTCGGCGGAAAGGCCGAAGCCGCCCAGGCCGCGGTAGGCCACCGGGCGCAGGTAGGCGGCGGCCAGGCCGTTCTTCCGGATCACCTCGCGGCAGGCCGCGGCGAGCTGGTCCTGCGTGTAGGGCAGGGCCATGTCGTAGATCTTCGCCGACTGGTACAGCCGCTTGAGGTGGTCGGTGAGGCGGAAGATCGCCGCGCCGTCCGGGGTCACGTAGCTGCGGATGCCCTCGAACACGGACGAGCCGTAGTGCAGCGCGTGCGCCATCACGTGGGTGGTGGCCTCGGCCCAGGGCTTGATCGCGCCGTTGTGCCAGATCCAGTCGGGGTATTGCTGCGCCATGGCGATTCTCCGGAGGGGACCGCCCATGATACCGGCTCGCCGCCTTCCGCGAACCCGGACGCCTACGGCCGCAGCCAGAGGCAGCCGGAGCGGCGCACGACCGCGAAGCGGGTCTCGTCCGGCACGCCGCTGCCGTCGGACGAGGCGGTGCGCAGCACCAGCTCGGGCGGCGTCTGCGCCGTGTCCGCGGGCACGGCGTCCGGCATGGCGGCGTCGGGCGGGCCGTCGTCGTCCGTGGCCTCGGACGAGGCCCGGCCCACTTCGACCAGCGGCCGCTCCATCAGCGCCGCCAGCCGGCGGATGCCGGCCACCACGCCCTGGCGGCCGTGGCCTTCCCACAGCATCAGCCCGGCCAGCCGGTTGGCGTCGCGGGTGGCGAACGCCTCGACCACCGCCTGCCGCAATGCGCTGAAATCCGCCGCGCACAGCAGCGGCGGCGCGGCGGCGGGCGCGGCGGTTTCGGGCGCGGCGCGCGGCGTGTACGGCACGGCCTGCAGGTCGCTGCACTGGCGGTCGGTGAACACCGGGTTGCCGCGCGCGTCGACGCAGTGGTGGATCGTCTGCGCCGCCGCGGGGAGCGGCCAGGGCAGGGCGAGCAGCAGCAGGAGCAGGGCGGGGCGCATCCTCGGCAGGATAGTGCCGGGCGCCGCCGCGGTCAGTGCAGCCGGTCGAGGATCGCCAGGGTCGGGCGGGCGCGGTTCAAGGTGTAGAAGTGCAGGCCCGGCGCGCCGCCGTCGAGCAGCCGCCGGCACAGCTGCGCCACCACGTCCGCGCCCAGCTCGCGGATCGCCTCGGCGTCGTCGCCATGCGCCTGCATGCGCTTGGCGATCCAGCGCGGGATCTCCGCGCCGCAGGCGTCGGAGAAGCGCTTGAGCTGGCCGAAGTTGGCGATCGGCATGATGCCCGGCACGATCGGCACCGCCACGCCCAGCCGGCGGGCGTCGTCGACGAAGCGGAAGTAGGCGTCGGGGTTGAAGAAGTACTGGGTGATCGCGCCGTCCGCGCCGGCCTCCACCTTGGCCTTGAAGTGCTTCAGGTCCGCCAGCGCGTCCTCGGCCTGCGGGTGGATTTCCGGGTAGGCCGCCACCTCGACGTGGAAATGGTCGCCCGAGTGCGCGCGGATGAAGCGCACCAGCTCGGCGGCGTAGCGGAAGTCGCCCGGCGAGGCCATGCCCGAGGGCAGGTCGCCGCGCAGCGCCACCAGGCGGCGGTAGCCGGCGGCGCGGTAGCCGTCCAGCAGCGCGGCGATCTCCTGGCGCGTGCCGCCCATGCACGACAGGTGCGGCGCCACCTCCAGGCCGTGCTCGCGGTGCAGCCGCGCCACCGTCTCGCCGGTGTAGCTCAGGGTGGAGCCGCCGGCGCCGAAGGTCACCGAGACGTAGTCGGGCGCATGCGGCTTGAGCAGCGCGGTGGTGCGGTCCAGCTGGGCGCGCTGCTCCTCGGTCTTGGGCGGGAAGAATTCGAAGCTGATGGACGGCATCGCGGCGGTTCCGTGGGATGGCGCGGGCCATTGTATATCTCTTTTTCGAGATGGAGAGATATTTGCGCCCGCCGCGGCGGGCGCCGCCTGCGACAAAGCGCGCCATCCGCGCCCGGCGCGGAAATTGACTGTGGTCAACTGCGGCCCGCCGGCCGTTCTCCACACTCGCCGCCGTTTCCGTGCTGAGGAGGCGGCGAGTGGAAAGCTACAACGACAGGGTCGTGCGGCAGTTCGCCGTGATGACCGTGGTATGGGGAGTGGTCGGCATGCTGGTCGGCGTGCTGATCGCGGCGCAGCTGTACTGGCCTTCCCTCGACTTCAACCTGCCCTGGCTCAGCTACGGACGGCTGCGCCCGCTGCACACCAACGCGGTGATCTTCGCCTTCGGCGGCTCGGCCCTGTTCGCCACCAGCCTGTACACGGTGCAGCGCACCTGCCACGTGCGGCTGCTGTCGGACCGGCTGGCGTCGTTCGTGTTCTGGGGCTGGCAGCTGGTGATCGTGGCCGCCGCGGTCACCCTGCCGCTCGGCTACACGCAGGGCAAGGAGTACGCGGAGCTGGAGTGGCCCATCGACGTGCTGATCACCATCGTGTGGGTCGCCTACGCGGTGCTGTTCTTCGGCACCATCGCCCGGCGCAAGGTCAAGCACATCTACGTCGCCAACTGGTTCTACGGCGCCTACATCATCGCGGTGGCGCTGCTGCACGTGGTCAACAACATCGCCATCCCGGCCGGGGCGTTCAAGTCGTACCCGGTGTACTCCGGCACGGTCGACGCGATGGTGCAGTGGTGGTACGGGCACAACGCGGTGGGCTTCTTCCTGACCACCGCCTTCCTCGGCATGATGTACTACTTCGTGCCCAAGCAGGCCGGCCGGCCGATCTACTCCTACCGGCTGTCGATCGTGCACTTCTGGGCGCTGATCGCGGTGTACATGTGGGCCGGCCCGCACCACCTGCAGTACACGGCGCTGCCCGACTGGGCGCAGTCGCTGGGCATGGTGTTCTCGCTGATCCTGCTGGCGCCCTCGTGGGGCGGCGCGATCAACGGCATCCTCACCCTGTCGGGCGTCTGGTACAAGCTGCGCACCGACCCGATCCTGAAGTTCCTCATCGTCTCGCTCTCGTTCTACATGATGAGCACGTTCGAGGGACCGATGATGTCGATCAAGACGGTCAACTCGCTCAGCCACTACACCGACTGGACCATCGGCCACGTGCACTCCGGCGCGCTGGGCTGGGTGGCGATGATCTCGATCGGCTCGATCTACGCGATGCTGCCGCGCCTGCTCGGCCTGCCGAGGATGTACTCGGTCAAGCTGATCGACACGCACTTCTGGCTGCACACGATCGGCCTGGTCGTCTACATCGCCTCGATGTGGATCGCCGGCGTGATGCAGGGCCTGATGTGGCGCGCCACCGACCCGGACAACGGCACGCTGGTCTATTCCTTCGTCGAGGCGCTCAACGCCACCAAGCCCTACTACCTGTTCCGGCTCGGCGGCGGCCTGATCGTGCTCGCCGGCATGCTGGTGATGGCCTGGAACGTGTTCAGGACCTTCCGGGAGGCCGTCGCGGCGCCCGCGCCGCAGGCGGTCCTGCCGCCGGACGTTTCCGATGCCCGCGCCTAGAGGACCGGCCATGAGCCACACACACGCACACGACAAGATCGAGAAGAACATCGGCCTGATGGCCATCCTGATCGCTGTGGCGGTCTCCTTCGGCGGGCTGGCGGAGATCGTGCCGCTGATGTTCCAGGCCGAGGCGATCAAGCCGCTGCCGGGGGTCAAGCCGTACCCGGCGCTGGAGCTGGCCGGCCGCGACGTCTACATCCGCGAGGGCTGCTACAACTGCCATTCGCAGATGGTGCGCACCCTGCGCTTCGAGACCGAGCGCTACGGGCACTACTCGCTGGCGGGCGAGTCGGTCTACGACCACCCGTTCCAGTGGGGCAGCAAGCGCACCGGGCCGGACCTGGCCCGTGTCGGCCTGCGCGGCTACTCGGCCGACTGGCACCGCGCGCACCTCAACGACCCGCGCGACGTGGTGCCCGAGTCCAACATGCCCGCCTACCCGTGGCTGGCCGGACACAAGCTGGACGGCGCGGAGATCGCGCGGCACATGCGCGCCCTGCAGCGCGTCGGCGACCCGTACACCGATGCCGAGATCGCGGCGGCGCCCGCCGCGGTGGAGGGCAAGACCGAGCTCGACGCGGTGGTCGCCTACCTGCAGGGCCTGGGCACCCACCTGTCGAAGGCGGACGACCAGGTGCAGCAGGGGGAGGACTGACATGGTACCGGGCCTGATCACCGCAGCGCTGCTGCTGCTGTTCGTCGCCGGCTGCATCTGGCTGTGGCTGCCCCGGCACGCCCGCGCGCTGGAGGAAGCCGCCAAGCTGCCCCTGGACGATGAGGAGAAGACGCCATGACCTGGGCATGGACGTGGTACGTGGTCGCCCTGGTGGCGCTGAACATCGCCGGCTGCGCCTGGCTGCTGATGAGCCACAGCCGCCGCCGCGCGGGCGACCCGAAGCCGGACGAGACCGGCCACGTGTGGGACGGCGATCTCACCGAGTACAACAAGCCGCTGCCGCGCTGGTGGATCAACCTGTTCTACATCACCATCGTGTTCAGCGTGGGCTACCTGCTGTGGTACGGCGTGGGCCACCTCCGCGGCTTCGGCCACTGGAGCTCCAGGACCGAGTGGGCGCAGGAGAAGGCGACCGAGGACGCGCGGCTGGAGGACACCCTCAGGCCCTACGCCGGCAAGCCGATCGACGCGCTGGCGAAGGACCCCGGCGCGGTGGCCATCGGCCGCACGATCTTCGCCAACACCTGCGCGGCCTGCCACGGCTCCGCGGGGCACGGCGCGACCGGCTTCCCCGACCTGACCGACGACATCTGGCACTGGGGCGGCACGCCGGAGCGCATCCTGGAGACCATCCTCGACGGCCGCACCGCCGTGATGCCGGCCTGGGGCGAGACGCTGACCGCGCAGGGCGGCGCCAGCGCGGTCGACGACGTGGTCGCCTACGTGCAGTCGCTGTCGCGGCCGGGCCAGCCGGCGGACGCGGCGGCCGGGCGCGGCCAGGCGCTGTTCTCCACCGTCTGCGCGGCCTGCCACGGCGCGCAGGGCAAGGGCAACCCGATGCTGGGCGCGCCGGACCTGACCGACAGCTACTGGCTGTACGGCGGCGGCAAGGCGGCGCTGCACAGGACCATCGCCGAGGGCCGCAGCGGCAGCATGCCGGCCTGGCGCCCGGCGCTGGGCGAGACCCGCGCGCGGCTGGTGGGCGCCTACGTGTGGACGCTGTCGCCACACCGCGCGCCGCCGGCGGAAGCGGCCGCGCCATGACCCTGCGGGACGCCGCGCCGTCCGCGCCGGCGCCCCGCCTCGTGCGGCGCGCCGGCGCGATCCTGTGGCCGAGCTTCTTCGCCGCGGGCGTGGCGACGATGGCGTTCTTCGCCTACGTCGATCCCCAGGCGCTGCAGGACATGACCTTCCCCGCGCTGCACCTGGGCCGCGGGCAGGGCTACACGCTGGGCTTCCTGCTCGCCTGGCTGGCGACCGCCTCCTCCAGCCTGTTCACCTGGGTCCTGCTGCGCCCGCGCAAGGCGCTGCGGCACGCCCCCATGGCGCGCGGACGGACATGAGCGGCCGCATCCCCCTGCAGCTGGTCGAGGACGACGGCGGCTCCTACTACGTCAGCGAGCGCAAGGTCTACCCGCGCGAGGTGTCCGGGCGGCTGAACCGCCTGCGCGTGGCGGCCGTGCTCTGGCTGCTGGGCATGTTCTACCTGTTCCCGTGGCTGCGCTGGGACGGCCGGCAGGCGGTGCTGCTGGACCTGCCGGCGCGGCAGTTCCACGTGTTCGGCCTGCTGTTCCTGCCGCAGGACTTCCTGTTCCTGGCGATGCTGCTGATCGTCGCGGCGCTGGCGCTGTTCTTCTTCACCGCGCTGGCCGGCCGGCTGTGGTGCGGCTACGCCTGCCCGCAGACGGTGTGGACGGAAGTGTCGCTGTGGATCGAGCGCTGGTGCGAGGGCGACCGCGGCAGGCGCATGAAGCTGGACGCCGGCCCGTGGAACCGCGAGAAGCTCCTGCGCAAGGGTGCCAGCCACCTGCTGTGGGCGCTGTTCGCGCTGTGGACCGGCTTCACCTTCGTCGGCTTCTTCAGCCCGATCGCGGACCTGGCGCGGCGCGCGCCGTCCGGCTGGGGCGGCTGGGAGACCTTCTGGGTGCTGTTCTACGGCTTCGCCACCTGGGGCAACGCCGGCTTCCTGCGCCAGCAGGTGTGCAAGTACATGTGCCCCTACGCGCGCTTCCAGAGCGCGATGTTCGACCGCGACACGCTGATCATCGCCTACGACCCCATGCGCGGCGAGCCGCGCGGGCCACGCAAGCGTGGCCTGGCCAGCGTGCTGGCGCGCGCGCGCGGCCTGCTCGACCAGGCCACCGCCTACGACTACGTGTTCCGCGCCAGCCGGCATCCTTCCGCCGCCGACAACCGCGCGCAGGCCGGCGGCACCATCGCGCTCGGCGGGCCGGGCGCCAGGGTCGAGCCGCTGCCGCGCTTCGCGCCCGAGCAGCTGGGCGACTGCATCGACTGCACGATCTGCGTGCAGGTCTGCCCCACCGGCATCGACATCCGCAACGGCCTGCAGTACGAGTGCATCGCCTGCGGCGCCTGCATCGATGCGTGCGACGGCGTGATGGACAGGCTCGGCTACCCGCGCGGGCTGATCCGCTACACCACGCAGAACAGCGTGGACGGCCGGCCGACGCGGGTGCTGCGGCCGCGCATCGCCGTCTACGGTGCCCTGCTGGCGGCGCTGATGGCCGGCTGGGTGTACGGGGTGGCGCATCGCAGCCCGCTGCTCGCCGAGGCGATCCGCGACCGCAACGCGATGTACGGCACGGCCGCCGACGGCCGCATCGAGAACAGCTACACCCTCAAGCTGGTGAACAAGGACCGGCAGGCGCACCGCTACCGCATCGAGGTGGCCGCGGACGACCTGCCGGACGCGATCCTGCGCGACGGCCCGCGGACGGTGCGGGCCGGGAGCGGGCAGGTGCTGTCCGTGCCGCTCACGGTGAGCGCCCCGCCCGAGGTCACCGGGCGCCACGCGGTGCGGTTCCGGGTGCGCGGCGTCGACGTGGACGCCGCGACGACCGTCGAGAGCAGCTTCTTCGGACCGATGCCATGAACGACGGGACACGCAGCGCCTGGCGCGAACCCATGGTGTGGATGCTGGTCGGCCTGCCGCTGGCCTCGGTGGCGATCGGCTTCGGCCTGCTGTTCGCCGCGGTGCGGCCCGGCCGCCAGGACATGGAATCGGCCGACCGGGTGACGCGCTGGGGCCGGCTGCAGGTGTCGGCGCAGGTGCGGCCGGACGCGGAGCCCCGGCCCGCGCCGGCGCTGATCCTGCGCGCCAAGGGCGACGCGATCGAGGCGGTGCCGACCGACCCGCGCTTCCCGCGCGGTGGCCGGCTCACCCTCATCCTGAGCGCGCCGGACGCGGCGGGCGGCACGCGCACCTACCACCTGGAGCCCAGCGAGCTGGGCTGGCGCGGCCCCGGCCCGCTGGACGGCGCCCGCGCGTGGACGGTGCGGCTGTCCTCGGACAGCGCGTCGTGGCTGATGCGCGGACGCTGGACGCCGCAGGCCCGCTTCGTCCGCCTGGTGCCGTAGGGCGAAGGGCCGGACCGGCGTGGACCAGCGCGTCTCCCAGCACTGCCACCACTGCGGCGAGGCGCTGCCGCCCGCGCCGGTGCGGCTCGACGTCGACGGCGGCGCGCAAGCCTTCTGCTGCGAGGGCTGCGCCGCGGCGGCGCAGTGGATCCGCCGCGCCGACCTCGGCGACTACTACCGGCTGCGCAGCGCGGCCGGCGCGCGCGTGGACGCCGACCCGCCCGACCTCGACGTGTGGGACCGCGACGACCTGCTGGGCGAGCACGCCTGCCGCGTCGACGGCGGGCTAGAGATCACCGTGCTTACCGACGGCATGCGCTGCGCCGCCTGCGCGTGGCTGATCAACCGCGCGCTGGAACGCGAGCCGGGCGTGCTCGACTGCAGCGCCAACGCGGTGACCGGCCGCATCCGCATCGGCTGGGACCCGGCGCGCACCCGGCTGTCGCAGGTGCTGCGCCGGCTGGCCCTGCTCGGCTACCGCCCCTACCTCGCCGCCGGCGCCGCGCGCGAGCGCGAGCGCGTCGCCGAGCACCGCCGCTGGCTGCTGCGCCTGGGCGTGGCCGGGCTCGGCGCCATGCAGACCATGATGCTGTCCGAGGCGCTGTACCTGGACTTCGGCCACCACATGGCCGCGTCCACCCGCGACTTCTTCCGCTGGATCGCGCTGCTGGTGTGCGCGCCGGTGGTGTTCTACGCCGGCTGGCCGTTCCTGGCCGGCTGCTGGCGCGAGCTGCGCCGGCGCCACCCGGGCATGGACACGCTGGTGGCCGCGTCCACCCTGCTGGCCTACCTCGCCAGCGTGGCGGAAACGCTGCGCGGCGGGCCGCACGTGTGGTACGACGCGGCGGCGATGTTCGTGTTCCTGCTGCTGGGCGCGCGCATGCTGGAGCAGCGCGCGCGGCGCATCGCCAGCGCGCAGGTCGACACGCTGGCGCGCGCGCGGCCGGCGCTGGCGGTGCGCGAGCGGGCCGACGGCACGCGCGAGTCCGTGCCGCTGGCGGCGCTGCGCAGCGGCGACGTGGTCCGCGTGGCGGCGGGGGAGACCGTGCCGGCCGACGGCGAACTGCTGGACGAGCGCGCCTCGTTCGAGGAGGCGCTGCTCACCGGCGAGTCCCGCCCGGTGGTCAAGCGGCGCGGCGCGCCGGTGTACGCCGGCACGGCATGCCGCGACACGCCCGCGCGCCTGCGCGTCGCCCGCACCGGCAGCGCCACGCGCCTCTCGCAGTTGACCCGGCTGGTGGAGCAGGCGCAGGCCTACCGCCCGCCCGTCGCGCGATGGGCCGACCGCGTCGGCAGCCGGTTCGTGGCCGCGCTGCTGCTGGCGGCGGCGCTGGTCTACCTTGGCTGGCGCGCCTACGACCCCGCGCGCGCCTTCGAGGTGGCCCTGTCGCTGCTGGTGATCAGCTGCCCCTGCGCGCTGTCGCTGGCGGTGCCCGCCGCGCTGGCGGCGGCGCACGGCGCGCTGGCGCGCCTGGGCGTGCTGTCGGTGCGCGCCGGCGGGCTGGACGGGCTGGCACGCGCGACCGACGTGGTGTTCGACAAGACCGGCACGCTGACCGGCGTGCAGCCGCTCCCGCACGAGGTGCGCACGTTCGGCGGCATGGAGCCGGCCGAGGCCGTGGCGATCGCCGCGGCGCTGGAGCGCGACAGCGGCCACCCGCTCGCCGCCGCGTTCGCGGACGCCGGCACGGCATGGCGGGCCGAGGACGTGCGCGTGGTGGCGGGGCAGGGCCTGGCCGGGCGCGTGGGCGGGCGGACGTGGCGGTTCGGGCGCGCGTCGTTCGCGGCCGGCCGCGCCGACGACGACGGCCGGCTCTGGCTGGGCGACGGCGCGCGGGCGGCGGCGTGCTTCCGCCTGCGCGAGGACGCGCGGCCGGACGCGGAGGCGGCCGTGCGCGCGCTGCGCGGGCTGGGCCTGGCGATCCACCTGGCCAGCGGCGACGCGCCGGAGGCCGTGCTGCCGCTGGCGCGCCGGCTGGGCATCGGCGTGGCGCACGCGCGGCAGACCTCCGAGGACAAGCTCGCGCTGGTGCGCCGGCTGCAGGCGCAGGGGCGCGTGGTGGCGATGGTCGGCGACGGCCTCAACGACGCGCCGGTGCTGGCCGGCGCGGACGTCTCCGTCGCGATGGGCGGGGGCGCCGCGCTGGCGCAGCGCGCGGCGGACATGGTGCTGACCGCGCCCTCGCTGCGGCGCCTGCCCGCCGCCGTGCGGCTGGCACGGCGCACGCGGCGGATCGTCCGGCAGAACTTCGCCTGGGCGATCGGTTACAACCTGCTGGCCCTGCCGCTGGCCGCGCTGGGGCGGGTCACGCCCGCGCTGGCCGCGCTCGGCATGGCGGCGTCCTCGCTGATCGTCACCGCCAACGCGCTGCGGCTGATGCGCGGGCCGGGCAGGGAGCCGCCGCCGTGATCATCCTGCTCATGCTGGTGCCGCTCAGCCTGGTGCTGCTGGCGGTCGCCATCGGCGCCTTCGTGTGGGCGGTGCGCAAGGGCCAGTTCGACGACCTGGACACGCCGGCGCTGGACGTGCTGCACGACGACCCGCCCGCTCCCGTCCACCGCGCGGGCGACGACGATGCCGCTTGACGGCCTGACACTGTCGGCCGCACTGCTGAGCGGACTGCTCGGCGGCGTGCACTGCGCGGCGATGTGCGGCGGCATCGCCACCGGCTTCTCGGTGCACGCGCCGCGGGCCGGCTGGGCCGGCGCGCTGCAGCTCAACCTGGGCCGGGTCGGCGGCTACGCGCTGGCCGGCGCCGCGGCCGGCGGCCTCGGCGCGGGCGTGCTGCGGCTGTTCGAGCTGCACGCCCTGGCCGTCGCGCTGCGCGCCGCGGTGGGCCTGGTGCTGGTGCTGGCGGCGCTGCGCCTGCTCGACCGCCGCGGCCGGCTCGGCTTCCTCGCCCGTCCCGGCGCGCGGCTGTGGCGCGCGCTGCAACCGCTGCAGCGGCGCCTGCTGCCGGCCGACACGGCCGCGCGCCGGCTGGCGGCCGGCATGCTGTGGGGCTGGCTGCCGTGCGGCCTCAGCACCACGCTGCTGGCGGCGGCCTGGCTGCAGGCCAGCGCGCGCGACGGCGCGCTGACCATGGCCGCGTTCGGGCTGGGCACGCTGCCGGTGATGCTGCCGCTGACCTGGTCCGGCGCGCGGGTGGGGCGCTGGCTGCAGCGGCCGGGACCGCGCCGCGCCGCCGCGCTGTTCATCCTCTGCGCCGGCGCGCTGACCATGGCCGCGCCGTGGCTGATGCAGGTGCCGGCGCTGCACGGCGTGCTCGGCGCGCTGGGATGCGGGCCGCGGTTTCGTTGAGGGCGCGGGCGCGGATCGCTTCCGCTTCGTCGTGTTGCAGCGGATGGACAGGCGGCGGGCTGCGCGTTCGATCCGCGCGCCGGGCCATGCGAAAAAAAGAAGGGCGCATCGCTGCGCCCCTCGGGTGTCGCAAGCATGGCCCCTCACCCCGGCCCTCTCCCCGGAGGGGAGAGGGAGTGGATTTCGCGGGCGCGGGGACTCAGTAGCGGTAGTGCTCCGGCTTGAACGGGCCGTCCACCGGCACGCCGAGGTAGGCGGCCTGCTCGGGGGTGAGCCGGGTGAGCTTCACGCCGATCTTCTCCAGGTGCAGGCGCGCCACTTCCTCGTCCAGCTTCTTCGGCAGGATGTAGACCTTCGGCTCGTAGAAGTCCTTGTTGGCCCACAGGTCGAGCTGCGCCAGCGTCTGGTTGGAGAAGCTGTTGGACATCACGAAGCTCGGGTGGCCGGTGGCGCAGCCCAGGTTCACCAGGCGGCCCTCGGCGAGCAGGAAGATCGAGCGGCCGTCGGGGAAGGTGTACTTGTCCACCTGCGGCTTGATGTTGGTCCGGGCCGCGCCCGAGGCGTTCAGGCGGTCCACCTGGATCTCGTTGTCGAAGTGGCCGATGTTGCAGACGATGGCCTGGTCCTTCATCGCCTGCATGTGCTCCAGGCGGATGATGTCGCGGTTGCCGGTGGTGGTGACGTAGATGTCGGCCACGCCCAGGGTGTCCTCGACGGTCTTCACCTCGTAGCCTTCCATCGCCGCCTGCAGCGCGCAGATCGGGTCGATCTCGGTGACGATCACCCGGCAGCCGTAGGCGCGCAGGCTGCTGGCGCAGCCCTTGCCGACGTCGCCGTAGCCGCACACCACCGCCACCTTGCCGGCCAGCATCACGTCCATCGCGCGCTTCAGGCCGTCGGCCAGCGACTCGCGGCAGCCGTACAGGTTGTCGAACTTGCTCTTGGTCACCGAGTCGTTGACGTTGATCGCCGGCACCAGCAGCTTGCCCGCCTCGGCGAGCTGGTAGAGGCGGTGCACGCCGGTGGTGGTCTCCTCGGAGACGCCCTTCCACTCCTTCACCACGGCGTGCCAGAAGCCCGGGCGCTCCTTGTGCACGCGCTTCAGGAGGTTCTTGATGACCTGCTCCTCGTGGCTGGACGAGGGCGTGTCGACCCAGCCGTCGCCGTTCTCCAGCTCGTAGCCCTTGTGGATCAGCAGCGTCACGTCGCCGCCGTCGTCCACCACCAGCTGCGGGCCCTTGCCGCCGGGGAAGGACAGCGCGGCCAGCGTGCAGTCCCAGTATTCCTCCAGCGTCTCGCCCTTCCAGGCGAACACCGGCGTGCCGCCGGCGGCGATCGCGGCGGCGGCGTGGTCCTGGGTGGAGAAGATGTTGCACGAGGCCCAGCGCACCTCGGCGCCGAGGTCCTTCAGCGTCTCGATCAGCACCGCGGTCTGGATGGTCATGTGCAGCGAGCCGGTCACGCGCACGCCCTGGAGCGGCCTGGCCGGCGCGTACTTCTTGCGGATCGCCATCAGGCCCGGCATCTCGTGCTCGGCGATGTCGATCTCCTTGCGGCCCCAGTCGGCGAGGCCGAGGTCGCGGATCTTGTAGTCGTGGGTGGTGTCGCTCTGGATGGCGGCGTTCATGGGGTGTCTCCGGTTCTCGTGGGAGCCGCGGCGCGGAAGGGGCCGCGGCGTCCGCAGTGGGTGAGCGCCGTTGTTGCGCATGCCGCGCCGAGCCTGGCCGTCCGGGACGGTCGCAGCGCCCCTCGGCGGGCACGGGAGCGGGCATTGTAGCGTCGCCCCGCGGGCTTTGCGTTGCAGCGCGTCATTTTTCGGTAGGCTTGGGCGGTTGCCCACCGGAGACGCTTCATGGAAGCCAGCCGCGACACCGACTACCTGCCCCACGACGGCCCGCTGCGCGAGGACGTCAACCGGCTGGGCACGCTGGTCGGCCGGATGCTGGCCGAGCAGGGCGGCGAGGCGTTCTTCCGGCGCGTGGAGTCGGTGCGCCAGGCGGCGATCCGCCGCCGCCGCGAGGGCGAGCCGGTGGCCGCGCTGGCCGACGCGCTGGCCGGCCTGCCGGCGCAGGAGGCCGAGTCGCTGGCGCGCGCCTTCGCCGCCTACTTCCAGGCGGTGAACACCGCCGAGCGGGTACACCGCATCCGCCGCCGCCGCGACTACCAGCGCGAGGGCGGCGCGCCGCAGCCGGAGTCGCTGCTGGACACGCTGCAACGGCTCGAGGCGCAGGGCGTGGGCGCCGCCGAGCTGCTCGACTGGCTCGGCCGGCTGCACGTGGAGCCGGTGTTCACCGCGCATCCCACCGAGGCGGTGCGCCGCTCGCTGCTGGAGAAGGAGCAGGCGATCGTGCGCGCGCTGGTGGACAACTTCGACCCCAGCCGCACGCCGCAGGAGCGCGCCGAGGACGAGGACCGCATCTTCATGGCGCTGTCCGCCGGCTGGCAGACCGCCGAGGCCTCGCCGGTGCGGCCCAGCGTGCAGGACGAGCACCACCACGTCGGCTTCTACCTCGCCAACCCGGTCTACCGCATCGTGCCGGCGTTCTACGAGGAGCTGGCCGACGCGCTGCAGGCGGTGTACGGCGTGGCGGTGGCGCTGCCGCGCCTGCTGTCCTTCGCCACCTGGGTGGGCGGCGACATGGACGGCAACCCCAACGTGGGCGCCGACACCATCGCCAACAGCCTGGCGACCCAGCGCGCGCACGTGCTGGAGCACTACATCGCCGACGTCGAGGGGCTGGCGCGGCTGCTCAGCCAGACCGACGACCGCGTCGAGGTCGACCCGCGCCTGCGCGGGCGGCTGGAGGACTACCGGCGGCGCTTCCCGCAGGCGGCGGCGCGGATCCGCCCGCGCCACGCCGACATGCCCTACCGCTGCCTGCTCACCTTGATCCGCGCGCGGCTGGAGGCCACCCACGAGGACGGCCATCCGGAAGGCTATGCGTCCGCCGCCGAGCTGCTGGACGACCTGGAGCTGATCGCGCGCAGCCTGATCGACCACCGCGGCCTGCACGCCGGCGCCTACGCGGTGCGCCGGCTGGTCTGGCGCGTGCGCACCTTCGGCTTCCACCTGGCGCGGCTGGACGTGCGGCAGGACTCGCGCGTGCACGACGACGCGCTGGCCGCGCTGCTGGACGACGCCGACTGGCCGCAGCGCGCGGCGGCGGAGCGCGCGGTGCGCCTGCGCGGCCACGCCAGCGGCGCGGCGCGCTTCGGGATCGGCCACGCCGAGGTGGTGAAGTCGCTGTACGACGTGTTCGTCACCCTGGGCGACGCGCGCCGCCGCTACGGCGCCGAGGCGGTGGGCCTGTACGTCATCAGCATGGCGCGCTCGGCCGCCGACGTGCTGGCGGTGCTGGCGCTGGCGCGCTACGGCGGGCTGGTGGAACCGGCTTCTGCTCCCTCTCCCCTCCGGGGAGAGGGCGGGGGTGAGGGGCCGCCCTCGCCGCAAGCCGCGGGCGGAGCGAACGGCACCGACCACGTTGCCGCAAGCCACGGCCCCTCACCTCAGTCCTCTCCCCAGGGGGGAGAGGAAGAAAAAAGCGTCGTCCCCCTCGACATCGCCCCGCTGTTCGAGACCGTCGACGACCTGAAGAACGCCCCCGCCACGCTGCGCGCGCTGCTCGACGACCCGGTCTACCGCGCCCACCTCGCCGCGCGCGGCGACCGCCAGTGGGTGATGCTGGGCTACTCCGACAGCGGCAAGGACGGCGGCACGCTGGCCTCGCGCTGGGCGCTGCAGCGCGCGCAGGTGGAGCTGCTGGAAGTGGCGAAGGCCGCCGGCATCCGCCTGGCCTTCTTCCACGGCCGCGGCGGCTCGGCCAGCCGCGGCGGCGCGCGCATCCTGCCCGCGCTGATGGCCTCGCCGCGCGGCTCGGTGGACGGCGTGCTGCGCGTCACCGAGCAGGGCGAGGTGATCCACCGCAAGTACGGCATCCGCGCGCTGGCGCTGCGCAACCTGGAGCAGACGGTGGGCGCGACGCTGCGCGCCAGCCTGCGCCCGCGCGCGGACGAGCCGCGCGAGGAGGCCTGGCGCGGGCGCATGCACGCGCTGGCCGCGGCCAGCCGCCGGCACTACCGCGCCTTCGTCGAGCGCGAGGGCTTCGTCGACTACTTCCGCGGCGCCACCCCGATCGACGTGATCGAGCGCATGGCGCTGGGCTCGCGCCCCGCGCGCCGGCGCAGCATGCGCGGCGTGGAGGACCTGCGCGCGATCCCCTGGGTGTTCGCCTGGACGCAGTGCCGCTCGATCCTCACCGGCTGGTACGGCCTGGGGCACGCGCTGGAGCAGGGCGCCACGGCATGCGGCGAGGCGGCGCTGCTGGAGATGGCGCGCGACTGGCCGTTCTTCGCCAACCTGCTCGACGACGTGGCGATGGTGCTGGCCAAGTGCGACCTCGGCATCGCCGAGGCCTTCTCGCGGCTGGCCGGGCCGCTGCACGAGCCGTTCTTCGCGCTGGTCCACGACGAGTTCGCGCGCACCGTCGCCTGGGTGGAGCGCCTGAAGGGCGGCGCATTGCTGGCGGACAACCCGCGGCTGGCGGTGTCGATCCGCCTGCGCAATCCCTACGTGGACCCGATGAGCCTGCTGCAGGTGGACCTGCTGCGCCGCTGGCGCGCCAGCGGCGAGCAGGACGAGGAGCTCCTGCGCGCGCTGGTCGCCTGCGTCAACGGCGTGGCGCAGGGGCTGCAGAACACCGGCTGAGCGCCGGGCCGCGCGCCCGGAGCCCTTCCGCGCCGGGCCGGCGGCACACGGGGAACCCCGCGCCGCTTCCCTTACACTGCCGGCCAAAGGGGCGGACAGGGAGAAGGGCATGCTGCACCGATCGGGATGGCTGCTGGGCCTGGGGCTGCTGCTGGCGTCGCCGCTGCGCGCGCAGGAGGTGCCGCCGCCGCTGCAGGGCTGGCAGGACTGGGTGCTGCACGACCTGCCGCAGCACGCTTGCCCGCGGCTGGCCACGCCGGCCTATGCCGGCGAGTTCCAGTGCGCCTGGCCGGGCCGGCTCGCGCTGCAGGCCGACCGCGACGGCGGGCGCTTCGCGCTCGACGTGCACGCCGACGCGCCCGGCTGGGTGGCGCTGCCGGGCGACGCGCGCGCCTGGCCGCAGCAGGTGCAGGCCGACGGCCAGCCGGTGCCGGTGCTGGAGCACGACGGCGTGCCGTCGGTGTGGCTGGCGGCGGGCGACCACGCCCTGCGCGGCGCGCTGCCGTGGTCCGCGCGGCCGGCGCGCCTGCGCGTGCCGGCCGCGGTCGGCCTGGTCGCGCTGAGCGTGGACGGCGCCGCGGTGGCGCGGCTGGAACGCAACGGCGACGAGCTCACCCTCGGCGAGGCGGCCGCCGCGCAGCGCACCGCCGACGCGCTGTCGCTGCGCGTGTACCGGCGGCTGCAGGATGGCCTGCCGGCCACGCTGCAGACGCGCCTCGTGCTCGACGTCGCCGGCAGCGCGCGCGAGCAGTCGCTCGGCCCGGCGCTGCCGGCCGGCTTCGTCGCCACCGACCTGCAGGGCGAGCTGCCCGCGCGGCTGGAGAACGACGGCCGCCTGCGCGTGCAGCTGCGTCCCGGCCACTGGGAGCTGGGCCTCGACGCCCGCGCCACCGCGCCGCTGGCGAAGGTGGCGCCGGGCGCGGCGGCCGCGCCCTGGCCGGCGCGGGAAACCTGGAGCTATGCCGACGATCCCGGGCTGCGCAGCACGCGGGTGGAAGGCCAGGCGGTCGATGCCGCGCAGGCCGGCGTGCCGGACGAATGGCGCGAGTTGCCCGCCTACGCGCTGGACGCCGGCAACGGCCTGGGCATCGAGCAGGGCGCCCGCGGCGACGAGGGCGGGCAGGGCGACCAGCTGCGCCTGCGGCGCGAGCTGTGGCTGGATTTCGACGGCGGCGGCTTCAGCGCGGTCGACCGCCTCGACGGCGAGCTGCGCCATCGCCAGCGCCTGGACGTCGGCGCGCCGTGGCAGCTGCAACGCGCCGCGCAGGCCGGCCAGCCGCTGCTGGTCAGCCGCGGCGCGGACGGCCGCGGCGGCGTCGAGCTGCGCACGCGCCGGCTGGCGCTCGAGGCCGGGCTGCGCCTGCCCGCGCACGGCGCCGCGCCCAGCGGCGGCTGGCAGCTGCCGCTGGAGCGCATCGACGCCGTGCTGCACCTGCCGCCGGGCTACCGCCTGCTCGGCGCGGCGGGCGCGGACGTCTCGCCCGATTCGTGGGTGGCGCAGTGGAGCCTGCTCGACCTGTTCGTGCTGGCCCTGCTCGCGCTGCTCGCCGGCCGCCTGCTCGGCTGGCGCTGGGCGCCGGTGGCGGCGGCCTTCCTGCTGCTCGCGCTGCACGAGGGCGGCGCGCCGCGCTGGACGCTGGGCGTGGCGCTGGCGCTCGCCCTGCTGGTGCGCGCGCTGCCGGAGGGGCGGCTGCGCGCCGTCGCGCGCGGCGGCGCCGTGGCCGCCTTCGCGCTGGCCGTGCTGTGGAGCCTGCCGTTCGCCGCCGCGCAGCTCGAATATGCCTTGCATCCGCAGTTGGAGCAGCAACGCGCCCGCGTGTCGCCCGGTGCAACGGAGGCCGCAAGTCGTGCGGACGATGAAGTCGTTGCTGCCTACAACGCCCAGCCGCCGCCGGCCGCTGCGCCGGCGATCGATGAGGCTTCCGGCAACTCGATGCCTGCGCCCCCGGCACCGCCTGCCCCGCCTTCGCCAGTGCTACGCCAGGCCAGGCCGCTCCCCAGCCTGCCGGCCAAGCCCGCTCCGAAAGCGGAGCTGGCCGCAATCACCGTGACCGCGGCCGCTCTCGCGGCGCCGGACGCGCACGGCCTGCTGCAGGCCGGCGACGGCACGCCGCGGTGGGACGTCGGCAACGACTACCGGCTGGGCTGGAGCGGCCCGGTGACGCCGCAGCAGGGCACGCGCCTGCTGATCGCGCCGGCCTGGCTGGTGCGCCTGCTGCGGGTGGCACTGGTGGCGCTGCTCGCCGCGCTGCTGGCGAAGCTGGCGCTGCACCTGCTGCGTCCGCTGCGCGCGGACTGGCACGGCTGGCGCCGCCGCGGCGCCGGCGCCGCGGCCCTGCTGGCGCTGGCGCTGCTGCCGCACGGCGCGCCGGCGCAGGGCCTGCCCAGCCAGGCCATGCTCGACGCGCTGCGCCACCGCCTCGCCGAGGCGCCGAAGTGCGATCCCGGCTGCGCGGCGCTGGCGCAGGCCACGCTGCAGACCGGGACCGACACGCTGGACCTGCAGCTGGAACTGCATGCCGGCGCGACCGTGGCGGCGCCGCTGCCGCAGCCGGACGCGGGACTGCAGCTGCTCGACGCCAGCGTCGACGGCCATCCGGCGGTGCTCGCGGCCCGCGACGGCCAGCTGCTGCTGCGGCTGGAGCGCGGCGTGCACCGCGTCGGCCTGCGCTACCGCTTCGGCGACGCCGACAGCGCCGGCCTGCGCTTCCCGCTGCCGCCGCAGCGCATCGCGGCGGGCGGCGCGGGCTGGACGGTGGGCGGCCTCGACGACGGCCGCCTGCTGGGCGACAGCCTGGCCTTCAGCCGCCAGCGCAGCGGCGGCGACGGCCGCGCGCTGCCGCCGGCGCGGAGCTTCCCGCCCTACGTGCGGCTCACCCGGCGGCTGATGCTGGGCGTGGACTGGACGGTGGAGAACGAGGTCGAGCGCATCGCGCCCAGCGACGGCGGTTTCGACGTCAGCCTGCCGCTGCTGCCCGGCGAGCACCCGCTGGGCGAGGACGCGCCGGTGAAGGACGGCCGCATCCGCGTCAGCCTCAGGTCCGGCGAGGAGTACACGGGCTGGAGCAGCCGGCTCGACCGCGCCGATGCGCTCGCGCTTGCCGCGCCCGCGCTGGGCGAGCGCGCCGAAGTGTGGGAAGTGCTCGCCGCGCCGATGTGGCACGTGGAGGCCAGGGGCGTGCCGGCCAGTGCCAGCGAAGAGGGCCTGCGCTTCCAGCCGCTGCCGGGCGAGCGGCTCGAACTGGCCGTGTCGCAGCCGCCCGGCGTGGCCGGCGACAGCCTGGCCTTCGACCGCGTGAGCCTGCGCAGCGTCGCGGGCGAGCGGGTCACCGAGAGCACGCTCGAACTGCAGGCGCGCAGCACGCGCGGCGGCGAGCACGCCGTCGCGCTGCCGCCGCAGGCCGAGCTGCTGGAAGCCAGCCGCGACGGCGAGGCGCTGCAGCTGGCGCTGCGCGACGGCCGGCTGGGCCTGCCGCTGCTGCCCGGCACGCACGGCTACGCGCTGCGCGTGCGCACGCCCGGAGGCGCGGCCGCGGGCACGCGCACGCCGGCGTTCGCGCTCGGCGCGCCGGCGGCCAATCTCGAGCTGGGCCTGCAACTGCCGCAGGACCGCTGGGTGCTGTGGACCTGGGGCCCGGCGCTGGGGCCGGCGGTGCTGTACTGGGCGCAGCTGGCCGTGCTGCTGCTGGCCGCGTGGCTGCTCGCGCGCCATGCGCCGACGCCGCTGCGCTTCCGCCACTGGCTGCTGCTGGGGCTGGGCTTCTCCGCCTTCGCCTGGAGCGCCTACGCGCTGGTGGTGCTGTGGCTGATCCTGCTCGGCCTGCGCGCGCGCGGCGCGCCCGCGCGGCTGGGCGCCACCGGCTTCAACCTGCTGCAGCTGGGCCTGGCCGCGCTCACCGCGCTGGCGCTGGCGGTGCTGGTGTCGGCGGTGCCCAGGGGCCTGCTCGGCCTGCCCGACATGCACGTGGCCGGCAACGGCTCCACCGCCTGGGCGCTGCGCTGGCTGGCCGACCGCAGTGCCGGCGCGCTGCCGCAGGGCGGCGTGTTCAGCCTGCCGCTGTGGGTCTACAAGCTGGCCATGCTGGCCTGGGCGCTGTGGCTGGCCAACGCGCTGATCGGCTGGCTGCGCTGGGGCTTCGAGGCGTGGTCGAGGGACGGCTACTGGCGGCGCCGCGAGCCGAAGCGCACGGCCGAGCCGCCGGCGATGCCACCGCCGGAGCCGCCGCATGGCTGAGGTGCGCGCCCTGCTCGCCGCGGCGGCCGCGCGCCTGGGCGAGCGCATCGACGCCGAGCTGCTGCTGGCGCATGCGCTGGGCCGGCCGCGCGGCTGGCTGTTCGCGCATGCCGACGACCCCGTGCCCGCGGACGTCCAGGCGGCCTTCTCCGCGCTGGTCGAGCGCCGCGCGGCGGGCGAGCCGGTGGCGTACCTGGTTGGCTCGCGCGGCTTCTGGTCGCTGGAGCTGGAGGTGACGCCGGCCACGCTGATCCCGCGGCCGGAGACCGAGCGGCTGGTGGAGCTGGCGCTGGAGCGCCTGCCCGCGGACCGGCCGTGCCGCGTGGCCGACCTCGGCACCGGCAGCGGCGCCGTCGCGCTGGCGCTCGCGCGCGAGCGGCCGCGCGCGCAGGTCCTCGCCACCGACGCCAGCGCGGCGGCGCTGGCGGTGGCGCGGCGCAACGCGCAGCGGCTGGGCCTGCGCAACGTGGCGTTCGCGCAGGGCGACTGGCTGGCGCCGCTGGGCGGGGCGACGTTCGAGCTGATCGTCTCCAACCCGCCGTACATCGAGGCGGGCGACCCGCACCTCGCGCAGGGCGACCTGCGCTTCGAGCCGGCTTCGGCGCTGGCCTCCGGCGCGGACGGGCTGGACGACATCCGGCGCATCGTCGCCGGCGCGCGCGCGCGTTTGGCTTCCGGCGGCTGGCTGCTGTTCGAGCACGGCTGGAACCAGGGCGAGGCGGCGCGCGACTTGCTGCGCGGGGCGGGCTATGCGCCGGTGTTCACCGCGCAGGACCTGGAGCGCCGCGACCGCGTCAGCGGCGGGCAGCGTCCGGCCGGTGCTGTCACATGACGTAGACTTGACCGCGATCCGCGTCGGCCGGTGCCGCTGGAGCCGGCCGCCGAGCCACGGTCCGGAGATGAGCCCGCATGCCTGAGCGCCTTACCGCCTTGCCTGCCCGTCGCCTGTCGATCCTGCTGGCCGGCCTGCCGCTGCTGCTCGCCGTTTCACCCGGCTTCGGCATGCTCGACCTGGACGCCGGCCTGGCGCTGCGCGGCGGCGCCCGCGTGGACGTCTACCTGCGCAACGCGCTGGACCGGCGCGTGCCGGTGGGCACGCTCAACGACGAGGCGATCAGCTTCCTGGCCAGCGTGGGCGGGCCGATGCTGGTGCAGCAGTCCACGCCGCGTACGCTGGGCGTGTCGATCGAGGTGCCCTTCGGCGCGGGCGGCCCCGCCCCGCGGCGCTGAAGCCGCGCCCCCGCGGGAGGGCGCTCAGCCGACGCCGGTGGCGGCGGCGGACAGCAGCGGGAAGCGCGCGCGGATCGCGTTGCGGATGCCGGGCAGGTCGAGGCCGGCCATGCTCAGCACTTCCTCGCGGCTGCCGTGCTCCAGGTAGGCGTCGGGCAGGCCCAGGTGCAGGATCGGCTTGACCACGCCGTGCGCGGCCAGGCACTCGGCCACCGCCGAGCCGGCGCCGCCGGCGATGGCGTTGTCCTCCAGCGTGACGAAGGCCTCGTGGGTCCTGGCCAGCTCCAGCACCAGCGCCTCGTCCAGCGGCTTGACGAAGCGCATGTTGACCAGCGTGGCGTCCAGCTCCGCGGCGATCTCCGCCGCCGGCGCCAGCATCGCGCCGAAGCTGAGCAGGGCCAGCCCGCGGCCGCGCCGGCGCAGCTCGGCCTTGCCCAGCGGCAGCGTCTCCAGCTCCCGGCGCACGGCCACGCCGGGGCCGGTGCCGCGCGGGTAGCGGATCGCCGCGGGGCCGGCGTGGCGGAAGCCGGTGGTGAGCATCGCGCGGCACTCGTTCTCGTCGGCCGGCGCCATGATCACCATGTTCGGCAGGCAGCGCAGGAAGGAGAGATCGAAGCTGCCCGCGTGGGTGGCGCCGTCCGGGCCGACCACGCCGCCGCGGTCGATCGCGAAGGTGACGTCCAGGTTCTGCAGCGCCACGTCGTGGATCGCCTGGTCGTAGGCGCGCTGCAGGAAGGTGGAGTAGATCGCCACCACCGGCTTGGCGCCCTCGCAGGCCATGCCGGCGGCCAGCGTCACCGCGTGCTGCTCGGCGATCGCCACGTCGAAGTAGCGCTCCGGGTATTCCCTGGAGAAGCGCACCAGGCCGGAGCCCTCGCGCATCGCCGGGGTGATGCCGTACAGCCGCTCGTCGGCGGCGGCCATGTCGCACAGCCAGTCGCTGAAGATGTCGGTGTAGGTGGGCCGGGCCGCGCCCGGCTTCTTCACCACGCCGGCCTGCGGGTCGAACGGGCCGACCGCGTGGTAGTCGATCTGCGCCTGCTCGGCCGGGGCGTAGCCCTTGCCCTTGGTGGTGACCACGTGCAGCAGCTGCGGGCCCGGCAGGTCCTTCACCGTGCGCAGCGCGGCGAGCAGCTGCGGCAGGTTGTGGCCGTCGATCGGGCCGGTGTAGTGGAAGCCCAGCTCCTCGAACAGCGTGGAGGGCACGAACATGCCCTTGGCGTGCTCCTCCCAGCGCTTGAAGAAGCGGCCCATCAGCGACTGCTTGGGGATCGCCCGCTTGGCGCGCTCGCGCCAGCTGTTGAGCGTGCGGTTGGCCAGCAGCCGCGCCAGCATCTTGGTCAGCGCGCCCACGTTCTCGCTGATCGACATGCCGTTGTCGTTGAGGATCACCAGCATGTCCGGCTCGACGTCGCCGCCGTGGTTCATCGCCTCGTAGACCATGCCCGCGGTCATCGCGCCGTCGCCGATCACCGCCACGATCTTGCGCCTGTCGCCGCGCCGCTGGTTGGCGATGGCCATGCCCAGCGCGGCGGAGATCGAGGTGGAGGAGTGGCCCACGCCGAAGGTGTCGTACTCGCTCTCCTCGCGGCGCGGGAACGGCGCCAGGCCGTCCTTCTTCTTGATCGTGGTGATGCGGTCGCGGCGGCCGGTGAGGATCTTGTGCGGGTAGCACTGGTGGCCCACGTCCCACACCAGGCGGTCGTGCGGGGTGTCGAACACGCGGTGCAGCGCCACGGTCAGCTCCACCACGCCCAGGCCCGCGCCGAAGTGGCCGCCGGAGCTGGCCACCGACTCGATGAGGTAGGCGCGCAGCTCGTCGGCGACGGCGGGCAGCTCCTCGTCGGGGAAACGGCGCAGGTCGGCCGGCGCGTCGATCTGCGCCAGCCGGGGGTAGCGGGAGAGGTCGTTCATCCGCGTATTGTTGGCCCTGTGCGGGGGCGGGGCAAGGGCGGCTCCGGGGCGGGGCGGTGGCGACGGTTCAGCCGGCCTGCACGGCGGGCACACGCGCCGCGCCGCAGGCTGGGGCGGATCGCCACTGCGGGAGCCGAGCCATGAACGCCTCCAAGCTGTTCCGCCGCTTCGCCGCCGCCACCTCGGCGGCCGCCGGCAAGCCGGCCACCTTCATCGCGGCGGTGGCGCTGGTGCTGCTGTGGGCGGCCACCGGCCCGCTGTTCCACTTCGGCGACACCTGGCAGCTGGTGATCAATACCGGCACCACCATCATCACCTTCCTGATGGTGTTCCTGATCCAGAACACGCAGAACCGCGACTCGGCAGCGTTGCAGATCAAGCTGGACGAGCTGATTCGCAGCAGCCGCGCGCACAACGCCTTGCTGGACCTGGAAGAGCTGGACGAGCAGACACTGGAGCGCATCCGCGCCTACTACTGCCGCCTGGCCGGCGAGGCGCGCGAGCAGCTGGAGGATGTGGAGGCGGCCCTGGCCAGGGCCGGCGAGCGCGCCGACCGGCCGCTCAGGCGTGCGCCGCGCGGCGGTCCCGCGGCAGGTGGCTGACCAGGAACTCCATCTGGTCGGCCAGGATGTTGCGGTTGGACAGGATCAGGTGCTCCACCCAGCTCGGCCGGTACGGCACCGCCAGCAGCGGCATGTGCGCCTGCTGCGGGGTGCGGTTGCCCTTCCGGAGGTTGCAGGCGAGGCAGGCGCTGACCACGTTCTCCCACTCGTCGCGGCCGCCGCGCGAGACCGGCTGCACGTGGTCGCGGGTCAGCTCCCCGCGGCTGAAGTGCTCGCCGCAGTACAGGCACAGGTAGCGGTCGCGGGCGAACAGCGCGGTGTTGGTGAGCGCGGGCGCCGGGTCCACCGCGTGGTCGCGGCAGTGGCCGGTGCTGGCGATGATCGGGTGCAGCTCGATGCGGCTCTGCGCACCCAGCGCGCGGTTGTGGCCGCCGTGCACGGTGAGGCAGGGGTCGCCCAGCGTCCACGCCACCGCGTCGCGGACGTAGAGGCAGACCGCCTCCTGCCAGCTGATCCAGTCGAGGATGCGGCCGGCGGCGTCCAGCGATAGCACCCGGGTCGAGTGGAGGTCGCCCCGGCGGTTCACTTCCATCAGCATGCGTTGCGTCCTTCCCGTCAGGTGAAAGAGCGTCCCGGCGATGTCGGTCGGACCGAGCATAGACCAAAAAAGGTTGCAATTCCCATGCAAGGCCCGTGCAAGTCCTTGCCGCAACAGGGGGATGGTGGCGATTCGCGGCCATCGGCCGGCGCTGCTATAGTGCCAAGTTCGTCCCGACGCCGGGTTTGGGAGGGGAAGCCGAAGTGGCGACCCCGGCACGGCGGGGCCAATGGGTAATCAGACGTGGCTGAAGTTCTTTTCTACGAGCGCCCGGTGCCGCTCAACCGTACCGTCCACAAGGACCTGCGCCTGAAGGGCGTGCCCAGCATGCGCTTCGCCGCCAAGGCGCACTCGGTGCCGCTGACCGGCGTGGAGTTCCCGCTGGCCGCGCGCGACGTGCCGATCCTGTTCGCCGGCAGCAGCATCGAAGACGCCGGCCCGATGGCCCTGCTCGGCCTGCGCCAGGACGAGAACCTGCTGGTCGACGCGCAAGGCCAGTGGGCGCCCAACACCTACATCCCGGCCTTCGTGCGCCGCTATCCGTTCGTGCTGGCCGAGAAGCCGGCCGGGCAGGAGGGCGAGGACTTCACCGTGTTCCTCGACGAGGCCTTCGAGGGCTTCGGCGAGACCGAGGGCGAGCGCCTGTTCAAGGAAGACGGCAGCGACAGCGAGATGCTGGCCCGCGCCGTGGGCTTCCTGGGCGAGTTCCAGCAGCACGTGACGCGCACCCGCTGGTTCATGGACCAACTGCGCAAGCACGAGCTGCTGGAGCCGCGCAACATCCGCCTGGAGAAGGAAGGCAAGGCGATCAACCTCAACGGCCTGTTCGTGGTCAACGAGGACAAGCTGCGCCAGCTCGACGAGCAGACCGCCCACGAGTTCCTGCGCGAGGGCGTGCTGGGCTGGATCTACGCGCACCTGCTGTCGCTGCCCAACATCGACCGCCTGGCGCGCCTGCTGGACGCGCGCGAGCAGGCCGAGGCCGGCGCGACCCGGAACTGAGCGGGCCTGCGCCGAGCGCGGGGACAAGAGGGGACGGCGTCCGCGCCGTCCCCTTTTTCGTGGCCGCGGGGCGCCCCGCTCGGGCATACTGGCGGCCTCTCGCGGCGAAGGAGGGGCGGCCATGAACTACCACGGCAGTTGTCATTGCGGGCGCGTCGCCTTCGACGTGGAAGGCGAGCTGGGCAAGGTGATGGAGTGCAACTGCTCGCACTGCAGCCGCAAGGGCTACCTGCTCTGGTTCGTGCCGCGCGAGCGCTTCGCGCTGGCCACGCCGGAGCAGGAGCTGGCCACCTACACCTTCAACAAGCACGTGATCCGGCACCGCTTCTGCCCGCACTGCGGCTGCGCGACGTTCGCCTTCGGCACCGGGCCGGACGGCGCGGCGATGGCGGCGGTCAACGTGCGCTGCCTGGAGGGCGTGGACCTGGCCGCGCTGGAGCGCGTGCCGGTGGACGGCCGCAGCTTCTGAGCCGCCCGGCCGCGCGGCACGCCGCGGCCGCCTGGCGGCGCGGTTCGTTGGCGTGGTGGAAGGCGAGCAGGCGGGCGCGCAGCCCGGGCGGGGCGTAGAGCAGTTCGCCGTCGGCCCGCGCCGGATGCGGCGCGCAGAGCGCCAGGCCGGCGGCGAGCAGGCAGGCGGGGAGGGAACGTGGCATCGGCGGCTCCGCGGTGGGCATGCGGCCATGCTCCGCGGCCGCCCGCCGGGCGGCCATCCGTTTCCTGCGCCGGGTGCGGCGCTCAGCGCACCGGCTTGGCCAGCCGCAGCAGGTCGGTGCCGTAGCCGGCCGCCTCGTACAGCGCCCGCGCGCGCTCGTTGCCGGGGAACACCGCCAGCGTCACCAGCGCGCAGCGGTGCTCGCGCGCCCATGCCTCGGCGTGGTCGAGCAGCGCCTTGCCCACGCCCTGGCCTTCGTGGCCGGGCGCCACCGCCAGGTCGGAGACGTGGCAGTTGATGTGGCCGTTGAAGAAGTCCTGGGTCTTCTGCAGGTGGATGAAGCCGACCGGCTCGCCGTCCGCGTTCTCGGCCACGAACAGGAAGCTGTTGGCCGGCTGCTCCTCCAGGTGGCGCGCGAGGTCGCGGCGGATGCCCTCGATGCACTCGTGGCGCTTGCGCCAGGGCGGCAGCGGGAAGTCCACGAAGCGGGGCGCCAGGCCCAGGATGAAGTCGTCGTCGTCTTCGGCCAGGCGGATCAGGTAGGTCGTCTCGCTCATGACGTGCTGGTGGCGGATTGCCGCGATGACGAAGGTTCTACATGAGCGCGGCGCCGGACGGAAGTGGCCCGGCGCCGCGCCCGTTCAGAGTTGCAGCGCCACCTTCAGCCAGGCGGTGCGCCCCGGCTCGTTGACGCGCACGGTGTTGACGTAGCCGGCCAGGCCCTCCGGTGCGGCGTTGAGGTGCTCGGCGTAGGTGCGGTCGAACAGGTTGTCGATGCCGGCGCTGAGCGCGAGGCGCGCGCCCGCGCGCCAGCCGGCGTTGAGCGAGAACACGCCGAAGCCCGCGCTGGGCCCCAGGTCCTGGCCGACGATGTTGCCTTCGCCGGCGGCGACGCGGTGCTGCGCGGCGACGATCCGCCACAGGCCGCCGACCGACCAGGCGCCGCGCGCGTAGGCGAGGCCCAGGCGCGCCTCCAGCGGCGGCATCTGCGGCAGCGGGCGATGCTCGCTGCGGTTCTCGCCCCAGGCGTAGCCGAGCGTGGCGTCGCCCTTCCAGTGCGCCGCGAAGGCGTAGGTCGCGCCGGCCTCGCCGCCGGCGATGCGCGCCTGCACGTTGCCGGCCGAGCCGCCGCCCATCGCGCCGGCGGGGTAGTGCACCAGGATGAAATCCCGCACCACGCCGGCGTAGCCGGAGACCCACGCCTTCAGGCGCGCGTCGCGGTACTGCAGGCCCACGTCGAGCTGGGTGGTCTTCTCCGGCGCCAGGCTGCGGAAGCCGGGCAGCGAGACGTCCACGTGCCCGCCGAACAGTTCCCAGTAGTCGGGGAAGCGCTGCACGTGGCCGAGGCCGGCGTAGAAGGTGGCGGGCAGCGCGGCGAGGTCGCGTTCGTAGCGGACGAAGCCCGCGGGCAGCGTCGAGGCGCGGTCGGCGTCCCGGGTGGCGGCGGCCGCGCCGCCCATGGCCATGCCGCCCATGCTTCCCATGCCGCCGTCCATGCCCATGCCGTCGCCGGGGCCGGCCGCCAGTCCGTAGCCGCGCGCGTGCGCGCGGTCGAGCCGCGCGCCGGTGACCAGCCGCTGCCGCGGCGCGAAGGTCCAGCGCAGCTCGCCGAACGCGCCCACGTCGTCCATGCGCGCGTCGCGCACGCGCGGCAGGTCGCGGTAGTCGCCGGCGCTGCCCGGCGGGCCGCCGTTGCGGACGGTGTGCACGCTGCCGGAGCCGTCCAGTCCCGCGACCAGCTCGAGCGCCTCGTCCCAGCGCCAGGTGCCGGCGATGCGGCCGCCGCTGGTGCGCCGGGCCACGTTGGAGGCCATCGCCATCGGCATCATGCCGGCCGGGTCAGGATGGCGCAGCGTGTAGTTGTCCATCACGTGGTCGGCGTAGTTCGTGTACGCGCGCACCTCCAGCTTGGCCCAGTGGCGGGTCAGGTGTTCCCGCGCCACGTCCAGCGCGGCGCTCTCGCGCAGGAACTGCGCGCCGTCCATGCCGCTGAAGGCGTAGGCGGCCTGGCCGTCGCCCTTGCCCACGGCCAGCTGCACGCGGGTGTCGTCGTCGGGCGTCCAGCCGACGGTGGCGTCGGCGTTCCAGCGGTCGTAGCGCGAGTGCACGCGGTGGCCGTCGCCGTCGGCGTAGTCCTGCGCGTGGGTGTGGTTGGCGCGCACGCCGAGGTAGCCGGCGGGGTCGCCGGCGCGCAGGTCGAGGTTCTGGTCGTTGCGGCCGCGGGAACCGACGAGCACGCTGGCGTCGGCCGAATGGTCCGGCGCCGCGTAGCGCTCGAAGTCGCGCTCGAAGCGCACCACGCCGGCGGAGTTGCCGGGGCCGTCGACCACCGTCTCCGGTCCCTTGACCACGGTGACGCGGTCGTACAGCTCCGGCGCGACGTAGGCGGTGGGCGGGTCCATGCGCGAGGGACAGCCACCGGCGATCTGGCCGCCGTCGACCCGGATGCCCAGCCGCGAGCCGCCCATGCCGCGCAGCACCGGGTCGCCGTTGCTGCCGCCCTTGCGGATGGTGGCGAAGCCGGGGATGGTCTTGAGGAAGTCCGCGCCGTCGCTGGCGGGCACCGGCTGGCGCGGCGCCCTCGGGTCGGTGACCACGGTGAGCGGCGCGTCCTGCATCGGCGCGGTGACGACCACCGGCGGCAGGTCCTGCGGCGCGGCCGGCACGTCGGTGCCGGCCCGCGCCGCGGTACAGGCCGCGGCCCCGAGCGCGGCGGCCAGCGCGAGCGGCAGCGAGCGCCGCGATGCGCCCGCGAGGCCGCCGCCGGGCGTCCGGGCGACCCGGAGCCGGCGGTGCGGCGGCCGCGCCGCCGTGGCGTCGCGGCTCACAGGCTCACCTTCAGGTCGGCGACGTAGGTGCGCTGCGGGAACGGGTGGTAGAGGAAGTACTTCTCGTTGGTGAGGTTGTCCACGCCCAGCGAGGCGGTCAGGTGCGCGTCGATGCGGTACTGCACGCGCGCGTCGAACACGGTGAAGCGGTCGAAGGCGCCGAACACGTGCGGCGTGTCGTCGGTGTTGTCCAGCGTGGAGTACTGCCGCCCGCTGTAGCGCCCGGCCAGGGTGAACGCCCAGGCCTCGTCCGGCCGGTACGTCGCCACCGCGGTGGCGCGCCAGCGCGGCACGTAGGGCGCGTGCCTGCCTTTCACGCTGGTGCCCGCGCTGCTGGCGAAGCTGTCGTCGGCGAGGATGGTGGAGTCGACGAAGGTGACGCTGCCGGCAAGCTCCAGCCCGCGCAGCAGCACGTCGTCGCGCTGCGCCGCCAGCTCCACCCCGCGGTTGCGCACCTCGCCCACGTTGACCACGTAGTTCACCGGCGCCGGGTACTGCGCCAGGAACGCGGTCTGCTGGATCAGCGCGTCGCGGGTGTTCTCCTGGAACAGCGACAGCCGCAGCAGGCCGTGGTCGAGGCCGTGCTCGACCGCCAGCTCGCCGCTGCGCGCGCGCTCGGGCTTGAGGTCGGGATTGGGCGAGGCGTAGGTGGAGCCCGTGGCGACCAGCTGGTACAGCTCGCCCACGGTGGGGAAGCGCACCGCCTTCGCCAGCGAGCCGGTGACGCGCCAGCCCGGCGCGGCGTCCCACTGCAGCGTGGCCTTGGGCGAGAAAGCGTCGGCCTTCGCCGTGGGCTGGCGCACCGCGACGCCGCCGGCGAAGTTGAAGCCGTCGCTGGCCTTCCACCATTCGTGGCGGCCGCCCACGCTGAGCAGCCAGGCCGGCGCGAGGCGCCAGGCGTCCTGCAACCATAGCGCGCGGGTGGCGGTCCGGCCGCTGCCGGCCGAGTACAGCGCGCCGGCGCTGCCGGGGTCATGCCAGTCGGCGAGGTTGCGGGTGGGGTTGTCGAGCTCGTAGCGGTCGCCGTGCAGGCCCGCGGCGATTTCCTGCGCGCCGCCGTAGCCCTGCGGCCGCCACTGGCCCTTGAGGTCGACGGTGCTCCAGTTCGTGCCGGCATAGCTGGCCAGGCGCCCGTTGCGGCCGACGCCGGTGCCGGTCGTCACGATGGCCGGCGACCACTGGCTGTCCTCGAGGAAGGCGTAGTGCGTGACCACCGCCTCGCCGTCGAAGTCGCCCCGGGTGTCGGTCTTCAGCGACGCGGCCTGCATCAGGTGGCGCGCGGCGAGCCCGTAGGTGTTGCCGGCGAAGCCGGACGCCCCGCCGTAGGTGGGCCGGCCGGCATCGTCGACCAGGTAGGTGTCCGCGTCCGCGCTGCCGTGGTTGTTCCAGAAGCCCACCAGGTAGCTCGCCTGCAGCCAGGGCGCGAGGTCGTAGACGAGCTTGCCGTCGAGGTCGAGCTGGCGCGTGTGCAGCAGGCCGCCGGCGCCGAGCACGTCGGCGGCCTGGCCGGTCTTGTTGCGCGCGGCGTAGCCGCCATGGGTGCCGGCGGGGAAGCCCGGCGCGGTGACGTAGGACAGCGGCTGGCCGAAGCTGTTGAGCGCGCTGGCCGAAAGCAGCCAGCCCCAGCGGCCGCTGCGGCCGCCCGCGGTGACGCCGGTGCGGCTGGTGGCGAGGTGGCGGTGCGTGCCGTACTGGTCGAAGTCCTGCACCGCCTCGGTCTGCCGGATGGTGACCTCGGGCTGGTCGGGCAGCCGCGTCACGATGCGCATCACCCCGCCCATCGCGTTGCCCGCGTAGGCCGCCGAATAGGGACCGTAGAGCATCTCGATGCGGTCGACCGTCTCCGGCGAGGCCAGCCCGAAGCGCGGGGCGCCGAGGGTGTTGTTGTTGGCGATCAGCGCGGAGACCAGGATGTCGTCGATGTACACCAGCGTGCGCGCACTGGAGTTCACGCCCCAGGTGCGCGTGGCCAGCACCGGCTGGGTGTCGCCGTAGCTGCGCTTGCGGACGAACACGCTGGGCAGGTACTTGGCGGCGTCCTCCACGTCCACCGCGTTGACGGCGGTCTCCGCCTGCTCGGCGGTGACCGTGGCGCGGGCGGCGGGGAAGGACGGCCTGGCGCTTTGCTCGGGCTGGGCGTCGGCGGACACCCTCACGTTGCCGAGCGTGGTGACCTGCGCGTCGGGCGGCAGCTCCGTGCCGGCCGGGGCCCGCGCGAGCGCGATGGAGGACGCGAGCAGGCCGAGCGGCAGGGCGGCCAGCCGGCTGCGTTGGATGGAGAGGGTCATGTTCGGTCGATCCGTTCGTGATCGCCGGCCGCGCCCGGCGCGGCGGCGATGGAATGCGCTCGGCGCGCGCGGGCGGCCGGCGGATGGCGTCACAAGGACGCGCGCCGGGCGCGGCAGGCGTGGCCGAGGGACGGGCCGGCGACGGCGCGGAGCGCCGCGGACGGCTTCAGGCGGGACGGATCGGGGGCGGGCCGCGCGGATGCGCGGCGAGCGGGACGGCGGCGTGGCCGGCCGCCGCGATGCGGCCGGCGGGCGCGGCGGCGCCGGGCAGGGCGGGCGGCAGCGCCAGCGCCGCCGGCGCGCCGAGCAGCGGGCTGTGCGCGAGCAGGGCGCAGTAGCCGCACTTGTCCAGGTGCGCGGCCGGATCGGCCGGCGCTTCGGGGTGGCGCTGCTCCAGTCCGTGGCCGGTGCACCAGGCGCCCAGCTCCGGCCAGGCGTCGGCGGCGGGCAGCACGCGCGAGACCGTCGGCGCGGCCGCGGCCAGCCACATGGCGAACAGCGCCAGCCATGCGACGAAACGCCGGGTTGTCGAGCGCCGGAACAGCACCAGAGCGGGCCCCAAGTGAAAGCCTGGATCAGGCTCCAGGGATGATGCCACGCTTCGCGTGCCGCATGTGGCGGTCGTGCCTGTGGCAAACCGTCACGTGCGGCGGGCGCCACGCGGCATCCGGATTCGGGCATTCCCTTGTCCCGTCATGTCCGTTCGATGGGCGCATACCTTCAATGTGCTTTCGTGATATCCCACGAGGGCTACACGAATGCGAAGTCTGCAGATTTGCAGGCAGGTATCGGTGTGCGTATCAATGCCGGCCCGGTTATGGCGTCCGCAGCGTTTTCAGGAAAAAAACGAGTTCGGTGCGTTCCTCCGACGTCAACTGCAGCGGCCGGCCGGACTCCAGCCCGCGGTAATAGATTTCCAGGTCCACCGCCTGTTCGAGCGTGGCGACGCTGCCGTCGTGCATGTAGGGGGCCGTGGCTGCCACGTTGAGCAGCGAGGGCGTGCGGAACGCGTTGACGTGCGCCGGCTGCTTGTCCACCAGGAAGCGTCCCAGCTCGGCGAGATCGCGGTTTTCCCCCGACAGGCGGCCGACGGCTTCTACATCGGTGGCCTTCGACATGCCAAGTGGCACCAATTGGGGCAGTTGTGCCGCAAGCTTCCGCGTGCCCAGGGCCGACGGGTGGAAGCGGTCATCGGTGTAGCGGCCACTGTCCGCACTCGCCTCGTGGCAAGCGACGCATTGCGCTTTGCCGAAGAACAGGCGCTTGCCCATGGCGACGCGTCGGTCGAGGGTTGGGTCTGTCCGTGAAGTCTCGCGTGGTCGCGTGCCGTCGTTCGCAAGAGATCGCAGATAGGAGGCCAGTGCCGCTTCCACGTGGTCCATCGAGGCATCCGGCGCATCCGGGAACGCGGCTTCGAAGCGCCGACGGTAGTCGATGTTGTCGAGCCTTTCGAGCAGGTCGCGCTCGTCGCGCAGTCCCAGTTCGAACGGCATGAAGAAAGGATCGTGTACCGCGTCTTCAAGGCGGGTGCGCCGGCCGTCCCAGAAATAGACCGTCGACGTTCCCACGCCCAGCAGACTTGGTGCATTCCTGTTGCCGATGCGTCCGAAAGCGCCTGTCGAGCGCGGGTGGTCGTCGCTGAAGGCATGCTCGGGCCGGTGGCAATCCGAGCACGCCACGCGGCCATCGGCGCTCAGGGCCCGATCGTTGAACAGGGCGGCGCCCAGCTCGCGCCGTGCGTCTGCGGTCTGCGGCAATTCCTTCGCATAACAGAACCACGTCACAAAAAGGCAAAGGGCTGCGAGGTAGGTTCGGGCCATTCAAGCAAGTCCATGCTTCGACGCGCGTAGACGGAATCTACCGCAAGGGAGGCCGTAGGCGCTCGCGAGTCGGGACTCGAGCCAGGGAGGGCGCTGCATGCAATCCGTGTACGGTGGAAGGCGTTCCGGCATTGGCAAGAGCGCAATGCAGGCGACGCCGCAAAGGCTTTCCGGCCTGCGTCTCGCTGCTGTACAGTGGCTAGCGTTGGCGTTCGGTGCCGTCCTTCCTCTCCTTGCACCGGCTCAGACGAACTACGTCTACGATGCGAATGGACGGCTGGTCGGCGTCACCAGCGCATCGGGACAATCGGTGCGCTATGTCTACGACGACAACGGCAACCGGGTGCGCACCGACACCCTGCCAGCCACGCAGTTGGCGCTGTTCGGATTCTCGCCCGAACACGGCGCGCCGGGCAGTACGGTGCTGCTCTCCGGTCAGGGGTTCAGTTCGACGGCGAGCGCGAACGCGGTGAGATTCAATGGCGTCACCGCCGATGTGCTGTCAGCCACGGTCAACGCGCTCGAAGTGACCGTTCCGGCGAACACCACCAGTGGCCCGATCTCGGTGACGGCCGGTGGTGTTACTGCCACGAGCCAGACGCCGTTCGTTGTCGACGGCACTGGCCTGCCGCCTACGCTGGCCTCGGTGTCGCCGCTGCTCGGCGCCGCGGGCACGGTGGTGACGCTCACTGGCGAGCACCTGGATCCCGTGCCGGGCGCTACCACGGTCACGCTCAACGGTGTCGCGGTGGTGCCGACGACGATCACGGACACCACGATCAGTTTTGCGATCCCCAAGACGTTCGGTAGCGGGAGGTTCCAGGTTACGACACCCTACGGCCAGGCTACGGCGGCTTCGGATTTCATGACTATTCCTGCCGATTACAAGAATAACTATGCGATTACTTCGAGTCGTCTAGTTGTTGGCGGCGTGGCGGCTCCCGTTACGGCGGCCTCCTCCTCTGATGTGAAAGAGTTTGTTTTCGACGCTGTTGCGGATACTTGGGTGACATTGCAGGCGGTTGGTATCGTAAATACGGCATCCTTGCAACTATACGACCCGCGTGGGTTCGTTCTAGGTGAGCAGCTCTTTATTTCCCAAAGTCGGCCTAGCGCGCATTTCCTGCAGTTGCCCATGACTGGGACTTATACTCTGGTCGTGTGGCCAATGGGGGCTGCCGGCTTCAACGTTAACCTTGAGCGTGACGGGCAGATACTCCTGGATTCGCCCTATGTTTTCGCAACCGCGCAGAATGGCGAAAGCGAGCGATTGATGTTCAAGGCTGATGCCGGGGAGAGTTTTGGTATAGGCCTCATCAACCCGCAAACATCATCGGCTGGATCGACGATACGTACAGAACTGCTGGACGCAAACGGCCAGTCCCTCAGCTACGAAAACTGTGAGCCGGGCCAGTCGACGCCAGTCTGCGATCTCAATGCGCCTGGTTTTCAAGTGAGTCCTTATTTGGCATCGTTGCCACCAGCGGGCTGGCGCCAGTTAGTGCTGACTTCGGAGCAGTGACCTGAGTATGGAACTTGTAGCCAATCAGGCAGTGAGTCCGGGGTTGATGGTATCGGGTTTCGACCAGTTCCGGCGAACGCTCGCCGGGGGTT
>NZ_QGHC01000015.1 GCF_003148905.1 Fulvimonas soli | reverse complement strand
TGTGCATGTTGTTCCCCTCGCCGATGGAAGCTGGCTGTTTGGCGACATCAGCTTCGCCCTCCGGTCAGAGGGGAACAACCTCTTGAAACATCACACCTAGGCCGCCACGCGCGGCGCCAGCAGCGCCGCGGTGATGCCCTCGTCCTGCAGATGCCCCGGCAGCGGGCGGCCGAGCAGCAGGTGCGCGCAGGCCTCGCCCATCGCGGCGCAGGTCTGGATGCCGTAGCCGCCCTGCGCGGCGACCCAGAAGAAGCCCGGCGCATCCGGCGCGAAGCCGCCCACCAGGTCGCCGTCGGGCGCGAAGGTGCGCAGCCCGGCCCAGCTGCGGATCGGCCGGCGGATGCTCATGGTGGTGGCCTCCTCGATGCGGTGGATGCCCAGCGCCACGTCGTACTCCTCCGGCTGCACGTCGTGCGGCGGCACCGGATCGGCGTTGGCCGGCGAGCCGAGCAGCAGGCCGGCGTCCGGCTTGAAGTAGAAGCTCTCGTCCACCGCGCAGACGAACGGCCAGCGCGCGGCGTCGATGCCCGCCGGCGGCTCGAACAGGAAGGCGGTGCGCCGGCGCGGCTCCAGCCCCAGCGGCGGCACGCCGGCCTGCACCGCCACCGGGTCGGCCCAGGCGCCGGCGGCGTCGGCCAGCAGCGGCGCGCGCAGCCGGCGGCCGTCCGCCAGCGCCAGCTCCCAGCCGTCCAGGGTGTGCTCGATCGCCTCGATCCGCACGTCCAGCAGCAGGCTGCCGCCCTGCGCGCGCAAGCCGCGCAGGAAGCCCTGGTGCAGCTCGTTGACGTCGATGTCGGCCGCACCGGGCTCGTAGAAGCCCAGTTGCGCCGCCTCCGGCCGCATCACCGGCACCGCGGCGCGGATGCGCGCGGCGTCCCACAGCTCGAGGTCGCGGGTGTGCGGGCGCATGCTCTCGTAGGCCGCGCGCACCTGCGCCTCCTGCGCGGCGCCGCCGAACACCAGCGCGCCGCGCGGCGCGA
Source organism: Fulvimonas soli (assembly GCF_003148905.1). Lineage (GTDB taxonomy): Bacteria > Pseudomonadota > Gammaproteobacteria > Xanthomonadales > Rhodanobacteraceae > Fulvimonas > Fulvimonas soli. The sequence continues at coordinate 54,463 of NZ_QGHC01000015.1, read as the reverse complement.
GCAGCGGGTGCGCGGCGAAGCCGGCCGGCGGCGCGGCGAGGAAGGCGCGGCTGGCGCGGGTCAGCGCGCGCACCTGCGGCGAGCCGTAGGTGGCCGAGTACAACGCCGCCGAGCGGCCGGTGGCGTGCATGCCGGGATGCGTCTCGCGCTCCACCAGCAGCACCCGCGCGTGCGGCGCGAGGAAGTAGCCCAGCGAGGCGCCGGCGATGCCGGCGCCGACCACGATCACGTCGCCTGCGGTCACGTCGCTCATGTCGGTTCGTCCATCGCGCGCCGCGCCACCACCGTGGCGGCGGCCATGTCGGCGGTGACGTTGCCCAGCGTGGCCAGCACGTCCGGCAGCGCGTCCACCGCCAGCATCAGCCCCAGCGGCCCCACCGGCACGCCCATCGCCTGCGCCACCGGCAGGTTGGTGGCGATGAAGGTGACCTGCCCCGGCAGGCCGATCGAGCCCAGGCTGATCACCACCGCCAGCCCCGCGCCGGCCAGCAGCTGCGCGGGCCCCAGGTGCAGCCCCAGCGCCCAGGCGATGAAGCAGGCGCTGACCACGTACTGCACCGGACTGGTGAGGCGGAACAGCGACACCGCCATCGGCAGCACCAGCGCGCTGGCCTGGCGCGGCTGGCCGAGGCGGTCGGCGCCCTCCAGCATCGCCGGCAGCGAGGCCAGCGAGGACTGCGTGCTGGCCGCCACCGCCTGCGCCGGCGCCGCCGCCGCGGCGAAGCGGCGCGGCGGCATGCCGCCCCACAGCGCGGCGACCGCCAGCATCGCCAGCGTCGCCGCCAGGTAGAGGATGCACTCCACCAGCACGTACACGCCCAGCGCGCCCAGCATGCCCAGCCCGGCGCGCGCGCACAGCGCGAAGATCAGCGCGAACACGCCCAGCGGCGCCACGAACAGCACCCAGCGCACGATCGCGGTCATCGCATCGGCCACGGCCTGGAAGAACTCCACCAGCAGCCGGCGCCGCGCCGGCTCGATGCGGGTGATCGCGAAGCCGAGGAACAGCGCGAACACCACCAGCGGCAGCATCGCGCCCTGGCTGGCGGCCAGCACCGGGTTGGCCGGCACCGCGGCGAGCAGCGCGTCGGCCCAGCCCACCGGCGCGGTCCGCACCCCGGCCGGCACCGCGGCGTGCGCGAGCGCGTCGGCCAGCGCCGCGTGGCGCGGGAACAGCGCGAACAGGAGCGGCGCCGCCAGCGCGGCGAGCAGCGCGCCGAACGCCAGCAGCGCGATGAACACCACGATGGCGCGCCGCGCGATGCGTCCGGAGGCGGCCGCGTCGGCGGCGGTGTTGACGCCCACCACCACCAGCGCCAGCACCAGCGGCACCACGGTCATCTGCAGCGCGTCCAGCCACAGCCGGCCGAACGGCTGCACCGCGTCCGCCGCGCGCGCCGCGAACGCCGGCGCGAGGGCCGCCAGCAGCAGGCCGGCGAGCGCGCCCAGCGCGAGGCCGGCCAGGACCCGGGCGGTGGCGCTCACCGCGAGGCGTCCAGCGCGGGCAACCGCCAGTCCGCCCGCAGCGCCGCGTAGGCGGCGCGCGGCAGCAGCACGAACACCGGGTGCTCCTCCGGCTTCAGCCAGCCCAGCAGGCGCCGCATGGTGTCCGGCGTCATCGCGGTGCAGCCGGCGGTGGCGTCGTGCGGCGATTTCCACAGGTGGCCGAAGATGCAGCTGCCGCCGCCCGGCGCCTGCTGCGCGTTGTGCTCGATCACGAAGCCCATGCGGTAGCGCTGGTCGCCGTGGAAGTGGAGGTCGCGGCGCATCGGCTCGGTGGCGCCCTTCACCGCCGCCTCGCCCACCACCCTGGCGTCGACGATGCGGTTGTAGTCGGGCGCGCCGCTGACGTCCACGCACCAGTCGCTGGCGCCCAGCGCGCGGTAGGGCATGGCGGTGTCCAGCCGCGGCGCGTAGCCGAAGGCCTCGCCGATGCGGAACACGCCGGCCGGGCTGCGGTTGTCGCCCTCGCGCTTGACCGGGCCGCCGGCCGGATGCGCGGCGTTGAGGCCGAGCCCCCAGGCCGCGCCGTTCCTGCCGATGGTGACCGGCGCCGGCGCGCCGGCGCTGGCCCAGTGATCGCCCTCGCGCACGAACGGCTGCAGGGTGCCGTGGCCGGCGTTCCAGCCGTCCACCACGACCACCACCATCTGCCTCGCGTCCTTCCAATGCTCGGCCTCGCCCGCGTGCGCGGCGGCCGCCGCGAGCGCGAGCGCGGCGGCGAGGAGGGCTGGACGCAGGGGGAAACGCGGGCTCATGCGGTGCGCCTTTCGACGGGTGTCACGGCTCCAGCACGTGCTGGATGCGTTCGAGGTTGACCAGCAGCTGCGCGTGGCGGTCGTCGTGGCCCTCGCACAGCAGCACGAACAGCCGGTCGAGCAGGTGCTGGGTGGCCGACTGGTACAGCAGCGACTGGATGTACGGCCGCTCGTCGTGCGCCGACACCACCAGCGCGACGTCGGCCATCGCGCGCAGCGGATTGGCGGTGTGCCGGGTCACCGTGACCAGCGTGCCGCGGCGCTCGCGGAACTGCCGCGCGATGCGCCCCAGGGTCACGTGGCTGCCGAACTCGGAGACCACCACCAGCACGTCGCCCGATTGGGCCGAGGCCACGTTGGTGGTCATCCGCACCATGTCGAAGCTGTACACCGGCAGGATGCCGAGCATCGCCAGGCGCAGCGCGAAGGCGCGCACGTGGATGTCGTCGTCGCCCATGCCGAGCAGGAACACCCTGCCCTGCCGCCCGGCGCGGTCGATGGCCTCGGCCACGCTGCGCAGCGTCTCGGGGCGGTTGATCAGCCGGGTCTCCTCCTCGGCCGCGCACTTGCGCCGCCACAGGCCGTCGGCCGTCTCGTCGGCCGCGCCGGCCGGGCTGGCCGCCGCCTGCGCGGCGTCGCCGCCGTTGCGCGCGATCGCCTCGCCCACCGAGTACTTGAGGTCGGGATAACCCTTGAAGCCCAGCTTCTGGGTGAACTTGACCACGCTGGACTGGCTGATGCCCAGCGCGTTGGCCAGCTGCTGCGAGGAGTAGTCGCGCAGCAGCTGCGCGTTCTCCAGGATGAAGTCGGCGATGCGCCGTTCCACCGCCGACATCTGGTCGCGTTCCGAGCGGATTTTCACCAGCGGCGACATGGCTGCGTCCCTTGGAGTCTCAGGCCACCGGCTCCAGGCCGCGGATCTCGCGTATCCCCAGGCCGGGCGCGTCGGTCACGGAGATCTCCGACTCGTCGAAGATCACCCCGCCGTCGACCGGATTGAACTGGGCCAGCGACGGCCCGTCCAGATCCACCTTGGTGATCGCGTCGGCCTTGGCCACCGCCAGGTGCACCGCCGCGGTGACGCTGATCGCCGCCTCCAGCATGCAGCCGATCATGCACTCCACGCCGTACAGCGAGGCGATGTCGGCGATGCGGATGGCGTTGGACAGGCCGCCGGTCTTCATCAGCTTGATGTTGATGATGTCGGCCGCGCGCATGCGGATCAGGTCGATCACCTCCTGCGGGCCGAACACGCTCTCGTCGGCCATCACCGGGGTGTGCACGCGCTCGGTGACGTAGCGCATGCCGGCCAGGTCGCGCGCCTTCACCGGCTGCTCGACCAGCTCCAGCTTCACCCCGGCGTCCTCCAGCGTCTGCAGCGCGTACACCGCCTGCTTGGCGGTCCAGCCCTGGTTGGCGTCCAGCCGCAGCAGCGCGCGGCCCTCCACCGCGGCGTGGATCGCCTTGACCCGCTCGATGTCCACGCCGATGTCCTTGCCCACCTTGATCTTCAGCGACTCGAAGCCGCGCTCCACCGCGGCCAGCGAGTCGGCCACCATCTTGTCGATGTAGTCCACGCTGATGGTGATGTCGGTGGTGATCACCGGGTCGCCGCCGCCCAGCAGCTTGTACAGCGGCGCGCCGTAGAGCTGGCCCCACAGGTCGTACACGGCGATCTCCACCGCGGCCTTGGCGCTGGAGTTCTTCTCCATCGCGCCCTGGATCGACTGGGTGATGCGGTTGAGGTTGGCCACGTCCTGGCCGATCAGCCGCGGCGCGATGTACTGGCGGATCGCGTCGATGATCGAGCCGTGCGTGTCGCCGGTGATCACCGCGGTGGCCGGCGCCTCGCCGTAGCCGACGTGGCCGGTGTCGGTGTGCACCATCACCACGATGTCCTCCACCCGGTCGACGGTGCGCAGCGCGGTCTTGAACGGCGTCTTCAGCGGCACCCGCAGCATGCCGAATTGGATGTCTGTGATCTTCATGGATTCGCTTCGTGCCTGTCCTGGGTGCGAAAACGCCGCGTGGCCGTCGTTGCCGCGCGAGCGGGAAGTGCGGTCGGCTGCCTGTCGGAAAAACGCCTCGGGCTCCCGCCGGCGCGCACCGGCGGCCGGGAAGGATTCGGGCCTGGAGCCGGGAGACGGAGGAAGGCCATGCCGCGCGCGACACGCACGATGGCCCTCGAACCGTCATCCCGGCGCAGGCCGGGATGACGGCCGGAGGCATGGCGATGGCATGGGCCGCGTTCGCCGCCGGCGCGCGCCGCCACCCCGAGCCGCCACGTGCCTGCACGGGAACGCTGCCGCCGGAGGTTGAGGTCGACAGAACTCATCGGCGGATGCGCACGATGCTGGTCATGCGGTCCACGTAGCTGTCGCCCTTGCCGAACAGCAGCGGCAACAGCGGCGTCACCGACACCGCGTTGAGCCTGACGCTGCGCAGGCGGCCGCCGTCGCGGTAGGTCATGCCGCCGGTGTCGTGGATCACGTAGGGCTGCCCGCGGTACCAGCCCAGCATCATCATCACGTGGCCGGGGATGTAGATCAGGTCGCCGGTCTGCAGCTGCTTCACCGCCTGCATGCGCGCCGCGTGACCGTCGGCGGCGGTGAACGCGCGGTGCTCCAGCGCCGGGCTCACCGCCTGCCGGCTGGTGTTGCGCGGCAGATCCACGCCCATGCTGCGGTACACGTCGGAGACGAAGCCCGAGCAGTCGCGGCCGTCGTAGGCATGCCCCCAGCCGTAGCGCTCGCCGAGGAACTTGAAGGCCTGGCGCACCAGGTTGGCCGGGGTGAGCGGCAGGTAGTCCTCCACCGTGTCGGCGTTCTTCTGCAGCAGCGCCGGGGTGAAGGCCAGCGTGCCGTCGGCCCGGCGGTAGGGCAGCTCCAGCACGTGGGAGGTGTACGGGGTCTGCCCGTTCACCGGCTGGTCGGGCGGCAGGCCCGTCGCCAGCGGCACGCGCGTGCCCATGTCCAGCTGCAGCTGCGACACCTCCGGGCGCTCGGGCGTGTACACGGTGCGCACGCTGGCCGCGGCGACCACCCGGTACGGCGTCCTGTCCACATAGCCGAACACCTGCGCGGCGCTGCCCTCGGCGACGTTCTCGCGGCGCGTCCAGGCGGCGTAGCGCGGGCTCACCACGAACAGCCACTGGCCGTCGCGGCTGGCGTGCGCGATGACCACCGGCGTGCCGGGGAACTCGGCGGTCTCCTGGAAGCGGTCGATGTCGGTGTCGCCGGCGTGGCCGAACACGCGCAGGTCGGTGGGGAAGGTGCGCAGCGCGGCGCGGCGCACCACCAGCCCGTAGCGGGTGGGCTGGCTGGCCGGGATGGCGTCCAGCGCCAGCGCGTCCACCAGCCCGTCCAGCGTGGCGGCGGGCACCGGCCGGCCGTGCTCGTCGTACAGCGCGCGCTCCGGCCGCGCCGACAGCGCCTGGACCCAGCCGGCGACCTGCGCCTGCGCCAGCGTGGCCGGCAGCGCGCGCAGGTCGTGCATGGACGGATCCCCGCGCAGCAGCCTGGCGTTCTGCGCGGCGATCTCGGCGGGCGAGAGGATGATGCGGTCGGGATCTTCCAGCTGGCCGATCCAGAAGGCCGGCGAAAGCATCGCCTCGTCCACGCCGAGCACGCCCGACGGCGGCACCTTCAGCGCGGCGGGCGGCGCGTCGCGTGCGGCCAGCGGCGCGGCGAGGACGAAGGCGAGGGAGAACGCGAACGACAGGATGCGCATGGTCTGTTTGCCTCCGTCTGTCAGGACAACGCCGACATCACCGACGCCACCACCAGCCCGAAGCCGGTGCCGAGGATATAGCCGAGCAGCGCGAGCAGGATGCCCACCGGCACCAGCGCGCGCGAGTAGCTGGCGGCCAGCAGCGGCGTGGCCGCCACGCCGCCGATGTGCGCCAGCGAGGAGATGCCGCACAGGTACAGGTCGAAATGGAACAGCCGCGCCGCCAGCGCCAGCAGCGCGGCGTGGATGGCGATGATGCTGACCCCGCAGGCCAGGTACAGCGGCGCGCGCCCGATGCCCTCGAAGTTGCTCTGCGAGGCCAGCACCGCCACCACGCTGATCAGCAGCGCGCCGGAGATGGCGCTGGCGCCGCCGTAACGGGCCAGCGGCGTGTGCGCGGCGAGCAGCCCGGCGCCGGTGGCGAGCAGGATGGTCCAGGTGGTGCCCGAGATCATGCTGGACACCGGCAGGTAGTCCGCGAGCCAGGCCGACAGCGAGGCCACCAGCACCGCCAGGCCCAGCCACACCAGCACGCTGTCGGGCGTGGCCGGCGCGCGCGGCGCGGCGTCGGCCACCACCAGCTCGGCGCTGGATTGCGCGCGCGTCCAGCGGTTGAACGCCGGCGCCAGCCGCGCCAGCGCGAACAGCACCACCACCCACATCGAGTAGCACAGCGCGTCGGTGAGCAGGCTCATCGCCAGCAGCGCGTCGGGCATGCCGATCGCCTGCTTCACCGCCACCATGTTGGCGGTACCGCCCACCCAGCTGCCCGACAGCGCGGCCAGCGGCTGCCAGGCGTTGCCCGGCAGCCAGCGGTGGAACATCAGGAAGGTGGCGACGAAGGCCACGAACAGGCACACGGTGGTGGAGAAGAACACCGCCAGCACGCGCGGCCCGAGCCGGAAGATCGCGCGCAGGTCGCAGTTGATCATCAGCAGGAACAGCAGCGCCGGCACCATGTGCGCGATCAGCATGGCCTGCGCGGAGCGGATCTGCGCGTTCACCTGCCACAGCCCGGACACCGCCAGCGCGGTCACCAGCAGGTAGGTCAGCACGATCGGCGGCAGCACCTCGAACACGCGCCAGCCGAAGCGCCGCTCCAGCGCGGGGAACAGGCCGGCGGCGAGCAGCATCACCGCCAGGTAAGGCCAGACCGATTGGATCACCGCACCCCCTTCCGGCCTGCCGCACCCCGCCGGCGGCCGTTTTTGGAATAGCTAATTCCAACTTGATTTTTGAGAAGCATAAATTATTGACCACGTTTTGCAAGCGTGCTACACAACGGTTTCGGCGCAAGTTCGCACGAGGGGAAGGGTCGATGGCGATGCCGAAGGTCCGAGGGGAGAACGGTGCGCGGCGCATGCGCGGATGGCGCGTGCGGGCGGCATGGCTGGCGCTGCTGCTGGCGCTGCCCGCGTTCGCCGGCGACCTCCCCCCGCCCGCGCCGGCGGCCATCGTGGCACAGATCGACCGCGGCCAGTTCCGCGAGGCGGAGGCGGCCATCGCCGCCGCGCTGGCGCAGCCGGGCCTGCGGCCCGAGGCGCGCGAGGCGCTGGAGTTCCAGCGCGAGCGCATGCGCCGCATCCTGCTCGACTTCACGCTCGACGCCGGACAGGCCAAGGCGCGCCTGCGCAAGCCGATCCCCGACCTCACCGACGCCGAGTTCGCGCGCTGGGACGCCGCCGGCCTGCTCGAGCGCATGACCATCGACGGCCGCACGCGCTACTTCAAGCGCGCACCGTCCAACCTGTTCCGCCTCAGCGCCGAGGCGCGCGCGCGCCGCGCCGAGCAGACGCCGTTCGACGACACCCCGATGGAGACGCTCAACGCGCACCACCGCGAGGCGCGCGCCGAGGCGCTGGCCGGCGGCCGCAGCAGCGTGGCGCCGCGCCGCGTGCGGGTGACCCAGACGGTGACGGTGAAGGCCGACGCCGTGCCCGCCGGCGAGACGGTGCGCGCGTGGATTCCCTACCCGCAGGAACTGCCCGGCCAGCAGGACGACCTGCGCTTCCTCGCCAGCACGCCCGCGGCGCACCGGATCGCGCCGGCTTCCGCGCCGCAGCGCACGGTGTACCTGGAGCAGCGCGCGCAGGCCGGCCAGCCCACGGTGTTCTCGGCGAGCTACGAGCTGACCGTGCACGCGCAGTACCACGCGATCGACCCGGCCAAGGTGGTGCGCGCGACGATCACGCCCGAGCTGCGCCCCTACGTGGAGGAGCGCCCGCCGCACGTGGTCTACACCGACGACCTGCGCGCCTTCTCGAAGCGGGTCGTCGGCGACGAGACCAATCCCTACCGCATCGCGCGGAAGCTGTTCGCCGCGGTGGACCGCATCCCGTGGGCGGGCGCGCGCGAGTACTCCACGATCAGCAACATCAGCGACTACGCGCTGCACGCCGGCCACGCCGACTGCGGCCAGCAGACCCTGCTGCTGATCGCGCTGCTGCGCCTGAACGGCATCCCGGCGCGCTGGCAGTCCGGCTGGATCTATTCCGACGGCGACTACGAGGACATCCACGACTGGGGCCAGCTGTACCTGGCGCCCTACGGCTGGGTGCCGATGGACGTGACCTTCGGCCAGCTCGAACCCGGCCCGCAGGACGACCCGGCATTGCGCTGGTTCTACCTGGGCGGCCTGGACGCCTACCGCGTCGCGTTCAACCGCGACTGGAGCCGGCCGCTGGTTCCGGCCAAGCAGTACCCGCGCTCGGACACGGTGGACTCGCAGCGCGGCGAGGTCGAGTGGAAGGGCGGCAACCTCTACTACGACCAGTGGGATTACCACTTCGCATGGCAGGTCCTGCCCGCGCACGGAAGCTGACGGGCGGCTTTTCATTCACGGCATCTTCGGGGGAGGAAGACATGAACGGCAGTCGTAACGGGTATCTTCGCAGGACCGCGCTCTGCATGGCGCTCGGCATCGGCCTGGCGTGCCTGGCCGTACCGGGCGCGCACGCGGGCAACAACGACGGCTCGGTGGTGGGCCACACCGCCGCGGGCGCGGTGGTCACCGTGGTCAGCCCGTCCACCGGACTCACCCGCACCATCACCGCCGACGACAAGGGCAACTACCGCTTCCCGTTCCTGCCGGTGGGCGACTACACGCTCACCGCGACCAAGGACGGCCAGCCGCTGGGCGAGCCGCGCAAGGTCACCGTCAGCCTGGGCAACGCCACCGTGGTGGACGTCGGCGCCGCGGTCAACGCCACCAACCTCAATTCCATCAACGTCACCGGCACGGTGCTGCCGGTGGTCGACGTCACCTCCACCGAGTCGGCCACCAACATCTCGCGGCAGGAGCTGGCGCGCCTGCCGGTGGACCAGAACGTCACCTCGGTGGCGCTGCTGGCGCCGGGCGTGGTCAAGGGCAACGCCGGCTTCGGCGGCATCGCCTTCGGCGGCTCCTCGGTGGCGGAGAACGCCTACTACGTCAACGGCCTCAACGTCACCGACTTCTACAACCGCAACGGCTTCTCCGAGGCGCCGTTCAACTTCTACCAGGAGTTCCAGGTCAAGACCGGCGGCTACTCGGTCGAGTTCGGCCGCACCACCGGCGGCGTGGTCAACGCGGTGGTGCGTTCGGGCAGCAACACCTTCGAGGGCGGCACCGAGATCACCATGGAGCCGGGCAACTGGCACTCGCCGGCGGCCAACCACTACGACGACGACGGCAACCGCTACCTCACCGCCCGCCGCGACCGCGACTCGCTGATCAAGACCGACGTCTGGGCCTCCGGCCCGATCGTCAAGGACAAGCTGTTCTTCTTCGCCATGTACGAGGCGCGCGGCAGCACGCCGCGCAACACCAACGACCAGGGCAACAGCATCACCTACAACAACTCGCACGACGGCTTCTGGGGCGGCACCATCGACTGGAACATCACCGACAGCAACACGCTGTCGCTGATGGCCTTCTCCGACAAGAACAGCAACGTCGGCGACGTCTACGGCTACGACTACGCCAGCGACAGCACCACCGGCAAGACCAACGAGGTCTACACCGACACCGGCGGCAAGAACTGGGCGCTGACCTGGAGCAGCTACCTGACCAACGACCTGTCGATGAAGCTGATGTACGGCCGCAACGAGCGCGAGGCGTTCACCCACTCGCAGCTCGACGAGGACTGCAACCGCGTCGCGGCCACCTCGGCCTTCCTGAGCGAGTACGACCCGGGCGTGCAGCTCGGCTGCACCACCAGCTCCACCGTGTACTCGCGCGAGGACACCCGCAAGCAGTACCGCGCCGACTTCGAGTGGACGCTGGGCGACCACCTGCTGCGCTTCGGCTACGACCACGAGAACGACACCTCGGTGTCGAACCAGTACTACGCCGGCCCCGGCGCGATCTACTACAACCTGTACACCGCCGACCCGGGCGACACCATCGACAACGGCGGCGTGGTGCCCGCCGGCTACGACGCCTACGTGCGCGCCCGCCGCTACGAGATCGGCGGCACCTTCAGGACGCTCAACTCCGCCTACTACCTGGAGGACAACTGGCAGGTCACGCCGACCCTGGTGCTCAACGCGGGCCTGCGCAACGACAGCTTCGACAACCAGGACGCCGGGGGCCACAGCTACATCAAGATGGACAGCCAGATCGCCCCGCGCCTGGGCTTCTCCTGGGACATGAAGGGCGACGGCAGCACCAAGCTGTTCGGCAACCTGGGCCGCTACTTCCTGCCGGTGGCCAACGTGATCAACATCAAGCAGGCCGGCGGCCTGCTCGACGAGCGCACCTACTACGCCTTCGACGGCTGGGACATCGAGGAGCTCAACGGCGTGCAGTACGCCGTGCCCAAGCTGGGCCCGCAGATCGGCCCGGTGGACACCTCGCAGGGCGACGGCAGCGTGCGCGACCAGCGCTCGGCGGTGGACCACCACATGGACCCGGTCTACCAGGACGAGGCGATCCTGGGCTTCCAGCAGATGCTCAACGCGCAATGGTCGTGGGGCGTCAGCGCCACCTACCGCCGCCTGCACAACGCCATCGACGACATGGAGATCAGCGCCACCCCGCAGTGCGGCGGCGACGGCTACATCGGCTGGGTGATGGCCAACCCGGGCAAGAAGGTCACCGTGTGGGGCGACACCAACTGCGACGGCACGCCGGACGGCTGGATCGACATCGACACCTCCAAGCAGGGCTGGGCGATGTACGACGCCGACGGCAACTACCTCGGCCAGCGCGGCTGGGTGAAGCCCAAGCGCACCTACAGCGCGCTGGAATTCCAGCTCGACCGCGCCTGGGACGAGAAGTGGTCGTTCAACGCCTCCTACGTCATCTCGTGGAACCGCGGCAACGCCGAGGGCCCGGTCAACTCCGACACCGACTTCGACGACACCGGCCGCACCGAGAACTTCGACAACCCGTGGGTGAACCTGGGCGGCGACGGCTACCTGCCGAACGACCGCCGCCACCAGCTCAAGCTGCGCGGCGCCTACGCGATCACCCCGCACTGGGAAGTCAGCGCCGACGCGGACGTCCACTCCGGCGGCCCGATCACCGGCTTCGGCGTGGGCAACCCGTACGACGCGACCGACTACCACAGCTACTACATCTGCGTGCAGAACTGCGACTCGCCCGTCTCGGAGGACCGCGTCTACGTCCACTCCCCGCGCGCCGCCTACGGCCGGATGCCGTGGACCTACACGCTCAACGCCGGCATCAGCTACGTCCTGCCGTTCGAGGGACGCGGCAAGCTGCGCGTGAAGCTGGCGGTCTACAACCTGCTCAACCAGCAGCGCACGGTCCAGGTGGACCAGGACCTGCAGACCACCATCTCCAACTCGACCAACGATACCTTCAAGCAGTCGATCGGCTTCCAGTCGCCGCGCTTCACCCAGCTCACCGTGGCCGTGGATTTCTGAGTCCTTCCCCGCCGGCGGCCCGCAGGATTGCGGGCCGCTTTTTTCTTTCCGCCATATCCGCCCATGCCGCCCGCCGCCGCCGACACGCCCCCCGCCAACGAGGAACAAGCCACCGGCGCCGCGCCGGCGATGCTGGACGGCGTGGACCTGCACGCGCTGGCCGCCAGGCTCGGCACGCCGCTCCACGTGTACTCGGCCGGCGCGATCCGCGCGCGCATCGCCGCGCTGCGCGAGGCGCTGGCCGGCCTCGACGCGCTGGTCTGCTACGCGGCCAAGGCCAACTCCAACCGCGCCGTGCTCGGCCTGATGGCCGGGGCCGGGCTGGGCGCCGACATCGTCTCCGCCGGCGAGCTGTGGCGTGCGCTGCGCGCCGGCATCCCGGCGCGGCGCATCGTGTTCTCCGGCGTCGGCAAGACCGCCGCAGAGATCGACGCGGCGCTGGACGCCGACATCCTGCGCTTCAACCTCGAATCGCGCGACGAGCTGGAGACGCTCGACCGCCGCGCCGCCGCGCGCGGCGTGCTGGCGCGCGCCGCGGTGCGCATCAACCCCGACGTGGACGCGCTCACCCACGCCAAGATCTCCACCGGCCGCGCCGAGAACAAGTTCGGCGTGAGCCTGGACGAGGCGCGCGGCTGGTTCGCCGCGGCCGGCACCTACCCGCACGTGCGGCTGGACGGCCTGCACGTGCACATCGGCTCGCAGATCCTCTCGGTCGAACCGTTCCGCCAGGCGCTGCGCCACGTCGACGCCTTCCGCCGCGAGCTGGAAGCCGGCGGCCACCCGATCCGCAGCATCGACGTCGGCGGCGGGCTGGGCGTGCGCTACCGCGCGGGCGACCGGACGGTGGCCGTCGCCGACTACGTGGCCGCGATCCGCGAGGCGCTGGCCGGCCACGACGGCCGCCTGCTGCTGGAGCCGGGCCGCTGGCTGGTCGCCGAGGCCGGCGTGCTGCTGACCCGGGTGGTGCGCGTCAAGCCCGGCGCCACGCGGCCGTTCCTGGTGCTGGACGCGGCGATGAACGACCTGGCACGGCCCAGCCTGTACGACGCCTGGCACGACATCGCGCCGGTCGGCGCCGCGCGCGCGGACGCGGAGCGCTACGACGTGGTCGGCCCGGTCTGCGAGACCGGCGACACCTTCGCCCGCGACCGCCTCTTGCCGCGCTGCGCGCCCGGTGATCTGCTGATGATCAGGACCACCGGCGCCTACGGCGCGTCCATGGCCTCGACCTACAACTCGCGCCCGCTGGCGGCGGAAGTCGTGCTCGACGGCGGCCGCTACGCGGTGGTGCGCCGGCGGCAGAGCTTCGAGGAGATGGTCGCCGGCGAGACGGCGGCCGACCACTGGGAGAACGCATGAACACGATCCGCTTCCGCCCCCTCCTGGCCGCGCTGGCGCTGGCCGCCGCGCCCGCCGCCTTCGCGCAGCAGCGCGCGCCGGCCGGGCCGCTGACGCTGGACACCCACGTGGACATCCCGTTCTCGTACATGCGCGAGCCGCGTTTCGACGTCGGCAGGGACACGCCGCTCAAGGTCGACCTGGGCAAGATGGAGCGCGGCGGGCTCGATGCGGCGTTCTTCGTGGTCTGGGTGCCGCAGCACGCGCTGGACGCGGCCGGCTACGCCAAGGCGGTCGAGCAGGCCGAGCAGAAATACGAGGCCATCGGCCGCATGCTGATGATGTATCCCGACCGCATCCGCCTCGCCACCACGCCGGCGCAGGTGCGCGCCAACCGCGCGGCGGGCCTGCTCTCGGCGATGATCGGCATCGAGAACGCCTACTCGCTGGGCCACGACCTGCACCGCCTCGACGCCGCCTACGACCGCGGCGCGCGCTACGTCGGCCTGGTCCACGTCGGCGACAACGACCTGTGCACCAGCTCGCTGCCGGACACCGAACACGGCGAGCCGGCGATGAACAGCCCCGGCGACCATGGCATGACCGACTTCGGCCGTGCGGTGGTGAAGCGCGCCAACCAGCTCGGCATCATGGTGGACGTCTCGCACGCCTCCGACGCCTGCGTGCGCGACGCGCTCAAGGTCTCGACCGCACCGGTCATCGCCTCGCATTCCGGCGCGCGCGCCGCGCTCGACCACCCGCGCAACCTGCCCGACGACCTGCTGCGCGCGATCGCCGCCAAGGGCGGCGTGATCCAGGCGGTGGCCTACAAGGAGTTCCTGAAGAAGGACCCGGGCCGCGAGGCGGCGGAGAAGAAGCTGCAGGAGCAGGTCGCCCGCGGGGCCGGCGACAAGGAGTACGACTCGGACAAGCACGACTACCTGCCGGCGATGGCGCGCGGCATGGCCGAGATCCAGGATAAGTACCCGCTGCCCACGGTGGACGACTTCGTGGCGCAGATCCGGCACATGGTGCGGGTGGCCGGCATCGACCACGTCGGCATCGCCTCCGACTTCGACGGCGGCGGCGGCATCACCGGCTGGGCGGACGCCAGCGAGACCCGCAACGTCACCGCCGCGCTGCGCCGCGCCGGCTTCGGCGACGCCGACATCGCCAAGCTGTGGAGCGGCAACCTGCTGCGCGTCTGGGCCGAAGTCGAGCGCGCCGCGGAGCACTGACCATGCGCACCCCCACCGCGCCGCTCCTGCACCCTCTCCCCGCCGGGGAGAGGGTAGGGGTGAGTGGCCAACCTCGTGACGCCCTCGCAAGCAGGCGCGCATCCACCAACGCCACCGCAAGCCCCGCCCCCTCACCCCGGCCCTCTCCCCAAGGGGGAGAGGGAGCCATGCGCGGCTTCCGGCGCATGCGTTCTTCCCTGCGCCTCGCCGCCCTCGCCGCCATCCTGCTCGCACCCTCCCTGCACGCCGCCGCACCGCCACCGCCGGCGCTCACGCCCGAGCAAACCCGCTACCTCGACCAGCAGATCGACGACGCCTTCACCCGCTACCACCTGCCCGGCCTCGCGGTGGGCGTGATCGAGGGCGGCACGGTGGTCTACACCCGCACCCTGGGCGAGCGCGTCGCCGGCAGCGGCGAGAGGATCGACGCCGACACGCTGTTCAAGATCGCCTCCAACAGCAAGGCGATGACCACCGCCCTGCTCGGCCGCCTGGTGGACCAGGGCAAGCTGCGCTGGGACGACAAGGTCACCCGGTACCTCCCCGACTTCCGCATGTACGACCCGTGGGTGACGCGCGAGATGCAGGTGGGCGACCTGCTCACCCATTCCAGCGGCCTGCCCG
This sequence comes from Fulvimonas soli, assembly GCF_003148905.1. GTDB lineage: Bacteria > Pseudomonadota > Gammaproteobacteria > Xanthomonadales > Rhodanobacteraceae > Fulvimonas > Fulvimonas soli. Next base: position 39,402 of record NZ_QGHC01000015.1, on the reverse strand, counting down.
AGGGCGGCGGCGACCTGATGCTGTGGCCCGAGCCCAACGACTTCACCCGCGCCGACATCGTCCACGCGCTGCGCTACCTCAAGCCCGCCTACAGCTTCCGCAGCAAGTACCAGTACGACAACCTGCTCTACGTGGTGGCCGGCGAGCTGGCCGCCGCCGCGGGCGGCGCGCCCTACGACGCGCTGATGCGGCGCGAGGTGTTCGCCCCGCTGGGCCTGTCGCGCTGCCAGGTCGGCGCGTGGGACCGCGACGAGGTGGGCAACGTGGCCGAGCCGCACGGCTACATCGGCGGCCGCAACCAGGTGATCCGCGCCGACGACGCGACGGTGCCGGCCACCACCTCCGACCCCGCCGGCGGCATCCGCTGCAGCCTGAACGACATGCTCGCCTGGGCGAGGAACTGGCTCGCGCCCACGCCCGCGCAGCTGCAATGGCTCTCGCCCGCGCAGCGCGCCGTGCTGCAGGCGCCGCACATGCTGATCCCGGTCTCCGCGCTGCGCCGGCAGTGGGACCGCAGCCACGTGATGGCCTACGGCTACGGGTGGCGCATGGCGGACGTCGACGGCCACTGGACGGTCTGGCACACCGGCACGCTGGCCGGCATGTACTCCGAGCTGATGCTGGTGCCCGACCGGCGCAGCGGCTTCGTGCTGCTCACCAACGGCAACGGCGACGAGGCGCGCACGGTGCTGGGCGAGGTGCTGCTCAAGCGCCTCACCGACCCGGCCGACACGCGCGGCGTGGCCGGCTACGCCGCACTGCTGGACGAGGCGGCGGCGAAGGCCGCCTCCGGCCGCAAGGCGCCGCCGCTGCCCGACAGCGCCGCGATGCCGCCGGCCGACCCGAAGGCGCTGGCCGGGCGGCTGGGCGTCTACCGCGATCCCTGGCTCGGCCCGGCCGCGGTCTGCGTGCGCGACGGCGCGGTGCGCTTCCAGGCCAAACGCTCCCCGCGCCTCGCCGGCGTGGTGGTGCAGGAGCATGGCCGCTACCTGGTGCGCTGGGACGACCGCACGGTCGACCCCGACGCCTGGCTGGACTTCCACGACGGCACGCCGGTGCGGCTGACCCTGGCCAAACTCGACCCGCACGGCGACTTCAGCTCCGACTACGAGGACCTCGACTTCGTGCGGGAGGGCGGCTGTGACTGACATCAAGGCTTCGCGCGGCGCCAAGGCCTCGCATGGGGAATGCGGCGGCATCCCCGCAACGCGCCGCGCAGGAACGCATCCGATGCGCCGCCTCGCGCATCCCGTGCGCGCCGGCCTCGCGCCTGGCTTCCCATGCCCTCCCCGCGCATGCAACTTCCCGCTCAGGGGCTCCGAACTCCCCACGACGTCATTCCCGCGCAAGCGGGAATCCAGGTCGCCTTTCCATAAAATCGCAATGGATTCCCGCTTGCGCGGGAATGACGGACGGAAAGGCGGCCATCCTATGAAGTTCGCCGCCGCACTCGCGGCACTCCTGCTCGCCACGCTGCCGCTCCCGGCCGCCCACGCCGCCGAAACCCCGCGCCTCTCCCCCGCCCGCACCGCCGCCGAGGCCAACCTGGTCGACGTGCGCAGCCGCGTGCCGGACATCCGCGAGGACATCAAGTACGCCGGCAGCGACAACTTCGTCGGCCGCCCGGTGGATGGCTACCACGCGCCCAAGTGCCTGCTGCACCCGCCCGCCGCCGACGCGCTCGCCCGCGTCGAGCGCGCGCTGCGTGCGCAGGGCTACCGCCTGGAAATCTGGGACTGCTACCGCCCCGCCCGCGCGGTGGCCGACTTCGTGCGCTGGGCGCACGACCTCGCCGACACGCGCACCAAGGCCGCGCACTACCCCCACCTCGACAAGTCCAAGCTGCTCGGCGACTACATCGCCCCCGTCTCCGGCCACAGCCGCGGCAGCACCCTCGATCTCGACCTGCTCCGGTGCGACGCCCGCGGCGAGCACTGCGCGCCGCTGGACATGGGCACCGGCTTCGACTACTTCGACCCGCGCGCCAACACCGACACGCCCGGGCTGAGCGCCGAACAGCGCGCCAACCGCGCGCGCCTGCGCGAGGCGATGGAACGGGCCGGCTTCAAGAACTACCCGATGGAATGGTGGCACTACACCTACCAGCCCGAACCCACCCCGGACACCCTCTACGACGTGCCCGTGCAATGACCCCGCCGCCGCCTCCAAGATCCAATCCCTCTCCCCTCCGGGGAGAGGGTGCCGGCAGAGCCTGCCCCGGACACGATCCGGGGCGGGTGAGGGGCCGGGCGAAGCGCAACGCCACGCACCGACCGAACCCTCACCCCAACCCCTCTCCCGACGGGAGAGGGGCTCCTCGCATCACGCCCGGAGCACCCGCATGCGACTCGCCCCCTTCCTCGCCTCGCTCGCCCTCTCCCTCGCAACCGCCGCCGCACACGCCGACGACACGCTGCAAGCCGTCGACCGCCTGATGCTGCGCTACCAGGGCGACGTGCCCGGCGCCTCGCTGCTGGTGCTGAAGGACGGCAAGCCGCTGGTGCGCCGCGGCTACGGCCTGGCCGACCTCGCCACGCACACGCCGGCCGCGCCCGACACCGACTACCGCCTCGCCTCGGTGAGCAAGCAGTTCACCGCCGCCGCGGTGCTGCTGCTGGCGCAGGACGGCAGGCTGCACCTGGACGACCCGGTGCGCCGCTGGCTGCCGGAGCTGCCCGACACCGACGACGGCATCACCCTCGCCCACCTGCTCAGCCACACCGGCGGCCTGATCGACTACGAGGACCTGATGCCGGCCGAACAGGTGCACCCGCTGCGCGACATCGACGTGCTGCACCTGCTCGCCAACGAGCGGCGCAGCTACTTCCCGCCCGGCCAGGGCTACCGCTACAGCAACGGCGGCTACGCGCTGCTGGCGCTGGTGGTCGAGCGCGCCTCCGGCATGCCCTATCCCGACTTCCTGCGCACGCGCATCTTCCAGCCGCTGGGCATGGCGCACACCCTGGCCTACGTCGAGGGCGGCCCCGCCGTGCCGCACCGCGCCTACGGCTACACCGAGATCGGCGGCGCGTGGACGCGCACCGACCAGAGCATGACCAGCGCCGTGCTGGGCGACGGCGGCATCTACAGCTCGATCGACGACCTCGCCCAGTGGGACGCCGCGCGCTACGACGACCGCCTGCTCGACGCCGCCTCCCGCCGCCTCGCCTTCAGCCCGCACGCCAAGGTGACCGGCGAGCCCTACCGGGCCGACTACGGCTACGGCTGGCGCCTCACCGGCGACACCGAATGGCACTCCGGCGAGACCGTGGGCTTCCGCAACGTGATCGTGCGCTGGCCGAAACAGCACCTCACCGTGGTGCTGCTCAGCAACCGCAATGCGCCGGAGCCTTACGAGACGGCGCTGGCGATCGGCCGATTGTTTCTTGCTCCGTAGCGCGAGGGAATTACGCGCAACCGATTCGCGGCGCGCATAGCGCACGGTTCCGTCGACGACGGGCATACCGGCTGTCGGCCCGCCCGCAGCGTACATCCGGCTTTCCCGCCCTGCCGGCCTTGCATCCGATTCTGCGTCGACCTGTCCATGTCCAGCGCCTACTGCCGGCGATCACCCATGGCCGGAGCGTGGACGCTAAAGCGGGTTCTTGGCCTTCAGGTGACGCAGGGCCCGTTGGGCCACGGAGGAGCGATCCAGCGCCTTTTCCAATGCGTCGAGCGCCCTGACGACTTCGCCTGCCTCCTCGTCGAGCGCTCGCGCCGACTCGGCCAATGCCTCCCAAACCGGCCGCATTTTCCTGACGAACGCGCAACCCCGCCTGGTAAGGCGGAGATTGCGCCTGCGCGCGTCCTGCTCGTCCGCTCGGACCTCGACAAGGCCGGCCCTTTCCAGGGACTCCTTGGTCTGGCTGACGGATACGTGGCTGATCGCCAGCGCCTCGGCAAGTTGGCCCACGCCCATCGACCCGAACAGGTCCAGCAGGTTGAGCACGCCGAACCAGCGCTGCTCGAAATCGACGCCCAGGTGGGCGTAGAACGCCGAAAGCTCCCGGTCGATCCGCTCGGAGACCCGCCTGAGGCGGGCCCCCAGGGCGGCACCGCCGGCGCGGGCGGTGTAGTCGCGCCATGGTTCCCTTTCCGTCTTCATCCGCTTGACCATTTATGTAGGCGCCTACATTATAGGCTACCTGCCGCCCATGGGCACCCTCGGCCGCCATGACCAAGCCAACCTTCATCCGTTGCGTATTCGCCTGCCTGGTCCTGTGGAGCCAGGATGCCGCACATGCGGCTACGGCAGCCCGGCGCGAGGCGGCCGTGGATCGGGTGTTCGCGGCGTTCTCTCCACATGCCCCCGGTTGCGCGGTGGCCGTCTATCGCAATGGAGCGACCGAGTTCGAGAAGGGCTACGGCTCAGCCAACCTGGAAACGTCGACGCCCATCGATCCGCAGACGGTCTTCGACCTCGGCTCCACCTCCAAGCAGTTCACGGCGGCCGCGATCGTGCTGCTGGCGGAAGACGGGAAGCTTTCCCTGGACGACGACATCCGCAAATACCTGCCCGAGATGCCGGACTACGGGTCGCCCGTCACCATCCGGCAGATGCTCCATCACACCGCGGGGCTGCGGGATTACGTGACGCTGCTGACCTTCGCCGACATCGACTATGACGACGTGAGCACCCCGGCCCAGGCGCTGGCGATGCTGGCTCGTCAGAAACAGCTCAACTACCGGCCCGGCGACAGCTTCCTGTACAGCAATTCCGGGTATTTCCTGGCCACCCAGATCGTCGAACGCGTATCCGGCATGTCGATGCGGGAATTCGCCCGGCAGCGCATCTTCGGGCCACTCGCCATGAAGCACAGCTTCTACAAGGACGATCACGCAGAGGTGGTGCCTCACCGGGCTTCCGGCTATGTGCCGGAGGAAGGGGGGCGCTACCGCATCTCCCAGCCCAACTGGGAAGAGACCGGCGACGGCGGCGTCCAGACCAACGTGGTCGATCTGGCGCGCTGGGTGGCCAACTTCACGGCCCCCAGGATCGGCGGCGATGCTTTCGTGCGCGAAATGGAGCGTACCGGCGCGTTGAACGACGGCCAGCCGCTCGACTACGCCCTGGGCCTGATGGTCTCGACGCACCGGGGGCGCAAGATGGTGCACCACGGCGGCTCGTGGGGCGGCTACCGGGCCGAGATCCTCCGCTTCCCGGAAGTCGGCCTGGGCGTCGCCACCCTGTGCAACAGCGCCAATGCCGATGCCAGCGCATTGGCGATCGCCACGGCCGATCTCTGGCTGGCCGACGCGCCCGCGCCGACCGCGTCGGCGAAAGAGGATGCGCGGCAGGCGGTTTCTCCGATCCGGGAGGACGGCGCCGGAAAGACGAGCCCGGCGAGGGCAGGCACGTATCGCAATCCCGACTCGGGCAGCCTGCGCAGGGTCGAGATCAAGGATGGCGTCTGGATCGAGGCCTTCGGCGGCAGATACCGGCTGGTCCCTCGGCCGGACGGAAGCTTCGAGATGGTCGGCGGGCCCTTCGAGGCCCGATACCGGTTCCTGGCGCGGCCGGAAGGAGGACTTGAACTGCAACAGTCCGCCATGGAGCGGACCATCCGCTTCGAGGAGCTGGAATTGCACCATCCTTCCAAAGCGGAGCTGCAAAGCTACGTGGGCGGCTACCGTTGCGATGAACTTGGGGTCGTCTACCGCCTGCAAACGAACGGCAGCGAACTCTACCGCATCGATTCCAGGGGCGAGCGGGAAGCCTTCCAGCCGCTGCGGCGCAACGAGTTCAGCTACGGGAACCTGACCATGCGCTTCGACATCGATTCCAGCGGTCGTGCCCGACACGCCATTCTGGATATCGGGCGCGTCAGGAACCTGGACTGTCCGCGCCTGCGGTGACGGCCGGGCTGGACCCGCCGCCGCGGGCTTTCCCGCCCGGGATCCGCCCGCGTTTAATCGCCCCCCAACCGCTCCCTCAACCCACCCGCCCGATACGCCGGCTGCGCCAGCGCCGCCGCCGTCGCCGCCTCGCTGCCCCACAGCTCCACCTGCCGGCGCGCCCGCGAGAGGCCGGTATAGAGCAGCTGCCGCGAGAGGATGCGGTGCTCGGCGTCGGGCGGCAGCAGCACGGCGACGTGGTCGTATTCGGAGCCCTGGCTCTTGTGGATGGTGACGGCGAAGGCGCCTTCGTGGCTCGGCACGGTGCCGGGGCCGAAGGCGCGCGCGGCGGGCCGGCCGTCGGCGTCCGTGCCCTCGAACCACACGCGCAGGCGGCCGGCGGCGTCGGCCAGGCACAGGCCGACGTCGCCGTTGAACAGGCGCGCGGCGTAGTCGTTGCGCACCACCAACACGGCGCGACCGGGATACCACTCCTGTTCCTCCGGCACGTTCCACAGCTGCTTCAGCCGCCGCTCGATCCAGGCGTTGGCGGCCAGCGCGCCGTGCGCGCCCTCGCGCAGCGCGCACAGCAGCTGCCGGCGCGACAGCGCGCGCAGCGCGGCGAGCGCCTGCGCGGCGGCGGCGGCCTCGTCGTCCGCCGGCAGCACGGGGCGCAGCGGCAGTTCGGCCAGCGCCGCCGTCCAGCGCTGCAGGGCGCGGCGGAAGGACTCGCCCGATTCCACTTCGTGCCGCTGCGCCTGCGCGCCGGCCGCGCGGAACGCCTCGCGCAGCGCCACGGCGTCGCCCTCGCGCACCGCGCGGTTGATCGCGGCCAGCGGCTGCTCGGCGCGGAAGCTGTGCTCCAGCCGTACCAGCTCCGGCGCGCGCTGCGCTTCCAGCACCGACACCAGATCGAGCAGCACGGAGCCGGCGCCCACCGAGGTGAGCTGGTCGGCGTCGCCGACCAGGACCAGCGCCGCCTCCGGCCGCACCGCCTCCAGCAGCGCGCGCAGCAGGCCCAGGTCGATCATCGAGGCCTCGTCCACCACCACCACGTCGGCGGCCAGCGGGTTGGCGCGATCGCGCGCGTAGCGGTTGCGGCGCGGGTCGTAGCCGAGCAGGCGGTGCAGGGTGAGCGCCTCGCCGTCGGGGATGCGGTCGAGCAGCGCGTGCCAGGCGTGCGGCAGCGGCGCCGCGGGATGGCCGAGCAGCGCCTGCTTGCCCGCGCGCAACGACTGCACCAGCCGCTGCGCCGCCTTGCCGGTGGGCGCGGCGACCGCGATGCGCGGCTCGGGCAGATGCTTCTGCAGCATCAGCAGCATGCGCAGCACGGTGGTGGTCTTGCCGGTGCCGGGGCCGCCGGTGAGCACGAACAGCCGGCGGCCGGCGACGTTGCGCACGGCTTCGCGCTGGCGCCGCACCGCCGCCGAGGCGTCGCCGTGGAACAGCGCGCCGAGGTCGGCCGCGTCCACCGCGACGGCGGCGCCGGCCGCGCGGCGCGCGCGCAGCAGCGCCGCCACCGCGACCTCGTCGGCATGGTTGCGCCACAGGTAGAAACGGCCGGCCGCGTCCAGCACGAACGGCGTGGGCGCAGTGCCGTCGCCGACCAGCGGCTCGCCGCGCAAGGCGTCGAGCTGTGGCGGCTCGAACGGCGGCAGGCCGTGCCGGCCGGCGCCTGCGCCGAGCAAGGGCAACGCGGTGTCGCCCGCGCCGTCGGCCAGCGAGGCCCACGCCGCCAGGTCCGCCAGCGCCACCGAGCCGCCGTGCGCCAGCGTCCAGCGGCGCACCGCGCGGTCCAGCGGGCGCCACGGCGGCTCGGCCGGTTCCGGCACGTGCGACGTGAAATCGAACGAGCTCATGCGGCCTCCCCACGCGATGCGCCCAGCGCGCGGTCCGCCGCGTCCAGCAGCGCGCCGCCGAAGCGGTGCCGCCACACGCCGGCGCCGGGCGCGAGGCCGACCGCGCGCACGAACAGGTAGATCGCCTCGCCCAGGTGCCGCTCGCGCTCGTAGCGCGGCAGGCGCTGGCGCAGCAGGCGCTCCACCGCCACGGTGTAGAGCAGCGCCTGGAAGCGGTAGCGGTGCGCGTCCATCGCCGCGCCGAGGCGCTCGGGCAGGTAGCCGGCGAGGCTTTCGCCCAGCCAGTTGCTCTTGTAGTCGAGCACGTGGAAGCGGCCGGCGTGCTCGAACACCAGGTCGATCTTGCCGGTCATCAGGCCGCGCAGCGTGGCGGCCGGCGCGCGCGGCACCAGCGCGGGCTCGCCATGCCGCTCGCAGGCTTCGCGCAGCCGCGCCATCGACACCTCGTCCAGCGCGTAGTGGAAGGCCATCTCCGCGCGCATCGCCGCGGCGGGCAGCGTGCCGAGCGCGAGGCCCGGCAGCAGCTCCGCGTCCAGCACGGCCTGCACGCGCGCGGCGAGGCGGCGCGCCAGCGGCTCGGGCGCGTCCTCGCTGCGCACGCCCTCGCCGCGCAGGCTGCGCCGCACCAGGCCGAGCTGCTGCGCCATCGGCTCGCCCGGCTTGCGGTTCTCGAAGATCGCGTGCAGCGCGTTGCCGAACTCCGGGCCGCGCCAGGACGACAGCGCCAGCAGCTCGGGATGCGGCTGCGCGGGCCGCGGCTCGGCCGGCAGGGCGTCGATGCCCTCCTCCTCCGGCGCCGGCGTGGCGGCCTCGTCGTCGGCAGGCAGGTCTTCCAGCGTGCCCGCGTCCTGCGCGTGCGCGAGGTTGGAGAAGCTGTAGATCTGCCGCGCCGGCCGCGCGGGCGGCAGCGGCAGCGCGCGGCGTTCGCGCGGCTGCGCCTCGCGCGCGGGCGCGAGCGTGGCGAACGGCCAGGGCCAGTCGTCCTCGCGCCAGTCGAGCGCGTCAGAAGCGGCGATGCCAGCCCGCAGCAGGCGCCCGACGGTGGCGTCGAGCGCGGAGCGCTTCGGGTCGCCCAGCGGCTGCTGCGTGTTGCCGTTGGCGCGCCGTTCCGGCGGCAGCACGTAGACGTGGCAGGCCAGCCTCGCGCGGGTCAGCGCCACGTAGAGCACGCGGAAGCGCTCGTCCTGGTCCTCGCGCGCGGCCTCCTCGCAGGCGGCGGCGTGGTCCGCGCCGCCGAGCACCAGCTCGCGGCCGCCGTCGGCGGCGTGGCGCAGGGGCAGCCTGATGTCGCGCCCTTCGTGCGCCCACATCAGCGGCAGCAGCACCACCGGGAACTCCAGGCCCTTGCTGGCGTGCAGGGTCATCAGGCGCACGCGGCGCGCGTCGGACTCGATGCGCAGCTGCTGTTCCTCGGCCGCGTCGCCCTCGTCGCCGCCGCCCTCGCGCTGCGCGGCCAGCCAGCCGAGCAATTGCTCGGCGCCATGCAGCTCCTGCTCGGCTTCCTGCAGCAGCTCGCCGAGGTGGCGCAGGTCGGTGAGCGCGCGCTCGCCGTCCGGCGCGGCGAGCAGCGCGGGCGCGGCGACGCCGAGCAGCGACTGCACCACCGCCAGCACGCCCTCGCGCTGCCATTGCAGCCGCCATCGCGCGAAGCGCTGCTCGTGGCGCAGCCAGGCGTCCGGCCGCTCGCGCAGGGCGCGCAGCTCGGCCAGCGAAAGCCCGAGCAGGCGCGTGGCCAGCGCGGCGCGCAGCGCGCCTTCCTCGCCGCGGTGCTCGACCGCGTACAGGATGACCTGCAGCTCGCGCGCGAGCCCAGTGGCGAACACGCTGCTGCGCCCCGCGCCCACGCAGGGCACGCCGCGCCGCTGCAGCCGCTCGCGCAGCGCGGCGACGTGGCCGTTGGTGGGCAGCAGCACGGCGAGGTCGCCGGGGCGCAGCGGCTCGTCGCCGATGCGGACGTCGCCGGACAGCAGGTGCACGAGGTGGTTGGCGCAGGCGTCCAGTGCCTGCCGCTCGCGCTCGCCCTTGTTCGGCGGCGGCTCGCGCAGCAGGTGCAGCACCAGCGGGCGCTCCACCGTTCGGCCGTCCATCCGCAACGGCGGCAGCTCGCGGCCGGCGCGCACCGCCTCGTAGGCGATGGCGTCGTCGTATTGCGACAGCGCCGGCCCGGCCTGCGCGTAGAGCGCGTTGAAGCCCCGCACCAGCGCCCCGGACGAGCGGAAGTTCACCGCCAGGCGCAGCACCGCGTCGGCGCTGCGCGCCGCGTGCAGGTAGGCGTGGATGTCGCCGCCGCGGAAGCGGTAGATCGCCTGCTTGGGGTCGCCGATCATCACCAGCCGGCCGCGCTTGCGGCCGCCGGCGTCGCGGTAGATCGCGTCGAGGATGGCGTACTGCTGCGCGTCGGTGTCCTGGAACTCGTCCACCAGCGCCACCGGCCAGGCGCGGAACAGGCGCTCGGCCAGCGCGCCGCCGGGCGCGGCCAGGGCGCGGCGCACCTGCGCGACGAGCTCGTCGAAGCCGACCAGGTCGCGCTCGCGCAGGCGCGCGTCGCGCTGCGCCAGCAGGCGCTCGCGCCAGCGCGCCAGCGCCGCGCTGCGCGCGGGCAGGTCCACGTCGGCCAGCACGCGCGCGGCTTCGCGGGCCAATGCCATCGCCGGGCTGCGCAGCGCCGCCTCAAGGTGCTCCGGCCCGATCTGCTTTTCCGGCGGCGCGGCGAGATCGTCCACCGTCCCGGCGTCGAGGCTGGCGGAACGATCGCCCGCCTCGATGTAATCGGCAAGCGCCAGCAGGCCGCGCCGAAGCACCTTCGCACGCGGGTTGAACTGCGCGCCGTCGCCGACCCATGCGCGGATCAGCGCCGCGTTCTCCGGCCGCATCACCGCGTCGATGGCCTCGCCGGACACCAGCTGCACGCGCACGTCGGGCCGGATCGCCTCGCGCAGCGCGCGCGCCAGCGCGTCGAAGCCGCCGCGCCACCAGGCGAGGTCGCCGGGCGGCAGCTCGCCCTCGGACTGCGCCAGCTCGCGCCACAGGTCCTCGATCAGCTCGTTTTCCAGCGCCTTGCCGGAGACCATCTCGCCGAGGCGGAACGCGCCGCCGCTCTCGAACGGGTAGTCGTCGAGCACGCGCCGGCACAGGCCGTGCAGCGTGCCGACCGGCGCGAGGTCCAGCTCGGACTGCGCGAGGCGCAGGCGCAGCGCGTCGGCCGAGGCCCGCGCGGGATCGCCCCGCCAGCGCCGGTGCAGCCACGCCTCGTCCGAAGGCAGGCCCGCCGCGTCCACGGGCCGCGTGGCGTCGAAATCGAGCGCACGCCGCTCGGCCCAGCGCAGCTTCGCGCGCAGGCGCTCGCGCAGCTCCTGCGCGGCGGCGTCGGTGAAGGTGGTGACCACCACCTGCCGCGGCATGAGGCCCTGCTCCAGCAGCAGGCGCAGGTACAGCGCCGCGATGGTCCAGGTCTTGCCGGTGCCGGCGCTGGCCTCGATCAGGCAGCGGCCGCCCTCGCCCTCGGCGTGACCCAGCGGCAGCCCGGTCCAGTCGGCGACGTGCAGCGGCGCGCTCATGCGGGCGGCTCCGGCGCGATCAGCGCGGCGAGGCGCGCGGCGATCTCCACCAGCGCGTCGTACTCGGGCCGGCCCGGCTCGAAGCGCGCCTCGCCCGCGAGCAGGTGCGCGTAGCCCGGCGCGTGGTCGCGCTCGCCCACGCCGTGGCCGCCGCCCTGCCACGCGGCGAGCGGCCGGGGCTCGCGCCCGCGCTGCAGGTCCTCGACCACGCTCCAGCTGGTGCGCGGGAAGTACCACAGCGGCGGCTGCCGCTGCGCGCGCAGCCACAATTCGAGCAGGCCGGCCAGGCGCCGCCCGAGGTCGTCCAGCATCGCGGCGCGCGGCGCGGCATCGGCGGCGACGAAGGCTGCGTCCCAGCCGTTGAGCTGCGCCTGCCACGGCGCCTCGCCGCCGCTGGTGAGCAGGGCGAGGCGCACCGGCGCGTCCGGCGGCGTCAGCCGGCGCAGCAGCGCCCACTCCACGAACAGCGGCACGCGCTCGCGGAAGCCGAGCTGCGCCTCCTTCCGGCCGGGAAAGACCTCGAACAGCCAGCGCACGCCAGCGCGTTCGTGCACGCGCGACAGCTCGCCTTCGACGCGCAGCCCGGCGAGCGTTTCCTGCACGGCCAGCGGCAGGCGCGGCGGCAGGCCATCGCGCAGCAGCGGCAGGTCGCGCGCGCGCGCGAGCATCGCCTCCGCCTGCTCGCGCTCGCGCTGCCACGCCGCTTCGCCCAGCCGTCCCGGCGGCAGCAGGCCGGTGAGGCGCAGCCAGTCGGGCGCGCGCGCCGGCAGGCGCAGCCCGCCCTCCAGCGCGTCGAGCACCAGGCGCCGGCCGACGCGGTCGAGCGCCTCGAACCTCGCCTCCAGCGGCTCGCTCTCGCGCAGGCGCTCTTCCTCCAGCGCGTCGAGGCGGACGTTGAGGCGCTGGCGCAGCAGCTGCTTCGCGGGATCGCGGTACCAGGCCAGCACCTCGCGCAGCGCGGCGGTGTCGTCGGGCGCCGCCTCGGCCGCCGCCGCGGGCGGCGCGGCGCGGGCGGCCGGCGCGGACACCATCGCCGCCAGCTCGCCACGGTAGGAGAACAGCCGCGGGTCGCTGCCGTCGAAGTAGCGCGCGTCGAACGGCTGCAGCGGATGCCTGACGCGCCACGGGCGCAGCACGGGCGCGTCCGCGCGGCCTTCCGCGCGCGCCCTGTCGTCGGCGTCCGGCTCGACCTCGGCCAGGCCCGCCTGCGCGTCCAGCAGCGCCAGCAGCTCGGCCAGCGGCGCAGCGGGGTTGCGCGACTTGCCGTCGCGCACGCCTTCGCCGAGGTAGGACAGGTGCAGCGCGTCGCGCGCGGCCATCACGGTTTCCAGGAACAGGTAGCGATCGTCGCTGCGCACGTCGCGGTCGCCCAGGCGGCGGTGGCGCAGCATCGGGTCCAGTCCCTGGTCGCCGGCGCCGCGCGGGAACTCGCCGTCGTTCAGGCCGAGCACGGCGACCACGCGGAACGGGATCGCGCGCTGGGGCACCATGCCGCAGAAGGTGACGCCGCCGAGCAGGAAGCGCTGGCGCTCCGGCGCGGCGGCGAGGCGCTCGCGCAGCACCTCGCGCACCACGGCGAAGTCGAGCTCGGGGTCGAGGCCGGCGTCCTGCGTCTCCGCCACGGTGGCGTGGATGAAGCGGCGCAGCAGGCCCAGCGCCTCGCGGCCGGCGCGGTCGTCCGGGGCGACGCGGAACAGCGCGTCGAGCAGCTGCTCCAGCCGCGCCGCCCAGGCCGAGGCGCGCCGCGGCACGGCGGCGTCGCGGCGCAGCGCGGCCAGCTCCTGCAGCAGGCGGTCGAGCGCGCCCAGCGCCGCCGCCTGCGGGCCGGACACGCCGGCCACCGGCCACAGCGCGCCGCCGGGCAGCTCGAACGCCGCGTCGCCGCCGCCCATCACGTAGCCGGCGAGCAGGCGGTCCAGGCCCCAGGCGAAGGTGTGCCCGGCGATCGCGGGCACGCCGAAGCCGGCGCGCCAGGCGCCGTCCAGGCCCCAGGCCACGCGCGCCTCGGCGAGCCACTGGCCGAGCCGCTCCACGTCGTCGCCGTCGAGGCCGAGCGCGCGGGCGATCGCCGGCGTCTGCAGCAGGTCGAGCACCTGCGGCGCGGTGAGGCGCGAGCCGGGGGTGTCGAGCAGCCGGCCGAAGGCGTCCAGCAGCGGGTGCGTGCGTGCCACCGCCACGTCGGCGAGGTGGTAGGGCAGCGGCCCCTGCATACGCCCCGCCTCGCCGAACACCGCCGGCAGCAGCGGCACGTAGGCGGCGATGTCGGGCGCCATCACCACGATGTCGGAGGGCTGCAGGTCGGGCCGCTCGGCCAGTTCGCGCAGCAGCGCGTCGCGCAGCACCTCCAGCTCGCGCAGGCGCGTGTGGCACAGGTGCACGCGCAGCGAGCGGTCGCGCAGCGCGGCCTCGCCCCGCGCGGGTTGCAGCAGCGACACGTCGAGCCGGCGGATGCTCTCCTGCAGCTGGTGCAGCAGCGCAACCGGCGGCGGCGCGCCGTGGTCCTCGTCCTGCCAGTGGCGCACGTCCGTGCGCACCTCGGCCAGCCCCGACAGCGCGAGCATGAAGTGCTGGCCCATGCGGCCCCAGTCGGCGAGCAGCGGGTGGCCGGCCTCCCCGATGAAGGCGGCCTCGGCCGTGTCGCCGGCGTCGAGCCGCGCGGCGAGCTCGCGCAGCTGCGCGCGCGTGCCGCGCAGGCCGGCCCAGTATTCGCGGCAGGGATCGGGCACGTAGAGCACCACCGGGCGGTGCCGCGCCACCGCGGCGAGCACGGCCAGCTCGGCCGGCGCGAGGTGGCTGAGGCCGAACACGTGCAGCGGCTCGCGCGGCAGCGTGCCGGGCGGCGCACGGTCCAGCGCGCGCAGCAGCGCATCGAGCACTTCCGCGCGGTGCGGCCGGTCGATCGCCCGGCGCAGCGCGCGCCACAGCGGGGCGAGGAAGCTCTGCTCGGGCACGCCGTCGCGGCCGCGCTCCCACGCGGCCAGCCAGTCGGGGCGGTAGACCAGGTATTGCGAGTACAGCCGCGCCAGCCGGTCGGCGAGCTGGTAGCGGCGGCGCGCCGGATCGCCGCCGGCGAGGTAGCGGCGCAGTTGCGGATCGTCGAGGCCGCCGAGCAGCTCGTGGATGCGCCAGCGCAGGCGCTCGCGCCGGTACGGCCGCAGCGCCACCGCCGACTCGCCGAGCACCTCGCGCGCCAGCGCGTCCAGCCAGTCGCTGGGCAGGCGGATGTCCAGGTTCGCCACGATGCTGCCGGGGCCGCGCTTGCGCGCCAGCGCGCCGGCCAGCCATTGGCGCATGCCCGGATGCGCGGCGATCACCGTCTGCGGCGCCAGCGCGTGCGCGGGCGGCACCTCGTGCAGCAGGCGCTCCAGCGGATCGAGCAGGGCCTCGAGCCGGCTGGCGCGGTAGACCACGAGGCCGTGGCCGGGGTCGTCCGGGGTCGCTTGCTGCATCCGGGCGATGATAGCGGCAGCGGTCGCAGCGGTTGCGACGCGCGGGCCCGGATCATCGCCGCCCTGCTTCCGCTCTCGGCGCGACCGCGCGCGTGGCGCGATCCCGAAAACTTTTTTCCGGCGACGCCGGACCGGGCACGAATTGACGCCCCGCCCTTCATTGAGAATAATTCGCATTAACTTGCTTCGGCGGCTTCTCCCGCCGCCACATGCCGGATCCACGCCGACCATGACGCTACTCGCCCTCGCGCTCTGCCTCGGCGGCGCCCTGCTGTTCTACCTGGCCAGCCCGCAGCAGCGCCTGCGCCGCGCCGCGCTGCCGCCGCGCTGGCGGCTGGCGGCGCTGCTGCTCGCGGCGGCCGGCGCGCTGGCCTGGTGCCGCGCGGCCGGCCCGGGGCCGGGCCTGTTCGCCGCGCTCACCGCGCTCATGCTGGGCTGGGTGCTGCTGCCGTACCTGGGGTGGTGGCGCCCCGCGGCGGCGCGGCCATGATCGGCCGCTGCCTGGCCGGCACGCTGCTGGGCTTCCCGCTCGCCGGCTTCCTGCTCGCGCTGCTGCTGCAATGGCTGCCCGACCATGGCGAGCCCTGGCTGATCCCGGTGCTGATCCTGTTCTTCCCGCTGTGGACCGGGCTGATGATCGGCGCCTATTTCTTCCGCAACGGCGCGCGCGCCTGGCTGGCGCTGGGCGCGGCGAACGCGCTGGCCTGGGCCGCGCTGTGGCTGTCGCGCCACGCCGCGGGCGCATGAGGGAGCCGGCGCGATGAAGTCCTCCACCCTGCGCACCTTCCAGACCGTGCACACCTGGACCGGCCTGGTCGCCGGCTTCGCGCTGTTCGTGGCGTTCTACGCCGGCGCGCTCAGCGTGTTCCACGACGACATCGCGCTGTGGCAGAACCCGCCGTGGCGCGCCGCCGGCGCCGACGTCTCGCTGGACACGCTGGCGCGGCGCATGGTCGAGGCGCACCCGCAGGCGCGCGACGACTTCGGCCTGGTGCTGGCCCCGCGCGGCACCACGCAGGCGCCCTACGCCTACTGGGTGCAGGACGGCGAGGCGCGCTTCGCCACCGCCGCCGCCATCGCCGCGCCGAGCACCGGCGATCCCGCCCGCGGCAGCCTGGCCGACTTCGTCTACGCGCTGCACTACTCGCTCGGCATCCCCACCGTGGGCCTGTACCTGATGGGCGTGGTGAGCCTGCTGTACGGGCTGGCGCTGGTGTCGGGGCTGATCATCCACCTGCCGCAGCTGCTCGGCGACCTGTTCGCGCTGCGCGCGGGGCGCAACCTCAAGCGGCTGTGGCAGGACGCGCACAACGCCATCGGCGTGCTCAGCCTGCCGTTCCACCTGATCTTCGCGGTGACCGGGGCGATCCTGTGCCTGTCCACGCTGGCACTGGCCGCGCTGAACCCGCTGGCCTTCGACGGCAAGCTGTCCGAGGCCTACGCGCGCGCCACCACCACCGCGCCCGCGCGGCCGGCCGGCGGCGCGGCCGCGCCGATGCTGCCGCCGGAAACGCTGGTCGAGCGCGCCCGCGCGGCGGCGCTGCGCACCGGCGTGAGCAGCTTCGAGCCGGACTACATCCACTACATGCACTACGGCGACCGCAACGCGGTGGTGGAGGTGCGCGGGCTGTCGCAGCGCACCCTGGGCACCTTCGGCACGGTGGCGCTGGACGGCGCCGACGGCACGGTGCTGTCGGTGCACGTGGGCGCACGCCAGGACGCCAACGGCATCGTCAACTCGTCGATGTACGCGCTGCACTTCGGCAGCTTCGGCGGGCGCGCGGTGCAGTGGCTGTACGGGCTGCTGGGCCTGGCCGGCGCGTTCCTGTTCTACTCGGGCAACCTGCTGTGGATCGAGTCGCGGCGCCGGCGCCGCCATGCCGAGCAGCCGCGCCGGGTGCGCGCGATGGCGCGGGCCACGGTGGGCGTGTGCGTCGGCAGCTGTCTGGGCATCTCGGCGGCGTTCGTGGCCACCCTGCTGGCCGGCGCGCTGGGCGCCGATCCGGCGCTGCCGCAACAATGGGCCTGCTACGGCGGCTTCGCGCTGGCCTGCCTGTACGCCGGCCTGCGGCCGGTGCCGCGCGCCACGCCGGAGCTGCTGCTCGCCACCGCGCTGCTGACGGCGCTGGCCGCGCTGCTCGACCTGGCGCGCAACGCGGGCGTGTGGCTGCAGCCGTGGAGCCACGCCACCGCCGCGGTGTTCGCGGTGGACCTGGCCGGCCTCGCGCTGGCCGCCGGCTTCGCCGGCCTGGCGCGCGCGAGCTGGCGCCGCGCGCGGCACGGCGAGCCCAACCACGTGTGGGCGCTGGCGGCGGAGGGTTGACCCGCCTTCAGCCGCCGGCGGGCGCGGCAGCGTCGTCCGCGACCGGCCGCACGGCGTTGCGCCGGCGCAGCGCGACCAGCGCGCGCAGGTTGCGCTCCACCTCGGCGAGGGTCATCGGGAAGAAGGCGTCGTCGGTGTCCGGCACGCTCCAGCTGCGCACGCGCTGCAGGTCCACCGGCACCTGCGCGGCGTGCAGCGCCTCCACCAGCCGGCCCGGCTGCAGCTCGGCCACCTCGCAGACCAGCCGCCACAGCCAGTTCATGCGCTGCGGATCGCAGGCGCGGGTCATCGGCGGACGGCGGTAGGTCTGCGGCACGGAGCGGGTCATCGGCGGAGGGCTCGGGGAAAACCGCGCCCTGTATCGGCCGGCGCGGCGCGCGCTTGAACGCGCTCAGCCGCCGGGCGGCGCGAAGCCGAGCACCTGGCCGGTGTAGGTCTCCACCAGCGCGGCGAACGGGCGGCCGTCGCCGGTGGCGAGCAGCGCGCGGTGGCGGATCACCTCGGCGGGGATCGCCAGCGGCCGTCCCTTGCCCGGCGGCAGCGCCCCGGCCCGTTCCCAGCCTTCCGGCAGCGGCGACCACAGCAGCTCGGCCGACAGCGTCTGCCGGTGGAAGCGCAGCGGCATCACCACCTTGCCGAACGGCGTGTCGGTGGTGTCCAGCGCGCGGTTCATCGCCGCGGTGAGGCGGCCGGGCAAATACCAGTTGTCGGCCTCGGACAGCACGTGCCCGCCGCAGGCCAGCCGCACGCGGCGGTACTTCACCGGCTCGCCGGCGGCGGCGCCCAGGCGCGCGCGCAGGTCCTCCGGCAGCGGCTCGTCGGCGCCGCGCACGCGCTCGGCCACCACGCGCGCGGGCGCGGCCAGGCCGTGCGCGCCGCACCAGCGCTCCAGCGTCAGCGTGGCGCTGTCGTGGCCGAGCAGGTCGGCGTTGAGCGTCTGCAGCAGCGCCAGCGCCTCGACGCGGGCGAGCGGGGTGTCCGGCCAGGCCGGGGCCTGCGCCGGCGTCGCGGCGGAAGCGGACGCGGCCAGCGCCGACAGCACCGCCGCGCGACCCGCGAGCCAGTGGCGGCGCGCCATGCTCACAGCCCCCTCGCCGCCTGCGCCACCGCGCGGAACAGCGCGCGGCCCTTGTTCATCGTCTCCTCCCACTCGGAGGCCGGGTCGGAGTCGTAGACGATGCCGGCGCCGGCCTGCACGTGCAGGCGGCCGTCCTGGATCACCGCGGTGCGGATGGCGATGGCGGTGTCGGCGTCGCCCCACCAGCCGATCCAGCCGATCGCGCCGGCGTAGATGTTGCGCTTGTACGGCTCCAGCTCCCGGATGATCTCCAGCGCGCGGATCTTCGGCGCGCCGCTGACCGTGCCGGCCGGGAAGGTGGCCTTGAGCACGTCCATGTACGACAGCCCCTCGCGCAGCCGGCCTTCCACCTGCGAGACGATGTGCATGACGTGCGAGTAGCGCTCGACCACGAAGGACTCGCCCACTTCCACGCTGCCGGTCGCGCTGATGCGGCCGACGTCGTTGCGGCCGAGGTCGATCAGCATGACGTGCTCGGCGCGCTCCTTCGGGTCGGCCAGCAGCTCGGCCTCCAGCGCGCGGTCCTCCTCCTCCGTCGCGCCGCGGCGGCGCGTGCCGGCGATGGGGCGCACCACCACCCTGCCGTCCTTCAGGCGCGCGAGGATCTCCGGCGAGGAGCCGACGATCTGCGTGCCGCCCAGGTCCACGAAGTACATGTACGGCGAGGGATTGAGCGCGCGCAGCGCGCGGTACACGTCCACCGGCCGCGCGTGGAAGCCGATGCTCAGGCGCTGCGAGGGCACCACCTGGAAGATGTCGCCGGCGCGGATGTACTCCTTCGCCTTCTCCACCATCGCCTCGAACTCCTCCCTCGTGAAGGAGGACTTGAAGTCGCCCTCGTCGAGCGCGGTGGACCGGGCGAGCTGCGGATACGCCGCGCCGCCCTGGCGCAGCCGGTACACCAGCGCGTCGAGCCGGCGCTGCGCCTGCGCGTAGGCCTGCGGCTGCGAGGGGTCGGCGTGCACGATCAGGTACAGCCGGCCCTTGAGGTTGTCGAACACCGCCACTTCCTCGGCCAGCATCAGCAGCACGTCGGGCGTGCCCAGCTCGTCGCGGCGGTCCCACCGCGCCAGGCGCGGCTCGATGTAGCCGATGGTCTCGAAGCCGAAGTAGCCGACCAGCCCGCCGGTGAAGGCCGGCAGGCCGGGCAGCCGCGGCACGCGGTACTGCGCGCGCAGCTTCTCGATCTCGCCCAGCGGGTCGTCCAGGTGGCGGCGCTCGACCACCTCGCCGGCGTCCTCCACCTCCAGCTCGTGCCCGCGCAGGCGGTACACGCGCCTGGCCGGCAGGCCGATGATCGAGTGGCGTCCCCAGGTGGCGCCGCCCTCGACCGACTCGAACAGGAAGGTGTACGGGCCGTCGGCCAGCTTGAGGTACACCGACAGCGGCGTGTCGAGGTCGGAGAACACCTCGCGCACCAGCGGGATGCGGGTGTGGCCTTGCGCGGCCAGCGCGTCGAAGTCGTCGCGGGAGATCACGTGGGGTCCGGTCGAATCCAGCAGGGGAAGCCCGGATTGTAGGCGATGGCCGTGGGACGGGGCGGGCGGAGTGGAGTGGGAGGGCCGTCCCGGCCCGATAGGGTGCCTGGCCATCGCGGCCGGAGGCCGCTCCCACACAGTCTCCCTAGCGGGGGCTAGTGGCGGGCCGCGCCGCCGCGCCACAGCAGCGCCAGCGACTGCAGGTAGACCAGCAGCCACACCACGTTGAACGCCGCCGCGCCCAGTGCGGGGGACAACGGGCCGCCGATCAGCTGCGGCACGCCGATCGCCAGCAGGCCCAGCACCAGCGGGTTGGCGGTCAGCGCGAACCAGCGCGGATAGGCGCCGCCGCCGCGCGCCACCGCCGCGGCGAACCACAGCAGGCCCAGCGCCTGGCAGGCCACCGCAGGGAAGTAGGTCCACTCCAGCACGCGATGGAACTGCGCGGCCAGCGCCAGCAGCGCCGCCTGCCCCGCCGGGTCGGCCGACGCCACCGCCTGCCAGGTCGCGCCCACGAAGTAGAACGCCGCGTGCGGCAGCGGCGCCAGCGCGTAGCCCGCGAGGATCAGCGCGGCCGCGGGCACCGTCCAGGCGCGGCCGCCGCCGCGCAGGCCACGCCACAGGTGCCAGCCGCCGCAGAGGTACAGCGGCACGCTGAAGGCCGCCCACAGCGCGCCGGCGGCGAGCCGCGACGCGGGCACGCCGAGCAGGCGCAAGGCCAGTTCCCGGTCGGCGAAGTCCGCGTGCGCGGCCAGCCACGGGTAGTCGACAGCGTTCGCCACGTGGCCGACCAGCAGCATGTCGCCGACGATCCACGCCAGCGCCGCAGCGACGCCGGCCAGCCCCGCCAGGCGCAGGCGCGCGAGCTCAGCGCCGGCCATGGGCCGCGTGTCCCGTCCGCGCCGCGCCCGCGCGGCGCATCGTCCAGCCGTACCAGCCGCCCGCCACGAGCGGCGCCGCCGCCAGCAGGAAGAAGACCGCGTCGCCGACGCCGTCCGCGAGCAGCATGCCGACGATGCCGGCGACGCCCAGCAGCGCCAGCAGCAGCGTGCGCGGCAGCGCGCCCAGGCGGCTCATGCGCGCGCCTCGCGGCGGCCGCGGCGGCGGTTCCACCACAGCCAGGCGCCGTTGCCGGTGATGAACAGGGTGAGCCAGGCGCAGGCCGTCCACAGCAGCTTCAGCGCCAGGCCGCCGTAGTCGCCGAAGTGCAATGGCTGCGACACCAGGATCGCCTTCAGGTACCACGGCAGCTGGCGCATCGTGTCCACCCGGCCGGTCGCCGCGTTGACCAGCGCCACGCGGTACAGCCGCTCCTCCAGCCCCTTGGCGCCGCCGAGCAGCACGGTGTAGTGGCTGGGCGTGGAGAAGTCGGTGTCCGGATAGATGGTCGACACCACGTGCCAGCCCGCCGGCGCCGCCGCCAGCGCGGCGCGGTAGGCGCGATCGACGTCGACCGCCGGCTGCCCGGCCGCGGCGGCGTGCCCGTACTGCGCCTGCACCGCGGTCAGCTCGGTGTGCTGCCACACGCCGAGCGCGATGGTGCCGAAGCCGAGCAGGAAGCCGGTGACGCTGACCACCAGCGCCCAGCCCAGCACCAGCGCGCCGACGAAGTTGTGCAGGTCCAGCTGCAGCAGCCGCGCGCCGCGGCCGCGGCGCAGCACGCCGAAGGCGACGCGGCGCACGTAGGGCGCGTACACCGCCAGCCCCGACAGCAGCGAGAGCAGCACCAGCAGCGCGATCAGCGCGCCGACCAGCTCGCCCAGCGGGCCGAGGAACCAGCGCGCGTGCAGGTCGAGCAGCACGCCGGTGAAGGTCTTGTCCAGGTCCTTGCTGCCCAGCGGCCGCGCGGTGGCGAGGTCGGTGAAGGCGGCGAAGGCGCGCTGGAAGCCATGGTCGCCCGCCGGCGCCACCGACACCAGCAGCACGCCCGGATGCTCGTCCGGGTCGAAGCCCACGCTCAGCACGCGCTGGCCGGGATGCTGCGCCATCACGTTGACCACCGACTCGGCCAGCGGCCGCGGCGGCGCGGCCGACCGCTGCGCCGCCGGCACCACGCCCAGCGCCGCGTCGATCTCGTCGTGGAAGATCAGCACGGTGCCGGTGACGCACAGCACCAGGAACGGCAGCGTGGCGAGCAGGCTGCTCCAGCGGTGCAGCCACAAGTTGAAGCGGAACCAGCGCGAGCCGGCCGGCACGGACGCGGCGGCGGCGGCGGCGCGGGCGGCGGGCGCGACGGCGGTCACAGGAAGTCCCACTGGATGCCGACGCCGTAGCTGCGCGGCTGCGCCATCACGGCGCCGTCCTGCGCCCGCGTGGCGCCCGGCTCGATCAGGATCGGCACGTCCCGGTCGAACAGGTTGTCGGCGTAGACGAAGGCGTAGACCTCGCCGAGCCGGTAGCCGGCCTTGGCGTTGACCAGCCAGTACGGGTCGGTGCGCCCGCGCGGCTGGTTCTCGATGTCGGACCAGTAGGCGTCCGAGTAGCGCGCGTCGAGATTGGCCTCGAAGCCGCCGGCGCCGCGCCAGCTCGCGCCGAGGTCGGCGGTGGCCGAGGGCGCGCGGGCGAACTCGTGGCCCTCGATGCCGGAGCCGGGGTAGCGGGTCACCTCGGTCTTCAGCAGGCCGAGGCTGCCGTACAGCTCCAGCCCCGGCCGCGCCAGCCAGCGCAGGCCGGTCTCGGCGCCGTAGTTGCGCGCGCGGTCGGCGTTGCGCACCACCACCGACCACACGTTCGGGTCGGGGTTGAGGTCGAACGGCAGCTGCATGTTGCGGTAGTCGCCGTAGAACACGTTGCCGGTCCATTCCAGCCGCCCGCCCGCCAGCTCGGCGCGGAAGTAGCCCTCGTAGTTGCGCACGTACTCGGGGCGGTAGCTGTAGTTGACGATCGGCACCTCGTAGGTGATGCCGCCACCGCCGCCGTTGTAGCCGCGCGCGGCGAACACGCCGAGCGTCCATTGCGCGTCCGGCCGCCAGGCCAGGCCGAGCTTGGGCAGGAACACCTTGTCGGTCTCGTCCACGCCGATCGCCACCACCGCGCCGTCGCCGCCGTGGCGGCGGTGGCGCTCGCGCTCGTAGCGCGCGCCCACGGTGAGGTCGAGGTTGTCGCGCAGCGCGACCACGCCCTCGCCGAACAGCGCCCCGGTGTCCACGCGGTCGCGGAAACGCTCGTCCACCGGGAAGTCGATGAACTCGCGCTGGTTGGTGCGGTACAAGTGGACGCCGGCCACGCCGCTCAGCCAGCCGTCGCCGCGTTCCAGCCGCAGGCGCGGTTCGAGCATGTACTCGCGGGTGTCGATGCGGGCGATGCCGGCGCCCGGCGTCGCGTAGCGGTGCACCTCCAGGTCGGTGGCCGAGAGCAGGTTCTCGAAGCGCAGGCGCTCGTCGAGCTGCCACTTCGTGTCGGCGATGGCGCTGTCGCTGCGCGGCTCGAACACCGGCATCTGCGGCGACAGCGCCTGGTGGTCGCCGAACGGGCGCCGCTCGGTGACCACCTGCGGACCGCGCGCGTCGGCATGCTGCAGGGTGAGCAGGGTCTGGAAGCCGTCCAGCGCCCTGGGCGCGTACAGCAGCTTGCCGCGCAGGGTGCGCATCGCGTAGTGGCCCGGGTCGCTGGCGCCGGGGAAGGGCTGGAAGTTCACGAAGCTGCTGCGCATCTGGTCGTCGCCGGCCAGGCGGAAGGCGAGCTGGCCGTCCACCAGCGGCCCGGACAGGTAGAACGCCGCCTGCCCGTGCGCCTGGTTGCCGGCCACCAGCCGCACGCCGGCCTCGGGCGTCCAGCTCGGATCGCGCGTCTTGATCGCCAGCGTGCCGGCGATGGCGTTGCGGCCCTGCAGGGTGCTCTGCGGGCCGCGCAGCATCTCGATCTGCTCCACGTCCCATAGCGAGCTGTCGCCGAACACCACCTCGTTGTAGCTGGCCGGGCGGCCGTCGATCTGCACGTTCAGGCGCGCGCGGCTGCCGGCGAAGAAGGCGTCGGCGCCCTGCGCCGAGCCGGTGCCGTCGACGCCGCGCACCGCCGGCGCGAAGTTGCCGCCCGCCGTGCTGGTGACGTTGGGGATGTGCTGCAGCGCCTCGCTGCTGTCGTCGAGGCCGCGCTCGTCCAGCGTGGCGCCATCCAGCACCACGGTGCTGGTGGGCGTGTCCTTCAGCGAGCGGTCGCTCTTCTCGGCGGTGACCTTGACGGTGTCGAGGGTGACGGCCGCAGGCTTGGTCCCGTCCTGCCGCTCCTGCGCCGATGCGTTGCCCGCGGCGCCCATGATGGCGGCGGACAAGGCCAGGGCGAGCGCACGGCGCGCGTGCGCGCGATGGCGATGGGATGGGAAGAAGGACTGGGACATGCTGGCTCCGGTCGGGACGAACGAATGCCGCCGCAATGGCGGCGGACGGACCGGGCCGATGCCAGACGTGCTGGCGGTTCCCCTCTTGCGTGAGTCGCAAGAAGTTAAACGAGAATGAATCTCAACTCAAGTGGGCGTCCGCTGAAGGCTTGCCTCCTTCTCCCCTCCAGGGAGAAGGCCGGGATGAGGGGCGACGCTTGCGGAAGCGCGCGATGGATCAAGGTCAAAGAGCGGGTGTTGCGGCGAGCCCCGGCCCCTCACCCCAACCCTCTCCCCGTAGGGGAGAGGGAGAAGTGCCTCTTTCCCCCTCTGAAAGTCAGGCCAGCCGCTGGCGCGGCAGGCCGCGCAGGAACAGGATGAAGGCCACGCCGCCGCCGTCCTCCAGGTTGCGCGCGGCCGCCGCGCCGCCATGGCGCTCGGCTACCAGCCGCACCACGTACAGGCCCAGGCCCAGGTGCGGCGCGTCGCCCGGCGTGGCCTTGTCGCGCAGGCTCACCAGCGAGTCGAACAGCCGCCCCTGCATCGCCGCCGGCAGCGGCGGGCCCTGGTTGGCCAGCTCGATCTCGGCGCCGCCGTCGCGCGCGCGCAGGGACAGGCGCAGCCAGCCGTCGGGCGGCGTGAACGAGAGCGCGTTGTCGAACAGCTTGTCCAGCGCCTGCGCGACCAGCTCGGGCGCGCAGTGCAGGGTCAGCGGCGCCTCGGGCAATGCGCATTCGAGGCGCCGCGCGCCGGCCAGCGGGCGGTAGGCCTCGGCGCAGCCGCGCACCACCTCGCGCAGGTCCACGTCCTCGGCTTCCGCGGCGGCGATCGCGCGCTCCATCCGGCTGGCCTCGCTCATCGCGCGCACCAGCGTGCCCAGCCGCGCCACGCCGTCGCGCGCGCGGTCGAGGTAGGGGCGCGCCTCGGCGGGCAGCGCGTCGCGGGAGGCGAGCGCGTGCTCCAGGTTGTCCAGCGAGGACTTCACGATCGCCAGCGGCGTGTTGAGCTCGTGCGACAGCTTGGAGGCCAGCGTGCGCAGGTAGTCGGTGTAGCCGCCCACCGCCTCGAACAGCCGCTCGAAGCTGCGCGCCAGGTCGCCCAGCTCGTCGGGCGCCTCGCTCATCGGGAAGCGCCCCTTGGCGAACAGGCCGTCCAGGCGTCCATCCGCCTGCTGCGCCCGCTCGGCCGCGTCGCGCAGGCGGCCCAGCCGCATGCTGAGCCGGGTGGCGAAGGCGAGCAGGATCAGCCCGGCCACCAGCAGCACGCCGAAGCTGGTCAGCAGCAGGCCGAGCAGCGCGCGGTTGGCCAGCAGCGGCACGGTGCGGCTGGCCTGCTCCAGCAGCAGCACGCCGTGCAGCTCGTCCGGCGGACCGACCGGCGCGGCCACCGCCAGCACCACGCTGCCGCGCGTCTCGCCCGCGCGCCACACCGCCGCCGGCTCGCCGGCGCGGGCGCGCGCGATCTCCGGCAGGTCCAGCCGCGGCGCGTCGTCGGTCCACGGCTGCGCGTCCTCCAGCCGGCGCGCGAGCAGCGAGCGGTAGACCAGCGCGGCGAACCAGCCCGGCTGCGCCCCGTCCGCGCCGGTGCCGGCCAGGCGCCCGCTGCGCGCCAGCACCCAGCCCGGCGGCGCCAGCAGGCGCGCGCGCGTACCGTCGGGCGCGAGCAGCGACAGCTCCTGCGCCAGCGCGGCGGAATAGCGCCACAGCGGGCGGCTGTCGACGCCCAGCGGATCGGCGTCGGCCGCGCCGCCGTCGTGCACGCCCACGCCGAGCCGGTCGAACGCCGCCTCGCGCGGCAGGCGCAGCTCGACGCGGTAGCCGCTGCCGTCCTCCTGCCATTGCCCGGACAGGCTGTCGGGGAATCCCGCGGCGGGCGGATCGAGCACGCGCGCGGCGAAGGGACCGGGCGCGGCGCTGGCCAGCAGGTAGCGCCGGCGCTGGCCGTCGCGCTCCAGGCTCAGGACCAGGTGGTCGGCCTGCAGCGCGTTGGCGTCGCCGGCGTCGGCGCGCACGCGGCGGACGGCGCGCACCTGCGCGTAGAGGTAGAAGCCGTCGGCGTCCTCGGCCAGCAGCAGCTTGGCGTGCGTGCCCAGCGGCTGGCTCCACGGCGTGAGCGGCGCCCAGTCGTCGCCGTAGCCGTCCACGGTGATCGGCGTTTCCGCGCGCTGCACGTACCAGCCCTCGCCGCCGGCCGGCAGCGCCGCGCCGCTCACCAGCAGGCTGCGCGCCAGCGCGCGCGCCGAGGCGGTGAGCGCCTGCACCTGCCCCTCGCGCAGCAGCGTCTCCATCTGCCGCACGTACAGCCAGCCGGCCACCGGCAGGGCCAGCGTGCAGAGGGCGACGAGCAGCAGCTTGCGGCGCAGGGACATGGGGTCAGGGGCGGGGGACGGGGGGTGAGTAGCGAGGGTGCACGGGCGGAGGTCCGGCGAGCATGCTACAGGCGAACGTCCGGGCGACGGCAGGAGTCACTTCGTGCACGACCCGCCGCGTCACATGCAACGCAAAGGCCGCAACAGGAACGCCGCAAGGCCCGGTGCTGCGCCCTCGCTACTCATCCCTAGCCACTCACCACTCGCCTCTCACCACTCCCTCACGGCCTCCACCGATACCCCACCCCATGCACCGTCTCGATCGCGTCGAAGTCCGGCGCCACCGCGACGAACTTCTTGCGGATGCGCTTGATGTGCGAGGTGATGGTGGCGTCGTCCACCACCAGCTCGGCCTCGCGCATCAGCTGGTCGCGGTTCTTCACGTGGCCGGGGAAGCGCACCAGGGTGTGCACCATCCAGAACTCGGTGACGGTGAGCGGCACTTCCTCGCCGTTCCAGGTGATGCGCATGCGCTCGGACTCGAGCTTGAGCGGGCCGTGCTCGATCACCGTCTCGCTGGAGGCCGGCGCCTTCATCGACTCGATGCGGCGGAACAGCGCGGCGATGCGCGCGGCCAGCTGGTGCAGGCTGGTGTCCTTGCTGAGGTAGTCGTCGGCGCCCAGGCGCAGGCCGGAGATCACGTCGAAGTCCGAGTCGCGCGCGGTGAGGAAGATGATCGGCAGCGTGGCCGACTTCGCGCGCAGCTCGCGGCACAGGTCGAAGCCGCCCTCCGGCTCGTCGCCCAGGCCGATGTCGATGATGACCAGCTCCGGCAGCTTCATCGCGAAGGCGCCGGAGGCCTCCTGCCGCGAGCCGTAGCCGCGCGTGTCGTAGCCGAAGCGGTTGAGCGCCTCGACGTAGTTGGCGCGGATCAGCGGTTCGTCCTCGACGATGGCGATGCTGCGGCCCATGGCTGGCTCCCTGGTGGATGGCGCGCAGCGTGCTATGCGCGCCGCGGCCACGCAAGCCGGCTGCCGGCGCTGCCCGCGTTTTGCCCGATTCCGTCGGCAAGCCGCCCCGGCACGGGCGGCGGCATCGCCGCGGCGCGGGCTTTCATGACCACCAACCTAGGAGAACCCCCATGCCGCGCCCCGACCAGCCACACCCCGATCCCGATGCCGAACTGCACGGCTTCGAGCCGCTGCGCGTGGCGCTGGCCTTCGGCGCGCTGCTGCTCGGGCTGGTGCTCGGGCTGCACTAGGCGAGGCATCGCGCGATGACCGACGAATCCGATTCCCACGTTGCCGTGGAAGGCTGGCAGGCGGCCGGCGCGCAGGGAGGCGCGCCGGCCGACCGGGCCGCGGAACCCGATCCGGACTGGCAGCCGCTCTGAAACGGCGGCTTCGGGCCGATGTGCTGCACCCCGTTCCTTCATCCCCTCCGCGCGAGGGGATTTTTTTGCGGCCGACCGCCAGGCCAGCCCGTGTTCGGCCATTGCTCGCGACGTCAAAACGTCATCTTCGGGAAGTTTTTTTTGCGGCCGCCACGGAACCATTTGCGCCGGGGCCGGTCCGAATCCACGGCAGGCGCGTTCCATTGCCGTGGAAGCCACGATGGCGGGCGTTCCGCCGCGTGGCAGCGCGGCTGCCATGGTGATCTCCTCTGCGTCCGACGACGCTTGACTCTCTCCCCCGGCGCCGCGGCTTGCCGCGCCGGGTTTTCTTTTGCCGCACCCGGGCTGCTCTGGCTGGTTACGGCTTCGATTTCCCGCCTGTCGTCGGCTCTTTCTGGTAGGCCCCGGGAGGAGTCACCTCCAACAGCGGACCGACGCTGACATGTCCGGACAGGCCATCGAACAGGCTGTTGGCGTATTTGTCCATCTGCCGGGCCAACGTCGTGGAGGATACGGTCATCTGACAGCCGCCGGCCGAGTCCGCGTCCTGCGAGCCGGGTTGCGGCGGGGCCAGGTCACGCGCGGTCAATCCGGCGGCGCACCAGCGCGCGCCCAGGGTTTCGTCCCGCATGATCTGCATGCGCGCGTACTGGTAATGCCGTTCGGAGCGCTTGGCGGCATGCGCATCGCCATATTTGGGTAACATCGACCGCCACAGCGCGCTGGCCCGCGCCTTCTCCTCGGGCGAGGCCTTCTGCCAAGCCGACTGGAACACAGCCAGGTAGTTGGGATCCTTGCGCTCGGCCGCCAGACCCAGCCATGCAAGACCCTGGGGCCTGTCCATGGCGACGATGTCGCCGTTGAAATACCCGACTCCCAGCGTGAACTGCGCCGGCTTGCTGCCCCAGGCCGCCGCGATCTTCAGCATGTCCACGCCACGGGCATTGTCGTTGCGCGCCAGATCCCGCGCGCCGACGCAGTAGTAATAGATGCCCGGCAGGATGCCCTCCAGCCCGCGTGGACAGCCCAACTCCTGCAGGGACTTCAGGTCCACCGCCTCCGGATCGCTCTGCGCCGGCGCAGCCTGCGCTCCAAAGTCGACGGCATGCGAGGCGGAAGCCAGGAGCATGCCGATGGCCAGAAGGCAATTCCTGATCCCGATCTCCATGTCCTCACCTCGCCCAGCAGGTATCGAGTCGACGAAACGATAGTCCTGGTCGGCGCGGAATGCACGACACGGTTACGGCTGGACAGCCGTGGTCCGGCGTCAGCGGTCGCACGTTCCGCCGGAGGGCGATCCGGCTCAGCCGATCGCCCGGCGCATCGCCGCGATGACCTCGGCGTAGTCGGGCGCGCCGAAGATGGCCGAGCCGGCGACGAAGGTGTCGGCGCCGGCGGCGGCGATCCCGCCGATGTTCTGCACGCCCACGCCGCCGTCCACCTCCAGGCGGATCGCGCGGCCGCTCTCGTCGATGCGCCGGCGCGCCTCGCGCAGCTTGTTGAGCGCCTCGGGGATGAACTTCTGCCCGCCGAAGCCGGGGTTCACCGACATGATCAGCACCAGGTCGAGCTTGTCCAGCACGTGGTCGAGCCAGTTGAGCGGCGTGGCCGGGTTGAACACCAGCCCGGCCTGGCAGCCGGCGTCCTTGATCAGCCCGAGGGTGCGGTCGACGTGCTCGCTGGCTTCCGGGTGGAAGCTGATCAGGCTGGCGCCGGCCCTGGCGAAGTCGGGCGCGATGCGGTCCACCGGCCTGACCATCAGGTGCACGTCGATCGGCGCGGCGATGCCGTAGTCGCGCAGCGCCTTGAGCACCATCGGCCCCATGGTGAGGTTGGGCACGTAGTGGTTGTCCATCACGTCGAAGTGCACCCAGTCGCCCCCGGCGGCCAGCACCCGGGCGGTGTCCTCGCCCAGCCGCGCGAAGTCGGCGGAGAGGATGGAGGGGGCGATGATGGGGGGTTGTTTGCTCATGGGAACGGGGAACGGGGAACGGGGAACGGGGAACGGGGAACGGGGAACGGGGAACGGGGGGGAGTATCGGGTGGCTTGAAGGCATGCGCAAACCCACAAGGGCCCGCAAGGCTTCCGTTCCCCGTTCCCCCGCTTACTTGAACCCCCGCTCCGCCTTGATCCGCTCGTAGGCGGCATTGATCTCGCTGGCGCGCGCCTCGGCGCGCCGGCGCATGTCCTCGGGCAGGTCGCCCAGGCGGTCGGGATGGTGCTCGGAGATCAGCTTGCGGTAGGCGCGCTTCACCGCGCGGTCGTCGGCGTTGCGCTGGATGCCGAGCACGGCGTAGGGGTCGGGCCCCTGCGCGCTGCGCTGCGGCGGCACGTAGCCGCTGCCGCCGGGCCCGCGGCCGGGGCCGCGCGCGCCGCCGTAGGCGCCGTTCCAGGCGTAGCCCTTCATCGCCATCAGCGCCATCAGCTCCATGTCGCTGATGCGCAGCGCGAAGGCGAGCTGCTGCAGGATCGCCATCTTCTGCGGCGAGGGCTGGCCTTCGGCCAGCACCGTCTCGATCACCACGTCCAGCACCGGGAAGGCGTGGTCGCGGCGCAGGCCGACCCAGTGGCGCAGCTCCTCGATCGGCCGGCGCACGTCGAACTCCGGCTGCTTGCCGGCGTTGAAGCTGGCGATCGCCTCGCGGCGCTGCTCGGCGGACAGGCCCATGCGGGTCATCAGCCGCTCGGCGATGGCGATCTCCGCCTCCGACACGCGCCCGTCGGCCTTGGCCACCGCGCCGAGCAGCGCGAACAGCGGGCCGACGAAGCCGCCGGCCGAGGGCGTGGCGCGGTAGCGCTGGCTCTGCCGCAGGCTGTCGACGACGAAGCCGATCACGCCGCCGACCACCATGCCCGGCAGGCCGTGGCCGAGGATCAGCCCGAAGAAGGCCAGCAGCAGGGTCCAGGAGAAGTTCATGGGCGCGGCGCCTGGGGCGTCTGCGCGCTGTACCAGCGCGCCAGGGCGTCGAGGTCGGCGTCGCCGACCGGGCCGATCGCCGCGCGCATCAGCGGCGCGGCGCGGCGGCCGTCGCGGTACTGCTTCAGCGCCTCGCGCAGGTAGTCCAGCCGCTGCCCGGCCAGGTTGGGCGCGCCGGGGACCTGCGCCATGCCGGTCTCGCCGTGACAGGCCGCGCACAGGCCCAGCCGGGCCGGGCGGGCGGGCGCGTCGGCCGCGGAGGCGGCGAGGGGCAGCAGGGCGGCCAGCAGCGCCGCGGTCGGGGAAGCTCGCATCGGCAAGGGGTCGGATCGGGAGCGGCCGATTCTAGCAGCGCGGCCGGCCTCGCCGGCGCCGGCGGCCAGCCGGCGGTCCCTGCCGGTAGAATGGACGCCTTCCCGCCGCTCCCCGGACCCCGCCGTGCCCACCACCCTGCTGCAATCCGACCTGCCCGGCCTCGAGCTGATCCATCGCGGCAAGGTCCGCGACGTCTACGCGCTGCCCGGCGAGCGGCTGCTGATCGTCGCCACCGACCGCCTGTCCGCCTTCGACGTGGTGCTGCCCGACCCGATCCCCGGCAAGGGCGAGATGCTCACGCAGATCTCCAACTTCTGGTTCGGCAAGACCGCGCACATCGTGCCCAACCACCTGCTCGACGTGCCGCTGGCCGAGGTGCTGCCGCCGGGCACCGACCTGAAGCTCTACGAGAAGCGCGCGGTGGTGGCGCGGCGCCTGAAGCCGGTGCCGGTGGAGGCGATCGCGCGCGGGTATCTGATCGGCTCCGGCTGGAAGGACTACCAGGCCACCGGCGCGCTGTGCGGCATCCGGCTGCCGGCGGGCCTGCGGCAGGCGGAGCAACTGCCCGAGCCGATCTTCACGCCGTCCACCAAGGCCGCGGTGGGCGACCACGACGAGAACGTCAGCTTCGACGCGGTGGTGGACGCCGTCGGCCTCGAGCTGGCGAGCCAGGTGCGCGACGCCACGCTGGCGATCTACCGCTGGGCCGCCGCCTACGCCGCCGAGCGCGGCATCATCATCGCCGACACCAAGTTCGAGTTCGGCACCGACGCGGACGGCCGGCTCTACGTGATGGACGAGATGCTCACGCCCGACTCCTCGCGCTTCTGGCCCGCCGACCAGTACCGCGTGGGCATCAGCCCGCCGAGCTACGACAAGCAGTTCGTGCGCGACTACCTGGAGACGCTGGACTGGAACAAGCGCGCGCCGGGGCCGCATATTCCCGCCGGGGTGATCGCCGGCACCGCGGCGAAGTACGCCGAGGCGCTGCAGCGACTCGCCGGCATCCGGCTCGACTGAGGCTTCACCACACGCGGGGGACATCGCCATGCGCACCATGCAGGACTGGCTGGACAGCTACAGCGCCGACCACCGGAACCCGATCAACCAGCGGCTGCACTGGCTGTGCGTGCCGCCGATCGTGTGGACGGTGATCGCCCTGCTGTGGACCGTGCCGGTGCCGCCGGCCTGGGCCAAGCCCGGCGCCTGGGCGGTGCTGGCGATGTTCCTGGCCTTCGTCTGGTACTACCGGCTGTCGCGCCGGCTGGGCCTGGCGCTGCTGCTCGCCTTCGCGCTGCTGGGGCTGTTCACCGGCTGGCTGTACGGCGTGCTCGGCGCGGTCCATCTGCGCTGGCTGGCGGTCGCCGTGTTCGTGCTGGCCTGGATCGGCCAGTTCGTCGGCCACCACTACGAAGGCCGGCGGCCGAGCTTCTTCACCGACCTGTCCTACCTGCTGGTCGGCCCGGCCTGGCTGATGGAGAAGCTGCTGCGCCGGCTCGGCTTCAGGGCGGGCGCATGAGCAACCTGCTCGCCCTGCTCGGCAGCCTGCTGTGGTGGGTGCTGTACGGCTCGATCTTCGCGCTGTTCTTCGCCCTGGTCGCCTGGGCCGTGCTGCGCTGGGCCGAGCGCTGCAACGTGGTGTTCAACCGCGTCTACCTGGCCTGCCTGCTGTGGAGCCTGGCCGGCATGCTGCTGGTCGTCGGCGTGGCCGCGCACGAGGGCATGCTCAGGCCGCCCTACGTCGCGCTGATCGCCTCCACGCCGCTGCGCCTGGCGCTGGTGCTCGACATGCTGCTCGGCGCGCTGCTGCTGTGGCGGCTGGTGCCGCGCGCGGACGCGCGGCGCATCCGCCTGGCCAGCGCCTGCATGGCGGTGGCCGCGGTGACGGCGATCGGCTTCGGCGCGGCGACCAGCCTGGCCGGCTAGGCCACCGCGCCGGCGGCCTCAGCCGTGGTGCATCCCGGCCAGCAATGCGCCGCCGAACAGCACGCTGAGCACGAGCCCGGCGACGATGCCGAGCGCGATGAACATCACCAGGTAGAGCAGCTGCACCAGGCAGGCCTTGCCGAAGTCCAGCCGCGTGCCGGTCGGCGCGGGCAGCATGAAGTGGACCGCCGCGGCGCCGGCCAGGAAATGCACGGGCACGGCCAGCAGGCCGCCGCCGGTGTGCAGTAGCACGCGCAGCACCAGCGCCGCCACCCAGCCGGCGATGCCGCCCACCAGCACGGTGCCCAGCGCCGTCAGGTAAGACGGCAGGGTGCCGACCACGATGCGGTAGGCCAGGCTGAGCAGCAGCGCGCCCACCAGCAAGCTGACCACCACCATTCCCAGCAGGCCCAGCATTCCCATGCCGGCCAGCACGCCCAAGCTCGCCATCGTCGTGTCCCCCCTCTCGCCGAAGTCGCCGTGCGCCCCCGCGCCGGCCTGGCGGCGATCCTAGCCGATCGCCGCGCGGGACGCCGGTTTGTCTCCCGCGGCGAGACGGGCGCAAGCTATACCACCGCGCCCGGACCGTCCCATGAGCCTGCGCAGCCTGTTCGTCGACTTCAACAGCTACTTCGCCTCGATCGAGCAGCACGAGGCGCCGGTGCTGCGCGGCCGGCCGGTGGGCGTGGCGCCGGTGGACGCGGAAACGACCAGCCTGATCGCCGCCAGCTACGAGGCCAAGGCCCGCGGCGTGGGCACCGGCACGCTGGTGCGCGAGGCGCGCGAGCGCTGCCCGGAGATCGTCATCGTGACCGCGCGGCCGAAGCTGTACGTCCAGTGGCACGAGCGGCTGAAGCAGGCGATCGACCGCGCCATCCCGATCGCCCACGTCGGCTCGATCGACGAGATGGCCTGCGAGCTGGTCGGCCGCCAGCGCCGCCGCGAGGAGGCCGAGCGCATCGCGCGGCAGGTGAAGGCGGAGATCGCGAAGGCGGCGCCCGGCGGCGCGATCCGCTGCTCGATCGGCATCGCGCCCAACCCCTTCCTGGCCAAGACCGCCGCGGACATGGTCAAGCCCGACGGCCTCACCGTGATCGAGCAGGCCGACCTGCCGCAGGCGCTGCACGGCCTGGCGCTGCGCGACCTGTGCGGCATCGGCGCCTCGATGGAGGCACGGCTCAACGCGGACGGCATCCGCACCGTGGCCGAGCTCGCCGCCGCACCGAAATCGACCCTGCGCCACGCCTGGGGCGGCATCGAGGGCGAACGCATGTGGGGCCTGCTGCGCGGCGCCTGGCTGCCGGCCGCGCCCACCCGGCGCGGCTCGCTCGGCCACTCGCACGTGCTCGGCCCCGAGCTGCGCACGCCCGAGGGCGCGCTGGCGGTGCTCAAGAAGCTGCTGGTGAAGGCGGCGATGCGGCTGCGCCGCGACGGGCTGCTGGCCGGCGCGATGGACGTGCACATCCGCTTCGTCGGCCACGAGGAGCGCTGGAACGGCGCCCTCGCCTTCGACCCCACCGACGACAGCCGCGAGCTGCTGCGCCTGCTCAACCTCGCGCTCGACGGCGGGCGCAGGCCCGGCCGCCTGCTGCCCGGGCCGCGCGCCGTGCCGCTGTCGGTCAGCGTGACGCTGCATCGCCTCGCCGCGCGGGCGCAGACCAGCGGCTCGCTGTTCGCGCCGGCGCGGCGGCAGCGCGGGGTCGACGCGGTGGTGGACCGCATCAACGCCAGGTTCGGCTTCAACAAGGTCTACCCCGCCAGCACGCAGACCGCGCTGAAATACGACGCCGCGCCGATGCGCATCCCGTTCAACCGCATCCCCGAGGCGGACAGCGAGAACGAGGCCGACACCAACGCGCTGTGGCTGCAGTCGCTCAACCGCTTCAAGGCGATGGCGGAGGGCGAGCACCGCCGGCGCGAACGCAAGCCGCGCTGACGCCGGCCTCGGCCAAGCTGCGGCTACCGCCGCGCTGGACGGAAATGGCGCGCGCCCCGCGTCTTCTGCCGTGCGAAGCCGAGCTCAACGTCCCGACGCAGCGCGCGCGTTGGCGGCCCGCACCGCCTCGACGAAGCCACCGAACGGGATGTCGGTGATGCCGACCAGCCCGACGTGGCTGTTCTCGCCGTCGAGCAAGCGGCCGGTGACCGGCTGGTCGACATACTCGAACCAGTGCGCGCCGACCACCAGCGGCTCGCCCGCCGCGGCGGCGAGGTAGCGCGCATATGCCTCGCCGCGCTGCGCCTCGTTCCACACCGGCACCACGCCCTTGCCGAACGGGCCGCGATCGTCCGAGCCGAAGTGGAACTCGGTGAGCAGCACGGGGCGGTCGAGCCGGCGCAGCAGGGTCATGTCCAGCGCGTGCTGCGGCAGGTCGGCGTAGGCATTGAAGCTCAGCACGTCGCAATGCCGCGCGCAGGCGGCCACCGCCTCCGGCGTGGCCAGCGCGAAGCGGCCGCCCAGGAACAGGTGGTGCGGATCGTGCCGGCGGATCGCCGCGGCCACGGTGCCGAAATAGGCGTCCGCATAGCGGGCGAGCCAGGCCGCGTAGTCGGCGGCGATCGCCGGATGCGCCGCGTCCGGCAGGGGCGCCGCGAAGCCCGCCGGCGCGAGTGCCTGCCACGAAGGCAGCGCGATGCCCCATGCCGCGGCGAGCCTCGCCGGTTCGCCGTACTTGGCCTCAAGCTGCGCGATGAACGCCCGCTTGGCGTGGCTGCGCGGCTCGCCGCGCAGCGTGCCCTGCGCCAGCGCCCAGCGCCCCTGCGGGCCCGGCGCGGCCCAGGCCAGCTCGTTGTCGGCGAAGTAGCCGAGCAGCCAGGGGTCGTCGCGCACGCCCTCCGCCGCCTTCGCCGCGGCCGCGTCGGCCGCCTGCGCGAAGCTCGGGTCGAATGGGTCGGGCATGCGGCCCCACCAGTCGTAGCCGGTCGAGACGTTGCCGAACGTGCCCTCGATCTCCACCGCGCGCGTGTACGGCAGGCGGTGCGCCCGGCCGAGCGCCGGATCGCTCCAGTCGCCCAGCGTGTTGAAGCCCCAGGCGGCGAGCCGGTCCAGCGCGCGCCGGCGCCATGCGGCCAGCCAGTCCGCGCCATCCGCGCGGTACAGGTTGGCCGCATAGAAGTCGAACCAGGCGCCCCGGCCGTAGCCGAGCCCGGCGCGCGCGCCCAGCCCGCCGGCGCCTTCCGCGTCGCGGCCGTGGAACGCCCGCCATGCCCCGGCGGCCGCCGGCAGGCTGCGGAACATGAACTCGCGTCCCTCGACATGGCTGCGCCCGCCGTCGTCGTTCACCGCGTTCACGCCCAGCGAGAAGAAGGCGTGGCCTTCCGGCGTCACCAGCCACCAGCGGCCCTGGGCCTTCTGCGCGCGGAACCAGCCGGTGGCGTCGAGGCCACGGACGTCTGGACGTCCGCCGTAGCGGTCCAGGCCGGACGGCCGCGCCGCCTGCGCCAGTGCGGCGTCCTCGCGCGCATGCGCGGCGCGCAGGGTCGCGTCGTCGGCGATCTTCTCCGGCCAGTCGCCGCGCGTGGACTGGCCGTAGGCATCGACGATGCCGGCATAGGCCGCGTGCAGCGCGGCCTCGCCCGGCGCCGTGCCGATGCGGCCGAGCAGCACGTCCTGCGGCGCGTTCGGGGCCGGCATGCCCAGCCGCAGCGCGCGCACGTGGCGCAGGTCGAGCGTGCCCTCCACGGTGGCGGCCAGCAGCAGGCGCTGTCCCTGCGCCTCGAACGGCCAGGCCGGGCCCGCCTGCATGCCGAACGCCCGCGGCGAGACGGCCCGCAGCGGCAGCACCAGCGTCTGCGCGGGGCCGGCCGGCAGGGCCACGATGGCGCGCAGGCGCTGCGACGGGTCGGCGCCGTCGACCTCGACGGTCAGCGTCAGCGCCCACGGCATCGCGTTCTGCAGCTGGATGCGCAGTTCGCCCTGGCCGGTCCAGTCCCAGTCGCCCTCCGGTGGAGCCAGGCCGAGCTGCGGCGCAGGAGCGGGCTGGAAGGTGTAGCGGCGCAACGGCGGCCCCGGCGACACGGCCACCGCCTTCGCCTGCACGTGCGACAGGGCCAGCCGCGCCGCGGGCTTCGCCGCCGATGCGTCGAACAGCAAGCGTTGCGCCGGCGCGGGCAGCGCGCAGCCCATCGCCGCGGCGAGCAGCGCCCATCGCAGGGCCGTGCGCCGACCGCGCGCCATGGCGCACCGGAACGCCCCGGCGCAAGCCGCGACGCCGGAGCGCGGCGCCCTCATCCGGCCGCCTGCCGCTCCAGCCAGCGCCAGCCGTAGTAGGCCGGCACGCCCAGCGCGATGATCAGCAGGCTCATGCCGGCATCGCGCGGGTTGCTGATCGCCGTGGCCGCGATCACGCCGAGCACCGTGCCCACGAACAGCAGCGGCAGCCACGGATACAGCGGCACCTGGTAGGGCGAGGGCTGCCCGCGCAGGTGGCGCCGGTACCAG
Source organism: Fulvimonas soli (assembly GCF_003148905.1). Lineage (GTDB taxonomy): Bacteria > Pseudomonadota > Gammaproteobacteria > Xanthomonadales > Rhodanobacteraceae > Fulvimonas > Fulvimonas soli. Next base: position 2,207 of record NZ_QGHC01000015.1, on the reverse strand, counting down.
AACAGCGTGGCGATGCCGAAGGCATGCGCCAGCCATTCGCCCACCGTGGTGTAGTCGAGCAGCTGCCCGAAGCTGCCCGAGAGCGTGAGCACGATCGCCCACGCGCCCAGCGTGGCCAGCGCCACCTGCGGCGCGCGGCTCTGCGGCTCGATGCGGCCCACCGCGGAGAAGAACATGCCGTCCGCGCCCATCGTCTGCAGCACGCGCGCGCCGCCGGCGATGGCGATGTTGCAGTAGCCGAAGGTCGAGCAGGCGATGCCCAGCGCGATCAGCGTGGCGCCCTTCGCGCCGAACAGCCGCTGCATCAGGTCGGCCGCCGGGGCGTGGCTGGCCGCCAGGCCCTCGTGGCCCAGCCCGGCCAGGTAGGCGAGGTTGGCCAGCACGTAGCAAATCATCACGCCGAGCATGCCCAGCCCCAGCGCGCGCGGCAGCGTGCGCTGCGGCTCGCGCACCTCGCCGGCCAGGTCGTTGAGGTAGTGGAAGCCGCCGTAGGTGAACAGCACCGGCAGCAGCGCGCCGAACAGCGCGCCCGGCGGCACCGGGCGCGGCGGGTCGCTCGCCAGCACGGCGCCCAGGTGCCCGTGCGACAGCACCAGCCCGACCGTCACCAGCAGCGCGATCGCCGCCAGCTTGAGCACGGTGAAGATGTTCTGCACCCAGGCACCGGCGCGGATGCCGAACAGGTTGATGCCGACGATGAAGCTGATCGCCCCCACCGCCACCGGCTTGACGAAGATCACCGACAGGCCGAGCGCGGCGCAGAAATAGTCGGCGAAGGTGGTCGCCACCGCGGCCACGCTGCCGGGATAGTTGATCAGCGCCATGGTCCAGCCGAACAGGAAGGCCGGCAGCTTGCCGAAGGCCTCGCGCAGGTAGACGTAGGTGCCGCCCGCCTGCGGCCGCCGCGCGCCCAGCTCGGCGTAGCACAGCACGCCGGCCAGGGTGAGCAGGCCGCCCACCGTCCACAGCGCCAGCAGCTGCAGGCCGGTACCGGTGCGCTCGGCGATGGTGGCGGGCGTGCGGAAGATGCCCGCGCCGATCACGCCGCCGATCACGATCATCGCGGCGTCCCAGGTGCCGAGTCGGCGCAGGTAGCTTGGATTGGCCTGGCTCATGGCTTGCACGTCGTTCCTCGCGGCGGGTCCGCCAACGATAGCGTGTCGGCGTGGCGAGGTCGCCCCTGCCATCCCCGTCGCGCATGGCGACGGATGGCACTTGCTCCGCCACCGGGCCGGAGCGCCGGGAACGCCCCCGCCGGCCCGCCCGCGATGCGCCGCGCCACTAGAATCGACGGACCCCGTACGGATACTGCCCCGCGTGCCCGCCCCACCGCGCAAAATCGTGCACATCGACATGGATGCGTTCTACGCATCGGTGGAGCAGCGCGACGATCCCGCCCTGCGCGGGCGGCCGGTAGTGGTGGCCTGGCGCGGCGCCCGATCGGTGGTCTGCGCCGCCAGCTACGAGGCGCGCCGGTTCGGCGTGCGCTCGGCCATGCCGGCGCGGCGCGCCGAGCGCCTGTGCCCGCAGGCGCTCTTCGTGCCGCCCGATTTCGTGCGCTACAAGGCGGTGTCGCGGCAGGTGCGCGCGATCTTCGCCCGGCACACCGACCTCATCGAGCCGCTGTCGCTGGACGAGGCCTACCTCGACGTCACGGCGGGCCGATCCGGCCTGCCGTCGGCCACCGCCGTCGCCGAGGCCATCCGCCAGGCCATCCGCGAGGAAACCGGCCTGACCGCCTCCGCCGGCGTCGCGCCGAACAAGTTCCTGGCCAAGATCGCCTCGGACTGGAACAAGCCCGACGGGCTGTTCGTGATCCGGCCGCAGCAGGTACTGGACTTCCTCGCGCCGCTCCCGGTCGCCCGCCTGCCCGGCGTGGGCAAGGTGATGGAGGCGCGGCTCGTCGAGCTCGGCATCGCCACCGTCGGCGAGCTGCGCGCCCGCGACGCAGGCGAGCTCGAGCGGCGCTTCGGCCGCTGGGGCCTGCGCCTGCACGAGCTGTCGCGCGGCATCGACGACGCCCCGGTGCAGCCGAACCGGCCCACCATGCAGATCTCCTCCGAGGACACGTTCGAGCGGGACCTGACGCTCGACGAGCTCGAACCGCACGTGCACCGCCTAGCCGAGAAGACCTGGTTGGTCTACCAGCGGGAGGCGCAGCGGGTGGCGCGTAGCGTGGTGCTCAAGCTGAAGACGGCGGACTTCCG
>NZ_QGHC01000014.1 GCF_003148905.1 Fulvimonas soli | reverse complement strand
ATCGCTCAACCGATAAGGCCGGCTACCACCGCACTCCGGGCATCGTTTCATAACCAAATCCTCTCAGATTTGGTCCGGGTTGCTTAGGAATTACCCAACAAAAAAACCATCCAGTGATGGATGGGCTAAGTCGTTGAAATCAATGGTGGCCGGGGACGGAATCGAACCGCCGACACGGGGATTTTCAATCCCCTGCTCTACCAACTGAGCTACCCGGCCAGGGTGCTGCGGAGCCGCGCATTAAATCGGATGCACGGCGCTTCGTCAAGCTTCGTCGGGGTCGACGTAGCCTGCCGGACGCTCGGTCTGGCCGCCGCCGAACAGGAACTTCTCCATCTCGCCGGCGAGGAACTGGCGCGCCTTGGGGTCGAGCGGGTTGAGCCGGTACTCGTTGATCAGCATCGTCTGGTGCGCCAGCCACTGCTGCCAGGCGGGCTTGGAAATCTCCGCGTAGATGCGCTGGCCGAGCGGGCCGGGCCAGGGCGCGAAGTCGAGGCCCTCGGCGTCGATGCCGAGCTTGGCGCAGTGGACGGTACGGCTCATGCCTGTTTCCTTGACGGGGTTCTGCGGGATCGCGCGGTGGCCGGGGCCAGCGGCAGGCCCTGCTGCCGTGGCCCGTCGAGGGCGAGCAGCAGGCTGCGCACCGGCGCCGGCAGGCCGAGCGCGGCGAGGTCGGCCGCGTCGCACCAGCGCAGGTCGGGATTATCGGCGATGCCGCGCCGGGCCGTCGCCCGGTCGAACAGCAGCGGCTCGACCTGCAGGCGGTAGTGGCTGAACACGTGCACGAACGGCGCGAGCGGCTGCGCGTCGTCGAGCCGCGCATGGCGCTGCGCGACGCGCCAGGCTTCCTCGTGGTCGGCGGCTTCCGGCAGGCTCCACAGCCCGGACCAGACGCCCTGCGGGCCGCGGCGTTCCAGCAGCACGCGGCCGGCGTCGTCGCGCAGCACCAGCATCACCGTGCCGCGCGTGGGCTGCGCCTTGGTAGGTCTGGCGGTCGGCAGGACGGCGGTGAGCCCGTCGCGGCGGGCCACGCAGTCGCCGGCCAGCGGGCAGTCCCCGCACAGCGGGCGCGAGCGCACGCACACGGTGGCGCCCAGGTCCATGATCGCCTGCGTGTAGTCGGCCACGCGCGTCGCCGGCGTGTGCGCGTCGGCGCGGCGCCACAGCTCCTTCTCCACCGCGCCCTGGCCGGGGTGGCCGTGGATGCCGTGGTAGCGCGCCAGCACGCGCTTGACGTTGCCGTCCAGGATCGGGAAGCGCAGCCCGTGCGCCTGCGCCAGGATCGCGCCGGCGGTGGAGCGGCCGATGCCGGGCAGCGCGGCGAGCGCGTCGAAGTCGCGCGGCAGCTCGCCGCCATGATGTTCCACGCACAGCTGCGCGGCGCGGTGCAGGAAGCGCGCGCGGCGGTAGTAGCCCAGGCCCGACCACAGCGCGAGCACGGTATCCTCGTCGGCCTCGGCGAGCGCGCGCAGGGTGGGCAGCGCGGCGACGAAGCGCTCGAAGTAGCCGAGCACCGTGGCCACCTGGGTCTGCTGCAGCATGATCTCCGACAGCCACACGCGGTAGGCGTCGCGCTTGCCGGGCGCGCTGGCCTGCTGCCAGGGCAGGTCGTGGCGGCCGTGGCGGTCGTACCAGGCCAGCAGGCGGTCGGCGAAGCCGGCGCTCATGGGTGCGGCGCGGACGGGGCCGGCGGCGCGGCGCTGGCGGCGGGCGCGGGCGCGTCGTCCGTCCGCAGCGAGAAGCCTTCGACGGTGACCGGGCCGACGTCGAGCCGGTCCGCCTCGACGTGGCCCTGCAGCGGCGGCACGCCGAGGGGCGGCGCGTCGGCGCGGTTGAGCCGCGACCACCAGTCGGCCAGCGCCAGCGGCGGCAGGCGCAGGTCGACGTGGCTGTCCGCGCCGTCCAGCTTCAGCGCCAGCAGCAGCGGATCGTGCTGGTCGGCCGGGGTCAGCGCGAGCGTCACGTCGTACGGCGCCTTGCCCTGCCGCAGCAGGCGGCCCCGCAGGCTGGCGCCGGCGTCCGCGGCGCCGTGCCAGTGCGCCTGGCCGGCCAGCTGCAGGGTCAGCGCGTCGCCACGGCTCAGGTGCACGCCGAGGCCGTCGAGCTGCAGGGCGTCGCCGTGGATGCGCGGCACCGCGGTGAGCTCGGCGCGCAGCGGCACGCCGGCCGCGTCGCGGGCGGACAGGCTGAGCGGGAAGGGCCGGCCGGAACGCAGGCTGCCGGTGTCCAGCTGCAGCTCGTCCAGCAGCACCTCGTTGCCCTCGACCAGGCTGCCGTGGCTGATGCGCACGCCGGCGTCGATGCGCGGCACGGCGGTGGCGCGCGCGGGCGCCGGCGGCAGCGCGCCCAGCCACGCGCGCAGGGCGTCCAGGTCCACGCGCGGCGAATCGATCTCCAGCCGGGTGATCGCGACGGGGCCGCCGAACAGGGTGCGCCAGGGCAGCGCCAGGCGGCCGCGCGCGGCGAGCAGGATCGGGGCGCTGGCGCCGTCGGCGGCCAGGGTCAGCCCTTCCAGCTCCAGGCCGGGGCGGGGCAGCAGGCCGGGGCGGGCGGGACTGGCGAGGCTCAGCTCCAGCCCGGCCCCGCGCGCCTGCGCCTGCAGCATCGCGGTGAAGCGCTCCGGCTGCAGCAGCACGTACAGCGTGACCAGCACGGCCAGCACGGCCGCCAGCGCCGCGCCGGCCAGCACCAGCAGCGACAGGCGCAGGCGACGCGACATCACCATCGCCGTGGCCCGCGCGGGTCAGTCATGGCCGCCCAGGCCGGCCGGCAGCAGGCCGTCGACGTAGGCCTCGGCGTCGAACGCGCGCAGGTCGGTGGCCTGCTCGCCCAGGCCGACGAAGCGGATCGGCAGGCCGAACTCGCGCGCCAGCGCGAACACCACGCCGCCCTTGGCGGTGCCGTCGAGCTTGGTGACGACCAGGCCGGTGACGCCGACGATCTGGCGGAACTGGCGCACCTGGCTCACCGCGTTCTGCCCGGTGGTGCCGTCGATCACCATCAGCACCTCGTGCGGCGCCTCGGGATCGAGCTTCTTCAGCACGCGGGCGATCTTGGACAGCTCGTCCATCAGCCCGCCCTGGGTGTGCAGGCGGCCGGCGGTGTCGGCGACCAGCACGTCGGCGCCGCGCGAGCGCGCGGCCTGCAGCGCGTCGAAGATCACGCTGGCGGCGTCGGCGTCCTGCCCCTGCGCGATCACCGGCACCTGGTTGCGCGCGCCCCAGGTCTTGAGCTGCTCCACCGCGGCGGCGCGGAAGGTGTCGCCGGCGGCGAGGATCACCTGCCGGCCCTCGTCGCGCCAGCGGCGCGCCAGCTTGCCGATGGTGGTGGTCTTGCCCACGCCGTTGATGCCCACGGTGAGCACCACGAACGGCCTGTGCCCGCTGATGTCCAGCGGCCGCTGCACCGGCCCGAGCTGCGCGACCAGCTCCTGCCGCAGCGCGGCCAGCAGCGCGCCGGCGTCGGCGAACTCGCGCTTGTGCATGCGTTTGCGCAGGCCCTCGACCAGCGCGGTGCTGGCCTCCACGCCCACGTCGGCGGTGATCAGGGTGGTCTCCAGCTCGTCCAGCAGCTCGTCGTCGAGCTTCGGGTGGCGCACGAACAGCGCGGACAGGCCGCGCGCGAAGGCGCTGCCGGACAGCCGCTCGCGCCAGCCGCGCCGCGCGGGCTCGGCGGGCGGGGGCGCCCGGAAGCGCTCGTGCTCCGCCGCGGTGTCGGCGGGGGCCGGGGTCTCCGCCAGCGCCTCGCCCAGCGGCTCGCGCTCCAGCCCGGCGGCGTCGAGGTCGTGCACCACCTCGGTCGCGGGCTGTCCGGCGGCGGGGGCGGGAGGCGCCGTCTCGGCAGGCTTCTTCTTCCAGAACTTGAGCATCGCGCGGGGGATTCAAAGACAATGGCGCGCATGCTACCACCCCCTCCCGAACCGCCAGCTGAGGACGCCCGCGCATGAAGGGCGCGCCGGGGCGCATCCGCATCATCGGCGGCACGCTGCGCAACTCGCGGCTGGACGTGCCCGACCTGCCGGGCCTGCGGCCCACGCCCGAGCGCGTGCGCGAGACGCTGTTCAACTGGCTGGCGCCGACCCTCGCGGGCAGCCGCGCGCTGGACCTGTGCGCGGGCACGGGGGCGCTGGGCATCGAGGCGCTCTCGCGCGGCGCGGCCGAGGTGCAGTTCGTCGAGCCGGACGCGCTCGCGGCGCAGGCGCTGCGCGCCAACCTGGCGCGGCTGAAGGTGCCGGCGCAGGTCGCGGGCATGGACGCCGGTCGCTTCCTGGACGGCGCGCCGCGGCCGTTCGGGCTGGTCTTCCTCGACCCGCCGTTCGCGCTGGAGCTGTGGGAGCCGCTGGCCGCGCGGCTGGAGCGGGGCGGCTGGCTGGCGCCGCAGGCGCGGATCTACGTGGAGTCGCCGCGCGAGCGCGTGCCCGCGCTGCCGGCGAACTGGCTGTTGCACCGCGAGGGCCGCGCCGGCGAGGTGCGCTACGCGCTCTATCGCCGCTCCCCGGGGCTTCCGTTAAGCTAGGCCGATCCTCTCCGAGCTGCGCCCGCCCCGTGAGCCATCCGCCGATCAACAAGCGCCTCGCCGTCTACCCGGGCACGTTCGATCCGATCACCAACGGCCACACCGACCTGGTCAGCCGTGCCGCGCCGCTGTTCGACCGCATCATCGTCGCGGTGGCCGAGAGCCCGAACAAGGGCAAGGGGCCCGGCTTCAGCCTGAGCGAGCGCATCGCGCTGGCGCGGCTGGCGCTGGCGGACCTGCCCAACGTGGAGGTGCGCGGCTTCGACAGCCTGCTCGCCACCTTCGTGGCCGAGACCGGCGCCGGCGTGATCATCCGCGGCCTGCGCGCGGTGTCGGACTTCGAGTACGAGTTCCAGCTGGCCAGCATGAACCGGCACCTGATCCCGCAGGCCGAGACGCTGTTCCTCACGCCGGCCGAGCAGTACAGCTTCATTTCATCCACCCTGGTGCGCGAGGTCGGCCGCCTCGGCGGCGACATTTCCGGTTTCGTGCATCCGGCGGTACAACAGGCCATGCGCCAGCGCTGGCGCAACAACCAGACTGAAAGGTGACCACCATGCGTAAGTTCATCCTTGCCGCCACGCTCGCGCTCTCCGGCGCGCTGCTGCTGACCGCCTGCCACAAGCAGGACAACGGCGACCAGCAGGCCGCCGCGCAGACCCAGAAGGCGACCAAGCCGACCGACCCGAACGACAGCAAGGCCTGGGGCGCCTACCTCGGCCAGACCGTGCAGCAGAACATGCAGGGCATGACCGCCGACCGGCCATACGCCTACCTGGTGCCGGCGGGCGACGACGACGAGGCCAAGGCGCAGTACGACCGCCAGCTGCAGCAGGTGCAGGACATCGTGGCGCGCACCGTGACCCCGGGCAACCTGCTCGCCTTCGGCGGCCCGAACTCGGCCAAGACCGCCGACTTCGTCACCGCCGCGTTCAAGGACGCCAAGCCCGGCTCGTTCAAGGACGTGATCGTGGTGGTGATCGGCGACGCCGCCGACAAGGACCGCGTGGCCGCGGTGCTGCAGCCGACCGGCGCGCAGGTCCGCTACGTCGCCTGGTAAGACCCTGTTCGCGTTCTATCGTCGGTCCGGCTATTGCCTCTCACCGTCCTCTGCGTCATTCCTGCGAAAGCAGGAGGCGTTTTTCAACAGCCGGAGGGCTGGTCATCCAGTGACGTTCCCTCGAAAAGTCAACGACGCTGGACCCCAGCTTTCGCTGGGATGACGTTCCAGGGGGATACTTGGAGATCGTGAACAGGCTCTAAGACCCGCGCGGCCGGCGCGCGCGGCCGCGGCGCGGGCCGGCGGCCCTCCCCGGGCCGCCGGGCCCAGCGTGTACTATCGCCCCCATGTCCCTGAAGATCCTCGACACCTGCGTCAATTGCGACGTCTGCGAACCGGCTTGCCCGAACAAGGCCATCTCGCTGGGCGAGGAGTACTACGTGATCGACCCGGCGCTGTGCACCGAGTGCGTCGGCCACTTCGACGAGCCGCAGTGCGTGGCGGTCTGCCCGGTGGAGTGCATCGTGCCCGACCCGGCGCACGCCGAGAGCCGCACGCAGCTCGAGCTGAAATACCGCCAGCTGATGGCGAAGGAGTCGTCCGCATGAACCCTTTCCGGCGCCTGCGCTGGCGCGCACTGCTGTTGGGCCTGCTGCTGGTCGCCCCCGCCGCGTGGGCGGACGGCGCGCCGCGGGGGAGCGCCGCCGCGGCCGTTGCGTCGCCCGCGCAGAAGCCGGGCCACGACGCGGTGGCCAGCGCCAACTTCGTCGCCACCAACGCCGGCCTGGAAGTGCTCGCCAAGGGCGGCAACGCCTTCGACGCCGCGGTCGCGGTGGCCTCCACGCTGTCGGTGGTGGAACCGGAAAGCTCCGGCATCGGCGGCGGCTTCATGGCGGTGCTGCGCCGCGCCGGCGACGGCCGCGAGGTGTTCATCGACGCGCGCGAGACCGCGCCGGCGGCGGTGGACCCGAAGGACTACCTCAAGCCCGACGGCACGCCCGACCGCGACAGCGCGCTCAACGGCCCGCTCTCGGCCGGCATCCCCGGCGAGCCGGCCGGCCTGGCCTGGCTGGCCGGGCACTACGGCAGGCTGCCGCTGAAGGCCTCGCTGGCGCCGGCGATCCGCACTGCCCGCGACGGCTTCCAGCCCGACGTGCGCCTGCGCGACGCGGTCGCCGAGCGCGAGAAGGACCTGCGGCGCTGGCCCGCCTCGGTGGCCAAGTACCTGCCGGGCGGCAGGCCGCCGGCCGAGGGCGCGGCGTGGCGCGATCCCGGCCAGGCGCGCACGCTCGAGCTGCTGGCCGAGCACGGCCGCGACGGCTTCTACCGCGGCGAGGTCGCGCGCGAGCTGGTGGACGCGGTGCGCGCCGCCGGCGGCCGCTGGACGCTGGACGACCTGGCGCGCTACCAGGTGAAGGAGCGCCAGCCGATCGCGGTGGACTACCGCGGCTACCGCATCGTCACCGCGCCGCCGCCGTCCTCCGGCGGCGTGGCGATCGCCGAGATCCTCAACATCCTGTCCGGCTTCGACCTCGCCCGGATGGACGCGGCGCACCGCGCGCACTACGTCATCGAGGCGATGCGCCGCGCGTTCCGCGACCACAACGACTACCTGGGCGACCCGGACTTCGTGAAGATGCCGCTGGACATGCTGCTGTCGCCGTACTACGCCGCCGGCCTGCGCCAGAGCATCCTGCCGGACAAGGCCACGCCGTCGTCCATGCTGCCGTCCGCCGCGGCGCGCGACCCGGGCATGCACACCACGCATTTCTCGATCGTCGACCGGGACGGCAACATGATCGCGGTGACCGCGACGGTGAACTACACGCTGGGCTCCACCTTCGTCGCCGGCGACACCGGCGTGCTGCTCAACGACGAGATGGACGACTTCGCGCTGGTGCCGGACGCGCCCAACGTCTACGGCCTGCTCGGCAACGCCGCCAACGCGCCGGCGCCGGGCAAGCGCATGCTGTCCTCGATGTCGCCCAGCCTGGTGCTGGGCAAGGACCGCAGCGCGGTGATCGGCTCGCCCGGCGGCTCCACCATCATCACCCAGGTGCTGGAGGGCATCCTCGCCTTCGTCGACGGCGAGAGCGCCGCGCAGATCGCCGCGCACAAGCGCTTCCACCACCAGTTCCTGCCCGACCGGGTGGACGTGGAGGAGGGCACCTTCGACGCCGCCACCGGCGACGCGCTGAAGCGCATGGGCTACCAGTTGCATCCGCGCGAGTCCTGGGGCTACATGAACGTGGTCACCTGGGACCACCGCAGCAACACGCTCGAGGCGGCCAGCGACCCGCGCCGGCCGTCGGGGCTGGGCAAGGTGCAGTGAGGCGATGGCATTCCGAGCGATTCCCGGCAACGGATGGAAGGCCGGCGGCGCCCCGGCCGTGAGCGGCGCGCGGCGCCCCGCGCCGCCGCACGCCTGCCCGGCGGCGGAGGGCTGAGATGGAGTTCTGGTCGCTGCCCGGCAATTCGCAGAAGCTCGACGGCGGGGCGATGTTCGGCAACGCGCCGAAGGCGCTGTGGTCGCGCTGGATCGCGCCGGACGAGCAGAACCGCATCCCGCTGGCCTGCCGCTGCCTGCTGGTGAAGGACCTGGACGGCCGCAACGTGCTGTTCGAGACCGGCATCGGCGCGTTCTTCGAGCCGGCGCTGCGCGAGCGCTACGGCGTGATGGAGGAGCGCCACGTGCTGCTCGGCTCGCTCGCCGCGGCGGGCCTCGCGCACGAGGACATCGACGCGGTGGTGCTCTCGCACCTGCACTTCGACCACGCCGGCGGCCTGCTCGCCGCATGGGAGGAGGGCCGGCCGCCGCGGCTACTGTTCCCCAACGCGCGCTACCTGGTCGGCGCGGCGCACTGGCGGCGCGCGCTCGACCCGCACCCGCGCGACCGCGCCTCGTTCATCCCCGAGCTGCCGGCGCTGCTGGAAGCCAGCGGGCGGCTGGAGCTGGTCGAGGGCGCGCACTCGGCCACCCTGGGCGGGGCGGTGCGCTTCCACTATTCGGACGGCCATACGCCGGGGCTGATGCTGGCCGAGGTGGGCGGCGTGGTGTTCTGCGCCGACCTGATCCCCGGCCGTCCCTGGGTGCACCTGCCGATCACCATGGGCTACGACCGCTACCCCGAGGCGCTGATCGAGGAGAAGCGCGCCTTCCTGGACGACAAGCTGGCGCGCGGCGTGCGGCTGTTCTTCACCCACGACCACGAGTGCGCGCTGGCGCGGCCGGTGCGCGACGCGCGCGGCCGCTACGGCACCGCCGACGAGCGCGGCGCGCTGGCCGGCGAAACCCTGGCGGAGGCCGGATGAGCCGGGGGGCGGCGGTGGGCGGGCTGACCCTGCGGCTGGCCGGCGCGCTGCTGCTGCTGGCCGGCGCGGGGCTGGGCGCGCTGACCGAGCGCGGCCTGCTGCTCCACCGCGTCGCCGCCGAGCGCCACGGCGGCCAGGTGGTCGACGCCGACGACGCCTCGCCCACCGCGGACCTGCGCGGGCGGATGGTGCGCGTGGCCGGGCCGCTGCAGGTGGCGCGGCCGCCGCGCGACGCGCAGTTCGGCCTGCAGGCGGCGGTGCCGGTGCTGGTGCGCCGGGTGGAGATGTTCCAGTGGCGCGAGGTGAACATCGGCGGCGACGTGCACTACGAGCTCGACTGGGTCGACCATCCGATCGACGCCACCGACTTCCGCCATCCGCCCGGCCACGTCAATCCCGGCCCGTTCCCGATCCAGGGCGCCCGCTTCGAGGCCGGCGAGGTGCGCGTGGGCGGCTTCCGCCTGGACCCGGCGCTGGTCAGGGCACTGCCCGGCAGCGAGACGGTGTCGCCGGCGGCGGCGCAGCTGCCGCCCAACCTCGCCGCCAGCTTCAGCCGCGCCGGCGACTACCTGGTGACCAGCGCCAACCCGCGCGACCCGAAGCTGGGCGACCTGCGGGTGAGCTGGGAGGCGGTGCCGGCGCAGGTGGTGACGGTGTTCGCGCGTCCGGACGGCGACACGCTGGCGCCGGCCGCCGACGCGCCGGACGGCAAGGGCTACGACGTGCAGGTGGGCGAGCGCGCGCTGGTCGACGTGCTGCCGGACGTGCCCACGCCGCCGGAATTCGTGACGTCGCGGCGCATCCTCGCCGTGCTGCTGGCGGCGGCGGGCAGCCTGCTGCTGCTGCTCGGCCAGCGCCGTCGCGCCGACGGCCTGCTGGCGCTGGCGATGGGCGCGGGCCTGGTCGGCGCGATCGCCGCGGTGCTGTGGCTGGGCCACGACCTGCAGTTGATGCTGGCCTGGCTGGGGCTGGCCGTGCTGGGCGCGGCCGTGGCGGCCTGGCGGGTGCGCCGCGCCGGCTGAGGCGGCGCGGCCGGCGGTCAGTTCGGCGTCGGGTCGGCGTGGGCGTAGACCTGGTCGGCCCACTGGGTCGCTTCCAGGTAGATGCCGGCCAGGCGCTGGATGCGCTGCGGGGGCTGGCCGCCGAGCGTGCCGCTCTCCCAGGCGTTGATCTGCTCCAGCAGCGCGGCGTAGGGGCCGCGCTTCTCCACCAGCGCCTCGCGGATCTCCGGCATCAGCGGCAGGTGCTCCAGCACGAACTCCATCGGCGCGCACATCAGCGTGTCCAGCAGCGAGAACAGGCCGGCGGTGAAGGCCAGCTCGCGGCGGTCGCGCGGCATGCCGTCGGCCTCGGCCAGCTGCTCGCACATGTGCGCGCGGATCAGCGCGGCGCGCAGCAGCTCCGGCGGGCGGTCGTCCATGCCGCCCAGCGCCATGGTGTAGATCCAGTTGCGCATGCGGGTGACGCCGAAGAAGATCGCCGCCTGCTGCACCGACTTGAGCTGCCGCGGCAGGCCGAAGTAGGCCGAGTTCACGCAGGACAGCAGCTTGTAGCTCAGCACCGCGTCGTTGCGGATGATCTCGCCCAGCTCGACCGGCCCGGGGTTGTTCTCGCCCAGCGCGCGCATCAGGCGCAGGATGCTCAGCCGGTTGGCCGACAGCACCGGCACCTCGACCTGGTCGGGCAGGAACAGGTAGCGGCCCTGGATGGCGTGCAACGGCAGCGCCAGGCAGCGCTGGTAGGTGGGGTGGTCGTCGACCTGGCCGGCGATCACCCAGATGCCGCGCTCGTGCAGGCGCTCGCTGCGCTCGCGCAGCTCGTCGGGCGACAGGCGGCTGGCGTCCAGGCGCACGAACTGCACCATCTGCAGCATCGCCTCGATGCGCGCGCTGCCCTGCAGCGGCGCGTCGCCGGCGTCGAGCAGCAGCAGGCAGCCGCGCTGGGCCATCTGGCGCAGACGCTCCATCAGCGGCGCGTCGTCGGCGGCCTCGGGGCGGACCACCACGCCGAAGCGCGGCTGGTGCATCAGCACGTCGGTCTGCTCCAGCAGCAGCTCGCGCGAGAGGGTGAGGAAGGTGCGGCTGCCGCGCACCAGGCGGGTCAGCGCGCCGTCGGTGATGGTGGACAGCACGCGCTGCATCAGCGCCTGCTCGTCGCCGGCGTCGGGCTGGAACACGATCTCGTAGGCGAACAGCTGGCGCTCGTGGTCCAGCATCGGGATGCGCACGGCCGGCAGCGGGAGGTCGTTGGCGTTGGCGACGGGAGAGGCGGGGCGGGAGGAGAGGGCGGGTTCGCTCATCATGGTCTGTCGTCGTCTGCCGGGTGGGCCCGCCGCGGCGGCTGGCCGCGCTGCTTCGGTGTGGCTGGTTGCTGCGTTCAGGCCTGGGCGAGCACCTGCGAGCGCGTGGCCGCGCGCAGCTCGCCGCCGCGGCCGTAGACGCCGTCGCCGGCGGGTTCGCCGGTCAGCACCGCCAGCGCGCGGCGCACCTGCGCCAGGCGCTGGCCGGCCAGCGCGCCATTCTGCTGGTTGCGCTCGCGGCACACAGCCAGCGCGTCGAGCGTCGCGCGCCAGGCCGGCCGCAGGCGCTCGGCGCCGGCCGGGGTGGCGGCGGCCAGCTGCACGCGCTCGGCGTCGTACTGTTCCAGCTGCTGCATCAGGGACTGCTTGCGCGCGCCGATCCGGTCGATCGCCTCGACGTCGGCGCCGGCCAGCGCCTCGCGCTCGGCCTCCAGCACCGCGGCCAGCTCGGTCGCGGCCAGGCGCATGTCCTCGACCGTGGCGGCGAGGGCGGCGTCCAGCTCGGCCTGCGCGCGCGGGTTCATGCCTTGTCCGTGCCCTTGGCGCCGCCCAGCTGCGCGTCCAGCGCCAGCATGCCGTCGGCGATGCGCGCGGGGTTGACCTGGTAGCTGCCGTCGGCCAGCGCCTGGCGGATCTTCTCCACCTTCTGGCTGTCGATCGCGGCGGCGTCGCCGGTGCGCGCGGCCTCCTGCAGGGCGCGGGCCGAATCGGTCAGCTTGACCCGGTCGTCCGTCCTGGCCGCGCCGCCCGTGCCATCGCTGCCGCCGACGGCGGCATTGCCCTGCTGCGCCGGGGCGTTGCCCTGGCCGGCCGGCGCCTGCGGGAGCTTGGGCAGGCCGTTGTTCTGGATGGTGGTGTTCATCGGTCCGTTCTCGGTACGTGATTGGCCCTGTCCCTGAGGGAATCGGCCGGTCGGCGGGGAACTTTAGCGGTCGGGAACATCAGGGCAGCGCCACGGTCTGGCCGGGGGCGCGCACCACGGCGTCGACCACCCGGCCGGAGCTGCCGTTGCGCACCCGCAGGCGGGCGCCGCTGTCGCCGCTGCCCAAGGCTATACCCTCGGCGCGCACGGCGATGCCGTCCAGCTCGGCGAGCAGCTCCACGCGGTCGCCGGCGCGCACCATCTGGCGGCCGCCCAGCGCGGCCGGGGTCAGCACGCTGCCGGCCATCAGCGGGCGCGCCAGGGTGCGTTCGGCCACCTGGTCCATGGATTCGACGTAGCCGTAGCCGAGCCGGGTGACGTCGCGCTCCTCGGCGTGCACGTCGCCGGCGGCGATGCCGTCGCCGCGCCGCAGCGGCCGACTGGCCACCAGCACCTGGCGGTACAGCCGGAGCTGCACCGGCACGCGCACGCTCCAGCCGCCGGGGACGGGGCAGCGCACCAGCACGCTCATCCGCGGCGCCGGGCGGGCCGCGGGCGGCAGGCCGGCGGCCAGCGGGGCCGGGCAGTCGGCCAGCTGCAGGCGCGGGTCGAGCGGGGCGGCGTCCGCCTCCACCCGGCTGCCGGGCTGCGCGTAGTAGTGGCGCAGCCAGTTGGCGGCGAAGGCGCGCGCCGCGCCGGCGGACCCGGCCGCGGCCGGCGCGGCGGCCAGCAGCAGGGCGAGGGCGGCGGCGGGGCGCGGGCCGGCCATGTCAGTCCGTGGCGTCCGCCAGCAGGGCGGCGAGCTGGCTGATCAGCGCCTCGCGCTCGGCCTCCAGCTGCTGCGAGACCTGGGCGGCCTGGTCGAGCTTGCCCTCGCAGAGCAGGCCGACGAAGGCGCTGCCCTGCTCGTCCAGGCGGGCGCCGGCGGCGTCGAGCGCCGCGGCGGCGGGATGGCCGGCGTGGCGCGCGGTGAGCCGCGCCAGGGTGCGGCGCAGCGCGCCGGTGTCGAACCAGCGGCGGTCCAGCGAAGAGGGTTCCTGCAGTGCCAGCTCCATCGCCTGGCGGATGCCCTGCGCGGACTCGCGCACGGCCAGGCTGAGGCTGGCCGTGTCGTCGCCGCTGTGGTGGTCCAGCCAGTCCAGCGCGAGGCGGTGGGCGAGCAGGGCGGCGCGGTGCATCGCCTCGGCCTGCCGGCGCGCCTCGGTGCCGCGGCGCTGCAAGGCGCCCAGCGCGGCCTGCGCGCCGGTGGCGCGGGCGTGCTGGGCGTCCTGGCTGCGCTGCAGCACGGCGACCCGCTCGCTGGCCAGGCGCACCGCGCCCTCGCTGTCGCGCTGGGTGGCGCCGGCCTGGTCCAGCCCGGCCTGGGCGCGCTCGAGCCGGCGCAGGCCCTGCTGCACGTCGCCGTCCAGCTGCAGCGAGAAGTCGCCGATGGAGCCGGTGACGGTCTCGATCTCGGTGGTGGTCTGCGCGGTCTTCTCGGCCAGCTGCTTGACCTCGTCGGCGACCACCGCGAAGCCGCGGCCGGCCTCGCCGGCGCGCGCCGCCTCGATCGCGGCGTTGAGCGCGACCAGGTTGGTCTGGTGGGCGATCTCCTGCACCGCGCCGGTGAGCTTGCGGATCTGCTCGACCCGCTCGGCCAGCCGGCTCTGGTTGCGGTTCATCGCCGACAGCGCGCTGCGCAGCAGGCGCAGCTGGCCGTCCAGCTCGCTGATGCTGGCGCCGCTGGCGTGGCTGGCCTGGCCGGCGTTGCCCAGCGCGGCGGCGACCTGGGCCAGCGCCGTCGAGATTCCGGCGCTGCCGTCCGTCAAGCGGCCGACGCTGTCGCGGCTTTCCTGCGCCGACTTGTCCAGCGCGGCCTGCTCGCGGGCCAGCTGCCCGGCGGCGTTGAGCACCAGCGCCTGCTGCTCCAGCGCGTGCAGCGCCACGGCGGCCGGGCCGCGCGGGGCGACCGCGGCGAGCAGCGGCGCCAGCGCCCGCGCCGCGGCGGGATGGCGGCGGGTCAGCGCGGCGAGCTGCGCCTCGTCGCCGGCGGCCGCGGCACGGGCGATGGCGGCGATGTGCTGGCTCCAGATCAGGCTCATGCAGGGAAAGGTCTCTGGCTGTGCGGTCCTGCACGGGATCGGCGGCAGGGGGCGAAACTTGAGAAGCAAGGCGTGTGCCATGGGGGCTTTGTCGCGGGGCCTTTTGAATAGTGGTTCTTGCGGCGCCTCCGCACTCGTTCGTCGCCCCGGCGCGGGCCGGGGCCCAGGGCGACATGGCTCGATTGTCGCCTGGCGTTCCGGTTTGCTTGTTCAAGCGCTGCGGCACGGGTCCGCCTTCGGCGGGGTTTCGCCCGCCCGCCTGCCGGCGGGCGGGCTACTTCTCTTTGCTTGCCCACGCGCGCGCTTGGAGCGCGAGCGAACGGCGAAGCCGGCCCGAAGGGCGGAGGGCAGGATGCCCGGAGTAAAGATGCAGTAGCCAAGAGAAAAGGCCCCCCGATGGCGCGCCTCCCGGGCGTCCCCGGATCAAGTCCGGGGCAGGCTCTGCCCGGAAGGTGCGCGGGTGGGCGGCGGGGTTTTTCGACGGGGCTCCTGCCCCGACGAAAAACTGGCCCGCCTCCCTGCGGGCCACCCTCCGGGCTGGTCCGCCGCCCACCCGCCGCGGCATAGGGGCCCCGAAAGAGCAGCGTGCTTCCTTGCGCGCACTCCTCACGCTCGCTGCGCGAGCGAGAAGCGAGGGGTGGGCGGATCAGGGCGGGACTTTCGGATGCGCCGCGCCTTGCCCCCTCTCCCCTCCGGGGAGAGGGCCGGGGTGAGGGGCCGGGTGTGCGACAAACGCTCAAGCCCACCGCCCGCCCGGCCGATATGCCGGCGTGCCCGCACCGCGGGCGATGGAGAGGAAAGGGCATGAGCAGTGCCGCGCTGCTGGACAACGTGGAGCGCCAGACCCGCCTGGCCGGGCACAACCGGGTGGCGATGCTGCTGTTCCGGCTGGGCGACGCGCAGCTGTTCGGCATCAACGTGTTCAAGGTGCGCGAGGTGATGCGCCGCCCGCCGCTGGAGCGCATGCCCGGCGCGCACGCGCTCGTCGCCGGCAGCTGCGACTACCGCGGCCAGACCATCCCGGTGATCGACCTGGCCGCGGCGGTGGGCTACCCGCCGCTGCGCGACGAGCCGGGCGCGCACCTGATGGTCACCGAGTTCAGCCGCTCGGTGCAGGGTTTCCTGGTCGCCGACCTGCAGCGCATGGTGCATTGCGACGGCGACTCGCTCAGCGCGCCGAGCGCGGCGCTGGGCTTCGGCCCGCGGGTGAACGCGGTGACCCGGGTGGACGGCGCGCTGGTCGCGGTGATCGACGTGGAGCACGTGCTGGCCAGCATCGACGCCGCGCCGCGCGAGCTGTCGGCGCAGATGCAGCGCAGCGCCAGCGCGCACCCGCTGCATCCGCGCCGCGTGCTGGTGGCGGACGACTCGCTGATCGCGCGGCGCCAGCTGGTCAACCTGTTCAAGCAGATGAACATCGAGTGCGTGGTGGCGCAGGACGGCCGCGAGGCGCTCGACCGGCTCAACGCGCTGGCCGACGCGCCGGAGGACGAGCGCGTGAACCTGGTGGTGTCCGACATCGAGATGCCCCAGCTGGACGGCTACGCGCTGACCCGCGCGATCCGCGAGACGCCCGCGCTGCGCCGCCTGAAGGTGGTGCTGCACAGCTCGCTGAGCGGGGTGTTCAACGAGGCGATCGTGCGCGAGGTGGGCGCCGACCGCTTCGTCGCCAAGTTCCAGCCGGATGTGCTGGCGCAGGCGGTGATCGAGTTGTTGCCGGTGCCTTCGGATTGATGCTGGTGGGGGGGCCTAGGGTTCGATAGGGCTTGTGCGGGCGGTTTCCGGTGGGCTTTTGGCGCCTGCCGGTGGGGCTTGCCGCGGTTGAGTCGCCTGCGGCGGGTTTCGGTCGCCTGCCGGCGACCCAATCACTCTCGATGGGTTTACGCCGCCGAACGGTGAGTGCCGATGCTTGCGCCCCGCATTCCATGCGAGCGTGCCGCGGCTGGGTCGCCTGCGGCGGGTTTCGGTCGCCTGCCGGCGACCGAGCTACTTTTCTTTGGGCCAGCAAAGCAAGGAAACTCGCTGGCCGGCAGGCCAGCGAAACCCGCCGTAGGCGTCCCAATCGCGGTAGTCCCCATTCAGGGCCGGCCCTGAACCGGCTCCCGAGCGAACCCGGCCCCCGGACGAGCGCGCCGGAAAACCGTCGCCGAGGCGTCACGCCGCCGCCACGGCAACCGCCAGCGCCCGCGCAAAGCGAGGCGCGGCAAGGCCTCGCGGCCCCGTGGCACACAACTTGCTCCAGCCCCCGTGCGGACCGTTATCGGCCACGCGGAGGCAAACATGAGCGCATCCCTCGACAACCTGTTCGGCATCCATACCGCCGCGCTCGACCTGTGGCAGCGGCGCAGCGAGGTGCTGGCCGACAACCTGGCCAACGCCGACACGCCAGGCTACCTCGCGCGCGACATCGATTTCCGCAAGGCGCTGCAGTCGGCGAGCGGGCAGGGCGAGGGGCTGGCGCTGGCCGCGCCGACGTCCGGCCGGACGATCGACCCCGCCGCGCAGGCCGCCGATGCGCTGGCCTGGCGCGTGCCGACCCAGCCGAGCATGGACGGCAACACCGTCGACGCCCAGGTCGAGCAGGCCGCCTTCGCCGGCAACACGGTGCACTACCAGGCCAGCCTGAGCTTCATCACCGCGCAGATCCACATGCTGCGCACGGCCCTGAGCGGAGACCAGTGATGTCCCTGTTCAAGATCTTCGATATCGCCGGCAGCGGCATGGCCGCGCAGTCGCTGCGGCTGAACACGGTGGCCAGCAACCTGGCCAACGCCGACAGCGTGAGCGGCAGCGCCGACACCGCCTACCGCGCCAAGGAGCCGCTGTTCGCCGCGATCCACCGCCGCGAGCTGGGCCAGCCGCGCAGCGAGGCCGAGGCCGAGGCCGGCGACGGCGTGCGGACGGTGGGCATCACCGAGAGCCAGCTGCCGGTGCAGTCGCGCTACGAGCCGGGCAACCCGCTGGCCGACGCCGACGGCTATGTCTACGGCAGCAACGTCAACCCGGTGGACGAGCTGGTGAACATGATCTCCGCCTCGCGCACCTACCAGAACAACGTCGAGGTCATGAACAGCGCCAAGCAGCTCATGCTCAAGACCCTCGACCTCGGCAAGTGAGCGCAGGCGCCATGACCACAGTGAACAACACCACCGGCAGCACCACGGGCAGCGCCGCGAGCGCCACCGCCGCGGCGCTCGGCAGCACGATGAGCCAGGCGGACTTCCTGAAGCTGCTGACCACGCAGCTGCAGACGCAGGACCCGACCAACCCGCTGGACAACTCGCAGTTCGTCTCGCAGCTGGCGCAGTTCAGCCAGCTCGCCTCCACACAGGACCTCAACACCAGCGTCAACAACCTGGCCAGCCAGATCACCAGCGCGCTGCAGACCTCGCAGGTGCTGGGCTCGGCCGGGCTGGTCGGGCGCCAGGTGCTGGTGCCCGCCGACAGCATCGGCTACGCCGGCAGCGCGGTCGGCGGAGCGGCCAGCGTGGTCGACGCGGGCGACGTGCGTGTGGTGATCAAGGACGGCACCGGCAAGACGGTGCGCACGCTGGACCTGGGCGTGCAGCAGCCGGGCCTGGCGCAGTTCAGCTGGGACGGCAAGGACGACGACGGCAACCCCGTCGCCGCCGGCACCTACAGCATGAGCGCGAGCGCCGGCGACGGCGGCAGCGCGCTCTCCACCTACCTCGCCGGCACGGTCAGCGGCGTGGGCTACGGCGGCAGCGACGTGGGCACCTACGTGCAGGTCGCGGGCGTGGGCGGCGTGCCGCTCAGCGCGATCGCGCAGATCAACTGACCACCGCGTCCATCCAACCTTCCGAGGAACCCGAAGCATGGCTCTCAACCAGGCGCTCAGCGGCATCAACGCGGCCCAGTCCGACCTCAACGTCATCGCCAACAACATCGCCAACGCGAACACCACCGGCTTCAAGGGCTCGCGCGCCGAGTTCGCCGACATCTACGCCGTCACCGGCATCAACCTGGGCGCCACCGCGGTGGGCAGCGGCACGCGCCTGGCCGACGTGGCGCAGCAGTTCGCCCAGGGCGACATCGAGACCACCGGCAACAGCCTGGACCTCGCGCTGAGCGGCAACGGCTTCTTCGTGGTGAACACCGGCAACGGCTACGCCTACACGCGCGCCGGCGCCTTCCACCAGGACAACGCGGGCAACGTGGTCACCACCGAGGGCTACAAGCTGCAGGTGTACCCGTACAGCGCGGCCAGCGGCGGCTTCGACAGCAGCACGCTGACCAGCCTGAACCTGGTCACGCCGCAGAGCTCGGCCAAGGCCACCACCGGCGCCACCATCGCCTCCAACCTGCCGGCCGACGCCACCGCGCCGACCAATGCGTTCAGCACCACCGACCCGGCCAGCTACAACAACTCCACCACCTTCACCGTGTACGACTCGCTGGGCACCGCGCACCAGGCCACCGCGTACTACGTGAAGACCGGCACCAACGCCTGGGACGTGCACCTGTACGTGGACGGCCACGACGCCGGCACGCAGGCGCTCACCTTCACCTCCGCCGGCGCGCTGGCCACGCCGGCCAGCGGCAGCCTGGGCTTCGCCAGCGTGGACTACGGCAACGGCGCCGACCCGCAGGCGCTGACCATCAACTTCGCCAAGACCACGCAGTACGGCGCCGACTACGCCGCCGGCACGATCAGCCAGGACGGCTACACCGCCGGCGCGCTGGCCTCGATCGACATCGACAGCACCGGCATCGTCACCGCCAACTACTCCAACGGCCAGAGCAGCAAGATCGGCCAGCTGGCGATCGCCAACTTCCAGAACCTGCAGGGCCTGCGCCAGCTCGGCAACGCCAGCTGGATGTCCAGCACCGAGTCGGGCACCGCGGTGATGGGCACGGCCGGCTCCGGCCAGTACGGCACCATCCAGTCCGGCGCGCTGGAGGAGTCCAACACCAGCGACACCACCGAGCAGCTGGTCAGCATGATCAAGGCGCAGCGCGACTACCAGGCCAACGCGCAGGTGCTGTCCACCGACAACACGCTGGCCTCCACGCTGTTCAACGCCGTCTCCAGGTAAGCGCACGGGTAGCCGCCCATGGACCGTTCCGTCTACATCGCGATGACCGGGGCCACGCAGATCATGCGGGCCCAGGACGTGGTGAGCCACAACCTGGCCAACGCCTCCACCACCGGCTTCAAGAGCGAGCTGGATGCGTTCCGCAGCCTGCCGGTGCTCGGCCCCGGCAGTCCCACGCGCATCAACGCGGTGGCGCAAGGGCTCGGCCGCGACGACGCGCAGGGCTCGATGCAGCACACCGGGCGCGCGCTGGACGTGGCGGTGCGCGGGCCGGGCTGGATCGCGGTGCAGGCGCCCGACGGCAGCGAGGCGTACACCCGCGCGGGCGACCTCAGGCTCACCGCCGACGGCATGCTCACCGACGCCGCCGGCAACCCGGTGCTGGGCAACGGCGGGCCGATCAACATTCCCGACAGCACGCAGATCAGCATCGGCGACGACGGCACCATCTCCACCGTGCCGCTGGGGCAGGGGCCGAACACGCTGACCCAGGTGGACCGCATCAAGCTGGTCAACCCCGACCCGGCGCAACTCGCCAAGGGCGCCGACGGCCTGATGCACCTGGCCGGCGGCGGCGTCGCCGATGCCGACGCCACGGTGCAGCTCGCGCCGGAGACGCTGGAGGGCAGCAACGTCAACCCCTCGTCCGAGCTGGTGCGGATGATCGCCCTGTCGCGCCAGTACGAGATGCAGGTGCGCTCGATCAAGACCGCCGAGGACGACGCCGACGCCGGCGCCAAGCTGCTGCAGGCGAGCTGAGTCCATCCATATCTAGCGGAGCCATCCGATGTTCTCCTCCCTCTGGATCGCCAAGACCGGCCTCGATGCGCAGCAGACGCGCATGGACGCCATCTCCAACAACCTGGCCAACGCCAGCACCACCGGCTACAAGGCCTCGCGCCCGGCGTTCCAGGACCTGATGTACCAGAACAAGGGCCAGCCCGGCGGGCAGACCACCGAGCAGACGCAGTCGCCCTCGGGCCTGCTGATGGGCACCGGCGTGCGCGTGGTGAGCAACGAGAAGCTGTTCACCCAGGGCTCGGTGACGCAGACCGGCAACTCGCTGGACGTGGCGATCCAGGGCCGCGGCTTCCTGCAGGTGTCGATGCCCGACGGCACGGTGGCGTACACCCGCGACGGCTCGCTGCACACCGACTCCAACGGCCAGCTGGTCACCGCCGACGGCTACCCGATCGAGCCGGCGATCACCCTGCCGGCCAACGTGCAGAGCATCACCATCGGCAGCGACGGCACGGTCAGCGCCACCGCCAGCGGCTCCACCACGCCGGTGCAGGTGGGCACGCTGCAGCTGGCCGACTTCGTCAACCCGGCCGGCCTGCAGTCGATGGGCCAGAACCTGTACCTGGAGACCGCCGCCAGCGGCACCGCGCAGACCGGCCAGGCCGGCCTCAACGGCATGGGCACGCTGCTGCAGGGTTCGCTGGAGTCCTCCAACGTCAACGTGGTGGAGGAGATGGTCAACATGATCGAGACCCAGCGCACCTACGAGATGAACTCCAAGTCGATCAGCGCCGTCGACGACATGCTGCAGACCATCACCAACAAGACCTGAGCCCTCGCCATGCGCATCCTTCCAGCGATCATGCGTCTCGCCCTGGCCGCCGCCGCGGCCGCGCTCGCCGGCTGCGCCGGCATGCCGGCGGCGCGCGACGACGCGCAGTGGGCGCCCACGCTGCCCGCCGAGGCCGCCGCGCCGCCGCCGGCCGATGGCGCGATCTACCACGAGGCGCAGAACATGGAGCTGTTCGCCGACCCGCGCGCGCACCGCGCCGGCGACATCCTCACCATCGTGCTGGTGGAGAGCACGCAGGCCAGCAAGAAGGCCAGCACCAGCACCAGCAAGACCGACAAGACCGCGCTGGACGCGCCGACCATCCTCGGCCACACGCTGCACGTGGGCGGCAAGGACGCGGACATCGCCACCGGCGGCGACCGCAGCTTCGACGGCACCGGCTCCAGCAGCCAGAGCAACCAGCTCACCGGCGAGATCACCGTGACCGTGGCGCAGCGCCTGGCCAACGGCAACCTGCTGGTGAAGGGCGAGAAGTGGCTGACCATCAACCAGGGCCAGGAGCTGGTGCGCATCGCCGGCATCGTGCGCCCGCAGGACATCGGCCAGGACAACACCATCGAGTCGACGCGGGTGGCCGACGCCAAGATCACCTACACCGGCCGCGGCACCCTGGCCGACGCCAACACGCAGGGCTGGCTGTCGCGTTTCTTCAACTCCAAGTGGATGCCCTTTTGAATGAAGCTCCCTAGGACAAAGCTCCATAGGACCATTCCGCTCATGGGCGCGTGGGAGCCGGAGCGTGCGAACCCGCACGGCGCGTTCGCCCCTTCTCCCCGCCGGGGAGAGGGTTGGGATGAGGGGGCGCCCTCGCGCGGCCCCGCTTCCGCTCCCTTTCCCCTGCGGGGAGAGGGCCGGGGTGAGGGGCCGGTCGTCGCGTCCGGTCCCACTCTCGCGCGTCGCGCTTTTCCTTCCCCCTTGCGCCGCCTGTCCGACCTCTTGCGCAAGCGCCGCCCCTCGGCCCAGCCCGCTCCCCGCAGGGGAGAGGGCGCAAGGCGCGCGGCGGCGCTGGCGCTGTGCGCGCTGCTCGCCGGCGCCGCCCACGCCGACAAGATCCGCGACCTCGCCTCGGTCGGCGGCGTGCGCAGCAACCAGCTGATCGGCTACGGCCTGGTGGTGGGCCTGGACGGCTCCGGCGACCAGACCACGCAGGCGCCGTTCACCACGCAGAGCCTGGAGAACATGCTGCAGCAGTTCGGCATCACCGTGCCGGCCAGCGCGCGGCCGCAGCTGAAGAACGCCGCCGCGGTGACCATCACCGCCGAGCTGCCGCCGTTCGCCAAGCCGGGGCAGGTGATCGACGTCACCGTGGCCTCGATCGGCAACGCCAAGAGCATCCGCGGCGGCGAGCTGCTGATGGCCCCGCTGCGCGGCGCCGACGGCAACGTCTACGCCATCGCGCAGGGCAGCGTGGTGGTCGGCGGCGTCAGCGCGCAGGGCAGGAGCGGCTCCAGCGTGCAGGTGAACATCTCCGCCAGCGGGCGCATCCCCAACGGCGCCACGGTGGAGCGCAGCGTGCCGTCCTCCTTCGCCGGCGGCGGCGACCTGACGCTCAACCTCAACACGCCCGACTTCACCACCGCCGCGCGCGTGGCGCGGGCGATCAACCAGGCCTACGGCGCCGGCACCGCGCAGGCGGTGGACGGCGCCACCATCGCCGTGCGCGGCCCGCAGGACCCGGCGCAGAAGGTGGCCTGGCTGGGCGCGATCCAGGACCTGGACGTGACGCCGGGCGAGGCCCCGGCGCGCGTGGTGGTCAACTCGCGCACCGGCACGGTGGTGATCGGCTCGGACGTGCGGGTGACCGCCGCCGCGGTGGCGCACGGCTCGATCCAGGTCTCGATCAGCGAGCAGCCGCAGGTCAGCCAGCCGGCGCCGTTCTCGCGCGGGCAGACCGCGGTGGTGCCGAGCAGCGACGTGCAGATCAGCGAGAACGGCGGCCACATGTTCAAGTTCGGCCCCGGCGTGAGCCTGGACACCATCGTGCGCGCGGTGAACCAGGTGGGCGCCGCGCCCAGCGACCTGATCTCGATCCTGCAGGCGCTCAAGCAGGCCGGCGCGCTGCACGCGGAGCTGGTGGTGATCTGACGATGGCCACGCCGCTGGACAGCGCCCTGCAGAACGTCGGCACCTGGACCGAGCTGTCCGGGTTCAATGCGTTGCGCGGCGCCGCCCGGAACGACGGCCAGGCCGCGCTGCCGGCGGTGGCCAGGCAGTTCGAGTCGATCTTCACCCAGATGATGCTCAAGTCGATGCGCGAGGCCAACGCGAGCTTCGGCGACGGCATCGGCGACAGCCAGGCCGGCGACGCCTGGCGCGACATGTTCGACCAGCAGCTCGCGCTCAACCTGTCCGGCGCCGGCAAGGGCCTGGGCATCGCCGAGATGCTGGTGCGCCAGCTCGGCGGCAAGGTGGCCGGCGCGCTGGGCGGCCAGGACGGCGCCGCCGGCGCCCCGGTCGCCGCGTCCGGCACGTCCGCCTCCGGTGGCGCGGCGGCGGACGGCGACGACGGGCTCGGCGACCTCGACGCCATGCCGGCCAGCGCCGACCAGTTCCAGCGGCGCCTGGCCGCGGTGGTCGAGGCCGGCAAGGCGGTCGGGCAGAGCGCGATGAAGTGGCTGCCGCAGGACGCGCAGGAGTTCGTGCACGCGCTGGCGCCCTACGCGCAGATCGCGGCGAGGAAGCTCGGCCTTTCCGTGCGCACGGTGCTGGCGCAGGCCGCGCTGGAGACGCAGTGGGGCAAGCACATGCCGCGCGCGGCCAACGGCGCCACCAGCTTCAACCTGTTCGGCATCAAGGCCGGCGGGAGCTGGGACGGCAAGAAGGTGAGCGTGCCCACGGTGGAGTTCGAGGACGGCGTGGCGGTGCGCCGGCGCGCGCAGTTCCGCGCCTACGACTCGCCGGCGCAGGCCTTCGCCGACTACGCCGAGCTGATCGGCTCCAACCCGCGCTACGCGCAGGCGCGCGGCCACGGCGACGACGTGCGCGGCTTCGCCCACGCGCTGGTCAGGGGCGGCTACGCCACCGATCCGGCCTACGCCGAGAAGATCACCGCCATCGCCAACAGCGATGCCATGCGCGAGGCGCTGGCCTCGCTCAAGGACGCTTCGCTCAAGAACGCGGCCGGCCTGCCGACCGAGTGACCGTCACCCGAGGAATCCCCTTCGCATGTCCAGCCTGTTCAGCATCGGCACCTCCGGCCTCACCGCCGCGCAACTGGGCCTGAAGACGGTGGGCAACAACATCGCCAACGCCGGCACCGACGGCTACAGCCGGCAGAGCATCGTGCAGGTGGACCGCCTCGGGCAGAGCAACAGCCGCTACACCATCGGCAGCGGCGTCGACGTGGTCGCGGTGCAGCGCGCCTACAGCCAGTACCTCACCACCGCGCTGTGGAGCGGCAACAGCAGCCTGCAGGGCGCCACCACCTACAACGACCTCGCCACCACGCTCAACGGCCTGCTGAAGAACAGCGGCGACCTGCAGGGCGCGCTGGACGACTTCTACGCCGGCTTCAGCGACGTGGCCAACGCGCCCAGCGACAAGGGCTCGCGCCAGGCGCTGCTCGGCGACGCGGCCGCGGTCTCGATGGTGTTCAACACGCTGGGCAGCCAGCTCGACCAGCAGCGCGGGCAGATCAACACGCAGATCGCCAGCACCATCGACGGCATCGACACCACGGTCAAGCAGATCGCCGCGCTCAACCTGAAGATCAGCCAGGCCGGCGGCACCTCGCCGAACGACCTGCTCGACCAGCGCGACAGCCTGGTCAAGCAGCTGGCCGGCTACGTCGGCATCACCACCGCCAGCCAGCCCGACGGCACCCTCAGCGTCTACGCCAGCTCCGGCCAGGTGCTGGTCAGCGGCGGCTACTCTTACGGCTTCCAGGCCGGCACCGACCCCTACGACGCCAGCCGCACGGTGGTGCTCGACCCGAACGGCAACGACATCTCCGCCCGGCTCAGCGGCGGCACCCTCGGCGCGCTGCTGGACTACCGCAGCAACGTGCTGGACCCGGCGCAGAACAAGCTGGGCCAGGCGGCCATCGCGCTGGCCGGCAGCGTCAACGCGCAGCAGGCCAGGGGCCTGGACCTCGACGGCAACCAGGGCGGCGCGATCTTCGGCGTGCCCGCGCCGCAGGTCGGCGCCGCCAGCGGCAACGCCGGCAACGCGACGGTCGGCGCGGCGATCAGCGACATCGGCGCGCTCACCGGCGCGGACTACGTGCTCAGCTACACCGGCAGCACCACCGCGCCCTCGGCCAACGGCTGGACGCTGTCCACCACCGGCGGGCAGAGCGTGGCGCTGACCGCCAACCCCGACGGCACGCTGTCCGCCGACGGCCTCACCCTGACCGTGTCCGGCACGGCCCAGGTCGGCGACAGCTACCAGATCCGCCCCACCCGCGGCGCCGCCGGCGGGCTGGCGGTGACGATGACCGACCCGTCCGGGATCGCCGCCGCCGCGGCGCTGAAGGCCGGCGCCGCGAGCGGCAACGCCGGCAGCGCCGCGGTGGCCGCGGTGGGCGTGCAGGACGGCGGCGACGCCGACCTGTTCGCCGGCGCCACCATCGCCTTCACCTCGGCCACCGACTACACGATCACCGACGGCGCGGGCAACACGGTCAGCGGCACCTACGCCAGCGGCACGCCGATCGTCTTCGACGGCTGGAGCCTCACCCTCACCGGCACGCCCGCCGCCGGCGACGGCTTCACCGTGGGCAGGAACAGCGACGGCCTCAACGACAACAGCAACGCGCTGGACCTGGCCGCGCTGGCCGACCAGGGCGTGCTGGACGGCGGCAAGACCTCGGTGGTGCGCGCCTACGCCGACCTCACCAACCAGATCGGCACCGCCGGCAGCATCGCCAGCAGCAACCTCGCCACCCAGACCAGCCTGTACGACCAGGCCGCCGGCGCGCAGCAGAGCGCCGCCGGCGTGAACCTGGACGAGGAGGCCGCCAGCCTCATCAAGTACCAGCAGGCCTACCAGGCCTCGGCGCAGGTGATCGCCACCGCGCAGACGCTGTTCGCCAGCCTCATCACCGCGATCCAGGGGTAACGCGCATGATCCGCCTGTCCACCAGCTGGATGTACCAGCAGTCGCTGACCACCATGCTCGGCCAGCAGAGCGCGGTGAACGCCACGCAGAACCAGGTGACCAGCGGCAAGCGCATCGACCTGGCCTCGGACGATCCGGGCGGCGCCGCGCAGGTGGTCTCGCTCGACCACGTCATCGCCAGCACGGCGCAGTACTCGGCCAACATCGATGCCGCCAACACGCGGCTGTCCACCGAGAGCAACACGCTCACCTCGTTCAACGCGCTGCTCGACCAGGCGCGCTCGCTGGCGGTGCAGGGCATCAACGGCACGCTGTCGGCCTCCGACCGCAAGGACATGGCCACCCAGCTCACGCAGATCCGCGCGCAGCTGGTGCAGCTGGCCAACACCACCGACGCCAGCGGCATCGCGCTGTTCGCCGGCACCAGCAGCACCACCCAGCCGTTCGTGCTCAACGCCGACGGCACGGTGAGCTACGTGGGCAACGGCACGGCGCAGATGAGCGCGATCGGCAGCGGCCTGCGCCTGCCCAACAGCGATCCGGGCGACGCGCTGTTCATGGACCTGCCGATGGGCAACGGCGCCTTCGTCGCCGGCGCGGCCGCCGGCAACGCCGGCACCCTGCT
This sequence comes from Fulvimonas soli, assembly GCF_003148905.1. GTDB lineage: Bacteria > Pseudomonadota > Gammaproteobacteria > Xanthomonadales > Rhodanobacteraceae > Fulvimonas > Fulvimonas soli. The sequence continues at coordinate 42,512 of NZ_QGHC01000014.1, read as the reverse complement.
GGTGGGCGCCACCAGCGTGAGCGACAGCGCCGCCTGGCAGGCCGCCAGCGCGGCCGGGCCGGTGGACTACCAGATCAGCTTCGATGCCGCCGGCAACTGGACCGCCACCGACGCCAACAACGGCAACGCGGTGGTCGCCAGCGGCAGCTACCAGGACGGCGGCAGCATCAGCTTCAACGGCCTGTCCATCGCGCTCAGCGGCACGCCCGCCGCCGGCGACACGGTGAGCGTCGAGTCCGGGCAGACCCAGGACGTGTTCGCCACGCTGGGCAACATGATCGACGCGCTCAACGACGACAGCCTGGGCAACACCCAGCTCAGCAACGCGATGAGCCGGCAGATCGAGTCGATCGACCGCGCGCAGGACAGCGTGCTCGCCGCGCAGACCGACATCGGCGGCCGTCTGGACCGGCTGAGCCAGCAGAAGAGCACCTACGCCGACCTCACGCTGACCTACCAGACCACGCTCTCCAGCGTGCAGGACACCGACATGGCCAGCGCCATCAGCAGCCTGATGCTGCAGTCCACGGCGCTGCAGGCCTCGCAGCAGACCTTCGCGAAGGTGCAGTCGACGAGCCTGTTCGATTACCTGAAGTGATGGGGACCGCATGACGAGCGCCGCCAGCCTCCCCGATGCCGTCCGTGCCGCCGCGCCGCTGCCGGACGTCGTGCCGGTCAACGATCTGGGCCGCCACATCGCGCCCTTGCGGCCGTGCCTGCAGGAAGCCGCCGGGCAGGTGATCGCCAGCGGCCATTTCGTGCTGGGGCCGCAGGTCCGCGCCTTCGAGGCGGCGTTCGCCGACTACTGCGGCGTCGCCGAGGTCGTCGGCGTGGCCAACGGGACCGATGCGCTCGAGCTGGCGCTGCGCGCGCTCGGCGTCGCCGGAGGCGACAAGGTGCTCATGGTTGCCAACGCCGGCATGTACGGCGCCACCGCGGCGCTGGCCTGCGGCGCGGCGCCCTGCTACGTGGACGTGGATGCGGCGACCGCGACCATGAGCCCGCTGCATCTGGAGCAGCGGTTGCGGCGGGGTGGCGACAGGCCGGCGGCGATCGTCGTCACCCACCTGTACGGTCGCCTGGCCGACATGCCGCGCCTGCTCGACGTGGCGCGCGCCTACGGCGTTCCCGTGGTCGAGGACTGCGCGCAGGCGCACGGCGCCCGGGGCGAGGACGGCCGCCGCGCCGGAAGCTACGGCGACGCGGCCTGCTTCAGCTTCTATCCGACCAAGAACCTCGGCGCGCTCGGCGACGGCGGCGCCGTCGCCACGAACGACCCGGCCCTGGCCGGGCGCGTGCGCCGGCTGCGCCAGTACGGCTGGTCGTCGAAATACCGCAACGAGCTGGGAGGCGGGCGCAACAGCCGGCTCGACGAGCTGCAGGCGGCCTTCCTGCGCGTGATGCTGCCCCTGCTGGACGGCTGGAACGCCCGCCGCCGGGGGATCGCGCAGGCGTACTCCCGCGGCATCGTCCACCCGGAGATCCAGGTGCCGGCCATCGATGGCCCCGGCCACGTCGCGCACCTGTACGTGGTGCGCTGCGCCCGGCGCGCGGAACTCCAGGCGCATCTCGCGCGCTGCGGCGTCGCCAGCGAGGTGCATTACCCGCTCGCCGACACGCAGCAGGCGGTGCTGGCGCATGCCGGGCCGATGCCGGCGCTGCCGGCCACCGAGGCGCTGTGCGGCAGCGTGCTGTCGCTGCCCTGCTTTCCCGAGCTTGACGACGCGGAAGTGGCGAAGGTGATCGAGGCCTGCAACGCCTGGTGAGGGCGGCGGGTCGCCCGCGGGCTCCCCGGCTAGCGGAGCAGGCGGCGGAAGACGTGCTCGGCCTTGCCGTACTGGTAGCCGAGCTTTTCCCAGGACCGGATCACGGCGTTGTTGGTGGCCTGCGTGACGAGGAAGGCGTGCTCCGCGCCGATCCCGCGCAGGTGATGGTTCACTTCCGCGATCAGCCGCACGTACCAGCCGCGGTGCCTCGGCGCCACGACGCTGAGCACCGGCTGCGCGAGCCGCAGGCCCCAGCCTTGCCAGTGTTCGCGGTGGTAGCGGACCGTGCAGAACGCCTCCGGCGACGCCACGTCGGGCACCAGCGTGGCGTCGGCGAACCCCCCGGCGATCGACGCGCGGACCCAGGTTTCCATCAGGCGGTCCGCGTCCTCGGGCGGAATCGCCGGGTCGGCGTGGAAGCGGTCGAACGGGTTCACGGTGTCGCGCGCGGCGCGGGCGAGCGAGGGCATGTCGGCCGGCGTGGCCAGCCGGGCGGGGTGGCGGTCGCCTTGCCAATCGGCCAGGGCGAGGTGGTAGTGGCAGCGGGTTTCGATCAGCTCGAAGCCGCTGGCGCAGAGGCTGCGGATGCCGGGCAGGTCGCGGGCATCCACCGTGCCGAACACGTAATCGATGCCGTGCTGCGCCGCCAGCGCCAGCGCGGCGCCGATGGCCGCGACCGCCGCGCCGGTGTCGGCCCGCGGCGGCGTGGGGCCGCGCGGGTCCACGCAGGCATGCAGGCGGGCCACCCCGCGGCCGAAGAACGCCGAGTCCCAGGGCAGGCGTTCCAGCAGCACCCAGCGTTCGTCGGCGCCCTTGCCGTGGCCGATGCGGAAGTCGTCGCGCGCATCCAGCGGACGCAGCAGGTGGTCGAGGTGCACGGCCAGGTCGTAGCGCCTGTCCACCTGCCGGATGAATCCATGCGGGGGCTCCAGGCCCGCGCGTTCGAGCCCCGCGCGGACCCCGGCGGCATCGCGCCTCTCCAGCAGCCGGCTCATGCGGCCGTGCTCCGGGAGGCGCCCGCCAGCCGCATGAACTCCCCGTAGTCGCGGATGTAGTCGTCCGGGTCGTAGTACTCGGAGGCGAACACGAGCAGCACCGCGTCGGCGGAATACTTGTACTGGATGCCCCAGACGCGCGGCGGCAGGTACAGCCCTAGCGACGGATCGTCGAGCAGGAATTCCTCGCGGTTGGCGCCGTCGTCGGCCACGATGCTGCAGCGGCCGCGCGCGCAGATCAGGAACTGCTTGCAGCGGTGGTGCGCGTGCTCGCCGCGCACCTCGGCGTTGGGCACGCCGAACACCATGAAGTAGCGCTTGGGCCGGAACGGCAGGTCGCGCTCGAATTCGCCGACCGTGAGGTTGCCGCGCAGGTCGATGACCTTGGGCAGGCGGTGCAGCGTGACGCCGTCCACGTGCGAGGCGAATGCGCCGGCTTCCGGCGCGGGCCGCGCGCCGGAAGCGGCGGGCGGCTCCGATGCGTGGACGAGGGTGTAGCCGGTGATCTGCGCCGGATTCCCCGACACGATGGCATGGGCGGGCACCGGGCGCAGGATGGTGGTGCCGGCCTGGATCAGCGCGCCGCGCGCGACGGTCACCGGCGCCAGGATCGACGCCGTGGCCGAGACGCGCACGTGCGGTTCGAGCACGATGGGCCGGTCCCCGTCGCTGCTTTCCAGCACCACGCCCGCTCCCAATGTGCAGTGGTCGCCGATGTGGCAGGGGCCGAGCACGATCGCGCCCGCCCCGATGCGCACGTGGTCGCCCAGCGTGACCCGGTCCCCGACGATGGCGCCCGGGGAGATGGCGCATTCGCGGCCGATGGCGGCCTGCGGTGAGACGATGGCGTCGCGGCTGATCATGCGGGCATCCAGGCATTGAGCCAGTCGTTGAGGTGGGCGCCGGCGAGCATCCAGTCGCGCCGCACCGCCTCGCGCAGCGCGTCGCCCATGCGCGCGGTGGCGTCCAGGTCGGCCAGGTGCATGCGGATGGCGTCCACCCACTCCTTGTAGCGGTTGCGCACGCGCGTCACCGGCAGCCCGCCGCGGTAGCAGACGATGTCGCTGCACACCACCGGGAAGCCGCAGGCGCCGTATTCGAGCAGGCGCAGGTTGCTCTTGCAGGCGTTGAAGACGTTGTCCTCCAGCGGCGCCAGCGCGAGGTCGAGGTCCAGCGAGGCCAGCTTGGCCGGGTACTGCCCGATCGGCACGCCCTCGTGGAGCTCGTGCACGTAGGGGCGCAGCTTCTCCGGGCACATGCCCAGGAACACCCACTCGACCTCGCCGGCGAGGTCGCGCACCACGTCGGCGATCAGCTCCAGGTCGCCGCGGTGGCCGCTGCCGCCGGCCCAGCCCACGCGCGGCCTGGCCGACCCGCGGCGGCGGCTGGCCGGCTGGCCCCACCAGTCCACCGGGAGGCGGTTGGCGACCACGCGGATGTCGGGGTGCATGTCCGCGAACTGCTCGGCCAGCGGCGCGGTGGAGACCACGAAGCGGTCGGTCAGCGCGACCGCCTGGCGCAGCGACTTCAGGATGTCCTTGGGCAGCCGGCTGCGGTGCACGCTCTTGAGCGGCAGGTTCGGCAGGTAGTCGTCCAGCTCGTAGACCTTGAAGGCGCGGCTGAAGTCGCGGTAGTTGCGCATGGCCGCAAGCTGGCCGTCGCCGAGCTGGCGCTGCAGCACGATCGATGACGGCGCGAAGCGCTCCATCGGGACCGGCAGCAGGTGCGCGGGGGCGATCATGCCCTCGGCCAGCCCTTCCCGCTGCATGGCGAGGAAGGGCTGCCGGATGCGGTAGTGGCCGCAGCCCTGCGCGTCGGCGGCCACGCAGAACATCCGCGGCAGCAGCGGCTGCTCGAACGGCTGCCAGGCCTGCTGCGGGAGCGGGTCCAGGTCGAAGCCGCCGCCGTCCAGGCTGAGGTTGCGGTTGTAGGCCGGGTCGCGCGCCAGCAGCGGCAGCCACTTGGCGTACATGGCCCGCTGCTCGCCCTCGAAGCGCTTGCGCTTGGCCTCCTGCGCGGTCCGGTCCACCTTGCGCTGGCTGACGCTGCCCTCGTGCATCAGCCGCGCGTAGGGCGTCCACACGGTGAGGTAGCCGGCCCGGTGCACCTTCAGGCACAGGTCCACGTCGTTGTACGAGACCTTGAAGTTCTCCTCGTCCAGGCCGCCGACCTCCTCGTACACCGACTTGCGGATCATCAGGCAGGCGGCGGTCACCGCGGTGTAGTTCTGGTCCACCTGCAGGCGGTGCATGTAGCCGGGCGCGTCCATCGGATCGCCGATGAAGGGATGGTCGGCCGGCCCGCGCAGGCCCAGCACCACGCCGGCGTGCTGGATGCGCCCGTCCGGGTAGTGCAGCTTGGCGCCGACGATGCCGACCTCCGGCCGCTGCGCGTGGTTGAGCAGCGCCTCGATCCAGTCCTCGTGCAGCACCGCGGTGTCGTTGTTGAGCAGGACCAGGTACTCGCCGCGCGCCTGCGCGGCGGCGAAGTTGTTGATCGCCGAGTAGTTGAACGGGTGCGGCCAGCGCAGCACGCGCAGCTGCGGGTTGTTCAGCCGCTCGATGCCGTCGAGGTAGGCGCAGGCGGCCGGGTCGCGGCTGTCGTTGTCGACGATCAGCAGCTCGTAGTTCCTGTAGCGGGTCTTGGCGAGCAGGCTGTCGATCAGGCCGTTGAGCATCGGCAGCTGGTCGCGGGTGGGGACGATGATCGAAACGGCCGGCTCGGCCTCGTGCAGGTAGGTGATGCGGTTGGAGCCGGCCAGCGCTCCCGGCTGCATGCGGTGGGGCACGCCGAGACGGTCGAGGTGGGCCGAGACCACCGCGCCGCTCAGGGCGGCGACCTCGGGGGTGGCGAGCCAGGCCGCGAAGGGCACCGCGGCGCGGTAGACCACTTCGGCCAGGTGCCCCACGGTGTGCAGGCCGAACCGCTCGACGCAGCGGAACAGGTGGTCGCAGTGGGCGAGGGCGCCGGCCTCCGCGCGCAGTCCGCCCGCCGCCAGCAGGGATTCGCGCCGCATCGCCAGCGTGCGGCCGATGTACGGGTAGCTACGCAGGAGATCGAGGTTCATGTCGGGCTTGAAGACCGGCTGCGCCGGCCCGTCGGGCAGCCACGCATCCTCGTCTGCATAGCAGCACGCCAGGTCGGGCTGTGCGGCGAACAGGCCGGCCAGCAGAAGCAGCGCATCGGCGTCCAGCGCGTCGCCCGCGTATAGCGGCAGCAGCCAGTCGGCGCTGGCGGTGGCGGCGACCGCGTTGAGCGCGGTCGCCCAGTCTCCGGCCAGCGGATGCGTTGCGATGCCACCGGGCAGCGCCTGCCGCACGTCGCTCAGCACGGTCACGGCCGTCGCCGGATGCGATTGCCGGTCCAGCGACTGCAGCGTATGCGCCAGCCGGTCCGCATCGCCGTCGGCGTCGACGACCAGCACGTGGAACGTGGCCGGCGCGGCGATGCGGCTCCGCGCCAGAGCGGCGCGTTCGGTGGACAGCCGCCGCGGCGCCAGCCAGTGCCGGTATTGCTCGTCGGGGGAAAGGGCGCGCACCACCAGGCCGGTGGTGCCGAGCTTGTCCAGCCGCTGGGCCGCCTCGAGGTTGTCGGCCAGCTTGCCCAGCAGCACGTCGAGCAGTTCCACGCGGTGCGCCGCGGTGGCCTCGTCGAGCTCGATGCGGGGCAGGCGCGCGGCGCGCTCGTAGAGCGCCTCGACCTGCGCCTGGAAGTGCGCGTCGCCATGGCACAGCCGCAGCATGCCGGCCATGAGCCGGCCGCGTTGCGCGCGCAGCGCCGGCGAGCCGATCAGCGCGCGCAGCTCCTGCCGGTAGCCGTCGGCGTCGTGCGAGACGTAGAGCGGCAGGGGCACCGCGTCCATGTCCATGGCGAAGCCGCACTCGCCCCACGCGGCCGGGCTGAACTTGAGCGCCGGCTTGCCGGCCGCGATCGCCTCGCACAGCGCCGTGCTCGACGAGGTGGGCACCGCGTCGAGGTAGATGTCGCAGGCGGCGTAGGCGGCGTGCAGCGCGTCCTGCTGGAGGTAGCCGGCCAGGTGCACGCGGCCCGGGTAGTCCGCGGCGAGGCTGGTGCCGGCCGGATCGCGGGCGAGCCCGACCAGCAGGACATGGACGCCGGGGTGTTCCTCGAGCACCGGGGCCAGCAGGTCGGCCATGGACAGGCCGTCGATCGGCATGAACTTGTATGCCGACCCGCAGGACAGCAGCAGCACGGCGTCGTCCGGAATGCCGTACCGGGCGCGGATGTCGACGGCCGGCGCCGCGTCGAGCGAGGTGAAGTCGAGCGGGATCGGGAGCCAGCCGATGTGCGGGCGCGCCACGCCGCGGCGTGTCACGGCGATGCGGGTGCCGTCGTCGTGCAGCGAGACGAGCAGGTTGCTTACGCTGGCGCCGATCCAGAACACGTGGTCGGCATGGTTCTCGAACAGCACGGGGGGCGGCGAGGCCATGCCGGCCAGCGCCACCACGGGCAACGGGTCGTTCGGATGGGTGTGCAGCACCGCGCGGTCGGCGGCGCCGAGCAACCGGCGCAGCCTTGCCGCGCGTTCCAGCAGGGAGTCGTCGTCGAGCGTCACCAGCTGGACCCGTCCGCTTTCGGCCAGCGCCTCGACCATCGGCGGGAGCGGCGCGTCGCCTTGCCGGGTGAGCACGAGCGTGTGGACCGATTGCGTGTCCAGCGCCATCCAGCGGCAGGCCAGCCGCGTGTGGCCGCCGATGGCGTGCGCCGAAGTCATCACGGTGAGCACCCGGCGCCGCTCGTCGGCGCGCGGGGCGGCTTCCGCGGCCTGGGGCAGCGCATGGCCGATGCGTGCCAGCAGGGCCTCCAGCCGGGGCGAGGAGAAGATGCCGCAGCCTTTCAGCCAGGCGATGGACGCGGCGGCCTGGGCAAGCTCGATCGCGGCATCCGGCTTGCCGTCGCCGATGGCCTTTTCCATGCGGTCGAGCCGTGCCTGGAATTCGGCGTGGTTCTGCGCGAGGCGCTCTTCTGTCTGCATCGATGAGGGGTTCCGGATGCGCCCGCCGGCGCGCTGCGAAAGCGTGGCGCCGCCGGTTTTTTGTCGCCGCGGCGCCTGTCCGGGGTGGAAGCAGCAAGGTTGGTGCCAATGGACGGGCCGCCGGGCCGGACGCCGCCGCGCGCGATCCGGCACGCCGGCCGGCTACGGTTGTCCGGCCGTTTGCCGATACCCGGGGCGGCGCATCGCGCACGCCGCGCCAATGTCAAGCGTTTCCCCGGAAATATTGCTCAAGAAATGTCCGAGGGCGCCGAAAAGCTCCCCGAGGCGGTTGGCACTCCGGTCTGGAGCACCGCCGGAATGAACATCCGACAGCTTCAAGACCGATTCTTAGGAGACACCCATGTCACTGGTCATCAACACCAACGTTTCCTCGCTGAACGCGCAGAACAACCTGTCCAAGTCGCAGAGCGCGCTGGCCACCGCCACGCAGCGCCTGTCCTCGGGCCTGAAGATCAACAGCGCCGCCGACAACGCCGCGGGCTTTGCGATCTCGCAGCGCTACACCACGCAGATCGGCGGCCTGAACCAGGCCAGCGCCAACGCCTCCGACGCCATCAACCTGGCGCAGACCGCCGGCTCGGCGCTGGACCAGGTGACCGCCAACCTGCAGGCGATCCGCGACCTGGCCGTGCAGGCCGCCAACGGCACCTACACCGATTCGGACCGTTCCTCGATCGACCAGGAAGTGCAGCAGCGCCTGGCCGAGATCACCCGCATCGCCAACCAGACCACCTTCAACGGCTCCAAGGTGCTGGACGGCTCGCTGGGCACCAAGAGCTTCCAGGTCGGCGCCGACGTGGGCCAGACCATCAGCGTGAGCCTGGGCACCAGCGTGAAGTCCGCCGACATCGGCAAGATCGCCCAGGTGGAGACCACCAACCTGAGCGGCGCGTTCGTCGACGCCAGCGGCAACGCCACGACGGTGGACCTGAGCAAGATCGCCATCACCGGCACCGACGGCAAGGCCGTCACGCTCGCCGGCACGGCCAGCAGCGCCCAGGACCTGGCCGACAAGATCAACGCGGCGGGCATCACCGGCGTCAGCGCCGCGGTGGACGGCAAGGGCGGCATCAGCCTGTTCGCGGCCGGCAGCTTCAGCATCAACGACTCGGGCTCGATCGCCTCGGGCTCCGTGCTCGGCTCCGGCGCGATCACCGACAGCGCCTACAAGAACGGCGCCTCCACCGCCAGCGACATCGGCTCGGGCACCATCGACACCGCCGGCTCGCTGGAAGGCTCCGACGTGCTGACCGTCAACAACGCCAACGCGCTGATCTCCCGCGTGGACGTGGCCCTGAAGACGGTGAGCGACTTCGCGGCGCAGCTGGGCGCGGTGCAGAACCGCTTCCAGTCCACCATCTCCACGGTGGCGGCGCAGACGACCAACCTGCAGTCCTCGCAGTCGACCATCCAGGACGCGGACTTCGCGGCCGAGACGGCGGCGCTGAGCAAGGCGCAGGTGCTGCAGCAGGCCGGCATCTCGGTGCTCGCCCAGGCCAACTCCAACCCGCAGCAGGTGCTCAAGCTGCTGCAGTGACGAGGCCGCAGGGGACCGCCCGCGGGCCGGTCGCGCCGCGGACGGTTCCCGCTTCTTCCGGCGACGGCGCCCCTCGCGGGCGCCGTCGTCGTTTTGCCGGGCGGGCCGCCCGCGCGGGGCGCCCGGCGGATCGCGGGTCCGCGCGCCTGCCGTCCGGTATCCCGCCGGTGCCGCCGCGGCGCTCAAGCTGGCGCCGCCGCGGCGCTCAAGCTGGCGCCGTCGCGGCCGATCCAGTAGGGGCCGGGCGCGGGAGCGTCCGGCTTCGGGAACAGGGGTCCCTCCGCGGTGGCGGCCGTTGCGGCCGCCATCGTGGCGGGGATTCCGGGCAAGCCCATGCGGTTGGCGCGGGATTTGCCTGCAATGTCCCGGCCCCGGTCCCGGGGCAACGGACCACCATCGGACGCCGCGACATGACCACGATCTCCAGTCTCAACAGCACGACGACGGGCACGTCGAATTCTTCGGGCAGCTCGACTTCGTCCAGCTCGTCCAGCAGCGCCGTCCTCAGCTCCGCCGGCATCGGCTCGGGCCTGGACGTCGACGCCATCGTCACCGCGCTGGTCAACGCCAAGAAGGCCGGCCCGTCGCAGCAGATCAGCAACCAGACCACCCAGCTGCAGGCGCAGGAGGCCGGGCTGACCGCGCTCGGCAGCGCGCTCAACTCGCTGCAGTCCACGCTGGACAAGCTGGCCAGCAGCATCACCTACAACACCTACTCGGCGACGCTGTCGGACACCGCGCTGGGCACCACCAGCACGCTGCCCAACGCGCAGCCGGGCACCTACAAGGTGGTGGTGGACCACCTGGCCACCGCGCAGAAGCGCGCCAGCGACGCTTATCCGGCGGGCAGCACGGTCGGCGCCGGAACCTTGACGATCAGCGTCGGCGGCAAGTCGATGGACCTCGCCGTCTCCGGCACCGACTCCCTCGGCAGCCTCGCCACGGCGATCAACCAGTCCGCCGACAACCCCGGCGTGCAGGCCACCGTCGTCAACGGCGCCAGCGGCGCGCAGCTGCTGCTGACCTCGACCAAGACCGGCGTGGCCAACGCCTTCACGGTAAGCGCCAGCGCCGACAGCGACAGCGGCCTGTCCGCGCTGGCCGCCAGGCTGGATGCGGCGGGCGACAACGAGGCCAGGGACGCCAGCCTGAGCATCGACGGCATCGCGGTGACCAGCGCCAGCAACTCGGTGAGCGGCGTGCTCAACGGCGTGACCCTCAACCTGGCCGCCACCGGCAGCGCCACGCTGACGGTGAGCCAGGACACCAGCGCGGTGGAGAGCGCGCTCGACGACTTCGTCAGCGCCTACAACAGCTACGCCTCCACGGTGTCCACGCTGAGCAGCTACGACCAGGACAGCAAGACCGCCGGCGTGCTGCTCGGCGACACCACGCTGCTGTCGATCCAGCGGCAGATCAACAGCGTGCTGAGCGGCAAGGTGGCGGGCAACGCCATCGGCTCGCTGGCGGCGCTGGGCGTCACCCGCAACGCCGACGGCACGCTGTCGCTGGACAGCGGCAAGCTGGGCGACGCGCTCAAGGACAACCCCGGCGCGGTGCAGGACCTGTTCGCCGGCGCCAACGGCTACGCCACCCGGCTCAACAGCGCGCTGGACGGCTTCACCGCCAGCGACGGCATCATCGCCACGCGCACGGCCAGCATCGAGAAGCAGCTCACCAGCCTGAGCAAGAAGTCGGCCGACCTGGACGCGCGCATGAGCGCGTACGAGGCGCAGCTGCGCCAGCAGTACACCGCGCTGGACACGCTGATGTCCTCGCTCAACAACACCAGCAGCTACCTCACCAGCGCGCTCAAGCAGCTGGAGGACAGCTACACCTCTTCGGACAACTGACGGGGAACCCGCCATGACCTACGGCTACATGCGCCAGGCCAGCGCGATGTACCAGCAGACCCGCGCGCAGGGCAGCGTCGAGGGCGCCGACCCGCACCAGCTCACCGCCATGCTGCTGGACGGGGCCATCGAGCGCATCACCCAGGCGCGCGGCCACATCCGCCACCGCGACGTGCCGGCCAAGGGCGCGGCCATCTCCAAGGCCATCGCCATCGTCGGCGAGCTGCGCGCCAGCCTGGACCACCAGGCCGGCGGCGACCTCGCGCGGCGGCTGGACTCGCTGTACGACTACGTGACCCGGCGCCTGCTGTTCGGGCAGCTGCACGACGACGACCGCGCGCTGGCCGAGTGCGTCGACCTGCTGGAGCCGGTGCGGGAAGGCTGGCGCGGCATCCGCGCCGAGTATCTCGCCGGCCGCGCCGGCAGCGCGGCATGAGCGCCGCCGGCCACGCCGCGCTGGAGCAGGCGCTGGCGCTGAGCGACTCGATGCTCGCCGCCGCGCGCGAGGACCGCTGGGACGCGGTGGTGGAGCTGGACGGCCGGCGCCAGCCGCTGCTGCACGCCGGGCATCCGCGCGACCCGCGCAGCGGCAGCCTGCTCAGGCAGCTGCTCGAACGCAACACGGAACTGCTGGCGCTGGCCGGCCGCGCCCGCGAGGCCGCCGCCGCGGCGCTGGGCCGGCACAGCCACGCCCACCGCGCGCTGCGCGCCTACGTCGGCCTGGCCGGCTAGCCGGCCGCGCCGCCGCTGGCCCTGGCGCGCGCCGGGGCCGAGAATGCGCCAGACCACGCCCGGGAGCGCCGCCATGTCCATGCCCGTCCGGACCGAATTCGCCCAGCGGATGGCCTTCGAGGGCCGCCTGCACGTCCGCTTCGAGGCCGCCGCCGCCGCGCCGGACGACGCGCAATTGCAGGCGCTGGCCGAGCGCAACGCGCACCTGCTCGGCGCGATCGCCCTGCTGGAGGAGCGCCGCGCGGAGCGCGAGCGCGACGAGGACGGTGCCATGGCGCAGGAGCTGGCGCGCCTGGACGCCAAGCTCAGCCTGCTGATCGAGATCGTCAACCGCCTGCTGGCGCCGGCCGCCTCGCTGCCGCCGCGCCAGCCCGTGCGCTTCAACGGGCTGGGCGCGGAAGTGCCCGCCGCCCTGGTGCCCGCCGATGCCGCGCAGGGCCGGCTGCTGCTGCATTTCGACGCCTGCCCGGCGCTGCCGCTGGAGCTGGCCTGCCGCGTCGAGATGGCGGCGGAAACGGCGTTCCTCGCCTTCGTGCAGGCCGGCGAGGCGGTCGAGGAGGGACTCGACCGTTTCGTTTTTCGTCACCATCGGCGCAAATTGGCCGATGTGCGTCAGTCGACAGCTTGAGGCGTCGATTTCCTCACGCCACGACGTGTGAGGTGGATCACATTTTGCGTGTGAAGCGCTGCGCATCTCGAAACTTTTCCGACGCCGCCATTTTTCCGTTGCGGCGGCCGCCTGCCGCGCAAGGGCACCCGTCCCGACCTTCCGCACGGTTCGCGCAAGCCCGTGGGGAAAACGTTTCCACGCCGCCCCCTGCGCCGCCCTCCGCGGACGCATCGTCGCGATGTGACGCGGCAGGTCCATTCCGGCGCCGGCGCCGCGACGCGGCGCTGGCACGCGCCATGCTCCCTGTTCCGCGACGACCGGCGACGGAAAGCCGGCACGCCAATCGCCAGTCCCGGCGGGAGTCGCCGGGACGGCACGGAGAAGCAGGGGTAGAGCAAATGAGCAAGATCGATTTCCTGGTTATCGAGTCGGATGCCGCACGCGCTGAATCGGTGGTCGCAGCATTGCAGTTCCTCGGTTACCACCCGCAGCGCGGCGAGGAATGCCTGGTGGCGGAGGAATCGACCCATGCCTGGCGCGCCGTGTACGTCGGCGGCGTCGCGGACGCGGCGGAGGCCGAGCGCCAGTTCGCCCTGCTGGGCGCCGCCGCGGCGCAGGTGCCGCTGCTGGCGGCCGCGGACTCGCCGTGGGCCGCGCGCCTGGGCGCCGCCGGCTCGCCGTTCGCGCAGCGCATGGCCACCATCGCCTTCCCGCTGCGCTACGAGGCGCTGGCCGAGGCGATGCGCGGCCTGTACGCGCGCCTGCTCGGCAGCCGTCGCGGCGAGCTGCGCTTCGTCGGCGAGTCCGCGCCGATGGCGCGCGTCAACGCGCTGATCCGCCAGGTGGCGCCGTTCGACTCCAGCGTGCTGGTGCTGGGCGAGTCGGGCACCGGCAAGGAGATGGTGGCGCGCACCATCCACGAGTGCTCGCCGCGCCGCGACAAGCCGTTCGTGGCGATCAACTGCGGCGCGATCCCCGCCGAGCTGCTGGAGAGCGAGCTGTTCGGCCACGAGAAGGGCGCCTTCACCGGCGCGATCAGCGCGCGCAAGGGCCGCTTCGAGCTGGCCGAGGGCGGCACGCTGTTCCTCGACGAGATCGGCGACATGAGCCTGCCGATGCAGGTGAAGCTGCTGCGCGTGCTGCAGGAGCGCGTGTTCGAGCGCGTCGGCGGCACCCGCAGCCAGCGCTGCGACGTGCGCATCATCGCCGCCACCCACCGCAACCTGGAGCAGGCCATCGCCGAGGGCCGCTTCCGCGAGGACCTGTACTACCGCCTGAGCGTGTTCCCGCTGGAGCTGCCGGCGCTGCGCGAGCGGCTGGACGACCTGCCGGTGCTGATCGACGAGTTCAACCAGCGCCTGGCGCGCCGCGGCCTGTCCTGCGTGCGCTTCGGCGCCAGCGCGCTGCAGGCGCTGGCCGGCTATCCCTGGCCGGGCAACGTGCGCGAGCTGAGCAACCTGGTCGAGCGCCTGGCCATCCTGTACCCGCAGGGCGAGGTGCGCGCGGCCGACCTGCCGGAGAAGTACCGCGGCCAGCCGCAGCCGGAGGAAACGCGCGGCGCCGCGCTGCTGGCGATGATGGACGCGCGCGCCCCGGCCGCGGCCGTCGCGCCGGCCCCGGCGCCGGCGCACGACGCCACCCTGCTGCCGGAGGGCGGCATCGACCTGAAGGACCACCTGGCCGACATCGAGGTGGGCCTGATCCGCCAGGCGCTCGACGCCACCGGCGGCGTGGTCGCGCACGCGGCCAAGCTGCTGCGCATGCAGCGCACCACGCTGGTGGAGAAGCTGCGCAAGTACGGCATGCAGGGAAGCCTCGCGGCGTGATCCCGCCCCCTGCCCGTCATTCCGGCGCAAGCCGGAATCTGGTCCGGATGCGTCGTGCGAAGCACTCGAAACAGGTTTTGCGTGCTTCGCACCCGTACTTGACTGGATCCCGGCCTTCGCCGGAATGACGGCGGGGGAAGGCGGGGCGGGGGGCGGCCATCCCGCGCCCGTGCACCGCCTGATCCGCGATGGCACACCTCGTGCTTCTACCCCTTCGCAAGCCCGCCACGCGCTGGAAAACCGACATGAGCCAGATCGACGTCAACAACCTGCTGGGCCAGCTGCGCCAGCTCTCGGCGCAGGTGCGCATGCCGGAGACCGCGCTGAAGTCCGCCGCGCCCGCGCAGGCGGATTTCGGCGCGCTGCTGAAGCAGTCGCTCGCCGCGGTGGGCGACAGCCAGCAGCAGGCCGGCCAGCTGGCCGCCGCGTTCGAGCGCGGCGATCCCGGCGCGGACCTGGGCCGCACCATGGTGGCGATCCAGAAGGCCGACCTCTCGCTCAACGCGATGGTGCAGGTGCGCAACCGGCTGGTCGACGCCTACAAGGACATCATGAACATGCCGGTCTGACCGGCGCCACGCACGAAGCACACGGATAACGAGCGCACTCCATGGCCGACAACGCCATCGCGACCACCGACGAGAAGGGCTCCGCGCAGCGGTTCGACCTCAGGCAGCTCGCGCGCAGCCCGGCGACGCGCCAGCTGCTGCTGCTGGTCGGCATGGCCGCGGCGGTGGCGCTGGGCGTGGCGGTGGTGCTGTGGTCGCGCGGCCCCAGCTACGGCCTGCTGTACGCCGGGCTGGACCAGAAGGACGCCGCGGCGATCGCGCAGGCGCTGCAGGCGTCCAGCACGCCCTACCAGCTCGGCGCCGACGGCAGCTCGATCATGGTGCCGGCGGCCGACCTGGCCGCGGTGCGCCTCAAGCTCGCCGCGCAGGGCCTGCCGCAGGGCAGCGCCGCCAGCAGCGCGGTGCCGGCGGCGGACTCGCCGTTCGGCATGAGCGACCTGGCCGAGCGCACGCGCTACCAGCAGATGCTGGAGACCGACCTGGGCAACACCATCGGCAGCCTGCAGGGCGTGCGCGCCGCGCGCGTGCACCTGGCGCTGCCCAAGCCCTCGGCCTTCGTGCGCGACAGCCGCCAGGCCAGCGCCTCGGTGCTGCTCACGCTGTACCCCGGCCGCCAGCTCGACGCCGGCCAGGTGGCGGCGATCGTGCACCTGGTCGCCGCCAGCGTGCCGGACCTCGACGCCGGCCAGGTGTCGGTGGTCGACCAGCAGGGCCAGCTGCTCACCAGCAGCGGCCCGGACAGCCTGGCCGCGGTGGGCGACAGCCGCCTGCGCCTGGCCACGCGCATCGAGAACACCTACGCGCAGCGCATCGAGGAGCTGCTGACCCCGCTGGTCGGCCCCGGCAAGGTGCGCGCGCAGGTCTACGCCGACCTCGACTTCAGCCAGACCGAGAAGGCCACCGAGACCTACGGCCACGACCATCCCGCGCTGCGCAGCGAGCAGGTGAGCAGCGAGCAGCACAGCGGCGCCGCGCAGGGCGGCGGCGTGCCGGGCGCGCTCAGCAACCAGCCGCCGAACACGGTGGCGCAGCCCACCGCGGCGCAGCCGAACGCGGGGCAGGGCGCCGCCGCGGCCAAGCCGGCGGCCGGCGCCGCAGAGGGCACCGCGCAGGCGGCCACGCCCACCGACAGCTCCAGCAGCGCCACGCGCAACTACGAGCTGGACCGCACCATCAGCCACGTCAGCGACCCGGCCGGCCGGCTGGCCCGGCTCACCGTCGCGGTGGTGGTGGACAACAAGCTGGTGCACGGTCCCAAGGGCGACGCCAGCGAGCCGTTCAGCGCGCAGGAGCTGGCGCACTTCACCGAGCTGGCGAAGAACGCGGTGGGCTTCGACGCCAGCCGCGGCGACAGCGTCAGCGTGGTCAACCAGCCGTTCCACCAGGCGCCCGCGGCGGACGCCCCGGCCGAGCTGCCGCTGTGGCAGCGCCCCGGCATGCTCGACCTGATCAAGCAGGGTGCCGGCGTGCTGATCGCGCTGCTGGTGGCCTTCGGCCTGCTGCGCCCGCTGCTCAAGGGCCTGCTGCGCGGCCCCGCGCCGGCGCAGGCGCTGGCGGTGGCCGGCGGCGGCGCGATGCCGAGCGTGTCGGTGCGCATCGACGACGAGCCGGAGCCGGCGCCCGACCGCAGCCGGCTGGGCGCGCCGCAGAACCTGGGCTACGAGCAGCGCATCGGCATCGCGCGCCGGATGGTCGCCGAGAACCCCAAGCAGGTCGCGCAGGTGGTCAAGAACTGGGTGAGCGAAGATGGCAACTGATCACTCGCACATCACCGGCGCGCAGCGCGCCGCGATCCTGCTGCTCACCCTGGGCGAGCAGGACGCCGCCGAGGTGCTCAAGCACCTGTCCGCGCGCGACGTGCAGGCGGTGGGCTCGGCGATGGCCGGCCTCACCAGCGTCTCGCGCGAGCAGGTCACCCAGGTGCTGGACAGGCTCAGCGAGGACATGGGGCGGCACACCTCGCTGGGCGTGGGCACCGAGGAGTACATCCGCAAGATCCTGGTCAACGCGCTGGGCGAGAGCAAGGCCGGCGGCCTGATCGACCGCATCCTGCTCGGCCGCTCCAGCAAGGGGCTGGAGTCGCTCAAGTGGATGGAGAGCCGCGCCATCGCCGAGATGATCAACCAGGAGCACCCGCAGATCATCGCGCTGGTGCTGGCGCACCTGGAGCCCGACCAGGCCGCCGAGGTGATCGGCTACCTGCCGCCGCGCGTGCGCTCGGACGCGGTGATGCGCATCGCCACGCTCGACGGCGTGCAGCCGCACGCGCTCAACGAGCTGGACGAGATCATGGAGCGCCAGTTCAACGGCACCACCAACAAGCTCAAGTCGGCCAACGTGGGCGGCCTGAAGGCCGCGGCCAACATCCTCAACGCGATGGAGACCAGCCGCGAGGCCGAGCTGATGGCGGCGATCCGCAGCCAGGACCCGAACCTCGGCGGGCGCATCGAGGAGCTGATGTTCGTGTTCGACGACCTCGCCGACATCGACGACCGCAGCATGCAGACGCTGCTGCGCGAGGTGCCCAGCGCGCGCCTGATCGTGGCGCTGAAGGGCGCCGAGCCGGGCGTGCGCGAGAAGATCTTCGCCAACATGTCCAAGCGCGCCGCCGACATGCTGCGCGACGACCTGGAGGTGGCCGGCCCGGTGCGCCTGTCCGAGGTCGACGCGGCGCAGAAGGAAGTGCTCGCCATCGCGCGCCGGCTGGCCGACGCCGGGCAGATCACGCTGTCCGGCACGGGTGACGAACTGGTCACATGAGCGGCGTGCTGAACCGCGAGGAGGTGGCGGCCTTCCAGCGCTGGGAGCTGCCGCTGGTGGGCGAGGCGCCGGCGCCCGAGCCGTCCGGGGAAGCGCCGCGCCCCACCGTCAGCGAGCTGGAGGCGCTGGAGCGCCAGGCGCGCGAGGAAGGCTACGCCGCCGGCCGCCGCGAGGGCCTGGCCGACGCGCAGCGCGAGCTGGCCGCGCGGCTGGCGCGCCTCGACGCGCTGCTGGCCGCCGCCGCGCGCCCATTGGAGGCGCTCGACGCCGCGGTGGAGCAGGAGCTGGCGCGGCTCGCCCTGGTCGCCGCGCGGCAGGTGCTCGCGCACGAGCTGAAGACCGACCCGGCGCTGGTGGTGCACGCCGTGCGCCAGGCCGCGCTGGCGCTGCCGGCGGCCACGCGCGAGCTGCGCGTCCACCTGCACCCGGACGACCTGGCGTTGCTGCGCTCGCTGGACGCCGCCGAGCCGCACTGGCGGCTGCTGCCCGACCCCGCGCTGGCGCGCGGCGACTGCCGCATCGAGAGCGAGAGCTCGCGGCTGGACGCGCGCGTGGAGGCGCGCCTGGCCGCGGTGATCGACGCCGTGCTCGGTGCCGGCGAGGACGACGACGGCGCCGGGGAGGCCGGCGCGTGAACGCGGCGCCGCGCCCGCTGCGCTGGAGCGAACAGCTGGCGCGCCGCCGCCAGCGCGCCGAGCGCGCGCGCACGCTGGTGGTGGAGGGCCGGCTGCGCCGCGTGGTCGGCCTCACGCTGGAGGCCGAGGGCTGCGAGGCGCCGCTGGGCGCGCGCTGCCTGGTCGACGCCGCCGACGGCACGCTGCTGGACACCGAGGTGGTCGGCTTCGCCGACGAGCGCCTGCTGCTGATGCCGGTGGGCGAGATGCACGGCGTGCTGCCCAACGCGCGCGTGCGCCCGCTGGCGCACGCCGGCGGCCTGCCGGTGGGCGAGCACCTGCTCGGCCGCGTGGTCGGCGCCGACGGCCTGCCGCTGGACGGCCTGGGGCCGCTGGACGCCGCCGAGCACGCCGCGCTCAAGCGCGAGCCGATCAACCCGATGGCGCGCAAGCCGATCGACACGCCGCTGGACACCGGCGTGCGCGCGATCAACGCCCTGCTCACCGTGGGCCGCGGCCAGCGCCTGGGCCTGTTCGCCGGCTCCGGCGTGGGCAAGTCCACGCTGCTGGGCATGATGACCCGCTACACCGACGCCGACGTGGTGGTGGTCGGCCTGATCGGCGAGCGCGGCCGCGAGGTCAAGGAATTCGTCGAGCACACGCTGGGCGAGGAAGGCCGCCGCCGCGCGGTGATCGTGGCCGCGCCGGCCGACGCGCCGCCGCTCAAGCGCCTGCGCGGCGCGCAGTACGCCACCGCCATCGCCGAGTGGTTCCGCGACCGCGGCCAGCGCGTGCTGCTGCTGATGGACTCGCTGACCCGCTACGCGCAGGCGCAGCGCGAGATCGCGCTGGCGATCGGCGAGCCGCCGGCCACCAAGGGCTACCCGCCCTCGGTGTTCGCCCTGCTGCCGGCGCTGGTGGAGCGCGCCGGCAACGACGCCCAGGGGCGCGGCTCCATCACCGCCTTCTACACCGTGCTCACCGAGGGCGACGACTACCGCCACGACCCGATCGCCGACGCCGCGCGCGCGATCCTGGACGGCCACGTCGTGCTCTCGCGCGACCTCGCCGAGGCCGGCCACTACCCGGCCATCGACATCGAGGCCTCGATCAGCCGCGTGATGCCGGCGGTGGCCACGCGCGAGCACGTTCGCGCGGCGCAGCGCTTCCGCCAGGTCTATTCGGCCTACCGCCAGCAGCGCGACCTGATCGCGGTGGGCGCCTACCAGAAGGGCTCCGACCCGCAGGTGGACCAGGCCATCGCGATGTGGCCGAAGCTCCGGGCGTTCCTGCAGCAGGAGGTGGACGAGCCGGTGACGCTCGCCGCCGGCATCGCGGCCCTCGCCGCGCTCGCCGAGGAGGCCGGCACATGAGCGATCGCGCCGAACGCCTGCAGCCGGCCGCCGACCAGGCCCGGCAGCGCAGCGAGGACGCCGTGCAGCGGCTGGCCGAGCAGCAGCAGGCGCTGATCAAGGCCGAGCGCCAGCTCGCCGAGCTGCGCGGCTACCGGCAGGAATACGCGCTGGACGAGGGCGGCGGGGGCCTGAGCGTGGCCGCGCTGCTCAACCGCCAGCAGTTCGTCGAGCGCATCGACCGCGCGATCGCGCAGCAGCAGCGCGAGATCGAGCGGCAGCGGCGCATGCTCGAGCACGCCCGCGCGCAGTGGCGCGAGGCGCACGCCCGCGAGGCGGCGCTGGACAGCGTGATCGGCCGCTACCGCGAGGAGGAGCGCAAGCGCGAGGAGCGCCGCGAACAGAACGAGGTGGACGAGCGCGCGCAGCGCCGCCGCCCGCCCGGCGAGCGCTCGCCATGACGACCTTTCGTGTCCAGCCCGCGCGCGGCGCCGCGCGCGATCCGTCGAGGAACCCGCCATGCCCGCACCATTGACGGCCAGCCTGCCCATGCCCGCCACCAGCGCCCCCTCGCCCCTGCCGCCCGCCGCCCACGACGGCGGCGACGCGCGCGCGGCGGGACGCGCGCCGGACGAGTTCGGCCGGCAGTTCCAGGCGGCGCGCCGCCAGCAGGCCGGCCCGCAGGAGCGCCGCGAGGCGCCCGCGCCGTCCGCATCGTCTGCTGCGGCCGCGGCGCCGGCCGACGGCGCGGATGCCGGCGACGCCGCGGCGGTCGCTTCCGCCGCGGCGCCGGTTCCGGCGGCGGGCGACGGCGATCCGTCCGCGGCCACCGCGACCCGCCCCGCCGGCAAGGACGGCGATGGCGACGATGCGTCGCCCGACGCCGGCGCCGCCGGCACGCTGGCGGCCGGCATGCTCGCGCTGCTCGGCCGCACGCCGGCGGCGGCGATCACCCCGGTGGCCGGCGGCGTCTCCAAGCTGCTGGCCGCGGCGATGCGCACGCCGGCGAAGGACGCCGCCGCGCCGCTGGCCGCGGATGCCTTGCCGGCCGACGCGGCTGGCGCGGTCGACGGCGCCGGCGGCGACGGGTCGGTGGCGACGGTGGCAACGCCCGACGTCGCCGGCGCTTTCGCCGCGGCGGCGGGCCTGGCCGGCGGCGCGCCTGCCGGGGCGGACGCCGCTGGCGTCACGCCGCTGCGCAAGCAGGCGCCCGGCCTGGCCGCCGACGCCAATGCCGCCCTGGCCGCCCTGGCGCCGGCGCCGCATGCCGCCGCCGCGCCGGCATCGGTACACACGCTCAGCGTGGCCAGCCCGGTCGGCACGCCGGCGTTCGCGCAGGAGCTGGGCCAGCAGGTGGCCTGGCTGGGCGGGCAGGACATCAAGCAGGCACGCATCCGCCTGCATCCGGAGGAACTGGGCCAGGTCGACGTGAAGGTCAGCGTGCAGCACGGCGGCCAGGTCGACGTGAGCTTCGCCGTGCAGCACCCCGGCGTGGTGCACGCGCTGCAGCAGACCCTGCCGCAGCTGGACACGCTGCTCGCACAGCACGGCCTGTCGCTGGGGCAGGCGCAGGTGGGCCACCAGCAGCAGGGCGGGCGCGAGGGCTCCTACGCCGCGCTGGCCGGCGGCGCGTCCGCCGATGTGGGCGAGGCCGAGCCGGCGGGCGCGGCTTCCGCGCTGCAGCCGTTGGGCAGCGGGTTGCTCGACGCCTTCGCCTGAGCGCGGGATGCCGCGCCCATGATCATCGCGGCCGGTGGCCGCTCCCACAGGGCTTGCGGCGGCCTTGCGGAAGCGGCCCCCGGCCGCGGGGCCCCGTCGGTTTCCGGACACCCGCCAGCGCGGCGTCGCGCCGGCCGCCGGTCGCGCGTCAAGAAAGCGCCGCCGCCGCGCGCCGATCCAGCGGGGACAAGGCCCGCGGGCCATGGCACGCCGCTTGCTAAACAGGTTCCGTAACCGCGGCGAGGCCATCCCGCCGCGCCGGACATCGCAAGCGCAAGAGGTCGGTGCATGGCTCAGACGGAACAGGAAGTGGCGCAGGCGGCCCCGAACAGGCGGGGCTCGCTGCTGGTGATCGTGCTGCTGGTGGCGCTGGTCGCGGCGCTGGGCGTGAGCGGCTACGCGCTGTTCGCCCTGCGCAGCCACGCCCCGGCGGCGGCCGCCGCCGAGGCCGAGCCGCCGAAGTCGAAGCAGGAGCTGTACCTGCCGCTGGACCCGGCCTTCGTGGTGAATTTCCGCGACGACCAGTCGATGCGCTTCCTGCAGGTCGGGGTGAGCCTGATGTCGCACGACCAGGCCGCGCTGGACGCCGCCAAGGCGGCCGACCCGGTGATCCGCGACGCGCTGGTCAAGCTGTTCAGCAGCCAGGACTACGCCATCCTCAGCGACGCCGCCGGCAAGCAGAAGCTGCAGGCGCAGGCGCTGGAGGCGGTGCGCCGGATCGTCGCGGCGCGCTACGGCAAGCCCGGCATCGAGGCGCTGTACTTCACCTCCTTCGTGATGCAGTGAGCGCCGGAGCGAGGCCATGAGCGACCTGCTCTCCCAGGAAGAAATCGACGCGCTGCTCGCCGGCGTCAACGGCGGCGAGGTCGAGACCAGCACCGACGAGCCGGTGCCGGTCGAGGCGGTGCGGCCGTACGACTTCACCCAGCAGGACCGCATCGTGCGCGGCCGCCTGCCCACGCTGGAGATGGTCAACGACCGCTTCGCGCGCTACTTCCGCACCTGCGTGTTCAACGTGCTGCGCAAGACCTGCGAGGTCTCGGTGCTGGGCGTGAAGATGGTGAAGTTCGCCGAGTACGTGCACGGCCTGGTGGTGCCGACCAACCTGAACCTGGTGAAGATCAAGCCGCTGCGCGGCACCGCGCTGGTGGTGTTCGAGCCGCGCCTGGTGTTCAGCGTGATCGACAACTTCTTCGGCGGCGACGGCCGCTTCCACGCGCGCATCGAGGGCCGCGACTTCACCGCCACCGAGAACCGCGTGATCCAGATCATGCTGGGCGAGCTGTTCGGCGCGATGGTGGAGGCGTGGGCGCCGGTGCTGCCGCTGGAGTTCGAGTACCTGAACTCCGAGATCAACCCGCAGTTCGCCAACATCGTCAGCCCCACCGAGACGGTGGTGGTGTCGCGCTTCCACGTCGAGCTGGACGGCGGCGGCGGCGAGATCCACCTCACCCTGCCTTACGCGATGGTGGAGCCGATCCGCACCCTGCTCGACGCCGGCGTGCAGAGCGACCGCGTCGAGCGCGACGACCGCTGGGCCGAGCTGCTGCACGAGGAAGTGCTCGACGCCGAGGTCGAGCTGACCGCGCTGCTGCTGGAGACGCGCCTGTCGATCGGCGAGTTCCTGCACCTGCGCCCCGGCGACGTGATCCCGGTGCAGCTGCCCGAATTCACCACGGTGTTCGCCGAGGACGTGCCGGTGTTCCGCGCCCGCTACGGCCAGGCCAACGGGCGCAACGCCGTGCGCTACCACGCTCCCACCGGCCGGCGCGAAGTGCGCCTGTCCGGCGACCTGACCCTGGAGAGGAAACCCGCATGACCGCCAACGATGCCACCGCCGACGCCTCCGCGCGCGTCCAGTTCGACACCTTGAGCGGCGCCGCCGGCGAGACGCCGGAGGTGAACCTGGACATGATCCTCGACGTGCCGGTGACGCTGGCCATGGAGGTCGGCCGCACCCGCATCAGCATCCGCAACCTGCTGCAGCTCAACCAGGGCTCGGTGGTGGAGCTGGACCGCGCCGCCGGCGAGCCGCTGGACGTGTTCGTCAACGGCACGCTGGTGGCCCACGGCGAAGTGGTGGTGATCAACGAGAAGTTCGGCATCCGCCTGACCGACGTGATCAGCCCCGCCGAGCGCGTGCGCAAGCTGCGCTGACGCCATGCCCGTGCTGCTCGCCTTCGCCCCCGCCGCAGCCGCGCCCGACTTCAGCGTCGGCGGCGAGCTGCTGCGCGTGCTGCTCAGCCTGGCCGGCATCGTCGCGCTGATCTTCGCCGCCGGCTGGCTCAGCCGCCGCCTGCAGGCGCGCACCGCGCCGGGCGGGCGGCGCATCCGCTGCGTGGAGAGCTTCGCGGTCGGCGCGCGCGAGCGCATCCTGCTGATCGACGCCGACGGCAAGCGCCTGCTGGTGGGCGCCGGGCAGGGCGGGCTGCGCATGCTGCATGTCTTCGAGGGCACGGCTCCGGCGCCGGAGCCGGCCGCGCCGGCCACCGCGCCGGGTTTCGGCGAGCTGCTGGCGCGCCTGCGGGGGCGGCCATGAGCGCGCGCCTGGCCACGCTCGCGCGCCGCCTGCTGCTGGCCGCGCTGCTGTTGCTGCCGCTGGCCGCGAGCGCCGCGCCGCAGGCGGCCGCGCCCGCCACGCCGGCGGCGGGCACGGCCGCACCGGCGCAGCCCGCGGCCGGCATCCCGGCGCTGACCGTGCGCGCCGCGGCCGGCGGCGGGCAGACCTGGACGCTGTCGCTGCAGGTGCTGGCGCTGATGACGGCGCTCACCCTGCTGCCGGCGATCCTGCTGATGATGACCTCGTTCACGCGGATCATCATCGTGCTGGGCTTCCTGCGCCAGGCGCTGGGCACGCAGGGCACGCCGCCCAACCAGGTGCTGCTGGGGCTGGCGCTGTTCCTCACCCTGTTCGTGATGTCGCCGGTGCTGAACAAGGCCTACGTGGAGGGCGTGAAGCCCTACATGGACGGCCGGCTCGCCGCCGAGCAGGCGCTGCCGGCGGCGGCCGCGCCGTTCAAGCGCTTCATGCTGGACCAGACGCGCGAGGGCGACCTGCAGCTGTTCGCCAAGCTGGCCAACGAGAAGCCGTTCGCGGACAAGGACGCGGTGCCGTTCCGCGTGGCGCTGCCGGCCTTCGTCACCTCGGAGCTGAAGACCGCGTTCCAGATGGGCTTCCTGCTGTTCATCCCGTTCCTGATCATCGACCTGGTGGTGGCCAGCGTGCTGATGTCGATGGGCATGATGATGGTGTCGCCGACGATCATCGCGTTGCCGTTCAAGATCATGCTGTTCGTGCTGGTGGACGGGTGGACGCTGCTGGTCGGCACGCTGGCCGGGAGCTTCTACACATGACCCCCGCCACCCGCTTTTCTCCCTCTCCCCTTCGGGGAGAGGGCCGGGGTGAGGGGCCGTTCTTGCGTCACCCTCCCGTTCTCGTCGCCCCGGCGCAGAGCCTGCCCCGGACTCGATCCGGGGCCGGGGCCCAGGGCGACGCGGCTCGGTTGTCGCCTGGCGCTCGGCGTATTCGTTTTTCCTGGCATTGCGATGGTCGGGTCCGCCTTCGGCGGGGTTCCGCCCGCCTGCCGGCGGCCGGGCTACTTCTCTTTGCTTGCCCACGCCCGCGCCTGGAGCGCGGGCGAACGGCGAAGCCGACCCGAAGGGCGGAGGGCAGGATGCCCGAAGTAAAGAGAAGTAGCCAAGAGAAAGGGCACCCCGATGGCGCGCCTTCCGGGCCTCCTGCCCGGAAGGTGCGCGGGCGGACGGCGGGGTTTTTCGACGGGGCATCCCGCCCCGACGAAAAACTGGCCGGCATCCTGCCGGCCACCCTTCGGGCTGGTCCGCCGCCCGCCCGCCGCGCCATAGGGGCCCCGAAGAGCGGCGCGCTTCCTGCGCGCACTTCTTGCACCCGCTGCGCGGGCGAAAGCCGAGAAGCGAAAAGTGCGGGGCGAGGAATGCGGGGCTTGCGGTATCCCCTTGCTCCCTCTCCCCGTCGGGGAGAGGGTTGGGGTGAGGGGGCAAGGCTTGCGGCGGCGCGGCTTCGTGCGGCGACCCCGCGCCTGGTTCTTTTCGCCACTTCCACGAACGGGCGC
This sequence comes from Fulvimonas soli, assembly GCF_003148905.1. Lineage (GTDB taxonomy): Bacteria > Pseudomonadota > Gammaproteobacteria > Xanthomonadales > Rhodanobacteraceae > Fulvimonas > Fulvimonas soli. The sequence continues at coordinate 17,071 of NZ_QGHC01000014.1, read as the reverse complement.
ATTCGCAAGTACCGGCCCCTCACCCCGGCCCTCTCCCCGGCGGGGAGAGGGAGCAAAGGCGCGCGGCGCGAGGTTTTGGCATGACGCCCGAATCCGTCATCCAGTTCGGCCAGCACGCGCTGTACGTCGCCATGCTGGTGGCGATGCCGCTGCTGCTCACCGCGCTGGTGGTGGGCCTGCTGATCGGCGTGGTGCAGGCGGCCACGCAGATCAACGAGATGACGCTGTCGTTCATCCCCAAGCTGGTCGCGATGGCGCTGGTGGCGCTGATCGCCGGGCCGTGGATGCTGCGCACGCTGGTGCAGTTCACGCGGCAGCTGATCGAGGGGCTGCCGGGAGCGATCAAGTGACGCCGCAGCCGCTCGCGCTCGACCCCGCGCTGCTGCAGCCGTGGATCGGCGCGCTGCTGTGGACGCTGGCGCGGGTCGGCGGGCTGTGCCTGGTGGCGCCGGTGCTGGGCGCCGCGGTGATTCCCGCGCGCATCCGCGTCGGCGTGGCGGTGCTGCTCACGCTGGTGCTGCTGCCGCTGGCGCCGCCCAGCGCGATCGACCCGTTCGGCGCCGCCGGCGTGGCGGCGATGGCCGGGCAGCTGCTGCTCGGCGCGCTGCTCGGCTTCGTGCTCAGGCTCGCCTTCGAGGCGGTGGCCTTCGGCGGGCAGCTCGTCTCGCAGAGCATGAACCTGGGCTTCGCCGAAGTGGTGAACCCGACCGAGGGCGGCAGCACGCCGGTGCTCAGCCAGTTCCACACGGCGATGGTGACGCTGCTGTTCCTGGCGCTGGACGGCCACCTGCAACTCATCGCATTGCTGGCCGACAGCTTCCGCCTGCTGCCGCCGGGCACGGACGCGGTGAGCGCGGGCGGCGTGCACGCGGTGGTGGCCTTCGGCGGCCACCTGTTCGCCGGCGCGGTGCGCGTGGCGCTGCCGGCGATGACCTCGCTGCTGGTGGTGAACCTGGGCTTCGCCGCGATCAGCCGCGCCGCGCCCGCGATGAACCTGTTCGCGGTCGGCTTCCCGATCACCCTGACGCTGGGCCTGGTGGTGCTGTGGCTGGCGCTGCGCAGCCTGCCCGGCGCGTTCGCCGCGCTGCAGGACGACGCCTGGGCGCTGATGCGCCAGCTCGCCGGAGGTTGAGCCGTGGCCGGGCACGACGACGAGCAGGAACGCACCGAACAACCTTCCGAAAAGCGCCTCCGGGAGGCGCGCGAGAAGGGCGACGTCCCGCGCTCGCGCGACCTCTCCGGCGCGCTGGTGGTGCTGGCCGCGGTCGCGGCGCTGCTGTCCACCGCGCCCGGCGCCTACGTGCACGCGCAGCGCATCTACGCGCTGGGGCTGGGCTACGGCCGCGAGGCGCTGTTCTCCGACGCGCTGCCCGCGCGCGTGCTGGGCTTGGCGCTGCGCGAGGCGCTGCTGCTGTTCGCGCCGGTGGCGGCGGCGACGATGCTGGCGAGCTTCGCCGGCCCGGTGCTGCTGGGCGGGCTGAACTTCAGCGGCGAGGCGCTGCAGCCCAAGCTGGAGCGGCTCGACCCGCTGGCCGGCCTCGGCCGCATCTTCGCGCTGCGCGGGCTGGTGGAGCTGGGCAAGTCGCTGCTCAAGCTCGCCCTGATCGGCGCCGCGCTGGCGCTGCTGCTCCGGCACTGGGAGGGCGATCTGATGGCCACCGGCCGCGGCGCGGTGGCGGCCGGCATCGCGCAGTCGCTGGGCCTGCTCGGTCGCGCGGCGCTGATCTTCGGCGGCATGCTGGCGCTGATCGGCGGCGTCGACGCGCTGTACCAGAAGTTCGACCACGCCAGGCGCCTGCGCATGACCCGGCAGGAGCTGAAGGACGAGGCCAAGGAGACCGAGGGCAACCCGGAGATCAAGGGCCGCGTGCGCCGCGTGCAGTACGAGATGTCGCGCCGCCGGATGATGCAGGAGCTGCTCAGGGCCGACGTGGTGGTGACCAACCCCACCCACTTCGCGGTGGCGCTGCGCTACGACGAGGGCAGGAGCGGCGCGCCGCGGGTGATCGCCAAGGGCGTGGACGTGCTGGCCCAGCAGATCCGCCAGGTGGCCGCCGCGCACCGCATCCCGCTGGTCGAGGCGCCGCCGTTGGCACGCGCCTTGTATGCCACCACGGCGCTGGGACGGGAAATCCCCGTCGCGCTGTACGTGGCGGTGGCGCAGGTGCTGGCCTACGTCTACCAGCTGAGGCAGGCCGCCGCGCGCGGCGACGCGCCGCCGCCGGCGCCCAGCCCCGAGGTCGATCCGGACCTGATGGGTCCCTACAAGCCGTAACCGCCGGAAGGAACACGCATGGCCGCCACCACCAGCACCCTGGACAACCTCAAGCAGCTCGGCCGCCGCGGCGTCGGCGCGCCGGTGATGATGCTGGCCGCGCTGGCGATGGTGATGCTGCCGCTGCCGCCGTTCCTGCTGGACATGCTGTTCAGCTTCAACATCGCGCTGTCGCTGGTGATCCTGCTGGCGGTGATCTACGTGATGCGGCCGCTGGAGTTCGCCGCGTTCCCCACCGTGGTGCTGGGCGCCACGCTGCTCAGGCTGGCGCTCAACATCGCCTCCACCCGCGTGGTGCTGCTGCACGGCCACGACGGCCCCGGCGCCGCGGGCAAGGTGATCGAGGCGTTCGGCGAGTTCGTGATCGGCGGCAACTTCGCCGTCGGCCTGGTGGTGTTCGCCATCCTCACCATCATCAACTTCGTGGTGGTGACCAAGGGCGCCACCCGCGTGTCGGAGGTGACCGCGCGCTTCACCCTGGACGCGATGCCCGGCAAGCAGATGGCGATCGACGCCGACCTCAACGCCGGCCTGCTCACCCAGGAGCAGGCGCGCGAGCGCCGCCAGGAAGTGCGCGAGGAGGCGGACTTCTACGGCTCGATGGACGGCGCCTCCAAGTTCGTGCGCGGCGACGCCACCGCGGGCATGCTGATCCTGTTCATCAACATCGTCGGCGGCTTCATCGTCGGCGTGATGCAGCACGGCCTGTCGGCCGCCGAGGCGGGGCGCACGTACACGCTGCTCAGCATCGGCGACGGCCTGGTGGCGCAGATCCCCTCGCTGATGCTCTCCATCGCCACCGCGGTGATCGTCACCCGCGTGTCGCGCGCGCAGGACATGGGCAAGCAGGTGGTCGGCCAGGTGTTCGGCCAGCCGCGCGCGCTGGCGGTGGCCGGCGTGGTGCTGGGCGTGATGGGGCTGATCCCGGGCATGCCCAACATCGCCTTCCTGCTGCTCGGCGGCGCGCTGGGCGGCGCGGCGTGGCTGCTGCTCCGGCGCGAGCGCGAGACGCGCGAGAAGCTCGCCGCGCCGGCCGCCGAGGCGCCCGCCGCGGCGGCGCCGGCCGAGCGCATGGAGCTGGGCTGGGAGGACGTGGCCAGCGTCGACCCGCTGGGCCTGGAGGTGGGCTACCGGCTGATCCCGCTGGTGGACGTGCACCAGGGCGGCGAGCTGATGGGGCGGATCAAGTCGGTGCGCCGCAAGCTGTCGCAGGAGCTGGGCTTCCTGGTGCCGGCGGTGCACATCCGCGACAACCTCGACCTCGGCCCCAGCACCTATCGCATCACCCTGATGGGCGTGCCGATGGGCGAGGCCGAGGTGCACGGCGACCGCCTGCTGGCGATCAACCCCGGCCACGTGCACGGCCCGCTCAGCGGCATCGCCACGCGCGACCCGGCGTTCGGGCTGGAGGCGGTGTGGATCGAGCAGGGCCAGCGCGAGACCGCGCAGAGCCTGGGCTACACCGTGGTCGACCCGGCCACGGTGATCGCCACGCACCTGTCGCACATCCTCGGCAACCACGCGCACGAGCTGCTCAGCCACCAGGACGCGCAGCAGCTGCTCGACCGCCTGGCGCAGACCGCGCCCAAGCTGGTGGAGGACCTGGTGCCCAAGCGGCTGTCGCTGGGCGTGGTGGTCAAGGTGCTGCAGAACCTGCTGGCCGAGCGGGTGCCGATCCGCAACATGCGCACCATCGTCGAATCCTTGGCGGAGCACGCGGGGCAGAGTCAGGATCCCGGCGTGCTCACCGCCGCCGTGCGCGTGGCGCTGGGCCGGCAGATCGTGCAGGAGATCAGCGGCCTGGGCACCGAGATCCCGGTCATCACGCTGGCGCCGGAGCTGGAGCAGATCCTGATGAACTCGCTGTCCGGCGGCGGCATGGCCGGCGCGGCGGTGGAGCCGGGCCTGGCCGACCGCCTGCAGCAGGGCGTGGCCGAGGCCGCGCGCAAGCAGGAAATGAGCGGCGAGCCGGCGGTGCTGCTGGTGCCGCCGCAGCTGCGCCCGTGGCTGGCGCGCTTCACCCGCCACGTGGCACAGAACCTGCACGTACTCGCCTACAACGAGGTGCCCGACAACCGCCGGGTGCGGCTGGTGCAGGCGCTGGGGCGTTGAAACGTTGAGGTGAAGCAGATGACTCAGACGAAGCGGGAACGGGGAATGGGGAACGGGGAACGCGGAGGCGGTCGCAAGGTCGGCGCGCCGGTTCTCCCCGCCGCCTTCGTTCCCCGTTCCCTGTTCCCCGTTCCCGGCTTGCGGAGCAGGCAACCATGAAGATCAAGCGATTCGTAGCGCAGGACATGCGGCAGGCCATGCGCCTGGTGCGCGAGGAGCAGGGGCCGGATGCGGTGATCCTGTCCACCCGCCGCCTCGACGACGGCATCGAGATCATCGCCGCGGTCGACTACGACGAGGCGCTGGTGCGCGAGGCCGCCCGCCACGGCGCGCCGCTGCCGGCCGCGCCGCGCCAGGCCGAGGCGCCGGTGGTCGAAGGTTCCGCGGCGGGCGCCGGCGAGGCGCGGTTGCAGGATCGCGGCCGGAGGCCGCTCCCACCGGGCCGCGACGACGTGGCGGGAGCGACCTCGGTGGGAGCGGCCTCCGGCCGCGATCGCCCCGACGCCACCCCCCACCGCGCCGCCAACCCGACGCCGCCCGCCGACATTCCGGCATCGCCCGCCGCCGTGCCGTCGCGCGCCCGCACCGCGGAGGCCGCCGCGCCCAACGTCACCCGCATGGACAACGCCCGCGCCGCCGCCCCGGCGAAGCCGGCCGCGCCGGCCAGGCCCGCCGCCGCGCCCGGCGAGCCGGCACAGGTGCTGATGCACCCGCTGATCGAGCGCGCCGCCGCCGACACCCGCCGCCTGCGCGCCGAGCTCAACAGCATGCGCGAGATGCTGGAGCTGCAGCTGTCCAGCCTGGCCTGGAACGACATGGAACGCCGCCACCCGCTGCGCGCCCGCGTGCTGCGCGAGCTGACCCGCCTGGGCATCGACGCCGACGTCGCCCGCCGCCTGGCCGACGAGCTGCCGCAGGAGATCAACCCCGAGCAGGCGCGCTACCTGCCGCTGGGCCTGCTCAGCCGCGCGCTGCCGGTCGGCCTGCGCGGGCGCGGCGAGGAGGGCGGCGTGCTCGCCCTGGTCGGCCCCACCGGCGTGGGCAAGACCACCACCCTGGCCAAGCTGGCCGCGCGCGCGGTGCGCCGGCACGGCCCCGGCCAGGTCGCGCTGGTCAGCACCGACCACTACCGCATCGGCGCCGCCGCGCAGCTGGAGCACTACGGCCGCCTGCTCGGCGTGCGCGTGTACCCGGCCGACGACGCCGCCAGCCTGCGCCAGGTGCTGCGCATGCTGGAAGGCAAGCACACCGTGCTGGTCGACACCGCCGGGCTGGCCGGCAGCGACCCGCGGCTGGAGCAGCAGATGGACGTGCTCAACGAGGTCGCCCACGGCGGCGACACCGGGCTGCACGCCTGCGTGGTGCTGGCCGCCAACGCGCAGTCGCAGTCGCTGGACGAGGCGGTGCGCGCCTACCTGCCGCTGGAGCCGCACGCCTGCATCCTCACCAAGCTGGACGAGGCGCCCTGCCTGGGCGGCGCGCTGTCCGCGCTGATCCGCCACCGCCTGCCGCTGGACTACACCACCGACGGCCAGCGCGTGCCGGAGGACATCGCCGTGGCCGACGCGCGCGCGCTGGTGTGCCGCGCCGCCAAGGCGCTCAGGAGCAACGCGCCGGCCGAGGACGACCTGATGGCCGAGCGCTTCGGCTTCGCGGTGGCCCAGGCATGAGCGGGGCGGTCGCGATCAACCAGGCCTGGGGCCTGATGAACCTGTTCGCCGGCCCGGCCGGCCCGGCCGCCTGCCCGGCGGACCAGGCGGGCGCGCCCGCCGCCGCGGCGCGCCGGCCGTGCCGCGCCATCGCGGTGGCCGGCGGCAAGGGCGGCGTGGGCAAGACCACGGTGGCGGTGAACCTGGGCATGGCGCTGGCCATGGCCGGCCACGACACCATGCTGCTGGACGCCGACATGGGCCTGGCCAACGTGGACGTGCTGCTGGGCCTGACCCCCACCCGCCACCTCGGCCACCTGCTCGACGGCAGCGCCACGCTGGAGGAGCTGGTGATGGAGGCCCCGCACGGGCTGAAGGTGATCCCCGCCGGCTCCGGCGCGCGCCGCCTGGCGCAGCTGGGCAACGGCGAGCACGCCGCGGTGATCCGCGCCTTCGACGAGCTGGCGCGGCCGCCGGAGTTCCTGCTGGTCGACACCGCGGCGGGGCTGTCGGACAACGTCTCGATGTTCGCCGCCGCGGCCGACGAGGTGATGCTGGTGGTCTGCGACGAGCCGGCCTCGCTCACCGACGCCTACGCGGTGATGAAGGTCTTAAGCCGCGACTTCGGCGTGCGCCGCTTCCGCATGGTGGCGAACATGGTGCGCAACGCCGGCGAGGCGCGCTCGCTGCACCAGAAGCTGGCGCGGGTGTGCGACCGCTTCCTCGACGTGGTGCTGGATTTCGCGGGCCTGGTGCCGCACGACGAGCGGCTGCGCCAGGCGATCCGCCGCCAGGGGGCGGTGGTGGACCTGTGGCCGGCCAGCCGGTCGGCGCAGGCATTCAAGCAATTGGCGGGTGCGGCCGATACATGGGGCGAACCCGCGCGCGCGGGCCGGGGCCGCATCGCCTTCTTCGGCGGCCGGGCCGCACCGGTGGCGGGGTGGTGAGATGAGCGTGGCATCGGAATACCTGCAACTGCAAAAGCAGAGCGCGGACGAGCTCGTGCGCCAGCACGCGCCGCTGGTGCGCCGCATCGCCTACCACCTGATGGGCCGGCTGCCGCCCAGCGTGGACGTGGGCGACCTGATCCAGGCCGGCATGATCGGCCTGCTGGAGGCGGCGCGGAACTACGCCACCGACCGCTCGGCCAGCTTCGAGACCTACGCCGGCATCCGCATCCGCGGCGCCATGCTCGACGAGCTGCGCAAGAGCGACTGGACCCCGCGCTCGGTGCACCGCAAGGTGCGCGAGATGGCCGAGGTGGTGCGCCAGATCGAGATCGAGACCGGCGCCGACGCCGACGACGCCGAGGTGATGAAGCGGCTCGGCATGTCGCCGGAGGAATACCACGCCGCGCTGGCCGACGCCGCCAGCGCGCGCCTGCTCAGCCTCACCGCGCCGGACGACGGCGAGGGCGCCGCCGCGCTGGACGTGGCCGACCAGAACAGCCTGGGGCCGCAGGACAGCATCGAGCAGGAAGGCCTGCGCGAGGCGCTGATCGAGGCGATCGGCTCGCTGCCCGAGCGCGAGCAGCTGGTGATGTCGCTGTACTACGAGCAGGAGCTGAACCTCAAGGAGATCGGCGCGGTGCTCGGCGTGACCGAGTCGCGCGTCTGCCAGATCCACGGCCAGGCAATCGTGCGCCTGCGCGCGCGCCTGGGCGACTGGCGTGACGATGGAGGGAGTAGGGAATCGGGAACAGGGAACAGGAAAGGCCGTTCCCGCGAAGCTTCCGGTCCCTCCCGACGCTGACCGATTCCCCATTCCCGATTCCCTATTCCCCTTCAATCCCCGAGGAAACATGGACAAGAACATGAAGATCCTCGTGGTGGACGACTTCTCCACCATGCGGCGCATCGTCAGGAACCTGCTGGTGGAGCTGGGCTTCAGCAACCCGCTCATCCAGGAGGCCGACGACGGCAACAGCGCGCTGGCCATGCTGCGCGCGCAGCCGTTCGACCTGGTGGTCACCGACTGGAACATGCCCAACATGACCGGCATCGACCTGCTGCGCGCGATCCGCACCGAGCCCGCGCTCAAGGCCCTGCCGGTGCTGATGGTCACCGCGGAGAACAACCGCGACCAGATCATCGCCGCCGCCCAGGCCGGCGTGAACGGCTACATCGTCAAGCCGTTCACCGCGGTCACCCTGCAGGAAAAACTCACCAAGATCTTCGAGCGGCTCGCCGCCAGCGGAGCCACCGCATGAACGCCGTACTGCCCAGCATCGACCACGCCAACCTTCCGCCGGAAGTCCACGCGCTGCTCAACAGCACCGACGGCGCCGCCTTCGAGGCCGCGCTGGACAGCCTGGTGCGCCAGCGCGAGCAGCGCCTGTTCCGCGCGCTCGGCCTGCTCGCCCGCGACCTGCACGACGCGGTGCGCCGGCTCGGCAGCGAGCTCGCCCACGAGGGCGTGCCCGGCAGCGTCGCCGACGCGCGCAAGCACCTCAACGACGTGCTGGAGATGAGCGCGCAGGCCGCCCACCGCAGCATCGACTTCGCCGAGCGCATGCGCCCGGAGGCCGAGGCGCTGGCCGCCAACGCCAACGAGGTGCTGGCCTTCACCAGCAGCCCCAGCGACCCGGCCGCGGTGCTGGCGCGCCAGGCCGGCGACTTCGCCGACCGCTGCAGCCACGGCCTGGCCGACATGGTGATGGCGCAGTCCTGGCAGGACCTGTCCGGCCAGCGCATCAAGAAGGTGGTCAACTTCATCGAGAGCGTGGAGTCCTCGCTGCTGGAGCTGGTGCACCTCACCGGCGCGCTGGCCGGGCGCGAGCCGCCGCCGGCGGTGGAGAAGATCTCCAGCCAGGACGAGGCCGACCGCCTGCTCAGCGAATTCGGCTTCTGAGGGAGCCCTGCCGGCATGGACCCGACGCTGGACAGCGAGCTGCGCGACGATTTCCTGGTCGAGGCCGGGGAGCTGGTGCAGCGCCTGGGCGAACAGCTGGTGGCGCTGGAGGCGTCGCCGCGCGACGTCGAGCTGCTCAACGCGGTGTTCCGCGCCTTCCACACCGTCAAGGGCGGCGCCGGCTTCCTCGGCGTGGAGCCGATGGTGCAGCTGTGCCACCACGCCGAGGACCTGCTCAACGAGGCGCGCAACGGCGCGCTGCTGATCGACACCGCGCGGATGGACGCGCTGCTGGAGGCGCTGGACCTGCTCAACGCGATGATGGCCGCGCTGGCCGCCGGCGCGCCGCTGGCGATGCCGCCGGGCGCGCTGCTGGCGCGCCTGCGGCCGGGCGCCGCGCGCGCGCCGGCCCCCGCGCCGGCGCCGGTCCCCGCGCCCGCCGCGCCGGCGGACGGCGAGGCCGGCACCATCGACGACAGCGAGTTCGAGGCGCTGCTCGACACGCTCTATGGCACCGCCGCGCCCGGCACGGTGGAGCCCGCGCCGCTGCCGCCCGGCATGGCGCCGAAGGGCGAGGCCATCAGCGACGACGAGTTCGAGGCGCTGCTGGACGAGCTGCACGGCAAGGCCGCGCCCGGCGCCGCGGCGGCCCCGCCGCCGGCCGGCGGCGGCATCGACGACGGCGAGTTCGAGGCGCTGCTCGACCAATTGCACGGCAAGGGCGGCGCGCCTGGCCAGGCGCCCGCCGCGGCGCCCGTTCCCGCGCCAGCACCCGCCGCCGCGCCGGCCCGCGCCGCCGCGCCGGCCGCGCCGGAAGCCACCGTGCGCGTGGACACCGGCCGCCTCGACGCGCTGGTCAACCACGCCGGCGAGCTGCTGCTGGTGCGCAACCGCCTGCAGCTGCTCGCCGCGCGCAGCGGCGACGAGAGCCTGGCCGCCGCCGCCGGCGAGCTGGACCGCGTGGCCGACGAATTGCAGGGCGCCGTGCTCGGCATGCGCATGCAGCCGGTGGGCCGGCTGTTCCAGCGCTTCCCGCGCATCGTGCGCGACCTCGCGCGCCAGCTCGGCAAGGAGGTGGAGCTGGTGCTGGAAGGCGAGAGCACCGACCTCGACCGCAGCCTGGTCGAGGCGCTGGCCGACCCGATGGTGCACCTGATCCGCAACGCGCTCGACCACGGCCTGGAGACGCCGGAGGAGCGCGCGCGCGCCGGCAAGCCGCGCAAGGGCGTGGTGCGCCTGTCCGCCGCCCAGCGCGGCGAGCGCATCGTGATCGCGGTGGCCGACGACGGCCGCGGCATGAACCCCGAGGTGCTCAGGCGCAAGGCGGTGGAGAAGGGCGTGATCGACGAGGCCCAGGCCGCGCGCCTCACCGAGAGCGAGTGCTACGAGCTGATCTTCCGCCCCGGCTTCTCCACCGCCGCGGCGATCTCCGACATCTCCGGCCGCGGCGTCGGCATGGACGTGGTCAAGACCCGCGTCGCCGAGCTGGGCGGCACGCTGCAGGTGCGCTCGCGGCTCGGCCACGGCAGCGAGCTGGAGCTGGCCGTGCCGCTCACCCTGGCGATCCAGCGCGTGCTGATGGTGCGCGTGGGGCCGCGCCTGCTCGCGCTGCCGCTGTCCAACGTGGAGGAAGTGTTCGAGCTGGCCGCCGGGCAGGACAGCCTGCTCGACGGCCGCATGGTCGCCGCGCACCGCGGCCGCGCGCTGCCGCTGGGCGACCTCGCCGGCTGGGCCGGCGTGGCCGGGCCGCGCGGGCGCCACGTGGCGGTGCTGCACATCGGCCACCTGCGCCTGGGCTGCCTGGTGCACGAGGTGATCGGCCGCGAGGACGTGATGGTCAAGCCGCTCGGCCACCTGTTCGACGGCGTGCCCGGCGTGGCCGGCGCCACCGTCACCGGCGACGGCCGCCTCGCGCTGGTGCTGGACCTGGCCGGCCTCGCCGACGCCGGCGGCCAGCTGCTGCCCACCCTGAGGATCTCCGCCTGACATGGACATCGTGAGTCTCATCGGCACGATCCTGGCCTTCCTGGTCATCATCGTGGGCACCATCCTCAAGGGCTCCTCGGTGGACGCCCTGCTGAACCCGGCCGCGTTCGTCATCGTGTTCTGCGGCACCTTCGCCGCGCTGCTGGTGCAGACCCCCGGCAAGGTGCTCAAGCGCGCGCTGGCGATGCTGCCGATGGTGTACAAGCCGCCCAAGTTCCATCCCGACGACCTGATCAGCCGCATCGTCGGCTGGAGCGAGATCTCGCGCCGGCAGGGCCTGCTCGGGCTGGAATCGCAGATCGAGGCCGAGCCCGACCGCTTCGTCGGCAAGGGCCTGCAGCTGCTGGTCGACGGCGGCGAGCCGGAGGCCATCCGCAGCGTGATGGAAGTGGAGATGGAGGCGCGCGAGCACAGCGACATCGCCGCCGCCAGGGTGTTCGAGAACGCCGGCACCTACTCGCCCACCATGGGCATCATCGGCGCGGTGATGGGCCTGATGGCGGTGATGCAGAACCTGGCCGACCCGAGCAAGCTCGGCCACGGCATCGCCGCCGCCTTCGTCGCCACCATCTACGGCGTCGGCCTGGCCAACCTGCTGATGCTGCCGATGGCCTCGCGCCTGAAGGCGCTGGTGCACAAGCAGACGCAGATGCGGGTGATCCTGATCGAGGGCCTGGTGGCGATCGCCCAGGGCGACAACCCGCGCCAGATCGAGGCGCGCCTGCAGGGCTACCTGCCATGAGCAGGCGCAAGCGCCGCGAGGAGCACATCAACCACGAGGCGTGGGCGATCCCCTACGCCGACCTGATGACGCTGCTGCTCGCCTTCTTCGTGGTGATGTACGCGGTGTCGGTGGTCAACGAGGGCAAGTACCGCGTGATGTCCGAGTCGATCATCGAGGCCTTCAACGGCTCCAGCCACGTGATCGCGCCGATGCCGCCCAAGCCGACCAAGCCGAAGAACGTGGACCCGGCGCTGGCCGCGCCGCAGGGCCAGCCGGGCGCCGCGGTGACGCCGGTGGCGCTGCCGATCCCGCAGCGCCCCGCGCCGAGCCGGCAGCCCGACGCGCTCCGGCCGGCCCCGGTGTCCGCGCAGCAGCAGAACCTGGCGCGCATCCAGGACCAGGTGCAGCGCGCCATGCAGCCGCTGATCGACCGCAACCTCATCGTGGTGCGGCGCTCGCAGAACTGGCTGGAGATCGAGATCCGCACCGACATCCTGTTCCCCAGCGGCGTGGCGCAGCTGTCGGCGCAGGCCGGCGCGGTGCTCGACAGCCTGGCCGGCATCCTCGCGCCGTTCTCCAACCCGCTGCGGGTGGAGGGCTACACCGACGACAAGCCGATCAACACGGCCGTCTATCCGTCCAACTGGGAACTGTCCGCCGCGCGCGCCGCCAGCGTGGCGCGGCTGTTCGCCGAGCACGGCGTGGAGCCGAGCCGGCTGGGCATCATCGGCTGGGGCGAATACCGCCCGGCCGCCGACAACGCCACCGCCGAGGGGCGCAACCGCAACCGCCGCGTGCTGGTGGTGGTGCTCAGCGACGACAAGGCGCCGGCGCGCTTCTACAGCGACCCGGACAAGCCCACCTCGCCGGGCGAGCCGGCGCCGCCGCAGGTGGCGCAGGCGGGCGCCGCGCCCGCGCCGGCATCCGCATTGCCTGGCGCCACGCCGCCGGCCACGAACGCGCTGCCCGCTGCCGTCGCCGCCGCGCCGGGAGCGGCCGCGTCGCACGTCGTGACCCCGGACGCCGCCGGCCCCGCCGACGGCGGCAGCGCCGTCTCGTCGGCGCTGCCCAGCGTGCCGCTGATCCGCCGCGCCGCCCCGGCCGCCGAAACGCCGGCCGCCGCCGCGCCGGCGGTGGCGTCGCCGCTGGGCAGCGCCACGCTGGTCGTCACGCCGGACGGCGCGCATTGAGCGCCGCGTCCGGCCAGCCGCAGGAGAACCGCGCATGAGCCCCGCCACCCCGCTTCCCGTCGACGCCGCGCAGCGCTGGTTGTCCTTCCGCCTTGCCGGCCAGCGCTACGCCGCGCCGCTGGCGCAGGTCAGCGAGGTGATCCGCGAGGGCGAGCTCACCCCCGTGCCCGGCGCCGCCGGCGACCTGCTCGGCATCCGCCACCTGCGCGGCCGCATCGTGCCGGTGATGGACGGCCGCCTGCGCCTGGGCCTGCCGCCGCTGGAAGAGGGCGGCCACGGCGCCGTGCGGCTGGTCATGCTCAGCCACGAGCAGCACCTGATCGGCCTGCGCGTGGACGCCATCGGCGAGCTGCTCGACGTCGCGCCGGAGGCCATCGCCCCGCCGCCGCCCGACCGCGCCAGCCGCAGCGACGACCCGGTGCGGGGCGTGTTCGCCGTGCCCGGCGGCTTCGTCGCGCTGCTCGACGTGCCGCGGCTGTGCCGCGTGCCGGAGGCATCCCGGGCGTGAGCCGGCGCGCAGCGGCCCGCGGACGCCGCAGCGTCGGTGGGAACGGGCAAGCCGTCCAGGGGCGATAGGCCGGCGCGGCGGGACGGGACCGGGCCGTCGCCATTTCTGCCATCGGACGAAAGAGCAGGGCACGCGGGACCGGACGCCTCGCGCACCGCGCTGGCCTTGCCGGCAGCGCGCGGCCGGCTTCTACGTGCCGCCTTTCCCCGGCCCGGCCTTCTGCACGGCCTCCACCAGGAAGGACCCCGCGATCAGCAGCGTGCCGATGAGGCCGAGCCACTGGAACCAGGGATTCTTGAAGACCTCGTCCGTCAGGTCGCTGCCCTGCGCGATCTGCAGCCGCAGCAGCCGCACTTCCTGCGCGAGGTCGGCCTGGCGGTCCCGCGGCCCCGCGCCCAGGCCGGCCGGGTCCAGCGCGCTGCGGATGGCGGCGATCTGCTGCGCCCGCTGGGCCTGTTCGTGCTGCTCGATGCCGACCGCGTAGACGCTGGCGACCAGGATCAGCATGGTCCCGATGCAGCGCAGCAGCGGCGGCATCCAGTCGCGGGCGTCGCGCATCGGCGGCTCCTCGTCATTGCGCTGCCGGGCGGGTTCCGGTGCGCGGCGCGGGGGTGCGGTTCGCGCGGCCTCGTCCATGCGACGGCCTCCCGGAATCGCTCAGAACCGCCAGGTCAGGCCGAGCAGCGGCCCGCCGATGCGCACGTCGTGCACGTGGCCGCCGTCGCGGTAGTCGGTGGACACCATGCGGTAGCCGGCCGAGAACATCCAGCGGCGGCCGAGCGCGCGGTTGTACAGGGCGAGCCACTGCCAGCTCCGCTTCGCGCCCACGCCGAAGCCGCCCAGGTCGGCGTACAGCAGCATCTCGTCCTTGGTCGTGAAGGCGCGGCGGTAGCGCGCGGCGAGCACCGGGTCGATCCACTGGAAGCGGTCCGCCATCGACAGCACCGGGGTGCCGCCCAGCCTGGCCGAGACATGGCTCCTGACCCGCCACCACCGCGCGCCGCCGTACACGTCGAAGGACTGCTGCGCATCCTCGTGCAGCCGGTAGCCGCTGAGCGCCAGCAGCGTGGTCTGGCTGAAGCCACCGCGCGCGGTCAGGCCGGGCATCACGGGGATCGTGCCGCTGTCCGAGGACGAGGTGTGGTTCAGGTCGCCCAGCAGTACCCACCGGCCGCGCCGGGCCATCGCGTTGACGAACAGCGATGCGTCCAGGTTGTCCCAGACCTCGCTGAAGGACTTGTCGATGGAGACCGCCGGCGCCTGCCGCATCGGGCGGACCTGGCCGGAAAAGCCCGCCAGCCAGGCATAGGTGGAAACCGTGGCGCGCCAGGCAGGCGGCGATCCCGACTCGGGAGCATCGACGCCCACCGGGGCGTCCTCCGCCGCCGGTGCCTGCTGCGCCCGGGCCTGGTGGCCGCCGGAAGCGAGTCCCAGGGCCGTCAGTACGGCTGCGACGCGGTAGCGGAGCATCGGCTGTCCTTACCGGAGTGGCTGGCCCCACGATACACCGCCCGCGCGCCGCTGGCACTGCATGCCGCATCCCCGGTGGAGTACAGTCGCCCGGAACCAGCCCAAGGGGACGCGACCATGAACTTGCGTGACCGGATGAGGAACTGGGCGGCGGGCGTCGCGCTCGCCGTGTTGGCCGCGGCGGCCGTGCCCGCCGGCGCGTGCACCCGCGTGGTCTACCTGGGCGCGAACGGCGACGTCATCACCGCGCGCTCCATGGACTGGAAGGAGGACGTGGGCACCAACCTGTGGGTGTTCCCGCGCGGCATCCACCACAACGGGCAGGCCGGGCCGAACTCCGTCGAGTGGACCTCGAAGTACGGCAGCGTCATCGCCTCGGGCTACGACATCTCCACCACCGACGGCCTGAACGAGAAGGGCCTGTCCGCGCAACTGCTGTGGCTGGTGGAGAGCCAGTACCCCGCCTACCGCAAGGACAAGCCGGCGCTGGCCCTGTCGCTGTGGGCGCAGTACGTGCTGGACAACTTCGCCACGGTGGACGAGGCAGTGGCGGCACTGGGGAAGGAGCCCTTCTTCGTGGTCACCGCCAACGTGCCCGGGCAGGACCGGCTGGCGACGCTGCACCTGTCGATGTCCGACGCCAGCGGCGACAGCGCCATCGTCGAGTACATCGGCGGCAGGCAGGTGATCCACCACGGCCGCCAGTACCAGGTGATGACCAACTCGCCGACCTTCGACCAGCAGCTGGCGCTCGACGCCTACTGGAAGCAGGTCGGCGGCACGGTGATGCTGCCCGGCACCAACCGCTCGGCCGACCGCTTCGCGCGGGCCTCGTTCTACGTCAACGCCATCCCCAAGAACGAGGACCCGGTGGAGGCGCTGGCCAGCGTGTTCAGCGTGATCCGCAACGTGTCGGTGCCCTACGGCATCAACACGCCGGAGGAACCCAACCTCTCCTCCACGCGCTGGCGCACGGTCGCCGACCACAAGCGCATGCTGTACTTCTTCGAGTCCGCGCTGACCCCCAACACCTTCTGGGTGGACCTGAAGAAGCTCGACTTCGGCGCCGACACCGGCAAGGTGATGAAGCTCGACCTGGGCAAGGACCAGCGCAACACCTTCAGCGGGGAGGTCAGTGCGGATTTCAAGGTGGCGAGGCCGTTCAAGTTTCTTGGGGTCTAGCTGTGATCTCTCAGTAGGTTGTTCATCCGGGGCATCTCTGGAAGATGGGGGTTACCAAGCCAACCCAGCCCCCAGGAGCCCCGGATGAACCTGCATAAACATGCCCGTCTTAGCCCTCGCGGTCGAGCCCTGCTCGTGGACCGAGTCCTTGTTCACGGCCTTCGGGTGGAAGAAGCGGCGCATGCGGCGGGCGTCAGCGTGCGAACCGCGTACAAGTGGCTGAAGCGGTTCCGGGAGGAAGGACAGGCGGGTTTGGCCGACCGCACCTCCCGGCCGCATACCTGCCCCTATGCCACGGCCCCGGCCCTGGTGGAGCAGGTGCTGGCACGAGGGCGTTCGCGCCAGACCTACCGGCAAATCGCCCAGCAGGTGCCCGTGGCACCCAGCACCATTGCCCGGGTGCTGCGCCGTGCAGGCCTGCACCGGTTGGCCGAACTGGAGCCGGCAACGCCGGAGAACCGCTACGAATACGCCCGGCCCGGACAACTGCTGCATCTGGACATCAAGAAACTGGGACGGATCGGTTCGCCGGGCCATCGCGTCACCGGCGACCGTTCGCACCGCCATCGCGGCATCGGCTGGGAGTACGTCCATCGGGCCATCGACGATCACTCGCGCGTGGCCTTCGGCTCCATCGAATCGGACGAACGTGGGATCAGCGCCTGCAAGGCCCTGATCCGCACGGTTCGCTACTACCGGGGCTTGGGTGTGCACTTCGAAAAACTGCTGACCGACAACGGCGCCTGCTACAAGTCACGTCGCTTCCGCCGCCTGGTTCGGCGGCTCGGCATGCGTCACCTGCGCACCCGGCCCTATACCCCGCGCACCAACGGCAAGGCCGAGCGCCTGGTGCAGACCAGCCTGCGGGAGTGGGCTTACGCATGCTCCTACGACAACTCCGAGCAGCGCGCCAACGCCCTCACTCACTGGCTGCACCACTACAACTGGCATCGTCCGCACGCCAGCCTTGGTTACAAGCCGCCCATCTCCCGCATCCCGCTGAACAACGTACTGGGTTTACACAGCTAGGTGTGGAGCTTCAATAGGTTGTTTTGATCAAGCGTCAGTCGAGCCATGGGTGTCTGACCACCAAGTGCGCTGTGCGGACGGTGGCAGTTGTAGTGG
>NZ_QGHC01000013.1:1154-78677 GCF_003148905.1 Fulvimonas soli | reverse complement strand
TGTGCATGTTGTTCCCCTCGCCGATGGAAGCTGGCTGTTTGGCGACATCAGCTTCGCCCTCCGGTCAGAGGGGAACAACCTCTTGAAACATCACATCTAGCGCTAAGTCTGGAAGCCGAGTTGGATCGATTGTCTGTCCCGGAGTGGGGCGAGGGGGCAAGAAATTGGAGATGGCCCGCATGTCTGCAACGCGTCCGTCATCGTAAGGAGCGCTTCGATGACCAGTCTTGACCGACATGCCTATGTCTACATGCAACTGCCTCGATCGAATTGAGGTGGTTACGGGTGGCTACTGCGAACTGGATTTCCCGCAAGGCATGCCGTCGGGCGGCTCATCTCCAGCTCGGCCTACTTCAATCGGCCCGATGTTGTCACACACGAGCCATACGAACCGCCGCTGACGCTGTGGCGAATGAGGACGGTGAGCTGAAGTGCATCTTCGGTACCTTGCGCGACGCTTCGCCCGATGTTTGGAAGAGCCGCATCATCGAGAAGCACGCTGGGCGCAGCGACCTGGCCGAGGTCGACTTTCTGCTCAATTCTCCCGAGGGGCGCGCTGGCGCACTTTCCTTTGGCAGGGGGGATTGCCGAAGGATGCTCGACACGGTCAGTTGGCCAGCCAGATATTCGAAAAGCCTTTGGGCGACTGAATTAGCCGGTTGAGTATTGGCTGGCTCTGCTAAAATTCACGCCCTGCGTACCACGTTGGTCCGTTGTCTAGTCTGGTTCCAAGACGTCTCATGCAAGCCCGGTTGTGCAGTGGGGGGACGTGTGGGGGATTGATCGAGAGGTCGAGGAAAATTTCATGCTAAAACAACTGGTTGCGTTCTGTGCCCGCGAACAGGTGCAGAACATCGAATGAGGACGCGCGCACCGATCCGGCGGCTCCGCCAAGGGCGGCCCCTCGCCCCGACCCTCTCCCCGGCGGGGAGAGGAAGCGAACGCGCGCGTCGCCATGCAGGCTGAGGCGGGCACCCTGTTCGTGGTCGCCGCGCCCTCCGGCGCCGGCAAGTCCACCCTGGTCAACGCGCTGCTGGAGCGCGAGCCGGCGATCTCGCTGTCGGTCTCGCACACCACGCGGCTGCCGCGGCCGGGCGAGCAGTACGGGCGGCACTACTACTTCGTCGAGCGCGCCGAGTTCGAGCGCGAGGTCGCCGACGGCATCTTCCTGGAGCACGCCGAGGTGCACGGCAACCTCTACGGCACCTCGCGCCGCACCGTGCAGGAGCTGCTGGGGCAGGGCCGCGACGTGCTGCTGGAGATCGACTGGCAGGGCGCGCGGCAGATCCGCGCCGCCAAGCCGGACTGCGTGAGCGTGTTCATCCTGCCGCCCTCGCGCGCCGAGCTGGAGCGGCGCCTGCGCGGGCGCGGCTCGGACGCGCCCGAGGTGATCGAGCGGCGCCTGCACAACTCGCGCGAGGAGATCGCCCACGCGCACGAGTTCGACTACATCATCGTCAACGACCGCTTCGAGGACGCGCTGGCCGACCTGCAGGCGATCGTGCGCGCGGTGCGCCAGCGCAGCGCCCTGCAGTGGCGCCGCCACGAGACCTTGATCGCCGAGCTGCTGGCCCCATAAGGGTGCCGCGTGGCGGCACCGCGGCGCTTCCGCTACCTTGTCATCCTTCGCGGCCGAAGCCTTCCCCCATGACCGATTCCGCCCGCACGCCATCCGACGACGAAGCGCTGGTGCGCGTCCGTGGCCTGACCACGGTGCTCAGCGGCAAGACCATCTTCGACGCGCTGGACCTGGACATCCCGCGCGGCCGCATCACCGCCATCATGGGCCCCAGCGGCACCGGCAAGACCACCCTGCTCAAGCACATCACCGGGCAGATGCGAGGCGACGCCGGCGAGGTGTGGGTGGACGGCGTGAACGTGCCGGCGCTCGACCGCCGGCAGCTGTTCGCGCTGCGCGAGAAGATCGGCTACCTGTTCCAGAACTCCGCGCTGCTCACCGACTTCGACGTGTTCGAGAACGTGGCCTTCCCGCTGCGCCAGCACACCGACCTGCCGGAGGAGCTGATCCGCAACGTGGTGCTGACCAAGCTGCAGGCGGTGGGGCTGCGCGGCGCCGCCGGGCTGATGCCGAGCGAGCTGTCCGGCGGCATGGCGCGGCGGGTGGCGCTGGCGCGGGCGATCGTGTTCGACCCGATGCTGATCCTCTACGACGAGCCGTTCGTGGGCCTGGACCCGATCGCGCTCAACCAGGTGCTCAAGCTGATCCGCACGCTCAACCAGACGCTGGGCCTGACCAGCGTGCTGGTGGCGCACGAGCTGGAGGCGATCAAGCAGGTGGCCGACCACATCTACCTGATCGCCAACGGCAAGGTGGTGGCGCACGGCGACCCCAACGCCATCGCCGGCGACGGCTCGCCGTGGACGCGGCAGTTCTTCGGCGGCGAGGCGGACGGCCCGGTGCCGTTCCAGTACCCGGCCGGCGACTACGCGCAGGCGCTGGGCTTCCCCGGAGGCGCGGCATGAACGGGCGCGCGGCCTCCGACAACGTGGTGCTGCGCTCGCTGGCGCAGATCGGCGACTGCGGCCTGTTCCTGCTGACCCTGCTGGCGGCGGTCCCGCGCAGCCTGCGTCACGCGCGCGAGACGGTGCGGCAGGTCTGGTTCATCGGCGCGCTCAGCCTCACCATCATCATGGTCTGCGGCCTGTTCGTGGGCATGGTGCTGGCGCTGCAGCTGTACCACGTGCTGTCGATCTTCGGCGGCACCGCGGCCACCGGCGAGGTGGTGGCGCTGGCGGTGTACCGCGAGCTGGGGCCGGTGCTCACCGCGCTGCTGTTCGCCGGCCGCGCCGGCACCTCGATCACCGCCGAGATCGGCCTGATGCGCGCCACCGACCAGCTCGCGGCGATGGAAATGATGGCGGTGGACCCGGTCGCCTACGTGGCCGCGCCGCGCTTCCTGGGCGGGCTGATCGCGATGCCGCTGCTGGCCTGCGTGTTCTGCGCCACCACGCTGCTCGGCAGCCACCTGGTCGGGGTGAGCTGGCTGGGCATCGACAACGGCACCTTCTGGTCGAACATGATCGCCGCGGTGGAGCTGCGCACCGACGTGGTCAACGGCATCCTGTGGAAGAGCCTGGTGTTCGGCGCGGTGGTGTCGCTGATCGCGGTGTTCCAGGGCTACACCACGCCGCCGACCAGCGAGGGCGTGGCCTACGCCACCACCCGCACCGTGGTCGCCTCGTCCATCGCCATCCTGGCGCTGGACTTCGTGCTCACCGCCTTCCTGATGTGAGCGCCATGCCACTACCCGTTTCGATTCCCGCGAGGATGCTGTCGTGAGCCAGAGAAAATCCTATGCCGTCGGCACCGGCCTGTTCATCGTGCTCGGCTTCGCCACGCTGGCCTATCTCGCCACCCAGACCACCTCGGTGGCCAACGTGCGGCTGGGCGACACCTACACGGTGGACGTGGAGTTCGCCAACGTCGGCCAGCTCAAGGAGCGCGCGCCGGTGAAGGTGGCGGGCGTGCGCGTCGGCCAGGTGAAGTCGATCGACCTGGCGCCGGGCAAGGAGGCGGCCGACGTGAAGCTGGCCATCGACAAGCGCTTCGACAAGATCCCCGAGGACTCGGTCGCCACCATCTTCACCAGCGGCCTGCTCGGCGATCAGTACGTGGGCATCGAGTTCGGCCACGCCAGGAAGATGCTGGCCGACGGCGGCAGGCTGGCGCTGACCCGCCCGGCGCAGCAGCTGGAGGAGATGCTCGGCAAGTTCTTCGGCGCCGGCGGCGCGGCGGACAACCTGGGCGGCACCTACACGGTGAAGGCGCGCTTCTCCAACGTCGGCGCGCTGTCGGCGGGCGCGCCGGTGAAGATGGCCGGCGTGGCGATCGGCAGCGTCGCCTCGGTGCAGGCCGACCCGGTCAAGCTGGACGCCGTGGTCACCCTGGCGATCGACAGGAAATACGACCAGATCCCCGACGACTCGGCCGCCGCGGTGTTCACCAGCGGTTTGATCGGCAGCCAGTACGTTGCGATCCAGCCGGGCGGCTCGCCGGACATGCTGAAGGACGGCGACGAGCTGGTGCTGACCCAGTCGGCGATGCAGCTGGAGGACCTGATCGGCAAGTTCCTGGTCAACGGCTCGCCGGGCGAGAAGAAGCCCGGCACCTCGCCCGACGCTTCCGCCGGCAAGCAGTGATGCCGGCCTTCCCCCACAAGGAGTTCCCCATGTTGCGCAGTCTGGCCCTCGCCATCGCCCTCGCGGCCGGCAGTCTCGCCGCCGCCCCGGTCCTCGCCCAGGACGCATCGGCGGACGCTTCCCAGCAGAGCCCCGAGCAGGTCGTGCAGGCGATCACCAAGGACCTGGACAAGACCATCGCCGGCCACCGCGACGAGCTGAAGAACGACAAGGAAAAGCTCATCGCGGTCATCGACGACGTGTTCCTGCCGCACTTCGACATCGACTACGCCTCGATCCTGGTGCTCGGCCAGCACGCGCGCGAGGCCAGCCCGGCGCAGCGCGAGCGCTTCGCCAAGGCGTTCTACAACTCGATCACCCACCGCTACGCCGAGGGCCTGCTCAACTACACCAAGGGCGCGGTGAAGGTGCTGCCGTTCAACGGCGACCTCAACGAGAAGCGCACCGTGGTGCGCACCCAGGTGGTGCTGGACGACGGCAAGACGGTGTCGGTGGACTACGCCTTCCGCAGGAGCAAGAGCGGCGACTGGAAGGCCTACGACGTGATCATCGAGGGCATCTCCTACGTCACCAACTACCGCAACCAGGTGGACGCGGAGATCCGCAAGGTCGGCATCGACCAGCTCATCACCAACCTGGAGACCCAGGGCGAGAAGGCGCTGGAGACGCTGGAGAAGGACAGCAAGGCGCCGTCCTCGCCATGAGCCAGGGCGCTTTCCGGCTTTCCCGCGCCGCGCCGGGCACGCTCGGCCTGGAAGGCGAGCTGAGCTTCGCCACCGCCGCCGCCGCGCTGCGCGAGATCGGCGCCGCGGTGCGGGCGGAGCGGCCGCGCCGGCTGGACCTGGCCGGCCTCGCGCGCAGCGACAGCGCGGGGCTGGCCTGCCTGCTGGCGGTGCAGGCGGACGCCGCGCGCCGGGGCGGGCGCCTGGAGGTGGTCAACATGCCGGCCGGGATGCGCGCGCTGGCGCGGCTGTGCGAGGTGGAGGCCCTCGCCGGCTGAGTCCCGCGCGTCCGGCACGCACGGAAAAGGGGCCGCGCGGCCCCTTTTCCGTTTCCGCGCCGCCGCGCTACTGCTTCTGCGGCGGCGGCTGGCCTTCCGGCGGCTGGTTGGCCTGTCCCGGATGCTGGTTCTCCCACTGGTGCTGCTCGTCGAGCAGCTGCTCCGGGTCGAAGTCGTCGTCCTTGAGCCCCTGCATCTGCTCGATGATCTCGGCCGGCGGGTTGCCGTCGTAGATCTCGTAGATGCGCTGCTGGCGGTAGGCGTCGCGCAGGAACACGTAGGGGTCGTAGGCCGACTTCAGGAAGCCCTCGGCGTCGATGGCGCGCGCGCGCAGCGTGACCAGGTAGAGCACCTCGGGCAGGTAGTACTGGCCGGCCTTGAAGTCGTGGTGGCGGGCGTAGCGGCTCAGCGGGTCGAAGAAGTAGCTGTCCACCGGCAGGCGCCACACGTCGCGCGCGGTGGTCGGGCCGACGAAGGGCAGCATCAGGAAGTCGCCCTCCGGCACGCCCCAGCGCGCGAGGGTCACGCCGAAGTCGTTGTCCTCCAGCGGCAGGCCGAGCTGGCTGGCCGGGTCGAAGAAGCCGCCGATGCCCAGCGTCAGGTTCACCAGGAAGCGCCCGCTGCTCTTCAGCGCCTGCTTCGGCCGCGCCTGCAGGAGGTCGTTGGCGATGGTGACCGGCATGCGCAGGTTGGTGAAGAAGTCGCTGATCGAGCGGCGCACCGGCGGGTTGGTCACCTTGCGGTAACCGACCGCCACGGGGCGGATCACCGCCCGGTCCAGCGCATCGTTGAAGGCGTAGACCTTGCGGTTGTACTTCTCCAGCGGGTCGTCGGTACGCGGCTTGGCGATGGCGCAGCCGGCGAGCAGGGCCACCGCGACCAGCGGCATCCAGCGGCTCGGCGAGAGAAGGCGGCGAAAGGGGGGCATGGGGCGAGCAGGCAGCGGGGAAAGACGCAAAATTGTACTTCCTGGTATTGTATTTTGCACGTCCATGACGATCCCTGTCCCGCGCTGAACCGCGCATGATACGCGCGCGCCGCATTGCCAGCCAAGGTCCCGCTGGCTACACTGTCAAACCGTATAAGTCGCTTTATCGCTTGAGGATTTCACATGGCCCGCATTACCGTGGAAGACTGCCTCGAGGTGGTCGACAACCGTTTCGAACTGGTGCTGATGGCGACCAAGCGCGCCCGGCAGCTGTCGAAGGGTGCCGAGCCGGCGGTCAACCCCGACAACGACAAGCCCACCGTGCTCGCCCTGCGCGAGATCGCCGACCGCCGCATCGACCAGGCCACCATCGACGAGATCGACCGCGCCGAGCGCGAGCGCGCCGAGCGCGAGGCCCTGGAATGGGCGGCCGCCGAGGTGGACGACGACCTGTCCAAGGGCGGCGACGACTGATGGACGGCGGCGGCTGTCGACAGCGCCGCCGCAAGCCCGGCCCCGCGGGCGCCGGGCATCTTTCCTGCCGCGCGGCCCGCGCCGGCGGCCCGTTGCGCGAGGTGTCCGCCTGAGCGGGCAGCGCATTCCCATGCCGACGACCGCGGCCCCCCCGGCCGCGGACCCGTCCGTGCTGCCCCCCTACGTGCTGGCGCTGAAGGAGCGCATCGCCTACCTGCCCGAGCCGCAGGTGGCGCGCGTGCTGCGCGCCTACGAGGTGGGCGCCCGCGCGCACGAGGGCCAGGCGCGCAAGAGCGGCGAGCCCTACATCACCCATCCGGTCGCCGTGGCCGGCATCCTCGCCGAGCTGGGGCTGGACGCCGAGACGATCATCGCGGCGATCCTGCACGACACGCTGGAGGACACCGCGCTCAGCCGCACCGAGCTGGCCAGCGAGTTCGGCGAGACCGTGGCCGAGCTGGTCGACGGCGTCACCAAGCTGGACAAGATGCGCTTCTCCAGCCGGCAGGAGGCCGACGCGGAGAGCTTCCGCAAGATGCTGCTGGCGATGGCGCGCGACCTGCGCGTGATCCTGATCAAGCTGGCCGACCGCCTGCACAACATGCGCACGCTGGGCGCCAAGGACGCCGCATCGCGCCGCCGCATCGCGCGCGAGACGCTGGAGATCTACGCGCCGATCGCGCAGCGGCTGGGCATGAACAAGTTCAAGGCGGAGCTGCAGGACCTGGGCTTCCGCGCGCTCTATCCCGACCGCTACCGGGTGATCAGCGAGCGCATCCGCGCCGCGCTGGGCAACCGCCGCGAGGCGATGGCGAAGATCGAGAACGCGCTGTCCGCGCGGCTGGCCGCCGAGCACCTGCCGGCGCGCGTGGTGGGGCGGATCAAGTCGCCGTGGAGCATCTATTCGAAGATGCGCAACGAGCACAAGAGCTTCGCCCAGCTGATGGACGTGTACGGCTTCCGCGTGGTGGTGGACAGCGCGATGCGCTGCTACATGGCGCTGGGCGCGGTGCATTCGCTGTACAAGCCGGTGGACCGCCGCTTCAAGGACTTCATCGCCATCCCCAAGGCCAACGGCTACCAGTCGCTGCACACCGTGCTGCTGGGGCCGTTCGGCGCGCCGATCGAGGTGCAGGTGCGCACCGAGGAGATGGACCAGGTGGCCGAGCGCGGCGTGGCCGCGCACTGGGCCTACAAGACCGAGAGCGGCCCGGCCAACAGCGCGCAGGCGCGCGCGCGCGAGTGGCTGTCCTCGCTGGCCGACAGCCAGGCCAACACGCCCTCGCCGGCGGAGTTCATCGAGAACGTCAAGATCGACCTGTTCCCGGACGAGGTCTACCTGTTCACCCCGCGCGGCGACATCCTCTCGCTGCCGCGCAACGCCACCGCGCTGGACTTCGCCTACGCGGTGCACACCGACGTGGGCGACCACGCGGTGGCCGCGCGCGTGGACAAGAAGCTGGTGCCGCTGCGCACGCGGCTGGAGTCCGGCCAGCTGGTGGAGATCATCACCGCGCCGTCGGCGCTGCCCAACCCGGCCTGGCTGGAGTTCGTGGTCACCGGCAAGGCGCGCACGGCGATCCGCCAGCACCTCAAGCGCCTGCAGCACGAGGACGCGGTGGACTTCGGCCACCGCATGCTCGACCGCGCGCTCGACGCGCTGGGCAGCAGCCTGGACGCGATCCCGCCGGCGGTGCTCGACCGCTTCCTGCAGGACTCCAAGCTGCACCGGCTGGAGGAACTGCTGGCCGACATCGCGCTGGGCAACCGCATGCCCGACCAGGTGGCCACCCAGCTGGTCGCCGCGCGCGGCGAGAAGGTGCGCGCGGGCAAGGCGGCGCCGCACGCCAGCGAGAAGATCCGCATCACCGGCGCCGAGCGCGGCGTGCTCAGCTTCGCCAACTGCTGCCATCCGCTGCCCGGCGACGAGATCATCGGCTACCTGTCGCCCGGCAAGGGCATCGTGGTGCATCGGGTGGAGTGCCCGAACGTGGCCGAGCTGCGCAAGTCGCCCGAGCGCTGCGTGGCGATCGAGTGGGACCGCGACGTGCAGGGCGACTTCAAGGCCGAGCTGCGCATCGAGGTGATCAACCGCCCCGGCGTGCTGGCCACCATCGCCGCGGCGATCGCCGCGGCCGACTCCAACATCGAGAACGTGGAATACGTCGAGCGCGACGCCGCCGCCGCCACGCTGCTGTTCACCATGGAAGTGAAGAACCGCAAGCACCTGGCCGACGTGATCCGCCGCGTGCGCCGCACCGGCGTGGTCAGCGGCGCCTACCGCTATCCGCTCTGAGGCGCCTGTTCGAGATCTTCCGAGTAAAGAGGCCAGGAAGGCCGGCGGGATGAACTGCGGGCGGGGGTCGAGGCGGCGCTCGGTCGTTAGCGGGCTCGGGCCAGATTGATCGCGGCCTCCGGCCGCGATGCGCAGACCATTCCCGCTCCCGCCATGCCGCGCCGCCGGTCCGCTTTTGCGCACGCCCCACCCATGCGCAACCATGGCTTTTCGCTCGTCATTCCGGCGCCGCGCGCTCTGCGCGCCGCGCGCTGGTCCGGCCCGCGCCGGGACGGTGCCCTGGGCGCAACCGTCGCCGCGCCCCGCGCTGTCGGCCGCGCGCGTCCCGTTCTAGACTGGCGGGCCTTCCCGCAACGACGAGGCCCCCATGTCCCGCCAGATCATCGCCACCGACCAGGCGCCCGCCGCGATCGGCCCCTACTCGCAGGCCGTGCGCGCCGGCGGCACCGTGTACTTCTCCGGCCAGATCCCGCTCGACCCGGCCACCGGCGCGCTGGTCGAGGGCGACATCGCCGCGCAGACCCGGCGCGTGTTCGACAACCTCAAGGCGGTGGCGGAAGCGGCCGGCGGCGCGCTGGACAAGATCGTGCGCGTGGGCATCTACGTCACCGACCTGGCCCACTTCGGCGAGGTGAACGCGGTGATGGCCGAGTACTTCGCGCAGCCGTATCCCGCGCGCTCCACCATCGAGGTCGCCGGCCTGCCCAGGGGCGCGCAGGTGGAGGTGGACGCGGTGATGGTGCTGGACTGAGGCGCCGCCGCGGCATGCGCCGACAGTCCTTGCCGCATCCGCCCGGCTAGGCTTGCGCCATGCCCGCGCGCGCCGCCGTCCCTGCCGCCGCCGACCCCGGCTCGACGCCGGTGGCCGTGCTGCCCGGCGTGGGGCCGGCGCTGGCCGAGGCGCTGGCGCGGCTGGGCCTGGAGCGCGTGCAGGACCTCTGGTTCCACCTGCCGTTGCGCTACGAGGACCGCACCCGGATCACGCCGATCGCCGAGCTCCGTCCCGGCATGCGCGCGCAGGTCGCCGGCGTGGTCGAGGCGGTCGAGCGCGGCTTCCGCTACCGCCCGCAGCTCAAGGTGGCGCTGGGCGACGACTCGCGGCAGACCCTGCTGCTGCGCTTCTTCCATTTCCACCGCGCGCAGGCCGAGCTGCTCGCGCCCGGCACGCGCCTGCTGTGCTACGGCGAGGTGCGGCTGGGCGCGGCCGGGCTGGAGATGGTGCATCCGCAGTACCAGCGCCTGGCCAGCGACGCGCCGCCAACGCTGGAGGCGCTGCTCAGCCCGGTCTACCCGGCCACCGAGGGGCTGGGGCAGAGGCGGCTGGCCGGGGTGATCGGCAAGGCGCTGGCGCTGCTGCCGCCGGAGGCGTCGCTGGAACTGATCCCGCCGGCGCTGTGCGCCGAGCTGGGCCTGACCTCGCTGCGCGAGGCACTGCTGTACGTGCACCGCCCGCCGGCCGACGCCGACCTCGCGCAACTCACCCAGGGCCGCCATCCGGCGCAGCGGCGGCTGGCCTTCGAGGAGCTGCTGGCCCAGCACCTGAGCCTGAAGCGCCTGCGCGCGGCGGTGCGCCGCCGGCACGCGCCCGCGCTGGCCGGCGATGGCGCGCTGCGCCGGCAACTGCTGCAGGCCCTGCCGTTCCGGCCGACCGGCGCGCAGCGGCGCGTGGCCGAGGAGGTCGCCGCCGACCTGGCGCGGCCGCGGCCGATGCTGCGGCTGGTGCAGGGCGACGTCGGCTCCGGCAAGACCCTGGTCGCGGCGCTGGCGGCGCTGGCGGCGGTCGAGGCCGGCCACCAGGTCGCGCTGATGGCGCCCACCGAGCTGCTGGCCGGGCAGCACCTGGCCAACTTCCGCCGCTGGCTGGAGCCGCTCGGCGTCGCGGTCGAGTGGCTGGCCGGCAAGGTGCAGGGCCGCGCGCGCCGGCAGGCGCTGCAGCGCGTGGCGGAGGGCGCGCCGGTGGCGATCGGCACCCACGCGCTGATGCAGGAGGGCGTCGCCTTCGCGCGGCTGGGGCTGGTGATCGTCGACGAGCAGCACCGCTTCGGCGTGCAGCAGCGCCTGGCGCTGCGCGACAAGGGGCGGGAAGGCGACCTGGTGCCGCACCAGCTGGTGCTCACCGCCACGCCGATCCCGCGCACGCTGGCGATGGCCGCCTACGCCGACCTCGACGTCTCCTCGATCGACGAGCTGCCGCCGGGCCGCACGCCGGTGCGGACGGTGGCGGTGTCCAACGCGCGCCGCGCCGAGGTGATCGAGCGCATCCGCGCCGCCTGCGCGGAAGGACGGCAGGCGTACTGGGTGTGCACGCTGATCGAGGAGTCCGAGCAGCTGCGCGCGCAGGCCGCCGAGGTGGCGCACGCGGAGCTCTCCGCGGCGCTGGCGGGGCTTCCGGTCGGGCTGGTCCACGGCCGCATGAAGCCGAAGGAGAAGCAGGCGGCGATGGACGCCTTCAAGGCCGGCGCCATCGCCGTGCTGGTCGCCACCACGGTGATCGAGGTGGGCGTGGACGTGCCCAACGCCAGCCTGATGGTGATCGAGAACAGCGAGCGGCTGGGCCTGGCCCAGCTGCACCAGCTGCGCGGGCGGGTGGGGCGCGGCGCCACGGCGTCCAGCTGCGTGCTGCTGTACCAGCCGCCGCTGGGGCAGCTCGCGCGCGAGCGGCTCAACGTGATGCGCGAGACCACCGACGGCTTCCGCATCGCCGAGAAGGACCTGGAGCTGCGCGGCCCCGGCGAGGTGCTGGGCACCCGCCAGACCGGCCAGCTCAGCTTCCGCATCGCCGACCTGGCGCGCGACGCGCACCTGCTGCCGGGCGTGCAGCGGGTGGGCGAGCGCCTGCTCGCCGAGCATCCGCGCCGCGCGCAGGCGCTGGTCGAGCGCTGGATCGGCGGCGCGGCGCGCTACGCGCATGCGTGAGGGGGCAGGGACGAGTAGTGAGTGGTGAGGGCGCGGGGATCGGCGTTGCCGCATGGCCCCGTGCCTCCAGTGCGCGCCCGCCTCTTCAGGTGAGCCGCCAAGAACCGCTATTGTAGAAAGCACCCTCCAGGCCGACGGCAGGCCGCGATCATCGCGCCCTCGCTACTCGTCCCTCATCCCTCGCCCCTCATCCCCCATGCCCACCCGCCCCCAACTCCTCATCGACACCGACCCCGGCGTGGACGACGCCCTGGCCATCCTGATGGCGCACGCGCACGCCGACGTGGCGGGGCTGAGCATCGCCGCCGGCAACGTCGGCATCGGCCACACCGTGCGCAACGCCTGCACGCTGGTGGACCTGCTCGGCGCGGCCACGCCGGTGTTCCCCGGTTGTCCCGGCCCGCTGGTGCGGGCGCCGGAGGAGGACGCCGCCTTCGTGCATGGCGCGGACGGCTTCGGCGACGTCGGCTTCCCCGCGCCCGCCGCCGCGCCGGCGGACGAGGCCGCCGCGCTGGCGCTGCTGCGCCTCGCCCGCGAGCGCCCCGGCGAGCTGACCCTGGTGGCGCTGGCGCCGCTGACCAACCTGGCGCTGGCGCTGCGGCTGGACCCCGCGCTGCCCGCGCGGGTGAAGCGGCTGGTGGTGATGGGCGGCGCGGTCACCGGGCACGGCAACACCGACAAGGTGCCGGCCGAGTTCAACGTGGGCTTCGACCCGGAGGCGGCCCACGTGGTGTTCGAGGCCTTCCCGCATTTCGAGCTGGTCGACTGGGAGGCCACCCTGCGGCACGCCTTCGACGAGGACGAGTTCGACCGCTGGCTGGCCGCCGGCGACGCCCGGGCCGGGTTCTTCGGCCGCGTGTTCGGCACCGCGCGCGCGTTCAACCGGCGCAAGGCGCGCCGCGGCATCATCGCCGCCGACGCGCTGGCGATGGCGGTGGCGATCGACCCGTCCATCGTCACCCGCCGGGAAAGCCGCCACGTGGCGGTGGAGCTGGACGGCCGCCTCACCCGCGGCGCCACCGTGGTGGACTGGGCCGGCCGGCTGGGCCGCCCGGCCAACGCCGACATCGTGCTGGAGGTGGACCAGGTGCGGTTCGGGGCGATGGTGCGGGCGGCGCTGGGGGCGGCGGGCGAGGGATGAGGGGCGAGTAGCGAGTAGCGAGTAGCGAGTAGCGAGGGCGGCCAGCCGGGGGCTTCGGGCGGTCGCGGTCCTCGCGCCCTCGCTACCCGTCCCTTCCAGACCGTCATCTTGCGCAACCCGCAAGCCCCCCTCTACAATATCGTCCTTTTCACCCACCGCTTTGAGTCCGACATGAAGCCCGATATCCATCCGAACTACCGTCCGGTGGTGTTCCAGGACCTGTCGTCCGACTTCGCGTTCCTGACGCGTTCGACGATCGCCACCAAGGAAACCATCAAGTGGGAGGACGGCAACGAGTACCCGCTGGTCAAGGTGGATATCTCCAGCCACTCGCATCCGTTCTACACCGGCAAGCAGAAGACCATCGACGCCGGCGGCCGCGTCGACAAGTTCCGCCGCCGCTACGCGCAGAAGTGATGGCCTGCGCCGGCCGCCGCGGCGGCCGGCCGGCCGGTCTCCCACGGGGTGGTCCGTAAGGGCCGCCCCGTGTCCGTTTGCGCGCTCCGCGGGAGCGGCTTTCGACCATCCGCTATCGGATGTTCGCGGCGGCGATGTGCGATAATGCGTGGATGCACCGCCGCCATCCCCCGCGGCGGGTGCCCGATCCCCACGCCGGCCGGCGCCTTTCCGAGGTCGCTCCGGCGCGACCTATGCGAAGGAGGTATCCGTGTCCGATCCCAAGACCGTCAAGCTGGTCGATGAGTCGAATCACCGCAGCAGCGAGCTTCCCCTGCTGAGCGGCACGCTCGGCCCGGCCTGCATCGACCTGTCCACGCTGTACAAGGACACCGGCCACTTCACCTTCGACCCGGGCTTCGGCGCCACCGCCAGCACCAAGAGCGCGATCACCTACATCGACGGCGACCAGGGCGTGCTGCTGTACCGCGGCTACCCGATCGAGCAGCTGGCGGAGAAGTCCAGCTTCCTCGAGGTGGCCTACCTGCTGCTCCACGGCGAGCTGCCGAAGAAGGACGAGTTCGCCGCCTTCGAGCACCAGATCACGCATCACACGATGATGCACGAGTCGCTGAAGAACTTCTTCCAGGGCTTCCACCACGACGCGCACCCGATGGCGATGCTGGCCGCCGCGGTGGCCTCGCTGTCGGCGTTCTACCACGACGACCTGAACGTGGACGACCCGGAGGACCGCAAGCTCGCCGCGATCCGCCTGATCGCCAAGATGCCGACCATCGCCGCGGCCTGCTACCGCTACTCGATCGGCTGGCCGTTCCGCTACCCGCGCAACAACCTCGAGTACGTCAGCCGCTTCCTGCACATGATGTTCGAGGTGCCGAGCGAGCCGCTGCAGCTCAACCCGGTGGCGGCCAAGGCGCTGGACCTGCTGTTCATCCTGCACGCCGACCACGAGCAGAACGCCTCCACCTCGACGGTGCGCCTGGTCGGCTCCACCGGCGCCAACCCGTACGCCTCGATCGCCGCGGGCATCACCGCGCTGTGGGGCCCCGCGCACGGCGGCGCCAACGAGGCGGTGCTGAAGATGCTGGAGGAGATCGGCACGCCGGACCAGGTCGAGAAGGCCGTGCTGCGCGCCAAGGACAAGAACGACAACTTCCGCCTGATGGGCTTCGGCCACCGCGTCTACAAGAACTTCGACCCGCGCGCCAAGATCATCCGCGAGATGACCCACAAGGTGCTGGGCGAGCTGGGCGTGAACGACCCGCTGCTGGAAGTGGCGGTGAAGCTGGAGGAGGCGGCGCTGAAGGACGACTACTTCGTCGAGCGCAAGCTGTACCCGAACGTCGACTTCTACTCGGGCATCATCTACAAGGCGCTGAACATCCCCACCGAGATGTTCACGGTGATGTTCGCCATCGCCCGCACCGCGGGCTGGATCGCGCACTGGATCGAGCAGCACGAGACCCCCGGCTCGCGCATCGGCCGTCCGCGCCAGCTCTACGTGGGCTCGGGCGTGCGCGACTACGTGCCGGCGGACAAGCGCTGAGCGACCGGCCTTCCGCCCGCAGGACGCGAAACGCCCCGGCCATGCCGGGGCGTTTTTCGTTGGGGGCTTGCCTCGTGCGTTGCTTCCTCCGGAACGATGGCCTCTCCGTAGAGAGAGGCGCACCGCAACCTGGCGCCACGATGCGGGCCTTGCGCCCTCTCCCCTCCGGGGAGAGGGCCGGGGTGAGGGGCCATACCGCGAAAGGGCTGCCGATAAAGCGTGCCCGTCGATCGGCATGCGCTGCGAGTCGATCAGCGTACCCGCGAGCTTGCCCCCTCACCTCATTCCTTCTCCCCGGAGGGGAGAGGAGGCGCGACAAGCCGGCGTTGCGGCGACCTTGCTTCGATGCCTCGATGGGAAAGGCGCAGCAACCGCGAACGGTCACCGCCGCACGGCAGCCAGTATCCGCTCGAACTCGTCGTCCCCGTCCGGCGCGGCCAGCAGTTCCTCCACGCCGGCCAGCGAGGCGCGGCGCATCGGCTTCTCGTCGATGCGGTCCAGCGGCGCCTGGCGCAGCGCGTTGCGCGGCAGCACGGTGAGGTCGAACGGCAGGCCGTCGGCGGCGAACAGCAGCACCGGGTATTCCGCCTGCATGTCGCGGCTGACGCGCAGGCGGCGGGTCTGCGTCTCCGCCGGCACGCCGTGCTCGCGCAGGAACAGCGCCACCGCGTCCGGGTCGTCGCTGAACACGTGCAGGCACACCGCCGAGTGCTCGTCGGCGGTGCCGTCGAGCACCGCGCCGACCAGGCGCGGATCGAAGCGGGCGAGGAAGCGCATCGCCTCCACCGCGGCCTCGCGGCGGGCGCGCAGCGCCTGCGGCTGGCGGTCGGCCTGGAAGATGCGCTGGCGCTCGCGCAGCGCCTGCTCGACCTCGTGGTTGCGCGGCAGCGCCTGCGCGTCGAGCACGCCCAGGCGCTCGGCGGCCTTGAGCTTGGCGTGGTGGAAGTCGCGGATGCCGTGCTCGCTCATCAGGCGGGCGGCCTCCTGGGCGACCCGCAGGCGGTTGCGCTGCATGCGGTCCTGGGCATGGATGCGATGGTGTTCGCCGCGTGCCATGGTGCTCCTCCTTCCCAGCGCTGCGCGGCCAAGGCTACCGCAATCGCATGGCGGGAAGTAACCGGGCATGGCCCGCGCGCCGCGCGCAAGCTTTTGCGGCCCGGCCCGCGCCGCCGTGCCGGCGGCGGCGCGCTCAGAAGATGTCGTAGGCGTGCTGGTCCTGCTCGTTCTGCTGCTGCTGGGTGGCCAGCGCGCGCAGGCGGTCCACGTCCTCGACCTTGAAGATCTCGTTCATCGCGTTGGGGTCTTCCGGCGTGGTGGGCAGGCCGCTGGAGCGGTTGATCAGCACGGTGCTGATGCCGGGCGGCATCGGCAGCGCGGCCGACGGCGCGTCCTTGAGCGCCACCCGCATGTAGTCCATCCAGATCGGCAGCGCGGCCTGCGCGCCGAACTCGCCCACGCCGCGCGCCTTGCCCAGCGAGCTGAAGTCGTCGAAGCCGACCCACACCGCGCTGACCACGCCGGTGTCGAAGCCGACGAACCAGGCGTCGCGGTGGTCGTTGGTGGAGCCGGTCTTGCCGGCCAGGTCGTCGCGGCCCAGCGCCTTGGCGGCGAAGCCGGTGCCGCGCAGGATCACGTCCTTCATCAGCGAGGTGACCAGGTAGTCGTTGCGCACGTCGATCACGTGCGGGGCGAGCTCCGGCGCATGCTCGCCGGCGGCGTGCGCGTCCGCGGGCAGCGGCGCGGTGGTGGCCGGCGCGGCCGCCGCGGAGGCGGCGGAGGCCACCACCGCGTTGCCCGGGGCCTTGGCGGCGTCGGGCGGCGGCGGGCCCGGCGGGGTCGGATTGAGCAGGCGCTCCTGGCAGGTGCGGCAGGCGCGGGCCGGGTTGGCGACGTAGACCGGCTTGCCGTCGCGGTCGTCGATCTCGCTGATGAAGTAGGGCGTGACCAGGTAGCCGCCGTTGGCGAACACCGCGTAGCCGCGCGCCATGCTCATCGGCGAGACCGAGGCGGTGCCCAGCGCCATCGACAGGTTGTTGGGCAGCGCGTCGAGCGGGAAGCCGAAGCGGGTGACGTAGTCGCGCGCGTAGCGCACGCCGATGGCGTCCAGCAGGCGCACCGAGACCAGGTTCTTCGACTGCACCAGCGCCTCGCGCAGGCGGATCGGGCCGTCGAACTTGTCGTCGTCGTTGGAGGGCGTCCACAGGCCGCCCGGGCGCGACGGGTCGGGCAGGGCGAGCGGGGCGTCGTTGACGATCGAGGCGGGGGTGAAGCCGCGCTCGAACGCCGCCGAGTAGATGTAGGGCTTGAAGCTGGAGCCGGGCTGGCGCGCCGCCATCACCGCGCGGTTGAACTTGCTGCGCAGGAAGTTGAAGCCGCCCACCAGGGCCTGCACCGCGCCGTCCTCGGGGTTGAGCGAGACCAGCGCGCCCTGCACGGCCGGCAGCTGGGTCAGCTGCCACTTGCCGTCGCCGTCGCGCGCCAGGCGCACGATGTCGCCGCGCTTGAGCACGGCGTCCACCGCCCTCGGCGCGGCGCCGACCCGGGTCTCGCTGATGTACGGGCGCGCCCACGCCATCGCGGCGAGGTCGAGCGTGACGCTGTCGCGGCTGGCCAGGTAGAGCGTGGCCTGCGTCGCCGAGCTGGCGGTGACCAGCGCCGGCTGCATGCCGGCCAGGTCGGTGTAGCCGGCGAGGATGCGGTCGAAGTCCGCCGCGCCGGCGTCCGGCGCCAGCTCCTGGTGCGCCTCCGGGCCGCGCCAGCCGTGGCGGTGGTCGTAGTCCACCAGGCCCTTGCGCACCGCCTCGGTCGCCGCCTGCTGGCGCGTACTGTCGAGCGTGGTCCTGACCACGTAGCCCTCGGTGAGCGCGTCGTTGCCGAGGCGGTCCAGCGCCTGCTGGCGCACCATCTCGGCCAGGTAGGGCGCGTCCACCTCGATCGGCTGCTCGTGCGGGTAGGCGTCGTTGGGCTCGGCGATCGCCTGCTGGTACTCGGCCTGGCCGATGTAGCGGTGCTCCAGCATCTGCCCCAGCACCCAGTTGCGCCGGGCGAGCATGCGCTTGGGGTTGTTGATGGGGTTGACCACCGAGGGCAGCTGGAAGGTGGAGGCGAGGGTGGCGCACTGCGCCACGGTCAGCTGGTCCAGGGTCTTGCCGTAGTAGTACTCGGCCGCCGCGGCCACGCCGTAGGAGCGGTGGCCCAGGAACATCTTGTTGAGGTAGAGCTCCAGGATCTGGTCCTTGCTGAGCTCGTTCTCCATGCGCAGCGCGATGAAGATCTCGGTGAGCTTGCGCGAGTAGAGCTTCTCCGGGCTGAGGAAGAAGTTGCGCGCCACCTGCTGGGTGATGGTGGAGCCGCCCGGGCCCTTGTCGCCGCCGGAGATCAGCACGTGCCAGCCGGCGCGGGCGATGCCGTGCCAGTCCACGCCGGGGTGGCTGTAGAAGTCGGCGTCCTCGGCGGCCAGCACGGCGTGCTTGAGCCGGTCGGGCACGTGGGCGATGTCGACCGGGATGCGCCGCGTCTCGCCGAAGCTGGCGATCAGCTTGCCGTCCGCGCTCAGCACCCGCAGCGGCACCTGCATGTGGTAGTCCTTCAGCTGCGACACCGAAGGCAGCCGCGGCGCGATCAGCCAGTAGGCCACGCCCACGGCCAGCACGGCGAGCAACAGCCCGGTGAAGGCCAGGATCAGGGCCCAGCGCAGCAGACGCTTCAGAATTCGCATGGCTTTTGGGAAGAGCGAGACGTGAGTCAAACCGGACAGAGTATAGATGTTGCAGTATTCCCCACATGAGCACGGCGGCCCAGAGCAAAAAACAGGCCATTGCCGCCGATGGCCCAAATGTGGCGGTCATCACGCCCAATAGTTGAGAAAGTGCGCGTAGGCCGTTGCCATTGCGTTATTTTTTGGATTTAATGCCCCAGCGCATCCGCCGGTATCCGGTTCCGGGGCGCCAGGGGAAAGGGGGAAAATCGTGGGGCTCTTTACACCCAAGAAGCCGCCGCTGATCGGCGTCGACATCAGTTCGACCGCGGTCAAGCTGCTGCAGCTCAGCCAGGCGGGTGGCCGCTATCGCGTCGAGCATTACGCGGTGGAGCCGCTGCCCCCCAATGCGGTGGTCGAGAAGAACATCGTCGAGGTCGAGGCGGTGGGCGAGGCGATCCGGCGGGCGCTGGCCCGGTCCGGCTCCAAGCTCAAGCACGCCGCGGCGGCGGTGGCCGGCTCGGCGGTGATCACCCGCATCGTGCCGATGTCGGCCGACCTGTCCGATGACGACCTGGAAGGGCAGATCCAGGTCGAGGCCAACCAGTACATCCCGTACCCGATCGACGAGGTCAGCCTCGACTTCGAGGTGCTCGGCCCGGTGCGCGACAACCCCGAGATGAACAACGTGCTGCTGGCGGCCTCGCGCACCGAGAACGTCGACATGCGCGTGGCCGCGCTGGACCTGGGCGGCCTCAAGGCGCAGGTGATCGACGTGGAGGCCTTCGCGCTGGAGAACGCCTTCACCCTGCTGGCCGACCAGCTCAACGTCGGCCGCGACGCGCTGGTCGCCGTGGTGGACATCGGCGCCACCATGACCACGCTCTCGGTGCTGCGCAACCAGCGCACCATCTACTCGCGCGAGCAGGTGTTCGGCGGCAAGCAGCTCACCGACGAGATCATGCGCCGCTACGGCCTGTCCTACGAGGAGGCCGGGCGCGCCAAGCGCAAGGGCGGCCTGCCCGAATCCTACGAGAGCGAGGCGCTGGAGCCGTTCAAGGAGGCGCTGATCCAGCAGATCAGCCGCCTGCTGCAGTTCTTCTTCGCCGGCAGCGAGTACAGCAAGGTCGACCAGGTGGTGCTGGCCGGCGGCTGCGCCTCCATCGAGGGCCTCGGGCCGATGCTGGAGGAGCAGCTCGGCGTGCCCTGCGTGGTGGCCAACCCGCTGGCCCGCATGTCGCTGTCGCCGCGGGTGCAGGCGCAATCGCTGGCGCAGGACGCTCCCGCGCTGATGATCGCGGTCGGGCTCGCCCTGAGGAGCTTCGACTGATGGCACACATCAACCTTCTTCCGTGGCGCGCCGAGCGCCGCAAGCAGCGCGAGCGCGAGTTCTTCCTGCAGCTGGGCGCGGCCTTCGTGGCGGCGCTGCTGTGCCTGCTGCTGTGGGCGTTCTGGATGGGCCAGCGCATCGACAACCAGAACGAGCGCAACGCCTACCTGCAGGGGCAGATCAAGCAGCTCGACGAGAAGATCGCCAAGATCAAGGACCTGGAGAAGGTCCGCCAGCGCCTGCTGGCGCGCAAGGAGATCATCGAGCAGCTGCAGGCCAACCGCTCGCAGATGGTCCACCTGTTCGACGAGCTGGTGAAGACCATCCCCGCCAGCGCGCGGCTGACCGGCCTCAAGCAGAGCGGCGACTCGATGTCGCTGGACGGCGTGGCGCAGTCCAACTCCAGCGTGGCCGAGTACATGCGCAACATCGAGGCCTCGCCGTGGATGGGCCACGCCGACCTGCGCAAGACCGAGAACACCCACGGCGACAGCCGCATGCCCTACGTGT
Organism: Fulvimonas soli; assembly: GCF_003148905.1. GTDB lineage: Bacteria > Pseudomonadota > Gammaproteobacteria > Xanthomonadales > Rhodanobacteraceae > Fulvimonas > Fulvimonas soli. The sequence goes on along the minus strand of NZ_QGHC01000013.1, from coordinate 58,261 downwards.
TCGGCCTGGACGTGGCGCTGAGCAAGCCCAAGCAGGACGAGAACGCCAACGCCATGCCGCTGCTGCCCGCCGCGGGCGGCAGCGCGGCGGCTCCCGCGAACGCCGCGCCGGCCGCGCCGCCGGCTGCCGCCGGCACGGCGAAGCCCGCGCCGGCCCCGGCCGGAGGCGGCGCCGCCAAGCCCACTGCAGCCGCGCCGACGGGAGGGGCCAGGCCATGAAGTTCCTCGACGATCTGCGCAACCTCGACCGCAACAACATCGGCGGCTGGCCGAGGTCGGTCAAGGTGTTCTTCATCGTGCTGCTGTTCGCGGTGGTGGTCTTCCTGGGCTGGTACCTCAAGATCAGCGACCAGCAGGACGAGCTGAGCTCGCTGGCGACCAAGGAGGAGCAGCTCAAGCAGGAGTTCTCGCAGAAGCAGGCCAAGGCGGTGAACCTGGAGGCCCTGCAGCAGCAGCTCGACGAGATGCAGGACATGCTGCGCCAGCTGCTGCGCCAGCTGCCCAGCAAGACCGAGATGCCGGAGCTGCTGGTGGACATCTCGCAGACCGCGCTGTCGGCGGGCCTGGAGCCGGAGGTGTTCCAGCCGGGCCCGGAAACGCCCAAGGAGTTCTACGCCGAGAAGCCGATCCAGCTGAAGATGGTCGGCACCTACCACCAGTTCGGCACCTTCATCAGCGGCGTGGCCTCGCTGCCGCGCGTGGTGATCCTCACCCTGCACGACGTGTCCCTGACCCCCAAGGACAAGGGCAGCGGCCAGCTGGTGCTGCAGGGCACGGTGAAGACCTACCGCTATCTCGAAGACGACGAAAGCGCCGCCGCGAAGGAAGCGAACCGTCCCGGGGCGCACGGCGGCCAGGCAGGAGGTGGCAAATGAGCGGCTTCGTCGCCATCAATCCGGCCCGCTGGACCCGCGCGGCCCTGGCGCTCGCCGCCGTGCTGGCGCTGGGCGGCTGCACCCGCGGCATGTCCGACCTGCACGACTGGGTCGCGCAGGAGCAGGCGAAGAAGGGCGCGCCGATCCCGCCGCTGCCGGTGATCAAGACCTTCGAGACCTTCCAGTACAACGACCAGGACCAGCGCGACCCGTTCAGCCCGAGCACCGCCGAGCTGCAGCAGAACAGCGCCAGCACGGGCCCGCGGCCGGACGAGAACCGGCCCAAGGAGCCGCTGGAACTGTTCGCGCTGGACAGCCTGAAGATGGTCGGCACGATCGGCTCCGGACCCGGCATGGAAGTGCTGATCAAGGACCCGGGCGGCGTGATCCACCGCGTCCACCGCAACGAATACATGGGGCAGAACTACGGTCGCGTCACCGCCATTGCGGATGACCACATCGACCTGGTCGAGCTGGTTTCCAATGGCAATGGTGGCTGGATGGAACGTTCGGCCAGCATCGCGCTCGGCGAGAAATAGGAATCAGGGGCTGATGCAATGAGCAACCAAACCAAACCTGTCCGGGGCCGTGTCATGCGCCAAGCGAGCCGTTGCCTTTCGATGGGCCTGCTGGCCGTCGGCATCCTGTGGGCCGGCGCCGCGCTGGCCACCACCACCCTGAAGGACATCAGCTACGAACCGCTGCCCGGCGGCCGCGTCGAGCTGCACATGAACTTCGCCCAGGGCCCGGTGCCGCAGCCGAAGATCTTCACCACCGGCAACCCGCCGCGGATCGCGCTCGACTTCGACGACACCGACAACGCCGCCGCGCGCCACCTGGACATCGGCAAGGGCTCGACCGCCGGCGTGTCGGCGGTGGCCGCCGGCGGGCGCACCCGCGTGGTGGTCGAGCTGATGCGCGAGTCCACCTACCGCGCCCGCGTCGAGGGCGACAGCCTGGTGCTGACGATCAACAACGGCACCGCGGCGCAGACCACCACCACGGCGGCGACGATCGACCCGTCCAAGGCGCTGCCGTCGGCGATGAACGGCCCGGCCGTGTCGAACATCGACTTCCGCCGCGGCCCCAACGGCGAGGGCCGGGTGCTGATCAGCTTCGCCGGCCCCGGCGCCAACGCCGACATGAAGCGCCAGGGCGACACCCTGGTGGTCAACCTCGACCACGTGAACCTGCCCGCCAACCTGGCGCAGCGGCTGGACGTGCTCGATTTCGCCACGCCGGTGCAGTACGTCTCCAGCAAGGCCAACACGGCGGGCGGCGCGCGCGTCGAGATCGCGTTCAAGGGCAAGGTGGAGACCTCCTCCTACCAGACCGCCGACCAGTACGTGGTGGAAGTCGCGCCGAAGAAGACCACGCCCGCCGAGGCCGCCAAGCTGGCCAAGGGCCAGGAGCCGGTCTACACCGGCAACCGCGTCACCTTCAACATGCAGGACATCCCGGTGCGCTCGGCGCTGCAGCTGCTGGCCGACGTCTCCGGCCTCAACCTGGTCGCCTCCGACACCGTGGGCGGCAGCATCACCCTGCGCCTGGTCAACGTGCCGTGGGACCAGGCGCTGGACGTGATCCTGCGCGCCAAGAGCCTGGACAAGCGCCGCAACGGCAACGTGATCTGGATCGCCCCGCAGAAGGAGCTGGCCGACTACGAGCAGAGCGTGGCCGACGCGCGCATCAAGGCCGAGGACAACGCCGAGCTGGTCACCGACTACGTGCCGATCAGCTACGGCAAGGCCGCCGACATCGCCAAGCTGCTGACCCAGGGCAGCCTGCAGGGCAACGGTGGTGGCGGCAGCAACGGCAGCCGCGGCTTCCTCTCTCCGCGCGGCAGCGTGTCCTACGACATCCGCACCAACACCCTGCTGATCAACGACAACCCGGAGAAGATCAAGCAGCTGCGCGACCTGATCGCCGTGCTCGACAGGCCGGTACAGCAGGTGCTGATCGAGTCGCGCATCGTGGTCGCCACCGACGACTTCACCCGCGACCTGGGTGCCAAGTTCGGCATCCAGGCCAGGCATACGACCTCCGGCGGCAACGTCATCTCCACCGGCGGCCATGACCTTGGCAACGGTACGACCACGGGCGTGGCCTTCCCCGCCGACGGCAGTGGGCTCAACGTCAACCTCCCCGCCACGGCGACCGGCGGCTCCTTCGGCCTGGCCATCCTCGGCGCCAACTACGCCGTGGACCTGGAGCTCTCGGCGGCGCAGACCGAAGGCCGCGGCGAGGTGGTGTCCAGCCCACGCGTGATCACCGCCAACCAGCAGGAGGCGGTGATTCGGCAGGGCGACGAAATTGGTTACGTCACTTACCAGAACAGCGCCACCGGCGCGGCAGGTAGCGGCACCGCCACCGTGCAGTTCAAGGACGCCGTACTTGAACTGCGCGTCACGCCGACAATCACCGCCGATAATCGCGTTTATCTGCAGATAAACGTGAAGAAAGACGCGCTGGAAAAATTTGTCGATGCTCCGGGCAGTGGACAGGTGCCACAAATCAGTACCCGCGAATTGAATACATCAGTATTAGTCGATAATGGACAGACAGTGGTGCTGGGTGGTATCTATGAGATTACGAAAAATAATTCCATAACCAAGGTTCCGGGATTGGGTGATATTCCTGGTGTTGGAATCTTGTTCCGTAAAACCACTCGTCAGAATGATAAGGCTGAGCTATTGATATTCGTTACTCCACGAATTCTTAGCGATATTCTGCAATGACGGAAAGTTCAAGGGGGAAGATGAATCATCACTACGGAGGTAGTCATGAAACAGAAATTCCTAATGAGTTGTGCAGTAATTGCGCTCGTCCTTGTCTCGATGGAAACGAGGGCGGCCGATCCGACGCCTGGTGTTGGCCAAAACGGCGCGCCAACTTTATCTGGATGTATTTATGATCAGCAAACACATCAGCCCGTTAAATTTCCTCCGCAAATAACTACAGGCTGGATTGAAACCAATGAAATTTGGAATATTTGGTGCGCTCCGCCCGGTGGGTTGCCGTCTCCAAACTGGAGGGAGATGACCTATTTTCTTGATATGCCTGTTGGGTCGGTCATGCAGGTGTGTTGGAATGGTTGGACGTGGCCAATCGGATGGACGCCAGTCGAATATAGGTATGACACCTCTAAATGCGGTTACCATCCTGGCGGCATTCCTCCAGAGGGAAATCCTACGGTCATTGTTTTGCGCAGGGACAGTTGATTTGAATGGGTGATTGAGAAAGGGATGGCAGGGCCATCCCTTTCTTTGTTTAGAGTTCCAGGTAGTGAAACTTTCGTTTAGTTGCGCGGTCAAACGACAGTGACAGCCAGGAACCCACGATGGACATGCCGGAAAACGCCTCCGCCGACCGCCTGCAGCAGGCCTTCGCGCACCTGCGCGAGGAACTGCAGCGCGAGATCATCGGCCAGCCGCGGCTGATCGACTGCCTGCTGGTCGCGCTGCTCGCCGACGGCCACCTGCTGGTGGAGGGCGCGCCGGGCCTGGCCAAGACCACCGCGGTGAAGGCGCTGGCCGCGCGCATCGAGGCGGACTTCCACCGCGTGCAGTTCACCCCCGACCTGCTGCCGGCGGACCTCACCGGCACCGACGTGTTCCGTCCGCAGTCGGGCAGCTTCGAGTTCGAGCGCGGCCCGCTGTTCCACAACATCGTGCTGGCCGACGAGATCAACCGCGCGCCGGCCAAGGTGCAGTCGGCGCTGCTGGAGGCGATGGCCGAGCGGCAGATCACCGTGGGCCGCAACACCTGGCCGCTGCCGGAGCTGTTCCTGGTGATGGCCACGCAGAACCCGATCGAGCAGGAGGGCACCTTCAGCCTGCCCGAGGCGCAGCTCGACCGCTTCCTGATGCACGTGACCATCGGCTACCCGGATGCCGCCAACGAGCTGGCGATCCTGCGCCTGGCGCGCGAGCAGGCCCGGCGCAGCCTGCACCCGGCGCCGCGGGCGGCGGCGCTGCTCAGGCCCGCCGACGTGTTCGCCGCGCGCGACGCGGTGCTGTCGGTGCACCTGGCGCCGGCGCTGGAGGAATACCTGGCCCAGCTGGTGCTGGCCAGCCGCGACGCCGGGCGCTACGGGCCGGAGCTCAAGCGCTGGATCGCCTGGGGCGCCAGCCCGCGCGCCACCATCGCGCTGGACCGCTGCGCGCGCGCGCGGGCCTGGCTGGCCGGGCGCGACTACGCGCTGCCGGAGGACGTGCACGCGGTCGCCCACGAGGTGCTGCGCCACCGCGTGCTGCTCAGCTACGAAGCCGAGGCCGAGGGCGTGCGCAGCGACCAGGTGATCGACCGCCTGCTGGACCTCGTGCCGTTGCCGTGAGCGCCCGACTGCGCAGTGCCGACGGCGACGGACGCGCCAGCGTCTCGCTGGCCGAACTGATCGCGCTGCGCGCGCGCACGGGCCGGTTGGCCCCGGCACGTGCGCCGCGCCAGGCGGCGCAAGCCGGCCAGCAGGCCAGCCGCCTGCATGGCCGCGGCATGGACTACGCCGAGTCGCGCGCCTACCAGCCCGGCGACGACGTGCGCCGGCTGGACTGGCGGCTCACCGCGCGCAGCGGCCGCCTGCACACCAAGCTGTTCGAGGAGGAGCGCGAGGCGCAGCTGCTGGTGCTGCTGGACACCCACGCCAGCATGCGCTTCGGCACGCGCGCGCGCTTCAAGTCGGTGCAGGCCGCGCGCGCCGCCGCGCTGGCGGCGTGGCAGGCCGCGCGCGCGGGCGAGCGGGTCGGCGCGCTGGCCTTCGGCGTGCAGCGCCAGCTGCTGCGGCCGCGGCCGGGCATGCACGGCGCGCTGGCGCTGTGCGGCGTGCTGGCGGAATGGGACCGCGCGCCGGGCGACGAGGCGGCCGCCGAAGCCTTGTCGGGAGCCTTGCGCCGCGCCGCCCGCCTGGCGCGCGGCGCCAGCCGCGTGCTGCTGCTCAGCGACGGCCTGTGCTGCGACGAGGCCGCGCGGCCGCTGCTGTGGGAACTGTCCAGACACGCGCAGGTGGGCGTGCTGCTGGTGGCCGATCCGCTCGAACGGGCGTTGCCGCCGCCCGGACGCTACCCGCTGGAGCACGGCGGCGAGCGCCGCGAGGTGGAGCTGTACGGCGAGCGCCAGCGGCGCGAGTTCCAGCAGGCGCTGGGCGGTGGCGGACTGCGGCTGGCCGCGATGGCGCGCTCGCTCGGCCTGGCCTGCCGCAGCATCGACACCGCGGCCGATCCGCAGCCAGCGGTATCGGCCCTGCTCGGCGTACAGGGGGCGCGATGAGCGCGCGGCTGCCCGCACCGGCGCAGGCAGGGCCGGCGCTGCGCGACATCCACCTGCCGCCCGCGCCGTCCTGGTGGCCGCCCGCGCCGGGCTGGTGGCTGCTGGCCGCGCTGCTGCTGGCGCTCGCCGCGATCGGGCTGCTGGCCTGGTGCCGCCGCCGGCGCGCGCGCATCGCGCTGCGGCGCGTGCTGGCCGAAGTCGACGCGCTGGCCGCGCGGCACGCGGCGGATGCCGACGATGGCGCCTTCGCCGCCGGCCTGCACCAGTTGTTGCGCCGGGCGGCGCGGCGCCTCGACGCGCGCGCCGCGTCGGCGGACGGCGAGGCGTGGCGGGCGCTGCTGGCGCGGGTGCCGGTGGATGCCGGGACCATGGCGCAGCTCGAACGCCTGGAGCAGGCCTTGTACCGGCCGCTGCCGCTCGACCGCGACGCGGCGCTGGCGGCGGCGCGCCGCTGGCTCGCGCGGGCGTTGCGCCAGCGCGTGCCGCGCAAGGCGGAGCCGGTCGCGCATGCCTGAGCTCGCCTGGCCCTGGGTGTTCGTGCTGCTGCCGTTGCCCTGGCTGCTGCGGCGCTGGCTGGCGCCGGCCGCGCCGGGGCAGGCGCTGCACCTGCCGCATCCGGGCCTGCGGCTGGCCGCGGTCGCCGAGCGCGCGCCGCGCGGCCGCATGCTGGGGCTCGCCCTGGCCTGGCTGTGCCTGCTCGGCGCGGCGGCGCGGCCGCAATGGGTGGGGCCGCCGCAGGCGCAGCAGCGCAGCGGCCGCGCGCTGATGCTGGCGGTGGACCTGTCCGGCAGCATGCGCACCGACGACATGGAGCTGGCCGGCCAGCCGGTCAGCCGCTTCGCCGCGGTGGAGGCGATCGCCAGCGACTTCATCGCGCGCCGCGGCGGCGACGAGCTGGGCCTGGTGCTGTTCGGCAGCCGCGCCTTCCTGGTCACCCCGCTCACCTACGACCTCGACGCGGTGCGCGCGCAGCTGCAGGGCGCCACGGTGGGCCTGGCCGGCACCGAGACGGCGATCGGCGACGCCATCGCGGTGGCGGTCAAGCGCCTGGCCGGCCTGCCCGAGCAGGCGCGCGTGCTGGTGCTGCTCACCGACGGCGTCAACAACGCCGGCAGCATCGCGCCGCTGCAGGCCGCGGCGGCGGCCAAGGCGGCCGGCGTGCGCGTCTACACCATCGGCATCGGCGCCACCCGCATGCGCGTGCCGGACTTCTTCGGCACGCGCGTGGTGAACCCTTCCGCCGACCTGGACGAGCCGATGCTGCGCGCGCTGGCCGAGCAGACCGGCGGCCGCTACTTCCGCGCCACCGATACCGGCGAGCTGGCCGCCGCCTACCGCGCCATCGACGCGCTGGAGCCGATGCCGCAGCAGGGGCCGTCGCTGCGCCCGCGGCGCGAGCTGTTCCGCTGGCCGCTGCTGGCCGCGCTGGCGCTGGCGGCCCTCGCCATGCTGCCCGCCGGCAGGCGGGCCGGGCCGGAGCCCGCCCGATGAGCGCGCTGCAGCAGTTCCATTTCCTGCGGCCGGCCTGGCTGCTCGCGCTGGCGCTGCTGCCGCCGCTGCTGTGGTGGCTGTCGCGCCGCGGCGACGCGCGGCACGAGCTGGCGCGGCTGGCCGATGCCGAGCTGCTGCCGCACCTGCTCAGCGGCCGCGGCGCGGACCGCCGCCTGCCACTGCTGCTGGCCGGCCTCGGCGCGCTGCTGGCCGTGCTGGCCCTGGCCGGCCCGAGCTGGAGCCGCGCGCAGACGCCGCTGTACGCCGACCGCGCCGCGCAGGTGGTGGCGGTCGCGCTGTCGCCGCGCATGCTCGCGCGCGACGTGGCGCCGAGCCGGCTCGACCGCGCCCGCTACAAGGCGCGCGCGCTGTTCGACGCCAACCGCGACGGTCTCAACGGGCTGGTCGCCTACGCCGGCGAGGCCTTCGCGGTGGCGCCGCTGACCAGCGACGCGCACAGCCTGGACGACCTGCTCGACGCGCTCGCGCCCGACACCATGCCGGTGGACGGCGACAACGCCGCCGCGGCGATCGAGCGCGGCGTCGAGCTGATCGACCACGCGCATGCCGGCGGCGGCTCGCTGGTGCTGCTCGCCGACCGCGTGGACGCCGGCGCGGAGGCGGCCGCGCGCAAGGCGCTGGCCGCGGGCGTGCGCGTCTCGGTGCTCGGCGTGGGCAGCGCGCAGGGCGGGCCGGTGCCGCAGGACGGCGGCGGCTTCCTGCACGATGCGCAGGGTCGCATCGAGCTGGCGCGGCGCGACGACGCCGGGCTCGCCGCGCTGGCCGCCGCCGGCGGCGGCCGCTACGTGCCGCTGCGCGACGATGCCGCGGACGTCGAGGCGCTGCGCGCCGAATTGCGCGCGGGGACGGCGCAGGCCAGCGGCGAGCAGAGCGCGCAGTGGGAGGACCGCGGCCCCTGGCTGCTGCTGCCGTTGCTGCTGGTCGCCGCCTGCGGCTTCCGCCGCGGCTGGCTGCTGGTGTTGCCGCTGCTGGCCCTCCCGCTGCTGCCCGGGCGCGCCGAGGCGGCGAGCTGGCGCGACCTGTGGCAGCGCCGCGACCAGCAGGCCGCGCAGGCGCTGCGCGAGGGGCGCGCGAAGGAGGCGGCGCAGCTCGCGCGTGATCCCGCGCTGCGCGGCGCAGCCGCCTACCGCGCGGGCAACTACGCGGCCGCCGCGCAGGCGCTGGCCGGGGCTTCCGGCGCGGACGCGCGCTACAACCTCGGCAACGCGCTGGCCAGGATGGGCCGCTACCGGGAGGCGATCGCCGCCTACGACGAGGCGCTGCGGCTCGATCCCGCCCATGCCGACGCGCGCGCCAACCGCCAGGCGGTGGAGGACTGGCTGCGCCGCCAGCCGCCGCCGTCGCAGAAGGCGCAGGACGGCCAGGGCGGCGGCCAGGACCAGCGCGACCAGGACAAGCAGGGAAAGAACGCTCCGTCGAAAGACGCGCAGGACGGGCACAAGCAGGACAGCCAGGGCAACCGCCGCGGCGAACAGGCCGACGGCCAGCCGGACGACAACGGCCGGGGCGGCGGACAGAACGGCCAGCCGGGCGAATCCGCCAGCGGCCAGGACGCGAAGCGGGAAGGCGCCGCGCCGCCGCCGGACGCGGGCGAACAGGCCCGGCAGGCCGCCCAGGCCGAGCAGGCGCGCCAGGCCCTGCAGCGGCAGATGGACCGGGCGCTGCGATCCGGCAGGCCCGCGCAGGCCGACGGCAGCCACCAGCTCGGCGTCGCCGCGCAGGACGACCCCGAGGCCCGGCTGCCCGCCGAGCTGCGCCAGGCGCTGCAGCGCGTGCCCGACGATCCGGGCGCGCTGCTGCGGCGCAAGTTCGAGCTGGAATACCGGCAGCGCCACGGCGCGCCGCCGGGGGAGGACGACACGCCATGAAGCCGCACCGACTGCTCGCCCTGCTGGCCTGGCTGCTGTGGCTGCCCGCGTTCGCGCAGACCGCCGCGGTGCAGGCCACGCTCGACCGCGACAGCGTGCAGCTCGGCGAGACGGTCACCCTCAACCTGCGCGCGGACGGCGGCGGTTCGCTCGGCACGCCGGACCTCTCGCCGCTGCAGCGCGACTTCGACATCCTCGGCAGCTCCAGCAACACCAGCGTCAGCATCGTCAACGGCCAGCGCAGCGCGCAGACCATCGTCGGCATCGCGCTGCGCCCCAAGCGCGCGGGCCGGCTCGAGATCCCGCCGCTGGAGGTGAACGGGCAGCGCACCGCGGCGCTGTCGCTGCAGGTGAGCCCGGCCGACGCGGCGGCCGCCGCGCGCGGCGGCAAGGACGTCTTCATGGAGTCGGCGGTCGAGCCCGGCACGGTGCGCGTGGGCCAGCAGCTGGTCTACACGGTGAAGCTGTACTACCGCGCCACGCTCACCAACGGCGCGCTGGCCGACCCGCAGCTGCCCGGCGTGGACGTGCGCCGGCTCGGCGGCGACCTCGACTACGACGCCGAGCGCGGCGGCCGCAACTACCACGTGGTGGAGCGCCGCTACGCGCTGATCCCGCAGCGGCCCGGCCGGCTGGAGATTCCCGCGCTGGGCTTCCAGGGCGAGCAGGTCGATCCCAACGACCCGGACAGCTTCTTCGGCATGGGCACGCCGGTCAGCGCGGCCGCGCCGGCGGCGGCGGTGGAAGTGCAGCCGGCGCCGGCCGACTGGGGCAACGCGGCCTGGCTGCCCGCGCGGCAGCTCGAGCTGAAGCTGGACGGCCTGCCCGCCGACGGCCGCGCGCGCGTCGGCCAGCCGCTCAACCTCACCATGACGCTGCAGGCCACCGGGCTGCCGTACGAGGCGCTGCCCGCGCTCGGCCTGCCGCCGCTGGACGGCGCCACCGTGTACCCGGACAAGCCGGCCGAGGCCACGCGCGCCGACGGCCAGTGGCTACTGGGCAGCCGCACGCAGTCCTTCGCGGTGGTGCCGGAGCGGCCGGGCCGGCTGCGCATCCCCGCCACCACGCTCAAGTGGTGGAACGTGCAGAGCGGGCGCGCCGAGACGGCGACGATCCCCGCGCGCGAGCTGGACGTGCTGCCCGCGGCCGGCGCCGGTGCGGCGCCGGCCGCGGCGGCATCATCGTCCGCCGCGCCCTTGCCCGCGGCACCGGCATCGACGGCGGCTCCTTCGTCGGGCGCATGGACCGCACGCCTGCCCGGCGCGGGCACGTGGCCGTGGTGGCTCGCCGGCGCGGCCGCGCTGCTGCTGGCCGGCGCGCTGGGCTGGTGGCTGGGACGGCGCGGCGGCCGCCGCGCGGCACCCCGCGAATCCGCCACGGCAGTGGTTGCGCCGCCGGCGCGGCGCCTGCGCGAGGCCTTCCTCGCGGCCGCGCGCGGCACCGACGCCGCGGCGCAGGAACAGGCGCTGCTGGCCTGGGCGCGCAGCGAGCGGCCGCAGCTGCGCAACCTCGGCGAGCTGGCCGACGCGCTGGCCGCGCCCGCGCAGCGCGAGGCGATCGCGGCGTTGCAGCGGCAGCGCTACGCGGGCGCTCCGGCGACGGCGGGCACGGCGCTGGCCGCGGCCTTCGTCCGCGGCTTCGCATGGCGCGACGGGGCCGGCAAGGACGGCGACGAGCCGCCGCTGCCGCCGCTGTACCCGTTCAAGCTGCGCTGAGCGCCGCGCGCCAGATCGCCGCCATCGCGGCGTCGCGCAGGCAGAAGCGCACCGCGATCGCGGCCTCGAGCTCCGCCAGCGCCTCGCGCACCGCGGCGACCGCCACCGGCGCGGCCAGCTCCGGCGGATAGCCGTAGACGCCGCAGCTGATCGCCGGGAAGGCCAGGCTGGCCAGCCCGTGCGTGCGCGCCAGCGCCAGCGCGTTGCGGTGGCAGGCGGCGAGCAGCTGCGGCTCGCCGTGCGCGCCGCCGCGCCAGACCGGGCCGACGGTGTGGATCACGTGGCGCGCGGCCAGCGCGAAGCCGGGCGTGATGCGTGCCTCGCCGGTGGGGCAGCGCACGCCCGGCGCCACCTCGGGCAGCGCGCGGCAGGCCTGCAGCAGTGCGGGGCCGGCGGCGCGGTGGATCGCCCCGTCCACGCCGCCGCCGCCGAGCAGGGCGGGATTGGCGGCGTTGACGATGGCGTCGTCCGCCAGGCGGGTGATGTCGTCGATGACGATGGAAAGCGGCATGCGGCTGCTGCGCTCCGTCGCGCGCGATCGCGGCGCTGCAAGGGAGCAAAGATAGCGCAGCCGGTCCGGCGGCGCCGCCCGCGAACCGGCCAGGCCCCGTCTCGCGCGGGAGGGCGTCCGTCCTGCTCTTTTGCGCCGTTCGCGGGCATGCGGGGGCCGCCGTGGCGATTCGGCCGGCCGCGCGCGGGCGAGCCGGCGCCCGGGGCCGGGTCATCCTGCCGCGTGGCCTCGCCGGGCGCGCCGCCGTATGCTTCGGCGGAAAGACGCCGAAGGGCCCGCGCTGCCATGACCAAGCCGGAAGACATCTCGTTCGGTTACCTGCTGAGCGACGTGACGCTGCTGTTCCGCAAGCACTTCGACCGCCGCGCCGAACGCTTCGGGCTGACCCGCGCGCAGTGGCGCGCGATCAAGATGCTGTACCGCCGCGAGGACCTGCGCCAGAACGAGCTGGCCGAGCAGCTGGAGATGGAGCCGATCGCGGTGGGCCGGGTGATCGACCGCCTGCAGGCGGCCGGCTTCGTCGAGCGCCGGCCCGACCCGAAGGACCGCCGCGCCTGGCGCCTGCACCTCACGCCGCAGGCGCGCGCGGTGGTGGACGACATGGAGGAGATCAGCCGCGGCCTGCGCCGCGACGCCACGCTCGGGCTCACCGTGGACGAGCTGCGGCAGACGCTCGCGGTGCTGGGCCGGATCAAGGACAACCTGCAGGCGCTGGACCAGGCCGACGAGGCGCCTCCGGCCTGACGGGTGGTGCCGCTGCCAGTGCCATAGGTCAGGGTCCCGGCCTGGGGGCGGCCCGGCATAGTTGCGAAATGGCCGCGGCAGGTAAACCGGATTGCAGCCTGCCGCGTTGATGATGATTTCCGCATGGCGGCCCGCCGGGCCGCCCGCCTGATTCGCTCCGTCCGGCCGGCGTCGGGCCGCGACCTGCAACGAAGCCAGCGCATGTCCGCAAAGAAAATCCTGCTCATCCTCGTGGTCCTGCTGCTGGCGGCGGCGGGCGTGCATTTCCTGGGGCATCCGTCCGGCAAGGGCACGGCCGGCGCCGGCCATGCGGTCGCCGCGGTGCCGGTGCAGGTGGCGCCGGTCGCCGCCGGCGACGTCGATCTCTCGCTGCAGGTGGTCGGCCGCGCCGAGGCCTGGTCCACGGTGACGCTGCGCGCGCAGGTCTCGGCGCAGCTGCAGGCGCTCGGCTTCCAGCCCGGCAGCCGGGTGAAGAAGGGCCAGCTGCTGGTGCAGCTCGACCCGCGCCTGCTCAAGGCGCAGCTCGACCAGGCGCGCGGCGCGGTGGCCAAGGACCGCGCCGAGCTGCAGAAGGCGCAGGCCGACCAGCGCCGCTACGCCGCGATGCTGGCCAGGGGCTTCGTCTCCCGCGCCGACTACGACGCCTACCAGGCCAACCTCGAGGTGGCGCGCGCCGCGCTGCAGAGCGACCTGGCCGCGCAGGAGCTGGCGCAGACCCAGCTCGACTACACGCGCGTCACCGCGCCGTTCGACGGCATCGCCGGCGCGCCGCTGGCGTGGCCGGGCGCGCAGGTGACCGCGCAGAGCACCGACCTGGTGGTGCTCAACCAGGTCGAGCCGATCCGGGTGGACTTCAACGTGCCCGAGGGCAGCCTGGCGGCGGTGCGCGCCGCGCTGGCGCGCGGGCCGGTGCCCGTGCGCGCGGCGATCCCCGGCGATCCGCAGCCGCTGCAGGGCACGCTGGAGTTCGTCGACAACGCGGTGGACAACAGCACCGGCACGATCCTGCTCAAGGCGCGCTTCGACAACCCCGACATGCGCCTCACGCCGGGCCAGTTCGTGCAGGTGAGCCTGCCCACCGCGCGCATCGCGCGCGCGCTCAGCGTGCCGGTGCAGGCGGTGCAGAGCTCGGCCAGGGGCAGCTTCGTGTTCGTGCTGAAGGCGGACGGCACGGTGGCGCAGCGCTACGTCACGCCGGGGCCGAGCACGGGCGGGCGCACGGTGATCGAACAGGGCGTGAGCGCCGGCGAGCAGGTGGTGACCGAGGGCCAGATGCTGCTGGTGGACGGCAGCCGCGTGCAGGTCCGGCAGGGCGGCTGAGCGATGAACCTGCCGCAACTGTGCATCCGCCGGCCGGTGATGACCACGCTGCTGATGGCGGCGCTGCTGGTGTTCGGCGTGGTCGCCTACCCGCGGCTGCCGGTGAACGAGCTGCCCAACGTCGACTTCCCCACCATCAGCATCAGCGCCAGCCTGCCCGGCGCCTCGCCGGAGACGATGGCCTCGGCGGTGGCCACCCCGATCGAGGCGCAGCTGTCCACCATCGCCGGCATCAGCTCGATGAGCTCGACCAGCGCGCTGGGCTCCACCTCGATCACGCTGACCTTCGAGCTGGACCGCAACATCGACGCCGCCGCGCAGGACGTGCAGGCGGCGATCTCCGCCGCGCTGCGCCAGCTGCCCAAGGAGATGACCACGCCGCCCACCTTCCGCAAGGTGAACCCGGCGGACGCGCCGATCCTGTACCTGGCGATGCACTCGGCCACGCTGCCGCTCTCGCAGGTGGACAACTACGCCGAGACCGAGCTGGCGCAGCAGCTGTCGATGGTCGATGGCGTGGCGCAGGTGAACGTGTACGGCTCGCAGAAGTACGCGGTGCGCGTCAGCGTCGACCCGGACAAGCTGGCCGCCGCCGGCATCGGCATCGACCAGGTGCAGGCGGCGATCGCCGACGCCAACGTCAACCAGCCCACCGGCACGCTGTACGGCCACCGCCAGCAGCTGGCGATCCGCAACGACGGCCAGCTGCAGCGCGCGGCCGACTACAACGACGTGGTGGTGGCCTACCGCAACGGCGCCACGGTGCGGCTGGGCGACGTGGGCCACGCCGACGACAGCGTGCAGAACGACCAGGTGGCCAGCTGGTACAACGGCGAGCGCGCCATCGTGCTGGCGATCCAGCGCCAGCCCGGCGCCAACACGGTGGAGACGGTGGACCGCATCAGGGCGGTGCTGCCCGGCTTCCAGGCCGGCCTGCCGCCCTCGGTGAAGCTGGACGTGCTGTACGACCGCTCGCAGTCGATCCGCGCCTCGGTGGACGACGTGCAGTTCACCCTGCTGCTGGCCGGCGTGCTGGTGGTGCTGGTGATCTACCTGTTCCTCGGCAACCTCTCGGCCACGCTGATCCCCGCGGTGGCGCTGCCGATCTCGGTGATCGGCACCTTCGGCGTGATGTACGCGCTTGGCTACAGCCTGGACAACCTCTCGCTGCTCGCGCTCACCCTGGCGGTCGGCTTCGTGGTGGACGACGCCATCGTGATGCTGGAGAACATCGTGCGCCACATGGAGGCGGGCGAGTCGCCGTACGACGCCGCGGTGAAGGGCTCCGGCGAGATCGGCTTCACCATCTTCTCGATGACGCTCTCGCTGATCGCGGTGTTCATCCCGGTGATGTTCATGGGCGGCATCGTGGGGCGGCTGTTCCACGAGTTCGCGGTGACCATCAGCGTGGCGATCCTGATCTCCGGCGTCGTCGCCATCACGCTCACGCCGATGCTGTGCAGCCGCTTCGTCAAGGCGCACGACCACGGGAACAGGAACTGGCTGGTCGGCGGCTTCGACCGCGGCTTCGGCGCCGTGCAGCGCGGCTACGCGCGCAGCCTGCGCTGGTGCATGGACCGGCCGCGGCTGGTGCTGGCCGCGTTCGCGCTGAGCCTGGCGGTGACCGCGCTGCTGTTCGTGGTGACGCCCAAGGACTTCATCCCCGCCGGCGACACCGGCCAGCTGCGCGTCACCACCGAGGGGCCGGAGGACGTCTCCTTCGACGCGATGGTGGCGCGCCAGCAGCGCCTGGCCGAGATCGCCGCGCGGGACCCGAACCTGGCCGGCTACATGTCCAGCGTGGGCGCCGGCGGCTCGCGCAGCACGATCAACAACGGCTCGATCCTGCTGCTGCTCAAGCCGGCCGGGCAGCGCCGCCTGGGGCCGGACGGGATCATCCAGGAGCTGCGCCGGAAGTTCGCCCAGGTCGAGGGCGTGCGCACCTACATCCAGAACCCGCCGGCGATCCAGGTCGGCGGGCGGCAGAGCAAGGCGCAGTACCAGTACACGCTGCAGTCGATCGACCTCGACGCGCTGTACGACTGGGCCGGCAAGGTGACCCAGGCCTTCGCCGGGCTGCCCGGCTTCCAGGACGTCACCAACGACCTCGACCTCAACAGCCCCTCGATCGTGGTGCAGGTGGACCGCGACCGCCTGGCGCCGCTGGGCCTGACCATGGCGCAGGTGCAGACCGCGCTGGGCACCGCGTTCGGGCAGAACCAGATCTCCACCATCTACGGCACCTCCACCCAGTACTGGGTGATCATGCAGGTGGAGCGCCCGCTGCAGAACGATCCGGCGGTGCTGTCGCGGCTGTACGTCACCTCGAACACCGGCGCGCTGGTGCCGCTGGACACGGTGGCGCGCTTCGAGCGCAAGCCGCAGGTGCTCACGGTGAACCACCAGGGCCAGCTGCCGGCGGTGACGGTGTCGTTCAACCTGGCGCCGGGCGTGTCGCTGAGCCAGGCGGTGGCGGAGATCGACGGCGCGATGGCGAAGATGGGCCTGCCGGCCACCATCAGCGGCAGCATCCAGGGCACCGCGCAGGCGTTCCAGGACTCGATGCAGGGCATGGGCCTGCTGCTGCTGCTCGCGGTGTTCGTGATCTACCTGGTGCTGGGCATCCTCTACGAGAGCTTCATCCACCCGCTCACCATCCTCTCCGGCCTGCCGGCGGCGGCGGTGGGCGCGCTGCTCACCCTGGTGGTGTTCCGCGCCTCGCTGGACCTGTTCGCCTTCGTCGGCATCGTGATGCTGATCGGCATCGTGAAGAAGAACGCGATCATGATGATCGACTTCGCGCTGGAGCGGCAGCGCGTGGAGGGCATGAAGCCGGCGGCGGCGATCTACGACGCCTGCCTGGTGCGCTTCCGCCCGATCATGATGACCACCATGGCCGCCTTCGCCGGCACGCTGCCGATCGCGCTGGGCCTGGGCGCCGGCGCCGAGACGCGCCGCCCGCTGGGCCTGGCGGTGGTGGGCGGCCTGGTGGTCTCGCAGGTGCTCACCCTGTACCTCACCCCGGTGATCTACGTGTACATGGACCGGCTGCAGCAGCGCTTCGCGCGCCCGTCGCGGACGGGCGGGACGGTGGCCGAAGCGGAGCGCTGACGGCCGGGCCGCATGGGCATCGCGCGGCGCGGCGGGTATGCTGGGCGCGGGTTCCACACGGAGGCACGACCATGCTGACGCTCCGTTCTTCCGCGCTCGCCGCGCTGGCCCTCGTCCTCGCCGCCGGCTGCGCCACGCGCGCGGCCGACGCCGGCGCGCTCGACGACGCGGCGCTGCGCGCCTACGCGGCCAGGCCGTGGGACAAGGCGAAGCTGATGAACACCACCGTGCGGCTCGGCACCCACCACGGCGTGCCGGTGGTGGCCGAGTTCCCCTGTTCGGACGTGTGCCCGCAGTACACGGTGCGGATCATCCACTACGAGCTGCCCGCCGGCGCGGACTGCCGCTCGGCCGGCGGCGTGGAGCAGGCGGTGGGCGTGCCGGTGGCGATCGCGATGATGACCCGCACCTTCTGCTTCCCGAAGGTGCTGGTGGAGGCGAAGCTGCACTACGTGCGCTGAGGCGGGCCGGGGTAGTTGGTGGGGTCCCGCGTGGGCCATGGGGCAATCGCCTCCGGCCACGATGCTCCCCCAAGAGCCACTGCGTGCGGCTCGGTGAGAGCGCCCTCGGCCCGCGAAGCCTCAATCCTCCGCCCCATCCCCCGCGAACGCCCCCGGCGCCGAGCCGAAATCGCCGTCGGCCTGCGCCGCCATGTACGAGAACGCCGCGTACACCGCCACGTTCTGCGCCAGCTCCTTCGGGTCGATCTTGTCCAGCGTGTCGTTGGCGTTGTGGTGCCAGTCGAAGTAGCGCGTGCCGTCCTGGGTCAGGGTGAGCGCGGCCATGCCCTTGGCGTGCATCTGCGACAGGTCCGAGCCGCCGCCGCCGGGACGCCGGGCGTCGTAGGCCACGCCGATAGGTTCGAGCACCCTGGCGATCTGCGCGATCGCGCCGCGCGCCTCCGGCTTCACGCTGGCGCTCATCCGCCATACCGGGCCGGCGCCGAAGTCGGACTCGGTGCCGAGCTGGAACTTCGCCACCTCGCCCGCGTGCTTCTCCGCATAGGCGCGGCCGCCCCACAGGCCCATCTCCTCGTTGGCGAAGGCGATCACGCGGATGGTGCGGTCGGGGCGCTGCGGCAGGTCGCGGATCAGCTTGGCCGCGGCCATCGCGATCGCCACGCCGGCGCCGTCGTCGATCGCGCCGGTGCCCGGGTCCCAGGAGTCGAGATGGCCGCCGATGGCGACCACCTGGTCCGGATGCCTGCGGCCGGTGACCTCGCCGATCACGTTGGCGCCGGTGTACTGGCCGACGATGCCGCAGTCGAGGTCGAGCTTCACCGTGACCGGCTTGCCGTAGGCCAGCACGCGCTCGAGCTGGTCGGCGTCGGGGTTGGACAGCGCCGCGGCGGGGATCGCCTTGGCCGGGTCGCGGAAGCCGGTGACGCCGGTGTGCGGCGTGCGGCTGTCCGGGTCGGTGCCGGCCGAGCGCAGCAGGTAGCCGGCGGCGCCCTTGGACGCGGCGATCGGCGGGCCCATGGTGCGCACCGCCGAACCCATGCCGTAGTCGGCGCCGTCCTTCTTCCGCTGCATGCGGTAGCCGATGTAGACGATCTTGCCCTTCACCCTGGCCGGGTCGGCGGCCTTGAGCGCGTCGAGGCTGTCGAACTTCACCACCTCGGCGGCGAGGCCGCCCCTGGGCGTGCCGGCCGAGTAGCCCAGCGCAGTGAGCACCAGCGGCTGCGGGAACGGCGCCACGATGGCGCCGTGCTCGCCGCGGCGCTGCCACAGCGGATAGGTGACCGGCTCGGTGTAGACCTTGTCGAAGCCCAGCTCCTTGAACTTGGCCACCGCCCAGTCGCGCGCGCGCTGGTCGGCCGGGCCGCCGGCGATGCGCGGGCCCACCTCGGTGGTGAGCGAGGCCACGATGCGGTAGCCGGTGTCGTCCTGCAGCGCCCTGTCGCGCAGCTGTTCGGCCGTCTTTACGGCCGCGGCGGGGATGGTGGTGTCGGCGGCGCTGGCGGCGCCGGCGGCGAGCAGCAGGGCGGCGGCGAGCGGGGCGAGGGGCAGACGGCGCATCGGGGAGACTCCGCGGAGGATGGTCCCCGATTATTCGCGCCGCCCGCGCGGGCCGTCTAGGCCGGAAGTCACGGGTGGCCGGGCGGCCGCGCCGCCCGGCGCGCGGGCGTCACGGCCTGTTCTTGAGCAGGTCGCGGATCTCGGTGAGCAGCACCACGTCGGCCGGCGGCGCGGCCGGCGCGGCCTCCTGCTTGCGGACCAGCCGGTTGATCGCCTTGACCATCAGGAAGATCGCGAAGGCGATGATCACGAACTGGATCACCGTGTTGATGAAGGCGCCGTACTGGATCGACACCTCGGCCACCTTGTGCGCGGGATCGGAATTGTCGGCGGGCTTGAGCACCCACTTCAGCTGCGAGAAGTCGATGCCGCCGGTGAGCCAGCCGATCGGCGGCATGATCACCTGGTCGACCAGCGAGGTAACGATCTTGCCGAAGGCGCCGCCGATCACCACGCCGACGGCGAGGTCGAGCACGTTGCCGCGCATTGCGAATTCCTTGAACTCCTTGAGCATGCTCATGTCGTGGTCTCCTCGATGGGCCGGTAGGGCAGGGCGACTTTAGAGCATTTCGGATGCGGGCGCGTGGCGGGCGGAAGCGCGGGAGTGAGGCGGGAACGCTGGCCCGGGCGCGCGCGGAAGAACGGCCGCCGATGCGGCGGCGGGAAGCGGCCGCCCGCCCGCGCGGCGGCCGGCGTTCAGACGATCCGGCCGTCCAGCGTGGCGATGCCTTCCAGCTCGGCGTGGAAGCGGTCCCCGCGCGCGAGCGCGGCGACGCCGGCCGGGGTGCCGGTGAACACCAGGTCGCCGGCCTTCAGCTCGAACAGCCGCGACAGCGCGGCGAGGATCGCCGGCACGTCGTGGACCATGTCGCCCAGCCGCCCCTGCTGGCGCCGTTCGCCGTTGACGTCGAGGCTGAGCCGGGTGTCGGCGTCCGGCCGCGCCTCGGCCGCCGGGCGCAATGCCGAGACGGGCGCGGAGTGGTCGAAGGCCTTGGCCACGTCCCACGGGTGGTTCTTCGCCTTGGCCTGCGCCTGCAGGTCGCGGCGGGTGAGGTCCAGCCCGACGCCGTAGCCGAACACCAGCGCCGGCGCCTCGGCCGGCGCCAGGTCGCGGCCGCCGCGGCCCAGCGCCACCACCATCTCCACCTCGTGGTGCAGCTCGGCGGTGGCCTGCGGGTAGGGCACGTCGGCGCCGTCGGCCACCACCGCGTCGGCGGGCTTGCAGAAGAACAGCGGCGTCTCCCTGTCCACCGCCGCGCCCATCTCGCGGGCGTGCTCGGCGTAGTTGCGGCCGATGCAGAAGATGCGGCGGACCGGGAAGCGCAGCCCGCTGCCGACGACCGGCAGGCTCGGCGGAACGGGAGGGTCGATGACGTAGCGCATGGCCCAACCCTAGCAAAAACCGGCGGCCCGGCGCGACGCGGCCGGGGCGGCGGACATGGCGTGCGGCGGCGCGGTCAGCGATGCGGGCGGAACAGGAGGTCGAACGCCGGCGTCCAGGTCCTGCCGCCGTCGCGCGACTGCTCGGCCGTCTCGCGCACGCCGTCGCCCTGCGGCTTCCACGCCGCGCGCACCCGCACCACGCCGCCGGCGTCGCTGCTCGGCCCCTGCAGCACGATGCCGCCGTCGGCCTGCCGCGTGCCCTCCAGCACCGCCAGCTCGCCCCGGTTGGTGACCCAGCTCTGGTGCCAGACCCTGCGCGCCTCGTCGTAGGTGGTGAAGCTCTCGCCGACATAGCCGTCCGCGCGGCGGTAGACCTCGCGCCGCGCGCAACCGTCCAGCATGCGGGTGACGTGGTTGCGCGCGGCCGGCGGCTTGCCCGGCTCGCCCACGCGGTAGGCGTCCCAGTCGCCCAGCCAGAAGTCGAACTGGCGGTGCGCCGGGGCGCTGCAGGCGGCGGGCTTGTCCGTCGCGCCGGCGGCGTGCGTAGGCGCGGCGGCGACGGACAACAGCGTGGCGAGGACGGCGGCGGGAAGATGCCTGGGCATGGAAGCGCTCCACGACGACGTGGGGAGGAAGCCGGAGGGCCTGCGGCGCCACCTTGGCACGACGATGCCCCGACCGCAACGCGATCCGCGGTCGCGCCGGCCGGAGGTGACATCTGTCATCGACGACGATTGATAGGCGCCGGTGGCCGCGCGGAGCGCAGGCCCGTACCATCGGCCGCATCCTGGGGACGATGGGGACGACGGTGAGCAACGCCGATCTGCTGAAGGAACTGCGCATCGAGCGCCACCAGCGCGAGGACCACGGCGGCGGCGGGCCCGCGCGCTGGCCGTGGATCGCCGGCGCGGCGCTGCTGTTGCTCGCCCTGCTGGCGGCCGGGGCCTGGTGGCTGTCCGGCCAGCGTCCGCTCGAAGTGCGCACGGCGGTGGCGGTCTCGCCCGCGAAGGACGCCGGCGCCGGCGCGGTGCTGCAGGCCACCGGCTACGTCACCGCGCGCCGGCAGGCCACGGTGTCGGCGCAGATCACCGGCACGCTCACCGAGGTGCTGATCGAGGAGGGCGACCGCGTCAAGGCCGGCCAGGTGCTGGCGCGGCTGGAGGACAGCGCCTACCGCGCCAACCTGGACGCGGCCAAGGCCAGCGCGCGGGCCGCGCAGGCGCAGGTCGTGCAGCTGCAGGCCCAGCTCGCGCAGGCGCGGGCCGACGCGCGCCGCGAGGACGCGCTGGTCGCGCGCGGGCTGGTGTCCCGGCAGGCCGCCGAGCAGGCGCGCACCGCGGTCGCCAGCTATGCCGCCCAGCTCGAGGCGCAGCGGCGCGCCGCCGAGGCCGCGCAGGCACAGGTGGCGCAGGCGCAGGTCAACTTCGACTACACCGTGGTGCGCGCGCCGTTCGACGGCGTGGTCACCGACAAGGCCGCGCAGGTCGGCGAGATCGTCTCGCCGCTGTCGGCCGGCGGCGGCTTCACCCGCACCGGCGTGGGCACCATCGTCGACATGGACTCGCTGGAGGTGGACGTGGACGTCAACGAGGCCTACATCGGCCGCGTGAAGCCGGACATGCCCGCCGAGGCCGTGCTCGACGCCTACCCGGACTGGAAGATCCCCGCGCACGTGATCGCCATCGTGCCCGCCGCCGACCGCGGCAAGGCCACGGTGAAGGTGCGCGTGGCGCTGGAGCGGAAGGACGCGCGCATCGTGCCGGACATGGGCGTGCGCGTGTCCTTCCTGGAGCAGAAGCTGGACGCCGCCGCCGCGCAGGCGCCGGCGGGCGCGCTGGTGCCGGCCGCGGCGATCGCGCGGCGCGACGGTCATGGCGTGGTGTTCGTGGTGGAGGGCGAGCGCGTGCGCCAGCGCGCGGTGCAGCCCGTGGACTTTGGCGAGATGAAGCGCCTGCCGACCGGGGTGAATCCCGGCGACAGCGTGGTGCTGGACCCGCCCGCCGAACTGCGTGACGGCTCGGCGGTGCGCGTGGCGCAGCCGAAGGCGCAATGAGACATCCGCGACCGCCGCGCCGCGGCGGTCCTTAAGACGAGGACGAAGGCATGAACACGCTGATCGAGATCCGCGACCTGTCCAAGGTGTACGAGCGCGGCAGGCAGAAGGTGGAAGTGCTGCACCACATCAACCTGGACATCGCCCAGGGCGACTTCCTCGCCCTGATGGGGCCGTCCGGCTCGGGCAAGACCACCCTGCTCAACCTGATCGGCGGGCTGGACACGCCCACCGGCGGCAGCATCGGCGTGGCCGGCCAGCGGCTGGACCAGATGGGCGCCGGGGCGCTGGCCCGCTGGCGCGCGTCGCACGTCGGCTTCGTGTTCCAGTTCTACAACCTGATGCCGATGCTCTCGGCGCAGCGCAACGTGGAGCTGCCGCTGCTGCTCACCAAGCTCTCCGCCGCGCAGCGGAAGAAGAACGCGACGATCGCGCTGCAGCTGGTGGGCCTGGCCGACCGCGCCTCGCACAAGCCCGGCGAGCTCTCCGGCGGCCAGCAGCAGCGCGTGGCGATCGCCCGCGCGATCGTCTCCGACCCGACCCTGCTGGTGTGCGACGAGCCCACCGGCGACCTCGACCGCCAGTCCGCCGAGGAGGTGCTGGGCCTGCTGCGCACGCTCAACCGCGAGCACGGCAAGACCATCGTGATGGTCACCCACGACCCCAAGGCGGCCGAGTACGCCAACCACACGCTGCACCTGGACAAGGGCACCCTGGTCGAGCAGGCCGCCG
This sequence comes from Fulvimonas soli, assembly GCF_003148905.1. GTDB lineage: Bacteria > Pseudomonadota > Gammaproteobacteria > Xanthomonadales > Rhodanobacteraceae > Fulvimonas > Fulvimonas soli. Next base: position 35,155 of record NZ_QGHC01000013.1, on the reverse strand, counting down.
CATGAACGCCGCCGCCCATCCTCCCTCTTCTCCCCTCCGGGGAGAGGGCCGGGGCGAGGGGCCGCACTGGCGGCCACGCGGCGCCCATGCGCGTTCCACCCATGCGCCTGGGCAAGCCCCGTCCCCTCATCCGGCCCTTTGGGCCGCCTTCTCCCCGGCGGGGAGAAGGAATCATGCCGTGGAGCTTCTGCCATGAAATACCTCCACCTGATCTGGGCCGCGCTGTTCCGGCGCAAGGCCCGCACCATCCTCACGCTCGTCTCTATCGTCGCCGCGTTCCTGCTGTTCGGCATGCTCGACGCGGTGCGCACCTCCTTCGACCAGGCCGGGCAGAGCGCCAACGGCGCGCAGCGCCTGCAGACCGGCTCGAGGCTGTCCTTCATCCAGACCCTGCCGCAGTCGCTGGAGGCGCAGATCGCGCAGGTGCCGGGCGTGAAGATGGTCACCTACGCCAACTGGTTCGGCGGCGCCTACCAGGACCCGCACAACCAGGTCTTCAGCTTCGCGGTGGAACCCAACTACATCGACCTCTACCCGGAGATCGAGGTGAGCCCCGCCGAGCGCAAGGCCTTCGACGAGACCCGCACCGGCGCGCTGGTGGGCGAAAAGCTGGCCCAGCGCTTCCACTGGAAGGTGGGCGACAAGATCCCGATGCAGTCGACCATCTTCCCCAACCGCGAGGGCAGCAAGAACTGGACCTTCGACATCGTCGGCATCATGCACTCGAAGGACAAGAAGGCGGGCGGCTTCTACGACCAGATGTTCCTGCTGCACTGGAAGTACTTCGACGAGACCACGCCCTACAACCGCGGCCAGGTGGGCTGGTACGTCACCCGCGTCGCCGACGTGAACCAGGCCGACCGCGTGGCCAGGGCGATCGACGCGATCTCGGCCAATTCCGACCACGAGACCCGCACGCAGACCGAGCAGGCCGCGACCGCCAGCTGGATGAAGCAGCTGGCCGACATCGGCCTCATCGTGGGCTCGATCATGGGCGCGGTGTTCTTCACCCTGGTGCTCCTGTCGGGCAACACCATGATGCAGGCGGTGCGCGAGCGCACCAGCGAGCTGGCCGTGCTCAAGACCATCGGCTTCTCCAGCGCCAGCGTGCTGGCGATGGTGCTGGCCGAGTCGGTGCTGCTGCTCCTGCTCGGCGGGCTGATCGGCCTGGGGCTGGCGGCGCTGATCATCCCCGCGGTGAGCGCGGGCAGCGGCGGCATGCTGAACCTGCCGGGCGTGGGCGCCGGCAGCTGGCTGCTGGGCCTGCTGCTGATGGTGGCGATCGGCCTGCTGGTCGGCGCCCTGCCGGCGCTGCGGGCGATGCGCCTGAACATCGTCGATGCGCTCGCCGGGCGCTGAGGAGAACGACATGGCTGCATTGATCAACATCCTGCTGTTGCTGCTGGTCGTCGTCGTGCTGGCGCTGTGGGTCGCCGCGCCGTGGTGGCTCGCGCTGGCGGTCGCCGCGCTCTTCGCCGCCTGGATGCTGCTGACGCGGCGCGGGCGCCAGGCCGCCTCGGTGACCGGCGTGGGCATCAGCACGCTGCGCCAGCGCCTGGGCTCGTCCGCGGTGATCGTGGTCGGCATCGCCGGCGTGGTCGGCGTGCTGGTGGCGCTGCTGGCGATGGCCGACGGCTACAGCGAGACGCTGCGCAAGACCGGCAGCGCCGACACCGCCATCGTGATGCGCGGCTCGTCCGCGTCGGAAGTGATGTCGGTGCTCGAGCGCGACAGCGTGACGCTGATCCCGCAGGCGCCCGGCATCGCCAAGGACGCCCAGGGGCGGCCGATCGCCTCGCCCGAGCTGGTGGTGGCGGCCAACCTGCCGGTCCGCGGCGGCGCGCCGGACGAGGAGAGCAGCGTGCAGCTGCGCGGCGTGGGCGAGCAGGCCTGGGCGGTGCGCCCCAACGTGAAGATCGTCAAGGGGCGCAATTTCCGGCCGGGCATGCGCGAGCTGATCGTCGGCGCCGGCGCCGAGCGCCAGTTCGCGGGCGTCGAGCCGGGCGACGAGGTCAGGCTCGGCAACCAGCAGTGGAAGGTGGTCGGCGTGTTCGCCTCCGGCGACGCGATGGACTCGGAGATCTGGGCCGACGCCAACGTGGTGGCGGACACCTACCGGCGCGGCGGCAGCCGTGCCTCGGTCACGGTGAAGCTGGCCGACCCGAAGGCCTACGAGTCGTTCAAGGCGGGCCTGGAATCCAACCCGCAGCTCAAGGTGGACGTGGACACCACGCTCGACTACTTCAGCAAGCAGTCGGAGGGCATGGCCAAGGTGATCCGCATCATGGGCATCACCGTCGGCATCATCATGGCGATCGGCGCGATGTTCGGCGCGCTCAACACCATGTTCGCGGCCGTCGCCGCGCGCGCCCGCGAGATCGCCACGTTGCGCGCCATCGGCTTCCGCGGGCTGCCGGTGGTGGTCGCCGTGATGCTGGAGACGATGCTGCTGGCGCTCGTCGGCGGCCTGCTCGGCGGGCTGCTCGCGTGGCTGGTCTTCAACGGCTACAGCGCTTCCACGCTGGCCTCGGGCACCGTCGGCAAGCTGAGCTTCGAGCTGAAGGTCTCGCCCGCGCTGCTGTGGACCGGCCTGAAGTGGGCGCTGGCGATCGGCTTCATCGGCGGCCTGTTCCCCGCCGTGCGCGCCGCGCGCCTGCCGGTGACCACCGCCCTGCGCGAGCTGTGACCCTGAACTCCTCTCCCGCCGGGAGAGGGGCTGGGGTGAGGGTCCGGCAGTGCAGTGGCGCCTCGCGCGGCCGTACCCCGAAAGCCCCTCTCCCACTGGGAGAGGGGTTGGGGGTGAGGGTTCGGCCTTGCGGGTTCGGCCTTGCGGAAACGTCACGCTCCGCCCGTACCCTCACCCGGCAGCCGCCACCCTCTCCCGAAGGGAGAGGGATGCACCCATGGGGTGCTCCGGCTCAGGGCATCACCGGCGGCACGTACTGCAGGGTGAGCCCGAGCAGCCACAGCAGGCCGAGCACCAGCGGCACGTGCACCAGCAACTGGATGAAGGTGTAGCCCACCACGTCGCGCGCCTTCAGCCCCAGCACGCCCAAGAGCGGCAGCATCCAGAACGGGTTGATCAGGTTGGGCAGCGCCTCGGCGGCGTTGTACACCTGCACCGCCCAGCCCAGGTGCACGTGCAGGTCGTTGGCCGCCTGCATCACGTAGGGCGCCTCCACCAGCCACTTGCCGCCGCCGGAGGGCACGAAGAAGCCGAGGATCGCCGAGTAGGCGCCCATCACCGCCGGGAAGCTGTCGGTGGAGGCGATGCGCACGAACAGCTGCGACAGGTGGTGCGCCAGCGTCTCGCCGCCGGCGCCGGGCGCGTGGGTGAGCAGCGCGGCGATGCCGCCGTACAGCGGGAACTGGATCAGCACGCCCGCCGTGCTCGGCACCGCGCGCGCCACCGCGTTGAGGAAGCTGCGCGGCCGCCAGTGCAGCAGCAGGCCCACGGTGAGGAACAGGAAGTTGTAGGTGTTGAGGTCGGCCACCACCGTGGTCGCCGGCTTGCCGGCGAACTGCCAGCCCAGCCAGCCCAGGCCGAGCAGGCCGATCAGCACCGACAGCAGCGGGCTGTATTCCAGCCATTCGCCGGGCCGCGTGCGCGGCGGCAGGGCGGGCGTCGAGCCGTCCTCGGCCACGCCGAAGTCCTGCGCGGTGCGCGCGTTGGCGTCGGAAGGCGCGGTGAACCAGCAGATCAGCAGCGAGACCACGATCAGCGCCGCGGTCAGCGCGATCGACTGCCACAGGAAGATCGTCTCGGTGAACGGCAGCACGCCGGTGATGTTCAGCAGCCCCGGCGGCATGCTCCTGGGGTTGGCCTGCAACTGCGCGGCGGAGGAGGACAGGCCCATCGCCCACACCGCGCCGAGGCCCAGGTAGGCGGCCGCGGCGGCGGCACGGTAGTCCATGCGCAGGTCGGCGCGGCGCGCCAGCGCGCGCACCAGCAGGCCGCCGAACACCAGCGAGAAGCCCCACGACAGCAGCGAGGCCAGCATGCTGACCAGGCCCACGTAGCACACCGCGCCGCGCCCGCTGCGCGGCGCGCGCGCCAGCAGCTCGATGAAGCGCGCCACCGCCGGCGCGGTGGCCACCACGTAGCCGCCGATCACCACGAAGGCCATCTGCATGGTGAAGGGGATCAGGCTCCAGAAGCCGTCGCCGAACGCGCCCACCGCGACCTTGGGCGTGGCGCCGAAGGCCAGCGCGGCGACCGCCACGATCACCACGCCCAGCGCGGCGAACACCCAGGCGTCGGGAAACCAGCGTTCGGACCAGGCCGCGCTGCGCAGGGCCGCGCGGGCCAGCACGCCTTCTTTCGCTGCGTTCATCGCAATGCCCCCGGTGACGGAACCGTGGCATGTTGGCGCGCGCCGCGCCGCGCGGGCAAGCCGACCAAGGTCGAAGCGGCCACCCCGCTCGATCTGCCACCGGCACGCCATGACGCACCGCCTTGCTCCCTCTCCCCTTCAGGGAGAGGGCTGGGGTGAGGGGCCGCTCTTGCGACAAGGCGCGCATGGGCGAATCATCTCCGGTGAGAGGTTGCCGCGAGCCCCACCCCTCACCTCGGTCCTCTCCCCGGAGGGGAGAGGAAGAAAGACGCCCACCGATCCGGGCACACGGCCCTCGCCGTCGCGGCAACCTGTCAACTAACCGCCGCGTTGCCGCGCAAGCGTGATCACCCCCACGCCGAGCAGGATCACCGCCATGCCGGCCAGGTCGTAAGGGCCGACGTGCTCGCCCGCCAGCAGCACGCCGAACAGCACCGCCACCGGCGGGTTGACGTAGGCGTAGCTGGTGGCCAGCGCCGGCCGGGCGTGCCTGAGCACGTAGAGGTAGGCGCTGAAGGCGACCAGCGAGCCGAACACCGCCAGGTAGGCCAGCGCCAGGTTGGCGTGCAGGCTGGGATGCGCGGGCAGCCGCTCGCCGCCGGCGAAGCCCGCGACGAGCAGCGCGAGGCTGGCGCACAGCATCTGCGCCGCGGTGTTCATCGGCCCGGCGGGCATGTCCTGGCGCTTGCTCCACACCGAGCCGAACGCCCAGCTCGCCGCCGCCACCAGCAGCGCGACCGCGCCCAGGCGCGAGCCGGCCAGGCCGCTGCCCAGGTTCAGCACCACCACGCCGGCGAAGCCGATCAGCAGGCCCAGCGTCTCGCGCCGGGTCGACCAGTGGCCGTACAGGCCGGAGAACAGCGCGGCGAACAGCGGCATGCTGGCCACCGCCACCGCGGCGATGCCCGAGCTCACCCGCTGCTCGGCGTAGCACACCAGGCCGTTGCCGAAGCCGAGCAGCAGCACGCCGGTGACCGCGGCGTTGCGCCACTGCCGCCGCGTCGGAGCCGCCACGCCGCGCCAGCGCAGGAAGCCGTACAGCGCCACGCCCGCGCACAGGAAGCGCACGCCGGCGAGCAGGAACGGCGGCCAGCTTTCCAGCGCGATGCGGATGCCGAGGTAGGTCGAGCCCCAGATCACGTACAGCGCGAACAGCGACAGCGGCACCAGCGTGCGCGGCTCGGCGAAGGACGGGGAAGGCGCCGCCCGGGCGGCGCCGGCAGTCGAATCGTTCATGGGGATGCTTGCCGTGGGGAAACGCCGGCCGCGCGGCCGGGCGCCATAGGCTACTTCGCGCCGCGCGCGGGCGGTAGCGCGCCCCGTGCAAGGCAGCCTTGAACGCCGCTCAACGCGGGTCGCGCGGCGCGCCGTCCCCGCGCTGCCCGGCGCGCGCGCGCCGTTCCTGCGCCAGCAGCTCGCGCTTGCGCTCCACGCCCCAGCGCCAGCCGCCGGGCGAGCCGTCCTCGCGCACCACGCGGTGGCAGGGCACGATCAGCGCCAGGCGGTTGCTGCCGCAGGCGTTGCCGATCGCGCGCGCGGCCCTGGGGCTGCCGATCTCGGCGGCGAGCTCGCCGTAGCTGCGCGTCTCGCCGGCGGGAATCCGCGTGAGCGCGTTCCACACGCGCCACTGGAAAGCCGTGGCGGCCACGTCCAGCGGCGGCAGCGCGGGCGCGGCGGCGTCGCTCCAGCCGAGCTCGCTGGCGATGCGCGCGATCACCGCGTCCAGCCATTCCTCGCGGCCGGCGTCCACGCGCTCGCGCGTGGCGCGCGGGAATTCCTCGGCCAGGCGGCGCTCCAGTTCCGCGTCGTCCTTGCCCAGCGTCACCGCGCAGATGCCGCGGCGGGTGGCCGCCACCAGCAGGCGGCCCAGCGGCGTGCCGGTGGTGGTGTAGCGGATGTCCGCGCCGGCGCCGCCGGCGCGGTAGCTGGCCGGGGTCATGCCGAGCAGGCGGTCGCTGTGCTCGTAGACGCGGCTGCCGGAGCCGAAGCCGGCCCCGTACACCGCGGCGGTCACCGGCGCGCCCCCGCGCAGCGCGGCCTTGAACTGGCCGAAGCGGCGCGCGCGGTGGTACTCGGCCGGGCTCATGCCGAAGCGGCGGCGGAAGCTGCGCTGCAGGTGGCTGGGGCTCAGCGACACCGCCGCGGCGAGCTGCTCCAGGCTGGGCGCGGTCTCGGCCTCGTCGAGCAGCTGGCGGGCGCGTTCGAGCCGGTGCATGGCGGGAGCGATACGGGCGTTCATGGCGAGGTCCACGAAGAGGATGCCGGCAGCCTAGGACCCCGCCGCCGTGACGGCCATCCGTATCTTGCGCGTGCGCCGCCGCTGCGGCGCGGGGGGATTCAGCGGGCCCGGCCCTGGCTGATCACCACGAACTCGCCGTCCAGCACCTGCGGGCGCTGACCGCCGCGCGGCGCCGGCCGCGCCACCGTGCGCGCACGGCGCCACTGGCGCAGCGCCAGCAGCAGGCCGCCACCGACCAGCAGCACGCCCGCCACCACCAGCCCGCAGACCAGCAGCACGGCGACCACGGCCATGCCGACCAGCAGCGACAGCGCGCGCACCAGCGGATGGCGATGACGGGGCAGGGCGGGCAGGACGAAGCGCATGTTAAAAATCCGTGTGGTAAAATCAAGGACTTACGTGCGCAACAATGGGCCCTTTCGGCCCGCGAGACAAGTGCCGATGGATAGCCCCGCCGCCCGCCCGCTGTGCCGCCTCGACGACCTGGTCGACGGCGAGGCCACTGCGCTCGACGCCCTGCTGCCGGACGGCGAGGAATCGCTGATCGTGCTGCGCCAGGGCGACGCCGTCCGCGCCTGGCTCAACATCTGCCCGCACGCCGGCCGGCGGCTCGACTGGGCGCCGGGCAAGTTCCTGATCAGCCGCGGCACCCTGGTCTGCGCCGCGCACGGCGCCAGCTTCCGCACCGACGACGGCGAATGCGTCGGCGGCCCCTGCCGCGGCGACCGCCTGCGCGCGGTGCCGCTGTCGGTGGAAAACGGCGAGGTGCGCCTGGCGACGGAGCCGGCCGCGCGGCTCAGTGGTACAGCAGGTTGATTCCGATCAGCGTGACCACCAGCACCGCCAGCGTCAGCGGCAGGCCCACGCGCAGGAAGTCGCGGCCGCGGTAGCCGCCGGGGCCGGTCACCATCATCAGGGCGGGGTGGCCGGAGCTGAGCAGGAAGGTGTTGGAGGAGGACACCGCCACCACCAGCGCGTAGGCCGACGGGTTGCCGCCGGTGGCGACCGCCACGCTGATGGCGATGGGCACCATCATCACCGTGGCGCCCACGTTGGACATCACCTGCGAGAACAGCAGGGTCAGCACCGCCAGCGCCAGCTGCAGGATCCAGTGCGAGGCGTGGCCGAGGTGCTGCAGCACTTCCTGCGCCAGCCAGGCGGCGGCGCCGGTGGCGTCCATCGACCAGCCCAGCGGGATCAGGCAGGCGGTGACGAAGATGGTCTTCCAGTTGATCGCCTCGTAGGCCTCGTCCATGTTCAGCACGCCGGTGAGCAGCATGCCGATGGCGCCGGTCATCATCGCCACCGAGAGGTCGAGGTTGGTGAACAGCGCCAGGCCCTTGGCCAGCAGGAAGAAGCCGACCGCCTGCCAGATCTTGTTGGGACGCTGCTCCTCGCGCGGGATGTCGGTGACCACGACGAGGTCCTTGTCCTCGGCGGCCAGCGAGAGGTCGCGCCAGCTGGAATGCAGCACCAGGGTGTCGCCGGCGCGCAGGCTCACCGAGCGCACGTCCTCGCGCAGCACCTTGTCGCCGCGGTGCACGGCCAGCACCGAGATGCCGTAGCGCTTGCGCAGGCGCAGGTCGCTCAGGGTCTGCTTGATGAAGCGCGAGCTGGGCGGGATCACCGCCTCGGAGATGCCGGCGCGGCTGGGGTTGAACAGCTCGCCCAGCTGGCGCATGCGCGGCGACACGCGGCACAGCTGGTTGTTGGCGAACTGCGCCACCTGCTCGCGCGGGCCCAGCACGCCCAGCACCGAGCCGACCCAGATCACCTGGTCCGCCGGCGGCGCCATGCGCGCGTCGTTGCCGCTCTTGATCGCCAGGATCAGCGGCGCGCCGTGCAGCTGCTCCACCTCGCCGATGCTCATGCCGACCAGCGGGCTCTCCGCGGTCACGGTCAGCTCGGCGGTCTCGCCGACGATGCCGTAGGTGTCGGCGAAGTAGCTCTCGGTGCGGCCGGGCGTCACCTTCAGGCGCTCGTCCTCGCGCTCGGGCAGCAGCTTCTTGCCGAACAGGTAGAAGAACAGCACGCCGAGCACCGCCAGCGCCAGGCCCACCGGCGTCACGCTGAACAGGCCGAACTTGGGGATGGTGTGCGCGCCGGGCGGCAGGTTGGCGTTGGCGCTGGCGATCAGGTCGTTGAGGACGATCAGCGGCGAGTTGGCGATCAGCGTGGTGTTGGTGGCGGTGAGGATGCAGAACGCCATCGGCAGCAGCAGCCGCGACAGCGGCACGCCGGTGCGCGCGGACAGGCGGCTGGTCACCGGGATCATCAGCGCGGCCAGCGCCTGGCTGGGGATCACCGCGCTGAACAGGCTGGTGACCGAGTTGATCACCACGCCCAGGCGCGACTCCACGCCGCGCGCCATGCGCATCACGAAGTTGGCGGTGAGGGCGAGCACGCCGGCGCGGTCGAGCCCCGCGCCCATGATCATGATCGCGATGATCGCGATCACCGCGTTGCCGGCGAAGCCGTTGAACACGCGGTCGGAGGGGATCAGGCCGGTGAGGCCGATCACCACCACCACCAGCAGGGCCACCATGTCGGCGCGGATCCACTCCAGCACCAGCATCAGCATGGTGAAGCCCACCAGCCCCAGCACCAGGATCATTTCGGGGGTGAGCGACAGGCCCACTAGCGCGCGTCCCCTGGCCGGGCGTCGTGGCGACGGAGGTGGATGGGCCGTGGAAGCTTCACGCGCTGGATGACTCGTCCCTGCTTGCCGGAAGTATAGGCGGATCGCGCGGCGGGCTGGTGAACCGGAGCGTCATCGCCGGGATGGGCGGATGACGCTTTTGGGCCGTCCATCGTTCCTTGGTCGGCGCGTGGAAAGCCGTCGGTTCATGGGTTGCCTGGCGAGCCGTCCAGGCGGATGGTCCGTGGCATCCGGAGGGATTACCGCTTGTGCGGGAGCGATCGCGAGGTTGGCCCCTCACCCCGACCCTCTCCCCGGAGGGGAGAGGGAGAGACTCGTGCCGGTGGGGATTGCAGCGGCAATTGCGTGCCGCAGTTCCTTCGATAAGGGTCGATCAATAGGGGCCGCGCTATCGAGCCGGAACGAACGGCATCGCCGGCTTGATCCCTCTCCAGAGGGCAGGGTGAGGGGGCGGGTGTGCGGCAGGCGCTCGTTCTTGCCGGGCTTGCTTTCGGACCCGGCGGCAGCGTTGGGCGGTAAGAGCAGGAGGGCAGCGCCGGACGAGCTCGCCAGGTTGGCCCCACGCCCCGGAAGGGAGAGTACGTTCGGCGGATCAGCGGCGGTGGTAGAGCAGGTCCCACACGCCGTGGCCGAGCTTCAGGCCGCGGCGCTCGAAGTGGGTCTCGATGCGCCACGCCGGCTTCTCGGCGTACTGGCCGGGGCCGACGGCGTTGCGCCAGCCGGGCGCGGCCTCCATCACCTCCAGCATGTGCTCGGCGTAGGGCTGCCAGTCGGTGGCCAGGTGCAACAGGCCGTCGGGGGCCACGCGCGAGGCGAGCAGGGCGACGAAATCGGGCTGGATGATGCGGCGCTTGTTGTGGCGCTTCTTGTGCCACGGGTCGGGGAACCAGATGCGCGCCTCGGCCAGCGCGCCGGGCGGGATCTCGTGTTCCAGCACCTCCACCGCGTCGTGCTTGTAGAGGCGCACGTTGGCGGCGTCGCGCGCGGCCAGCGCGTTCATCAGCCGGCCCACGCCGGGGCCGTGCACCTCGACGCCGAGGTAGTCGCGTCCGGGATCGTGCTCGCTGGCCCAGGCCAGCGCCTCGCCGTTGCCGAAGCCGATCTCCAGCACCAGCGGCGCGCGCCGGCCGAAGCGCGCGGCGTAGTCCTGCGGCGTGCCGGTGTAGTCGATGCCGAAGCGCGCCCAGTGCGCGTCGAAGGCGCGCTGCTGCGCCGGCGTCATGCGGCCCTCGCGCAGCACGAAGCTGCGGATGCGGCGCAGGTGTCTGGGTGGGGCGTGGTCGGTCATGGACGGGAGCGTATCAAGTGAATCCCTCTCCCGCCGGGGGAGGGTGCCGGCAGAGCCTGCCCCGGACTCGATCCGGGGCGGGTGAGGGTGCGGGCGGAGCGGATGGGCGCCTGTCTGCGCGGGAGGCCGATGTCGCGCCTCGATCGGACCCTCACCCGGCCCCTCTCCCGGCGGGAGAGGGGAGAAAAGGAAAACCGGCTCAGCCGATGGTGCCGTCGAGCGGGCTGGACGCCGAGGCGTAGCGCTTGCGCGGGATGCGCCCGGCCTTGAAGGCGGCGCGGCCGGCCTCGACCGCCAGCTTCATCGCGTGCGCCATCAGCACCGGGTCGCGCGCGCCGGCGATCGCGGTGTTCATCAGCACGCCGTCGCAGCCAAGCTCCATCGCGATCGCCGCGTCGGAGGCGGTGCCCACGCCGGCGTCGACGATCACCGGCACCTTGGCGTTCTCCACGATCTCCAGCAGGTTGTACCTGTTCTGTATCCCTAAGCCCGAGCCGATCGGCGCGGCCAGCGGCATCACCGCCACGCAGCCGATCTCCTCCAGCCGCCGGGCGAGGATCGGGTCGTCGCTGGTGTAGACCATCACGTCGAAGCCGTCGGCGACCAGTTGCTCGGCGGCCTTCAGCGTCTCCACCACGTCGGGGAACAGGGTCTTCTCGTCGCCCAGCACTTCCAGCTTCACCAGCGCGTGGCCGTCCAGCAGCTCGCGCGCGAGGCGGCAGGTGCGCACGGCGTCGGCGGCGTTGTAGCAGCCGGCGGTGTTGGGCAGCAGGGTGAACTCGTGCGGCGGCAGCGCGTCGAGCAGGCTGGGCGCGCCGGCGTCCTGGCCGATGTTCACGCGGCGGATCGCCACCGTGACGATCTGCGCGCCGGCGGCCAGGGTGGCGCGGCGGGTCTCGTCGAAGTCCTTGTACTTGCCGGTGCCGGTGAGCAGGCGCGAGCCGTAGCTGCGGCCGGCGATGACGAGCGGGTCGAGGGGAGCGAGCTTGGGGTCGTTCATGGGAATCCTGCTGGGGGAACGGCGCGGCGGCGGAAACGGGAGCGCTCAGCCGCCGCCGATCGCGTGGACGATCTCCACCCGGTCGCCTTCGGCCAGCGGGTGCTGCTCGTGCCGGCTGCGCGGGACGATCTCCTGGTTCACCTCCACCGCCACGCGGCGGCCGGCGTAGCCGGCCTGCGTCAGCAACTGGGCGACGGTGGTGGACGCCGCCACGTCGAGCGGGCGGCCGTTGAGCGTGATCTGCATGGCGCCATTGTAGCGTGCCCCCGCCGGGACGGTCGGCGCGCCGTGCGCGCTCGCCCGTCCGGCGGGGCGGACTCAAGGATGCCGATGGTCGTCGTTCCTGCCGTGCGGGGCGGCGGTGGCGTGCGGATGGTCGCCGTTCCCGCCGCCGTGCTCGCGCGCCGCGGGCGCGGCGTGCGGTTCGGGCGGCCGGTAGGACGGCATCGGCCGCGGCGCCTCGCGCGGCGGCGCGAAGCCGCGGCTCTCGCTGCGCGGCGCGGCGCGCTCGGACGATGGCGCGCGCTCGAGGCGCGGTCCAGGCGGCGAGCGGAATTCCCTCGGCGCCGTTTCACGCGCCGGCGCCGGCCGCTCGAAGCGCGGCGGGGTCGGCAGCGTGGCGGGCGATCCGCCCGCCCGCTCGCGCGGCCGCGCTTCCGCCGGGGGCAGGCGCTGGAGGCGCGGCGGTTGCGGCAGCGTGCGGTCCGGCGCGGCGCGCGGCGTCGCATCCGGGCGCGGCGCGGCGGGCTGTGTCGCAGGCGCGCGGTCGTGCTCGAACGGCGGGCGGTGGGCGAAGTGCGCCGAGGGCAGCTCGCCGGGGCGCGGGGTGGACGGTTCGCCGCGGAAGGAAGGAGCCGCCGCCGGCGCCCGCATGTCCGGCGGGCGTGGCGTCGCCGCGGTCGCGCGCGGGGCGGCGGCCGCGGGCGATGGCGGGGCGCGGTGGTCGCCGAGCAGGCGCACGTTCGTCGGCCGTTCGGCCCGCACCGCGCCCGCGGGCGCGTGGCCGGCCGCCGCGATGCGGGAAGCCGGGTCGTGGCGCGCGACCACTTCGCGGCGGAAGTCCGCGGCCGGCGGCCGGCCGGGGCCGCGCGCCGCCGGGTTGCCCGCGCGGGTCGGGGGCAGGCCGTTGCCGCGCGCCAGCACCGGCGCCACGCCGAGCTGGCGGCCGTCGACCGGCAGCAGGTGGCGCTGCACGCGCTGCGCGTCGGCGAAGTGCTGGCCGGCCACCGCGGTGAAGCCGCGCGGCGCCTGGCGGTTCGCGTAGCGCGCGTTCGGCGGCACGGCGCCGGCGCGGTAGTAGCGGTAGTGCTCGTCGATGCGCGCCATCTCGCGGGCGCGTTCATTGCCGCGCCAGCGCAGGTTGCTCGCGTTGACCCGCGCGTAGTAGCCATGGCTGGCGCGGTACCAGGGGTTGTAGATCTCGCCGGGGCCGAGCGGGAACCAGCCCACCGGGGCGCCGTGGCGGATGCCGGCCGACGCGCTCCAGCGCCCGCCGCCGACGAAGGCCACCAGCGCCGGCGCGTAGACCGGGCGCACGCCGCGCGGGCCGGGGATCCAGCACCAGCCGCGCGGGCGGTACACCCAGCGGCCGTAGTGATACGGCGCGAAGCCCCACGGCAGGTCGTCCACCCAGGTCCAGCCCCAGGGGCCGATCCAGGCCCAGTGGCCGTAGCGGTACGGCGCCCAGTCCGCCGCCGTCACGGCGGGATACCAGACCTCGCCGTACTCGTCGTCGGCCTGCCAGCTGCCGTACTGGTCGAGGTCCTGGTAGCCGACCACGTCCTCGTCCACGTACCGGGTGGCGGTCGCGGCGGCGTAGCGGCGGTCGCGGTCGGCGCTCCACTGGTCGAACTCGTCGCCGCCGGCCAGGTCCTCCACGGTCACGCGGGCCAGCGCGGAGTCGTCGAAGCGGTAGCTGCGGCCGGCAACGATGTCCCGCTGCGCGTCGTTCTCGCCGTAGACGGTGGCGTTGCCGGCCAGCACGCCCACGGTGGTGGCGCCGCTGTCGCGGTCCACGTCCACGCGGAACGTGCCGGGCCGGTCCACCACCAGCGCCACGGTGGGAGTGTCGATCTCGTAGCTCTCGCCCGGGTCCAGCGAGCGCACCGAGAGGCTGAGCGCGCCCCGGGTCAGCTCGACCTGGGCCAGGTGGTCGCCCAGGTCGAGCAGGCCGAGGTCGGTGCCGCCGGCGAGGCGCAGCGCGCCGCCGTCCAGCTCCAGCTCGGCGCGCGCGCCGGGCGTGGTGGAGAGCTTGTCGCCGCCGGTCAGCGGCCGGTTGAGCACGGCGTCGTTCCAGTCCTGCGCGCCGGCGGGCAGCAGGGCCACGTCGCCGGCCAGGTAGGACAGGCGCGCGACGCGGTCGGGCGGATCGGCCGCCGCGTCGTCCGCGCCCGCGGGCGCGGACTGCGCGTGCGCCAGCGTCGCGCAGGCGCACAGCAGCAGCGGCAACGCCAGCCGCCAGCCGGCGGCGAGCATGCGCGGGACGGGGCGGAGTCTGGACATGGGGTTCCTCGCGGCGTGATGGGCGACGGTTGCCGGGAGCGGAGAACGGTCCCGGTTCCCGGCAGGATGACCTGCGTCGCATTATTGGCACGCGCCCCGTTCATCGGCGGTGCGGCGGACGCCCGCACCCGCGGGCGGTTCAGCTGACCGCCATGCGCGGTTCATCCGGCGTTCGGCGGCGGGTGATTCCCAAGCCGCCGCAGCGCGGGTTACCATCGTCCGGCGATGCGGGTGTAGCTCAATGGTAGAGCTGTAGCTTCCCAAGCTACTGACGAGGGTTCGATTCCCTTCACCCGCTCCACTTCAACTTTCCATGGTGTTCCAGGGACGTCCATGGAGTGTTGCAAGTCATTGTCACGGTTCGATTTTTTAAGAATCTTCGATCCAGTGACGTCCAGCGAAATCCACTGACAGCCGGTCAAAACCGGTACATTAGGTGGTACATCGCAATGCGGAGCTTCCCAGTTCCGCATTGTTGCTGGGGGAGCCGGGGCCCGATGGGAAACATGGCACTCAACTCGCTTTCAAGGAGTTGGGATCATGCTTTCGGACCTCACGGTTCGCCAGGCCAAGGCGACCGGCAAACCGTACACCCTGGCCGACACAGACGGCCTTTCCCTCTTTGTTTCAGCCACCGGTGCAAAGGCGTGGCACTTCCGCTTCTCGTGGGGCGGCAAGCGCGACCGCATGTCCTTCGGCACGTATCCAGCGCTCTCGCTGAAGGACGCCCGTGCGCTTCGCGATGAAGCCCGCTCGCTGCTCGCCAAGGGCGTCAATCCGCACAGCGAACGCAAGCGCAAGCGGCACGCGATCGTCCTGGCCGGCGAGCACACCTTCATGGCCGTCTACGAGCAATGGCTGGCCCATCGCCGGCTCTCGCTGGAGGAAGGACGGCAGACCAGCCTTGAACAGATCGGGCGCGTCTTCAAGAAAGACGTGTTCCCCTCGCTGCGGCACCTGACCATCTACGAGATCACCCGCGCACACCTGCTGGACATCATCGGCAAGGTGGAAAAGCGCGGCTCGCTGTCGGTGGCCGAGAAGCTGAGGACCTGGTTCACCCAGTTGTTCACCTACGCCACGGTGGCGATTCCCAACATGGGCGATAACCCGTCCAGGGACCTGGAAGTGGTCGCGCTGCCATTGCCGCCGGTCGAACACAACCCGTTCCTGCGCATGCACGAGCTGCCAGTCATGCTGCAGACACTGCGCAAGTACCGCGGGCGCCTGAACACGCAGTTGGGCGTCCGGCTGCTGATGCTCACCGGTGTGCGTACCGGCGAGCTTCGCTTCGCCACGCCCGATCAGTTCGACCTCGACCGGGGCCTGTGGATCATCCCGGTGGCCAGGCTCAAGCAGCGCAAGCTGCTCACCAGGAAGAAGCGCAAGCGCCTGATCGACATCCCGCCCTACATCGTGCCGCTGTCGGTGCAGGCGCAGGAGATCGTTCGCCACCTGCTCGACAACTTCAAGCCGGCCCAGGTTTATCTCATCCCCGGCGACTGGTGCCTGAAGAACCCGATCAGCGAGAACACGCTCAACGCCGCGCTCAAGCGCATGGGCTACGAGGACCAACTCACGGGGCATGGCATCCGTGCCACGATCTCGACGGCGCTGAACGAACTCGGGTACCCGAAGAAATGGGTGGACGCCCAGCTCTCGCATGCCGACCCGGACAGGATCAGCGCGACCTACAACCATGCCGAATACGTCGAGCAGCGCCGCGTCATGATGCAGGACTGGGCCGATCGCCTGGACCTGTTCGAGCAGAACCAGGTCGAGGTTGCCAGCCGGCATCTGACCATCACGCTCCAGGGTCTGCCGACCATCGCCGGCCAGGCGGCTGTGCAGCCGCCGGTGGTCGACCTCACCGCGCCGCAACTGATCGTGACCGCGCCGACGCCCGGCCAACCCGAAGCGCCGGCATCGGTGCAGCGGCTGTCGGCCGTGCGCATGCCCGAGTACGCACGGCCGCGCCTGTCGGAGGCGCAGCGCGAACGCCAGCAAGTGCTGGAGACCTTCGAGGCGCCGCACAACCTCTCAGTGGCGGACTACGCCAGGCTCGCGGGCAAGTCGCGCCGCTGGATCACCTACGAGATCCAGGCCGGCAACCTGCTGTCGATCCACATGGGGCATCGCGGGCAGCGGGTGCCGGACTGGCAGCTCGATCCGCTCAAGCGCAGGCTGGTCCAGTCCGTGCTGAAGCAACTGCCACGGGGCATCGACACCTGGGACATCTACCACGCACTCCTGCGCTCGTACGAGGCGCTCGGGACACGGCCGGCCATCGAAGCCGTCAACCCAACGAACCTGCACCTTGCCGCGCGGCTGGTGGCCGCACAGTGCATGCAGGCGAGCGAGCCAGTCGTGACGACCGAGTTCCCTGAGCCGGTCCGGCAAAGCGTGCAGCGGCTGGTGCGCGAAGCCGTCGCTGCCGATGCCGCCGAAGCGACGGCCGGAGATTGATCAAGCCAGGGTCGCGCCGAGGTTCGGTCAGGCGCTTGCCCGGAGCGCTTGGAAAAACGGCTCCAGGCGGGTGCTGTCCGTACTACGACGGCTCAGGAAGTACGTGGTGAGCGTCAGCGCGCCCTCTTGCAAGGGACGCTGGACAACGCCAAGGGAACGATGACCCTCGATGCGGGCGGCGGGTGCGAGGCAGACGCCGTAGCCGGCGGCCACCAAGGTCATCATCAACCCGAACGATGTGGCCGTCGTGACGGCCGAGGGAACGACGCCGGCCGCCGTCAGCAGTGAGTCGATCTGCCCGCAGTAGCCCACACAGCCGCGCCCATCCAGGGCGATCCAAGGGTGGTCGGCCGCCTGCTCCAGGGACACTGACGCAAAGGCCAGCAAGGGGTGATGGGCCGACACGGCCAATGCCAGCGCGTCGCGCCAGACGGGGCGGACATCGATGCCTTCAGGTGCTGCGGGCGACTGGCAGAGGCCTGCCTCGAAGGCCCCCGTGAGCAGTCCTCGATGCAGATCCTCCAGGCGTTCTTCATGAAGGCGAATGGGGTGGTTCGGATGGCGCCGGCGATGTTCCGCCATCGGCACCGACAACCGGGGATAGGCCAGGCAGTCCGACAGGGCAATGTTCAAGGGATCGGGAGCGATCATCGTGTCACCTGCACAACGCCGACACTGGAAAAAACCGGGCGCGACCGGTCGATGAGATAAGTTTAACGTGGTTTAGATTCGCTTTGCGCGTGACGCTTCTGTTGATGCAGAAGCGATCGGTGCAACGCGGGAGACCCGCAGGGACAAGAACCTATGAAAGCGAGCCAGCGCGCGCTTTCGGCGTTGCCGTGCGCGAGGCCCGGTCCGCGCAGGGGCTGGCGCAGGAGGTGCTCGCGGAACAGGCGGGCATCGCCCGGTCGCACATGGGCAAAATCGAGCGCGGCGAGCACATGCCCACGCTGGTGTTGATCCTGTGGATCGCGAAGGGGCTGGGGTGCTCGGCCGCGACGCTGATGGCCGCGACCGAGGCGCAACTGTCCGAGGAAGAGAGCGGCACCGAATAGCCATGCCGTCATGGCGGTGAGGTGTCAACAACGTTCTTGTACGTCAAGGCTGTGACTTGCCAGGTGTTCATTGCCACCTCGCATTTGACACGCGGCCTTTTTCGTAACATCATTTGTTTCATGAAAAGAGACAGCCGCCTCTCGTCTGTCCTGCATGCGCTGCTGCACATGGCCGAGCAGGATGGACCCGTTACCTCGGAAACCTTGGCGCTGTGCCTGGGAACCAACCCGGTCGTCGTTCGACGCACGATGGGATACCTGCGGCAAGCGGGAATCGTCACCTCCGAACGAGGCCACGCAGGAGGATGGCGTATCCACGCCGACCTTGGCAGCGTCACCCTGCGTCAGTTGCACGAAGCCCTGGGAGAGCCGGCGACGTTTGCCATCGGCAACCGCAACGAGACACCGGAGTGTCTGGTCGAGCAGACGGTCAATGCGGCACTCGAAGGCACGTTTGCCGAAGCCGAGGCGCTGCTGCTCACGCGGTTTTCGGAAATCACCCTTGCCGATCTGGCCTCTGACTTCGCACGCCGGCATTCGGCCTTACGACACTCAAGGAATAAATCATGAATCACGACGTGATCGTCGTCGGCGGAAGCTACTCAGGCATGGCCGCGACCCTGCAACTGGTGCGCGCACGCAGGTCAGTGCTGGTGATCGATGCGGGCCAGCGGCGCAACCGCTTCGCCAGCCATTCACACGGATTTCTCGGCCAGGATGGTGTGCCGCCAGGTGAAATCGCTGCAAACGCACGCCGCCAGCTCGAGGCCTATCCAACGCTGACCTGGCTTGAAGGTCGGGTGGAAGCGGTCGCCGGGCAGGCGGACGAATTCACCGTCACGACGGCCGATGGCGAGTCGCACCTGGGGCGACGCATTCTATTGGCGACGGGGGTGACCGACCAGCTTCCAGCCATCGACGGACTCGCGCAACGCTGGGGGAAGACGGTTTTTCACTGCCCGTACTGCCATGGCTATGAACTTGGACAGGGACGCATCGGCATCGTCGGTGCCAGCCCGATGTCCATCCATCAGGCTGAGCTGCTGACGGATTGGGGGGATGTCACCTTGCTCGTCAACGGTGCATTGGAACTCAACGAGGAAATCAGGTCCACTTTGGAACGCCGAGGCGTGGTCATCGACGAGGCCCGCATCGACAGGATCGAGGGACATGCCGACGTGACGATGGTGGATGGGAGGCGACTGAGCTTTGCGGGCCTGTTTGTTGTAACGCGAACCGCCCCCTCCAGCCCTTTGGCCGAGACAATCGGTTGTGCACTGGAAGAAACGCCCATGGGCATCCAGATCCGCACGGATGCCGAGAGCAAGACCTCGGTGCCTGGGGTCTTTGCCTGCGGCGACGCGGCACGGTTTCCTCATTCGGTGTCGCTGGCCGTGGGCAACGGGGCCATGACGGGATTTCACATTCACCGATCACTGCTTTGGCCCGAGACGATCGAGCCAGCGCAAGCGGAAAGCCGCGCTCTATGACGTCGTTCTCCGACCCGGCGGCTGTATCGGGCTATGCGGAAAGAACCGCGAGGATCGTGCCGGGCCTGTGCGACCTGCACCGGATGGCGGGCGTGCTGCTGGCCGAACGCGCACCGGCCGACGCGCGCATCCTGGTGCTCGGCGCCGGCGGCGGGCTGGAACTGAAGGCCCTCGCTGAAATGCAGCCCGGCTGGCAGTTCGACGGCGTCGATCCTTCCGCAGAGATGCTCGAACTCGCCCGCACGATCCTGGGCCCGATGGCGCCTCACGTGCGCTTGCACGAGGGCTATATCGACAGCGCCCCCAAGGGGCCCTTCGATGGCGCGACCTGCCTGCTGACACTGCATTTCCTGCCTCCAGCCGAGCGCCTGAAGACGCTGCAGCAGATGCACCTGCGACTCAAGCCCGGTGCGCCCCTTGTCGTCGCGCATCACAGCTTTCCCGGCGAAGATCCCGGTCGGGACAGATGGCTCTCGCGCAATGCGGTGTTCGCGGCTATTTCCGGCGTACCCGTGCGTCAAGCCGAAGGCAGCATCGCGGCGATCAAGGAACGGCTGCCCGTGCTTTCGCCCGCGCAGGATGTCGATCTGCTCCGCGAGGCTGGATTCACGGACATCGACCTTTTCTATTGCGCGTTCACCTTCAAGGGTTGGGTCGCCCATCGAGCATGAAGGGGTATCGACGATGCAAGACATAGGGTCGGCTGGTGCGCTGTCCGTGTGTAGCGAGGAGGCTCCTAGCCGTGCGCCAAGGATAGGTAGGGGTTGTCCGGGGGGACTTCCGCGAACAATGCCGAAGGCGCCGCCAACAGATAGCCGTGCAATCGCCGCGACTTGCGCGGCCCGGTGACCTCGCAGGTCCAGATGTTCAGGCCGCTGCCCTGTTTGCGGTGCAGCCCCAGCTTCTCGAAGCGCTTCTGCACCCACTGCCAGTCGTGCAGATTGTCCTGCCGGGCCAGCACCTGGATCTCCGGATGTTCCTGCACGTAGCGCTGGAAGACGCCGGGGCTGACCAGGTACGCCGTGCCATCGACGGTATGCACCAGTGCCTTCGCGTCGTTGATGATGAGCTTGCGCGACTCGATGCCTTGCCTGAGCCAGGCGATGAAGTCTTCCCCGGACGGCATGGCCTTCGCGGGAGCCGGCATGGTGGCAGGACCGGTCGACACCAAATGAGTAATTGCTGCGGTTGCTGCGGCGGATGGTGACGGCGGTTCCGCGCCGGCGGACGATGCACCGGCGGTGGCTACGTCGGACGCATCGAGCATCGACAGCAGATCGGAGACCGGGTCCGCGAGCCCGGCCGGGGAATCCGCCACCCCAGGGGGCGGTGAGGTGGCCGGGATGCCGTCGGAGCCCGGCGCTGCCTCATCGCCAGGGAGGGGCTCTTCCGTCGTGACCGTGCCGGCGAACGGTGCGGGACGCTCGCCCGACTCCCAGATCAAGGCCGGCGACAGGCGCAGGAAGGTAAAGCTGTGCGACCAGCCGGTGCCGCTCGTGACGGTCGCCCGCCAGATCGCCTTCCCATCCGGGGCGGGCTGCACGATGCCATGGTCCTGGAGCACCGAGAAGACGGCGGTGTTGTTCGATGGGATGCCTTCGATGCCCTGCGACAGGAGATGCGCGCGCAGTTTGTCGCTGACCGTCTTGCTGACGAGCCAGAGTGCGTCCTGGGTCAGCCATCCATCCGACGGGCCGCCGGGCTGGTTCAGCTTGAACTCCTCGCGCAGCAGGTAGCGCAGGCCATCCAGCAGCTTGCGCTGCAGCGCATGCTTCGGCGCCGCCATGGCCCTGGCCGGATCACCGCCGAGCGCCAGGGCCACCGATGCCTGGTCGGCCTTGACGACCAGCTCGCCCAGCGTGCCGGCATGCTCGTACTGGCCCGCCAGGACGTAGAGCAGCGCCGACCACAGGTCCTGGTAGTCGCTCAGCCAGTCGAGGATGCCGGCATCGAGCACACGGGTGTAGAGCAGCCCCGTGGCGGCGCCATGCAGCCGGTACTCGCGATCCGTCCGGTAACGAAAGCGGTACGGCTGCCGCAGCGGCCCGTGCCAGGGGTGCCAGACCAGGCCATCGGCCTGCTCGACGTGCAGGTCGACCGCGATCTTGCCAATGTCGTGCAGCAGCGCGGCGTAGGCGGTACCGGCGGTCCAGGCCTCGGCTTGCGCGGCCTGGGCCTCGGGCGAGGCGCCGGCCGGGAGCAAGTGGGACTGCCTCAGTTTGAGCGCGTAGGCCACGATCTCCAGGCCGTGGTCCAGCATGCCGCCCGGCCAGGCATGGTGATGCGCCTCCGAGGCCGGGAACTGCTGGACCAGCTCGGCGTAGCGCTCCAGTGGCGCCAGGTACAGCGAGCGGAACTGCCGACGCGACAGCGAGGTGCGCTGCCAGATGTGTTCCAGCAATCGCTGCCGGCGCGGCTCCGCCAGCAGCGATGTGGCCGACTGCGGCCGGGTCAACCCTTTGGCAGGCTCGACGGGAGGCGGCGCCGCGGCGTTGGCCAGCGGCACCCGTTTGCGCTGGAACAGCGAAAGCATGGCGACATCCTGGTGATGGGCTGGCCGGAGGAGCCTTTTGGCCTTTTCGGGTAGGGCCTTTCCCCTTGAGGCCATTCCCTTGCCCCTTCCCCAGCCCTTTGGCCTTCGACAAGCCCTTTGGTATAGGGGCAGTTGGCTTCGTGTGCCGCAATCAATGCGGAGCCCATGCGCTCCAGGATCGGGGATCGGAACAGGCGCTGTGTTTTCACCGGATCAGGCCGCTTCAACCGGCGCTGAAAGCACGGCAGGTCCTGAAATCCATGCGCCCGAAGGCATGCTTGTCGGGAATGAAGTAAGGAAGTAAGATTTCCTTTGAAACTTACGGAGGCTTCCCATGCTTGCCAAGCTCACTTCGAAAAACCAGATCACGCTGCCCAAGGCGGCCGTGTCCGGCGTGGATGCGGCGGAGTACTTCGACGTGACCGTCGAAGGCGGTCGGATCGTCCTGACCCCCGTGCGGGTCCAGAAGGCCCAGGCCGTGCGCGAGAAGCTGGAGCAACTCGGGATCACCGAGCAGGACGTCGAGGATGCCGTGGCCTGGGCGCGGCGCTGATGCGCAGGGTCGTGCTCGACACCAACATCGTGCTGTCGGCGCTGGTCTTCAATGCAGGACGCCTGGCCTGGATACGCCATGCCTGGCAGCAACAGCAGTTGCAGCCGCTGGTCTGCCGGGAGACGGCCAGTGAACTCCTGCGCGTCCTGGCCTTTCCCAAGTTCAAGCTGTCGACCTCGGAACAGCAGGAGTTGCTGGCGGACTTCCTGCCCTACGCCGATGTGGTGGAACTGCCGATGCCATGGCCCGACCTGCCGGCCTGCCGCGACGAGAAGGACCAGGTGTTCCTGGTGCTCGCGCATGTCGGCAAGGCGGATGCATTGATCACAGGCGATGCGGACATTCTCGCCATGCGAGAGGACTTTCCCGGCTTGATCATGACCGCCGAAGCATTCGCGGCGCGGCAGGCATGAAGGAGAACGGCACCGCCTAGCCCAACGACCGTGGAACGACCATGAGGTAGCCAACCATGAAGCACACCGCACGCATGACCACCGCAGCGCGACTCGGCCGCTGGCTGGGCGGTGTATGGGGCGTTTGCCTGCGCGCGGAGCGTCGGGCGCATCGGTGGCTGGTGGCGCAGGCACTGCCGGCGGGCGGTGCAGCGGTGCTGATCTGGGTGATCAAGCTGGCGGTCCTCGGGGTGTTGCTGTACGTCGCATTCTGGGTGGCGCTGATACTGGTCGCTCTCGTTGTGGCAGCCAGGATGGCGGAGCAGACGCCGGGGGGCGACGACGATTTTGACCTGCAATTTCCTGCGAGTCTGGATGAACTACGTCAAACGCCTGGCTACGATCCAAACCTTTACAACGACACCTCTCACGTGATGTACAGCGAAGAAGATTGAAGCCGTTCATCGCTGAGTCATTTCAGCTTCCTCGACATGACGCCTGGCCCCTTGCCGCCCGCGTTGCCCGCGTCTTTGGTGCCTGCCGAGAAAGCATTTGCGACAGTTCCGGCCCGAATCCCAGCCCAAGTCAATGCGCCAATCCAGAATGCCGGGAGCACTAGGAACATCGTCGCCATCACGAAGTTCAGCAGCATGTCTCCGAAGGTGTTGTTGAGGCCCACCAGCGGATCGAAGTTCGTGTGCGGCCGGTTCCAGCCCCACCCCCAGCCGTAGAGCGCATCGAGGATCGTCGAGTCGATCCAGCGGGCGAGCTGGAACCAGAATTCGGTGAAGAACAGCGCGAACTGCACCACGCTCACCGTGACCACGGTCTTGAGGTCATAGGTGCCGATCAGCAGCGCCAGCGGGATGCAGATGACCAGCGCCATCTTGAGCAGGGACAGCACCATCGGCAGCGCCTGCCGCACCACGTCCATCGCCGGGAAATAGCCCAGTGATCCGACGGTCAGCCCCACGTCGCTGGCGGCGCGCGTGACGATGTTGGGCAGCGTCATGTCGATCTGGCC
This sequence comes from Fulvimonas soli, assembly GCF_003148905.1. Taxonomy (GTDB): domain Bacteria; phylum Pseudomonadota; class Gammaproteobacteria; order Xanthomonadales; family Rhodanobacteraceae; genus Fulvimonas; species Fulvimonas soli. Next base: position 11,620 of record NZ_QGHC01000013.1, on the reverse strand, counting down.
ACCGTAGTCCGTGTAGACCGCCCCCCGGTTGAGCTTCTGTTGCCGAGGGCTCGCGACGGCGCGGATCACCGAGTCGTTGACCTCGGCCTGGCTCAGGAAGCCCGCCCAGCCGGCCAGTCGTGTCAGCAGGCTGGGATCGACCTGGGCCAGCAGTCGTGCCCGCAGGCCCTGGCTGCCGTCGGCCCACCACTGCCGGCAGGTCGGGTAGCCGCCCCCGCCGGGCACCTGGGCCAGGCCGGCGTCGCGCGTGGCGTCGAACGGCCAGGCATCGCGCGGTGTCCTGGAGCGGTAGCTGTCGTAGAAGCCTGCGGTGCCGACGAAGTAGCTGGAACCGATCCAGGTGACGTCGTGCATCTGCTCCTCGCTCAGGCTGGGCCGGGTCATGAACAGCTTGGCGCGGGCGGGGCCGTAGCAGTCTCGGGTGAAGTCGCTGATCTCCTGGGCCAGTACCGGGTCGTCGATGCGGGTCGCGTCGATGTCCATGCGGATCTGCCGCAGGTCGGTGCCGCAGGGAATGGCCGCGACCGAGGCGCCGGTGATCGCGCGCGAGATCGCGTGCATGGCGAACCACCACACCGGCACCTTGGCCGACTGGTTGTTGATCGTGCTGAACGATTGCGACCAGCCCGTATCGGTCGGCTCTGGCACATTTACTTGGCATTGGGTCGAACGCGAACGGTCGTACTTGATGGTGTTGAAATCGACGTCGATGAAGGGGATGCCCGCGAACATGATCACCACGATGGCGACGAAGACGCGGTTCTCGATGCGAGCCGAGGACAGCACCCCCTTGTTGCCCTCGTCCGCGCCTTCCGCGCGGGCCTTCAGCCATTCCTGGATGATGATCGCCAGGAACGGGACGGCGAACATGCCGCTGGCGACCAGCACCGACCAGATGCCGTTGTGGACCACCCAGGACACCAGCGTCAGGTAGTACTCCAGGTAGTCGGTGGTGAACAGCGTCATGGCGAACCTCGCGCTACCGTGCCTGCATCAGCAGGCTGGCTTCCAGCGCGATCACGGCGACGATGGACGCAACCTCCGCGCGCAGCAGTCGCTGCCCGGCAGCGCGCTCCGGTTCCCGCGTGCGCAGGCGACGGCGCATCCAGAGCCAACCCCAGGCAGTGATGGCGTAGAGCAACAACCGCCAGACCAGGAAGGCCCCGGATTGCGCCGCCATCCAGCGCTGCCAGCCCTCGATGCTGCCCGCGATGCGGATGCCGACCACATTGACGGCGGTCGCGGCGATCAGCAGCGACACCGCCCACACCAGTACCCGGATGGCACGCCGGCTGGACAGCCAGCGCGGGCACCGCCCTGCGGCACTCATGGATGGCTTCCGCCGGACGGCGGCCGCTGCAATTCATCGACCCGATTGCGTACCGGGTCGCCCTCGTAGATGCCACGCGCACCGGCGGCGCGGGTGCTGTGGCGCTGGATGATCGCCATCGGCGAGTTGCTGGCCAGTTCGCGGCGCAGCTCCAGCTCTGCCTTCAGGTTGTGAATCTCGCGATCGAGGATGTCGCTTTCGTGGGTGACGGCCTTCTGGGCCAGTTCGTTGGCGGCCACGTTGGGCTCCTTGCGCCCGGTCAGCAGCGTGCGTTGCAGCAGCAGCGCCTTCTCCAGCACGCTGGCCAGCGCAACCTCCGAGGCCAGGCGCCGAGCCAGGATGTCCTGGTCCGTCTCGTCGCGCAGCGCCTCGATCACGCCACGGGTGATGGGCAGCGACGCGCTGCCCGCAGCCTGCAGGTTCTGCGCCGTGGTTGGACGGCTGCCGGCGACCAACTCCTGCAGGGCCTGCAGCTTGTCCTCGTATTCCTCCTGGATCAGCGGGGTCAGGCCAACGCCCGGCGTGGTGACGGTCTTGGTGCATGCATCGCAGGTGCGCTGTTCCTGCTCGCCTAGCACGCGAACGGCCCAGGCCGCGGCGGCATCGGGCGAACTCCAGGTCTGGCAGGCCATGTTGCCGCCGCAACTGGCTTGCGGAATCGAACTGGCATCGCCGACGCCACGGCCATTGAGCAGGTTGTAGCCGGCGCGGGTCACGTCGCCGACCACGCGCACCGGACGTTGGCCCGCGCCGCCGGCGTTGTCTCCGCCGACCCACGGTACGCCATTGTTGCCACGGTTCGCCTCGGCGTCGTCGATGGCCGAGACCGCATCGGTGCTCGCGACGGCCTGCTTCAGCGCCATGCCTTCGGCGAGTTGGCCCCAGCCGAGCTGCCCACCCGCCATGTCGGCCATGCGGTTGGCGATGGCACGGCAGGTCAGCTTGCTGCGATCGAAATCCAGCCTGGCTTGCAGCACCCCATTGGTCAGCAGGTTATACAGCCCTGGATCGGCGCGCTGGATGATCAGCGCGGGCAGCGACGCCACGGCAGCGGTGGCGTTCTGGATCACCGAGGACATGATGGCCTGGAAGCCGTTGGTGATGCCGTTCAACTGGTTCTGCAGCGTGGTGGTGATGCTCATGTCGCCACAGATCAGGTTGCTGTTCCAGCCGACGCCAACACCGATGGAGTGCATGTTGGCCGCACCGCTCATGGATACCGCGCGGCCGCCCCCAAGCCGAACGTTCCGCACGACTTGGTGCGTCACGCCTGCTTGATCGTTCGGGAAAACGATGCGGCCTACGGCGCTTGGCATTTCCGCCGCGGAAAGTCCACCGAGACGGTCAAAGTCGACAATGTGCTATCGAGCAACGATGGCAACGCCGTGCTGCGCTGGACGCTGGACGGCCATGGCATCGCCATCCGCTCAGCATGGGAAATCGCACCCTACCTGGCCCGGGGCGAACTGATTCCATTGCTGGGGGATTGGAAGCTACCCAACGCCGACATCTACGCGACCTACCTGGAACGCAGCGAGGTGTCGTCCGCCAAAGTGCGCGCGTTTCTTGACTTCACGGCAAAATACTTGGCGACGAGTTGAAACGCCATCAAAAGGCAGCAATAAGCATTTCCAGGGGAGGAGTCATCGTGACGCCAAAGGCGATCACGCACTCGAGAGGCCGATGCCAGGCGGATCACACATCGGCACTGTTGCAATGCCCCATCAACAACGCCGATTCCACCATCCCCGGCAGCAGACTGCGCTGGGCGAGATCGCGCTTGAGCCCTCGCCGAGGGTGCGCCGCCAGAGTCCAGCAACAGCCGCGGCAACGGACTTCAGTGCTTCATTTGTGATGCGCACAATCTCGTTGACGAACCTCATCCCGGCGCGCTTGGTCACGCATGAATGCAACCCAGCGGTCGGAGGCGAATGAGGTGTCGCTGGGGAGTGCAAACGATCACATGGCTTGACCGGCAGGTGCGACGGCGATGCAGTTGACATCGCCATTGCTACGGAATAGCATTCTAACTAACGATCGTTAGGTATTCTCGGATCGTTATCGGTTGTTGACCGATACGAATTCACCACATGGAGAGTTCTCGAATGAGTGCGGTTGCAGGACCAGTCGATGGTGAGGCGGGATTTCCGCTGAAGATCTACGACTTCCCTCGGGGCCCTTACCCGACGCGTGTCCGGATCGCCCTAGCAGAAAAAAACCTCCAGTCACGCGTGGAGTTCGTGATGGTTGATCTCCGCAAGGGGGAGCACAAGGATCCCAGGTTCATCTCGGATAAAAACTACTCCGGAACGGTTCCGGTGCTTGAGCTTGCGGATGGAACGTGCATTGCCGAGTGCACCGCCATCACGGAGTATCTCGATGCGCTTGTCGGCGGTCCGGTTTTGACGGGCTCCACAGCGTTCGAGAGGGGAATGATTCACATGATGAGCAAGCGCGCCGAACTGGAGCTGCTTGACGCCATCAGTGTTTACTTCCACCATGGAACGCCGGGTTTGGGGCCACTGGTGGAGCAATACCAGAACAGGGAATGGGGACTCAGGCAGCGCGACAAGGCCTTGCGAGGCATGCATTATTTCGACGATGTGCTTCGCAAGCGAGCTTATGTTGCCGGCGACGCGTTCTCCATGGCCGACATTACGGTCATCGCCGGACTGATATTCGCTGATATCGTCGACTTGGCGGTACCCGCCGAATGCACGGCGCTCTTGGCATGGTACGAAAGGATGAAAATGCGCCCCAGCGTAAAGAGCCAACCCGCATTTGCTCGCAGGTAGGCCGTTCGACGTACTCGTAACCAGACGGTCGCAAGACAAGATACCGCAGTGGAGCGTCATTACACAAGTCGAGGGCGACAGCCGTGGAGAGTCAGAGAAACACGAACTCCAGTGACAAGATCTTGTCCATTGCAACACGAATCGCCCAGGCGCACGGTTACGGTGGCTTGAGCGTTCGCCGCTTGGCCGAAGAAGTCGGTGTCAAACCTGCAAGTCTTTACCATCATTTCCCGAGCAAGGCGGCTCTCGCTGCTGCAGTTGCCAGGCGATACTGGGAAAATTCGTCGACGCAATTGGAAGAACTGTTGAATAGGCTTCCGGACCCCACAGATTGCTTGCGCAGATATCCCAATATGTTCAGGAAGGCGCTGGAGAACGACAACCGCATCTGCCTGTGCAGTTTCATGACGGCTGAATACGATGACCTTCCCGAGAATGTGAGGCAAGAAGTTCGAACATTCTCTGATGTGCATATCACATGGCTGGCTAAGGTTTTGGCGAGCGCCGGGATTGTCAATCCGAACATCGCGAAAGAACGCGCGCAGGCCATCTATGCTGCAATCACAGGAGCGCAGCTGATGGCACGTGGGCGTTCCGACTTAAGTCTTTTCGATACGTTGATCACGAGCTACAGGGCAACCGGGCTTCTGCCGGCCTAGAGGCGAGGCCAGCGGACGCACCACGAAGACAAGCGCTCGACTGCTGTTTGAGCAAGGCAACCGCCACGCTACGTTTGGGGCGCGTCCAACGCCCGGCATTCTCAGGGCTGGGGCTATGCATTCCAGGGCTCAGGGGCAACCTCAAGCCGTAGTGCTCCTATGCATGAGATCCCATGGCTGCGTGTCGCCGAAGCTCATGCTCAGATGCTCGATGAAGCGGCGAACTTTCAACGACACATGCCGCTTGCTCGGATAGATGGCATGAATCGCCAAATCAGTTGTTTTGTGGTCGGCCAGCAGGACACGAAGCGCACCGCTGGCGATGGACTGCTCGAACACGAAGCTGGGGCCGTAGACCACCCCCGCCCCTGTCAGCGCTGCCGCTAGCAGCATCTGCATGTTGTTTGCAGCGAGCCGGATCGCACCATCAATGTGATGGGTCTGGCCGTTAGCATCCGTGACGCTCCAGTCTCCGGCTGAAACCGCCTGGGAGAAAGCGAGCCGAGGTGCCTGGCGGAGCTGTTCGACGGTTTTCGGCTCGCCATGTCGTGCCAAAAAGGATGGCGCTGCGCAGAACATCATGCGACACGAGGCGAGCCGCCGAGCAACGAGATCGGAGTCTTGCAGACGGCCGATGCGGATAGCAATGTCGATGCCATCTGCCAGTAGATCGACATAGCGATCGCTCAGCGTGGTCTCGATCGAGACATCGGGGTATTCAGCCAGATAATTCGATACAACGCGACCAAGATGCAGTGCCCCAAAGGTTGTCGGCGCAGCCACGCGCAACATTCCACGCACACTCTGTTGCGCGTCCTGGGCTTCGCGATTCGCGTCCTCGTACTCTTCCAGTAAGCGCTTGCATCGCGTGTAGTAGGACCGCCCTACATCTGTTAGCGTCAACTTGCGCGTACTGCGTTGAAGCAACCGAACTTTCAACTGCCCCTCGATCGCGGAAACGTGCTTGCCCGCCATCGAGGGTGACAGGCCAAACCGCCGAGCGGCGCTTACCAAGCTGCCTTCTTCGACTGCGGAGACGAACACCGCCATGCTGAGCAATCTATCCATACCACCTCATTCGATATCCTGATTATCAGGTGGTAATAAATCTAGGCCAATTATCGGCCGAACGGAATGGGTCTAGCCTAGCACTGTAGCCAGCCGATCCCCGGTGGGCTTTAGCAAAAGGATGTTCCAATGAAGGTCGAATCGAACGGCATAGAGATCCATGTCGAGGAACAAGGGCAAGGCGATCCGTCACTCGTTTTTCTGCATTACTGGGGCGGCTCGTCTCGCACTTGGAAGCATGTCTGCTCCAGGCTGGCGCCGAACTTCCATACGCTTGCTCTCGATCATCGCGGCTGGGGTCAATCCGACGCGCCTTCGATGGGCTACGGGCTGGCAGACCTTGCAGCCGATGCGGAGGGCGTGATCGCAGCGCTGCACCCGAAGCGCTACGTTCTGATCGGTCACTCTATGGGAGGCAAGGTTGCTCAGCTTATGGCGTCGCGGCGGCCTGTCGGACTGGTCGGGCTGGTTCTCATCGCTCCTTCACCGCCATCGCCAATGATCTTGCCGAAAGAGGCACGCGAAATGATGGCAGGAGCCTACGCAAATCGCGAAACAGTGGAGGCGACTATCGACAACGTGCTGACGGCCCTCCCACTGTCAGCGGAGGATCGCGAACAAGTGATCGCGGACAGCTTGCGTGGCGCGCCAGCGGCCAAGCTAGCTTGGCCCAGAGCGACCAGCTTGGAAGACATCACTGGACAGGTAGGTGCCATCGACGTACCTACGCTTGTTATTGCAGGCGAGCGGGATCGCGTGGATTCGCCCGAGGTACTGAGGAAAGAATTACTTCCCCGCGTATCGCAAGCCGTCATGACCGTAGTACCAGATGCAGGGCATTTGCCTATGTTAGAAACACCGGATGCATTGACTCCATTGATTGAGAATTTCTGCCGTTCACTGCCAGGGAAGGGGTGAAGCGGACATCGCGGCGGTGCGCAATCGAAGCGCCTCGCAGCTAATACGCGGCGAAAAGCTCGCCCCCCGAAGGGCGTTGCACGGACGTGGGCGGCGCAGTTCGTGCACTGGTACAACCACGAGCACCTGCACAGCGGGCTGCGCTTCGTGGCCCCGGCCGTTCGCCATGCCGGTCAGGATGAGGTCCAGTTGCAGGCACGCAGATGGGTACCTTTGTCGCCATAGGCCGCCAGGTAGTTCGATATCACGGCACCGCCCAGCGACCATCCCACGAGCACCGGCTTGCGCGCGTGTGTCGATTCGATGATCGCGGCCAGGTCATCGGCCCAGCGGCGTCCGTCGGTGTAGGAGCTGGCCTCGGCCGGCTTGCCCGACAGGCCGTGCCCGCGCAGGTCGTAAGTGATCAATCGGTAATGCTGGAGTCGAGGGTCCTGTAATTGCTTAGTCCAGTTCAGCCGGCTACCCAGCAGGCCATGAATGAAAATGATGGGAGAACCCTCGGGATCACCAGCTTCCTGGACGGCCAGCACCACTCCATCGGGGGCAGCCTGGGCACGCTACTGGAAGTGATGCGGCGGCCGCAGATGGCGCGCGGCATGATGGCGGTGCTGCTGGTGTTCGTCGGCCACTTCACCTTCTTCACCTACCTGCGGCCGTTCCTCGAGCACGTGGCCGGAGTGGGCGTGAACGGGTTGTCGGCGATCCTGCTGGGCTTCGGCGTGGCCAACTTCGCGGGCACATCGCTGGCCGGCGCACTGCTGCAGCGGAACCTGCGGCTGACCCTGCTGCTGATGCCATTGGCAATGGGGCTGATGGGGCTGGCCTTCGTCGCCCTAGGCCAGGCGCCGCTGGCGGACGGGCTGCTGGTGGCGCTGTGGGGCATGGCCTTCGGCACAGTGCCGGTGACCTGGTCCACCTGGATCACAGTCACCGTGCCGGACGAAGCCGAGAGCGGCGGCGGCCTGCTGGTAGCGATAATTCAACTGTCGATCGCGGTGGGTGCGGCGGCGGGTGGCGCAGTGTTCGACGCGAGCGGGGCGCGTGGCGTGTGTCTCGCCGCGACGATGTACTGCTGGTGGCCGCGCTGACCATTTTCACCGGACTGCGTACCCATCGAAGCGATAGAGGACACAGCAAGGCGGCTTGATGAGCTGGCGATAGCGCGACCGCCCAAGTTCCTGCGGTTGGCTGCCGCTTTCCGAGTGATCGGCCAACTGCTCGACGTGTCCGAAGACGCGTCCGATCGGGTTCACCCCCGATATCACGGACACTTACAAGGAGGCCGATGAAGGCCCTGAGGAGTGTTCATGTCGAAGCGAAGGAAGTTCAGTGCGGAGTTCAAGTGAGAACTCGTCCAGACAGTTCAGCGCACAGGATTAAAGGATTTTCGATAGGCCGTTGGGCTGACTCCCACGATCCGGCCGAAATGTTCCCGCAGGGAGGTGGGGCTTCCAAAGCCCACTGCACTAGCGATGTGCTCAACGGGTAGGTTTGTCGTTTCTAGCAAAGTCTGCGCACGCCTGACACGCGCCCTTAGAAGCCACTGGAGAGGGCTAGTGTTCAGTTGTTCCTGAAACCGTCGATTCAAGGTGCGGCTACTCATCGCAGCCCGCCCAGCCATGTCCTTCAGGGTTAAATCTTGATCTAGCCGCTCTTCGATCCATTGCAGCAATGGGCTGAGATTGGAAGATGCGTCTGGGGGATCGTAAGCGATGAACTGCGCCTGCCCGCCATCTCGTGCAAGAGGCATGACGGCACATCGTGCTGTGTCTGCTGCAACGGCATTGCCGCAGTCTTGTCGAATCATGTGTAGGCACAGATCCATTCCGGCGCACGCGCCTGCCGAGGTGAGTATCCGACCGTTGTCCACGAAAAGAACATTGGGGTCGACTGTGACCTGTGGGAAGAGATCTGCCAGAAGTTGTACACCACGCCAGTGGGTGGTGGCACGCATGCCATCTAGCAGCCCCGTGCGTGCCAGGATGAAGGCGCCACTGCACAACGATGCGATCCTCGCACCATTCTTTTCCGCTGCTCGGATGGCTTCCAGCAGGGTGTTGGGGATAGGGGAAAGGACATCGTCGAGCCCCGGAATGATGACAGTCTGGGCATTCACGGCATGGCTCAAGCCCCAGCGGATACGCATGTCGAACAACTTTGTTCGAATACGATTCGACTGGGCGCATACGAGAACCTCGTATGGGATCTTCCCCGGCGGGAGGGGCGCGCGCCCGAACATCTCGCAGGCCATCGTCAGGTCAAACGGCACAACGCCATCAAACGCCAGGATGGCTACCCTGTGTACTGCACTTTGCTTCACAGAACTCGCTCCCTTGATTGGCGAGAATCCTTCGATAGACGGCATTCTAGCCAATTGGCGAACTTCCGACATGTCGACATACTTGCGCTTCCGGCGAGAGGAAAGTCGCTGAAAACATAACCATTGAACAAGGTCGAGGCATGCCTGCATCAATCAGGCGCCTGGATTGTTCTGACATATTGAGCCACCCAGCGGATGAGTCATGACCACAAGCGCACAGGCAGAAAAGAACTCACTCGATCAAATCAGAAGTATTGAATCCAAACAACTGAGGCGCCTGGAGAAGGCGTCGATCGTCGAGGCGACAACTCTGATCCTGCTAGTGTTCGTTGCGGCACCTCTCAGGCATTTCGGGGATTGGCCGTATGGCTCGAAGATACTTGGGCCAATACATGGGATCGCATTCTTGGCGTACCTATGGACTGCCTTGCAAACTGTAGCCGGCGGCGGCTGGCATAAACGTGAAATGCTTCGATTGTTCGCAGTTGCGTTCCTGCCATTCGGCGGCTATCTCAATATCCGGTGGCTACGTGAACGGGCGAGAATATTCAACGATATCGGACAGGCCTGATGATGATTGCGGCGCTCTATCCCTATTTGGTGGCGACGCACGTGACAGCGGTGGTGTTTCTGGTAGGCGGCTTGCTTGCGCAAGAAAGGATAGTAAATGCCATTTCGCAGTCCCCACCGGAAGAACAAGCAGGGATGCTGGCTGCATTGCAGCGCTTTGATCTCCTTGTCACGACACCTGCATTGTTGTTGACCTGGATCTTCGGGTTATCACTAGCGCTCAGCGCAGGATGGCTGTCGTCACGATGGTTGCTGGTCAAGCTGGCTTTCGTCGTCGCGCTCTCGGCTTTGCATGGGTTCCGTTCCGGGCGAATACGTCATTGCATTCGAACTGGAGCAGCTATAAGAAGAATTCCCGGTGCTGATCTCGGCATCGTGATTGCGATGCTAACCATAGCTGTGTTGGCATTTGTGAAGCCGGTCTAGCACGATAGCGGAAAGTCCTTCATGTCCCCGGACGTGGCGAACCTGTCTGCCGGCACAGGCCAGCAGGACGCGGGGCGAGATCGTGCATCGCCAGTGGCAGGTGATGCCATCGCAGGCTGGTCTCGGGATGGGCATCGATCCAGGCCATCAGAGTCGGGTACCTGGAAACGGCCACGCTCGGCGTCGTACTCGACGGCGAAGGCCTTGACCTGCTCGCGCCCGAGGGCGTGGGCGGCTTCGGCGATCGCCACGCCTTCGCCGGCGCAGGGATCGAGGATGGACATGGCGCCGGGAGACGGCGCCAGTGCGGACAAGGCCCGCTCCAGCGTCGCTCGTCGGTGGGGAAGTAGCCGTTACGGATGAAATTGCGCGCCAGGCGC
>NZ_QGHC01000013.1:0-1144 GCF_003148905.1 Fulvimonas soli | reverse complement strand
CGGAAACATGAGTGCCATGGATTTCTCCTGGTGATGGATGAGGGAAGGCGGGCAGGCGCGGCGCGCATGCCCGTGGGGATGGCTCACGCCACACGCCGAAGCGGTGCGTTCGCGGCCAGTTCGTACTGCGTGGCGCCGAGGGTAGCCTGCGTGTTCCAGCCGCTGGAAGTCCGCCTGTTCCAGCGGAACGAAGCGCGCGGAAGGGGTCAATGCCGTCATGCCGCGGCATCCTCGTCTGGTGCCCTCTCGGCTGCGCCATCTTTCGGTGCCAGCTTCACCGCATCGGCGGCAGGCGCCGCAGCCGGCGCACCGGGCCGGTTCGCCCGCCGTGCGATGGGTGGCGCAAAGCGGGAGCGGCGCGTGCCTTCCAGCACGTCCTGCGGCAACTCGCCGAACTTCTCCAGCGCCGCTCGCGCCGCGGCGTTCTTCGCCGCGAAGTCGTCGCGCGTCGTGCCCGAGTAGCGGTACTGCTGGGCCAGCGAGAACAGGCTGCGCAGCGCGTGCGCGCCGTCATTGAGCCAGCGCTCCAAGGTGCTGCGGTCGATCAGCGCCGTGTGGTGCGCCAGGATGAGTTTGCGTGCCAGGTCGTCGTAGTCGGCCAGCAAGTACACCGCCATGAAGCCGAGTTGGGCATTCACGAACAGCGGCAGCTTCACCGGCTGCACGTTCATGTTCTCGCCCAGCGACAGCGCCGGGGGTACGCCGGCCAGCGCCTGGTCCACCTGCTCGCGCAGCGCCTGCAGCGTGCTCTTGGTCTGCTCCAGCTTGTTTTCGATACGCAGCATCCAGAAATCGGAGTACGGATCGTCCTGTTCGGCGCCGCGCTTCATCTTGTTCATGGCGCTGATGAAGCCGTTGAGACCGATGATGCCGGCGCGTCCCTCGGTCGGCGCACGGCCGTGCCAGATGCGCGAAGCGTGATGAGTGTGCAGCGTCAGCGACATCGCGCTACGCAGCGACCCGAGATTCAATTGCAGGGGGTCATAGGCCATGGGTGACGACTCGCATTAACGGAACGAGTCGCCAGCATCGGCACCGACCGGAAGGCCGTCAGTCAACAAACCGCAATCGGCGTGCGCCTGGTTTGTCCGTGCCGGGAAGGCTGGCTGTCCCAGCTATCCCCTGGGGATAGCCTCGCGGCGGG
>NZ_QGHC01000012.1 GCF_003148905.1 Fulvimonas soli | reverse complement strand
CATCGCCACTCGATACGACAAAACGGCTCGTAATTTCCTCGGTGCTATCTACGGCGCTGCCGCCGTCATCCTGCTCAATTGATGACACGCCCTAGCGCGCCTGGGCCTCTCCACGCGATCGGGTGGTGCACTTCAGAGTTGAATCCGCGGGTCATTGAACGGCAGCGCTTGCAAGAAAAACCCAATTCCGCCTATTCAGTCAATTGATGACAGGCCCTAGGTAATACTCCATGGATCTGGAGTGTCCTGTCCATGATCATGCAAGGTTCTGGCCACTAACCGATGGTTGGCTCAGGTGCCGCGTCTGCGGGCACTGTTTCCGGCCTGCAGCGCGAGCCTGGGTGCGGATTCCGGTGAAGGCTGAACACCGTAACGGTGCGGCCTGAACAGTATGCCGTTGTGAGGCTCACCGCTGTTATTGAACAAGCTGGGCTAGCAACCTGGCGTAGCGTGGCTCTGGATGATGTGAGTCGTCGGGTCCACGATATACCGCTCAAGACACGTATAGCCTATGTCCTGACCATTGCGGGGGTCTCAGGCATGTATACCACCGCCCCACGTGTACACCTGCTTGCCGTTAGGAAGGGCTTCGACCTTGAGTGGTTGACCCTTACTCACGATGAGATCGCTGACGTCGCGGCCGGTCCACTGAGCCATGGCCTGGTCATGGTTGGCGGCTCGCTGTCGGATGGCCGCGGCCCGCTGCTCCGGAGTCATGTGGGAAGACGTAGCGCAACCGGCCAGTAAAGCTATGGCTGCTAGCACTTCAAAGCGCCTCCACTCTTGCATGTACCCACTTCCCTCGGCACGTGATGCGGGAAGCGTGGAGGCGAGGTCGAATTCTTGGCAAGCGACCCGCAGCGCTACGGCTAGGGAATATGCCATCGGCCAGTCCGCGAGGACCCGATTAGCGCCGGTAGGTTGCTCAGTGCTCGCCGGAATCAATGTTCAGTCTGACGGGAATGCGCACCTGGAATGTCGTGCGACTGAGCACGGCCCAGAAGCGTCGCTTAATCGAGTGCCTCATGCTGGGCGTGCCGGTCTATCGTCAACGCTTCCAGCCGGTGTGCAGTGCTGCCACGGTCGAGAAGTTCTACCGTCCGTTGCGCTTGTTGCGCCTATGCCGAGCACTGGCGTGAGCCGTATACCGGAGCGCTGGAATGTGACGAAACCACGTTTGGCGGGCCCGCCACAGCAGGCGGGGATGGGTGCCGCTTGCAAGATGAGGGTGTCCGGGATCATCAAGCGCAACGGCCAAGTCAAGGCCATGCCCATCGCCCGGCACAAACACTTCCATCCTTTTATCTGGGCGAAGTTTGCTACCGCTTCGTGATAACACCTCCAGCCCTTGCGGGTGACGCCAACTTCCGAACTCCACCCACTTTTGATCCAGATTCATTAGCAATTATCCACAAAAAAAGCCGCCGCGGCCGTTCAGCTTCGCGCCCCCGCGGAGCGCCGGCGCCGAGGGTTTTGCACAGCATCACGGAGCTGTCAAGGCGGGCGGGGACTTGGTGGCAAATCCATGACCCCTCGCCAACGAGTCAACGCAACTTGTTGAATTGAAATGAAGTTTTTGGTTGGCTAAATTTTGACCAGTATGTGCCGAAGGCCGTCATCACGGGCCTGACACCCGCCTGCCCCCGGCCGATCCACAGACTTATCCACAGCATCTGTGGATAAACGAAAATTTCCCCGATGCAGAGGGACTTAATGGAAGATGCTGAGCCGGCCGGCAGCAATGGCCCGCCCAGGGCCGCCGCGACCGCGAATGTCCCGGGCCAATCGCGCAGCGGCGCGGGGGCGCCGCCGCCGGTTGCTACACTGGCCCGCCGCGAGGTGTCCATGCCTGCCGTCGTCCGCGTCGCCCTGCCGGTGCCCGTGCCCAGCCTGTTCGACTACCTGCCCGGCCCGGTGCCGCCGGCGCCGGGCAGCCGGGTGCTGGTGCCGTTCGGGCGCCGCCGCCTGGTCGGGGTGGTGGCGGACGTGCGCGACCATGCCGAGGTCGAGCCCGCCCGGCTCAAGCCGCTGCTGCGCGTGCTGGACGGGACGCCGCTGCTGGACGCCGAACTGCTCGCCAGCGTGGCCTGGGCCGCCGACTACTGGCTGGGCGCGCCCGGCGAGGCCTACGCCAACGCGCTGCCGCTGGCGCTGCGCGAGCCGCGCCCGCTGCCCGAGCTGCACGAGGAAGCCTGGACCCTGACCACCGCCGGCCGCAGCGCGCTCGACGCCGGCAGCCGGCGCGGCGGCAGCCGCGACCTGCTGCGCTTCCTCGCCGGCGCGGATGGCGCCGCCGCCGCCGGCACCCTGGACGCCGCCCTGCCCGGCTGGCGCGCGGCCGCCCGCCGGCTGGCGGCCGCCGGGCTGATCGCCCGCGCCGCGCCGCCGCCCGCGCCGGCGGCGCCGGCCACGCCCGCGCCGCCGCTCGGCCCCGAGCAGCGGGCCGCGGTGGACGCGGTGGCGGCCAGCTTCGGCCGCTTCCAGCCGTTCCTGCTCGATGGCGTCACCGGCAGCGGCAAGACCGAGGTGTACCTGGCGCTGATCGCGCAGGCGCTGGCGCAGGGGAAGCAAAGCCTGCTGCTGGTGCCGGAGATCGGCCTGGCGCCGCAGACCGTGCGCCGCCTGCGCGAGCGCCTGGGCGTGCCGGTGGAGGTGCTGCACTCCAACCTGGCCGAGGGCGAGCGCGCCCGCGCCTGGCTGCGCGCGAGGAGCGGCGAGGCGCGGGTGATCCTGGGCACCCGCTCGGCGGTGTTCACCCCGCTGCCGCAGGCCGGGCTGGTCATCGTGGACGAGGAGCACGACGGCGCCTACAAGCAGCAGGAGGGCTTCCGCTACCACGCGCGCGACCTCGCGCTGGTGCGCGCGCGCGCGCTGGGCGTGCCGGCGCTGCTGGGCTCGGCCACGCCCTCGCTGGAGACGCTGGCCAACGTGGAGGCCGGCCGCTACCGCGCGCTGCACCTGCGCGCCCGCCCGCGCGCGGCGCGGCCGCCGCAGGTGCAGATCGTGGACATGCGCGCGCAGCGTCTGGAGCACGGCCTCTCGCCCGCGCTGCTCGCCGCGGTGGGCGAGGCCGTGGCGCGCGGCGAGCAGGCGCTGGTGTTCAGGAACCGCCGCGGCTACGCGCCGGTGCTGCTGTGCCACGCCTGCGGCTGGCACGCGCAGTGCCCGCGCTGCGAGCGCCCGCTGACCCTGCACGCGGCGCGGCGCGAGCTGCTGTGCCACCACTGCGGCCACCGCGCGCATCTGCCCGCGACCTGCCCCGCCTGCGGCGCCGCCGAGCTGAAGCCGCAGGGCCAGGGCACCGAGCGGCTGGAGCAGGCGCTGGCCGCCTGTTTCCCGCAGACGCCGGTGCTGCGCATCGACCGCGAGACCACGCGCCGGCGCGACGCCTTCGAGCGGCTGCTGGACGGGCTGCGCGAGGACCAGCCCGCGATCCTGGTCGGCACGCAGATGCTGGCCAAGGGCCACGACCTGCCCAACCTCACCCTGGTCGCCATCGTCGGCGTGGACGAGGGCCTGCACAGCGTGGACTTCCGCGCCGGCGAGCGGCTGGCGCAGCTGGTGGTGCAGGTGGCCGGCCGCGCCGGCCGCGCCGCCAAGCCCGGCCGCGTGCTGCTGCAGACCCACCACCCCGACCACCCGCTGCTGCGCAGCCTGCTGGCGCAGGGCTACGCCGCGGCGGCGCGCGAGCTGCTGACCGAGCGCCGGCTCGCCGCGCTGCCGCCCTACGCCCACCAGGCGCTGCTGCGCGCCGAGGCGCACCAGCGCGCGGCGGTGGACGACTTCCTCGCCGCGGCCGCCGCCGCGCTGCCCGCCGGCGGCGACCTGCGCGTGCTGGGCCCGATGCCCGCGCCGATGCCGCTGCGCGCCGGCCGCGCGCGCGGCCAGCTGCTGCTGGAGGCCGACCGCCGCGGCGGGCTGCACGCCGCGCTGCGCCCGTGGGCCGCCGCGCTGGGCACGCTGCCCGCCGCGCGCCGGGTACGCTGGTCGCTGGACGTCGATCCGGTCGACCTGTACTGACCGAAGACCGGCGCTTGCGCGGCGGCGCGGGCGACGCCATCTCCGCATCGATCCCCGCTTCCGGAAGAACGGCATGGCTCCCGACACGCAAGCGCACGTGGTGATCCTGGGCGGCGGCTTCGGCGGCCTGGCCGCCGCCCGCGCGCTGGCCGGCGCGCCGGTGCGCGTCACCCTGGTGGACCGGCGCAACCACCACCTGTTCCAGCCGCTGCTCTACCAGGTCGCCACCGCGGGCCTCTCCGCGCCGTCGATCGCCGCGCCGCTGCGGCACATCCTGCGCCGGCAGGCCAACGCCACCGTGCTGCTGGACGAGGTGGTCGGCGTCGAGCCGGACAGGAGGCGCGTGCGACTGGCGCAGGGGCCGCTCGACTACGACTACCTGGTCGTCGCCACCGGCGCCACGCACGCCTACTTCGGCCACGACGACTGGGCGCCGCACGCGCCGGGCCTGAAGACGCTGGACGACGCCTTCGAGATCCGCCGCCGCGTGCTGCTCGCCTTCGAGCAGGCCGAGCGCGAGGACGACCCGGCGCGGCGCCAGCCCTGGCTCGACTTCGTGGTGGTCGGCGGCGGCGCCACCGGCGTGGAGCTGGCCGGCACGCTGGCCGAGATCGCCCGCCACACGCTGCCGCGCGAGTTCCGCCGCGCCGACCCGCGCCGCGCCGAGGTGCTGCTGGTCGAGGCCGGACCGCGCCTGCTGCCCGCGTTCGATCCCGCGCTGTCGGAGAAGGCGCGGCGGCAGCTGGAGGCGCTGGGCGTGCGCGTGCGCACCGGCGCGGCGGTCACTGCCGTCGACGCGCGCGGCGTGACGCTGGGCGGCGAGCGCGTCGAGGCGCGCACCGTGCTGTGGGCCGCGGGCGTGGCCGCCTCGCCGGTGGGCCGCATGCTGGGCGCGCCCTGCGACCGCGCCGGGCGCGTGCAGGTGATGCCCGACCTGTCGCTGCCCGGCCACCCGGAGGTGTTCGTGATCGGCGACCTCGCCAGCGTGGCGCGGCCCGACGGCCGCCCGGTGCCCGGCGTGGCGCCCGCCGCCAAGCAGATGGGCCGCTACGTCGCCGCGCGGATCCGCGCGCGGCTGCGCGGCGAGGCCGCCGCGCAGCCGTTCCGCTACCGCGACCAGGGCACGCTGGCCACCATCGGCCGCATGGCGGCGGTGGCGCAGTTCGGGCGGGTGAAACTGTCGGGCCTGCCCGCCTGGTGGGTGTGGCTGCTGGCCCACGCCTACTTCCTGATCGGCTTCCGCAACCGGCTGGTGGTGCTGCTGGACTGGGCGTGGTCGTACTGGACCTACCAGCGCCACGCGCGCGTCGTCGCGGAAGGCCCGCCGGCTTTGACTGGCGGCGCGGCGCCCGCAGAATAGGCGTTTCCCCCACGCGACCGACCGGAACCCGCCCCGTGCCCACCCAACTCGAACAGCTGCGCCAGTACACCACCGTGGTCGCCGACACCGGCGACATCGACGCGATCGCCCGCTACCGCCCGGTGGACGCCACCACCAACCCCTCGCTGCTGCTCAAGGCCGCCTCGCTGCCGGCCTACGCGCCGCTGCTGGAGGAATCGCTGGACTGGGCGCGGCGGCGCGGCGGCCCGCGCGAGCGGCAGGTCGCCGACGCCGGCGACCACCTGGCGGTGGCGGTGGGCCGCAGGATCCTGGAGCTGATCCCCGGCCGCATCTCCACCGAGGTGGACGCGCGGCTGTCCTTCGACACCGACGCCACCGTCGCCAAGGCCGAGCACCTGGCCGGCCTGTACGAGCAGGCCGGCATCGCGCGCGAGCGCATCCTGATCAAGATCGCCTCCACCTGGGCCGGCATCCGCGCCGCCGAGACGCTGCAGCGGCGCGGCATCGACTGCAACCTCACCCTGCTGTTCTCCTTCGCGCAGGCGCGCGCCTGCGCCGAGGCCGGCGTGTTCCTGATCTCGCCGTTCGTGGGGCGCATCCTCGACTGGTACGTGGCCAACTCCGGCGTGAAGCAGTACGCGCCGGAGGAAGACCCCGGCGTGCGGTCGGTGCGGCGCATCTACGCCTACTACAAGCGCCACGGCTATCCCACCGTGGTGATGGGCGCGAGCTTCCGCAACATCGGCCAGATCCAGGCGCTGGCCGGCTGCGACCGCCTCACCATCAGCCCCGAGCTGCTGGAACAGCTCGACGCCGCGCACGGCGAGCTGCCGCGCGTGCTGGCCGACGACGGCCACCGCCAGGAGCCGCCCGCGCCGCTTGCCGAGCCGACCTTCCACTGGGAGCACAACGAGGACGCGATGGCCACCGACAAGCTGGCCGAGGGCATCCGCAAGTTCGCCGCCGACCAGCGCAAGCTGGAGGCGCTGCTGATGGAGAAGCTGTAGGCGCGGCGGGGGCTGCGAGTCACCGCTTCCCTTTTCTTGTGGAGCACATGGGAACCGGTGAAAGGCAATCTTGCGAAAGCCCACGGCAATCGTGCGTCCTCTCCCCGCAGGGGAGAGGACGCAAGGCGGTGCTTGCGAAAGCGCGCGGCAACTGCGCCTCCTCTCCCCTCCGGGGAGAGGGAGCAAGGCGGCGTCAGCGCGCCTGTTCGTCCCGCTTCGCGTCCGCCACGCCGTAGCCCGGCCCGGCCTCCCAGCCGCCGCCCAGCGCGCGTACCAGCTGCACGCTGGCGCGCAGCCGCCGCGTGTCGAGGTCGAGCAGGCTGCGCTGCGCGTCGAGCGCGGCGGTCTGCGCCTGCACCACGTCCAGGTAGTCGACCGCGCCGGCGCGGTAGCGGCCCATCGCCAGGTCCAGCGAATGCTGCGCGGCGTCGGCGGCCTCCTTCTGGTCCGCGCCCGCCGCGCCCAGCCGGTCGAGCACGCTCAGCTGGTCCTCCACCTGCTGGAACGCGGCCAGCACCACGCCGCGGTAGCGCGCGCCGGCCTCGTCGGTGGCGGCCTTGGCGGCCTCCACGCCGGCCTTGCGGCGGCCGCCGTCGAACAGGTCGAGCAGCAGGCCGGGGCCGACCGCCCAGAAGCGGTTGGGCGCGGCGGCGAGCCCGCCCCAGCGGTCGCTCTGCCAGCCGCCGACGGCGGCCAGCGTGAGCGAGGGGAAATAGGCGGCGCGGGCGATGCCGATGCGCGCGTTGGCCTCGGCCACGCGGCGCTCCGCCGCGGCGATGTCCGGCCGCCGCTGCAGCAGCTCCGACGGCACGCCGGCCGGCACCGCCGGCAGCGCCACCGGCCGCGTCGCCGCGGCCAGATGGAAGCCGGACGGCGACTCGCCCGCGAGCACCGCGACCGCGTGTTCGAGCAGCTCGCGCTGCGCCTGCGTCTGCGCCAGCTGCGAGCGCGCGTTCGACAGCTGCGTCTGCGCGCGCGCCACGTCCAGCCCGGAGGCGATGCCGCCCTGGTGGCGGTTCTGCGTCAACTGCAGCGCCCTGGCGTAGGCGTCGATGCTCTGCTGCAGCAGCTGCGCCTGCCGGTCGAGCCCGCGCAGCTGCAGGTAGTCGTCCGCCAGCTGCGCCTGCAGGCTGAGCCGCACGGAGGCGAGGTCGGCGGCGACGGCCAGCGCCTCGTCGCGGCCGGCCTCCACCTCGGCGCGCACGCGGCCCCACAGGTCGACCTCGTAGTCGATCGTCGCGTCCACCGTGTAGGCGTCGTAGTAGCTCGGCGAGGTGGCGCCGCGCAGCGGCTTGGTGTCGGACTGGCGATTGCGTTGCGCGTCGGCGCCCAGCCCGACCTGCGGGAACAGCCCGGCGCGCGCCTGCGCGCTGTACGCCTGCGCCTGCCGGTAGTGCGCCAGCGCGGCGGCGAGGTCGGCGTTGCGGCGCCCGAGCGCGTCCTCCAGGCGGTCCAGCTCGGCCTCGCCGTAGAGCTTCCACCAGCCGTCGCGCGGCAGCCGGTCGGCCGGCCGCGCCGGCTGCCACGGCCCGTGCGCCTGGTAGGCCTCGGCCACCGGCACCGCCGGCGGCTGGTAGCGCGGCGCCAGCGCGCAGCCGCCCAGCGCGGCGGCGAGCAGGCCCGCGAACAGCGCGCGCTCAGGCGTCCGCATGGGTCTTGCCCGCCGGCTTGCCGTCCGCGTCCTTGCCCGCCAGCTGCACCGCGTCGCCGTCGGCCAGGCCGTCGGGCGGGCTGTCGATCACCCGGTCGGAGGGGTCGAGGCCGCTGCCGATCTCGACCGACTTGCCGAGGTCGCGCAGGATGCTCACGGTCTTGAACTTCACCTTGCCGGCGCCGTCCAGCGTCGCCACGCGCAGGCCCTGCTGGTCGAACACCAGCGCGCTGGCCGGGATGCGCAGCGCGGTCGCCGGGGCGGGCAGCGTGAAGCTCACGTTGGCGTAGCCGCCCGGCAGCAATTCGCCGGCGGCGTTGTCCACGATGAGCTGCACCAGCATGCTGCCGGAGCTGGCCTGCACCGCCTGCGCGACGGCCTCCACCCGGGCGCGGAAATCGCGGCCGGGATGCTCCGGCACCGCCAGCTTCGCCGCCGCACCCGGCCGCACCGACGGCGCGTAGCTCTGCGGCACCTGCACGTACACGCGCAGCTTGCGGGTATCGGACACCTCGAACAGCTCCGGGCCGCCGCCGGCGCCGGCGTTGACCAGCGCGCCGACGTCGGTGTTGCGCGCGGTGACCACGCCGTCGAACGGCGCCACGATGCGGGCGAAGTCCTTGGTCGCCGCCAGGCGGTCGACGTTGGCCTTGGCCGCGTTCACCAGCGCCTGCTTGGCGGCGTAGTCGCCGGTCTTCTCGTCCACTTCCTGGCGCGACACCGAATCGGAGGCGAGCATGGCCTGCCAGCGCTCGGCGGTGGTCCTGGCCAGCGCGGCGTTGGCCTGCGCGCTGGCGAGGTCGGCGCGCGCCTGCAAGAGCTGCTGGTCGACGTCGGGCGTCTCCAGCTCGGCCAGCAGCTGGCCCGCCTTCACCGGCGTGCCGATGTCGGCCTTCCACGCCTTCACGTAGCCGCTCACGCGCGCGTACAGCGGCGCGCGGGCGTAGGCCTCGAGCCGGCCGGGCAGGGTCAGCGTGTCGCCGGCGGGGCCCCGCTCCGGCGTCACGGCGTTGACCGTGGGCACCGCCTGCCCGTCGGTCCACTGGCGCAGCTTGCGCGCCTCCACGCCGCGGGCGATCAGGCCCAGCGCCACCACCAGCGCGGCGACCACGGCGGCGACGATGCCGGCAAGCCGCGCGCGCCGGCGCGTCTGCGGGGACGGGGTGGGAATGGCGTCAGACATGGACAGGCTCTCCGGAAGGGGATGCCGGGGCGGCGGCATGGCCGCGGCGCCCGTGGATCAGGCTGAACACCACCGGCACGAAGAACAGCGTGGCGACGGTGGCGAAGACCAGGCCGCCGATCACCGCGCGGCCGAGCGGTGCGTTCTGCTCGCCGCCCTCGCCCAGGCCCAGCGCCATCGGCGCCATGCCGATGACCATCGCCAGCGCGGTCATCAGCACCGGGCGGAAGCGCACGAAGCCGGCCTCGACCGCGGCGAGCACCGCGTCGCCGTGCTCGGCCAGGCGCTCGCGGCAGAAGCTCACCACCAGGATCGAGTTGGCGGTGGCCACGCCCATGCACATGATCGCGCCGGTGAGCGCGGGCACCGACAGCGTGGTGTGGGTGGCGAACAGCATCCACACGATGCCGGCCAGCGCGGCGGGCAGCGCGGTGATGATCACGAACGGGTCGCTCCAGGACTGGAAGTTCACCACGATCAGCAGGTAGATCAGCACGCCCGCGCCGAGCAGGCCGAAGGAGAGCCCGGTGAACGCGCTCTGCATGGTCTGCACCTGGCCGAGCAGGGCGGTGCTGCTGCCGCGCGGCAGCTCCTTGGCGTGGCGGGCGAGGATCGCCTGGATGTCCTTCGCCACCGCGCCGAGGTCGCGCCCCTGCGTGGCGGCGAAGATCTCCACCATCGGCTGGATGTTGTACTGGCTGACCACCGCGTTGGACGCGCCGCGCCGGAAGGTGGCCAGGCCGCCCAGCAGCTGCAGCTCGCGCGAGCCGCCGCCGGCGCTGACCGGCAGCGCGGCCAGGTCGGACAGCTTGTCGAGCTGGTACTGCGGCGTCTGCATCACGATCGGGTAGGAGATGCCGTTCTGCGGGTTCAGCCAGTAGGTCGGCGCCACCTGGCTGGAGCCGGCCAGGTTCACCACCAGCGAGTTGGTGACGTCGCGCTCGGTGATGCCCAGCAGCTGCGCCCGCGTGCGGTCCACGTCCACCTTGAACACCGGGTTGGCCTGCGACTGCTGGATGCGCGCGTCGACCACGCCGGGCACGCGGCGGATCTCGCGCAGCAGGGCCTGCGCGTAGGCGAAGTTGGCCGGCAGGTCGTTGCCGCGGATCTGCAGGTCCACCGGCGCCGGCGAGCCGAAGTTGAGGATCTGGCTGACGATGTCCGCCGGCGGGAAGGAGAACGCCACGGTGGGGAAGGCGCGCGGCAGCTCCTCGCGCAGCCGGCGCACGTAGTCGGCGGTGGGCCGGTGGCCCTCGTTGAGCGCGATCTGGATGTCGCCGTCCTGCTCGCCGATGGTGCCGGTGTTGTTGTAGGTGTTGTTGATGCCGCTGTTGGACAGGCCGATGTTGTCCACCAGCGCGCCCAGCTCGGCGGGCGGGATGATCCGCTTGATGCGCTCCTCGATCGCGGCGAACAGCCGCGCGGTCTCCTCCACCCGCGTGCCCACCGGCGCGCGCGCGTGCATCAGGATCTGCCCCGCGTCCACCTCGGGGAAGAAGTTGCGGCCGAGGAACGGCGCCAGCAGGAACGACAGCAGCACGAAGCCGAGGAAGCCGAGCGCGAAGCCGCGCCGGTTGCCCATCGCCATGGCGAGCAGCTCGCGGTAGCCCTCGCGCACCTTCTCGAAGCGCGCCTCGAAGCGGCGCTGGAAGCGCACCAGCGGGTTGCGCGAGGGCCCCATCGCGGCGTCGGTGCCGTGCTCGTCGGTGTGCGGCGCGTGCGGCTTCAGGAGGTACTTGGCCATCGTCGGCACCAGCGTGCGCGAGAGGATGAACGAGCACACCATCGCGAACATCACCGCCTCGGCCATCGGCACGAACAGGAAGCGCGCCACGCCCTCCAGGAAGAACATCGGCACGAACACGATGCAGATGCACAGCAGCGAGACGAAGGCCGGCGTCACGATCTGCCGCGCGCCGTCCATGATCGCGGTCTCCACCTCCTTGCCGTGCTCCAGGTGCCAGTTGATGTTCTCGATGGTCACCGTGGCGTCGTCCACCAGGATGCCCACCGCCAGCGCCAGGCCGCCGAGCGTCATGATGTTGAGCGTCTCGCCCAGCGCCGACAGCGCGATGATCGAGCCCAGGATCGCCAGCGGGATCGACACCGCGATGATCACCGTCGAGCGCCAGCTGCCGAGGAACAGCAGGATCATCAGGCTGGTCAGCGCCGCCGCGATCACGCCCTCCTTCGCCACGCCGCTGATCGCCGCGCGCACGAACAGCGACTGGTCGCCGATCGGCGCGATGCTCAGCGCGTCGGGCAGCGAGGCGCGCGCCTGCTCCAGGCGCTGGCGGATGCCGGCGACGATCGCCAGCGTCGAGGCCGAGCCGTTCTTGAGCACGCTCATCAGCACCGAGCGGCCGCCGTCCACGTGCACGATGTTGGTCTGCGGCGGCGCGCCGTCGCGCACCTGCGCCACGTCGCGCACGTACACGGTGGTGCCGTCGACCGCCTTCACCGGCAGCTCGCCGAGGTCGGCGAGCGCCTCCGGCGAGTTGTTGAGCAGCACGGTGTACTCGAACGCGCCGATCTTCTGCGTGCCCACCGGCGTGATCAGGTTCTGCGCCGCCAGCGCGTTGGCCACGTCCTGCGCCGACAGGCCGCGCGCCTGCAGCCTGGCCGGGTCGATGTCGATCTGCACCTGGCGGGTCTTGCCGCCGTAGGGGTACGGGATCGCCGCGCCCGGCACCGTCACCAGCTGCGGGCGCAGGATGTTGAGGCCGAGGTCGCCCAGGTTCTGCTCGGTCAGCCCCTTGCCCGACAGCGCCAGCTGCAGGATCGGCACGGTCGAGGCGTTGAAGTTGAGGATCAGCGGCGGCGTGATGCCCGCCGGCAGCTGCTTGAGCAGCGTCTGCGACACCGCGGTGACCTGCGCGTTGGCGGTGGCGATGTCCACCGTCGGCTGGAAGAAGATCTTGACGATGCCGAAGCCGGGGATCGACTTGGCCTCGATGTGCTCGATGTCGTTGACCGTGGTGGTCAGCACGCGCTCGTAGGGCGAGGTGATGCGGCCGGCCATCTGGTCCGGCGACAGGCCGGTGTACTGCCACACCACCGCGATCACCGGGATCTTGATGTCGGGGAAGATGTCGGTGGGCGTGCGCAGCGCGGCCAGCGGGCCGACGATGAGGATGAGCAGCGCGAGGACGACGAAGGTATACGGCCGCGTGAGCGCGATCCGGACGATGCCTAGCATGCGTGGGGTTTCCGAGCGCGATGATGCGTCGCGCAAATTTTCCCACGCGCCACGCGGCCCGGCGCGCCGGCGTCGATGAAGATATTTTCATCTTGGGCGTCGCCGGGGCGGCGGCGCGCCGGGCCGACCCGCGAAGGATGAAGGAATGCCAAGGGCGATCCGTGCGGCGGCTTGCTTCCTCTCCCCTCCGGGGAGAGGGCGCAAGTTCTGCGGGGACGAAACCCGTGCTCAGGCACTTACGGCGCGCGCCAGGCAGGTGCCCGGCACCTCGCCCGGCCGCACCGGGTGGCAGTACAGCGTGATGCGCGCGCCGCGCTCGCCGTCGCCGATGTCCAGCGCGTAGCCGTGCAGGCGCACGATCGCGCTGACGATGCTCAGCCCCAGGCCGGAGCCCGGCGCGGCGCGGCCGTTGTCGCCGCGGTAGAAGCGCCGCGTCACCGCCTCGCGCTCGTCGGCGGGGATGCCCGGGCCGCTGTCGAACACGTCGATGCGCGGGCCGTGGCGGCCCATCGCCGCGCACAGGCGCACCTCGCCGCCGGACGGGGAGAACTTGATCGCGTTGCCGACCAGGTTGGCCAGCGCCTCGAACAGCAGGTGGGCGTCGCCGTGCACCGACGCCAGCGGCTGCACGTCCAGCACGAAGGACTGGCCGCGGTCCTCGGCCAGCGGCGCGTAGAACTCGTGCACCTGGCGCAGCACCTGGGCGAGGTCGACCTCGCCGAAGCAGGCGCTGCGCTGGCGGTCCTCCAGCTCGGAGACGCGCAGCAGCGCGCGGAAGCGCGCCAGCACGGCGTCGATGTCGCCCATGCACGCCTCCAGCAGCGCCGCCTCCGGCTGGCCCGCCAGCTGCTGCTGCACGCGGTACAGCCGCGCGCGCAGGTGGGTGAGCGGCGTGCGCAGGTCGTGCGCGATGTTGTCGCACACGCCCTTCACCTCGTTCATCAGGCGCTCGATCTCGTCGAGCATCGCGTTGACGATGCCGGCGAGCTGGTCCAGCTCGTCGCCGCGGCGGCTCACCGGCAGCCGGCATGCCAGGTCGCCCTGGCGGATCGGCTCGGTGGCCTGCGCCAGCGCGCGGATGCGCCGCGCGTGCCCGCGGCGCAGCCACAGGCCGCCGAGCAGGCCCGGGATGACGGTGAGCGTGACGCCCCACAGCAGCGCGTGGCGGATGATCGCGCCGAGCCCGTCGATGGTGCTGGTGTCCTTGGCGATCACCAGCACGCGGCCGTCCGGCAGCGCGCTCGCCAGCGCGCGGGCGCGCACCCGCCCGTCGGCGCGATCCGGCCGCGGCATGCCGGCGGCGAGCAGGTGCACCGCGCTGTCGGGCGGCAGCTCCGCGGGCAGGCGGCCGATGTTGCCGGCCAGACGGCGGCCCGCGCGGTCGAACAGGCCCACCGACATGATGCCGTGCGGATCGATCGCGCCGGCCGCGTCCACCGTCGCCGGCAGCCGCGCCGCGTCGGTGGTGGCCAGGTAGTGCATGCGCTGCAGCAGCATCTGGTCGATCACGCCGTTGAGGTAGCGCGTGGTCTCCCACTGGATCACGCCCAGCAGCAGCAGCGCCCACGCGGCGAACAGCGCGCCGTAGACCAGGATCAGGCGCGAGGTGGCGGAACGCCAGGCGATGGGGACGGTGGGCATGGCGGGAACCCTTCGGGGCGGGGCCGGCCGCGCGTCGGACGCGGCGGCGGTGGCGCTATGCCAGCACGGCTAGCCGGCCGGCGCAAGCATGTAGCCGCTGCCGCGCACGGTGCGGATCAGCGGCGGCATCCCCGGCGGATCGAGCTTGCGGCGCAACCGCGCGATGTGCACGTCGATCACGTTGGTGCCGGGGTCGAAGTGGAAGCCCCACACCGCCTCGAAGATCATGCTGCGGGTGAGCACCTGGCCGGAGTTGCGCATCAGGTATTCCAGCAGGCGGAACTCGGTGGGCAGCAGCGCCAGCGGCTGGCCGGCGCGGTGGGCGACGTGGCGCACCAGGTCCAGCTCCAGGTCGGCCACGCGCAGGCGCGTCTCCGGCTGCCCCTGGCGGCGGCGCAGCAGCACCTCCACCCGCGCGGCCATCTCGTCCGGCGCGAACGGCTTGGTGAGGTAGTCGTCGCCGCCCGCGCGCAGGCCGCGCACGCGCTCGTCCACGTCGCTGAGCGCGCTGATCATCAGCACCGGCGTGTCCACCCCGCGCTCGCGCAACGCGGCGACCACGTCGATGCCGTCCATGCCGGGCAGCATGCGGTCCAGCGTGACCAGGTCGTAGCGCTGGGCGCAGGCGCGCCGCAGGCCCTCGCGGCCGTCGGCCGCCCAGTCGGCGTCCAGGCCGTGCACGGCCAGCTCGGCGGCGATCTCGCGCGCCGTCACCTCGTCGTCCTCGATCACCAGGATCCGCGGCATGGACCTTCGCTCCGCCTCGCCCGCTCCGCCAAAGACGACGGCCCCTCGCGGGGCCGTCGATGCCTTGCCGGTGCGCCCCGCTTCAGGCCGCGATGGCCGCGCGCATCTTCTTCATCGCGTTGGCCTCGACCTGGCGGATGCGCTCGGCCGACACGCCGTACTCGTCGGCCAGGTCCTGCAGCGTGGCCTTCTGCTCGTTGAGCCAGCGGCGCTGGATGATGTCGCGCGAGCGCTCGTCCAGCGTCTGCAGCGCGCCGGAGAGCGCCTCCAGCTGGTTGTCGGCCTGGTCGGCGTCGGCCACGTTCTGGTACGGGTCGGCGCCCTCGTCCACCAGGAACGCCTCCGGCGCGGGCCGGGCGTCGTCGTCCGCGTCGGCCGGGGCCTCGAAGCCGATGTCGCGGCCGGACAGGCGCGACTCCATCTCGCGCACGGTGGCCTCCGGCACACCCAGGTCCCGCGCCACCAGGCGCACTTCCTCGGCGTTCATCCAGCCCAGGCGCTTCTTGCTCTTGCGCAAGTTGAAGAACAGCTTGCGCTGCGCCTTGGTGGTGGCCACCTTGACGATGCGCCAGTTGCGCAGGATGAACTCGTGCATCTCGGCGCGGATCCAGTGCACCGCGAAGCTGACCAGGCGCACGCCCTGGTCGGGGTCGAAGCGCTTGACCGCCTTCATCAGGCCGATGTTGCCTTCCTGGATCAGGTCGGCCAGCTGCAGGCCATAGCCCGAATAGCCGCGCGCCACGTGCACCACGAAGCGCAGGTGCGACATCACCAGCTTCCTGGCCGAGGCCAGGTCGTTCTCCTCCCGGTAGCGGCGCGACAGCGCCTGTTCCTCGTCCTGGCTGAGCACCGGAATCCGGTGGACCGCCGCGATGTACGCGTCCAGGCTGCCGACGACGCTCGGCACCGGCAGGTTGGCGGTCACTAGAGCTTGAGACATGTTGGAACCTCCCGAATGGGCTGGCGAGCTTAGCACTCGCACATTGAGAGTGCTAATCCGCGCGGAAGTTCTGCGCGACCCGCCGGCGATTTAATAAACCTTATAGTACAGAAAAATGCCGGGAAGCACCAGCCCCCGGCACCCGTGAGTACCATGCTGCGACGCACCAGGTTCACCGGCCGTGAACGATCCGTCCCGGCTCGGCTATCCTTCCGGGCCTGCCAGCCGCACGAACGCCTGGAAACCGTCCCCTTGATCATCTGCGCTCCCAATGTGTTGACCGCCGAGGAACTCGGCGCCCTCCGCAACGAACTGGCCGGCATCTCCTTCATCGATGGCGCCACCACGGCCGGCTGGTCGGCCCGCGAGGTCAAGCGCAACCTGCAGATCCCCATCGACAGCAAGGGCTACGGCAGGCTGGCGCAGGTCGTCCGCAGCGCCTTCCTGCGCAACGCCATGCTGCAGGCGGCGATCCTGCCCGCCGCGATGACCCAGCCGCTGTTCAACCGCTACGAGGTCGGCATGGAATACGGTCCGCACGTGGACGCCGCCCTGATGGGCGAGTTCGGCGAGAAGGTGCGCAGCGACGTGGCCATCACGGTGTTCCTGGCCGACCCCCGGAGCTACGACGGCGGCGAACTGGTGGTGCACACCCATGGCATGGCCTGCGAGTTCAAGCTGGAAGCAGGGGCCGCCATCGCCTATCCCGCCAATACGCTGCACCATGTCCGGCCGGTCACCCGTGGGGTGCGCCACGCCGCCGTCATCTGGGTCCAGAGCCAGGTGCGCGACGCGGAGAAGCGCGAGCTGCTGTGGGACCTGGACAACGCCAAGCGGCAGATCTTCGGCCGCGAGGGCAAGAGCGCGACCTTCGACGCGGTGAGCCGTTCGCATGCGAACCTGCTGCGCATGTGGGCCGACGTGTAGCGCCCGGCGGGGATCGCGTCCCTAGCGGTCGCGCAGGCCGGCCTCCAGCTCGGCCCGCGGCGGCAGCGACCAGTCGACCGGCGCCAGCCCGCGGCCTTCCAGGTAGCGGTTGGCCCTGGAGAAGTGCCCGCAGCCGATGAAGCCGCGGTGGGCCGACAGCGGCGAGGGATGCACCGTCTTCAGCACCAGGTGGCGGCGGGTGTCGATCAGCTGGCCCTTGCGCTGGGCGTAGGAGCCCCACAGCATGAACACCAGCCCCTCACGCTCGCGGTTGAGGGCGTCGATGGCCGCGTCGGTGAAGCCTTCCCAGCCCTTGCCCTGATGCGAGCCGGCCCGGCCCTGCTCGACCGTGAGCACGGCGTTGAGCAGCAGTACGCCGCGATCGGCCCAGGGGATCAGGCAGCCGTGGTCCGGCGGCGGGATGCCGAGGTCGCGCTCGATCTCCCTGAAGATGTTCACCAGCGAGGGCGGCGGCGGCACGCCGGGGCTCACCGAAAAGCACAGGCCGTGCGCCTGGCCGGGGCCGTGGTAGGGGTCCTGGCCCAGGATCACCACGCGCACCGCGTCGAACGGCGTGTGGTCGAAGGCGGCGAAGATCTCCGGCCCCGGCGGATAGATCACCTTGCCGGCACGCCGCTCCGCGCGCAGGAACTCGGCCAGCGCGCGCATGTCCGGGCGCAGCAGGTAGTCGCCGACGCGCGCCTTCCAGGAGGGCTCCAGGCGGATGCGGTCGCCCCCGCTCACGCCGCGGGCTCCCGTTCGCGCAGGTGCCGTGCCACGCGCAGCTGGAACAGCAGCTTGGTCACCAGCAGGCGCTCCTCCACCGGCTTCTCCACCAGGTCGTTGGCGCCGGCCCTGAGCAGCGCGGCCTGGTTGGCCGGGTTCTCGTCGCCGGTCATCACCAGCACCGGCAGCCGGCCCTTGCCGTAGCCGAAGTCGGTGCGGATGCGCTCGAGCAGGTCGCCGCCGGTGAGCTCGCCCTTCAGGCTGACGTCGGTGAGCACCACGTCGGCGCCGACCCGGCCCTGCGCGCGCTCGGTCTCCAGCAGCGCCAGCGCGTCCTCCACGCTGACCACGTGGCGCACGGTCAGGCCGATCTTCTCCAACATGCGGCGGGTGGCCAGCGCCACCACGCGGCTGTCCTCCACGTACAGCACGGTGCCCTCGGCGGCGCTCTCCGGCCGCACGTAGCCGCGGATGAACTCGGCCAGCGCCTGGAAGCCCAGCGACTTGTCGAAGTAGTCGGTGACGTGCTCGCCCAGCGCGCGGCGGTGCAGGCGGTCGTCGACGTCGCCGGAGACCACCACCACCGGCACGTACACCTGCGGCGCCGATTCGCGCACGTAGCGCGCCAGCTCCAGCCCGTCCATGTCGGGCAGGCGCAGCGCCACCGTGATGAAATCGAACACGCCGCTGTCGAGCAGCCGGTGCGCCTCCGCGCCGGTGCCGCAGCCGACCACCTCGGCCTGCGGCAGCTCGGTCTGCAGCACGCGCGCGATCAGCTGACGGACCACCTTGGAGCCGTCCACCACCAGCACCCGCGGTGCGGTGCTGAGGTCACGGCGGCTGATGCTTGCATTCATGCCTCACCCATCGTCCAGCCCGGCGCCGCTCCGGCGCCTGCGGCCGCCCCGCGCGGCCGCGAATCGTTCCCTCCGGCCCTGCCGCGCGACGGCGCGAACGCCGCCGCGCCGGTCATGCCGCCTTGCGCAGCTGCCAGGCGCTGACCAGCCGCGCGCCCAGCCAGCCGAGCAGCGCCGAGGCCAGCGGCGTCGCCAGCAGCAGCCACGGCGGCAGCCCGCCCAGGCGCAGGCGGCCGCCGTAGACCTGGCCGAGCTGCGCCACCGGCCCGGCCAATGCCCATTCCACCGCCAGCGCCAGCAGCACGGCCAGCACGCCGGCGAACAGGCCGTACCAGATGCCCGCGTACAGGTAGGGCCGGCGCACGAAGGCGTGGCTGGCGCCCATCAGCGTCAGCACGCCGATCTCCTCGCTGCGGCTGGCGATGTCCACGCGCACCGTGTTGCCCACCACCAGCAGCGCGGCCACCGCCAGCAGCAGGGCCAGCGCCTCGACGATGCGCCGGCCCAGCGCCAGCAGCGCGTCCAGGCGCTGGCGCCACTGGCCGCTGTCCTGCACCAGGTCCACCGCGCGCTCGCCGCGCAGGTCGGCGGACAGGCGCTCGAACGCGGCGGCGTCGAGGTCGGCCCGCGGCGTCACCTCCAGCACGTAGGGCAGCGGGTTGTGCTCGTCCAGCGCGTGCAGCGCGCCGGAGAAGCCCTGCATCGTGGCCAGCTCGTCCATGCCCTGCTGCGGCGTCTTCACCGCCACCGCGGCGACGTCGGCGCGCTCGCGCAGCGTCTTGGCCAGCAGCTCGGCCTGCGGGCCGGCCTGGTCGGGCTTGAGGAACACGCTCACCGCGGCGTTGCGGCCCAGCCCGTCGCCCAGCGACTGCACGTTGGCCAGCAGCAGGTAGAAGGCCAGCGGCAGCGCCAGCGCCAGGCCCATCACCGCCACGGTGAGGAAGGTGCCGACCGGGCGGCCGGCCAGGCGGCGCAGGCTGGCCGCGGCGCTCCAGCCGTGGTGCTCGCGCCAGCCGGCCACGCGGCGCGCGCGGCTGCGCCCGCTGCGCGGGGCCTCGGCGGTCTCGGGGGCGGCGGCGCTCATTGCACCTCCGAGGCGGCCACGTCGGCCACCAGGCGGCCGTGGTCGAGCACCACCACGCGCTTCTTCATGCGCTTGATCAGCGGCAGGTCGTGGCTGGCCACCAGCACGGTGGTGCCCAGCTGCTGGAACTCGGCGAACAGGCCCATGATCTCCACCGCCAGCTGCGGGTCGAGGTTGCCGGTGGGCTCGTCGGCGATCAGCAGCTTCGGCCGCGCCACGATCGCGCGGGCGATGCCCACGCGCTGCTGCTCGCCGGCCGAGAGCGAGGCGGGCAGCTGGCGCTCGTAGTCGAGCAGGCCGACCTTCTCCAGCGCCGCGCGCACCCGGCGCGCGCGCTCGGCCGGCGCCACCGCGCCGATCACCAGCGGCAGCTCGACGTTGGCGAACACCGTGCGGTCCATCAGCAGGCGGTGGTCCTGGAACACCATGCCGATGCCGCGGCGCAGCCTGGGGATGCCGCCGCGGCGCACCTTCGACAGGCTCTGCCCGTCCAGCACGATCTGCCCGTGCGAGGGCCGCTCGATCAGCGCGATCAGCTTGAGCAGGGTGCTCTTGCCGGCGCCGGAGTGGCCGGTGACGAAGGCCATCTCGCCGTCCGCCACCTCGAAGGAGAGCTGCGAGAGCGCCTCGTGGCCGCCTTCGTAGCGCTTGCTGACTTGGTCGAAGCGGATCACCGCGTGTCCCCGGTCCTTAGAAGAGCCTGTTCATGATCTCCCCGTGCCCCGCGCCGGGAGCTGTTTGCGCGCAGGCCAAGGAAGAGCGAAGGAGTGGACGTCCGTCCACGACTGCGCGATGACGCCGGCCTGCGGGCAAACAGACCCGGCCCGGAGGGTTGTCACCGGGTGGCCGCCAGGCGGCAGCGCTTGCCCCCTGCCTTCGCAGGGGCAGGCTTTGCCAGCCGGGCAGGCCGGCGCCACGCCCGACCACCTGACGGCCACTCGATGACAACGCGGGGTACGGGGAGATCATGAACAGGCTCTTAAACGACGCCGCACCAGCGACAAGCATAAGGGATGCGTGCGCCGAACGGGACGCGCCGCGCGGCGGCGGCGCATCCGGCCGGCCGCGCCGGTTCAGCGCCCGGTGAACAGGCGGGTCAGGCGGCGGAAGAAGCCCGGCTTCTTCGCCGGCGCCTCGCCCGGCACGCCGGCCTGCACGGCCACCTGGCGCGAGGGCCGCGCCGGCGCCTCCGCGCCGCGCTCGCGCGGCGGACGGCGCTCGCCGCGCGGGGCGCGGGCGTTCTCGGGAACGCTCGTCGCCGGCGTGGCGGCGACCGCCTCGCCGCCCTCGCGCCGGCGGCCGCGGCCGCCGCGGCGACGGCGCCGCTTGCGCTCGCCGGCGACGGCGCCGGCCTCGGCCGGGGCGCCGGAAGCCGGCGCGGCAGGCGCCACGGCGGCAGGCGCGGCCGCCTCGCCGGCGGCCTCGGCGGGTTTCGGCGCGCGCGGCGGGCGGCGCTCGCCGCCGTGCTCCCCGCGCGGCGCGCGCTCGCCATCGCGGCGGCGGCGCGTGCGGCCCTCGCCGGAGCGACCGCCCTCGCGCGGCGCCACCCTGTCGCCGAACGCGGCGCTGTCGGCGGCCGCGGCGGCGGCGAATTCCGGGTCGACCGCGCGCGGCTTGGGCATCACCAGCATGTCCGGCTCCACCGTGGCCACCGGGATCTTCTGCCCGATGTAGGCCTCGATCTCCGGCAGGCTCATCGCGTACAGGTCGCAGGCGAAGCTGACCGCGTCGCCCTCGGCGCCCAGGCGCGCGGTGCGGCCGATGCGGTGCACGTAGTCCTCGGCGTCCTGCGGCAGGTCGTAGTTGAACACGTGGCTGACCGCCGGGATGTGCAGGCCGCGCGCGGCCACGTCGGTGCATACCAGCATGTCGAGCTGGCCGTCCTGGAAGCGCTGCAGCAGCTTCTGGCGCTTGAGCTGCGGCACGTCGCCGGACAGCGCGCCGACCCGGTAGCCCTGCTTCTTCAGCCGCTCGGTGACGCGCTCGGCGGCCATCTTGGTGTTGACGAAGACGATGCTGCGGGTGGGCTGGCTGCGCTCGATCAGGTTGAGCAGCAGCGGCAGCTTCTCCTCCTTGGCCGGGAAGTACACCACCTGGCGCACGCGGTCGGCGGTGACGTTCTCGGCCTCCACCACCAGCTTCTCGGCCTCGTGCATGTGCTCGTAGGCCAGCTCCAGCACGCGGTGGCTGAGCGTGGCGGAGAACAGCAGCACCTGGCGCTGCTCGCGCGGCGGCAGGCGGCGGAAGATGAAGCGCACGTCCTTGATGAAGCCGAGGTCGAACATGCGGTCGGCCTCGTCCACCACCATCACTTCCACGCTGTCCAGGCCGAACACGTGCTGCTTGTAGTAGTCGAGCAGGCGGCCGGGGGTGGCGATGATGATGTCGCAGCCGTCCTTGAGCTGCTGGCGCTGCTTGTCGTAGTCCACGCCGCCGTAGATCAGCGCGGTCTTCAGGCCGGTGTGGCGGCCGATGCTGCGCGCGTCCTTGTCGATCTGGATGGCCAGCTCGCGGGTCGGCGCGATCACCAGCGCGCGCGGGTCGGAATCCTTGCGCCCGGCCACCGCCGGGCGGGTGAGCAGGCGGTTCATCAGCGCGACCAGGAAGGCGCAGGTCTTGCCGGTGCCGGTCTGCGCCTGGCCGGCGACGTCGCGGCCGGCCAGCGCCACCGGCAGGGTCAGCGCCTGGATCGGCGTGCAGCGGGTGAAGCCGGCCTCGTCCAGGCCTTGCTGCAGCAGGGGGTGGAGCTCGAAGTTGGTGAAGAAGGTGTCGGTGAGTACGGTCTGTGACATGAAAGTGGAAGCCGGTGCGGACGGCCGCGGGGCGGCGTCCGGTCCCGCGCCGGGAGCGACGGGACGGGTGGATGGATGCGGCGCGGCGCACCGTGGCGGCCCGGCAAGCCCGCGGGCTTGCGGCGGGACCGGCGGCACGGTGCGCGGCGGGCGCCGTGGCGTCATGAGCGGCGCGCCGACAGTTCCGCTGGCATAGGCGAGCGGGCGCGCCGGCGCCTGCCCGGGAGCCCGCTCGCCTATGTCAACGGAACCGTCCGCGGCGGCCCTTGAATCGCTTGAATCGCGCCTTCAGTTACGCTGGAATGGAGACGACGCCGCAACGGCGAAACCCTCTCCTTCCGGCCCGACCCCGCGCTTCATGGGCACCCCAGTGTAGCCGATGCTGGCCGCGCGGTCGTCAAAGCCCCTACCCCGCCATCTATCGGAGACCCCGGTGAGCGACCTGATTACCCATGTGAGCGACGACGCCTTCGAGCAGGAGGTGCTGCAATCCGACACCCCCGTGCTGCTGGACTTCTGGGCCGAATGGTGCGGCCCGTGCAAGGCCATCGCGCCGATGCTGGACGAGCTGGCCAGGCAGTACGAGGGCAAGCTGCGCATCGCCAAGCTCAACATCGACCACAACCAGAAGACGCCCCGCACCTACGGCGTGCGCGGCATCCCCACCCTGATGGTGTTCAAGAACGGCAAGGTCGAGGCCACCCAGATCGGCGCCGTGAGCAGGGGCCAGCTGACCCAGATGATCGACAAGGCGCTCTGATCCGCCTTCCGCCCGCCGCGCCGCGCTTTACGCCGCCGCGCGGCGGGTGCTAGATTGCTGCGGCAACCGTCGGGACGGTCCTGTCCCTGCAGCGCGCACCGCGCGACGCTCGCCCTCCCTCCTCTCTACCAACGGCGCCCCTAAGAGGTTTGCCCGTGTCCGATATCGAAAGCCAAGAAACGACCGACGCCAAGCGCGCCGATGCCAAGCCCGTGGCCGAGCAGCCGCGCCCCCGCGCGCCGCGCCGCGCCGCCGCGGCCGACAAGGCCGCCGCCGAGGCGGCCGCTCCCGCTCCCGCCGCCGAGCGTCCCGCGCCGGCCGAGGCGGCGCCCGCCGCGGGCGAGGCGCCCGCCGCGCGCGGCGAGTACCCCGGCCAGCCGCCGCAGGAGGCGCGCGAAGGCGCGCCGGGCGGCGGCAACGGCAACGGCCCGCAGGGCCAGAACGGCAACCACGAGCGCCGCAACGACCGCGACGGCCGCGGCCGCCGCCGGCGCCACGAGCGCAACCAGCAGCGCGGCCAGGGCGGCGGCGGGCCGCAGCGGCCCAACCCGCACGGCTACCCGATGGACGACGACGAGAACGCCGACATCGGCAGCAGCGACCGGCTGATCAACCTCACCGAGCTCAAGCGCAAGAACGCGGTGCAGCTGCTGGAGTTCGCCGAGTCGCTGGGCATCCGCGAGGGCGTGGCGCGCCAGCGCAAGCAGGACGTGATCTTCAACATCCTCAAGGCGCACGCCCGCTCCGGCGGCGGCATCTGGGCCGAGGGCGTGCTGGAGATCCTGCAGGACGGCTTCGGCTTCCTGCGTTCGGCCGACGAGTCGTACCTGGCCGGCCCGGACGACATCTACGTCTCGCCCTCGCAGATCCGCCGCTTCAACCTGCGCACCGGCGACTACATCACCGGCCGCGTGCGCCATCCGAAGGAAGGCGAGCGCTACTTCGCGATGCTCAAGGTCGACGACATCAACGGCGATCCGCCGGAGGCGTCGAAGAACAAGATGCTGTTCGAGAACCTGACGCCCTTGTTCCCGCGCAAGGCGTTCAAGCTCGAGCGCGGCAACGGCTCGACCGAGGACATCACCGGCCGCATCCTCGACCTGGTGGCGCCGATCGGCCGCGGCCAGCGCGGCCTGATCGTCTCGCAGCCGAAGTCCGGCAAGACGATGATGCTGCAGAACATCGCGCAGGCGATCCAGTACAACCACCCGGACGTGCACCTGATCATCCTGCTGGTGGACGAGCGCCCGGAGGAGGTGACCGAGATCGCCCGCACCGTGCGCGCCGAGGTGATCAGCTCCACCTTCGACGAGCCGGCCGCGCGCCACGTGCAGGTCGCCGAGATGGTGATCGAGCGCGCCAAGCGCCTGGTCGAGCACAAGAAGGACGTGGTGATCCTGCTCGACTCGATCACCCGCCTGGCCCGCGCCTACAACACCGTGGTGCCCAGCTCCGGCAAGGTGCTCACCGGCGGCGTGGACGCCAACGCGCTGCAGCGGCCCAAGCGCTTCTTCGGCGCCGCGCGCAACGTCGAGGAGGGCGGCTCGCTGACCATCATCGCCACCGCGCTGATCGACACCGGCAGCAAGATGGACGAGGTGATCTACGAGGAGTTCAAGGGCACCGGCAACATGGAGGTGCACCTGTCCCGCCGCATCGCCGAGAAGCGCGTGTACCCGGCGATCGACATCAACCGCTCCGGCACCCGCCGCGAGGACCTGCTGATCGACCCGGACCTGCTGGCCAAGATCTGGATCCTGCGCAAGCTGCTGCACCCGATGGACGAGCTGGCGGCGATGGAGTTCATGCTGGACAAGATGAAGAACACCAAGTCCAACGACGAGTTCTTCAACTCGATGAAGCGCTGAGCCGGCGTCCCGCACGCCCGCGCGAGAGCCGCCCCCGGGCGGCTCTCGCGTTTCCGCCGCGCGCCGGCGGCTCCCTTCGCGGCCGCCCCGGCGGCGGCGCTCTTCCCGGTTGGCCGCCGCGCGGCCGGCGCGGAACACCTGTACCCTCGCGTACAATTTTGTCTCGCCGCCCCCTTTGCGGAGCAGCGCGCCGTCCCCATTAGTCCGCTCTCCCACCAAGGGCCGCCCCGTGTCCATCCCCAGCGCCGTCAAGAACACGCCGATCCAGGATCGCCAGCAGCTGGTCGACTACCTCGCCGCCGGCGAGAAGCCGCGCGAGGCCTGGCGCATCGGCACCGAGCACGAGAAGTTCGGCTTCCGCACCGACGACCTCCGGCCGCCCGCGTTCGAGGGCGAGCGCGGCATCCGCGTGCTGCTGGAGCAGCTCGCCGCGCGCTACGGCTGGGCGGTCGCCCGCGAGGGCGACATCCCGGTGGCGCTGAGCCGCGACCAGGCCAGCATCACGCTGGAGCCGGCCGGCCAGCTGGAGCTGTCCGGCGCGCCGCTGGAGAGCATCCACCAGACCTGCTGCGAGGTGAACCGGCACCTGGAGGAGGTGCGCTCGATCGCCGACGGCATGGGCCTGGGCTTCCTCGGCATGGGCTTCCAGCCGAAATGGCGGCGCGAGGAGATGCCCTGGATGCCCAAGGGCCGCTACAAGATCATGCGCGAGTACATGCCCCGGGTCGGCGGGCTCGGCCTGGACATGATGACGCGCACCTGCACCGTGCAGGTGAACCTGGACTTCGGCAGCGAGGCGGACATGGTGAGGAAGTTCCGCACCAGCCTCGCGCTGCAGCCGGTGGCCACCGCGCTGTTCGCCGACTCGCCGTTCACCGACGGGCGGCCGAACGGCTACCTGTCCTACCGCTCGCACGTGTGGGAGGACACCGACCCGGACCGCACCGGCATGCTCGACTTCGTGTTCGAGGACGGCTTCGGCTACGAGCGCTACGTCGACTACATGCTCGGCGTGCCGATGTACTTCAGCTACCAGGACGGCCGCTACATCGACCTCGCCGGGCAGGACTTCCGGCGCTTCATGGCCGGCACGCTGGACGCCCTGCCCGGCCGGCGCGCCACCCTGAAGGACTGGGCCGACCACCTCACCACCGCCTTCCCCGAGGTGCGCCTGAAGCAGTACCTGGAGATGCGCGGCGCCGACGGCGGCCCGTGGAACCGCCTGTGCGCGCTGCCCGCGCTGTGGGTCGGCCTGCTCTACGACGACGACGCGCTCGACGCCGCCTGGGACCTGGTCAAGGACTTCAGCCGCGAGGAGCGCCACGCGCTGCGCGACGGCGTGCCCAGGCACGCGCTGAAGCTGCCGTTCCGCCGCGGCACCGTGCGCGACCTCGCCCGCGAGGCGCTGGAGATCGCCGCGCACGGCCTCCAGCGCCGCGCCCGCCTCAACAGCCGCGGCGCCGACGAGCGCATCTTCCTGGAGCCGCTGGTCGAGATCGTCGAGGCCGACCAGACGCCGGCCGAGCGCAAGCTGGAGCTGTTCCACGGCGAATGGAACGGCAGCGTGGACCCGGTGTTCCGGGAGTTCGCGTACTGACGGCTTCTTCTTCCTCTCCACCTGCGGGGAGAGGACCGAGGTGAGGGGAGGGGACTCGCGTCGGCGCTCGTTGCTTCGGTGAAAGGCTTGTCGCCAGTGCGACCCCTCACCCCACCCTCGCCCCGGAGGGGAGAGGGGAAAAAGCATGCGCCGCGGCCGGCATCCGGCGCCGGCGGAACCCCGCGGCGCTGCCGGAAAAGCGAAAGACCCGCCGCAGCGGGCCTTTCGCGCTTCCGCGGCGACGGACCTTACTTCTTCGCGCCTTCCTTGAGGCCGCGGTTCTCCAGCATCGGCTCCACGCTCGGCGCCTTGCCGCGCCAGTCCTCGTAGAGCTTCTCCAGTTCGACGGCGTTG
This sequence comes from Fulvimonas soli, assembly GCF_003148905.1. Taxonomy (GTDB): domain Bacteria; phylum Pseudomonadota; class Gammaproteobacteria; order Xanthomonadales; family Rhodanobacteraceae; genus Fulvimonas; species Fulvimonas soli. Next base: position 56,151 of record NZ_QGHC01000012.1, on the reverse strand, counting down.
CCGCGCGAGAGGATCATGGCGCGGAAGCGGTCGCCGTTCTCGCGGGTCAGCCCGCCGTGCTCCTTGAACCACCCGAAGGCGTCGTCGGCCAGCATCTCGGTCCACAGGTAGGCGTAGTAGCCGGCGGCGTAGCCGTTGCCCCAGATGTGCTGGAAGTAGCTGGAGCGGTAGCGCGGCGGCACGTAGGACAGCTCCACGCCGTCCTTCTTCAGCGCGGCCGCCTCGAAGGCATCGGCGTCCTGCTTGCCGGCGTCGGCGGACAGGCTGTGCCACTCCATGTCGAGCAGGGCGGCGGCGACCAGCTCGGTCATGTCGTAGCCCTTGTTGAAGGTGGCGGCCTTCTTGATCTTGTCCACCAGCGCCTGCGGCATCGGCGCGCCGGTCTGGTAGTGCCTGGCGTAGTGGGCGAAGATCTTCGGGTCGGTGGCCCAGTGCTCGTTGAACTGCGAGGGGAACTCCACGAAGTCGCGCGCGGTGCTGGTGCCCGAGAGCGTCGGGTACTGCCCGTCGGCGAAGATGCCGTGCAGCGCGTGGCCGAACTCGTGGAACATCGTGATCACGTCGTCGAACGACAGCAGCGCGGGCTGGCCCGGCGCCGGCTTGGTGAAGTTGGCGACGTTGTAGACCACCGGCCTGGTGCCCAGCAGCTTCGACTGGTCGACCAGGTTGCTCATCCAGGCGCCGCCGTTCTTGTTGTCGCGCTTGAAGTAGTCGCAGTAGAACAGCGCGAGCGAGGCGCCGTCCTTGTCGAACACCTCGAACACGCGCATGTCCGGCTGCCAGGTCGGGATGTCCTTGCGCTCCTTGAAGGTGAGCCCGTAGAGCTGGTTGGCGGCATAGAACACGCCGTTCTCGAGCACGTTGTCCAGCTCGAAGTACGGCTTGATCTGGCTCTCGTCGAGGTCGTACCTGGCCTTGCGCACCTGCTCGGCGTAGTGCTGCCAGTCCCACGCCTGCAGCTTGAAGCCGCCCTTCTGGCGGTCGATCAGCGCCTGGATGTCGGCGGCCTCGCGCCGCGCGCGCGCCACGGCGGCGGGCGCGAGCTGCTGCATGAACTTGAGCGCGGTCTCCGGCGTCCTGGCCATCTGGTCGTCCAGCTTCCACGCGGCGTAGCTCGGGTAGCCGAGCAGCCGCGCCTGCTCGGCGCGGAGCTGCGCGAGGCGCTCGATGATGGCGCGCGTGTCGTTGGCGTCGCCCTTCTCGGCGCGGTCCCACGAGGCCTTGAACAGCGCCTCGCGGGCGGCACGGTCGTCCAGGCCCTGCAGCGCCGGCTGCTGGGTGGTGTTCTGCAGCGCGATCACCCACTTGCCGTCCAGGCCGCGGTCCTTGGCGGCCTGCGCCGCGGCGGCGACGTCGGCGTCGGACAGGCCCGCGAGCTTCGCCTTGTCGTCCACCACCAGCGCGCCGTCCTTGGTGGCGGCCAGCAGCTTGTTGGTGAACTGCGTGCTGAGGGTGGACTCCTCCTTGTTGAGGTCCTTCAGCCTGGCCTTGTCGGCGTCGGACAGCTTGGCGCCGGCGCGCACGAAGTTGCGGTAGACCACCTCGACCAGGCGGCGCGACTCCGCGTCGAGCTTGAGCGCGTCGCGCTGGTCGTAGACGGCCTCGACGCGCGCGAACAGCTTGCCGTCGAGGTGGATCGCGTCCTGGTGCGCGGCCAGCTTCGGCGCCTCATCCTCCTGCACCTTCTGCAGCGTGTCGTCGGTGTTGGCCCCGGTGACGGCGTCGAAGGCGTGCTGCACGCGGGTCAGCAGCGCGCCGGACTTCTCCAGCGCCACGAAGGTGTTCTCGAAGGTGGGCGGCTCGGGGTTGCCGGCGATCTTCTCGACCTCCGCCAGCTGCTGGCGCATGCCCTCCTCGATCGCCGGCTGGTAGTCGGCGTCCTTGATCCGGTCGAACGGCGGCGCCTGGAACGGCAGCGTGCTGGCGGCGGCGAAGGGATTGTCCGCTTTCATCGTGGCCTCGGCGGCGGTGGTGGTGGCCGGCGCCGGCGCGCTGGCCGGGGCGGCGGGCGTGGCGGCCTGCTCGGACTGGTGCGACGAGCAGGCGGCGAGGGCGATCGAGGTGGCGATCACGAGGGTACGCAGACGGAGCATGACGGGTTCCCCCAGCAATGGCGGTCCGCCGGGAGCGGACGCGGTTGGCTCAAACGCCCGACTGTAACCACACCGCACGCCCGCTTCCAGGGGCCGGAAGTCCCGGCCTCAGGCCGCGCGCATGTCCCGCAGCTGCCAGTTCGGCCCGATCAGCAGGTCGAGGCGATGCCGCACGACGCGCATCGGCAGGCTGGTGACCAGCTCGACGTCGGTGCGCAGGTCGGCCACCTTGGCCGTCGCCGTGGCGGCCGGATCGGTGGCGCCCAGGCTCGCGTCCACCTCGTCCGGGTCCGGCCGCATGGCGCGCCAGCGCTCGAACAGCGCCGGCGTGCGCAGCGCCTCCTGCAGCGCCGCGGCGAAGTCGCCGGGGCCGGCGCCGTCGTGGCTCAGCGACGGCTCGGCGCCGCGCGCGCGGGCGAGGTCGGCGATCGACAGGTAGTAGCGGCTGCGCAGGCTCATGGTCGCTCCTGGTGGGACGGCTGCGCCGACTCAAGCATGCGGCGCGTGAAGGCGATCGAACGGCGCCAGGTCCAGCGCGGCGGCGGCCTGCGCCGGCGCGACGCCGTGCGGCAGCACGCCCAGGCAGGGCGCCGGCAGCAGCGCGCGCAGCGTGGCGAGGTTCTCCTCCGCCGCCTCCATCGCGGGGTCGATGCGGTTGCCGATCCAGCCCAGCAGCGCGCAGCCGTCCGCGGCGATCGCGCGCGCGCTGAGCAGCGCATGGTTGAGGCAGCCCAGCCGCAGCCCCACCACCAGCACCACCGGCAGTCGCCATTCGCGCGGCATCGCCGAGGCCAGCAGGCCCGGCGCCAGCGGCACCATCCAGCCGCCCACGCCCTCCACCACCACCACCTCGTGCCGCGCCTGCAACCGCCCGAAGGCCGCGCGCAGCGGCGGCAGCGCGACGGCGACACCCTCGCGCGCCGCGGCCAGGTGCGGCGACAGCGGCGCGCGCAGCGCCACCGGGTTCACCAGCGCGTAGGGCGGCGCGCCCGCGGAGGCGGCCTGCAGCGCCAGCGCGTCCTCGTTGCGCAGTCCTTCCGGCGTCTCGATACAGCCGCTGGCCACCGGCTTCATGCCCACCGCGTCGCGGCCGGCGGCGCGCAGCGCGTGCAGCAGCGCGCAGGCGGCGTGGGTCTTGCCGATGCCGGTGTCGGTGCCGGCGACGAACAGCGCGCGCATGCCTCAGGGCTCGCCCATGCCGTGGCGGCGGCGGAAGCGCGCGGTCAGCGGGCCGATCAGGAACATCAGCGCGTAGACGAAGCCCGGCAGCGCCCAGCACAGCGGCGGCGCCGACAGCGGCAGCAGCAGCGCGAGCAGCGCGGACAGCACGCCCAGCGCGGTGGGCACGCTCCATTCCAGCATGTCCAGCCGCGCCGGCAGCGGCGAGCCGCCGCGCGCCTGCGCGCCGCGCGCCGCGTGGCGGAACAGCAGGGCCAGCGTGCCCGCCATGCAGGCGAAGGCCACGCCGTAGCAGACGAACAGCGCGCGTATCTGGCGCGGGCTGTCCAGCTTGAACTCGCTGGGGAAGGCGTCGCCGCCGAGCCCGTTGAACAGGCTGGCGAACAGCATGTGCAGCGGATAGACGAAGATCAGCGCGAAGAACACCAGCATCAGCGACAGCCACAGCCCGCCGCGGTCGGCCTCCGGGCAGCGCCGCCGCCAGCGCACGTGGCCGTGCCAGAAGTAGGCGATCAGCGAGAAGCACACCGCGAAGGCGGGCACGCCGCCGAGCATGCGCAGCAGCTTGTCGGCGCTGTCCGGCACCGCGTCGCCGCCGATCACCAGCAGGGTCAGCGTGAAGGCGAACGCGCCGTCCACGAACATGTCCAGCCGCCCCGCCTCCACGCCCTCGCGCTGCTCGGTCAGGCTCATGTGCGTCTCCTCCCCTTGGCGACCGGCGCATAATACGGGTTTCCCCGCCGGGATCGCTCCCATGTTCGAACTCAAGGCCGGCGCGCACGCCAGCAAGCGCGAGCACTACGAGGAGCTGGCGCGGCAGGCGCGCGGCCTGCTCGCCGGCGAGCGCGACCTGATCGCCAACGCCGCCAACTTCAGCGCGCTGGTGTTCCACAGCCTGCCCGGGCTCAACTGGGCCGGCTTCTACCTCTACGACGGCAACGAGCTGGTGGTCGGCCCGTTCCAGGGCAAGCCGGCCTGCGTGCGCATCGCGCTCGGCCGCGGCGTGTGCGGCACCGCCGCGCAGTCCCGGCAGACCCAGCTGGTGCGCGACGTCAACGCCTTCGACGGGCACATCGCCTGCGACGCCGCCTCGCAGTCGGAGATCGTGGTGCCGCTGGTGAAGGCCGACGGCGCGCTGCTCGGCGTGTGGGACGTGGACAGCCCGCTGCTCGCCCGCTTCGACGAGGACGACCGCGCCGGCATGGAGGCGCTGTGCCGCGTGTTCATGGACAGCCTCGCCGCGGCCTGAGCCCGGTTCACGCCGCCTAGCCCTCGCGGGCGCTAGCTTCCCGGCTTCTTCGCGGCCAGGGAGAGCAAGCCATGAAAGCAGTGCGCTTCAACGGCGTCGGCAAGCCCGCCACGGTGGAGGACGTGCCGCGCCCCGAGCCCGGTCCCGGCCAGGTGCTGCTGAAGATCGGCGGCGCCGGCGTGTGCCATTCCGACCTGCACGTGATGGAGGAGGAGCTCGGCTTCCGGGCCGGCTTCACCCTCGGCCACGAGAACGCCGGCTGGATCGCCGCGCTGGGCGAGGGCGTCGGCGGCTTCAAGGAGGGCGACGCGGTGGCCGTCTACGGCCCCTGGGGCTGCGGCCACTGCCACGCCTGCCAGGTGTCGATGGAGAACTACTGCGAGAACGCCGAGCGGCTCGGCGGCGCCGGCGGCGGCCTGGGCTTCGACGGCGGCATGGCCGAGTACATGCTGGTGCCGGCGGCGCGCCTGCTGGTGCCGCTGGGCTCGCTCGACCCGCGCCAGGCCGCGCCGCTGAGCGACGCCGCGCTCACGCCCTACCACGCGATCAAGCGCGCCCTGCCCCGGCTCGCCGCCGGCGCCACGGCGGTGGTGCTGGGCGTGGGCGGCCTGGGCCACATGGCGGTGCAGCTGCTGCGCGCGCTGGCGCCGGTGCGCATCGTCGCCGGCGACGTCGACGCGGCCAAGCTGCGGCAGGCGCGGGAGCTCGGCGCCGACGCCACCGTCGACACCCGCGACGTGGAGGCGGCCGCCGCGGCGATCCGCGACATCGTCGGCCCGCGCGGCGCCGCGCTGGTGCTCGACTGCGTGGGCATCCAGCCCACCTTCGACCTGGGCGCGCGCGTGCTCGGCCGCGACAGCCGCTGGACCATCGTCGGCCTCGGCGGCGGCCACCACGACTTCCGCTTCGGCAGCACGCCCTACGGCTGCGAGGTGTGCACGCCCTACTGGGGCGGCCGCGCCGAGCTGATGGAGGTGATCGCGATGGCGCGCGACGGCCGCATCCGCGCGCACATCACCGAGTACCCGCTGGAACGGGCGCCCGAGGTCTACGCCGAGCTCAAGGCCGGCAAGGTGGTCGGCCGCGCCGTGCTGGTGCCGTAGCGGGCGGCGCGGGAAAGCCCCGGCGCCGCGATCCGCGCGGCCGACCGCGGCGATGGCGCGGCATGGCGGACAAGGCCGCCATGCCGCGCGCCGGCCGGGGCACTTCGTCCTCAGCCGCGCGGCGTGCGCAGCAGCTCCGCGATGCGCTCGCGCGCCTCCTCCACGCCGGTGCCGGCGGTGGAGGAGAACACCTGCGCCGTGCCCGGCACGCCGTCCTCGCGCATGCCCCTGCGCAGCGCCTCCAGCGCGGCGGCGGCCTGGCCGCGCGCGACCTTGTCGGCCTTGGTCAGCAGCACGTGGCAGGGCAGCGCGGTGGCGGCGCAGAAGTCCAGCATCATGCGGTCGAACGGCTTGGGCGGGTGGCGGATGTCGACGATCAGCACCACGCCGCGCAAGCTCCCGCGCCGGTGCAGGTAGGCGTCGATCTCGCGCTTCCAGTGCTCGCGCAGCTCCGCCGGCACCTCGGCGTAGCCGTAGCCGGGCAGGTCGACCAGGCGCGCCTCCAGCGGCGGCCGCCCCTCGCCCTGCGCCAGCGGCGGCAGCGCGAACACCACCATCTGCTGGGTCCGCCCCGGCGTCTTGGAGGTGCGCGCCAGCCCCTTGTGGCCGGCCAGCGCGTTGAGCGCGCTGGACTTGCCGGCGTTGGAGCGGCCGGCGAAGGCCACCTCGGCGCCGCGGTCGGCGGGCAGCTGGCCCAGGCGGTGGGCGGCGAGCACGAACTGCGCGCCTTGCAGGGGATTGGGCATGGGGGCGGTTTGACCGGCTTCGGTGGCGCGGGGATAATTCCGCGGTTTCTGCCCGCCACGCGCAAGGGTTGCGTCCGCAGCGGTTGTCGCAGTTTCTCTGGAGACAAGTGTATGAGTTTTCGGCCCACCGGTTTTCGGCCCGCGATCCTGGGCAGCGCCGTCGCCCTCGCCTTCGCGCTGTCCGCCGGCGCGGTGAGCGCGCAGGAGGCCGCCAAGACGCCGGCCGCCGCCAGCTCGTCGGCGCAGCCGGCACCGGCCGCCGCCGCGCCGGCCGCCGAGACCGCCGCGGCGAAGCCGGGCGACGCCGCCGCCGGCCAGGGCAAGGCCGCCGCCTGCGGCGCCTGCCACGGCATGGACGGCAACTCCAGCGACCCGCAGTACCCCAAGCTGGCCGGCCAGCACGAGTCCTACATCGTCCGCCAGCTCACCGACTTCAAGAGCGGCAAGCGGCAGAACCCGATCATGCTGGGCATGGCCACGCCGCTGTCGGAGCAGGACATGCACGACATCGGCGCCTACTTCGCCAGCAAGAGCGCGCTGCCGGGCGTGGCCGACGAGGCGCTGGTCGAGCAGGGCCAGAAGCTGTTCCGCGAGGGCGATGCCGAGCGCGGCGTGCCGGCCTGCATGGCCTGCCACAGCATCGACGGCCGCGGCAATCCGGGCGCGATGTACCCGCAGCTGACCAGCCAGCACGCGCAGTACATCCAGGCCACGCTGAAGGCCTGGCACGACGGCACCGCGTGGGGCGACGACGCGCAGGCGCAGATCATGCCGTCGATCGCCAAGAAGCTCGACGACAAGGACATCGCCGCGCTGGCCAGCTACATCGAGGGCCTGCACGCGGCCGACGGGGCCGAGGCCAAGCCGGCCACGCCCTGACCGCCACGCACGCCGGCCCTGGGCCGGCGTGATCGTTTAGACGTCCCCTTCCCCGAGGTCACCATGTTCAAGCGTCTGCCGATCCTGTGCACTGCCCTGTTCGCGCTCGCCGCCTGCAGCAGCGGCAACGACGGCGGCGCCGGCACGGCGCCCGCCCCGGCAGGCACGGCCGCCACGGCGCCGGCCGCGGCGCCCGCCGCCGCCCCCGCCAGCAGCGCGCCGGCCGCTCCCGCCGGCGCCGCCGCCCCCGCGGCGGCCGGCACGACCCCGGCGCCGGCACCGGCGGCCACCGCCGCCGCGGCTGCCGCCCCGGCCGCCGCGCCGTTCGTCGACGACGGCAAGTGGGTCGAGGGCAAGGACTACTTCCGCATCGAGCCGGCCCAGCCGAAGGTCACCAGCACCGACAAGATCGAGGTGGTCGAGGTGTTCTCCTACGGCTGCCCGGCCTGCAACGCCTTCCACCTGACCGCCGACCAGATCGCCAGGCAGCTGCCGGCCAGCGCGGTGATGGTCTACCTGCCGGCCTCGTTCATCCCGCAGGAGAACTGGCCGATGCTGCAGCGCGCCTACCTCACCGCGCAGGCGCTGGGCGTGGCGGACAAGGCGATGGACGCGATGTACGACGCGGTGTGGGGCACCCGCGAGCTGAGCGCGATGAAGCCCGGCGGCGACGGCCTCAAGCCGATGTCCGCGCTGCCCACCATCGAGGACGCCGCCAAGGTCTACGCCAAGTTCGGCGCCGACCCGAAGGAGTTCGTCGCGGTGGCCAACTCGTTCACCATCAACACCAAGATGAAGCGCGCCGACGAGCTGGTGAAGGCCTACGGGGTGGAGGGCACGCCGACCATCGTGGTCGACGGCAAGTACCGCTTCTCGCCCTCCAGCGTCGGCGCCGCGCAGAGCATCGAGCTGGCCAAGTGGCTGGTCGCCAGGGAAGCGGCCGGCCAGTGAGGCCCCCGCGGCGCCCGGGCCGTCCGGGCGCCCGCGCCACCGAACCCCCGCGGCCGCGCCGCCGCGTTTGCGGAGAACCTTCCATGTTCAAGCGTCACGCCCGCACCCTCGTCCTGCTCGGCGGCCTGCTGCTGGCCAGCGCCTGCACCGCCTCCAACTCCGACGCCGCGGCGCCGTACACCGAGGGCCAGGAGTACGTGACCCTGCCCGCGCCGTACCAGCGCTACAGCGACGAGGGCAAGGTCGAGGTGGTGGAGGTGTTCTCCTACGGCTGCATCCACTGCGCGCACTTCGCGCCGGTCGCCGAGCAGCTGCGCAAGGCGCTGCCCAAGGACGTGGTGTTCAAGCTGGTGCCGGCGCCGTTCAGCGCCGAGTGGCTGCCCTACGCGCGCGCCTACTACGCGGCCAGGCAGCTGGGCGTGCTCGAGCAGAGCCACCTGGAGCTGTTCGCGGAGAAGTTCGCCCAGCACTACCCGATCAACACGCTGGACGAGCTGGCCGACTTCTACGCGCGCCACGGCGTGAACCGCGACGAGTTCATGCGCGTCGCCACCTCCGAGGCGGTCACCGCGCAGATCAAGCGCGACTTCGAGCTGATCCAGAAGTGGCAGGTGGACGGCACCCCGACCATCGTGGTGGACGGCAAGTACCGCAGCGCCCAGGTCAAGAGCTACGACCAGCTCTCCGCGCTGACCCAGTGGCTGGTCAAGCGCGAGCTGGCCGGCAAGTGAGGCCGGCCGCGCCGGCCGCTTGCCGCCGCGGCCGGCGCCCCCATCTTGGTGCGGGATGCTTCGCCCGCTAACGTCGTCCCGATGACCCGCGCTCCCGCCCCGTCCGAACGCCGCCTGCGCCTGCTGAGCTGCAACATCCTCGCCGGCGCCAGCGTGCAGCGCTACCGGGAATACGTCACCCGCAGCCTCAACGCGGTGCTGCCCGGCCGCAGCAAGCTGGACAACCTCGACCGCCTGGCCGAGGTGCTGCCGCAGTTCGACGTGATCGGCCTGCAGGAGGCCGACGCCGGCAGCCTGCGCTCGGGCTTCCTCAACCAGACCCGCTACCTGGCCGAGACCTCCGGCCTGCCGTTCTGGAGCCACCAGCCGAACCGGCCGATGGCGCGGCTGGCGCATTCGGCCAACGGCCTGATCAGCCGGCTGGAGCCGCACAGCGTGCTGGACTACCCGCTGCCCAGCCGCATCCCCGGCCGCGGCGCGCTGCTGGTGCGCTACGGCGAGGCGCGGGAGGCGCTCACCGTGATGGTCGCCCACCTCTCGCTGAGCGCGCCGGCGCGCGCCAGGCAGTTGGCCTTCATCGCCGAGCTGCTGCAGGACTACCCCAACGCGGTGCTGATGGGCGACCTCAACACCGACGTGCACAGCCGCGAGATGCAGCAACTGTTCAAGCGCAGCCACCTGCAGCCGCCGGTGCAGGCCGCCGCCACCTTCCCGAGCTGGAAGCCGCGCCGCGCGCTGGACCACATCCTCGCCTCGCCCGGCATCCGCCTCGACAAGGTGTGGACGCTGCCGCAGGCGTTCTCCGACCACCTGCCGCTGGCCGCCGAGATCAGCCTGCCGGCCCATCTCGCGCCGCAGGCGCAGCGGTTGCGCCGATGAGGCGGCTGCGCCCGGCCCTGCCCTGGCTGCTGCTGGCGCTGGTCGCGCTGGCGGCGGTGGCGGTCCGCTACGGGCTGATCGAGGCCAGCGTGCTGGGGCACCGCTGCGAGGCCGCGCCCGGCACGCCGCTGTGCGCCGTGCGGCAGGCGCTGGTGCTCGGCTTCCTCGGCTACGGCTACGGCTACGCCGCGCTGGCGGCGAGCGCGCTGGCGCTGCTGTGGCGGCGGCTGCCCGTGGCCTGGCTGGCCGCCGCGCTGGGCGTGCTCGCGCTGCTGCTGTACTGCGTCGAGGCCGGCGCCTTCGCGCTACTGGTGGGCTGCCTGCGCCTGCTGCGCTGCCAGGCCGCGGCGCAGTACGGGAACGGCCAGGGCGAGGTTCAGGCCCAGCCATAGCCAGGTCACCGCGTCCAGCCCCAGCTCCATCGCCACCAGCACCGCGCCCATCAGCGCCGCCGCGCCGGCCAGGAAGCGTTCCTCCAGCGACGGCGCCAGCCGCGCGCCGGCCGCCGCCAGCAGCGCGTAGCCGGCGCAGGGCAGCGCGAACAGGCCCAGCGGGAAGTCGCGGTAGCGGCCGTCGGCGGTCAGCAGCAGGTCGAGCAGCGCCAGTCCGAACAGCCAGCCGAAGCGCAGCCAGCGCGGCGGCAGCGGCGCGGCCGTGCCGGCCAGCCGCGCGGCCAGCGCGCGCGCCAGCCACAGCGCGGTGAGCAGCGCGGCGAGGCAGGCCGCGCCCGACAGCGCCCACTCGAATGCGTTGCGGCAGGCGTAGAGCATCTGCCGGCCCTGCCAGGCCAGCGCCAGGCCGCCGCCCGCGCCGGCCAGCGCCAGCGCGGCCCAGCCGCGCGCGCCGCGCCAGCCGCGCTTCCACGCGCCGGCGACGGCGAACAGCAGCGCGCCGGCCGCGCCGGCCAGCCAGCCCAGCCACCAGCGCGGCTCCTCGGTGACCGGGCCGGCCATGGCGAACTTCGGCCGCGCGTCGACGTCGAAGATGCCCCAGTAGCCGCCCACGGTGCCCTCCTGCGCGCGCTTCCACGGCTGGTCGAAGGCCTCGATCACGTTGTAGGGCATGTCCACGGTGGCGGCGTAGGCGAGGAACTCGCGCAGGTAGCGCGCCTCGTTCACCAGGCTGGCGCGCGCGGCGCGGCGCGCGCGGCCCGCGCTGGGCCAGCCGGTCTCGCCGATCATCACCGCCTTGCCCGGGAAGGCGCGGCGGATCTGCGCGTACACCTCGGCCACGTGGCGCACCGCGTGCTCGGGCGGCACCGGGTCGTCCTCCCAGTACGGCAGGATGTGGATGGTGAGGTAGTCCACCGCCTGCGCCATTTGCGGGTAGCGCAGCCAGTCCTCCCACACGTCGGCGTAGCTCACCGGCACCGCCGGCGGGATCGCCGCGCGCACCTGGCGCGCGTAGGCGGCCAGCGCCTCCGGCGCCAGCTCGCCGCGCAGCAGCACCTCGTTGCCAACGATCACCCCGCGCAGCGCCCGCGGGTGCGCGTTCGCGGTGGCGATGCCGCGCGCCACCTCGCGCGCGTTGGCGAGCGGGTCGCGGTCCAGCCAGATGCCCATGATCACCTTCATGCCGTAGCGCTCGGCGATGCCCGGCACCGCGTCGAGGCCGAACGCCTGCGAGTAGGTGCGCACGCAGTCGAAGCGCTGCGACAGCGCGCGCAGGTCGGCGTCGATGCGTTGCGGACTGACGAAGGCGCGCAGGTCGTATGGCGTCTCGCCCGGCGCGCGGAACGGCGCGTAGGAGACGCAGGCGATGCGCGACGAGGGCGCGTCCGGCAGCGCCACCGGGCGGCCCATCCACCACCACCACAGCGCGCCGGCGGCCGCGAGCAGCGCCAGCGCGAGCCAGACCGGCCAGTGCGAGCGTGTCGAAGGCGAGGGAGCGGACGGCATGCGATTCCCGGCTCGGAACGAGCGCGCAAGCTTAGCAGGCGGCCGGCGGGCCTTAGAGAGCTCCCCGTGCCCGCCGGGAGCCGCCTGCGCGCGGGCATGCGCGAAAAGGAGTGCGTCGACCCACGACGGCGCGGCATGGCGTGAGCGGGGCGATGCTTCGGGCATCGCGGCCTCCGGCCGCGATCGACCTGGCGCGAGACCGCCAACGGCCTCGATGGAAGAACGGCCAGCACCGCCTCCACCACCCGCACGCGCTCCATCCCGCGGGCCTTCCTGCACTCTCTTCCCCGGAAGGCCATGGGCAGGCTCTTAACCGTGCAGTCACCGCGGCGCCGGCAAGCTGGCGTCGCCCGTCGCGGCGCGGCGGCGCACTACACTTTCCCGCACATCGACCGACGGATCGGCCAAGGAGTCCCCATGCCCATGCACGCGCCGCGGCGCCGCCCCTTCCGCCTGCTGGCCCTGCTCGCGCTGTGCCTGCCGCTCGCCGGCCCCGCCGCCGACGCGCCGGCGACGCTGCAGCAGCGCGCGGCCTTCCGCCAGGCCTGGGCGGCGGCGCAGCAGGGCGGCGAGGGCTGGCGCGCCTGGGACGCGCAGCTGGCCGGCTACCCGATCTACCCGTACCTGGAAGCGGCCGCGCTCACCCACGACCTCCGCCAGCTCGACCGCGCGCGGGTGGAGGACTACCTGCGCCGCTACCCGGACCTGATCCCCGCCGCCGACCTGCGCCGCGACTTCCTGCTGGAGCTGGCGCGCCGGCAGGACTGGGACGGCTTCCTCGCGCTGTACCGGCCGGGCCTGGGCGACACGCTGGCCTGCGACGCGCTGCAGGCGCGGCTGGCGCACGGCGCACGGCTCGACTTCGAGCGCGACCTCGCCGCGCTGTGGCAGAAGCCCGCCCTGCCCGGCGCCTGCGATCCGGTGCTGCAGGCCGCGCACGACGCCGGCCTGCTCACCGCCGAGCGGCTGTGGGCGCGCATCGACCGCGCGGTGGACGCCGGCCAGGGCGGCACCGTCGCCATGCTCGCGCCGTGGCTGCCGGCCGACCAGGCACAGGCCGCGCAGCGGCTGGCGCAGGCGCTGCGCGATCCGGCCGGCGCCGCGCTGGACGCGCAGCGCTGGCCCGACACGCCGCGCCACCGCCAGGCCGCGGCGCTGGCGGTGCAGCGGCTGGCACGGCGCCAGTCCGACAGCGCCGACGCCGCCTGGCAGGCGCTGCAGGCGCGCTTCCGCTTCACTCCCGCGCAGCGCGACGCCGTGCTGTACGCGCTGGCGCTCTACCACGCCACCGACTTCGACGAGCGCGCGCTGGAGCGCCTGGCCGCGCTGCCCGCCACGGCGCAGACCGGCGCCAGCCGCGAATGGCGCGCGCGCGTGGCGCTGGCGCGGCAGGACTGGCCGGCGGTGCTCGCCGCGATCGAGGCGATGCCGGCCGCGCAGCAGGACGACGCCGAGTGGCGCTACTTCCGCGCCCGCGCGCTGGCCGCCACCGGCCGCGAGGCGGCGGCGCAGACGCTCTTCGCCGCGCTCGCCGCCGAGCCGGGCTACTTCGGCTTCCTCGCCGCCGACCGCCTCGGCCAGAGCTACGCGCTGTGCCCGCTCGATCCGCCGAGCGACCCGCAGCGCGAGCAGGCGCTGCTCGCCGAGCCCGGCCTGACGCGCGCGTTCGAGCTGTACGCGGTGGGCCTGCCGCGGCAGGCGCGGCGCGAATGGTCGCGCGCGCTGGACGGCGCCGACCCGGCCACGCTGGCGCTGGCCGCGGACCTCGCCTACCGCAACGGCTGGTACGACCGCGCGGTGTTCGTCTTCAGCAGCGGCGAGGCGCTGCGCTACTACGAGGAGCGCTTCCCGCTGGCCAGCCAGGACGGCGTGGTGCCGCAGGCCGGGCAGGCCGGCATCGACCCGGCCTGGGCCTACGCGATCGCCCGCGCCGAGAGCGCGTGGATGAGCGACGCGCGCTCCGGCGCCGACGCGCGCGGCCTGATGCAGCTGCTGCCGCAGACCGCGGCGCAGGTGGCGCGGCGCAACGGGCTGGACTGGCAGGGCGGCGACTCGCTGTACGACCCGGTGGTGAACATCGCGCTGGGCACGCGCTACCTGGCGCAGATGGCCGCGCGCTTCGGCGGCGCGCCGTGGCTGGCCAGCGCGGCCTACAACGCCGGCCCGGAGAAGGTGCAGCAGTGGCTGGACGCGCGCGGCGCATTGCCGCCGGACCTGTTCGTCGCCAGCATCCCGTACAAGGAGACGCGCGAGTACGTGGCGCGGGTGATGGCCTTCAGCGTGATCTACGACTGGCGGCTCAACGGCAAGGCGCTGGCGCTGTCCAGCCGCATGACGCCGGTCGGCCAGCCCTATGCGCCGCCGCCGGCCGGCGCGCCGCGCCGGCCGGTGGCGTGCCCCGTCGTCGCGGTGCCGGCGGCGGCGCCGGCCGAAAGCGCGTCGGTGCCGGCCGCGCCCGCGTCGTCAGTGGCGCCGGCCGCCGAGCCGGCGGAAGCCGCGTCCGGCGGATCGGCGCGCTAGGCGATCGGCCTTCGCTCCGTCACGGGCGAAGCCTCGGCGAGGAAAGATCCGCCGGAGCGACCTCGGCGGGCCTGGTCGCGCGCCGCACGCACCGCCAGGCGCCGAGGCGTCGGATGCGTTCCCTGGTCGCCCGCGCATGACGGGCGAAGTGGTGCGACCGCGCGAAGGGAAGGCGGCGCGACGCGGCGCGCGACCAGGCGCCTTCACAAGCGCCGGCCCCTCACCCCGGCCCTCTCCCCGGAGGGGAGAGGGCGCAGGGAGTGGCGGTGCGCAGGGGGCAGCGGGACGGCACCTCGCGGCCGCCGGCTCAGGGCGTGGCCGCCGGCGCCTTGGCGGCGGCCGGGCGCTGCGCGCGCAGCAGCTCCTGCAGCTTGAGGTACACGCCGTTGGTCCAGCCGAAGCCGATCACGTTCTCGCTGTAGCCGGCGGTGACCTTCACGTCGGCGTTGCCGCTGACCATGTTGTACTTCTCGCGGATGGTGCCGTCGTCGGCCAGGCCCTGGTCCACCGTGGCGGCGAACCTGGCGGCGAGGCGGCGCGCGTCGTCGTGGAAGCCGTAGGCGTCCAGCCCCGCCACCGCCAGCCAGTTGGTCGGCGCCCAGCCGAACGGCTCGTCCCACTGCGCGCCGCTGGCGTGGCGGCTCATCGACAGCCCGCCCTTGCGCTCGAACACCGCCAGCCGGGCGCGCACCGCGCGGGCCTGCGCGTCGGAGGCCGCGCCCGCCCACAGCGGGTAGAAGGTGTTGAGGTAGGGCTCGTCCGAGGACTTGCCGGCGACGAAGTCGTAGTCGCGGTACATGCCCGCCTCCGGCCGCCACAGGTACTCGTCCATCGCCGCCTTGCGCGCCGCCGCGGCGGCCTCGAAGCGCTGCGCGTCGGCCACCCTGCCCAGCCGCAGCGCGAAGTCGTGCAGGTCGCGCTCGTAGCGGTACAGCAGGCTGTTGAGGTCCACCGGCGCGTAGCGGTGGGTGGAGCCGCCGAACGGGCCGAAGTGGAAGTTGATGTCGAAGCCCGACTCGCGCATCGCGCGGTCGCCGTGGAAGTAGTCCGCGCTCAGGCGGTAGCCCTGGTACCAGGCGTCCGCGCAGACCTTGGAGGCGCGCACGTCGCAGCTCGTCTCGGCCAGCTTCGCCGCCTCCGCGGCGTCGGGATGCGCGGAGGCCTTCACCAGGTAGCCCGGGTCCTGCCGCGGGTGCGCCAGCAGCCAGGCGATCACGCCGTGCAGGTAGCGCGCGTCCTGCATCTCCAGCACCGGCGCGGCGGGGCCGAGGTCGTTGTAGCGCGCCAGGCCGGTGCCGCCGGCGCGGTGCTCCGGGCGGGTCCAGGTGGCGTAGTCGCGCAGCGCCAGCGGATAGGCCTTGGCCAGCCACGCGCTCGCCTCGCCGGCGTCCTTGAAGCTGGCCGGGTCGTCCAGCACCGCGCGGATCATCGCGGTGAGGAACGGCGGCTGCGAGCGGCTGAGGTAGTAGGTGCGGTTGGCGTTGAGCACCGCGCCGTAGTGCTCGATCTCGAACAGGAAGTTCTCCACCATGCCGCGCGCCATCGCCTCGCGGTGGTCGGCGACCAGGCCGAGCACGATGAAGTAGCTGTCCCAGCCGTACATCTCGTTGAAGAAGCCGCCGGGCACCACGTAGGGATGCGGCAGGTAGAGCAGGCCCTGCACCGGCAGGCGGGCCGGGTCCACCTCGCCGAGGCGGGCGATCGGCCGGGGCAGGCGGCGCACGTCCACGTTGCAGCGCTGCGCGGCCCTGGCCAGCGCCGCCGGCTCGGCCACGTCCGCCGGCAGGTAGACCACCGGCCGCGTGGCGACCTTGGGGTCGACCAGCGAGGCGCAGTCGTCCATCGAGCGCGTGAGCGTGTCCCAGGCGTGGTCGATGTAGGCGCGCGTCTTCGCCGCGTCGGGCGCGGCGGCGTGCGCGGCGAAGGCGAGGACGGCGAGCAGGGCGGAGGCGAATCGCGGCAAGGGCTTCATGGCATCGACCTTTGCATCGGGGGAATGGGCGGCCTCGCCGGTTATACCACCGCGGCCGCGCGTGGAATCGCCGGAACATGCCCGCCGCGCCGCGACCGCGCGCGGCGGCATGGCAGAATCGCCGCCATGCGAACCTATCTCGTCGGCGGCGCGGTGCGCGACAAACGGCTGGGCCGCACGGGCGGCGACCGCGACCACGTGGTGGTCGGCGCCACGCCGGCGCAGCTGCTGGCGCTGGGCTTCCGCCCGGTCGGCAAGGACTTCCCGGTGTTCCTGCATCCCGCGACCGGCGAGGAGTACGCGCTGGCGCGCACCGAGCGCAAGACCGGCCGCGGCTACCACGGCTTCGCCTTCCACGCCGACCCGTCGGTGACGCTGGAGCAGGACCTGGCGCGGCGCGACCTCACCATCAACGCGATGGCCGAGGACGAGCACGGCGCGCTGGTCGACCCCTACGGCGGCGCGCGCGACCTGGAGGCGCGCGTGCTGCGCCACGTCTCGCCCGCCTTCGTGGAGGACCCGGTGCGCCTCTTGCGCGTGGCGCGCTTCGCCGCGCGCTTCGCGCCGCTGGGCTTCACCGTCGCCGAGGAGACCATGGCGCTGATGCGGCGGATGGTGCGCGGGGGCGAGGTCGACCACCTCGTGCCCGAGCGGGTATGGCAGGAGACGCGCAAGGCGCTGGCCGAGGCGCGCCCGTCCGCCTTCCTGCGCGTGCTGCGCGAGGCCGGCGCGCTGGCGGTGCTGTTCCCCGAGGTGGACGCGCTGTACGGCGTGCCGCAGC
Source organism: Fulvimonas soli (assembly GCF_003148905.1). Taxonomy (GTDB): domain Bacteria; phylum Pseudomonadota; class Gammaproteobacteria; order Xanthomonadales; family Rhodanobacteraceae; genus Fulvimonas; species Fulvimonas soli. The sequence continues at coordinate 39,170 of NZ_QGHC01000012.1, read as the reverse complement.
GCGCCGAGTTCCACCCGGAGATCGACACCGGCGTGCACGTGGAGATGGTGCTGGACGCCGCCGCCGCGGTCGCGCCGGGCGACGACCTGGTCGGCTTCTGCGCGCTCACCCACGACCTCGGCAAGGCGCTCACGCCGGCGGACGAACTGCCGCGCCACGTCGGCCACGAGCAGCGCGGCGTGGCGCCGCTGCGCGCGCTGGCCGCGCGGCTGAAGGTGCCGGCCGAGCACGCCGCGCTGGCCGAGATCGTCTGCCGCGAGCACCTCAACGCGCACCGCGCGTTCGAGCTCAGGCCCGCCACGGTGCTCAAGCTGCTGGAATCGCTCGGCGCGCTGCGCCGCCCGGCGCGCCTCGACAGCTTCCTCGCCGCCTGCCTCGCCGACAAGCGCGGCCGGCTCGGCCACGAGCACGACGACTACCCGCAGGCCGACTACCTGCGCGCGGCGCGCGAGGCCGCCGCCGCGGTGGTCGCCGCGCCGTTCGTGGCGCAGGGGCTGCAGGGGCCGGCCGTCGGCGCGGCGATGGCGCGCGAACGCATCCGGGCCATCGGCAAGCTGCGGCCGGCCACCTCGCCCTGATCGCACCGGGCCGGCGTGCCCTCGCCGTGGACGGGTAGAATGCGCCGGCGTCGCGGGCCCTTCGCCGCGCACTCGATCCCCCCATCGCTGCGGAGCGGCGGATGACATTGCTGAAACGCTGGACGGACCAGCCGCTTGCGAGGCTGGCCGCCTGCCTGCTGCTGGGGGCCCTGGCCGGCATCGCCTGGGGCCAGGACGCCGACTGGGACCTGAGGAACTATCACCTCTACAACGCCTGGGCATTCCTTCACGACCGCGATGCCCGCGACCTCGCCGCCGCGGGCATGCAATCGTTCTTCAATCCCCTGCTCGACCTGCCCTACTACCTGCTCGGCACCGGCCCATGGGCGGCATGGCCACGCGGGCTGGCCGCCGGCCAAGGGCTCTGGTATGGCCTGCTGCTGTTCGTGCTTTGCGCCATCGCCCGGCAGCTGGCGCGGCTGCAGGGGCGCGACTGGGGCTGGCCCGATGCCATGGCCGTCGTCATCGGCGCCACCGGGACCATGCTGGTCTCCCAGGCGGGCACCACCATGAACGAGGTGCCGCTCGCCTGCCTCGTCCTGCTCGGCTTCGCCTGCCTGCTGCGGCTCCACGGCGATGCCGCGGACGGCCCGCCCGCGCGCTGGGCCCTGCTGGCCGGCGCCTGCTGCGGCCTGGCGGTGGGACTGAAGCCGACCGCGATGGTCTACCCGCCGGCCATGGCCCTGGCCGTGCTGTCGACGCTGCGCCCGCGCGGGCGCGCCTGGCGGATGGCGCTGCTGTTCGGCGCGGCGACGGCGCTGGCCTTCCTGCTGGTCTACGGCTGGTGGGGCTGGCGCCTGTACCTGCGCACGGGCAATCCCTGCTTCCCCCTGTTCAACCAGGTGTTCCGCTCCGATTGGATCGCGCCCGCGGCCGGCACGGATTTGCAGTTCCGTCCGCGCAGCGCGGCCCAATGGGTGTTCTATCCGTTCTATTGGCTGCGGTCGAACCAGCGCGTGGTCACCGAGGTCCGCTTCGCCGACCCGCGCTACGCGATGGCATGGCTCGCGGCCGCCTGCTTCGGCATGCGCCGCCTGCTGGCCCGCTGGCGCGGCGAGCCGGCGACCGGAGTCGCGCCGCAGGCCATGCTCGTGCTTTTCGTCGCATCGGCCTACGTCCTCTGGCTGGCGGTGTTCTCGATCCTGCGCTACGCCGTGGCGATCGAGGCGCTGAGCGGCCTGGTGCTGCTCGCCGCATGCCGCGCCGGGACGCCTCATGCGCTCCATCCTTCCGCCCTCCGGCGCACCGGCCGGGCGATGGCGCTGCTCGCCGTCGCCGCCATCGCGGCAAGCCGCTATCCCAACTGGGGCCATGTGCCCTTCGGCGAACGCAACTACCGCATCGAGACCGGCGCCGTGGAGGCGGGATCCATGGTGTTCTTCGTCGGCGCGCCCGTCGCCTATCTCGCCCCTTTCTTCCCGCGGGCCGAAACCCTGGATTTCGTCGGCCTTACCTGGTTCATGGACAAGGCCCGGGGATATCGGCTGTGGTCGATGGCGCGGCAGCGCGTCGCCAGTCACTCGGGACCGTTCTACGCGGTCCTCGGCGAGGATGCCCGCCAGCAGGAGCCGCAGCTCGAACGCCTGCTGCCGGGCAGCCGCCTCGACGGCTGCCGGACCATCAGCTCGAACCTGGAAAACGACAGGCACGGCCGCCCGCGTCCCGGCCTCCGGCTTTGCCGCGTCGCCGTCGCCGGCGCCAAGGAGCCGCCGGTCGCATCGCCGAAATGAATGAAGCTGCGGACGTGCCGGGACGCCAGGCTCAGAGCCGCCCGCCCTGGTCGGCCGCGAGCAGCTCGGCCGGCAACGGCAACATCTCCATGCCGCGCGCGAACAGCATGGCCTGGAAGCGTTCGCCCATGCGGTCGGGCAGCGTGAGGCGCTTCACCTCCTGCGCCAGGCGGTAGCGCGCCGGCTCGTCCGCGGCGGCGGCGTAGGCTTCCTCGAAGGCTTGCTGCAGGCCGCTGGCGATCAGGAACTGCGCCTGCGGCAGGTAGGCCGCTACGCCGAAGCCGGCGCTGTTGCCGGCCTCGGCCAGCGCGGTGAAGTCCACCGAGGCGGTGAGGTCGTTGAGGCCGGGCAGGAAGAACGGATCGGCGTGCGCATGGTGGCGGTAGTGCGCCATCAGCGTGCCGTCGCGGCGCTCGGGCAGGTAGTACTCGCGGCGCACGTAACCGTAGTCGACGAACAGCATCAGCCCCGCCTCGAGGCTGCCGGCCACCGCCTGCAGCCAGTACGGCAGCTGCGGCAGGATCTCCGAGCGGTAGCCGTCGGCGAAGGGCGCGCCGAGGTCGCACTCGACGTGGCGCACCGCGCCGGCCACCAGCGCGTCGGCGGGGCGGTCGGTGCGCATCAGCCGGCCCTCGCCGTCCAGCGCCACGTGCTCCTCGTAGACCTCGCCGCCGCGCATGCCGAAGCGCGTGGTCGGCAGCGCGTCGATCACCTCGTTGGCGAACAGCACGCCGCGCCAGGTTTCCTCCGGCGGGCGGTCGAGCCAGGCCACGCGCGCGGCCACGTCCGCCGGCAGCGCGGCGGCCAGGCGCTCGCGCTGGCGTTCGCGCAGGTCGGCGCTGGGCTCCAGGATGAGGTAGCGGCGCGGCAGCGTGCCGGCCTGCGCCAGCGCCTTCAGCGCGGCTTCCGCGAAGGCGCCGCTGCCGCCGCCCAGTTCGAGGAAATCCGCCGCGCCGCCGAGCAGCGCCAGCGCCGGCTGCACCGCGTTGGCCACGCAGCGGGCGAACAGGTCGCCCAGCTCCGGCGCGGTGACGAAGTCGCCCGCCGCGCCGAACTTGGCCTTGCCCGCGCTGTAGTAGCCCAGCCCCGGCGCGTAGAGGCAGCGCTCCATGTACTGCGCGAACGGCATCGGCCCGTGCGCGGCGATCTGCTCGCGCAGCAGCCGCACGAGGTGGTCGGAGAGCGCGCGCTCGTCGGGGCCGGGTTCGGGGAGGCGGGAGGGCATGCGGGCGGGGGATCGGCGGCGAGGCGACAAGGATAGCCGATGGTGCCGGTCGCGCCCGCTGGGAGCTACCGCAAGGGTGGCCCCTCACGCCGGCCCTCGCCCCGGAGGGGAGAGGGGGCTGCTTCGGGAGTGAAGGGGAACAGACGTCAGAAGTCCTTCTGCACGGTCAGGTAGTAGCCGCGGCGCGGGCCGAACTGCGGCGCGCCCACGCCGATGCCGCTGCCGTCGCGCAGCTCGTAGGTGCGGTCGAGCGCGTTGATCACCGCCAGCTGGGTGTGCAGCTTGCCGGTGCCGGCGAAGCTGAAGTCGTGCGAGAGGCTCAGGTTGAGCTGGAAGTAGGACGGCAGCGAGGCGCCGTTGGGCACGTCGCCGTCCTTGCGCAGGCCGCTGCCGAACAGGTAGTCCGCGCCGACGCGGGTGGCCTCGCCGATGGCGTAGCTGACGCCGCCCGACGAGGAGTACGCCTGGTCGTGGTCGAGGAAGATGTAGTGGTCGGCCACGTACGCCAGGTCGTCCGGGTCGAAGTTGTACTGGCTGGTGATCACCCGCGTGCCCATCGCGCGGCTGGCGGCGAGGTTGAAGTAGGCGCTGAACGGGCCGTCGTCGTAGTTGGCGGTGAACTCCACGCCCTTGATGCGGCCCTTGGCGTAGTTGAAGGTGGAATACACCAGCGCCGCGCCGAACTGGCCCTCGTCCTGCAGGCGCCTGACCTTGCGGTAGTAGGCGTCCAGGCCCAGGGTGAGCGCGCCGAGCTGCTGCTGGACGCCGGCGTCGAAGTAGTCGCTGCGCTCGGCCAGCGGCGTGGCGTTGCCGGGATTGGACACCGCGTTGGTGGTGCCGTCGAACTTGGCGATGTTGGTGGTGGTGATCGCCTCGGTGGCCGGCGGCGTGAAGTAGCGCGAGTAGCCGGCGTGCAGCGTGGTGCTGTCGGTGGCCTGGTACACCGCGCCCAGGCGCGGGCTCAGCTGGCTCTCGGTGCGGAAGGCCTTGTACACGTCGCCGCGCACGCCGTAGTTCACGGTGAGCTTGTCGCCGATGCTCCACTCGTCCTGCACGTAGCCGGACCAGGTCCTGGCGGTGATCCGGTTGCCGTCGAGGATCTCGATCGGCGTGGTGCTGGTCTGGTTGCCGTCCTCGTCGGCCGGGAACACCCAGGCGTCGTTGCTGCTGGGCGCGCGCTCGAAGCTGCCGTACAGGCCGTAGCGCAGCGTGTGGCTGTCGCCCAGCGGGGTGGCGAAGTCGGCCTGCAGGGTGCTGGCGCGGTTGCTGCGCGAGATGTCGGACGCCACGCCGTTGAACATCAGGTCGCCGACCAGGTCCGGCGTGAAGTCGAGGCTGGAATAGCGCTGGCCCAGCGACACCTGGTAGTCGGTCGCGCCCAGCTTGCCCTGCAGCGCGAGCACGCCGAAGCGGGTCTTCTCCTGCTGGCGCTCGTCGAGCTTGGCCGAGTCGAAGTCCACGGTGTCGAGGTAGCCGAAGGCCGGCTCCTGGCCCGGGTTGTTGGGGATCTGGAAGCGGCTGTTGGACACGCCGAACAGGAAGCTCAGCCGGGTGTCGCTGTCGATCAGGTAGGAGATGTCGCCGAAGCCCTTCACCTGGTTGGTGTGGTCGTGGACCGGCTTGCGGCTGGAGGTCGGGTTCTCGACGCCGACGTCGCTCTCCAGGTAGTTGGCGGTGAGGAAATAGCTCCAGCGGTCGTTGCCGCCCCACAGCGAGGCGTTGGGGTTGAGCGTGCCGAACGAGCCGCCGGTGACGCCCACGCTGCCGCCGTTGCCGAGGTCGTGGCCGCTCTTGGTGGTGATGTCCACCACCGCCGCGGTGCGCAGGCCGTACTGCGCGGGCAGCGCGCCGTCGAGCAGCTTCACGTTCTGGATGGTGCGCGCGTCCAGCGTCTGGCCGAAGCCGGAGATCGACTCGGGGATGATCACGCCGTTGATGCGGTACTGCAGGTTGGCGTGGTCGCCGCGCACGTGCAGGCCGCCGTAGGAGTCCTGCACCACGCCGGGCGCCTGCAGGATCACCTGGTTGAGCGGGGTGGAGTCGCCCAGCGGCAGCTGCGCGATCGCCTTCTGGTCGATCACGTACTGGCTGGAGCCGGTGTCGGGCGACAGCGCGTTGCGCGCCTGGTCCAGCGCCGCGTTGACGTCGACCGTGCCGAGCTGCTTCACCTGCGCCGGCTTGTTGCGGCTGGCGCTCTGGCCGCCGTCGTCGGTGGTGGCGGAGGCCAGGTCGGTGGCGAACACCGGGGCGGCGCCGAGGGCGCAGGCGAGGCTGAAGGCGAGCAGGCGACGGGTCATCGGGCGGTCCGTGGCTGGAGGGGCGGGGAAGGTTGGAATTGATACGTTATAACATTGCCAAGCCGGACGGAAGCGCCGCCACCGCCAGAAGTCATGCCCGCCGCCGCCCGGCGGCCTCCGTTCACGCGCGGGCTCAGGCCGTCTTCACCTGGCCGCGCGGACACTGGGGCACCCGCATCGATCGCCGGCACGCACCAGGAGTTCCCGTGGACCAGGCCGACCGCCAGCTGCCCGCCCTGCCCCCGGCGGCGGATACCCAGCGCATCGCCCAGGCGATCCTGGACTTCGTCGCGCGCATCCCGCCGAGCCGGGAACGGCCGCAGCGCGATCCCGAGGCCGAGGCGCGCCGGCTGGTGCAGCGCGCGGCCCAGCGCGCCGCGCTCACCGCCGGCTCGCTGTCGCTGCCGCCGGGCGTGCTCGGCTGGCTCACCGTGCTGCCCGAGCTGATGGCGATCTGGCGCGTGCAGGCGCAGCTGGTCAGCGACCTCGCCGCGCTGTACGGCAAGCACGCCGAGCTCGACCGCGAGCAGATGCTGTGGTGCCTGTTCCGCCACACCGCGGCGCAGGCCTTCCGCGACCTGGTGGTGCGCATGGGCGACCGCCTGCTGTTCCGCCGCCTGTCGGCGAACCTGCTGCAGCAGCTGGCCCAGCGCATCGGCGTGCGCCTCTCGCAGCGCGTGCTCGGCCGCGGCGCGGCGCGCTGGCTGCCGGTGATCGGCGCGGTCGGCGTGGGCGCCTACGCCTGGCACGACACCCGCCAGGTCGGCGCCACCGCGATCACGATGCTGCGCGGCGAGATCGCGGTGGACGGCGGCGAAGTCCCCGCCGCGCCGCCGGCGCGGGCGATCCCGGCGCGGCGCGTGACGGCCGCGCGCCGCGGCGATCCGCCGTCCTGATCCGGGATGACACCCGCGGCGCTTTGCGGCAAGCTCCCGCGGCATGAGCAACGAGTCCGATCCGAAGCCGCGCGGCGAGCGCCCGGTCGCGCTGGTCACCGGCGCGGCGAAGCGGATCGGGGCGTCGATCGCCCGCACGCTGCATGCCGCCGGCTACGACCTGGCGCTGCATTGCCGCCGTTCGCTGGAAGAAGCGCACGCGCTGGCCGCCGAGCTGGAGCGGCAGCGCGCCGGCAGCGCGCGCGTGCTGCAGGCGGAGCTGACCGACACCGCCGCGCTCGCCCGGCTGGTGGCCGAGGCCGTCGCCGGCTTCGGCCGGCTCGACGCGCTGGTCAACAACGCCTCCACCTACTACGCCACGCCGTTCGCGCAGGCGACCGCGCAGCAGTGGGACGATCTGCTCGGCGCCAACGCGCGCGCGCCGTTCTTCCTGTGCCAGGCGGCCGCGCCGCACCTGAGGGCGCGGCGCGGCGCGGTGGTCAACATCGCCGACATCTACGCCGAGCGGCCGCTGCCCGGCTACCCGCTCTACAGCATCAGCAAGGCGGCGGTGGTGATGCTGACCAAGGCGCTGGCGGTGGAGCTGGGCCCGGAGGTGCGCGTCAACGCGATCGCGCCCGGCAACATGCTGTGGTCCACCAACGCGGTGAAGGCCGAGACCGAGGCGACGGTGCGCGAGCGCACCGCGCTGGCGCGCCAGGGCTCGCCGCAGGACGTGGCCGACGCGGTGCTGTTCCTGCTGCGCGACGCGCGCTACAGCAGCGGCGTCGTGCTGCCCACCGACGGCGGGCGGCTGCTGCACATCTGAGAGCCTGTTCCCGCTCTCCCCGTGCCCCGCGCCGGGAGAACGGGAACAGGCTCCGCTTACAGCGGCGTCGGCGCCAGCGCGGTCGACAGGCGCAGGCCGCGGCGCTGCGCGGTGCGCAGGAAGGACTGCAGCATCAGCGCGACGTCCTGCGCGAAGAACAGCTGGCTCGGCGAATGGGTGAGGAAATCCTCCTGCGTGCCGATGTCCCAGGTCAGCCAGATCGAGGCGAAGCGGCAGCCGTCGATGGCCTCGGCCTGGAAGTGCGGCTCGTCGTAGCCGATCGCGCGGGCGCCGCCGAGGGTGTCGGCGAAGCCGGCGCGCAGCCGCTCCAGGAACGCCTGCTCCTCCATGCCCTCGGGCCAGGCGCAGAACAGGATCACGATCACCCGGTGCACGTTCAGGCCGATCCAGGCGCGCAGCTCGGCGTTCGCCGTGCGCAGGGTGTAGTCGTAGCCGATCACCCCGCTCGGCGCGCCCACCGTCACCGCCGCCGGCGCGCCCTGCACGTCGGTGACGCGGGCCAGCGTGCGCGGCAGCAGGCCGGTGAGCACCTGCTCGGTGCGCCGCTGCAGCGCGGCCGGGTTCTGCCCGGACTCGGTGAAGAACACCAGCAGCACGTAGGCCAGCGCGGTCAGCGCGATCTGCACCACCGAGACCGAGGCCGGCAGCCAGTCCTTGAAGCCGGGCCGGTTGATGCCGAGGAAGAACGCCACCGAGAAGCCGGCCACCAGCAGCGCCAGCGCCGCCAGCAGGGTCCAGCGCAGCCAGCGCGGCAGGTACACCACGAAACGTTCCATCGGTCTTTCCCCCTTCAGCCCATGTCCACGTCGCCGATGCCGGCCTGCCGCAGCAGCGCCTGCACCGGCGCGCGCCCGAACTCGCCCTTGGCCCGCGCGTGCGGGTCGGCGCGCCAGCGCGTGCCGTCGAGGCCGGCCAGGATGTCCACGTCGATCGCCACCTCGCCCGGCACGTCGCGGCGGCGGCCCAGCGCCGCCTCCAGCGCGCGCAGGCGCTCGCGCAGCGCCGCGCGCCCGAGCGCCGCGTCCAGCCGCGCCAGCGCGTTGTAGTACTCGCCGCCGCCGCTGTGCGAGGGGAAGCGCCGGATCGGTGTCAGCGGCGCCGCCGCGCCGAGCTCCGCGAGCCGGTCGAGCGCCGCGCGCACGCGCGCGTCGTCGGGCAGGCTGGAACCGAGCAGCAGCAGCCAGCGGCGCGGCGCGTCCATCAGGCGCCGGCGCCGCGTTCGATCGCCACGCCCACCGCTGCGGCGTTGGCCACCGCGCCGGGCTTGCGCACGCGCAGGCGCAGGCGGCGGATCGGGAACTCGGCCAGCAGCTTCGCGGCGAGCTGCTCGGCCAGCGCCTCCAGCAGCTCGAAGCGGCTGGCCTCCACCCAGGCGGTCGCCGCCGTGGCGACGGCGTGGTAGTCCAGCGCGTCGGCCAGCGCGTCCGAGGCTCCCGCGGCGCGGCAGTCGTAGGCCATCTCCAGGTCCAGCCGCAGGCGCTGGCGGATCGCGCGCTCCCAGGCATAGGCGCCGATCACGGCCTCGACCTCCAGGCCCTCGATGAAAACCGTGTCCATAGCGATGGCGTACCGCTCCCGGGCTGCGCGCGATTGCGCGCGCATACTAACCGCTAGGCGGCCGGCAGGCTTTCCAGGTCCCAGCGCGGGAACACCTGGATGCGCTCGTCCTGATGCTGGCCGTGGGCGAGGCGGATCGCGCCGGCCAGCGCGATCATCGCGCCGTTGTCGGTGCAGAAGGCCAGCCGCGGGAAATAGGTGCGGAAACCCTCGCGCCCGCCCGCCGCGGCCAGCTCGGCGCGCAGCCGGCGGTTGGCGCCCACGCCGCCGGCGATCACCAGCCGCCTGGCGCCGGTGGCCTCCAGCGCGCGGCGGCACTTGATGACCAGGGTGTCGACGATCGCCTCCTCGAAGGCGCGGGCGACGTCGGCGCGGGTCTGCCCGCTCTGGTCGGACTGCTGCCAGGCCAGCAGCACCTGGGTCTTGAGGCCGGAGAAGCTGAAGTCCAGCCCCGGCCGGTCGGTCATCGGCCGCGAGAAATGGAACGCCCCCGGCCGCCCCTGCTCGGCCAGCTTCGCCAGCGCCGGGCCGCCGGGGTACGGCAAGCCCATCAGCTTGGCGGTCTTGTCGAAGGCCTCGCCGGCGGCGTCGTCCAGGGTGTCGCCGAGGATGCGGTAGCGGCCGATGCCCTTGACCTCCACCAGCATCGAATGGCCGCCGGAGACCAGCAGCGCCACGAACGGCGGCGCGGGCGGGTCGTCCTCCAGCAAGGGCGCCAGCAGGTGGCCCTCCATGTGGTGCACGCCGATCGCCGGCACGCCCAGCGCCCAGGCCAGCGCGCGGCCCGCGGCAGCGCCCACCAGCAGCGCGCCGACCAGGCCGGGGCCGGCGGTGTAGGCCACCCCGCCCAGGTCGGCCGGGGCCAGCCCGGCCTGCGCCAGCGCCTCGCGCACCAGCGGCAGCAGCTTCCTCACGTGGTCGCGGCTGGCCAGCTCCGGCACCACCCCGCCGTAGTCGGCGTGCAGCTTGATCTGGCTGTACAGGACGTGGGCGAGCAGGCCGCGGCCGGGCGCGTCGGGCTGCCAGCGCAGCAGGGCCACGCCGGTCTCGTCGCAGGAGGTCTCGATGCCCAGCACGGGCTTTGAAAAATCGCTGGTGTCCACGCTATACTTCGCGGCTCGCCCGGTTCCACGGGCCAGTTTAGCACCCGGAGTTTCCATGCCCAGCGTAAAAGTCCGCGAGAACGAGCCGTTCGAGCTTGCCCTGCGCCGCTTCAAGCGCACCTGCGAGAAGGCCGGCATCCTGGCCGAGACGCGCAAGCGCGAGTTCTACGAGAAGCCGACCCAGGAGCGCAAGCGCAAGCGCGCCGCCGCGGTGAAGCGCCACCTGCGCCGCCTGTCGCGCGACGTCTCGCGCAAGACCCGCCTGTACTGAGGTCTTCGCCGTCCGCCGCGCGCGGACGGCCGGTTGCGCGCCGCACGGCGGCAACCCATCGGCCCGCAGGCAGCCGGCGCGTCCATCCGCAGCCGCTGCCCCACGAACCCGCCCCGGCCGGCGTTGCCCCGCGCAACGCCGGCCTCGTGCGTTTCCGGAGAACGACCATGACGCTCAAGCAGCAGCTCACCGAGGACATGAAGGCCGCCATGCGCGGCGGCGACAAGCACCGCCTGGGCGTGATCCGGCTGGTGCTGGCCGCGGTCAAGCAGCGCGAGGTGGACGAGCGCATCGAGCTGGACGACGCGCAGACCCTGGCGGTGCTGGAGAAGATGCTCAAGCAGCGCCGCGACTCGGTGAGCCAGTACGAGGCCGCCGGCCGCGCCGACCTGGCCGACGCCGAGCGCGCCGAGATGGCGGTGATCGAGGCCTACCTGCCGGCCAAGCTCGGCGAGGCGGAGATCGACGCGCTGATTGCCGAGGCGATCGCCGCCACCGGCGCCAGCTCGCCGAAGGACATGGGCAAGGTGGTCGCCGCGGTGAAGGAGAAGGCCGCCGGCCGCGCCGACATGGCGCAGGTGTCCGCCCGCATCAAGGCGAGGCTGGCCGGCTGAGCCGCCCGTCCGTGAAGGCCGCGCGCGCCCGGCCGTGGCGCGCCCTTCACGGCGCCCGCCCGAGACTGCCACGCACCGCCGCCGCCTACGCGGCCGAACCGGAGTAGCGCATGCTCAAGTGGGCCATCATCTTCGCCATCGTCTCGCTGGTCACCGGCCTGCTCGGCTTCCGCGGCGTGGCCGGCGTCACCGCCACCATCGCGAAGGTGCTGTTCGCGATCTTCCTGATCCTGTTCCTGCTCGCCCTGCTGGCGGTGTTCGGGATATTCCATCTAGCCTGACGCCGGACGAAACCCCGAGGCTCACGGCCGCCGCGCCGCACGGGACAGCGAACCCGCACACCGCGTTCGCCCCCTCTCCCCTGCGGGGAGGGGTTGGGGTGAGGGGCCGGGGCTTGCGGAAGCGCCCCATACGTTCGGCTCCGCCCGTCCCCTCATCCGCCTGCCGGCACCTTCTCCCCGCCGGGGAGAAGAATTCGACATGAAGCGCCACGCCCTGCTCCCTCTCCCCTCCGGAGAGAGGGTCGGGGTGAGGGGCCGGGCTGGCGGAGGCATCCCATACGTTCGGCTCCGCCCGTCCCCTCATCCGCCTGCCGGCACCTTCTCCCCGCCGGGGAGAAGGATTCGACATGAAACGCCACGCCCTGCTCCCTCTCCCCTCCGGGGAGAGGGTCGGGGTGAGGGATCGGGGCCGGCGGCGACCTACATTGGAACGGCTCCAGCCCCCCGTCCTGGCTTACGCCCTCGAATCCCCCGGGCATTTCCACCACCATGCCGCATGGACAAGCCGTGCACGGGACCGGGAATCGACAGGCCCAGCGATCTCCGCCCAGTTCCTGCTGAAAACCGCCGCCCCCTTTCCTGCTTGCGCAGGAACGACGCACGCCCGCCGCCGATTCCCGCGACCGCGGATGCGCCCCCTACCCCGCCACCACCCGCTCCATCCTCCGATGGTCCGGCACAGCGCCGTGCCCGTTGGCCAGCCGCGAACGCCGCTCCTCGGTCACCGTGAAGCCCAGCCGCTCGTACAGCGCCTGCGCGCGCGGGTTGCTGGCGGCGACGTCGAGCACCATCCGCCGCCGTCCCAGCGCCCGTCCCCGCGCGAGGAGGTGCTCGACCAGCGCCCGCCCGATGCCCTGCCCGCGCAGCTCCGGCGCGACGCCCAGGTGCGCCAGGTAGTGCATGCCGCGCGCGGGCGGCGGGATCACCCGCTCCACCCCGAGCCCGCGCGCGATCACCCCGGGCGCGTGGCGCGGCCCGTAGTGCGCGAGGATCTGCCGCGCCGCCGCCAGCGTGAACGCGAATCCGCCCTCGCCGCCGTAGCCGGCGCCCACCGCCACCACCGCGCCGTCCAGCACGCCCACGCAGTGGTTGCGCCAGCCGAACTCGCCGGCGCCGTCGACGAAGGCGCGCTGCAGGAAGTCCTGCGCCGAGGCCCGCCCCGGCACGGCGAACACGTAGTCGAACGCGGCCGGGCCGGAGCTGTAGATCAGCGGCACGGCCGCCGCCGCGTCGCCCGCGGCGGCGGGCCGGAAGTGCACGATTGGCGAGCGGGTCCCTGGCATCGCGTTCCTCCCCCGGACGGCGTGGCGGCGAACCCGCATGCTAGCCCCGCTTCCTCCAGGCATCGACGCATGCGCCCGAATCTGGCCGCGTCGCCCCCGCCGCTGGCCGTTTCGCCCGCCGCCGGAACGCAGGCCCTACACTAGGCGGCCTATGCGCGGCCGCATCCCCGACAGCTTCATCGACGAACTGCTCGCCCGCGTCGACATCGTCGACGTGATCGAGCGGCGCGTGCCGCTGAAGAAGGCCGGGCGCGAGTGGACCGCCTGCTGCCCGTTCCACAACGAGCGCACGCCCTCGTTCTACGTGAGCCCGGCCAAGCAGTTCTTCCATTGCTTCGGCTGCGGCGCGCACGGCAGCGCGATCAAGTTCCTGATGGACTACGAGCGGCTGGAGTTCCCCGACGCGGTGGAGGAGCTGGCGCAGTCGGTGGGCCTGAAGGTGCCCTACGAGGGCGGCCGCGACGAGCGCCCGCGCGAGGACAAGACCGACCTCTACGCCCTGCTCGACGGCGCCGCGCGCTGGTACCAGGAGCAGCTGCCGCGCAGCCCGGAGGCGCAGGCCTACTGCGCCAGGCGCGGGCTGGACGCGGACACCGTCGCGCGCTTCCGCCTCGGCTGGGCGCCGGCCGGCTACGACGGCGTGATCAAGGCGCTGGGCACCAGCGAGCGGCGCATGCAGCTGCTCACCGAGGCCGGCATGGTCGCCAGCAGCGAGCGCGGCAGCAAGTACGACCGCTTCCGCGAGCGGCTGATGTTCCCCATCCTCGACCGCCGCGGCCGCGTGATCGCCTTCGGCGGCAGGGTGCTGAGCGCGGAGCAATCCCCGAAATATCTCAACTCGCCGGAGACCCCGCTGTTCCACAAGGGCCGCGAGCTGTTCGCGCTGTGGCAGGTGAAGCAGGCCACCGCGAACCTCGCGCGCATCGTGGTGGTCGAGGGCTACATGGACGTGATCGCGCTGCACCAGGCCGGCCTGCCCATCGCGGTGGCCACGCTGGGCACCGCCACCACGCCCGAGCACACCGAGGTGCTGTTCCGCGCCGCGCCCGACGTGGTGTTCTGCTTCGACGGCGACCGCGCCGGCCGCGCCGCCGCGTGGAAGGCGCTGGAATCGGCGCTGCCGCGGCTGCGCGACGGCCGCCAGGCGTACTTCCTGTTCCTGCCCGAGGGCGAGGACCCGGACACGCTGGTGCGCAAGGAGGGCAAGGAGGGCTTCGAGCGGCGCCTGAAGGAGGCCACGCCGCTGTCCGAGTACTTCTTCGCGGAGCTGGCGCGCGACGTGGACACCGCCAGCCTCGACGGCCGCGCGCGGCTGGCCGAGCGCGCCCGCCCGCTGATCGCCCGGCTGCCCGACGGCGCCTTCCGCGACCTGATGGCCGACGAGCTGGAGAAGCGCACCGGCGCGCGCGCCGCGCTCAAGCCCGACGTCCCCGCCATGCGCGCGGTGCAGCGGCCGGCGGCGGTGCAGCGCTCGCTGGTGCGCAGCGCGATCGCGCTGCTGCTGGCGCAGCCGGGGCTGGCCGAGCAGGTGGCGCAGCCCTACGGCTTCCTGCGCCTGGACAAGCCCGGCGTGGCGCTGCTGGCCGAGCTGATCGACCTGGCGCGCGCGCGGCCGGGCATCCATCCGGCCACGCTGGTGGAGCACTTCGCCGAACGCGCCGAGTACGCCGCGCTGCAGAAGCTGCTGGCCGCCACCGTGGTGGGCGAGCCGGAGGCGCAGCGCGCCGAGTTCTTCGACGCGCTGGCGCGGATGGAGCAGCAGGCGATCACCCAGCGCCGCGACTGGCTCACCGCGCGGAGCCGCGAGCGCGTGCTCGACGGCGCCGAGAAGGCGGAGCTGCGCGAACTGCTCGCCGCCAAGGCCAGGCCGGCCGCGACCGAATGAGCCGGCGCGGCGCGTCCTGCGGCATCCCGCCGCGCGCCCGTGGCGGCGTGCCGGCTGTGCGATCATCGCCGCTTTCCTTTGCCGCACGGGCCGGGCGCTAGCCGGATGGAGCTGCTGGAGCGACTGATCACGATCTTCGCCGAGAACGGCTACGTGGCGGTGTTCGTCGCCCTGCTGCTGTGCGGCGCCGGCGCGCCGCTGCCGGAGGACGTCACCCTGGTCGCCGGCGGCGTGATCACCGGGCTCGGCTACGGCAACGTGCACGCGATGGTGGGCGTGACCCTGGCCGGCGTGCTGATCGGCGACGCCGGCATGTTCCTGCTCGGCCACCACTACGGCGCGCGCATCCTGAAGTGGCGGCTGATCGCCTGGCTGCTGCCGCCGGCGCGCTACGCCAGGGTGCAGCACCAGTTCGAGCACTACGGCAACCGGCTGATGTTCGTCGCGCGCTTCCTGCCCGGCATGCGCACCGCGGTGTACATCACCGCGGGCGCCACGCACCGGGTGTCGTTCCTGCGCTTCTTCCTGCTCGACGGGCTGGCCGCGCTGATCAGCGTGCCGCTGTGGGTGTACCTGGGCTACTTCGGCGCGAACCGCCACGAGTGGCTGGTGATGTGGGTCCGCCGCGGCCAGAGCAGCCTGTGGGTGCTGGGCGGCCTGGCCGTGCTGATCGTGCTGGCGCTGTGGTGGCGGCACCGCCGCCGCAGGGCCTGCCGCGAGGCCGGCTTCGACTGATCGGCGCGGCCGGGCGGGCTACACTGCGCGCCTTGCCCGTTCTCCCCCCGCGTTCCATGTCCCTGCTGCGCCGCCTGCTGCCCGACGGCTTCACCCTCGCCCTGCTCGCCACCGTGGCGCTGGCCACCCTGCTGCCCTGCCGCGGCGCGGCGGCGCTGTGGCTGGACCGGCTCACCGACGCGGCGATCGCGCTGCTGTTCTTCCTGCACGGCGCCAAGCTCTCGCGCGAGGCGGTGCTGCGCGGGGCCACGCACTGGCGGCTGCACCTGACCGTGTTCGCCAGCACCTTCGTGCTGTTCCCGCTGCTCGGCCTGCTGCTGCGGCCGCTGGCGCACGCGCTGCTCACGCCGGAGCTGGCGCTGGGCCTGCTGTTCGTGTGCACGCTGCCGTCCACCGTGCAGTCCTCGATCGCCTTCACCTCGATCGCCGGCGGCAACGTGCCGGCGGCGGTGGTGAGCGCCTCGCTGTCCAGCCTGCTCGGCATCGCGCTGACGCCGCTGCTGGTGGGCCTGCTGCTGGCGGTGCAGGGCGGCGCCGGCGCGCCGCTGCAGGGCGTGCGCGACATCGTGCTGCAGCTGCTGCTGCCGTTCGTCGCCGGCCACCTGCTGCGGCCGTGGATCGGCGGCTTCGTCGACCGCCACCGGCCGCTGCTCGGCCTCACCGACCGCGGCACCATCCTGCTGGTGGTCTACGCCGCCTTCGGCGCGGCGGTGGTGGAGGGCCTGTGGCGCAGCACGCCGCCGCTGGCGCTGCTGCTGACCCTGGCGCTGGACGCCGCGCTGCTGGCGCTGGCCCTGCTCGGCACCGCGTTCGCCTCGCGCCGGCTCGGCTTCGCGCGCGCGGACCGCATCACCATCGTGTTCTGCGGCTCGAAGAAGAGCCTGGCCGCCGGCGTGCCGATGGCGAAGATCCTGTTCGCCGGCCACGCCGGCGGCCTCGGCGGGCTGCTGCTGCCGCTGATGATCTTCCACCAGCTGCAGCTGATGGTCTGCGCGGTGCTGGCCCGGCGCCACGCCGCGCAGGCGCGGGGCACGGCGGGCGACGACACGCTCGAGGCCGACTGACCCGCTTCCCTGTGGAAGCGGCCTGGGGGAGCGGCCTCCGGCCGCGATGGCCGGGCACTGCCGCACACTGGAATGTTCATTCATGACACGGCCCTGGGGACCGTCTCGAGGACGCCCCCTCGCCCCGGCCCTCTCCCCGGAGGGGAGAGGGAGAAAGGGCGTCACAGCCAGCGGCCGTAGCGGCGGATGTAGACCCGCTTCATCAGCTGGGTGAGCACGCAGTAGCAGCCCAGGGTCAGCGCCAGCCAGGCGAAGTACGCCGACGGCAGCGGCACCATGCCGATCTTGGCGCCGAACACGGTGAACGGGATCGCCAGCCCGAGCAGGATGATCGCCGCGGTCAGCGCCAGCACCGGCGCGGCCGCCGTGCTCTGCACGAACGGGATGCGCCGGGTGCGGATCATGTGCACGATCAGCGTCTGCGACAGCAGGCCCTCGATGAACCAGCCGGACTGGAACAGCGACTGGTGCGCCGGCGCGTTGGCGCCGAACACGTGCCACAGCAGCCAGAAGGTGGTGATGTCGAAGATCGAGCTGATCGGCCCGATCCACACCATGAAGCGGCCGATGTCGCTGGCGTCCCACTTGCGCGGGCGGCGCAGGTAGTCCTCGTCCATGCGGTCGAACGGGATCGACAGCTGCGAGATGTCGTACAGCAGGTTCTGCACCAGGATCTGCAGCGGCAGCATCGGCAGGAACGGCAGGAACGCGCTGGCCACCAGCACGCTGAACACGTTGCCGAAGTTCGAGCTGGCGGTCATCTTGATGTACTTCATGATGTTGCCGAAGGTGACGCGGCCCTCGACCACGCCTTCCTCCAGCACCATCAGGTTCTTCTCCAGCAGGATGATGTCGGCCGACTCCTTGGCGATGTCGGTGGCGGTGTCCACCGAGATGCCCACGTCCGCCTCGCGCAGCGCGGGCGCGTCGTTGATGCCGTCGCCGAGGAAGCCCACGGTGTGGCCCTGGCGCTGCAGCGACTTCACCACGCGCGCCTTCTGCAGCGGCGACATCTTGGCGAACACGGTGGTGCGGCGGACCAGCTCGTCCAGCGCCGCCTCGTCCAGCGGCTCGATGTCGCGGCCCTGCGCCGAGTGCGCCACGTCCAGGCCCACCTCGCGGCAGATCTTGCGCGTCACCGCCTCGTTGTCGCCGGTGATCACCTTCACCGCCACGCCGTGCTGGCGCAGCGCGGCGATGGCGGTCGCCGCCGAGTCCTTCGGCGGGTCGAGGAAGGCCAGGCAGCCCAGCGCGGTGAGCCCGGCCTCGTCGGCCACGCCGTAGGCGCGGCCGCTGGGCAGCTGGCGCCTGGCCGCC
Organism: Fulvimonas soli; assembly: GCF_003148905.1. Lineage (GTDB taxonomy): Bacteria > Pseudomonadota > Gammaproteobacteria > Xanthomonadales > Rhodanobacteraceae > Fulvimonas > Fulvimonas soli. The sequence goes on along the minus strand of NZ_QGHC01000012.1, from coordinate 21,484 downwards.
ACCACCAGCACGCGCAGGCCGTCCTCGTTGAGCTCGCGGGTCATCGCGCGGATCGCGCGGCGGCGCTCGTCGGTGAGCGGCACGTCCTCCTCGCCGCGGCGCTCGAACGCGCAGATCGAGAGCATCTCCTCCACCGCGCCCTTGCAGATCAGGAGCTCGTGGCCGTCGCCGGCGGAGAGCACCACCGACATGCGCCGGCGCTGGAAGTCGAACGGGATCTCGTCGACCATGTGGTAGCGCGCCGCCACCGGCTCCAGGTCGCGGTGCACCAGCACCGCCTTGTCCATCAGGTTCTTCAGGCCGGTCTGGAAGCGGCTGTTGAGGTAGGCGTACTCCAGCGCCTCGTCCGACTCCTCGCCGTCGAGGTCGAGGTGGCGCTTGAGCACGATCCGGTCCAGCGTCAGCGTGCCGGTCTTGTCGGTGCACAGCACGTCCATCGCGCCGAAGTTCTGGATCGCGCTGAGGCGCTTGACCACCACCTTGCGCCTGGACATGGCGATGGCGCCCTTGCCCAGGTTGGCGGTGACGATCAGCGGCAGCATCTCCGGGGTGAGGCCCACCGCCACCGACAGCGCGAACAGGAACGCCTGCAGCCAGTCGTGCTTGTCGAAGCCGTTGATCAGGAACACCACCGGCACCATCACCGCCATGAAGCGGATCAGCAGCCAGCTCACGCCCCGCACGCCGCGGTCGAAGCTGGTCTGCACGCGCTGGCTGCTGAGCGTGCGCGCCAGCGAGCCCAGGTAGGTGCGCGCGCCGGTGGCCACCACCACCGCGGTGGCGCTGCCGCTGACCACGTTGGTGCCCATGTAGCAGACGCTGGGCAGGTCCAGCGGGTTGGCCGCCTCCGGCGCCACGATGTCGCGCGCGCTGGGCGCGGCCTTCTCCACCGGCAGCGACTCGCCGGTGAGGATGGCCTGGCTGAGGAACAGGTCCTTCGCGCTCAGCAGGCGCAGGTCCGCCGGCACCATGTCGCCGGCGCCCAGGTGCACGATGTCGCCGGCGACCAGCTCGCCCACCGGCACCTCGATGCGCTCGCTGTGGCCGTCCTCGGCGCGGCGGGTGACGGTGGCGGTGTTGCGCACCATCGCCTTGAGCTTCTCGGCCGCCTTCGCGGAGCGGTACTCCTGGGTGAAGCTCAGCAGCACGCTGATGGCCACCATCACCGCGATGATCAGCGGGCCGGTGAGGTCGCTGGCGTCGGTGGCCAGCTGCACGCCCGCCAGCACCACCAGCACCACGTTGAACGGGTTCAGGAAGGCGTGCAGCAGCTGCCGCGACCAGTGCGGCGGCTTCTCGTGCGAGACCTCGTTGGCGCCGTCGCGGTCCAGCCGCTCGGCGATCTGCTCCGCGTCGAGGCCGGCGGTGGAGGTGGCCAGCGCGGCCAGCAGCTCGTCGTTGCGGCGGAACGCCTCGCGCGCCGCGGCCACCTGCGGCGCCGGCGCGGCCTTGCCGGCCGCCTTGAGGGTGGCGTTCTGGAGGGTCTTCTTGATCATGCTCCGCTTCCGTCGAATTGAGTCCTTCCTGCCGGCGGGAGCGGAGGGTTCAGTCCGCGCGGCGCGCCGGCGCCCGCTCCGGCCGCAGGCGCGGCCGTGACGGTGGCTCGGCTGGCGGAGGCCAGCCGCGGCGGGGGCGCAGGGCGCGCGTCACGCGCCCGCCGCCCGGCGGACGGCGACGGTGGAAACCACGGCGCGCGCGCCGTGCTCTTCCTGCGGGCGCAGCGCGACCACGTTCGACGCGGGCAGCGGCGCCGGCACGGTCACGGTGTAGCTGCGCCGTTCGGCGCGCGCGGAACGGCCGCGCAGCAGGCGCCAGAAAACGGATTCGCGAAGGAGTTTCATCGGCCTCTCTCCTCGATACGGTGCCGCGGCACCGCCGGAGAGGCCGGGCGTTCCTAGTCGAGGAAGGCGCCGGCCGACCGCAGGCGGTCGCCGCAGGCGATCAGCTTGTTCTGCCACGCCGCCATCCGATGCTCGCGGATGCCGGCGTTGCGACTAGGGTAGACGTCCATATGCCTTGGGTTGGTCGGACAGGAAGCCCCGCGACGCAAGGCGCCGTGGGGCCCGATCATTGTCGCCCCACGGCCGGATGACGTCAATGCGGAGCAGCGGGGCGGCAAGTCCCGTCATTCCGCCCTGCAGGCAGCATCAGCGGCAGCGACGCCCATCGGCCATGGCGCACGCGCGAATTTGGCATGATGGGGCACTCGGGCCCGCCGCACCCGCAGGCAAGCGCCAGAACCCGATCGAGGATCCGATGACCGTACCGGCCGAGCCCGAATCCCCCGTCCAGTCCATGCTGAATCAGGCCGCCAGGGCCATGGACGGCCGCAATCCGGGCCGTGCCAGCGAGCTGGCCGCCAAGGTGCTGCAACTCGAGCCCGACCATGCGGGCGCGCACCACCTGCTTGGCCTGGCCCTGCTGGACCTGCACCAGCTCGGCCGCGCCCTGGAGCACCTGAACCGGGCTTTGGCCCTTCATCCAAGGAGCTGCGAGTACGCCACCCATTTCGCCCGCGCGCTGGCGAGGGCGAACCGCCTGGGCGAGGCCCTCCAGGTGGCGAACATTGCCTACGCGCTGCCGCCGGCCCACCCGCTCACTCTGAACACGCTGGGCACCGTGTACATGCAGTGCAACGCCTTCGAGCGCGCCAATGCGCTGTTCCGGCGCGCCGCGGCGCAGCTGCCGGAGCATGCCGCCTGCCGCTTCAACCATGCGGTGACGCTCACCTTCACCGGCGACATCGAGGCGGCCGAGACCGAGTTCGACGCCTGCCTGGCACGCCAGCCGACCTACTGGCCCGCCTACGGCCTGCGCGCCCGGTTGCGCCGCCAGACGCATGCGCGAAATCACGTCGAGGCGATGCTGGCGCTGCTGGCCGAACACGCCGGCGACACCGAAGCACTGGTGCAGTTGCACTGCGCGCTGGGAAAGGAATACGAGGATCTGGGCGACTACGCCCAGGCGTTCGAGCACCTGCGCCGCGGCAAGGCGGCCGCCCGCGCGCGCAGCCACTACGATCCCTCGCACGACGCGGCGCTGGTGGACGCCTTCATCCGCGCCTTCCCCGAACCCCGCCCCCAGCCGCAAGGCTACGGCAGCGACGAACCGATCTTCATCGTCGGCATGCCACGCTCGGGCACCACGCTGGTCGAGCGCATCATCTCCAGCCATCCGGACGTCTATTCGGCCGGCGAGCTGAGGAATTTCGGCATGCAGGTCCTGCGCCTTTCCAACACTCATGCGCCGACGATGCTCAGCCCCGCGGCGATCGACCGCGCTCACCGGCTCGACTGGGAGCGCCTGGGCCTGCTCTACGTCGACAGCACGCGCCCGCAGACCGCGAATAAGCCGCACTTCATCGACAAGCTACCGCACAATTTCCTGTATATCGGCTTCATTGCCAATGCGCTGCCGAACGCGCGGATCATCTGTCTGCGGCGCAATCCAATGGATACCTGCCTGAGCAACTTCCGCGAGCTGTTCCTGGAGAGCTCGAGCTTCCACGGCTATTCCTTCGACCTGCTCGACATCGGCCGCTTCTACATCCAGTTCGACCGCATGATGACGCACTGGCGCAAGGTCCTTCCCGGCCGCGTGCTGGAGATCGACTACGAGGCCCTGGTCGCCGAGCAAGAGGCCTATTCGCGCCAGCTGCTGGCGCACTGCGGTCTTCCTTGGAACGACGCCTGCCTGCGTTTCGAGCAGAATACCGCCGCCTCCGCCACCGCCAGCACCACCCAGGTCCGCCAGCCCATCTACGCCGGCGCGATCAATCGATGGGAGAAATACGGCGAACTGCTGGAACCGCTGGAGCGGTTGCTCAACGAGGCCGGCATCGCCACGCGAGGCTGACACGCGCCGGCCGGGCCTAGGCAGGGCGCAGGAAGAGCCCGCCGGCTCCAAGCGGCGGCACCAGCCAGTGGTCGGCCAGCAGGAAGGCGAACAGCGCCATCAGGTAGACCACCGAGTACTTGAACACGCGCATGGCGAACAACTCGTCCGGCGGGCTCATCAGGCGGATCGCGTACCAGAGGAAGCCGCCGCCCAGCACCAGCGCGCCGCCCAGGTAGACCAGGCCGCTGAAGCCGGTGAGCGCCGGCAGCAGGGTCACCAGCACCAGCAGCACGGTGTAGAACAGCACGTGCCAGCGGGTGTAGACCACGCCGTGCGTCACCGGCAGCATCGGCACCTGCGCGCGCGCGTAGTCCTCGCGGCGGAAGATCGCCAGCGCCCAGAAGTGCGGCGGCGTCCACACGAAGATGATCAGGCACAGCTGCAGCGCGAAGGCGTGCAGCTCGCCGGTCACCGCGGTCCAGCCCAGCACCGGCGGGATCGCCCCGGCCAGGCCGCCGATCACGATGTTCTGCGGCGTGGCGCGCTTGAGGTAGGCCGTGTAGACCAGCGCGTAGCCGATCAGCCCGCCGAAGGTGAGCCAGGCGGTGAGCGGGTTGACCAGCAGCGCCAGCACCAGCATCGAGGCGACGCCAAGCGCGACCGCGAACAGCAGCACCTGCCGCGCGCTCAGCGCGCCGGTGGCCAGCGGCCGCCGCGCGGTGCGCGCCATCAGCTTGTCGATGCGCTCGTCGATCAGGTGGTTGAACGCGGCGGCCGAGCCGGAGGCCAGCCAGATGCCCAGCGTGCCGAACACCAGCGCGCGCCACGGCGGCAGGCCCGGCACCGCGAGGAACATGCCGATCACCGCGCAGAACACCAGGAGCGCCACCACGCGCGGCTTGGTCAGCTGCAGGTACTCGCGGACGCGGGCGATCATCGCGCGCGCTCCGGCGCGTCGTCCGCGAGCGGCTGCGTGCGCGCCAGCGCGGCGAGCAGGGTGAACAGCAGCAGCGCGGCCACGCCGTTGTGCGCGGTGGCCACCGGCAGCGGCAGGCCGAAGTGCACGTTGCTGATGCCCAGCAGCACCTGCGCCACCAGCACCGCGCCGATGGCGGCGCCCAGGCCGCGCAGGCCGCGCCGCGCCACGCGGTACGCCAGCCAGGCGAGGTAGCAGAACACCACCAGCGCGCCGATGCGGTGGGCGATCTGGATCGCGCTGCGCGCGGCCATGTCGAGCACGCCGCCCTCGTAGTTCACGCCGATGCCGCGCCACAGCACGAAGCCCTCGCGGAAGTCGGTGGGCGGCGCCCACTGTCCCAGGCACCTGGGGAAGTCGGTGCCGCAGGCCAGCGCCGCGTAGTTGGACGAGGTCCAGCCGCCCAGCGCGATCTGCACGGCGAGCAGCGCGATGCCCAGCACCACCGCGCGGCGCAGCGGCGCGTAGCCGTCGCCGTCGGCGCCGACGCCGGCGTAGCGCAGCGCGGCCCAGGCCAGCAGCGCGAAGGTGGTGATGCCGCCGAGCAGGTGGCCCATCACCACGATGGGCTTGAGCAGCAGGGTCACCGTCCACATGCCGAGCATGGCCTGGAAGATGATCACCGCCAGCGCCAGCACGCTGATCCGCCACGCGCCGGGCCGGCGCAGCCCGATCGCCGCGCCCAGCGGCAGGCCGATCGCCAGCGCCGACACCGCCGAGGACACCACGCGGTCGCCGCGCATGTACAGGGCCACGCCCACCACCGCGCAGGCGGCGCCCGCGATCACCGCCGCGCGCGCGGCGCGGCTGCGCCAGGCGGCGAGCAGCGCCAGCGCGAACACCGCCGTGCCCAGCGTGCCGGCGAGGAAGCGGTGCACCTGCTCGCGCCACGCCTTGTGGTCCTCGTAGGGACGGTCCGGGAAGGCGGCGTCGGCCTGGGCGATCTCGTGCGCGTGCTCGGGCCAGGTGACGCGGCCGTAGCAGGTCGGCCAGTCCGGGCAGGACAGGCCGGCGTTGGACAGGCGCACGAAGGCGCCGAACATCACCACGCCGAAGGCGAACACGGCGGCGAGCGCGGCGAGCCAGCGCAGGGTCTTGGCGGAACGGGCGGTCATCAGCGGATCACTTTCTGCAGGTCCTGGCGCAGGCCGGTCGGATCGAACCCGGCAGGATACCGCGCCAGCGCGGTGCCGTCGGATTCCACCAGCAGCGCGCTCACGCTGTCGGGCGCGGCGGGGCGCCAGGCGGCCAGGCGGCCGTCCGCGTCGCGGCCGAGCTGCCAGTAGCGGGTCATGCCGCTGCGCTCGGCGTCCGCCGGCGGCGCGCCGAGGTAGAGCAGGCGCAGGCGCGGCGCGTTCTGGTTGAGCGTGATCCGCGCCGCGGCCATCTTGGTCAGCGCGTCGAGGCAGCGCGCCGCGCAGTCCGGCCCCGCCAGCGCGACCAGGGTCATGCGCGGCTGCGCGTCGCGCCAGGCGTAGGTCGAGCCGTCGGCCAGCGTCACCCGCACCTGCTCGGCGGCGAAGTTGCGCTGCGGCTCGACCGGCAGGCCATGGCCCTTGCCGCCGGGCTGCCAGCCGATCGCGGTGAGCAGGGCGGCGGCGAGGACGGGCGCGGCGAACACTGCCATGATCAGCACCAGCTTGAGCCGGCTGGCGCGTTGCGGGGGAAGCGGCTTGGTCATCGGTCGGGCATCCTGGGAGTGCGTCGCGGCCGGTGCAGGATCACGAGGATCGCCACCGCCGCCACGGCGAAGCTGAACCACTGGAAGGCGTAGGCGCGGTGCCGCGCCGGCGGCATCGCGGAGAAGTCGTAGGCGTGCTCGCGCACGTAGATCGAGGCCGGGTCGGCGTCCAGGGCCAGCACGCGCGGGTACAGCGGCCGGCCGAGGTCGCGGGCGACCTCGGCCAGGTCGAGGTAGATGCTGGTCTTGGGCCAGCGCGACTGCCGCGCCAGCGCGTCGCCACCCATCTCGAAGCCGGCGCCCGGCGGCGGCAGGTACAGGCCGTGCAGCTCCACCTCGCCGGCGGGCAGCGGCGGCAGCTGCGGCGCGCGGTCGGTGCCGTCGCCGGGCAGGAAGCCCAAGTCGGCCAGCAGCAGCCGTTCGTCGCCCGCCAGCTGCAGCGGCACGTAGACCTCCGCGCCGCCGCGCCGGTCGTGGCGCGGGTTGTCCAGCAGGTAGACGCGGTCGGCCAGGTAGCGGCCGCGCACCCGCACGCGCGCGAAGGCGCCGGCCGCGGGCGCGCGCAGCGCCTGCGCGAAATCCTGCGGCGGCGCGGCCTGCGCTGCGGCATACCGTCGCAGCAGCGCCTCCTTCTCGTCGGCGCGGTGCAGCTGCCACACGCCCAGACGCAGGAACAGCAAGGCCCCGGCGAGGGTCAGCAGCACCGCCCACCAGGCGGGACGCCGCCAGCCGCTCACACGGGGGCTCCGCGGGCGGGGGCTATACTGCCCGGGTCGTAGTCGTTCGGACCAATCACGTGGAAACCGTCTACAAATATGCGCTGGTGATCCTGCTGCTGGTCGTGCTGTTCAACCTGGGCCAGGCGCTGTATTTCATGATGACCGACAAGGACGGCAGCAAGCGCACGGTCTGGGCGCTGACCCGTCGCATCGGGCTGTCCGTGCTGCTGATCCTGATGGTGGTGTTCGGCATCTGGATGGGCTGGCTGCACCCGCACGGCGTAACCCCGTAATTGTAGCGGCCCGGCCCGGCCGTGTCCGGCCCGCGGCCGCCCGCACCGGCGGAATGCGCGCGCGCGGCCGCATCCCCGGCGACCTTCCTCCCGCCGCGGCCCGCGCTGGACCGCCGTTTCCGGCGCAGGCCCGCCCGCCGCCGGCTCAGGCCGCGCGCGGGGTCCGGCGCGCGCCCGGACGGCGCGCGCGGCGCGCGGCGCGCCAGCCGTGCCAGCGCGCCGCCAGGCAGGAGAAGATCACGTACAGCGCCGGCGTGCTGAGCAGGGTCAGGCTCTGCGAGAACAGCAGGCCGCCGATCATCGCGATGCCGAGCGGCCGGCGCAGCTCGGAGCCCTCGCCCAGGCCGATGGCGATCGGCAGCGCGGCCAGGATCGCCACCATGGTGGTCATCATGATCGGGCGGAAGCGCACGATGCACGCCTCGCGCGCCGCCTCCAGCGGCGTCCTGCCGTGCTCGCGCTCGGCCACCAGGGCGAAGTCGATCATCATGATCGCGTTCTTCTTGACGATGCCGATCAGCAGCACCAGCGCGATCTGCGACACCACCGACAGCTCGGTGTCGGTGATCCACAGCGCCAGCAGCGCGCCCACGCCCGCCGCCGGCAGGGTGGAGAGGATGGTCACCGGGTGGATCAGGCTCTCGTAGAGCATGCCCAGCACGATGTAGACGGTGAGCACGGCGGCCAGGATCAGCCACAGCATGCCGCTCTGCGACTGCTGGAAGCGGCGGAAGTCGCCGCCCACGTTGAGCTTGATGTCGCCGGGCATGCGCATGTTGTCGACGGTGTGCTGGATGATCGCCATCGCCTCGCCCATGCTCACGCCCGGGGCGAGGTTGAAGCTCAGGTCCATCACCGTCTGCTGGTCCTCGTGCGCGATCTGCGAGGGCGCCAGGCCCGGCTCCTGGCGGGCGAAGGCGGTGATCGGGATCATCGCGCCGCCGCTGGAGCGCACGTAGATCTTGTCCAGCGCGGCCGGGGTGGCGGTCTGGTTGGGCAGCGCGGTGATGACCACCTTGTACTGGTTGATGTCCGAGTAGATGGTGGACACCTGGCGCTGGCCGAAGGCGTTGTACAGCGCGCCGTCGATGGTGCCCATGCTCACGCCCATGCGCGCGGCCTTGTCGCGGTCCACCACGATGTTCTGGCGCAGGCCGGCCTCGTCGATGTCGGAGCCGACGTCGAGCAGCTTGGGGTTCTTCTTCAGCTGCTCGACCAGCCTGGGCAGCCAGGTCTGCAGCTCGGCCAGGTCGTCGCCCTGCAGCGACACCTGGTACTGCGCGCCCTGCCCGCCGCCGCCGAAGCCGCCGCTGGGCAGGTCCTGGATCGCGCGCAGGCGCAGGTTGAGGTCGGGGTACTCGGCGGCCTTGGCGCTGAGCCGGTCGAGCACGGCGAAGGTGTCGTCCCGGCGCCCTTCCGCGCGGGTCCTCAGCTCGATGTTGAACGAGCCGCTGGTGCCCTGCCGGCTGGTGCCCAGGCGCGAGCTGACCGCCTTCACGTCCGGGTCGGCCAGCAGCATGTCGGTGATGCGCCGCTGGCGCGCGATGGTCTCCTGGAACGACACGGTGGCGCTGGAGCTGGCGCGCCCGGCGAGCAGGCCGGTGTCCTGCGGCGGGAACAGGCCGCTCTGCACCATGCCGAACAGGAACACCGTCGCCACGATCAGCGCCAGCGGGGTGAGCGCCAGCGCCAGCGCGTGGCGCAGCGAGAAGTCCAGCGCGCGGGTGTAGAGGCCGAGCATGCCGGCGTGGAAGCGGTCCAGCGCGCGGCCCAGCCGGCCGGGCCTTTCCGGCTCGCGGTGGCCGCTCAGGAAGCGCCCGCACAGCGAGGGCGTGAGGGTCAGCGAGACCAGCGCCGACATCGTGATCGCCGCCACCAGCGTCATGGTGAACTCGTGCATGAACAGGCCGGTGAAGCCCGGCGCGAACAGCAGCGGGATGAACACCGCGATCAGCGAGGCGGTGATCGAGACGATGGTGAAGCCGATCTCGCGCGCGCCGGTCAGCGTGGCCTGCAGCCGCGGCATGCCCTCGTCGATGTGGCGGATCACGTTCTCGATCACCACGATGGCGTCGTCCACCACGAAGCCGATGGCGATCACCAGCGCCAGCAGGGTGAGGTTGTTGAGCGTGTAGCCGAGCACGTACATCACGCCGAACGCGCCGGCCAGCGACAGCGGCACGGTGACCGCGGCGATCAGGGTGGGCGCCAGCCGGCGCAGGAACAGCGCCATGGTCAGCACCACCATCGCCAGCGAGATCAGCAGCGTGGCCTGCACCTCGTGCAGCGAGGCGCGGATGGTCGGGGTGCCGTCGAAGTACGGGGTCAGCTCGGTGCCGGGGCTCAGGTAGGCGCGCAGCTCCGGCACCAGCGCCTTCACCGCGTCCACGGTGGCGATCACGTTGGCGTCGGATTTCTTGTACACGTACATCAGCACCGCCGGCTTGTGCTGGAACCAGGCCGCCTGGTAGGCGTCCTGCTGGCCGGCGTACACGTGCGCCACGTCGGACAGCCGGATCGGCGTGCCGCTCTTGTTGGCGATGATCAGCGAGGCGAAGTCCTCGGCGGTGTGCAGCTGGTCGTTGGCGGTGATCGCGATGGTGGTCTTGCCGTCGGAGAGGAAGCCCTGCGGCGAGGTGACGTTGGCGGCGGTCAGCGCGTTGCGCAGCTGGTCCATCGACAGGCCCATCGCGTTGAGCGAGCGCAGGTTCACGTCGGCGCGGATCGCCGGGGTGGCGGCGCCGGCGATGTCCACCGAGGAGACGCCGTCGAGCTGGCGCAGCCGCTGCGCCAGCAGCGAGTCGGCCAGGTTGTAGAGGGTGGCCGCGTCCTGCGTGTCGGAGGTGAGCGCGAAGGCGATGACCGGGTCGTCGTTGGGGTTGGCCTTCTGGTAGCTGGGCGGGCTGTTGAGGCCGCTGGGCAGGTCCGGCTGCGCCGCGTTGATCGCCGCCTGCACGTCGCGCGCCGCCGCGTCTACGTCGCGGCCGCTCTGCAGCAGCAGGAACACCGAGGCGCTGCCCTCGGAGCTGCGCGAGCGCATCGTGTCGATGCCCGCCACCTGGCCCAGGTGGCGCTCCAGCGGCGCGGCCACGGTGGAGGCCATGGTGCTGGCGTCGGCGCCGGCCTGCGAGGCCTGCACGAAGATCACCGGGAACTGCATCTCCGGCAGCGCCGCCACGCCGAGCAGGCCGTAGCAGATCATGCCGACGAGGAACACGCCGGCGGCGAGCAGCGAGGTGCCGATCGGGCGGCGGATGAACGGGCCGGAGATGTTCATGCGTCGGACGGGCGGGTGGGAGCGGGCAGGATACGCGGCATCGGTCTACAACGCGCGACGGCGGCAACGGTTGAACGGCGGCGGCCGCGCACGACGCGGAAAGGGGCGCGGCCGGCGGCCACGCCCCTCGTCGGCTGCGGCCTGCGCCTCGGCGCGGGCCGCGATGTCAGCCGCATCGCGTCATGCCGCGTGTCCGCCCGCCTGCTGCGCGCGCGCCAGCTCGCGCCGCTCGCGGCGTGCGCGCAGCCAGTCGGAGTAGCGCTCCATGTAGAGGTAGATCACCGGGGTGGTGTACAGCGTGACCAGCTGCGACAGCAGCAGGCCGCCCACGATCGACACGCCCAGCGGCCGGCGCAGCTCGGCGCCGATGCCGTTGCCCAGCGCCAGCGGCAGCGCGCCGAGCATGGCCGCCGCGGTGGTCATCATGATCGGGCGGAAGCGCAGCAGGCAGGCGCGGCGGATCGCGTCGTGCGCGTTGAGGCCGGTGCGCTTCGCCTCGATGGCGAAGTCGATCATCATGATCGCGTTCTTCTTGACGATGCCGATCAGCAGCACGATGCCCACGATGCCGTCCACCGACAGGCTCATGCCGCACAGGATCAGCGCCAGCAGCGCGCCCACGCCGGCCGGCGGCAGGGTGGAGATGATCGTCAGCGGGTGGATGTAGCTCTCGTACAGCACGCCCAGCACGATGTAGATCACGATGATCGAGGCGAGCAGCAGCAGCACCTCGTTGGTCAGCGAGGTGGAGAACTCCGCCGCCTTGCCGACGAACTCGCCGCGCACCTGCGGCGGGAACTTCAGCTGCTGCTCCACCTCGTGGATCGCCTTGACCGCCTGCGACAGCGAGTAGCCCGGCGCCAGGTTGAACGAGATGGTCACCGCCGGCAGCTGGTTCTGGTGGCTCACCACCAGCGGCGCGCTGGTGTAGGTGGCGGTGGCCAGCGAGGAGATCGGGATCGAGCCGCCCGCGCCCAGCTGCAGGCCGGTGTTGGACTGGCCGATGCCGGTGGGCGTGGCCGAGTTGCTCGACACCAGCTGGCCGAAGCTGGTGGCGTTGCTGCCGGTGAGCGCGCCCGAGCCGTTGCCGCGCACGGTGAGCTTGTTCAAGAGGTCCGCGCTGTTGCGGAACTCCGGCGCCACCTCCAGCACCACGCGGTACTGGTTGAGCTGGGTGAAGATGGTGGAGATCTGGCGCTGGCCGAAGGCGTCGTACAGCGTGTCGTCGATGGTCTGCACCGGCACGCCCAGGCGGCTGGCCTTGTCGCGGTCGATGGTGAGCTTGAGCGCGTTGCCCGAGTCGGCCAGGTTGTTGTCCACGTCGGCCAGCTCCGGGCGCTGGCGCAGCGCCTGGGTCATCTGGGTGGCGTACTTGGCCAGCTCGGCGGAGTTCACCTCGGACATCGCGTACTGGTACTCGGTGGCGGCCACGCGGGTGTCCAGCGTCACGTCCTGCACGGGCTTGAGGTACAGCGCCACGCCGGGGATGTTCGCCACCGCCTGCTGCAGCCGCGGCAGCACCTCGTCCAGGCCGCCGCGGTCGCCGCGGTCCTTCAGCACGATCGAGAGCTGGCCCTGGTTGAGCGTGGGGTTGATGGTGCCGGCGCCGATGAAGGCGGCCACGCCGCTCACCGCCGGGTCCTTGCGCAGCGCCTCGGCCACCGCCTGGGTGCGCTGCTCCATCTGCGGGAAGGCCACGTTCTGGTCGGCCTGCACCACGCCGGTGACCAGGCCGGTGTCCTGCTCGGGCAGCAGGCCCTTGGGGATCACGATGTACAGCAGCACGGTGACGATGATGGTGATGGTCGCCACCAGCATGGTCAGCCGCTGGTGCCCCAGCACCCAGTCCAGCGAGCGCTCGTACAGGCCCACCGTGCGCGCCCACACCGTGCGCTTGCCGGCCGCGGCGTGGCGCTCGTGCGCGTCCTCGCCCTCGGGCAGCTGGTCGGGCTTGAGCAGGTAGGCGCACATCATCGGCGTCAGCGTCAGCGACACCAGCATCGATATCGCCACCGCGATCGACAGCACCCAGGCGAACTCGTGGAACAGGCGGCCGGTGACGCCGGGCATCAAGAGCAGCGGCAGGAACACCGCGATCAGCGACACGGTCAGCGACAGCACGGTGAAGCCGATCTCCCTCGCGCCGATCTCGGCGGCCTCCTTGCCGTCCTTGCCCTGCTCGATGTAGCGCACGATGTTCTCGATCATCACGATCGCGTCGTCCACCACGAAGCCGGTGGCCACGGTCAGCGCCATCAGCGAGAGGTTGTCCAGCGACATGCCGGCGAAGGCCATCACGCCGAAGGTGCCCAGCAGCGACAGCGGCACCGCCACCGAGGGGATCACCGTGGCCCACAGCCGGCGCAGGAACACGAAGATCACCGCCACCACCAGGCCGATGGTGAGCAGCAGGGTGAACTGCACGTCCTCCACCGAGGCGCGGATGGTCACCGTGCGGTCGGCGAACACGTCCAGCTTGACGTCGGCCGGCAGCACGCTGCGCAGCTCCGGCAGGATCGCGCGGATGCGCTGCACCGTCTCCACGATGTTCGCGCCGGGCTGGCGGCGCACGTCCAGCAGCACCGCCGGCTTGCCGTTGGCCCAGGCGGCGAGCTGGTCGTTCTCCACGCCGTCGACCACGCTGGCCACGTCGGACAGCCGCACCGGCGCGCCGTTCTTGTAGCTGATGATGGTGTTCTTGTACTCGGCCGCGTCGGCGAGCTGGTCGTTGGTGCCGATCGAGTAGCTCTGCGTGGTGCCGTTGAGCGTGCCCTTGGGCGCGTTGACGTTGGCCTGGGTGAGCGCGCTGCGCACGTCCTCCAGGGTGAGGCCGAGGTTGGACAGCTGCGCCGGGTTGACCTGGATGCGCACCGCCGGGCGCACGTTGCCGGCGATCGAGACCAGGCCCACGCCCTGCACCTGCGAGAGCTTCTGCGCCAGGATCGAGTCGGCCAGGTTGTTGACGTCGCGCAGCGCCACCGTGTCGGAGGTGAGCTTGAGGGTGAGGATCGGCGCGTCGGCCGGGTTCACCCGGTTGTAGACCGGCGGGTACGGCAGGCTGCCGGGCAGCGGCGCCTGCTTGATCGCCGCCTGCACGTCCTGCGCGGCGATGTCGATGTCGCGGTCCATGTTGAACTGCAGGATGATCGTCGACAGGCCGGCCGACGAGTCCGAGCTCATCATCGCCAGGCCCGAGATCTGGCCGAACTGGCGCTCCAGCGGCGTGGTCACCAGCGCCGCCATGGTGCTGGCGCTGGCGCCGGGGTACTGGGTGGTCACCACCAGGCTGGGCGCATCGATCTCCGGCAGCGCCGAGACCGGCAGCTGGCGATAGCCGAGCACGCCGAGCAGCAGCACCGCCACCATCAGCAGCGAGGTGGCGATCGGTCGGCGGATGAAGATCGTGGAGAATCCCATGGGTATCTATGCAGCCATCGTGGCGGTCAGCGGCTGACCGCGTTGGACAGGGGCCTGGCCCGGCCGCGCGCGGCGCCCCGCGGGCGCCGGCCGCGCGGCCGCGGGCTCATCAGCCGCCGCGACCGCCGCGGCGCGCGCCGCGCTGGCCGTTCTTCTTCGCCTTCTGCATCTCCTCCGCGGTGGGCACCGCCGGCACCTCGCCGGGCTTGAGCGCGTTGACCTTGCTGCCCGGCTTGAGGCGGAACTGGCCCTCGGTGACCACGCGGTCGCCCTCGCCGAGGCCCTTGCTCACCATCACGTGGCTGTCGCCGACCTCCTGCGCCACCGTCACCGGCTGCATCTTCACCGTCTTGTCGGCCTGCACCAGGTAGACGTAGTCGCCGTCCGGGCCGCGCTGCACCGCCTGCGCCGGGATCACCAGGCCGCCCTTCACGGTGCTCACCTTCAGCTGCACGTTGACGAACTGGCCCGGCCACAGGCTGTTGTCCTGGTTGGGGAACTCCGACTTCAGCTTGAAGGTGCCGGTGCTGGTGTCGATCTGGTTGTCGATCACCTTGAGCACGCCGCCGCTGGCGATCACGTGCGCGTCGGTGCGGTCCACCGCCGCCACCTCCAGCGGCGCGCCGCCCTGGAAGGCCGCGCGCACCTGCTCGAGGTTCTGCTCGGGCAGGTTGAAGATGACGTTGATCGGGTGCAGCTGGGTCAGCGTGACGATGCTGCTGGAGGTGCTGACCAGGTTGCCGGGGTCGACGCCGCGGATGCCGGCCACGCCGTCGATCGGCGAGAGCACCTTGGTGTAGCCCAGCTGCACCTGCGCGTCGCGGATCGCCGCCTCGTCGGCGGCCACCGTGCCCTCGAGCTGGGCCACGGTGTTGCGCAGGTTGTCCAGGTCCTGCTTGGAGATGTAGCCCTTCGGCGCCAGGTCCTGGCTGCGCGCGTAGTTGCTGCGCGCGGTGGCCAGCTGCGCCTGGTCGCGCTTCCTGTTCGCCACCGCCTGGTCGTAGTTGGCCTGGAACGTGCGCGGGTCGATCTGCGCGAGCAGGTCGCCCTTCTTCACCTCCTGGCCCTCGGTGAAGTGCAGGCTGAGCAGCTGGCCGCTCACCTGCGGGGTCACCGTCACCGTGTTGAGCGCCTGCACGGTGCCCAGCGCGGTGAGGTACACCGGCACGTCCTGGCGCACCACCGGCTCCACCGTGACCGGCACCGGCGCCGCGTCGGCGCCCTCGGCGCCCGGCCGGCCCTGGCCGCCCATGCCGGCGCCGCCGGGCTTGTGCAGCAGGCGGAAGCCGAGCGCGAGCGCGACCAGCACCACGACGACGATCAGCGCGATCTTCCAAAAACGCGACATGTGCAGAAACTCCCGAGTGGACGGCGGCCCGGACGGGCCCGGCGCGATGCGCGCACTTGACTTGGATGTTGGGGACGAAGGATAGGGGCAGGGGAACGATAATGGACAATGCCGGTTGACAGGGGGGGTCCATGACCGATGGCAGGGGCGCGCCGCCGGCCCCGCGCCGCGCCCGGCGCGGCCGCCGGCCCCGAAACTTGCGCGCCGCTTTCGTCTATAATCGCCCGCTTCTTGCCCTGGCCGCCGCCACAGGCTGCCGGCGCAGCGTTTCCATTCGATGTCCGGAGTATTTGCGTGAGCGGTTCCATGAGCAAATCCGACCAGGGTTTCCTGCGTCAGTTCTCGCTGCTGATTGCCGGCCTGGCCGTGCTGACCATCGTGCTGATCAGCGCGGCCTACGCCATCTACAGCCACGAGCCCAAGGAAACCGACCCCACCGCCCCGCAGCAGACCGCCTCGCGCATCGCACCGGCCGGCGCGGTGTACGCCGGCAACACCGGCCGCGCCGCCATGCAGGCCGCGCAGGAGGCCGCCGCCAAGGCCGCCGCCGCGCAGGTCGCCTACGGCGGCAGCACCGACGGCAAGACCATCTACGACAACCTCTGCCACAGCTGCCACACCGCCGGCGTGGCCGGCGCGCCCAAGCTGGGCGACAAGGGCGCCTGGGGCCCGCGCATCGCGCAGGGCCTGGACACCCTGGTCAAGCACGCGGTCGAGGGCTACCACGGCCCGGACGGCAACTTCATGCCGCCCAAGGGCGGCAACCCGGCGCTGACCGACGAGCAGGTGAAGAACGCCGTGCAGTGGATCGTGGGGCAGGCCAAGTAGGCCTCGCCCCGGCCCGACGAGCATCGCCAAACGCCGCCCGCGGGGCGGCGTTTTCGTTCGGCCCTTCTCCCTTGCGGGAGAGGAGCCAAGGACTCCGCCAGGCGTCGTCCCGGGCGATGCTTTTGCTTTGCCCCTTCTCCCCTCCGGGGAGAAGGTTGGGATGAGGGGGCGGGGCTTGCGGCGGCGTTCGACGGGCGATCCTCAATCCATGCGCCGCCCTTCATCGAGCTGCCGGACGCATTCGCAAGAGCCGCCCCTCACCCCAACCCTCTCCCCGCAGGGGAGAGGGAGCCAAGGACTTCGCCAGACGCCGGCCGGGGCGATGCTTTTGCTTTGCCCCTTCTCCCCTCCGGGGAGAAGGCCGGGATGAGGGGCCGGGGCTCGCGGCAACGCCCGACGGGCCCTCCTCAATCCATGCGCCGCCCTTCATCGAGCTGCCGGACGCATTCGCAAGAGCCGCCTCTCACCCCAACCCTCTCCCCGCAGGGGAGAGGGGGCCGTGGTGCGTGCCATCGGCGGGGGAGCCTTGCCATGCCTCGATCCACCGCGCCGCGTGCCCGCGCAGGTCGGGAAAGAACGCCTCGAAGCGCGCCTGCAGCGGCGCGTCCAGCGCCTGCAGCACCGGCAGCGCGCGGTCCAGCGGGTTGGCGCGGCTGAGCCGGCGGCCGATGCCCGCCAGCGCGCGCGCCAGCACGGCCGGATCGGCGTAGCCGGCAGGCAGGTCGTGCGCTTCCATGTACGCGGCGAAGCGGCGCAGGGCGGGCGGCAGCCGCGCGTCCTCGCGGCGCAGCAGCGCGCGCACGCCGGCCGCGAAGTCCGCCAGCGGCCGCGCGCTCCAGCGGCCGAAGTCGCGCGCCAGGCAGTGGTCGAACCACATGTCGAGCAGGATGCCGGCGTAGCGCCGGTACGGCGGCGGCAGCAGCGCCTTGGCCGCCAGCACCTCGGGATGCGCGTCGGTGTAGGCGTCGATCGCGCGGTGCAGGCGGATGCCGGCGGCCACCGCCGTCGGCAGCGCCGGATCGGGCGCGCCGCGCACGAAGTCGCCGAGCAGGCCGCCCAGCCGCAGGCCGTCGTCGTCGCCGGCCAGCAGCGCGTGCGCCAGGTGGTTCATCGCCGCCGTCCTTCCGGGCGGGGCGACGGCGCGGCGGTTATCATCGTGCGCATGACTCCCGCCGAAATCCCCGCCGATCCCGCGCGCTTTCCCGAACAGGCCGCCAGCTTCGCGCTGAGCGGCCCCGCCGGCAAGCTGGAAACCGTCGCCGACGTGGCCGAGCGCGCCGCGGCGCGCCGCGGCACCGCGGTGATCTGCCACCCCAATCCCGCGCAGGGCGGCACCATGCACAACAAGGTGGTGACCATGGTGGAACGCTCCCTGCGCGAGCTGGGGCTGGACACCGTGCGCTTCAACTTCCGCGGCACCGGCGCCTCCGAGGGCAGCTACGACCACGGCGCCGGCGAGGGCGACGACCTCGCCGCGGTGGTCGCCTGGGTGCGCCGCGTGCGCCCCGGCGACGCGCTGTGGCTGGCCGGCTTCTCCTTCGGCGCCTACGTCACCCTGCGCAACGCGGCGGCGCTGCGGGCCGACGCGCTGATCAGCATCGCCCCGCCGGCCGGGCGCTGGCCGTTCGAGGACATCGCGCCGCCGGCCTGTCCCTGGCTGGTGGTGATGGGCGAGGAGGACGAGGTGGTGGAGCCGCAGGCGGTGTTCGACTGGATCGACGGCCTGGAGCGCCGCCCCGAGCTGGTGCGCATGCCCGAGACCGGCCACTTCTTCCACCGCCGCCTGATGGACCTGCGCGGCGCGATCAAGCACGCCGTGCACGACTGGCTGCCGCCGCCGCGCGGCTGAGCCGCCGCACGCCACGCAAGCGATTCCCGATGACCGAACCCGCCCCGATCGCGCCCAGCGCGCGCTACCAGGAAGGCGTCGCCGCGCACCGCTGGGAGGCCGATCCCGCACAGCAGGCGGTGCTGCCCGAACTCGACCGCCTGCACGCCGCGCTGTGCGCCCCGCCGTCCAACGGCAACGGCCTGCTCGGCCGGCTGCGCGCGCTGCTCGGCGGCGAGGAGCGCGAAGCGGTGCCGGGCCTGTACCTGTGGGGCAGCGTGGGCCGCGGCAAGACCTTCCTGATGGACCTGTTCGCCGCCAGCCTGCCGCGCGGGGTGGCGCTGCGCCGGCACTTCCACCGCTTCATGGGCGAGGTGCACGCGCAGCTGCGCGCGCTGGGCGAGCGGCAGGACCCGCTGGTGGAGGTGGCCGCCGACCTCGCGCGGCGCTGCCGCGTGCTGTGCCTGGACGAGTTCATGGTCAGCGACATCGGCGACGCGATGATCCTGGCCAACCTGCTGGAGGCGCTGTTCGCGCGCGGGGTGAGCCTGGTCACCACCTCCAACACCGCGCCGGAGAACCTCTACCGGGACGGCCTGCAGCGCGCCCGCTTCCTGCCCGCCATCGCGCTGATCGGGAAGCACTGCCACGTGGTGGAAATGGTCTCGCCGCGCGACTGGCGGCTGCGCGCGCTGGCGCAGGCGCCGGTCTACCTGACCCCGCCCGGCGCCGAGGCCGAGCGCGCGCTGGCGCGCATCTTCGCCGGGCAGGCGCAGGGCGAGGCGCAGGACGGCGGCGCGATCGAGGTCAACGGCCGGCCGATCCCCGTGCGCCGCCGCGCCGAGGGCGTGCTGTGGTTCGAGTTCGACGCGCTGTGCGAGGGCCCGCGCGCGGTGGCCGACTACATCGCCATCGCCAAGGCCGGCCCCACCGTGATCGTCTCCAACGTGCCGCAGTTCACCGTCTACAGCGAGGACGCCGCCAGGCGCTTCGTGCTGCTGGTGGACGAGTTCTACGACCGCCGCGTGAAGCTGGTGCTGTCGGCCGCCGCGCCGGTCACCGAGCTGTACGACGGCGAGCGCCTGCGCGCCGAGTTCGGCCGCACCGAGTCGCGCCTGATCGAGATGCAGAGCCGCGAATACCTGGCCCTGCCCCACCGCGCCGACTAAAGATCCGGCCCGGCCGGCCGTTTTTCGCATTGCGGCGTGACGTGCGTCGCGGTAGCGTGCCGTCCAGGGGAATCGCACCGTTCGGGACAGGGGTGGATGCGAATGCGCACGACCACGGGAATCGACCCGGGTCCGGTCATGGCCCGCCCGGCCGGGGCGACGGCCGTGGACGGCTTCTCCGTGCCCGGCTTCGACGCCGTGGCCCGCCTGGCCGCGCGCTCGCTGGGCGTGCCGCTGGTGTCGCTGGTGCTCAACGACGGCAGCGCCTACTGGTTCACCGGCGGCAGCGGCGTGCCGGCGCACGACCCGCGCCCGCTGCATCCGCTCTACCTGGAAATGGCGCACCGGCTCACCGCGCAGGTGGTGCTGGACACCCGCCACGACGAGCGCTTCCGCGACGTGGTCCTGCACCCCGAGGCGGCCTCCGCGCCGGTGCGCTTCTTCGCCAGCGAGCCGGTGTTCACCCTCACCGGCCAGCAGATCGGCGCGCTGTGCGTGATGGACGCGGCCCCGCGCGAGGAGCTGCGCGAGGCCGAGCGCGCCGCCCTGCGCGACGCCGCCGCGCTGGCCGGCGCCGGCGTGGTGCTGCGCGGCTACCTGGGCCGCACCGACCCGGTGACCCAGCTGCCGCACCGCAACGCCTTCTTCGAGGACCTGCGCGCGCACCTGGACGGCATGCCGGACGTGTGGGTGATCGCCATCGACGTGGCGCCGGTGCAGCGCTTCAACGCCTTCGTGCGCGCGATGGGCCACGTCTACTCCGACGAGCTGCTGCGCGCGGTCGCCGGCCGCACGCAGGGCTGGCTGCCGCCCGACGCCCACCTGTACCAGGTCGGCGCGGCGCGCTTCGCCGCGGTGCTGCCGGGCCGGCACGGGCAGATCGACACGGCGCGGCTGGACGAGCTGGTCGCGCAGCTGCGCCAGCCGTTCGACTGCCTGGGCATCCCGCTGACCCTGCAGCCCGGCGTCGGCCTGCTGAAGGTGGCCGCCGCGGAGCTGCGCGGCGGCGATCCGCTGCGGCTGGTGATGAGCGCCTCCCACGCCGCCCAGCAGAGCGTGCGCGGCTGGGCCGTGTACGACCGCGCGCAGGACGAGCGGCACCGCCAGGAGTTCTTCCTGGTCACCGAGCTGGCCGCCGCGCTCACCGAGCGCACCGAGCTGGACCTGTACTACCAGCCGCGGGTGGACCTGGACGACGGCCGCTGCACGGGTCTGGAGGCGCTGGCGCGCTGGCAGCACCCCACGCTGGGGCTGATCTCGCCCGGCCACTTCATCGGCCTGGCCGAGCGCGCCGGCCTGATGCGCGCGCTGACCCAGTGGGCGCTCGACCACGGCCTGGCGCAGCTGGCCGCCTGGCGGCGCGCCGGCCACGACGTCGCGCTCTCGCTCAACGTCTCCAGCACCGACCTCGGCGCCGACCTGGTGAGCCGCCTGCGCAGCGCGGGCGAGCGCCATGGCGTCGCGCTGGACGCGCTCGAGCTGGAGTTCACCGAGGGCACGCTGATGGAGCACAGCGAGACCACCCGCCACCACCTGGAGGCGATCCGCCAGCTCGGCGCCGGCATCGCCATCGACGACTTCGGCACCGGCTACAGCAACCTGGCCGCGCTGCGCCAGATGCCGGCGACCAGCCTGAAGATCGACCAGTCCTTCGTGCGCGGCATGGGCGCCAGCGAGCACGACGCGGCGATCGTGCGCTCGGTGGCGGAGCTGGCGCACAACCTGGGTTTCCGGGTGGTGGTGGAGGGGGTGGAGACCGCGCACATCTACCGCAACGTGCTGGAGATGGCCTGCGACGAGGCGCAGGGGTTCCACATCGCGCGCCCCCTGCCGGCGGCCGAGGTGCCGCGCTGGCTGGCCGAGCGGCCGGTGTTGCCGACGCGGCGGGGGTAGCGTCGCCGCCGGGGCGCGGCGGTGGTGTTGTCTGCTCGCTCGAAGCCGGCATCGCGCGGGGGCTGCCGCGGCTGGGTCGCCTGCGGCGGGTTTCGCTGGCCTGCCGGCCAGCGAGTTCCCTTAGCTTTGCTGGCCCAAAGAAAAGGAACCGAAAGAAACGGCCTGGATGAGCCCGGGGAAAGGAAAGAGCCTGCACGGCCACACCTTGCCTTGCCAGC
>NZ_QGHC01000011.1:89123-96557 GCF_003148905.1 Fulvimonas soli | reverse complement strand
TGTGCTGCGGCCAGCGCCACGTTGTTTCCGCCGACCGTGCTGCCGACGATATTGAGGTCCCCGCCCGTCGCCGCGATCGTCACGTCGCCCTGGCTACGGATTTCGCTGCCGTCGCTCGTCTCGTCGTGCGTCCGCGTCTCGCTGCTCGCCGTGCTGCCGCCGATGCCCACCTGCAGGTTGATGCCGTTGGCGTTGTCCTGGCTGGCGGCCTGGTAGGCGCCCGGATCGAGGCTGGCCAGGTCCTTGGCATCGTAGGCCGCCTTGGTCGCATACAGGGCCTTGAGCCGGCTGTCGCTCACCTGGCCGCCCCGGCGGGCATCGCCATAGACCGCCGTGGCCGCCCCGGCGAGCGCGCCGCCCACCCCCACGGTGATCCCGCCGGTATGCACGCGCTGCTGCTGCGTGACGTCGGTGCTGCCCAGCGCCGCGTCGATGGTGACGTTCTGGCCCACGACCGTGGTGCCCGTCCGGCTCAGCACGTCGCTGCCCGTCAGGTGCACGTCGTGGCCCGCGCTGAGGGTGACCTGGCCGTCCGTGCTGCCCACCAGGCTGCCGGTATAGCCGACGTCCCTGACCGTGGTGTCCGCCTGCGTGGTGCGGTTGCCGATCAGCACGCTGAAGCCGCCGCCGTTCATCAGGCCCGTGCGGCTGACCTTCGTGCCGTCGCTTTCGGTGTAGGTGTCCTGCCCGGCATCCAGCACCAGGTCGTGGCCCGCCGCCAGCGTCACGTCGTGGGTGCCCGCGATCTGCGCCGCGGTGCCGTGCAGGTCGTGGCCCGCGCCGATCGTCACCGTGTCGCCCGAGACGGTGGTGCCCACGCTCCAGGTCTGCGTGCTGGCGGTGGCACTCTCGCGGCGGTAGCTCTCCGGGTCCACCGAGCCGAAGCGCTTGCGGCTGGTGCTGAAGAAGCTCGACCGCTCGACGCGCTCGCTGTGCTCCTCGCCGTGGCTTTGCTCGCCGGCGGCCAGGGTGACGTCGTGGCCGGCCGTCAGGCCGAGCGCGCCCTGGGCGGTGAGCTGCGCCGCCCGGGCGGTCAGGTCGTTGCCCGCCGCCACCGTCACCGTGGCGCCCGACAGCGTGCTGCCGATGGCGTAGGTGTCGCTGGTCGCGTCGTGGGTCCGGGTGGTCTGGCTGCTCAGCAGGCCGTGGCTGGAGGTCTTGGCGTCCTGCGTCCAGGCATGGGACTCGGCGGCCGCATCGAGCGTGACGTCGTGACCGGCGGCAAGCGTGACCGCACCCTGCTCGCTCCGCACTGCGGCCGCCGTCAGCGTGGCGTCGCGCCCCGCAAGCAGGTTCACGCCCTGCCCGCCCTCGAAGGTGCTGCCGCGTACCGTCTGGTCTTCGGTGTGCGTGGTGGTTACCTTGTGGCCCTGCACGGCCAGGCCGGCCGTGCGCGCCGTGTCGGTGACCGCCGTGGCGAGCAGGTCGCGGCCCGCGCTGACGCCTACCGTCGCACCGCTCACCTGCGCGCCCAGGCTGGACAGGTCGCGTCCGGCCGACAGCGCGGCGGTGCCGCCGGCGGTGAGCGTGCTCACCGTGTGCGTGGTGGCTTCCACGCCGTCGATCACGCCGCCGCTGCGCACCGTGTGGGCGGTCGCCGCCAGCGTCAGGTCGCGCCCGGCCAGCAGCTGGGCGTCGCCGCCCGCCGTGATCGCCGTGGCCGTCGCCGTGAGGTCGCGCCCGGCCGCCAGGCGGAGCTCGCCGCCGGCCTGGACCGGCGCCTGGTCCAGGCTCAGGTCGCGCCCGGCGCTGACCGCGAGGCTCTGGCCGGCCACCAGGCTGCCCGGCTGCAGCGACGTCAGCGCCACCGTCGATACCGGCGCGCCCGGATCCGTCAGGTTCACCGAACCCAGCGCCTGCGCCACGTTCACGCCCGAGCGCACGTCGTTCCCCGCCACCAGGCTCACGCTCCCGCCCGCGCTCACCGTGCCGCCGTTGAGGATGTCCTGCGCCGCCGCGATCGACAGGTCGCCCCCGGCGCGGATGTCGCCGCCGTTGAGCAGGTTCGCCGCCTTGAGCTGCGCGTCCTGGCTCGCCGCGATGGTGCCGTTGTTGGTGAGGTCGCCGTCGGCGGTCAGGAGCACGTGCTTGCCCGCGATGGTCGCCCCGCCGGACGCCAGCTCGCGCGCGTGCTCGGCCGACAGGTATACCACCGGCGTCAGCACGGTCTGGCCGTCCACCGTGACGTTGACCAGCCACACCATGTCCTGCGTCAGGCTCGCCATCTGCTCCGGCGTCAGCGCCACGCCCACGCTCAGGTCGAACTGCTGCGCCACCTGCACGCCCGCGTCCATCAGCGCCCGGTACTGCGCCAGCGCATCGGTGGCGTCGCTCAGGAAGCGCCGCCCGGTCAGCGACGTGATCTGGTCCAGCACCGAGCGCTCCTCGTAGAAGCCGTCGCCCAGGCGCTTGTGGAGGCTGGACGGGTCCAGCCCGAGCTGGTCCAGCAGGTAGTCGCTGCTGATGAACTGCGTGTAGCTGGTGAAGCGCGGATCGGTTTCCACCAGGTACGGGCTGCCCGGATCGCTGTGGATCGTGTACAGGCCCGACTGCGGCAGGCTGACGGTCGGCTGCGGGCCGGCCAGGTTGGCCACCGTCTGCGGCGGCAGCGGCGCGCCGGTGCCGGCGTGCCCGCCGGCCGCCACGCCGGTCGCCGCCGGCGGGGCGCCGTTGGCCGTCGACACCGTGGCCGGCGTGCCGGCGGCCGGTCCGCCGGCCGCGTCGATCGTGCCGGCAGCGGCCACGCCGGTGGCGGCGACGCTGCCGGCGGCGGGCCCCTGGCCCGCGCCCGCGCCGTTGCGCCCCTGGGCCAGCCCGAGCGAGCCGCCGGCGACGGCGCCCGGCGCCGTGCCGAGCGCCACCCCGGCCGCGCCGCCGGAAGTCGGCGCCACGCCGGCCACCGTTCCCGCGCCCTTGCCCGTGACGGCCTGTGCGCCGCCGTTGGCGCCCAGGCCGATGGCGTTGTGCACCGGACGGCCATCGGCGCCCACGACGGTGTTGTCGATGGTGTGGGCGGTGATCGCCACCGTGTCGCCGGCAGTGATGCGGGCGTCGGCCGAGGCGCTGGCCTGCAGCGCGCCGAACATCTGCGTCGCCTGCGCCAGGCCGAGCTCGACGCTGGACTGCGACGTGCCGTAGGTCTGGAAATCGCCGCCCTCCCAGCGGCGCGGGTCGTGCTGCAGGTGCTCGAATTCCACCTGCTCGGCCATGCTGCGGCCCACCTGCACGGTCGGCGTCCAGGCGATGTTCTGCACGGTCTCGCCGCCGATGGTGCCCGAGCCCACCTCGCCGCTCTGCGCCTGGCCGTTGATGGTCAGGTCGTGGCCCGCCGCGAGGGTGGACTTGTCGTTGCGCACCGAGCCGGACAGGGTGATGTCGTTGCCGGCCAGCAGCCGTCCCTCCGCGCTGGTGCGCGACAGCAGGGTCTGGCGGAGCGCCGTGTCCGTCTCCACCGCCCGGAAGCTCTGCGCCGTGCCGCTGCCGCCGCCGTAGCCCACGCAGCGCTGGGTGTTGCTCACGTTGTTGGCGCCGCAATAGGCGTCGGCCTGCGCCAGCTCGTTGGCGCCGACCACCTGGCTGGGGTCCACGCTGGGCGGCTGGTGGTCGGGATCGCCGTCGTCGTAGCGGTAGCGCGCCACCGGGTTGCCGGTGCGGCTGTTCCGCGCCTGCTCGTCCGCGCTCAGGGTGTGGACGGTCGTCTCGAACACCCGCCGCTCGTTGGTGAACTGCGTGGCCGCGAGGAACACGTCGCCGTCGGCCTCGATGTCGCCGGAACGGTTGATCACCGCCTGGCTGCGGCGGCCGCTCGCGTCGGCGGCGAGGGTGAGGTCGCCCAGGGTGAAGATCGTGGCGTCGCGGTTGAGCAGCGTGCCGCCGACGTACAGGTCGATGCCGTCGGTGGCGGCGATCAGCGCGCTCTGGTAGGCCGCGTTGCCGGTGGCGTCGCCGAGGTCGGCGCCGTTGGT
This sequence comes from Fulvimonas soli, assembly GCF_003148905.1. Classification (GTDB taxonomy): domain Bacteria; phylum Pseudomonadota; class Gammaproteobacteria; order Xanthomonadales; family Rhodanobacteraceae; genus Fulvimonas; species Fulvimonas soli. Next base: position 92,592 of record NZ_QGHC01000011.1, on the reverse strand, counting down.
GAGGGTGTTCGCGGTGGCGGCGATGTGGCCGCCGATGAGCGTGCCGGTGTTGGCGAGGTTGGCCGCCCGCAGCGTGACCTCGTCGCCCTCGATGCGGCCGGCATTGGTCAGGTCGCCGCTGGCCTGCAGGTCGGTGGCGGCGCTGGCGATGTCGGCGCCGGCGGCGTTGGCGATGCCGGCGGCATGCACGCTCAGATGGCGCACCGCCTGCAGCACGGCGCCCGCCGGATTGACGAAGTCGCCGCCCAGGACCAGCGCGAGGTCGCGGTTGGCCTTGAGCGTGTTGCCGACGCCGTTGGTGTAGCCGCCGGCCAGCTCGAGCGTGAGGTCGCGGCCGGCCGCCGCGCGGCCGGTGCCGGTGAAGGCGCCGAGGTCGAGCGTGACGTCGCCGTCGGCGGCCAGTTCCCCGCCGGCATTGTCCACCGCGCCGAGCGCGAGCGACAGGCTGCCGCCCGCGCCGAGGCTGCCGCCGGCGTTGGCGAGCTGCGCGCCGGCGTGGCTCCAGCCGAGGTCGCCGGCGGCGTAGAGCACGCCGCCGCGGTTGTCCAGGCCGCCCAGGTCCAGGGCGAGGTCGTGCCCGGCCGCCACATGGCCCGACTGGCGGTTGTCCAGGGCGGACGCGGCAAGCGAGACGTCGCCCTGGCCGCCCAGGGTGCCACCCTGGTTGGCGATCGCGCCGCCGGCGCCGATGGTGCTGGCGCCGGCGCCCGCGTTGGCGATGCGGCCGCCGGTGTTGTCGATGCCCGCGCCGTGCACGTCGAGCGTGGCCGCGCCGTTGCCCGCGCCGGCCTCGATGCGGCCGCCGCGGTTGCCGAGCGTGGCCGCGGCGCTCGCGGCGAGCGAGCCCATCGCCTGCAATGCGCCGCCTGAGTTGTCCAGCGCGCCCTGGCTGTTCGCCGCGAGCGTGGTGCCGGCATAGACCCGGCCCGCGTTGCGCAGGCTGCCGGCGCCGAGCGAGACGGCGCCGTTGCCCCCGATGAAGCCGCCCGCGCCGCCGCTGCCGGCATTGGTCAGCGCGCCGCTCACGTTCACGCCGAGCGCCTGGCTGCCGGTGGCCTTGAGGTAGCCGCCGGTGTTGTCCAGCGCGCCGGCATTCACCGTCAGGCTGCCGCCGGCCTGCAGCGTGCCGCCGAGGTTGGTCAGCGCCTGCGTCAGCGTGAGGGTCGCCGCGCCGGCGGCCAGCGTGCCGCCGCCGTTGTCCATGGTGAGGGCGCGCACGTCGGCCGTGCCGGCCACGCCCAGCGTGCCGCCCGCGTTGTCCAGCGTGCCGCCCGCGCGGACCGCCAGGCTGCCGTTGCCGGCGATCTGGCCGCCGGCGTTGGTCAGGTCGCCATCGGCGGCGAGGCTCAGCGTGCCGGTGCCGGCGTGCCGGATCGCGCCGCCGCTGTTGTCCAGCGCGGCGGCGTCGATGGTGATGTCGTGGGCATTGGCGGCCAGCGTGCCGTGGGCGTTGTCGAACGCGCCGCCGAAGGCCAGCGCGAGGTTGCCGTTGCCGCTCTGCATGAGCGTGCCGTAGCGGTTGTCCAGGCTGGCCGCGCGCAGGGCCAGCGCCTGCGCGCTGAGCTTTCCGCCCTGCGCGGCACTATCGCCGCCGTTGCGCAGGGCGCCCTGCGCCTGCACGGTCAGCGTGCCGTTGGCGGCAAGGTCGCCGCCGCGGTTGTCGACGTCGCCCTGGGCGGCGGCCAGGCTGGCATCGCCGCCGGCACGGGTCTGGCTGCCGGAGAGGTCGACGGCACTGCCGCGCAGGACAAGATCCCCGCCGGCCAGGTTGCGGCCGTGCGCGGCCAGCGTGCCGGTCGTGGTGACGGCGAGCGTGCCCGTCGTGCCCAGGGTCCCGTCGCCGCGCAGGCCGGCGGCGAGCGTGCCGGCGCCGTCGAGCCGGCCGGCCGTCAGGGCAACGTCGCCCGCCGCGGCGAGCACGCCGTCGTCGAGCAGCGCGCCGCCCAGGTTCCACGTGGCGGTGCCCAGCGCGTAGGCGGTGCCGGCGTTGGTGGCGTCGCCCTGGACGTGGGCCTGCAGCGCGCCGCCGCTGCGCAGCAGGCCGGCGTTGTCGAGCGCGCCCGCCGCCAGGTTGAAAGCCTGCCCGGCGTAGAGCGTGCCTGCGTTCTCCAGCGCGCCGCCGAATCGCAGATCGGCCCGGCCGGTACCGTAGAGCGTGCCGCCGGCCCGGTTCTGGAGCGTGCCGGCGCCGCTCAGCACGAGGTTGCCGCCGGCCTGCAGCACGCCGGCGTTGTCGAGCGACTGCGCGCTGTCGGCCTCGAGATCGCCCGCCGCAAGCAGTTGCCCGCCCGCGGCGTTGGTCAGGCGCTGGTTGCCGCTGATGGCGAGCGCGCCGCCGGCCTGGATGCGGCCGCCGTTGTCGATGCCGGCCAGTCGCAGCACGGCGTCGGCGCCGCTCTGCATCTGGCCGCTGTTGGCGAGGCTGCCGCCGGCGAGCCGCAGGGACCGGCCGGCCACCGCCTGGCCGGCGTTGCTGAGGCCGTTCGCGCCGGTCAATTGCAATTGGCCGAAGGCGCTGAGCACGCCCTGGTTGGCGACGGTGGCACCGCCGAGGGCGAGGTCGCCGCGATCGGCCTGTACGGTGCCGCTGTTGCCGGCGGCGCCCTGGGCCATCAGGCCGGCGTTGCCGCCCGCCTCCAGCACGCCGGCGTTGTCGATGCTGCCGGCGGCGAGCGTGACGTCCTGGCCGGCGTAGACGTCGCCCGATGCGGCCGAGGCGAACGCGCCGGCGGCGTCGATGCGCAGCGTGCCGTCGATGGCGTAGAGCTTGCCCGCGTTCGAGAACGGCCCCGCGCTGGCGAGGACGAGGTCCTGCTGGGCCTGGATGGCGCCCGCGCTGTCGAGCCTTCCCGCGCTGTCCAGCGACAGCGAGCCGCCGCTGCGCAAGGTGCCGGGATTGTCCACGCTGCCGGCCGCCACGCTGGCCGCATGGGCGGCATAGAGCATGCCGCCGTTGGCCAGGGCGTGGGCCACGGCGAGATCGAGGTCGCGGCCGGCATAGACGGTGGCGCCGGCGGCATTGGACAGCGAGGACGCGCGGCCGAGCATGAGGTCCGTGCCGGCCTGCAGCACGCCGTTGTTGGCGAGGTCGCCGTCACTGTCGATCGTGAGCGCGCCGTCGGCCAGCAGCAGCGCACCGGCGGCATTGGACAGGCCATGGCCCTCGACCGTGGCGTTGCCCTTGGCATACAGCCGCCCGGCGTTGGCCAGCGTGGCCGCGGACAGGCTCAGATCGGTGCCGCTCTGCACCTGGCCGCCGGCGTCGTTGGACAGGCCGGTCGCCGACAGCGCGACCGCCTGCCCGCCGACCAGCACGCCGCCGTTGCGCGCCGCGCCGGCCGCCTGCACGCGCAGGTTGGCCTGCGCGCTGACCGTGCCGTCGTTGTCGAGCGTGCCCGCGGCGAGCGTGGCGTCGCCGCCGTCGGCCTGCAGCGTGCCCTGGTTGCGCAGCTCGCCGCCGCTGGTCAGC
>NZ_QGHC01000011.1:0-89024 GCF_003148905.1 Fulvimonas soli | reverse complement strand
GTGCCGTCGTTGTCGAGCGTGCCCGCGGCGAGCGTGGCGTCGCCGCCGTCGGCCTGCAGCGTGCCCTGGTTGCGCAGCTCGCCGCCGCTGGTCAGCGACAACGCCTGGCGTGCTTCCACGCCACCCGCGTTGACGAAGGAAGCGGCCTGCACGCCCACCTTGCCGGCGCCGTAGATGTCGCTGCCGCTGGCGCCGTCGAAGGCGCCGCTCAATTGCGCCGTCCAGTCGCCGCCGAGCGCGTACAGCTTGCCCGCGCTGCTCAGGCTGCCGCCCGCGATCGCCAGCGACTGGCCCGCCTGGATCGTGCCCGCCGTGCCCAGGCTCGGCGCGCTCAGCGTCACCTTGCCGTTGGCCACCAGCGTGCCGGTGCTGCCCAGCGACGTGGATGCGCCGAGGCTGGCGTCGCCGCCCGCGGCGATCCGGCCGCCATTGCCCAGCGTCCCGGCGGAGAGCGCGAGACTGCCCTGGTCCGCCTGCACCGCGCCGCGATTGTCCAGCGCGCCATTGACGGTGGCCTGCACGTTCCGGCCGGCTTCGACGCCACCCGCATTGACGAAGGAAGCGGCCCGCAGGCCCACGTTGCCGGCGGCGTAGACGTCGCTGCCACCGGTTCCGTTGAAGGCGCCGCTCAATTGAGCCGTCCAATCGCCCCCGAGCGCATACAGCTTGCCCGCATTGCTCAGGCTGCCGCCCGCGATCGCCAGCGACTGGCCGGCCTGGATCGTGCCCGCCGTGCCCAGGCTCGGCGCGCTCAGCGTCACCTTGCCGTTGGCCACCAGCGTGCCGGTGCTGCCCAGCGACGTGGACGCGCTCAGGCCAGCATCGCTGCCAGCACTGATCTGGCCATCGTTGCTCAACGTGGCGGCGGAGAACGCGAGACTGCCCTGGTCCGCCTGTACCGCGCCGCGATTGTCCAGCGCGCTGTCGACGGTGGCCTGCACGTTCCGGCCGGCTTCGACACCGCCCGCGTTGACGAAGGAAGCGGCCCGCACGCCCACGTTGCCGGCACCGTAGATGTCGCTGCCGCTGGCGCCGTTGAAGGCGCCGCTCAATTGCGCCGTCCAGTCGCCGCCGAGCGCATACAGCTTGCCCGCGCTGCTCAGGCTGCCGCCCGCGATCGCCAGCGACTGGCCCGCCTGGATCGTGCCCGCCGTGCTCAGGATCGGCGCGCTCAGCGTCACCTTGCCGTTGGCCACCAGCGTGCCGGTGCTGCCCAGCGACGTGGATGCGCCGAGGCTGGCGTCGCCGCCCGCGCCGATCCGGCCGCCGTTGCTCAGCGCGTCGGCGCCGAGCGTCAGGTTCCCCTGGTCGGCGCGCAGCAGGCCGCTGTTGCCGAGCGCGTGATCGGCCTGGATCGCCAGGCTCCGTTCCGCTTCGAACGTGCCCGCGTTGGCGAACGCCGCTGCATGCAGGGCGAGGTCGCCGCTGCCGTACACGTCGCTGCCGGCCTGGCCGGCATAGGCGCCACCGAGCCGCGCCGTCCAGTTGCCGCCCAGCGCGTACAGCCGGCCCGCGTTGACCAGGTCGCCGGCGCTGCCCAGGTCGAGGCGGCCGCCGGCCTGCACCAGGCCCGCCGTGTCCAGGCGCGCGCCGCCGAGGTCCACGTCGCCGCCCGCCACGGCCTGGCCATGGGTGGTCAGCGCGCCGGTGGCGCCGAGGTGCAGATGGGCCCGCGCGCTGACGGTGCCGTCGTTGTCGAGCGTGCCCGCGGCGAGCGTGGCGTCGCCGCCGTCGGCCTGCAGCGTGCCCTGGTTGCGCAGCTCGCCGCCGCTGGTCAGCGACAACGCCTGGCGCGCTTCCACGCCACCCGCGTTGACGAAGGAAGCGGCCTGCACGCCCACCTTGCCGGCGCCGTAGATGTCGCTGCCGCTGGCGCCGTTGAAGGCGCCGCTCAATTGCGCCGTCCAGTCGCCGCCGAGCGCGTACAGCTTGCCCGCGCTGCTCAGGCTGCCGCCCGCGATCGCCAGCGACTGGCCCGCCTGGATCGTGCCCGCCGTGCTCAGGCTCGGCGCGCTCAGCGTCACCTTGCCGTTGGCCACCAGCGTGCCGGTGCTGCCCAGCGACGTGGATGCGCCGAGGCTGGCGTCGCCGCCCGCGGCGATCCGGCCGCCATTGCCCAGCGTGGCGGCCGAAAGCACAAGCCCGCCCTGGTCGGCCTGCAGTACGCCGGCATTGGTCGCCGCGCCTTGCAGCGTGAGCCCCATGCCCTGCACCGACTCCAGCCGGCCCGCGTTGTCCAGCGCGCCGGCGTGCACGGCGACGGGTCCGTTCGCGAGCATGCCGGCGCCGGCCGCGTTGGCGAGCGTGCCCGCGGCCTGCAGCGTGAGGGCGCCGCCCTGCGACTGCACTTGCCCCCGATTGACGAGGGCGCCGCCCGCCGTCAGCGTCATCGCGCCGTCGCTGTAGAGCGTGCCGCCGACGTTCAGGTCGCCGCCGCTGTCCAGGCGCAACGCGCCGCCGGCCGCCAGCGTGCCGGCGCTGGCGACCGACTGCGCCGCCTCGACGGCGACGTTGCCGGTGGCGCCGGTCTTGCCGCCCAGCACGACCTGGCCCGCGCTGGTCAGGGTGAGGTCGCCGTCCTGCGCGGCGACCTGGCCCTGGCTGTTGACGCCCAGACCCGCCTCGGTGCCGACCAGGCGGATCGCGCCGGCGTACATGCCGCCCAGCGCCGACACGTCCAGCGCCAGCGCCGGCGCGGCGCCCGTGCCGGCGAGCTTCTGCGTGGCCAGCGTGGCGTAGTCCACGCGATTGGCCCCGGTCACCACGTTGAGGCGGTTGGCCCAGAGGCCGGCGTTCACCGCGACGGCGCGCGCGATCAGGTCCACGCGGTCGATGCCGCTGCCGTCCAGGCCCTGGCCGCCGATGGTGAGGGTGCCGCCGGTGACGCGCAGCGCGCTCAGCGTGCCGTCCGCGCCCAGCACCGGCGTGCCGGTGGCGAGCACGCCGCGGGTGGCGTTGATGAAGCCGCAGCCGTTGCAGTCGATGCCGTTCGGGTTGGCCACCACCACGTCGGCGGCGCGGCCCGCCACCTCGAGCACGCCCTGCAGCCGGCTGGGCGCGGTGGAAGTGACCTCGTTGAGGATCAGCCGCGCCGCCGCGCCGCTGGAAAGGTCGGGGTTGCCGTAGACGTAGCCGGCCAGCTGCGTGCTGCTGATCGCGCCGCTGTTGTTGAGGATCAGGCCCTGCGCGCCGACGTCGAACTGCCGGTAGCGGTTGTGCGAGAGACCGGCGGCGTTGGGCGCGGCGATGTTCACCACCGGCACGCCGTTGGGCGCCTGCTGCGTCGTCGTGGCGGTGCTGCCGTCCGGGCGCACCGCCGCGCTCTGCGCATGGGCGGCGGGCCAGCCCAGGGCGAGGCCGAGCGCGGCGCACAGCGCCTTGCGGCGCAGCGGTCGCATGGGAAGGGGACGGTGGCGGAAATCCTTCATGGCATCGACTCCTTGACGGCAGTACCCGGACGCATCCGGGCTCGCACGGGGCGGCGGGGCGCGCCGCCTAGAACACGTAGATCCACTGCATGCCCGCCGCGGGGCGGGCGGTACGCAAGCCGGCGGGGGCGTGCAGCGCCCAGCCGGCGAAGAGGTCCCAGGAGAGCCCCCAGCGGCCGCCGCGCACGCCGAGCACGGCGCCGCTGACGGCGTGGCCGGACAGGCCCGGCGTGGGCACGCCGCCGGCGCGGCCGACGTCGACGCCGCCGTACAGCGCCACGCCGCTGCCGCCCGGCAGCCAGCTCAGGGTGTTGCGCCAGTACCCGCCATGCGGCCCGCCCAGGGTCTGCTCGCCGTCGAAGCCGCGCACGGTGTAGCGGCCGGCGACGGTGAGGTAGTCCTCCGCGTAGACCTGGTCGCCGGTGGCCTGCGCGCGCAGTTCGGAGGCCCACAGCCAGCGCTGGCCGGCGGCCTGGAACGGCAGGCCGAGGCTGGCGTCGAGCGTGGCGATGCTGGCGCGGAAGGTGGGGCCGCCGTCGTGGCCGGCCGCCCAGTCGCCGCCGAACCAGGGCACGTTGCGGCGCCAGGCCAGGCGCAGGTCGAGCTGGGCGTCGCCGAGGTAGCGGCGCTGGACCAGCGCCAGCTCCAGCGCGCGCGTCCGGCGCCGCTGCACGGCGATCTCCTCGCCGTCGACGTAGCTGTGCGCCTGCCGTCCGCTCAGGGTGAGCTGCAGCGAGGTCTTGCTGCGCTGGTCGCGGTGCAGCAGCCGCGTGGCGCTGGCCGCGTTGGTGCGCGAGCGGCCGGTGAAGCTGAAGGTCTGCATGGCGCCGGTGACCGGCTGGCGGTAGCCGTAGCCGTTGCTGGAAAGCTCGAAGGTCCACCAGCCCCGGGGCAGGCTGTAGTCGAGGTCGCCGCCGTGGGTGCCGCGCACGCCGTGGTCGTCGCCCACCGAATGGGTGACGCCGGCCACGAGGATGTCGTTGACGCCCAGCGGCTGGTCCAGCGCCAGGTTGATGCCGCCCTGCTCGCGGCCGGTGGCGCGGATGCCGCCGTCGTCCAGCTCGAAGGTGTAGCGCCACGGCCGCGCGCGAACGACCGTCAGCACCAGGTCGGAGGTACCGGGCGCGGCGCCGGGCGCGATGTCGATCTTCACGTCCTGCGAGGGCACGCGCTTGAACTGCTCCAGGCCCTGCTCGATGGCGCGCAGGTCGAGCAGGTCGCCCGGCCGCAGCGGCAGGGCGCTGCGCCAGTCCGCCGTGGCCGAGCCCGGCGCGAAGCGCACGGCGCCGAGCGTGCCGGGCGCCAGCAGCAGGCGCAGCCGTCCCTGCGCGAGGTTCTGCTCGGGAACCGCCAGCCGCGTGGTCACGTAGCCGCGCGCCAGCACCAGGTCGGACGCGCGGCGGACCAGCAGCGCCAGTCCCTGCTGGCCGACGCACTGCCCCCGGTAGCGGTCGAGGTAGCGCTGCAGGAAGCCGAACGCCTCGCGGCGCCCGCCTTCCAGGACGATGCTGTCGAGGCGGAAGCACGGCGTCTCCCGCGGCAGGCCGGTCTGCCGGTAGTCGCTGGACGGCGCGGGCTGCAGCCGCACGTCCGGCGACTCGCGCAGCCTGGCGCGCTGCTCGGCGTCGCGCTGCTCGCGCTCGCGCTGCTCCTGTTGTCCCGCGATGGATTGCGCCCGCGCCGGCGCGAGGCAGAACGGCAGCGCCAGCGCCAGCAGTCCGCACGACAGCGCCCGCGGCCACCGGCCCAGTCGTCGCGCTGCAACGTCGTCCATGAACTTTCCCCTGTATTGCCGATCCGCCGCGATGCACGGACTCTGCCCACGGCGGCCTGATCAAAATTACTAGAACGCAATGGCGGCTCAACTCCCTACCGCCCCGGCGCGCCGTGGGATTTTTCCGACACGGCGTCCGGCATCAAGCGACGCGCCCTTGCTCAGTTCGCCGGCTCCACCCGCGCGCTGGCGTTGTAGCCCGCCGCCTTCGGCAGCCAGCCGCCGAGCAGGCCCGGCCCGACGGTGACGGCGGGCGCGTCGAGCGGCCTGCCGGTGGCCAGCGCGCTGTCGTCGGCCACGCGCCAGCGCTGGCCGTTCGCCAGCGCGAGCACGTCGCCCGGCCGTCAGCCGGCGAAGCGGCCGGCGATGCGGCTCTCCACCACGGCGCGTTCCGGCGCGGCCTGGCGGAACGCGGCCTCGCCCATGCGCTGGCGCAGCGGCTCGGCCTGCTGCGCGTGCGCCGGTGCGGCCAGCACCGCCAGGACGAAGGCGGAAAGAACGCGGTGCCTCATGGGGCGCGATCCCTGATGGAAAGCCGCGCATTGTCCCGCGCCTGCGCCCCTTCAGGCCAGGTGCGGCGCGCTGTCACTAGAATGGCGTCCTACGAGGATTCCCGCGCGCATGGTGCAAGCTCCCGCCCCCGCAACGCCCAGCCTGGAACCGTGGCGCGCCCGCGCCGCGGCGCTGCCGGCCGCGCTGGCGGAGGCGCTCGAGGCCTGCGCGCGGCGCCCGGCGGTGGACCAGGCCGAGTGCGCCGACGTGCTGGACCTGCTGGCGATGCTCGGCTGCGACGCGCAGACCCAGGCCGCGGCGCTGTGGTTCGCGCTGGCGCAGGCCGACCCCGCGCTGTGGGAGGCGCGCGCGCCGGCGTTGCCGGAGGAGCTGCGCCGGCTGGTGGACGGCCAGCGCGCGGCCGAGAAGGTGTGGGCGCTGCACGCGCAGCGCACCCAGGGCGGCGGCTCGGAAGGGCTGCGCCGGCTGCTGCTGGCGATCATCCGCGACCTGCGCGTGGTGTTCGTGCTGCTGGCGCGCCAGCTGGCTAAGATGCGCGCGGCGGCCGCGCTGCCGGAGGCGGAGCGGCGCGAGCTGGCCAGCCTCACCCGCGACATCCACGCGCCGCTGGCCAACCGCCTGGGCATCTGGCAGCTGAAATGGGAGCTGGAGGACCTGGCCTTCCGCTACCTGCAGCCGGACACCTACCGGCGCATCGCCAACCTGCTCGACGAGCGCCGCGCCGACCGCGAGGCCTTCATCCGCGAGACGCTGGACGAGCTCGGCCGCGCGCTGCGGGCCGCGGGCATACGCGCCGAGCTGGCCGGGCGGCCCAAGCACATCTATTCCATCTGGAAGAAGATGCAGCGCAAGGCGCTGGAGTTCTCCGACCTGTACGACATCCGCGCGGTGCGCGTGCTGGTGGACGGCGTGGCCGACTGCTACGCGGCGCTCGGCGTGGTGCACTCGCTGTGGCCGCACCTGCCCGGCGAGTTCGACGACTACATCGCGCGGCCCAAGGGCAACGGCTACCGCTCGCTGCACACCGCGGTGGTCGGCCCGCACGGCAAGACGCTGGAGGTGCAGATCCGCACCCACGCCATGCACCGCGACAACGAGCTGGGCGTGGCCGCGCACTGGCGCTACAAGGAAGGCGGCAGCGCCGACGCCGAGTTCGAGGCCAAGATCGCCTGGATGCGCAAGCTGCTGGAGCCGCGCGGCGACGAGGGCGAGCTGGCCGCCGAGCTGCAGACCGAGCTGCTGGAGGACCGCGTCTACCTGCTCACCCCCAAGGGCGAGGTGGTGGACCTGCCGCACGGCGCCAGCGTGCTCGACTTCGCCTACCACGTGCACACCGAGGTGGGCCACCGCTGCCGCGGCGCCAGGGTCAACGGGCGCATCGTGCCGCTGAGCTTCCAGCCGCGCAGCGGCGACCGCGTGGAGATCATCACCGCCAAGAACGCCGAGCCCAGCCGCGACTGGCTCTCGCCGCACCACGGCTACCTCCACACCTCGCGCGCGAGGGAGAAGGTGCGCGTGTGGTTCCGCAAGCTGGCGCACGACGCCAACCTCGCCGCCGGGCGCGCGATCCTGGAGCGCGAGCTCAGGCGCCTGGCGCTGCCCGCGCCGGACCTGGCCGCGCTGCCCGCGCACTTCCACCTCAAGACCCACGACGAGCTGCTGGTGGCGCTGGCGCTGGGCGAGGTGACGCCCGGCCACGTGGCGCGCGCGCTGCTGGAGGCCGAGGCGCCGGCGGCGGAACCGGCGCCGCCCGCGCTGGCCCCGCGCCGCAGCGAGAAGCCCGACCCCAGCGCGCTGCGCATCGAGGGCGTGGGCAACCTGCTCACCGTGCTGGCGCGCTGCTGCCAGCCGCTGCCGGGCGACGCGGTGCGCGGCTACGTCACCAAGGGCCGCGGCGTCTCGGTGCACCGCGCCGACTGCGCCAGCCTGGCGCGCCTGGCGCGGCGCGACCCGGACCGCGTGATCCAGGTCGAATGGGGCAGCGGCGCGCCGCAGTCCTACGAGGTGGACGTGGAGCTGACCGCCTACGACCGCAAGGACCTGCAGAAGGACGTCACCGGCGTGATCAGCAACGTCGGCACGCACATCGTCGCGCTGAACAGCCGCGTGTCGCCGCGCAGCGGCGTGGTGGAGATGCGCTTCACCCTGCGCGTGCGCGACTTCGAGCAGCTCTCCGGCCTGCTGGCGAAGCTGGCGGCGCTGCCCAACGTCACCGACGCGCGCCGCGTCAGCGCCAGCTGAACGCCCCATTCCGCGCCGCGGGCGGCGCGGAGCGGCGGTGCTAAGCTGCCACGGCCTCCATTTTCCCCATGCACATGAGCGGACGCCGAGACCACCACGCAGACCCGTCCGAGCGGATCGAACCGCGCCTGGGCGACCTCGACCACCTGGACGACGACCCGCCGGCCGCACCGCCGCGCGACGAGCTGCCGAGCATCCGCGTGGAGCCGGAGCGCCGCCGCGCCGCGCCGGAGCGGCCGCCGCGCCGCACGCCGCGCTGGCCGTGGGCGCTGCTGGTGGTCGCCGCGGCGCTGCTGGCGCTGTGGCTCAACCAGGACCGCCTGCGCGGGCTGGTGCCGCGCACCGGGCTCAACGACCAGCTCGCCCGCGCCGAGCAGGCGCTGCAGCAGGGCCGGCTCGACGGCCCCGACGGCGCGCGCGCGCTGTTCGAGTCCGCCGGCGAGCAGGAGCCGGACAACGACCGCGCCCGCGACGGCCTGCGCCAGGTCGGCATGGCCGAGCTCGCCCGCGCCGACGCCGCCTACCGCGCCGGCCGGCTGGACGAGGCCTCACAACTGCTCGGCGCCGCGCGCGAACTGCTCGGCGGCGGCAGCGACGTGGACCGGCTCGACCAGCTGATCGCCAAGGCGCGCAACGGCGCCAGCCAGACCGAGGCGCTGATCGCGCAGGCGCAGCAGGCGTTCGACGCCGGCCGGCTGGACGGCCCCGACGGCGCCGGCGCGCTGTACCGCCGCGCGCTCGACGGCGACCCCGGCAACGCGGTGGCCGCGCACGGCCTGGACAAGGTCGGCGCGGCCCTCGCCGCCAAGGCGCGCGCCGCACTGGCCGCCAACGACGACGCCGGCGCCGCCGCCAGCATCGACCAGCTCGCCGCGCTGCTGCCCAGCTACGGCGAGCTGCCCGCGCTGCGCGCCGCGCAGGCGCAGGACCGCAAGCAGGACGACAGCGCGCTGGCCAAGGCCCTGCAGAGCGGCCAGGACGCGCTGCGCGCCGGCCGCATCGACGGCGACGGCGACGACACCGCGCTGGCCTGGTTCAGGCGCGCGCTGCAGCTCGATCCCGACAACGCGCAGGCGCACGCGGGCCTGGGCCAGGTGGCGCAGGCGCTGGTCGTGCAGGCCAACGCCGCGCTGGACGCGGGCGACCGCGCGCAGGCGCGGCGCCTGCTCGACCGCGCGGGCGAACTGGCGCCCAAGTCCGCCGACCTCGCCGCCGCGCGCGCGCGGCTGGGCGAGCCGGCCGCCGCGCCGGCCGCGGCGGACTCCGCCGCCGGCACGCTGCAGCCGCCGCTCGGCCCGCAGCAGCAGGCGCAGCTCGCCGAGCTGCTCAGGCGCGCGCAGCAGGCCACCGCGCGCGGCGAGATCATGCTGCCGCCGGGCGACAGCGCCTACGACCTCTACCGCAACGCGCTGGCCATCGACGGCAACAACGAGGACGCGCGCCGCGGCCTGCAGAACCTGCCGAACGTGGTGACCGCGCAGTTCGACCAGGCGCTCTCCAGCGGCAACCTGGCCCATGCCGGCGAGCTGCTGGCCGACCTGGCCGACCTGTCGCCCGGCGACGCCGGCCAGCAGGAGCTGGGCCGCCGGCTGGGCGACGCCTGGCTCGACCAGGCCGAGCAGCAGCTCGCCCGCGGCGACCGCGCCGGCGCCGCGCAGTCGCTGCAGCAGGCGCGCAAGGTCGCGCCCGCGCTGGCCCGCCTGCAGGAGCTCGACGGGCGCCTGCGGGCGATGCATTGAAGGCGCCGCGATGGCGGCGTCGCCTGCGGGCGTGGCGGGAACCGCCGCGGGAATGGCTTCCGCGGCGGGGCTCTGCATGGGAGCCGTCGGCTCTGTGCCGGCAGAGTGCATCGCGGCCTCCGGCCGCGATCCCGCCACTCCAGGCCACCACGCAACGACGAGGAACCGATGACCGTACTGGTGTTCGGCGCCAGCAGCCAGATCGGCCACTTCCTGCTGCCGCGGCTGCGCGCGCAAGGCATCAAGGTGCTGGCCCTCAGCCGCCGCCCGCGCGCGGCATCCGGCGGCGTGCGCTGGCTGGAGGGCGCATTGCCCGACCGCGTGCCGGCGCTGCCGCCGGTGGAGGCCATCGTCAGCTTCGGCCCGCTGCTGCCGTTCGCGCGCTGGCTGGCCGGGGCGAGGCCGGCGCATGCGCCGCGCGTGGTCGCCACCAGCTCGATGAGCGCGGAGAGCAAGATCGGCTCCGACGTGCCCGCCGAGCGCGCGGTCGCGCGCGAGCTGCGCGAGGGCGAGGCCGCGCTGGCGCGCGCCTGCGCGGAACTGGGCAGCGCCTGGACCGTGCTGCGGCCCACGCTGGTCTACGGCGCGGGCCTCGACAAGAGCCTGACCCCCATCGCGCGGCGCGCGCTGCGCACGCGGCTGTTCCCGCTGCCGGCGGGACGCGGCCTGCGCCAGCCGGTGCACGCCGACGACATCGCGCAGGCGGTGCTGGCCGCGCTGCAGCGCCCCGCCGCGGCCGGCCGCGTGCTCGCCATCGGCGGCGGCGAGCGCCTGCGCGCGGCGGAGATGTTCGCGCGCGTGCGTCGCAGCCTGCCGGCGGCGACCGTGCCGTTGCCGCTGCCGGCCTGGCTGCTGCGCGCGGGCGCGCGGGCCGCGCCGCGCCTGCGCGGCCCGCTGCAACGCCTGGAAACCGACCTGGTGGCCGACAACGCCGAGCTGGAACGCCTGCTCGGCGTGCATCCAAGGCCGTTCGCGCCCACCGCCGGCTGCTGGCGCCCGCCGGCCTGAATTGCCCGCCGATCGGCCGCCCGCGGCCCGCGCCGCGCCACATCCGGCGGACCGGCATTCAGATGCCTGCCGGGTGGCAGGCCCTATCATCCGGACGACTTTGCCCCGGATACCCCGCCCTTGGCCTTCCTGACCCGCCTCCGCTCGCTCGCCCGCACCGCCTGGCCGTGGGTGCGCATCCCGTTCTGGATCGGCCTGGGCCTGTTCTTCGGTTTCGTGCTGCCGTACACGCTGGTGCTCAACAAGCGCGTGCAGGACCGCTTCAACGACCTGGTGTTCGCGGTGCCCACGCGCGTGTACGCGCGCCCGCTGCTGCTGGCGCCGGGCGTGCCGATGACGCCGGCCGCGCTGGAGCTGGAGCTGACCTTCGCCGGCTACGGCAACGACGGCCGCGGCCAGGTGCCCGGCAGCTGGGCGAAGGAAGGCGCGCGCTACACCATCGCCTCGCGCGGCTACGCCGGGCCGGACGGCGGCGAGCTGCCCAGGCGCATCCGCGTGACGCTGGGCAAGGGCCAGGTGGTGGCGGTGGCCGACGCGGCCAGCGGCAAGCCGGTCGCCGCGACCCACCTCGACCCCGCGCGCATCGCCACCGTGTACGGCGCGCAGCAGGAGGAGCGGCGCATCGTGCGCCTGGCCGACGTGCCGCCGCTGCTGGTGGCCGGCCTGCAGGCGGTGGAGGACCGCGACTTCAAGCACCACATCGGCCTCGACTTCAGCGCGATCCTGCGCGCCGCCTTCGCCAACCTGCGCGCCGGCCACACCGTGCAGGGCGGCTCCACGCTGACCCAGCAGCTGGTGCGCAACCTGTTCCTGGACCGCAACCAGAACTTCACCCGCAAGTTCAACGAGGCGCTGCTGTCGCTGCTGATCGAGGCGCACTACCCGAAGGACCGCATCCTGGAGGCCTACGTCAACGAGGTGTTCCTCGGCCAGCAGGGCGACCAGGCGGTGCACGGCTTCGCCGCCGGCGCGGAGTTCTACTTCGGCCGCCGGCTGGAGGACCTGCGCCCGCAGGAGATCGCCATGCTGATCGGCATGGTCAAGGGCCCCAGCTACTACGACCCGCGCCGCTTCCCGCAGCGCGCGCTGGCGCGGCGCAACCTGGTGCTGCAGCAGTTCGTGCAGACCGGCCTGCTCGACGCCGGCCAGGCCAACGCCGCCGAGGCCGCGCCGCTGGGCATCGCGCCCAGCGCGCAGCTGCCGCACAACCGCTTCCCCGCCTTCATGCAGCTGGTGCGCGCGCAGATCACCAGCGACTTCGACGACGACACGCTGCGCGCCGGCAACCTGTCGATCTTCACCACGCTGGACCCGGCCGCGCAGCTCTACGCCGAGCAGGCCATCGCCGAGGCGATGAAGGGCCAGGGCAAGCGCGGCGACGCGCTGCAGGCCGCCGGCGTGGTCACCGACGCGCAGACCGGCAGCGTGCTCGCCGTGGTCGGCAGCAAGACGCCGGGCGACCAGGGCTTCAACCGCGCGCTGGACGCGCGCCGGCCGATCGGCTCCACCATCAAGCCGTTCGTCTACCTGGTGGCGCTGACCCAGCCGCAGCGCTGGAACCTGGCCACGCCGCTGGACGACAGCCCGGTCTCGATGCGCCAGCCCGACGGCACGCCGTGGACGCCGCAGAACGACGACCACCAGAGCCACGGCATGGTGCCGCTGGTGGACGCGCTGGCGCACTCGTGGAACCTCGCCACCATCCACCTGGGCCTGGACATCGGCCTGCCGCGCATCCAGGCCTTCCTGCAGTCGTTCGGCCTCGACAACGTCGGCGCCGGCCCCTCGCTGCTGCTCGGCGCGGTGGACCTCTCGCCGCTGCAGGTGAGCCAGCTCTACCAGTACCTCGCCAGCGGCGGCCACGCGCTGCCGCCGCTGGCGGTGCGCGGCGTGGTCGACGGCAGCGGCCGGACCATCAAGCGCTACGAGGTGCAGACCGGCAAGGGCGAGTACCAGCAGGCGGTGGCGCTCACCACCTGGGCGATGCAGCAGGTGATGCGCTACGGCACCGGCGCGTCGGTGGGCAACTCGGGCCTGTCCTGGCTCAACGCCGCCGGCAAGACCGGCACCAGCGACAGCCAGCGCGACAGCTGGTTCGCCGGCTTCACCGCCGACCGCCTGGCGGTGTTCTGGATGGGCCGCGACGACAACAAGGTGACCAGCCTGTGGGGCAACTCCGGCGCGCTGCGCGCCTGGGCCGCGCTGTTCCGCAAGCTGCCCACGCGCCCGCTGCCGGCCGTGCCGGACGGCCTGGAGATGGCCTGGGTCGACCCGTCCGACGGCAAGCGCACGCAGCCCGAGTGCGAGGGCGCGCGGCAGATCCCGGTGGTCCCCGGCTCGCTGCCGGCGGACGCCGAGGGCTGCTTCTGGCAGCAGGTCGGCAACTTCTTCAGCGGCGGCGCCGCGCCGGCGCCGGCCGCCAGCATCGACGCCGCCACCCACTCCACCGGATACTGACCTCCATGCAACGCCGCACCCTCCCCCGCCTGTCGCCGTTCGCCCTGGCGCTGCTGGCCGCCGCCTGCAGCACCCCGCCGCCCGCGCCGGTGCGGCCGCCGCGGCCGAGCTACGACCTGGTCGCCGCGATCCGCGCCGCCGGCGCGCGCGAGCAGTCGGTGATCGACGTCAACCCGCTGCGCGACCCCGGCGTGGCGTCGCTGCAGGACGCCGCGCAGGCCGACGAGCGCGCCGGCCGCTACGCCGACGCCGCGGCCAAGCTCGACCAGGCGCTCAGGCTCGGTCCCGACTCGCCCGAGCTGCTGCAGGACCGCGCCGAGCTCGCCGTGCGGCTGAAGGACTACGCCGCCGCCGAGAAGCTCGCCCACCGCTCGTGGGAGCTCGGCCCGCGCCTGGGCCCGCTGTGCGCGCGCAACTGGCAGACCATCGTGGAGATGCGCCTGCAGGCCGACGACGAGGCCGGCGCCGCCACCGCGCGCAAGTGGGTGCAGCAGTGCCACGTGGCGGGCGTGCCGCGCTACTAGCGCCGGCCCGGATGCCGCGGCGGAGCGGCGCGCCTCGGCCCCTTTCAAGAGCTTCCGGGAAAGCGCTGCCAAGGAAGGCCAGCGGGATAAGGCGCGAGCGGGGGTGGAAGCGGCGGCGGTTCTTCCCTCGCTTCCCGTTGCTTCTCCGGCCAGGCAAGCCGCGCTCGACCATCTGGCGCTGGAGCCTCTGGCCTTGGCGGGCCCGGCGCTAAGGCCGCTGGGCGGCCTGGCGTCGGCTGATCGCGGCCGGAGGCCGCTCCCCCAGGAGCCTCGCAAGCCCGATGCCCGAATCCTCGCCAGCCCCGCCACGTCGTGACGTCGCTGACCGGCGTCCCCTCTTTCGCTCTTCCCCGTCCACGCGCGAAGGCTCCCGGCACGGGGCACGGGGCACGGGCGATCGGGCAGGTTCTCAGCGCCCCGACAGCAGCGCCACCAGCCCCGCGCGGCGCTTCTCGCTGAGGTCGCGCATCGCCGCGACCACCGCCTTCTCCTGCGCCGAAAGCGCGTCGTAGGAAGCGGCGCCGTCCGCCACGCGGCGGCCCGGCCTGCCGGCGGCCGACGCGACGCCGCGGCCCAGCGCCAGCCAGTCCAGGCTGCAGCCCAGTTCCTCCGCGATCTCGATCAGCCGCGTCAGCTCCGGCAGGGCGCGGCCGGCGAACCACAGCCGCGCCGTCTCGCGGGCCACGCCGAAGCGCGTCGCCACGGCGGTGACGCGCTGGCGGCCGCCGGGTACGCCGGCCTCGTCGCAGGCGCGACGCAGGCGGTCGGCAAAATCGGCGTAGGACGGGGAGGACGTCATCTCGAAGCAGGGGACCCGCGCGAAAAGCGCGCGCCATTCTTGCAAGCGCGTCGGCCCGAGTTGACAAATTGCAATTGCAATGCAAATTTGCACTTGCATTTGCCGTTCGCGGTTCTCGGGGCATGTCGTGCGCAGGGGCGATATGGGCAGGGCGTATCGCTGTGCGCGGGCCAGCCGGGCGTCGCCGGCACGCCGGCTCCAGCGCCGCATGCGGGGCCGCGAACGGCAGGTGCGCCCGCCGCCGCGCGGACCGCGCGACCTTCCGCCCGCGCGGCGGCCCCGCTGGGCGATACTTGCGCGATGACCGATCCCGACGACATCGCCGCCCTGCTCGGCGCCGACGGCCCGTTCGCCCGCGAGCTGCCGAACTTCGCCCCGCGCGCGGCGCAGCAGGCGATGGCGCGGGCGGTGGCGCAGGCCATCGCGCAGCGCGAGACGCTGGTGGCGGAGGCCGGCACCGGCACCGGCAAGACCTACGCCTACCTGGTGCCGGCGCTGCTCTCCGGCGAGCGGGTGATCGTCTCCACCGGCACCAAGGCGCTGCAGGACCAGCTCTACTTCCGCGACCTGCCGCGCGTGCGCTCGGTGCTGGGCGCGCGCGTCAAGACCGCGCTGCTCAAGGGCCGCGCCAACTACCTGTGCCTGTACCGGCTCGACCAGACCGTGCGCGAGGGCGCCACGTTCGACCGCGCGCAGGCCGCGCAGCTGGCCGCGATCCGCGCCTGGTCGGCGCGCACGCGGCGCGGCGACCGCATGGAGCTGGCCGAGGTGCCGGAGGAATCGCCGCTGTGGCCGCGCGTCACCTCCACGCCGGAGAACTGCCTGGGCGCGGAGTGCCCGTTCTACGACGACTGCCACGTGGTCGCCGCGCGCCGCGAGGCGCAGGAGGCGGACCTGGTGGTGGTCAACCACCACCTGCTGTTCGCCGACCTCGCGCTCAAGCAGGAGGGCTTCGGCGAGATCCTGCCCGGCGCGGCGGCCTTCGTCCTCGACGAGGCGCACCAGGTGCCGGAGCTGGCCGGCCAGTTCTTCTCGCAGAGCGTGAGCGCGCGCCAGCTCGCGGAGCTCGCGCAGGACGCGCTGGCCGAGTGCCACGGCGTCACCGGCGCCATCGGCACGCTGCTCGAACCCGTCGAGGCGGTGCAGGACGCGGTGCGCCGGCTGCGCCTCGCGCTCGACCCGCTGCCCGCGCGCGGGCCGTTCCGCGAGCTGGCGCGGCAGGCCGGCGCGGGCGGCGCGCTGCACGACCTGCGCGAGGCGCTGGCCGCGCTCGCCGACGCGCTTGCCGCGCAGGCCGAGCGCTCGCGCGGGCTGGCCAGCGCGCACGAGCGCGCGACGGCGCTCTCGCTGCGCCTGGACCGCATCGCCGAGGAGGACGCGCCGCAGGACGTGCGCTGGTACGAGCTGTTCCCGCGCGGCTTCGCGCTGCACGCCACGCCGCTCGACCTCGCCGCGCCGCTGCGCGCGATGCGCGAGCGCACCCGGGCGGCGTGGGTGCACACCTCGGCCACGCTGTCGGTGGCCGGCAGCTTCGGGCACTTCGCGCGCCAGCTCGGCCTGGAGGACCCGCTCACGCTCGGCCTGGACAGCCCGTTCGACTACGCGAGGCAGGCGCTGTGCTACCTGCCGCCGGAGCTGCCCGACCCGGCCGCGCGCGACTACACCGAGCGCGTGCTCGACGCCGTGCTGCCGGTGCTGGAGGCCTCCGACGGCCGCGCCTTCCTGCTGTTCACCTCGCACCGCGCGCTGCGCCGCGCCGCCGAGCTGCTGCGCGAGCGCGCGCCGTGGCCGCTGTTCGTGCAGGGCGAGGCGCCGCGGCACCGGCTGCTGGAGGACTTCCGCGCCAGCGGCCGCGGCGTGCTGCTCGGCGCGGCCAGCTTCTGGGAGGGCGTGGACGTGGCCGGCGAGGCGCTGAGCGTGGTGGTGATCGACAAGCTGCCGTTCGCCGCGCCCGACGACCCGGTGCTGCAGGCGCGGCTGGACGCGCTGGAAGCGGCCGGCGTCAACCCCTTCATGGGCTGGCAGGTGCCCAGCGCGGCGATCGCGCTGAAGCAGGGCGCCGGCCGGCTGATCCGCGACGTGCACGACCGCGGCGTGCTGGTGCTGTGCGACCCGCGTCTCGGCACCAAGGGCTACGGCCGGCTGTTCCTCGCCAGCCTGCCGCCGATGCCGCGCACGCGCGCGCTGGACGAGGTGCGCGCGTTCTTCCGCCCCGTGCCGGCCGCGGCCACCGTGGGGGGCTGAAAGGCGCGCGGAACGGGCAACGCCGGGCCGTTCCGGCGCAGGCGCTGCTGTGGGGCCCTCGCCTCGCCGTCCGGCGCGGGCCCGCCGCCATCCGCAACGGTCCGTGCAGTGCGGCGAGAAAGCCGGGACCAGGTTGCCTGGCGCGCCGAACGGCGGCCACGCGACGCATGCAGCCTGGCCAGAGCCCCCGCCATCCCGGCGCAGGCCGGACTCCAGCAGCGACATGGCCTGACCGGAGGACGCCTGGTCCCTGCGCAGGCCCTCCGCGCCGTGCGCACACCCCCCGCAACGGCTACGCTGTCCGCGCCCCGCGTGCCGCCGGCGCCATGCTGTCCGCGCCCCGCGTGCCGCCGGCGCCATGCCGGCGCCTGGCGGTTTTCCGGGGTCCACCGAGGGAGGGGGCGAAAATGGCCAAAGTCACCGGACTGGGCGGCGTTTTCTTCAAGGCGCGCGATCCCACCGCGCTGGCCGCATGGTATGCGCGGCACCTGGGCATGGAGGTCGAGCCATGGGGCGGCACGCGCTTCGCCGACGATGCCGCGCGGCCGGGCTATGCGGTCTGGGCGCCGTTCCCGGCGGACACCGGCTACTTCGGCGCGGGCGGCCAGCCCTACATGATCAACCTGCGCGTGGACGACCTCGCGGCGCTGCTCGCCCGGTTGCGCGCCGACGGCGTGGCGGTGGACGAGCGCGTGGAGGAAAGCGAGTACGGCCGCTTCGGCTGGATCACCGACCCGGAAGGCACGCGCGTCGAGCTGTGGCAGCCGCCGGCCTGACCGCGCCGGCCGCGATGGCGCGGCGCCCGGCCCGCGGGCGGCGCCTCAGCCGGCCATCGCGCGCAGGCGCCCGGCCGTTTCCGCGTCCGCCGGCACGAAGGCTTCCAGCGCGAGCTCGGCCAGGGTGATGTCGACCGGGCTGCCGAACACCGTGGTGGTGCTGAGCAGCGACAGCAGCGCGCCCTCCGCCTCGATCAGCAGGGGCACCGCGATGGCCGGTCCCGGCGGCGCGGCGTCCTCCGCCGCGGCGGGCGCGGGCAGCGCCTGCAGCTCGCGCAGCAGGGCGATCAGCGCGGGGTCGTGGCAGGCGTCGATCTGCTGGCGCAGGCGGTGCAGCAGGTGGCCGCGCCATTGCGCGAGGTTGCGGATGCGCGGCGCGAGGCCGGCCGGATGCAGCGCCACCCGCAGCACGTTCACCGGCGGCCGCAGCAGCTCCGCCGCCACGCCGGCCAGCAGGCGCTGCACGGCGCGGTTGCCGGCGACCAGGCTCCAGTAGCGGTCGACGGCGAGCGCGGGCGCGGGCTCCATGCCGGCGAGCAGCCGCTCGATGGTCGCGCGCGCGCCGGCCAGCGCCGGGTCGTCCAGCGCGCGCGCCTTGAACGCCGGCGCGTAGCCGGCCGCGACCAGCAGCGCGTTGCGCTCGCGCAGCGGGACGTCCAGGTATTCGGCCAGGTGCAGGATCAGCTCGCGGCTCGGTCGCGCGCGGCCCGACTCGACGAAGCTCAGGTGCCGCGTGGAGATCTCCGCGCCGGTGGCGAGGTCGAGCTGGCTGAGGCGGCGGTGCCGCCGCCATTCGCGCAGCAGGTCGCCGACCGGGCGGGCGGCGTCGGAAGCGAGGGCGTTCATGCCGCGATGATGCCAGCGGTCGCCGCCGCCGTGGCGGACGCGGACGCGGGTTCCGCGCGGCGGCTCATGCGGCGATGCCCCGGGGCCCGCGCGCGGCCGCGTCGCCGCCTCGCGCATCGCCGATGAAGGCGCGCACGTCGTCCACGAAGCGCTCGAAGTGGGTCAGGTACAGGCCGTGCGGCGCGCCGGCGTATTCGAGGTAGCGGCTGCCGGGCACCAGCGCCGCCACGGCGCGGCCCTGCTGCACCGGCTCGCTCGCGTCGCGGTCGCCGTGCACCACCAGCAGCGGCACGTCGATCGCGCGCAGCTCGGCGCGCTGGTCCGCGCGCTTGGCGCGGAAGCAGTCCCGCAGCGCCAGCGCCGACACGTCCTGGAAATGGCCGATGGTCTGGCGTATCTGCGCGGGGGTGACGCCGGTCGTCGCCGGCAGGAAGAAGCCGTCGGCGTTGTCCTCCAGCCACTGCCGCAGATCGCGCGCGATGGCGGCGAGCACGGCCCCGGTGGCGGCCTCGTCCATGCTGGCCGGGTCGCGGCTGCCGTCGAGGTAGCTCGGCGCCACCGCGCCCGCGAACACCAGCCGCGCCACCCGCGCGCTGCCGTGCCGCGCGAGGTAGCGCACGCACTCGCCGGTGCCCATCGAGTGGGCGACCAGCACGGCGTCGCGCAGGTCCAGGTGGTCGAGCAGCTCGGCGAGGTCGTCGGCCAGGCGGTCGAGGCTGTCGTAACCGTGGCCGGGATCGTCGGAGCGGCCGTGGCCGCGCCGGTCCGGCGCGATGCAGCGGTAGCCCAGCGCGTTGAAGTGCAGCATGTGGCGCGACCAGGTGCGCGAGTCCAGGCCCCAGGAACTGACGAAGACGATCGGCCGGCCCCGGCCCCAGTCGCGGTAGAACAGCCCGGTGCCGTCGGTGGCGGCGAAGTGGCTCATGCGGGTCTCCTCCGGATGCGGGCCCCGCCCGCGCGGCGGGCGGGGCGTGGATGTTTCAGGCGGCGGCCGGCAGCCGGTCGAGGAAGCCGTGCACGCGGCGGACGCGCCCGTCCTCCAGCTCGGCCACGTCGAAGCCGATCGCCAGCGGCTCGGCCACGCCCGGCGCCACCAGGTGCCAGCGGAAGCGCGCCAGGTGGTGGTGCGCGTCCACCTCGCCGGCGAGGCGGAAGGCGTGGCCGGGGAACATCGCCTGCACCGCGGCGATGGTGGCGTCGATCGCCTCCCAGCCCCGGGCCTCGACCATCGGGTCGGTGTAGGCGGCGTGCTCGGCGTAGACGTCCTCGATCAGCGCGCGGCGGCGCAGCGGGTCGGTCTCGTTCCAGCTCTGCAGGTAGCGCTCGACGAGCGTGCGGATGGCGGTCATGGCGGTTCTCCTCGCGGTGGATGCGGGCACAGCTTGCGGGCGCGGCGCGGGCAAGGCGATTACCTGGGAGGTAATGGCCTCCGCCCCGCGCTGGCCGTGCATCCGCCCCGCCTTGCCCGCGCGCGGCCCGCCCGCCGCCCGGCGCCGCGGCTGTCATGGCCCGGCCGCCGATGCGAGAATGCGCCGATGAACCTGCTGGCCATCGAGACTTCCACCGAAGCCTGTTCCGTCGCGCTGGTGCACGGCGAGGAGATCGTCGCGCGCGGCGAGCTGGCGCCGCGCCGCCACGCCGAGCTGGTGCTGCCGATGGCCGACGCGCTGCTGGCCGAGGCCGGCGTGGGCCGCCACGCGCTCGACGCCATCGCGGTGGGCCGCGGCCCCGGCGCCTTCACCGGCGTGCGGCTGGGCGTGTCGCTGGCGCAGGGCATGGCGCTGGCGCTGGACGTGCCGGTGGTGCCGGTCTCCTCGCTCGCCGCGCTGGCGCTGGAGGCGCCGCAGGAGGAGGACGCGGCGATCCTCGCGGCGATCGACGCGCGCATGGGCGAGATCTACGCGGCCAGCTACCGTCCCGACGGCGCCGGCGGCCTGCTGGCGCTGGACCGGGAGCGCGTGACCACCGCCGAGGCCCTGGAACTGCCCGTGGCGGCGCACTGGCAGGTGGTCGGCACCGGCTGGGCCACCTACGGCGAGGCGCTGCGCGGCCGCCTCACCGGCGCGCTGCGCACGGCCGGCGGCGCGCACTACCCGCAGGCCCGCCACGTCGCCGTGCTGGCCGTGCGCGAGTTCCGCGCCGGCCGCGCGCAGGCGCCGGAGCACGCGCTGCCGGTCTACCTGCGCGACAAGGTGGCGCTGACGCTGGCGGAGCAGGGGAAAGCCTAGCGCGCCGGCGCGCGCACGCCCGAGGGCCTGTGCGAAACCTTCCGGGGAAGAGCGCCGGGAAGGCCAGCGGGATGGCGTGTGGGCGGGTGTGCAGGCGCGCTCGTCGTGCTTCCATCGCCTTGCGTGCTTTCCCGGCCAGGCAAGGCCGTGCTTGACCCCGGCGCCGGGCACGACCTCGACGACCTGGCATCGGGGCCGTTGGCGGTCTTGCGTCAGGTCGATCGCCCGGACCCTCGCCCACGCCCGCCATGCCGCAACGCCGCGGCCCGGCGCCCACTCCTTCGCGCTTCCCGGCCTACAGCCGCCCGATCGCCAGCTGCACCAGCAGGCTGCTCACCGCCACCGCCGCCCACACGCCCAGCCCCAGCAGGATCGGCCGCGGGCCGGTCGCGGCCATCTTGCGCAGGTTGGCCGACAGGCCGATCGCGGTGAGCGCGACGACGATCAGGAACTCGGCGGCCGCATGCAGCGCGGGCTGCACCGCGACCGGCACCAGGCCGGCGGTGCGCACGCCCGAGGCGACCAGGAACCACAGGATGAACCACGGGAAGATGCGCCCGAGGCCGAAGCCGGCCGCGCCCTTGCTCTTCTCGCGCGCGGCCACGCCGAAGGCCAGCACCACGCACACCGGGATGATCAGCGTGGCGCGGGTGAGCTTGACGATGGTGGCGTAGTCGCCCGCCGCCTTGCCGTAGCTGTAGCCGGCGGCCACCACCGAGGAGGTGTCGTTGATCGCGGTGCCGGCCCACAGCCCGAAGCCGAGGTCGGACAGGTGCAGCAGGTGGCCCAGCAGCGGGAACAGCAGCACCGCCACCAGGTTGAACAGGAAGATGGTGGAGATGGCGAACGCGGTGTCGTGCTCGTCGGGCCTGATGATCGGCGTCACCGCGGCGATCGCCGAGCCGCCGCAGATCGCCGTGCCCACGCCGATCAGCACCTTGAGCTTGTCGTGCACGCCGAGCAGCCGGCCCAGCGCGCGCGCGGCGAGGAAGGCCATGCTCATCGTCACCAGCGTCACCGACAGCGACTCCAGGCCGGTCCTCGCCACCTGGTCCAGGCTGAGGCCGAAGCCCAGCGCGACGATCGACCACTGCAGCACCTGCTTGCCGGCGAACTGGATGCCCGGCGTGAAGCGCGCGTCCGGCGACAGCGCGTTGCGCACCAGGATGCCGAGCACGATGCCGACCACCGGCCCGCCGACCAGCGGGAAGCGCCGCCCCAGCGCCAGCGCGACGGCGGCGAGGGCGAGCGACAGCAGCAGCCCGGGCAGGCGCTGCGGGAAGGTGGGTGCGGCGACGGCGTTCATCGGACGGGGCCTGGCAGAGGTGGCGCCATTCTCCGCCCGCCCCTCGATCAGCAAAACTTTGAATATCTGATCGGTGCTATAAGATCGGCTGATGCTCAACATCAGCCCGCGCCAGCTCGACGTGTTCGTGCAGACCGCCCTGCTCGGCAGCGTGCGCGCGGCCGCCGAGCGCGTGCACCTCACCCAGCCCGCCGCCAGCATGGCGCTGGCCGAGCTGGAGCGGCAGCTCGGCGCGCCGCTGTTCGACCGCGCGCGCGGGCGCCTGCGCCTCAACGCGCGCGGGCGCGAGCTGCTGCCGCGCGCGCAGGAGCTGCTGGAGCGCCACGCCGAGTTCGGCCGCCTCGGCACGGCCCGGGCCGAGGCGCTCGGCGGCGAGCTGCGCCTGGGCGCCAGCAACACCGTGGGCAACTACCGCGTGGGCGAGCTGCTCGGCGGTTTCGTGCGCGCGCACCCGCACGTCTCGGTGCGCCTGCGCGTGGCCAACACCGCCGAGATCGCCGCCGCCATGCTCGACCACGCGCTGGAGCTGGGCTGCGTGGAAGGCCCGGTGGCGCACCCGGCGCTGGAGGTGCGCCCCTGGCGCGACGACGCGCTGGTGGTGTGCGCGCCGCCCGACCACCCGCTGGTGCGCCGGCGCGGCCTGAAGCCCGCGGATTTCGCCGGCGCGCGCTGGGTGCTGCGCGAGCCCGGCTCGGCCACGCGCAGCCTGAGCGAGCGCGCGCTGTCCGGCCTGCCGCCGGGCGAGACGGTGCTGGAGCTGGACCAGGCCGAGGCGATCAAGCAGGCGGTGATCGCCGGCCTCGGCATCGCCTGCCTGCCCGCGGTGGCGGTGACCGACGCGGCGGCCGCCGGCCGGCTGAAGGTGCTGAGGACGCCGTTCCTCGACCTGCGCCGCAGGCTCTCGCTGCTGCTGCACCGTGGCAAGTACCGCGGCGCGGTGCTGGAGGCGTTCCTGCGCACGCTGTAGGCCAGACCGCTCTGGACCACCGGTGCCTGGGCACGGCCTCGACGGGTGCGGCACCGAGGCCGATGGCGGTCTCGCGGGAGGCCGCTCCCGCAACACTTGCAAGGCCCCTGCGGGAGCGGCCTCCGGCCGCGATCCCCCGCCATGCCGCGCCGGCACGCGCCGCCCACCCCCTGCCGGCCGGCTCCGGCGACGGCCGGCGGGAATAAAACGCCGGCCCGAACGATCTGGAGGTTCGTTCCCCACGACCAGGACCGCCGCCATGACCGCCTCCGACCACGGGCCCGACCGCAACGCCGGCCACGCGCCCGCCCCCGACCCCGCGCACGATGCCGGACGGCGCAGGGCGCTGGGCTGCCTCGCCGCCTGGACCGGCGCCGCGGTGCTGTGGAACATCGCCGGCGGCGTGCCGCGCGCGCTCGGCATGGCCTCCGGCGGCGCGGCCGCCGCGGCGCCGCCGGGCACGCTCAGCTTCGTGCAGATCAGCGACACCCACATCGGCTTCGGCAAGGCCGCCAACCCCGACGTGGTCGGCAGCCTGCGCCGCGCCATCGCGGACATCAACGCGCTGCCGCAGCGCCCCGCCTTCGTGGTGCACACCGGCGACATCAGCCACCTCTCGCGCGCCGACCAGTTCGGCCAGGCGCGCGAGCTGTTCCAGGAGATCCGCACCGACCGCCTGCACACCGTGCCGGGCGAGCACGACGCGATCGACGACGGCGTGGCCGGCTACCTGCGCGCGTTCGGCGCCGACGGCCGGGGCCGCTCCTGGTACAGCTTCGACCAGGGCGGCGCGCACTTCATCGGCCTCAACAACGTGCAGAACTTCAAGGCCGGCACGATGGCCGCGCTGGGCGACGAGCAGCTGGCCTGGCTGAAGGCGGACCTGGCCGGCGTCGCGCACTCCACGCCCGTGGTGGTGCTGGCGCACATCCCGCTGTGGACGATCTGGGCGCCCTGGGGCTGGGGCACCAGCGACGCCGACGCCGCGCTCGCGCTGCTGCGCCCGTTCGGCTCGGTGACGGTGCTCAACGGCCACATCCACCAGGTGATGCAGAAGGTGGAAGGCCACGTGGCGCTGCACACCGCCATGTCGCTGGCCTACCCGCTGCCGACGCCGGGACAGGCCGGCATCGGCGAGCCGGGGCCGGTGACCGTGCCGCCCGGCCAGCTCGGCAGGCTGCTCGGCACCCGCCGCGTCTCGCTGGTCCGCGGCAGGGGGCTGCTCGCCCTGATCGACACCCCGCTCGACCGCTGACGCCCCTTCCACTTCCCGAGGCCAACCCATGAAACCCGACAAGAAGACCGGCCTGGCCCTGACGCTGCTCGCCGCACTGGCCGCCCCGCTTCCCGCACCGGCGGCCGCCCCGGCGCAGGTCACCGTCTCCATCGCCGGCTTCGCCTACGGCCCCGCCGGGCTCACGGTGCGACCCGGCACCGAGGTGACCTGGATCAACCACGACCAGGTGCCGCACACCGTGACCAGCAGGACCGGCAAGCCGCTCGCTTCGCCGGCGCTGGACACCGACGACCGCTATTCGCACACCTTCACCCAGGCGGGCGATTTCGAGTACTACTGCACCGTGCATCCGTTCATGAGCGGAGTGGTCCATGTGCGCCAGTAGCGTCCCCGCCCCGTGCCGGACCTGAGCGCGATGGACCTCGCCGCCCGGCGGACCCTGGTCGGCGAGCTGGCCATGCGCCAGCTCGACGCGGCCTACAACCTCGCGCGCTGGCTGCTCGGCAACGACGCCGACGCCGGCGACGCGGTGCACGACGCCTTCGTGCGCGCGCTGCAGTCGGCGCACACCTACGCGGGCGGCAACGGCAAGGCGTGGTGGCTCACCATCGTGCGCCACTGCTGCTTCGCGCGGCTGAAGGAGCACGGCCGCGGGCGGCGCTTCGTGGCCATCGACCAGCTCGCCGCCGAGCTCGGCGAGGCCGCCGCGCAGCGCGTGCTGCCGAACACCGCCGCCGACGAGCCGGAGCAGAACGCGGCCGCCGCGCAGGAGCGCGCGCGGCTGCACCGGCAGCTGCGCGGCCTGCCGGAGGAATACCGCGAGGTGCTGGTCCTGCGCGAGATCGAGGAACTGTCCTACCGGGAGATCGCCCAGATGCTGTCGATACCGATCGGCACCGTGATGTCGCGCCTGTCGCGCGGGCGCGAGAAGCTGCTGCAGGCCCTCGGCGCCAACGGAGACCGGCCATGAACTGCGAATCGTCCCGCCGGCTGCTGCCGCTGTATTTCGACGGCGAGCTGGACCCGGCCGACAGCCGCGCCTTCGAGGCGCACCTGGACGGCTGCGCGGCGTGCCGGCAGGCGCTGGCCGAACTGGAGGCGCTGCGCGCGCGCCTGCGCGATCCCGCCATGCGCTACGCGGCGCCGGCGGCGCTGCGCGGCCGCCTGGCCGCCGCGATGCCCGCGGCGCGCCCGCGCGCCCGCGCCTGGGCGGCGCTGGCGGCCTCGTGGCTCGCCGCCGCCCTCCTCGGCGCCGGCGCGGCCGGACTCTGGCACGACCGGCAGCAGGGCCTCCGGGCGCAGGCCGGGCTCACCCGGGACCTGTTCGCCAGCCATTGGCGCGCGCTCGCCGCCGCCTCGCCGGTGGACGTCGTGTCCAGCGACCGGCACACCGTCAAGCCCTGGTTCGCCGGCAAGGTGGCCGAGTCGCCGCCGGTGCGCGACTTCGCCGCGCAGGGCTTCCCGCTGGCGGGCGGGCGCATCGACTACGTGGGCAGCGCGCGCGTGCCGGTGCTGGTCTACCGCCACGGCGGCCACCTGATCGACGTGTTCGTCCTGGCCGCGCCGCCCGCCGGCCTGCCGCGGCAGGCGCGCATGCAGGGCTACGGGCTGCGCGTCCTCGCGCTGGACCACGCCGCCGCGGCGGTGGTGTCGGACATGGACGAGGCCGAGCTGGACCGCTTCGCGCGCCTGCTGGCGCAAGGCGGGGAACCGCCGCCTTCCCGCTAGCCCGGCCCCAGCGCCTCCAGCGCGCGCGCCAGCCGCTTGGGCGAGACCGGCTCGGCGGTCTTCAGCTCCTGCGCGAACAGCGACACGCGCCATTCCTCGATCAGCCAGCGCAGCTCGTCCAGCCCGTCCTCGCCCGCCGCGCGGCGCTTGAGGTACTCGCGCCAGTACGGCAGCACCTGCAGCAGGCGCTGCTGGTCCTTCGCCGGGTCGTGGCGCAGGCGCTCGGCGCGCAGGCGCATCGCCTTCAGGTAGCGCGGGTAGTGCGCCAGCCGCGAGGTCGGCAGCTCGCGCAGGAAGCCGGGCGCGAGCAGCGCGTCGAACTGCTCGCGCAGGTCGTCGTAGCTGGCACGGGCGAAGCCCAGCAGCGGCGGCTCCAGCCAGGGCTTGAGCTCCGCCTGCGCCTCGATGATCGGCTCGGCCAGCTTCAGGCGCGCCACCGCCGCCGCGAACAGCTCGCGCGCGGCCTGCGTGCGCAGCGCCTCGAAGGCGCCGGCGGTGCGCGCGTCCAGCTCGTGCGCGGCCAGCCAGTCGGCGAAGCCGCTTTCCACCAGGTCCTCGCGCAGGCCGTCGACGCTGCCCAGCGGCGCGTATTTCAGCGACAGCGCGCTGGCGATCGGCAGCCGCCGGCGCGCCTGCTTGAAGTCGCCGGCGAGCGCGTTGCGCAGCAGGCGCTCGACGCCCTTCACGTGGGCCGCGGCCGCCTCGTCGCGGCGCTCGAACACGCGCAGCGCGGCGGCTTCGCCCAGGTCCACCAGCGCGGGAAAGGCCAGCAGGCCGCCGGCCGAGCGCACCTCGCGCGGGATTTCCTCGAAGTCCCAGGCGGCGACGTCCTCGCGGGTCAGCTCCACGTCGGTCTTGCGCGAGAACGCCTCGCGCGCCCGGCCTTCCCACTGCGCGCGCAGCCCGGCGAGGTCGCGCGAGGCGGCCAGGGTGCGGCCGCTCTCGTCGTGCAGGCGGAAGCGCATCAGGAAATGCGCCGGCAGCTCCACCGCGGCGAACTCGCCCGGCTCCACCGCCACGCCGGTCACGCGCCCGAGAAACGCGGCCAGCGCCTGCGCCAGCGGCTCGTCGCGCGGCGCCTCGGCCTCGGCGAAGGCGCGCGCGAAGTCCGGCGCGGGCACGAAGTTGCGCCGCAGCGCCTTGGGCAGGCCGCGGATCAGCTCGGCCGCCTTGTCGGCGAGCAGGCCGGGCACCAGCCATTCGCAGCGCGCGGCGGGCAGCGCGTTGAGCATCGCCAGCGGCAGGTGCAGCGTGACGCCGTCGGCCTCGTCGCCGGGCACGAAACGGTATTCCAGACGGTAGCGCTGCGCCGCGCCGCCGGACGCCGGCGCAAGCTCCAGCACCGCGGGAAACGCCCTGCGATCGAGCCCCGCGCCGCCCGCCATCACGTCGCCCAGCGACCAGCGCAGCGCGGCCTGCTCGGCGGGGCTGGCGCGGCGGTACCACGCCTCCAGCGCACGCGTGGAGGCGATGGCCTCGGGCAGCTTGCCCTCGAAGAAGGCGGCCAGCTCGTCCTCCGTGCGCAGCAGCCCCTCGCGGCGCTGCCTAGCCTCGATGCCGCGCGCCTCTTCCAGCACGCGCTGGTTGGCGCGCAGGAAATCCAGTTTCGCGTCGATGTCGCCGCGCGCCAGCGCCTCGCGCAGGAAGATCGCGTGGGCCAGGCGCGGGTCCTGCCGCTGGAAGGTCACCGGGCGGCGCTCGACCAGCACCAGGCCGAGCAGGCTCACCTGCTCGTAGGCCACCACGGTGCCGCGCTTCCTGGACCAGTGCGGCTCGCGGCAGCTCGTGCGCACGAGGTGCGCAGCCTGCTGCTCGATCCACGCCGGCTCGACGCGGGCGCACATCATGCCCCACACCTTGCCGCCGACGTCGATGATCTGCGCGGCGAAGATCCAGTTCGGCGGCGCCTTGGCCAGCGCCGAACCGGGGAACACCTGGAAGCGACGCTCGCGCGTGCCGCGGTAAAGGCCTTTCTCGTCCTTGTGGCCGACCTGGGTGGGCAGGCCGGCCAGGAGGCTGCGATGAATCGCCTCGAAGCGGTGGTCCACCGCAGCCTCCCGATCAAGCACGCGCTCCTCGCGCTCGCCTTCCCTTCCCTCCGGGGAGAGGATCGAGGTGAGGGGGCGTTGCTTGCCGGCGCGGGCGGGCGAAGCGCGCTCGTTCTTCCCGCCGCCTCGCGGGGTTGGCCCCGCGCCCCGGCCCTCGCCCCGACGGGGAGAGGGAGGAAGAGCACGATCTTCCCGCAGGGGAGCAGGAGCGGAGGTGGACCAGCCCAGCTCCTCCACCGCCAGCAGCAGCTGCCGGTGCAGCTCGCGCCACTCGCGCATGCGCAGGAAGGACAGGAAATGCCGCGCGCACCAGTCGCGCAGCCGGGACTGCGTCAGCTCCTCGTGCGCCTGGTGGTAGGCGCGCCACAGATTGAGCACGCCGACGAAATCCGACCTCGGGTCGGCGAAGGCCGCATGCGCGGCGTCGGCCTGCTGGCGCGCCTCGGCGGGACGCTCGCGCGGGTCCTGGATGCTGAGGAAGGCCACGATCGCCAGCAGCTCGCGCAGCGCGCGCAGCTTCTCGGCCTCCACCAGCATGCGCGCCAGCTGCACGTCGATCGGCAGCCGCGCCAGCGTGCGCCCCACCGCGGTGAGCGCGCGCGCGTCGTCGATCGCGCCGATCTCGGCCAGCCGGCGGTAGCCGTCGGCGACCACGCGCGGGTCGGGCGCATCGAGGAAGGGAAAGTCCTCCACCTCGCCGAGCTTCAGCGCCAGCATGCGCAGGATCACGTTGGCCAGCGAGGAGCGCAGCAGCTCCGGGTCGGTGTAGAGCGGCCGCGCGGCGAAGTCGGCCTCGTCGTACAGGCGGTAACACACGCCCGGCCCCACGCGGCCGCAGCGGCCCTTGCGCTGGTCGGCGGCGGCCTGCGAGACGGGTTCCACGTGCAGCCGTTCGAGCTGGCTGCGCTGGCTGTAGCGCTTCACGCGCGCGGTGCCGGCGTCGATCACGTAGCGGATGCGCGGCACGGTGAGCGAGGTCTCGGCCACGTTGGTGGCCAGCACCACGTGGCGCTTCGGGCCGGGCTTGAACACGCGGTCCTGGTCGGCGGCGGACAGGCGCGCGTACAGCGGCAGGATCTCCGTCTCGCGGTACTGCCGGCGCGAGAGCACGAGGTGCGCGTCGCGGATCTCGCGCTCCCCGGGCAGGAACACCAGCACGTCGCCGCGCGGGTCCTCGCGGGTGATCTCGTCCAGCACCGCCGCGACGTGCTCGGCGCTGCCCTGCTGCAGGCCGCGCTGGGCCTCGAGGCCCAGCGCCTCGAGCGGTCGCCAGCGCACCTCCACCGGGTAGGCGCGCCCCTCCACCGACACCACCGGCGCGCCGCCGAAGTGCGCGGCGAAACGCGCGGTGTCGATGGTGGCCGAGGTCACGACGATCTTGAGGTCCGGCCGCTTCGCGGCGAGGCGCTTCAAGTAGCCGAGCAGGAAGTCGATGTTGAGG
Organism: Fulvimonas soli; assembly: GCF_003148905.1. Lineage (GTDB taxonomy): Bacteria > Pseudomonadota > Gammaproteobacteria > Xanthomonadales > Rhodanobacteraceae > Fulvimonas > Fulvimonas soli. The sequence continues at coordinate 59,720 of NZ_QGHC01000011.1, read as the reverse complement.
CTGCGCTCGTGCGCCTCGTCGATGATCAGGGTGTCGTAGGCGCTCAGCCACGGGTCGCCCTGGGTCTCGGCGAGCAGGATGCCGTCGGTCATGAACTTCACCAGGGTGCGCTCGGACACCTGGTCGTTGAAGCGCACCTGGAAGCCCACCTGCTCGCCCAGCGCCGTGCCCAGCTCCTCCGCCACCCGCCGCGCCACCGAGCGCGCGGCCAGGCGCCGCGGCTGGGTGCAGCCGATCATGCCCGCCTCGCCGCGGCCGGCGGCCAGGCACAGCTTGGGCAGCTGGGTGGTCTTGCCCGAGCCGGTCTCGCCGGCGATCACCACCACCTGGTGCGCGCGGATCAGCTTGACGATCTCCTCGGCGCGCGCCGTGATCGGCAGCGATTCGTCGAGGCGGAGTGCGGGCCTGGCCGCGGCGCGCGCGCGGCGCTTCGCCGCGGACGCCTCGACGTCGGCGGCGAGCGCCTCCAGCTTCCTGGCGTCGGGCCGGCGCGACAGACCGCGCCAGCGGCCGAGCAGGCGGCCGAAGTCGCGGCTGCAGACGCCGTCGAGCGCGGCGCGCAGGGTGCGCAGGCGGTCGTCGGTCGGGGCGGGGGCGGCGGGAGAGGCACGGTCCTTCATGGATCCACCATGATAGCCCGTGGCTGCCAACGCATTGCCGCGATGGCGTCACGGCGTCTGTGGGTGCGGGAAACGGTGGGCGGATCATCCGAGCAGCGGCGCAACATGTGCGGGCTGGCCCCGCGATCTGGGGGCTGAACAAGGCTTGTCCCATTCATCCGTCTCCTGGATCGGCTTTCCCGGATGGGAACGATCGCGATGGATCCGTCTGCAACACGCAGGTCTGCCTTTTCACCTGCGGTGAAACCCGCTTGCCGCGGCCATCCGGAGAATCGATCGCCAAGCTTGCGGATGGGCCGCGCAGGCGGGGCGGTTTTTTTTTCCAAAACGCGGCGACGATGGCTGGACCAGGAACGGTGGCCGGGGTGGCGGGCATGCCGGCGCGCACGAAGCTTTGACGAATGGCATCGGACGATCGGCAGGACGCACGCCATGATGTGGGCAAGGCGTGTGCCCCGTCCCCAACTCCGTAAGCCGGACCCGCATGGAGCATCCGCAGACACCCGACGGTCGATACATGGTGGTTCGCGGCCGCCTCTGGCGGGTGGCGAACCCGCACCTGTCGCCTCAGGAACGCGAAACCCTGGTCAGGGCGCTGATGGCGGCGCGGCGGCAGGTGAAAGCCACCATGGCCGCCGGGGATGCAGCGGCGTTGGCGGCGGCGCGCCGTTCCGTCAACGCGGCCAAGATCGCACTGGGGGAACGCGGGCCGGTCTGGTGGCAGGATGGAGCCAAGGACTTCAACCGCTACCTGGTCAAGAACACGCCGTATCGGGATTGGTACGAGCAACTCATCGGGCCGCCGGCCTGATCGTTCGTTCAAGCGGACGCCGCCCCGCAGCGTGGCCGATTCGGGCGTCGGGCCCGCGGCAGCGGATCGGCGATCTCCGGGGATGCGCCGACCGGCTCGGCATCCATCGTCGCCACGGCAAGGCTGCTCATGCCGCGCGCCGGGCGGGAAAAGGCCTGGTCATCCCGTTTGAAGCAAGCACTGGGGCCCGGCGCGGCACCCGATAGTTCTCGCCTATCGAGAACATCGCCAAGTTGAATTTCCTCCGTCATAGGCCCGCCGCTAAGCTGCATGGGCTGTCTTCGACAGATCATCCACGCTACGGGAAAGGAGAAGGACACATGGCCGTATCCATCGGCATCGCCAAGAAAGACCGCGAGCAGATCGCCAAGCACCTGTCCAAGCTGCTCGCCGACACCTACTCGCTGTACCTCAAGACGCACAGCTTCCACTGGAACATTACCGGGCCGCACTTCAACAGCCTGCACACCATGTTCGAGACGCAGTACAACGAACTGTGGCTGGCCGCCGACGAAGTGGCCGAGCGCATCCGCACGCTGGACGTGTTCGCGCCCGGCTCCTACAGCCAGTTCGCCAAGCTCACCTCGATCAAGGAGGAGTCCGGCGTGCCGGACTGGAAGGAGATGGTGAACCAGCTGGTGGAGGGCCACGAGATCGCCGCCCACACCGCGCGCGAGGCGATCAAGGTGGCCGACGCCGCCGGCGACGAAGGCACCGCCGACATGCTCACCGGCCGCCTGAAAGCACACGAGAAGACCGCCTGGATGCTGCGCTCGCTGCTTAAGTAGGGGCAAGACGTCCACGATCCAAAGGGAAAGAGGGTGGCGCCTACGGCTTCAGACGAAACGTAGGCTCACCGAATTGAGCTCTGAGTCACGCATGCCCAGAGCGCTGTCCGCGCCTGGCAAGGCGGCTTTTCATGGCTGAGATTTGAGCAAACTTGCCTGAACATGGCCTGCGGGCTCAATGGTCTGTAGAGCTTGAGCTCGTCTGTCCGCCTCCATCTGTCGTAGGAGGCGAGACGTTCATAGCACACTGGTAGTCTGCCAGCGGCATCAGCCCCATCTTCGCGCGTCGAGCATCTACGCTTTTCTCGTCTTTAATCTTGTAAGGAACAAGCTTTCCGTGGACTTCATGGAACTGTGTTCCGTAAACCTGCGGTTTGCCCTCTCCAAGCAGAATCCGATCTGTGAGCATGGCTATCTCCACCGTATCAATATCGCCAGGGCGATCCCTGAGCTTACTAAGAACAACCTTCTGAAGACTAACGTCAGCACTAGCATGTTGGGTTAGCAACCAGAGTGAACCCATCCCATCCCGCCCGACTTGCGAGACATCGGGCACACCGTACCTCCTTATTATACGCTTGAGTTGTTTCAAATTTTCGGCATCCACGCGCACAAGCTCGGCAAGAGAAGCTGCACTACCACCCTTCTGTAAAAATTGGTCCCTTGCCTTCTGATCTCGTTGCTCCATAGCAAGTAGCTGAGCACGCAAGGAAGGCAACGCGGGAATTCCCGTCTTATCGGACGCTTGTGTCTTCAGATGCCGAGCCTCCCATGTTGCCAAACCCGGGCATTTTTTGCGCGCCAACTGTTCAGCATTTCCAGCCAGAACCGAGGTGCATAACAGCCACAAACTACTCAACAAAAGTAACAAACTTAGGATTCTTGCTGGCATTCTTATCATATGCGACCCTCCACTCATCAAACTCGGGACTAAGTTCAAATTCATCTATATCGATTGGCATACGGCCATCAATGTTCACTTGGAAGTCACATGATTGAGCAATAAGCATCGAAGCGAACGCCCGAAGGAGAGGAAATTCCTTTATTTTTTCTTCAATAAATAGGAATTGTCCGCCAGGATTTATCTCCAAAAAAATATTCTCTCCCGATCTATCGACTGCGATATCTATGCAACCGTAAGGCAAATTAAGCCGCGCCATCAGCTGCCTGATACGCGAATCAGTGGCCCTATCAAGTTTGAATGGCTCCACATCCAGACGAGCCGAACCAAACGCAGGCCGCCAGTCGATCAATTCCCCAACATTAGATGAAAGCCGGGCAGTATAAATTTGGCTACCGATCACCGTAACACGAAGCTCATAGATTTTATCTATATACTCTTGGTAGATACATGGACAGACTTCCACTTTTTCTGGAGAGAGGTGCTCCGAACGAATTACACTCGGACCCACTGCTCTGACGGCTCCTGTCGACCTACTTATGAAGTAATGGGGAGCGAAATGCTTGACTAAAAGCCTTTCCGCCCCCTTCGTGAACGCCATGACGTCTGCATAGTTGTTCGATATCAATGTTCGAGGAATCTTGAAACCTAGCTCCTGCGCTATTCGCAATTGATAGGATTTCGACGACGCGCACCGTGTGCGCTGTCCACCTATAACGAAGTTAGACATCGACTCAACTGATGCACAGAATGACAAATGAGCATCAGTCAACTCCTGGATCAGGAAAGATCGCGCATCAGGATGAACGCTCCCGATTGGCTGAAAGGGAATCTGTCTGCGAAACCAAACACTTCCGAAAGTGTTGAACAAGCGAGGCCCAAGACGTAAGGGGCTCATGTTCTCATAGGCAATACTCATTTGCCCATGAGGGTCTGCCGCAAGACCATCCCAAATTATCGCCTCATGACCCATGCGCCGGATTGCCCATTGCACGGCAACAGCATGGTAGTCTCGCGAATTACCTACAATTAGATGAATCCGATCCATCAAATCCCCCTTGGAGAGGCAGGGCACAAGGCCCTGCCTCCATTATCACCCAACCATTACCACTCGCGGTCGTATTGAACCTCACCGTCATTGCCATTCGGACCGGTAGTCCCCTTGACGACAAAGGTGTTCTTCGCCACCCCGCCACCAACCTGAGCCAGCTCGTCCGAGGTCAGCTCGCGGGCATTTTCAAAACCAAGAGGCATAATGGCTCTCATGTTTGTCTCCTTTTTCAAGTTGGTGCAGTTCCCCCTGCACCGGGATGCCGGCCTATCCGGCTACTATTTGTCCGGACGTCCGCCCGGACAAATTTCTTTCTGTTGTAGTGCCCACTAGCGAAACGACGCGACGTGCCGACGCAACGGTTTCTTGTCGGTGGGCAATGATCAAGCGGGTCATACCGAGGCCTCGGACGGAATCATTTATAGCCGCCTCGTTAAATTGATCGAGATGGCTCGTAGCCTCATCCAACACCAATAAGCGGGGATTTCTGTAAAAAGCCCGTGCCAATATGACGCGCTGCTTCTGTCCGCCAGACAGGCTCGAACCCATGTCGCCCACCAGACTCTGGTAACCCATCGGCATGCGCATGATGTCCTCGTGGATCGCCGCCATCCGCGCTGCCGCCACGATCCGCTCCATCGACGCCTCCGGGTCGAAGAAGCCAATGTTGTCGGCGATGGAGCCGGCGAAAAGCTGGTCGTCCTGCATCACCGCGCCGACCCACTGGCGGTAGGTGTCCAGACCCAGCTTGCGGATGTCGATGCCACCGAACAGCACCTCGCCCTCGGTTGGCTCCAATAGACCCAACACGATCTTCGCCAGCGTGGTCTTGCCACAGCCGCTGGGGCCGGTGATCGCTACCGACTCTCCGGCTTCGATGCGCAGGTTGCAGTTCTTCAGGATCCACGGCTCGCCCTCGGCATAGCGGAAGCTCACGTTGCGCAGTTCCACACTGGCCTCGGGAACGGGCCCCGTCCAGGCGATCTCGGCCCGCGGCTCCGGCGCCGTCAGGGCGATATCCGCCACCCGCTCGGCATGCAGCCGCAGCATGCGGAAGTCCATCCACTTGTCGATCAACCCCGCCGCCCGGCTGGTGAACTGGTCCGCGTAGGCGATGAAGGCCACCAGCATGCCAGCCGAAAATTCGTTCCTGAGCGCCAACGCAGCGGCGATCCAGATCAAAGCCACTCTGCCCAACCCGAACATCAACTGGTTGCCCAGCGCGAAGGCGATGGTGAGCCGCTGGATGCCGATGTCGCGGTTGGTGGCGGCCACGGTGGCATTGACGTAGCGCGCCAGCCGCTCGTCCTGTTTGTTGGCCAGCTTCACCGGCATCGCGCCGCGGATGGATTCCAGCAGCTCGCTCTGCTGACGCGCCGCATGGACGATCTGCTCCTCGCTGGCACGGCGCAGCGGGCCGAACCACAGCCAGCGCGCCAGGCCGTAGCCCAGGAACAGGCCCAGCACCAGCAGCGTCAGCCATGCGCTGTAGAAGGTCATCACCACCAGCGTGACCAGCGACATCAGGCCATCGAGCAGGGAGCCGACGAACTGCATGGTCAGGGTTTTCTGGATGGTCTGGATGGAGCCGAAGCGCGATACCACGTCGCCCACGTGGCGCTTCTCGAACCAGTCCAGCGGCAGCCGCATCAGGTGGCCGAACAGGTTGCCGGCCCACTGCACGTTGAGCGTGGCACCCAGCCAGGTGACCGCCCACGAACGCGCGGCGGTGACCAGCGCCGACAGGATCGCCAATGTGCCGAAACCCAACCCCAGCAGAGTGAGCAGATCGCGGTCGGCCGAGACCAGTACCTGGTCCAGCACCCATTGCAGGTAGAACGGCGCGGCCAGCGCGAATACCTCCAGCGCCAGGGCCAGCACCAGGACTTGCGCCAGCGCGGGCACCAGGCCGCGCACCTTGCCGGTAAGCGCGCGCAACGACACCGCCTGCCGTTCGCGCACCGGCGTGAAGTCGGCGGCAGGCGAAAGCTCCAGCGCCACGCCGGTGAAATGATCGGACACTTCACGCATGCCCAGCTTGCGGACGCCACGCGCCGGATCGTGGATGACAATGCCGTGTCGCGTAACGCGCTTGAGTACGACGAAGTGATTGAGATCCCAATGCAATACGCAGGGCATGCGCAACTGCGTCAACTCGCCGAGATCCAGCTTCAGCGGCCGACAGGTGAAGCCGAGCTTCCCGGCCATCTCCATCAGCCGGGCCAGGGTCGCGCCCTTGAGCGAGGTGGCAAAGCGCCGGCGCAAGCCAGCCAGGTCCACGTCGTGGCCGTGGTAGTTCGCCACCATCGCCAAACAGGCCAGGCCGCATTCAACCGCTTCTGTCTGCAGCAACACTGGCAGGCGATGCCACCAGCCGAACAGTAGGCGCGCATGTGTATCCGGCTTGGCAGCCGCCGATATCGGCTGCGTGCCGATAGTAGGCATGAAGAAGCCCCCTTGTCTAAATTGAAAACTCTCTCCCAGAGCCCCACAACTAAACCTTGCCATTAACAGCAATCAATGCGCCAAATGCGCACATAATCTTCTCTGACAAGAATAAAAGCAGCCCATCCATTTAGGCCGTCGCAACGTGATACTTGGCCATGATCATATCTAACCGCAAAGCCCGGGAATTGATAACGTCATTCATCGACTCAGAAATCTTACTTGACGTTACTTGCATGCAACCTTATATTTTCACTCGAAAAGCAGGAAATCGATCGCCACACATCCATATGACTGGAGTGCTCAATAGCCACTTCAGACCCATTGATTACTACCAAAGACTATCTATATAGATAGATAATGAATGAAAAAAAATTATAAATTGAATGAACCGCCATGGCGCATAAAAAAGCCAATCCAAAAGAAAACCGTTTTCTCACAAACATATAAATCAATGAATCAATCAAAAACGGTATAAAGACCACAACACCCCATAGAACACAAAAAAAACCGTGCAACAGAGACCAGAATATCGCCGAGCAAAGTGAAACACTCTTCCATTCCACAAAGTTACTCGCAAGAGAAATGAAGCAGGAAAGGATCAATGTCTCAATGGCTGGTCCGATAAGTATCACCATATACCATTGGCTTGCGATGCCATTTTTCGGAAACTCATCGCACCCAACCAAGCCAACAACATGAACAAAGAATGCATCAACAAGCAGCGCGGAACATGTGCCAATCAAGCCGGCAACCGCCACCATCAGAAATAACCGTAGATAATTCATCCTTATAGCAATCACAACAATTCCTCTGCCCAGTACGGGAAAAGAGAGGCGCCACAAAGGCGCCCCTCTCTTTAGCACTATCAAGCTCCATAAACATTGGCGGGCAAGTTGGGATCGCCCTCAATAAAACCGGGGGCTCCCGTTTGCAAGCCATCCTCTACATAACCAACAAACCAGTCGAGTGCCTTGCCAACGGCCCAACCACCAATCCAATCTACCGGACCAGCAATCAGACCACCCGCGACACCACGGACTTCAACCTCATCAAGATTACGCATGGCTTCATCTCCTTGAAGTGATGCCAGAAATAATGCCGTTCTGGCGGTCGGCATGCTAACAACCACAAATAATCAAGCTGGAGAGCGGAGGTCGCTACCGAGAGCTACTGCTAAATAACCGGCTACCGATGCCGTATAGTGGCTCGAAAACCCATTCGATCAGGCGCCGCCGCTCCATCAGGATGTCCGCCTCCACCGCCATGCCCGGCTTGACCGGCTCGGCCTTGCCATAGGCCATGACGTGCTGGCTGTCCAACGCCACCTGGACCCGGTACAGCGGCTCCTTCGCCTGCTCGCCGACCAGGGCCGCCACTTCCGAGGGTGCCAAGGCACTGCGCGAGACGTCGTCCACGCGACCGTACTGCTGGCCGAACTTCTGATAAGGGAAGGCCTGGTAGCGCAGCACCACCTGATTGCCCGGCGCAATGAAACCGATCGCGCGGCTGGGCACCAGCAACTGCGCCTGCAAGGTGGCACCGTTGGGCAGCAGGGAGAGCAGCGGCTGCCCGGCGCTCACCATCTGCCCTTCTTTGAACAGCACGGCCGACACCACCCCGTCGCGCGGCGCGCGCAACACCACCGCACGGGCCATTTCGTTCTGCGCCATGGACTGGCGGACCGAGGCCAGTTGCCGCTCGGTCTCGTTGCGCTTGGCCGCCGTTTCCAGCGGCAATTGCGACAGCGCCTGCTGGGCGGCGTCCAGTTGCTGCCGCGTGTCCAACTGCTGGCGGACGAGAGCCTTGTACTGCGTCTGCGCATCGAGCAGCGCGGTGCGCTGTTGCTGGACCTGCAAGATCGATACGTAGCCCTTGCTGGCCAAGGGCTGTATGCGCTCAAGCAGCTGTCGGTTACTGGTCACCTGCTGCTGCTGGAAATCCAGCTGCCCGGCGATCTGGTCGAATTGGGCTCCCAGCAAGGCGATCTTGGCCTGGAGCGCCGCCGCCTGCTGTTTGGCCAGCGCCTGCTGGTCGGCCAGATCCGCCTCCAGGCGCGCCCGCTGCGTCTCGAGCTGTTGCCCCACCAGGGCGTGGGTGCCGCCCAGCGCCGCGCTGTCCTGGTCACCGACCAGTTCGAGCAGGATCTCGCCGGCCTTGACGGCCTGGCCATCGTGCACGCGCAACCGCTGCACGGTTCCCGCGCTGGGCGCCGCGATATTGAGCAGGCCGGCGCTGGGCACCAGTTGACCGCTCACCGTCTCGCGGCGGGTATAGGAACCCAGGCATAGCAAAAGCAGTAGCGCCGCGGCCGCAGCTGCGGCCAGCATCGTGAGCCACCAGCGCGACAACGGCGCCGCCACCACGATGGAACCCAGCCATTCCCCGCGCCGGGCCTCCACGACTTCCTGTCGGAACAATCCTGTTCGTGTCATTACGGCCGCCTTCCCCCTGTTCCCTCCAACATATAAACGCAGAGCCCCCCTTCCCCCCCTACCTCTTTCCGGTCACCGGATGATTGGGGGCATTGCCAACACGCGGCCGCAAGCGCCAAGAAAGCCGGCCCTGTACCGGCCTTCGCTTTTTTCCGGCAGCGCCGCCGGCACCGCGCTTTCGTTCCTCATGGCCACAGCTTGGCCGATGTCGTGCAGCCGACCATCCGCTGGCCGGCAACCGATCCGCACCGTCTGAACGCAGATGCCTGGCAGGGCATGACGGACGAGGAACACCTCGCCCGCCACGTTGCGGCCGGCGACATTGCGCGGATCGCGGCCGCAAGCTGCCGAGACGCATCGCGGCAACTGTCTGGCTCGGATCAGGCCCGCCGGCGACCGGACACCCTCCCCAGCCCGGCCGTCAGCGCTGCATGCTCGCCGGCGGCAGCCGGTAGCGCTGGTTGAGGTAGGCCCAGCTCGGCCACAGCGCGTGCGCCAGCGCCTCCTTCGCCAGCGCGGGATCGACCGCCTCCGGTGCCAATGTCTCGCCGGCCACGCCGTAGCGGTACTGCGTGGGCGGCTTGTGCGGCTCCAGCACCAGCAGCTCGTCGCCCTTGAGGTAGCCGTAGTTGTCGCCGTACTGCATGATCGCGCGGTCCGGATAGTGCCGCGTGAGGTCGGCGCCCAGCATCGGGTGCACGCTGCCGACGCCGATCAGCGAGAGCAGCGTCGGCGCCAGGTCGACCTGGCTGACCACGTGCTCGTCGCGCTGCACCGGCACGCCGGCGCCGAGGATCAGCGCCGGGATGTGGAAGTGCCGCACCGGCACCAGACTGGCGCCGAACACGCGCGCATCGTGGTCGGCCACGATCAGGAACACGGTGTGGTCCCAGTACGGCGCCTGCCGGGCCCGGGCGAAGAACTGCCCGATCGACCAATCCGCATAGCGCACGGTGTTGTCCACGCTGGCCGGTTCGCCCTGCGGCTGGATGCGCCCCCTGGGATACTCCCACGGCGTGTGGTTGGACACGCTGAAGGCCAGCGTGAAGGCCGGCTTGCCGCCCCGCTCGTCCTGCAGCAGGCGGTGGTGCAGCTCGTTGAACATGTCCTCGTCGCTGGCGCCCCAGGAGCCGACGAAGGCCGGCTTGAGGTCGAACTTCGGCTGGTCGATGACCTCGTCGAAGCCGTTGCCGAGGAAGAAGCCCTTCATGTTGTCGAAGTGCGCCTCGCCGCCGTAGATGAAGCGCGAGTGGTAGCCGAACCGGCCGAGCAGACCGGCGATGGTGAAGAAGTCGCGCTGGCTGCGCGGCAGCTTCAGCACCGCCTCGGCCGGGGTGGGCAGAAAGCCGGTGGTGATCGCCTCCAGCCCGCGCACCGAGCGCGTGCCGGTGGCGTAGGTGCGCGCCAGCAGCCAGCCCTGCCTGCCCAGCGCGTCGAGGTTGGGGGTGAGGTCGCGCCCGCCCAGGCTGCCGACGAACTGCGCGCCCAGGCTTTCCTCCACGATGATCACCAGGTTGTAGGGCCGGGGCGGCTTCGCGCTGGCCTCCTGGCGGTGCAGGCTCGGGTACTGCGGGTCCATCGGCGGGTCTTCCAGCAGCGCGGCGCGGCGCACGATGGCCTGCATCTCGGGCTCCGGCAGCCTGCCGTACACCGCCGAGGCGGAGCGCTCGCTGCCCAGCTCCCATGCCGCGTTGGCCACGCTGTAGAGCGAATCGAGCGGCAGCGTGTTGACCATGCTGTCGCTGCTGAAGGCCACCTGCGCGGCGTTGAGCGGGCGGTGCTGCAGCGTGCCGCGCGCGGCCAGGAAGGCCGCGGCGAACAGCACCAGCGTGGCGGGCACGCGCAGCCAGCCGCGCATGCGCGCATCCGTCCTCGCCCAGCCGAACAGCCGGAAGCCCAGCCAGCCCAGCGCGACCAGCACCAGCAGGCCGGCGAACAGCACGCCCTTGTAGCCGTGCCAGAGCATCGCCGAGACCTCGCGCGGATGGCTGAGGTACTCGAAGTACAGCCGGTTCGGGCGGGTGTCGTACTCGGTGATGAACTGCGGCGTGGACACTTCCAGCAGCACGATCAGCAGCCACCACACGCGGTACCACCACGCGGTGATCTTCACCGCCAGCGGCCTGTGGCCCAGCCAGGGCGAGAGCACCAGCGGCAGCGCGACGATCATCGCCAGCAGGCTGAGGTCGATGCGCCAGCCGCCGAGCACGACCGGCCACAGCCCGCCCGCGTCGTGCACGCGCTGCCATTGCCAGAACGAAAGGCCCAGGCGGCTCAGCGTGAGCAGCACCAGCGAGGCCACGAGGAAGCGCCAGCTCAATCGACGCATGCTTAGGATCTCCGGGAAAGGAACCGCCGGCGGGCCGGCGGCGGTGGAACGGGTGCGAACGGCGCGCGAGGGCGCTGCCCGCAAGGTAGCGCAAGCCGCCTAGCATACGCTTAAGCGGCGGCGCGCCTGCGCCACGGGGGCATGCCGCGACTCCCACTTCGCCTCCCGTCACGCCTGGTGCGACCACCTCCCAGCCGTCATTCCGGCGCAGGCCGGAATGACGGGACGGAACCACGCCGATGCGGCGATACCCGATGCCCACAAGGCGGCGCCCGATGCCCCACAATACGTCCCTCGCCAAGCCTTCGAGGCCGCATGCTCGCCCTCCGCCACCTCCAGCCCGTTGCCAGCGGGCACATCCGCCGGATCTACCGGCACCCCGACGCGCCCGACCTGCTGGTGAAGGTGCTGCGCGAGGACGCCATCGAGCAGCGCTGGCGCGCCGCGCCGTGGTACCGCCGGCTGGCGCGCACCGGTCCCTACGCCGGCTTCGTGCGCGAGTTCAAGGAGTACGTGGCCTCGCGCCGCTACGCCATGCACAGCCCGTCGCCGCTGGCGCGCGTGGCGGGGCTGGAGGACACCGACCTGGGCCTGGGCCTGGTGGTGGAGAAGGTGCGCGGCGCCGACGGCGGTCTCGCCCCCACGCTGGACGCCTGGGTGCGCCGCGACGGCTTCACCCCGCAGGTGCAGGCGGCGATGGACGCCTTCCTCGCCAGCATGCTGGAGCACAACGTGATCGCCGGCGACCTGCATGCCTGGAACGTGGTCTACGGCAGCGATTCCCGCGGCGGCCCGCGGCTGGTGATGATCGACGGCTTCGGCGAGAAGAACTTCATCCCGCATTGCTCGATGAGCCGCCGCCACAACGCCCATCGCACCCGCTACAAGTTCGGCAAGATGCTGGAGCGGACGAAGGCGACGCCGCGCGGGTGAAGCCGCACTTCCTCCCCTCCCCTCCGGGGGAGAGAGTTGGAGCGAGGGGTCGCACTGGCGCCAGTCTTCATCGGTCCAGGCATTGAAGCACGCACAGACGAGACGTCACCGCGAGCCCCGTCCCCTCGCCTCTTCCTCTCCTCGAAGGGGAGAGGAAGCGCAATCACCAGCCGCTGCGGCAAGCTCTGCTCCCTCTCCCCTTCGGGGAGGGCCGGGGTGAGGGGCCGCGCTGGCGCCAGTCCTGGCCAGCCCGGGCTTTGAAGCGCGCACGGACGAAGCGTCGCCGCAAGCCCCGCCCCTCGCCTCATTCCTCTCCCCGAAGGGGAGAGGAGGCGCGATGGCCCGCCGCTGCCGCAAGCCGCGCTCCCTCTCCCCTCCGGGGAGAGGGCCGGGGTGAGGGGCCGCACTGGCGCCAATCCTGGCCAGCCCGGGCTTTGAAGCGCGCCCAGACGAAGCGTCGCCGCAAGCCCCGCCCCTCGCCTCATTCCTCTCCCCGAAGGGGAGAGGAGGCGCGATGGCCCGCCGCTGCCGCAAGCCGCGCTCCCTCTCCCCTCCGGGGAGAGGGCCGGGGTGAGGGGCCGCACTGGCGCCAGTCCTGGCCAGCCCGGGCTTTGAAGCGCGCACGGACGAAGCGCCGCCGCGAACCCCGCCCCCTCACCTCATTCCTCTCCCCGCAGGGGAGAGGATGCGCCACGATCGTGTCTCGAACGGACCTGGTGCGGCTCGACCCGCCGTAGCGAACCACCGTTCAACGGCAGGGTGCAAGGAAATCCAGTTCCTTCTGATAAAGCGCCGTGCGCACGCCGAGCAGCCCCAGCACCGTGTGGTAGAGGTTGTCCTGGCTCAGCCGGCGGCCGCGCTGCGCCTCGATGCACGAGGCCGCCAGCCCCGCGTCGCGCTGCCACGCGGGCGACAGCCACAGCAGCAGCGGGATGTGCTTCTGCTGCGTGGGCGCGCTGTCCCACGAGGCGCCGTGCAGGTAGACGTCGTGCTCGCCCAGCGACTCGCCGTGGTCGGACAGGTACAGCATCGCGCCGTCGTAGCGCTCCCCGTCCGCCTTCAGCATGTCCACGATGCGGCCGAGGATGTGGTCGGTGTAGAGGATGGTGTTGTCGTAGGTGTTGACCACCTGCGCGTAGCCGCAGGTCTGCACCTCGGCGGTGTCGCAGGTCGGCCTGAAGCGGGCGAACGCGGCCGGGTAGCGCTGGTAGTAGGCCGGGCCGTGGCTGCCCTTGAGGTGCAGCACCAGCAGCGCGGGCGAGCGCATCTTCGCCAGCCGCTGCGGCAGGTCGGCCAGCAGCACGTCGTCCAGGCAGCCGCTGGCGTCGCACAGGCCCTCGACCCTGGCGTCGGTGAGGTCCTCGCTGGGCACGCGCGCGCAGACGCCCTTGCAGCCCTCGTCGTTGTCGCGCCAGAACACGTCCACGCCAGCGTGCTGCACCACGTCGAGCAGGTTCCAGCGCGCCCTCGCCCGGGCCTTGTCGAAGTGCTCGCGGCCCAGGCCGGAGAACATGCACGGCACCGACACGGTGGTGGCGGTGCCGCACGACCACACGTCGCGGAAGTACCAGGCGCCGGCGCGCGCCATCTCCGGGTTGGTGTCGCGCGCGTACCCCTGCAGCGCGTAGTTCTCCGCGCGCGCGGTCTCGCCCACCACCAGCACCAGCACGCGCTTGCGGCCCGCCGCCGCGGCCGGGTCGAGCGCGGCGTCCTGCCCCACCGGCTGCACCGGCCGCTCGCGGCGGAACACGTTGCGCTGCAGGTAGTGGAAGGTGCCGCTGAGCGCCGCGTAGGGGTTGTACACCTCGTACACCACGCGGTGGTTGCGGAAGAAGTAGGTGAAGTTGCGCTTGGCCAGCAGGCCCGGCGCGTGCATCAGCAGCAGCACGCCGGCGACGACCGCGATGCGCCGCGACAGCTCGCGCCGCCACGGCGCGTAGCGCACCGGCACGCACAGCACGAGCGCCGCGGGCAGCACGCCGAACAGGCCCACCCACAGCAGCATGTCGCGGGTGAGCATGGCGGCCGCCTCGGCGCGCTGCGTCTCGTAGATGCTCTGCACCACGTCCTCGTTGAAGCGCACGCCGTAGACGTCCATGTGGTAGGCGCTGGCCGCGCCCACCACCAGCAGCAGCGCCAGCAGCGGCTTGCCCACCCGCGGCCACAGCGACAGCGCCACGACCAGCAGCACGTTGCCGACGATGCGCAGCGCCACCGCCAGCGCGAACAGCGGCTGCGCGCCGATGCCGCCGGTGGGTGCGAAGTCGCCCGCCAGCTCGCGCCACATGGTGTGGTTGAGGAAGATGAGGAAATACAGCGCGACCAGCAGGCCGAGCCACCAGGAGGGCATGCCGCGGCGCCAGGCGCCGGTGAGCCAGTCGACAGAGCGCGTCACCACGATTCTCCGCGGCGCGGGCTGCCGCACGAAACCGTGACATTTTAGTGACAAGCCGGCGCCGGGGCGACGCCCGCCCCGGCCGCCGCCGGCATCCGTTCAGGGTGCGGCCGCGCCGCCCGGCGGCCGGCAGGCCGGGCGCACCGCCGCCGCGTCGAACATCCACCACTCGTTGCGGTTGGCCACGCCCGCCTTCCAGGCGCGCGCCTTGTCGACGCAGTCGCCCATGGCGTCGCTGTCGAGCAGGATCCAGCGCCCCGGCCGCTGCGCCTGCCAGGCCAGCGCGTCGCGCAGCTGGTCCTCCCACGGCCGCGAGAAGCCGAACTCGGCCACCGGACGGCGCGCCTGCAGCAGCAGTTCCTCGCGCCACAGCACCAGGCCGAGCTGGCCGTCGGGACCGATGCGCGCGTCGGCGCGGGCCATCAGCGCGCGGGCGGACTGGTTGGCGTCGAGCAGCGGATAGGTCGCCAGCGGCCAGACCACCCACGCGGCGGCGATGCCCGCCAGCAGCGCCGCCACGCCGCGGCGCGGCCGGCACAGCGCGGCCGCGAGCAGGAACGGCGTGCCGGCGGCGATCACGCACCACCACAGCGCGCGACCGCCGTCGGCCAGCTCGTAGCCGGCGGCGATCCGCCGCGCCGCGTGCGGCTGCCCGAGCAGGGCCCAGGCGCCGGCCGCCAGCGCCAGCGCGCCGGCCAGCACGGCCAGGCCGAACGCGGCGCGCTGCAACCAGCGGCGGCGCAGCAGCTCCTCCGCGTAGGGCGCCATCGCCAGCGCCGCCATCGGCAGCGCGGGCAGCAGGTAGATCTCGCGCTTGCCCGGGGTCAGGCTGAAGAACAGCAGCACCAGCAGCCACCACGCCAGCGGCAGCAGCACGCGCGCCTCGCGCTCGCGCAGCGCGCGCCGCCAGCGCGGCAGCAGCAGCGGGATCAGCAGCGACACCGGCAGCCAGTCGGCCAGCATCACGCCGAGGAAGTACCAGGGCGGCTCCACGTGCTGCCAGGAGTCGGCGTAGCGCTGCGCGGTCTGCCGGAACAGCAGGTCCTGCACGTAGGCCAGCCGCTCGGGCGAGCCGCTGCCCAGCGCGGTCGCCAGCATCGGCAGCAGCCAGGCCAGGATCGGCAGCAGGAAGGCCAGCGCGCCCGCCGCCCAGCGCCAGCCGTCGCCGCCGGCCGGCGGCTGGCCCCTCCGCAGCATGCGGTCGCGGACGACCGGCTCGCCGTCGTCCATGCCGGACGCGACGCCGCCATGGACGGCCGGTTCCTGCCCGCCGCTCCCTGCGGCGGGAACATCGCGCACGCCCGACACCGCCCAGCCGCGCCAGCGCGCCCAGGCGTAGGGCAGCAGCATCAGCAGCGCCAGCACGCCCACGCCCTTGGCGACCACGCCCAGCCCCGCGGCGAAGCAGCCCAGCCAGCAGGCCCGCCAGTCGGGGCCACGCAGGCAGTGCAGCAGCAGGCCGGCGTTGCCCAGGGTGACGAAGAACAGCAGCAGCGGGTCGATCTGCGCGTGCTTGACCACCTCGACGAACTGGAACGAGGCCAGCAGCAGGCCCGCCGCCGCGAGGCCGGTGCGCGCGTCCCACAGGCGCCGGCCGACCCAGTACGTGACGCCCAGCGTGCCCAGCCCGGCCAGCAGCGAGGGCAGCAGGAAGGCCGCGCGCCAGCCGCCGGACAGGCCGAACAGTGCCGCCTCGCACCACATCAGCAGCGGCGGCTTGTCCGAGTACAGCTCCTGCCCGCGGTGCGGGAACAGCCACTGCCCGGACTCGAGCATCTGCCGCGCCATCAGCGCGAAGCGCGGCTCGTCCGGCGGCCACGGGTCGCGCAGGCCGATGCCGGCGGCCAGCACCACCAGTGCCAGCAGCATGAACCAGCCGAAAGCGCGCCGCGCCGGCGCATCCGCTTTCCCGAGCATCATGGGCATCCGTCCGGAATCGACCTGGGCATTTTCCCAGGCTAGACGCAACACCTTGTGACAAGCTTAGCGGGGGAATCGCGGCCGGAAGCCGCTCCCACAGAAGCCGCCGACCGCCGGCGCAGGACTGACCTCGCGCTGACCGCCGCCGGCGCGCTTTATTGAGCCCGCCGCGCCACGTTAGTAAGCTCCTGCGGCTCTACCGCCTCGTCGAGGAGGCTGCCACGGGGACCGTCTTGAGCGCCACACCAGCAACGCACGACAGCCGGCATCCGCTGCTCGCAGCCCTCCTGATCGCGCTGGTCGTGGCGGCGTTGAACATCGGCCTGTGGTGGTGGGGCAACCGGCCGCACGGCCCGGACGACTGGCACGGCCCGATCAACGGCTTCTCCGTGTCGGTGTTCCAGCGCTACCAGAACCCGCTCAAGCAGGACTTCCCCAGCGACGCGGAGATCGACGGCGACCTGAAGCTGCTGCGCCGCTACACCGGCCGCATCCGCACCTACTCCACGCTGGAGAACCCGCAGGTCTACCGCCTGGCCCGCCAGGAAGGCCTCGAGGTGATGGCCGGGGCGAACATCGACACCCGCCTCAACAACAACGAGCGCGAGCTGGAGGGCCTGATCGAGCTGGCCCGGCGCTACCCCGGCGCGATCGAGCGGGTGATCGTGGGCAACGAGGCGCTGTTCCGCGGCGACATCACCGTCGAGCAGGCGATCGCCTACCTCGACCGCGCGCGCGCGCAGATCCGCCAGCCGGTGTCGATCGCCGAGCCGGACTACATCTGGATCAAGTACCCCGAGCTGGCCGAGCACGTGGACTTCATCACCATCCACCTGTTCCCGTTCTGGAACGGCGTGGCGCGCAAGGACGCGGTGGGCGCGGCGCTGGGCGCCTACGACAACATCCGGCACCTGTACCCGGACAAGCACGTGGTGGTGGGCGAGATCGGCTGGCCCTCCAACGGCGACCGCCACGAGTACGCCGACCCGTCGGTCTCCAACGAGGCGATCTTCGTGCGCGACTGGCTCAACGCGGCCAAGGCGCACGGCGTGGACTACTACCTGCTGGAGGCCTTCGACCAGCCGTGGAAGGAGAACCTCGGCGAGGGCCGCACCGGCGCCTACTGGGGCATGTTCAACGCCGACCGCCAGCCGAAGTTCCCGTTCACCGGCCCGGTGACCGAGGACACCGCCTGGCCGTGGAAGGCGCTGGCGGCCAGCCTGCTGGCGCTGCTGCCGATGGTCTGGTTCGGCGTGCGCTTCAGCCGCTTCAAGCCGATGGGGCGGCTCTTCTTCGCCGCGCTGATCCAGCTCGCCTGCGGGCTGGTGGTGTGGTCGGCCACCCTGCCCTTCAACTTCTACCTGAGCTGGATCGACTGGACCATGCTGGTCCTGTTGTTCCCGGCGCAGGTCGCCATTCTCGCCATCCTGCTGATCAACGGCTTCGAGTTCACCGAGGTGCTGTGGCGGCGCCGCTGGGTGCGCCACGCCGGCATGCTCAGGCCCGACCCGCCGGAGAAGCAGCCGTTCGTCTCGATCCACCTGGCCTGCTACAACGAGCCGCCGGAGATGGTGATCGTCACGCTCGACTCGCTGGCCGGGCTGGACTACGAGAACTACGAGGTCCTGGTGATCGACAACAACACCAAGGACCCGGCGATCTGGAAGCCGGTGCAGGAGTACTGCGAGAAGCTCGGCAAGCGCTTCCGCTTCTTCCACCTGGAGCCGTGGCCCGGCTTCAAGGCCGGCGCGCTGAACTTCGGCCTGAAGGAGACCGACCCGCGCGCCGACGTGGTGGCGGTGATCGACGCCGACTACGTGGTGCGGCCGGACTGGTTGTCCGCGCTGACCGGCTACTTCCACGACCCGAAGGTGGCGGTGGTGCAGTGCCCGCAGGCGCACCGCGACTTCGAGCACAACCGCTTCCGCCGCATGACCGCGTGGGAGTACGACGGCTTCTTCCGCATCGGCATGCACCACCGCAACGAGCGCAACGCGATCATCCAGCACGGCACCATGACCATGGTGCGGCGCTCCGCGCTGGAGGGCACCGGCGGCTGGTCGGAGTGGACCATCTGCGAGGACGCCGAGCTGGGCCTGCGGCTGATGCACGCCGGCTACGAGCTGGTCTACGTCGACGAGCTGATGGGCAAGGGCCTCACCCCGGCCGACTTCAAGGCGTACAAGAGCCAGCGCTACCGCTGGGCGTTCGGCGCCATGCAGATCCTCAAGGGCCGCTGGGACTGGATGACCAAGAAAGGCCCGCTCTCGGCCGGCCAGCGCTTCCACTTCCTCACCGGCTGGTTCAGCTGGTTCGCCGACGCGCTGCACCTGATCTTTACCCTGATGGCGATCTACTGGACCGCCGGCATGGTGGCCTTCCCGCAGCTGTTCAGCCTGCCGATGCAGCTGTTCCTGATCCCGGTGATCGGCTTCTTCTTCGCCAAGGCGATCTTCGGCATCGTGCTGTACCGCGCGCGCGTGCCGTGCGGCTGGTACGACACGCTGATGGCCTCGCTGGCCAGCATGGGCCTGTCGCACGCCATCGCGCGCGGCATCCTGCACGGCCTCACCCGCGAGAAGACCTCGTTCGTGGTCACCGCCAAGAGCCGGCGCATCGGCGGCAGCAACTTCGCCGCCTTCGCGCCGGTGCGCGAGGAGCTGCTGATGGCGCTGGCGCTGGCGCTGTGCATCGTGGGCATGGCGCTGCACTTCGGCACGCGCTACGTCGAGGGCACGCTGTGGATGGTGATCCTGGCCGCGCAGTCGATCCCCTACGTGTCGGCGCTGGCCGGCGCCTGGATCGCGCACAGGGCCGGCGACAAGGTCGGCTGACGCCGCGCCGCGGCGGCCCGCCGGCCCGGCGCGTTCATGTGCAGCGAACGCGCGTTTCGCTAAGCTCCCCTCCACCGAGGCCGATCGACACGCACGACAAGGATGGAGCCCAGCGCATGCGACGCCATCGCCGCCTGAGCCTTTCACGGCGGCTCCTGCTGCTTTCCCTGCTGCTTCCGGGGTTGGCGCGGGCCGGCGTGCAGCTGGTGGTGGACGGCGTGGACGACCGCCTCAAGGCGGCAGTGACCTCCGGCCTGGAACTGTCCCAGTACGCCGCGCGCGACGTCAGCGACGCGCAGATCCGCCGCCTCTACGCCCGCGCGCCCGACCAGGCGAAGGCCGCGCTGGAGCCCTACGGCTACTACGACGCCACCGTGGAGAGCGACCTGCAGCAGGTCGGCAGGGACTGGCGCGTGACCCTGCACGTGAAGCCCGGCGAGCCGGTGCGGATCACCTCGGTGGACGTGCGGCTGGACGCGGACGCGCTGGCGCTGCCGGCGGTGCGCCGCGCCGAGCGCGCGATCGAGCGGCTGAAGGGCCAGCCGCTCGACCACGGCGCCTACGAGGCCGCGCGCGACGGCCTGGCGCGCCAGCTCACCGCCAACGGCTTCCTCGACGCGCGGCTGGTCACCCGCCGCGTGGAGGTCAACCGCGGCAACCGCAGCGCCGAGGTCAGGCTCGCCTGGCAGGCCGGCAGGCGCTTCCGCTTCGGCCGGGTGCACTTCGAGGGCTCGCAGTTCCGCCCCGGTTTCCTCGACCGCTACGTGCCGTTCAAGCGCGGCGACTACTTCCTGCAGGACGACCTGCTGCAATTGCAGCAGGCGCTCACCGGCGCGGACTACTTCGCGGTGGTCAACGTGCTGCCGGAGGTGGACGAGGCCAGGGACGGCGTGGTCGACGTCAAGGTCGAGCTGGCGCCGGCCAGGCGCAGCATCTACACCGGCGGCCCGTTCATCGGCACCGACACCGGCTTCGGCGTGCGCGGCGGGCTGGAGCGGCGCTGGGTCAACGACCGCGGCCACAAGTGGAAGAACGAGATCGTGCTGGCACAGCGGCTGAAGATGGTCTCCTCGCTGTACTCCATCCCGATGCCCGGCGACGACCAGCGCAGCTTCAACTTCGGCGCCAACTACCGCGCCGCCAACACCGACACCTCCGACTCGCACACGCTGGAGCTGGTCGCCAACGAGACCCGGCTGTGGCACGGCTGGACGCGCACGCTGGGCCTGCACGCGCTGTCGGGCACCTTCACCGTGGGCAAGAAGGGCGGCGAGCCGGACAACACGCTGGGCATCGAGCACGGGCGGAGCACGCTGCTGTACGCGGAGGCCTCGCTGGCGCGCAAGCAGGCCGACAACCCCAGCTTCGTGCGCAAGGGCTGGTCGATCAACGTGACCGCGCGCAGCACCGCCGGCACGCTGCTCTCCGACGCGCGCTTCAGCCAGCTGCTGGCCGACGCGAAGTGGATCCACGCGCTCGGCCGCCGCGACCGCCTGATCCTGCGCGGCAGCGCCGGCATGACCTGGACCTCCGACTTCGGCGCGCTGCCGCCGCAGCTGCGCTTCTTCGCCGGCGGCGACCGCTCGGTGCGCGGCTACAGCTACCAGTCGATCGGCCCGCGCAACAGCTACGACCGCGTGGTCGGCGGCAGGAACCTGCTGGTCGGCAGCAGCGAGGTGGAGCACTACTTCACCCGCAACTGGGGCATGGCCGCCTTCGTCGACGCCGGCAACGCCTTCGACGGCACCGACTACCGCCCGAAGATCGGCGCCGGCCTGGGCGTGCGCTGGCTCTCGCCGGTGGGCATGATCCGGGTGGACCTGGGCACGCCGGTGCACAGCAAGGACGAGCACGGCATCCAGCTGCACATCGTGATAGGACCGGACCTGTGAGCGCCGCCCTCCCCATCCTCAGCGCCATGGCTCCCTCTCCCCGCCGGGGAGAGG
The DNA here is from genome assembly GCF_003148905.1 of Fulvimonas soli. Classification (GTDB taxonomy): domain Bacteria; phylum Pseudomonadota; class Gammaproteobacteria; order Xanthomonadales; family Rhodanobacteraceae; genus Fulvimonas; species Fulvimonas soli. The sequence continues at coordinate 38,312 of NZ_QGHC01000011.1, read as the reverse complement.
GCTGGGGTGAGGGGCCACGCCGCGAAAGCGCCGCATCGAGCGAGCGTCCCCGCCAGCCCCGCCCCCTCACCCCGGAGGGGAGAGGGAGAAACGGCCGGCTGCCGGGGCGAGGGAGAGACGGGCGAGCGGAGGCGCACCGATGAAGAAGTGGCTCAAGCGCCTCGCCATCGCCCTCGTCGCGCTGCTGCTCCTCGCGGCGGTGGCCCTGTGGTGGCTGCTGGGCACCGGCAGCGGCCTGCGCTTCGCGCTGGCGCGCGCCAGCGGCTTCACCGACGGCGCGCTCAGCGTGCAGCAGGCGGACGGCCGGCTGCTCGGCCCGCTGCGCCTGCGCGGCATCCGCTACGCCGGCAAGGACGGGCTGCGGGCCACCGTCGGCAGCGCCTCGCTGGACCTGCGCTTCTGGCCGCTGCTGGCCAGGCGCGTGCACGTGCTGGACCTCGCCGTGGAGGACGTCGTCGTCGCCCTGCCGAAGGCACCGCCGCAGCCGGAGGAACAGAACGGCCCCTTCTCGCTGAAGCCGCCGGTGGACCTGCTGCTGGATCGCGTGCACGTGGGCAAGGTGGCGATCCGCCAGGACGGCCAGCCGCTGTTCGCCTCCGACAGCCTGGACCTGGCCGGCCGCTGGACCGCCGCCGGCATCGCGCTGAAGCAGCTCAGGCTGCGCGCGCCCGACGGCAGCGCCGACCTCGCCGGCGAGGTGGCGCTGGACCGCGGCTACCGCGGCGACGGCAACGCCCGCTTCGCCTGGAAGCTGGCCGGCACCGGCTACGCCGGCACGCTGGCCGCGCACGGCGACGGCAAGCGCAGCCACTTGCAGCTCGACCTGAGCGCGCCGACGCCGGCGCAGCTCGTGCTGGACCTCGCGCAGGACGACCGCTACGCCTGGACCGCCACGCTGAAGGCGCCGCGCTTCGATCCCAAGCCGCTGCTCGGCGAAAGTTCGCTGACCGCGCTGGCGGTGGACCTGCGCGGCAGCGGCGACCGCCGCGGCGGCACGTTGCAGGGCCGGCTCGCCCTCAACGACTACCAGCTGCAATTGCAGCCGCTGCGCGCGCACTTCAGCGACGACTACAAGACCCTGCAGCTGGACGCGCTCACGCTCGGCTCGCCGCAGGTCAAGGGCCGGGTGAACGCCAGCGGCACGCTGCACCTGGACGCGCAGCCGCTGGGCGGCGCGCTGCGGCTGGCCTGGCAGGACGTGCAGCTGCCGCCGGAACTGGCCGGCCAGGCGCTGGCCAGCCACGGCCAGCTCGACGCCAGCGGCAACGCCGACCGGTTCCACGCCGCCGGCGACGTCGCCATCGGCCCGCCCGGCAAGCTCGCGCAGCTCACCCTCGACCTCGACGGCACGCCGCAGCGCATCGCGCTCAACGCGCTCGCGCTCAAGCAGCCGCAGGGCGGCCTCGACCTCAAGGGCGAACTGGTGCTGCAACCGGCGCTGGCCTGGCAGCTCGACGCCAAGGCCAGGGCCTTCGACCCCGGCCAGCTGTTCGCCGGCTGGAACGGCGCCATCGACGCCGACCTCGGCACCCGCGGCTCGCTGCCGCAGAGCGGCCCCGACGCCACGCTGGAACTGCGCAGGCTGGACGGCCGCCTGCGCGAGCGCGCGCTGCGCGGCAGCGGCACGCTGCACCTGTCGCCCGCCCGCGTGGTGGACGGCCGGCTGGAGCTCGCCTCCGGCGGCAGCACCATCCGCCTCGACGCCAGGCCCGGCGCCAGCAACGACGTGCAGCTCAGGCTCGCCGTCGCCTCGCTGGCCGACTGGCTGCCGGACGCCGCCGGACGCCTGCAGGGCGACTTCCGCCTCAAGGGCCTGTGGCCCAGGCTCGCCGTGGACGGACGTCTGGACGGCCAGACGCTTTCCTACCATGGCCAGACCGTGGACGGCCTGCACCTGACCGCGCACCTGCCCGACCTCAGCGCGCCCGGCGGCCAGCTCGACCTGGTCGCCACCGGCACGCACGCGGGCGGGCTGGCGTTCCAGCGCATCGCGCTCGACGGCGACGGCACCCAGGCCAGGCACCAGCTGAAGCTGGACGCGCAGGGCAGCCAGCTCTCGCTGCATCTCGCGCTGGCCGGCGGCATGCAGGGCCAGGCGTGGAACGGCACGCTGTCCGCGCTGGACCTGGAGCCGCAGGGCCTGCCGCGCTGGCGCCTGCAGCAGCCGGCGCGGCTGCGCTGGAACGACGGCGCGGCCAGCCTGTCCGAGCTGTGCCTCAGCGCGGGCGACCCGCTGCTGTGCGTGAGCGCCACCCAGGACAAGGCCGGCAACCTCGACGCCGGCTACCGCCTGCGCGCGCTGCCGCTGGCCCTGCTGCTCAACGCCAGCGGCAACGCCGAGCTGCCGCTGCGCGTGGACGGCACGCTGCAGGGCGACGGCCGCATCCGCCGCAACGCCGCCGGCGCGCTCAGCGGCAGCGCCACGCTGGGCTCGGCGCAGGGCTCGGTCACCTACACCGACCATGCCGAGGCGCCGCTGCTGACCTGGCGCGGCCTCGCCGTCGACGCCCAGCTCGGCCCCGACCGCCAGCAGGCCACGTTGCGCGCCGAGCTGGACCACGGCGGTCGCATCGACGGCCAGTTCGCCGTGGGCGGCGCGCAGCGCGCGCTGAGCGGCCAGCTCACGCTGCACGTGGGCAGCCTCGCCGCACTGGAGCTGTTCACCAGCGAGCTGGCCAACGTCAAGGGCAGCCTCGACGGCAGTTTCCGCTTCGGCGGCACGCTGGACGAGCCGCAGCTCACCGGCCAGGCCAGCGTGGCCGGCTTCGCCGGCGAGGTGCCCTCGCTCGGCCTCAAGCTCGGCGAAGGCCGGCTGGTCGCCGGCACCCAGGGCGCGCAGCAGCTGGTGCTGGACGGCAGCGTGCATTCCGGCCGCGGCCAGCTTGCGGTGGGCGGCACGGTGGGGCTGGGCGAAGGCGCCGCCACCGCGGTGACCCTCAAGGGCAAGCAGTTCACCGCGGCCGACATCCCCGCCGCCAAGGTGGAGATCAGTCCCGACCTGGTGGTGCGGCAGGACGCCAAGGGCATCAATGTCGGCGGCAGCGTGCTGCTGGACAGCGCCGACGTGAACGTGGAGAAGCTGCCCGGCGCCGGCGCCACCCAGGCCTCGCCCGACGTGGTGGTGGTCGACCAGCAGAAGCAGGAAGAGGCGGCCAAGCAGCTGCCGCTGAACGCGCAGGTCAAGGTGGACCTGGGCCGGCGCACGCACCTGATCGGCTTCGGCCTCGACGGCCGGCTCAGCGGCACGCTCACCGTGAGCGAGCGGCCCGGCCGCGACACCACCGGCCAGGGCCAGGTGGCGGTGGACGGCACCTACAAGGCCTACGGCCAGGACCTGCACATCGAGCGCGGCCAGCTGCTGTTCGCCAGCACGCCGATCGACAACCCCGGCCTCAACATCCGCGCGGTGCGCAAGCTCAACCCCAACGCCACCATCGACGAGGGGCAGGAAGTGGGCCTGCTGGTCTCCGGCACCGCGCAGCGGCCGGTGCTCACGGTGTTCTCCAACCCGGTGATGGAGCAGTCCGACGCGCTGTCCTACCTGATCACCGGCAAGCCGCTGTCGCAGGTGAAGGGCGGCGAGGGCAACATGGTGGGCGCCGCGGCGCAGGCGCTGGGCTCGGCGGCGGGCGACCTGCTGGCCAAGAGCATCGGCTCGAAGATCGGCGTGGACGAGATCGGCGTGTCCAGCAACGAGGCGCTGGGCGGCAGCTCGGCCTTCACCGTGGGCAAGTACCTCTCGCCGCGGCTGTACCTGAGCTACGGCGTGGGCCTGTTCGAGCCGGGCGAGGTGATCACCCTGCGCTACCGCCTGAGCCGGCGCTGGAACTTCGAGGCGCAGAACGCCACCGAGTTCAGCCGCGCGAGCCTGAACTACCGCATCGAGCGCTGAGAAAGCCGCCCTGCAACCGGAGACTTCCCGCCCGGCCTGCCGGACATTGGACGGGCGAACCCGCCCGCCGCGTTCGCCTCCTCTCCCCGCCGGGGCACGCGGGGAGGCGCCATGGATGGCGCCGGCTTTGAGGAGCGAGGAGAGGATCGAGGTGAGGGGCCACGCCCGCGATGGCATCCGTCGAAACTCGCTTCGAAACGGCGCGCCACCCCCGCATGCCTTCCCCCCCGCGCCGATCCGCGACGCTTCGACCCCAAGGTTTCACCGCAACGTCATGGATGCCGTTGCAAGTTCGGGGGGATGCACCGGCCGCGGCAGCGCGGCTTCCCACTGGCTTCAAGGAGGCAGACCCGCCATGAGCATCTTCGGCACCATCCTCGACAAGATCTTCCACCACGGCGGCGACGCCGCCGCCGCCCCCGCGCCCGCCCCGGCCGCCCCGCCGCAGGACGCTTCTTCCGCGCCGCCGGCGCCGGCCGCCGCGCCCGCCCCCGCGCCGCAGCCGGTGGACGTGGAAGCGGTCCTCACCAGGCTCGCCGAGGCCAAGGGCCGGCCCAGCGACTGGCGCCACTCCATCGTCGACCTGCTGAAGCTGCTCGACCTGGATTCCAGCCTCGCCGCGCGCAAGGAACTGGCCGGCGAGCTGAACGTGCACGTGGCCGCCGACGGCAGCGCGGAGCAGAACCTCGCCCTGCACAAGGCGGTGATGCAGAAGCTGGCCGAGAACGGCGGCAAGGTGCCGGACAGCCTGCGGCACTGAACGCGCCGCGCCGCCGGCAGCCCTGCCCCGTCCGTCATCCCCGCGCAAGCGGGGATCCAGCGACTTCCCTCCAAGGTCCGAAGGCACTGGACGGCTTGCCGCCGCACTCCCGCGCGGGGCCGCGCCCTCGGCCGCCCGGCGCGCGCAAGCCCGCCTTTGTCCTGCCCCCGCAGGCAGGGCGGCCTTGCGCCCTCAGCGCGGCACGGGCTCCGCCGCCGGCAGGCCGGCGATCATCGCCTGCGCCAGCCGGCCGTAGTCGCCGCCCATGTGGTGGTCGCCGGCCATCGCGTGCACGCGCACCCACGGCGGCAGGCGCGGGTCGGTGCAGATGGTGTCGTCGGCCTCGTCGGTGCCGTAGTAGCACTCCACCGGCGGGTGCGCGCCCAGCGCCAGCAGCGGCGGCAGCGCGGGATAGTGCGGCACCGGCTTGAGCCGTTCCTGGATCGACTTCAGCATCGACTGCAGCCAGCCCAGCCGCTGCTGCATGTAGCCCTCCAGCTCGATCTCGAAGTTGAGGTCCTGCGTGGGCGAGAGCAGCACCAGCTGCGCGATGCGCGCGCGGTGCTCGTGCCGCAAGTGCCCGATCACCGTGGGCAGCACGTCGGCGCCGAAGGAGAAGCCGACGAACCACAGCCGCCGCTTGTGCAGGGCCGCCAGCTGCGCGTCGAGCAGCGCGTCCAGCTCGCGCGCGGTGCGCCCGGCCGAGCCGCCGTGCCAGTAGTACTCCAGCATGCTCACGCCCACCACCGGGATGCCGCGCGCGTTGAGCTGCTCGCCGAGCTGCTTGTCCAGGTCGCGCCAGCCGCCGTCGCCGGAGAACACCACCGCCAGCACGTCGCCGCGCCCGGCCAGCGGCGTCACGCCCGCGGGCGCCGGCAGCACCACGCTGGCCTCGGCCAGCGTCGGATGCGACCACGGCCGCCACGCCAGCACGCCGGCCACGGCCAGCAGCGCCAGGACCAGTGCGATCCGCCTCGGCCATCGCCTCATCGGCGCACCACTCCGGCAAGGCCGCCGGCGATCAGGCCGGCCACGTTGGCCAGCACCACCGGCAGCGCGACGCCGGCCGGCACGGCGAGATAGCGCGGCTCCCACTCGGGGTCGAACTTGTCCTTGTAGCGGTGCAGGCCGCGGAAGTTGTAGAAGCGCTCGCCGCGGCCGAACACCAGCGCGCCGAAGCGCATCCACAGCGGCGCCAGCCGGCGGTTCTGCAGGCCCGACAGCGGCGCCATGCCGAGGTTGAACCAGCGGTAGCCTTCCGAGCGCGCCCACTGCATCAGCTCCACGAACAGGTAGTCCATCAGGCCGGCGGGGCCGTCGGGCACGTGCCGCATCAGGTCCACCGAGGCCTCCTCCTTGGTCTCGCACAGCAGCAGGTTGGCGAAGGCCACCGGCTCGCCGCCCTGCCAGACCACCGCCATCGGCGTGCGCGCCAGGTAGGCCGGGTCGAACGCGCCCAGCGAGAAGCGCTTCTCGCGCACGCGCTTGTCGCGCAGCCAGGCGTCGGAGACGGGCCTGAGCCGCGGCAACAGCGCGCCCACCCGCTCGGCCGGCACGATCTCCAGCGCGAGCCCCTCGCGGTGCAGGCGGTTGACCGTGTTGCGCAGCACCTTCTTCGACTTGCCGTCGAGGTTGAAGCGGTCCAGCGGCACGCGCGCCTCCTCGCCGATCTTCAGCAGGCGCATGCCCACCTCCAGGTACAGGTCCAGGTCCTGCGGGCGCACCTGGTAGAACACCGGCCAGCCGCCGGCGCGCTCGGACAGCTCGCGGAAGCTCCACACCAGCTCGCGCCGCGCCGCCTCGTCCGCGCCCACCGGGTCGCCCAGCGCCACCCAGCTGCGCCCTTCCACCGCGTACATCACGAAGGCGCGGTCGTGCGCGTCGAACAGCAGCGACTTGTCGCCCATCAGCGCCAGCTGCGCCTGGGTCGAGGGAAAGCGCCCGAGCAGCGGCAGCGCGCGCTCCAGCTCCGCCCCGGTGGGCGGCTGCGGGCGCGGGCGCGCGGCGCGGATCAGGTGCGCCGCGGCGAACAGCAGGCCCACCGCCGCCGCGCCCACCAGCGCGCGCAGCGCGCGCGGCGCGCCGCCGTAGCGGAAGGAGAATTCCCACCACATGCTGCTGTCGTACTCCACGTGCCGGTAGCTGAAGGCCACCAGCCAGCCCGCGCAGACCAGCACCGCGACGATCGCGGCGATCCAGCCCGCCGAGAAGCTGGTGCCGAACAGCGAGGCGCGCCGGTAGAACTGCCGGTGCGCCGGCGCCAGCGCCAGCGCCAGCAGGAGCAGCAGCGCGGCCTCCTCGTAGTCGATGCCCTTGAGCAGCGAGAACACCGCGCCGGCCACCAGCAGCACCAGGGTCAGCACGTAGGCCGCGTCCAGCCGGCGCTGCAGGCCGCGGGCCAGGATCAGCAGCAGCATGCCGATCACGCTGGCCATGAAGTGCGAGACCTCCAGCAGCGGCAGCGGCACCACCTCGCGCAGCACCGCCATGCGCCCCGGCAGGCCCAGCGTGGCGCCGGAGAACAGCAGGATCGCGCCGCACACCAGGGTCAGCCCGGCGAACAGCGGCGGCAGCAGCGCGGTGAACCACGGCGCCAGCAGCGCGCGCCGGCGCAGGCCGCGCGCCTCGCGCAGCGTCACCAGCACGGCGGCCGCGCACAGCGGCAGCAGGTAGTAGACGATGCGGAACGCCGCCAGCGAGCCGAGGATCGGCGCCGCCAGCGCCTGCTGCCCGCTGGCGCCGAAGCCGGCCAGCATCACCGTCTCGAACACGCCCAGGCCGCCCGGCACGTGGCTGACCAGCCCGGCCAGCTGCGCCAGCACGAAGATCGCCAGGAAGTGCCCGAAGCCGCCGGCGACCGCCTCCGGCATCAGCACGTACAGCACGCCGGCGGCCAGGCCCCAGTCCAGCGCGCCCACCAGCACCTGGCGCAGCGCCTGCGCCGGCGGGGGCGGCGCCAGCCGCCAGCGGCCCAGCCCCAGCGGCCGCCGCCACAGCAGGCGGCCGCCGATCCACAGCAGCGGGATCGCGGCGAGCAGGACGCCCAGCGGCCGGCCCGCGGCGGCGAACGGCAGCCCCGGCGGCACCGGCACCAGCAGCAGGGTGACGCCGGTCAGCGCGCACAGGCCCAGCCAGAACGCCGTGGTCGTGTACAGCACCACCCTGGCGATCTCGGCGTTGCCCAGGCCCGCCTGCATGTAGAAGCGGTAGCGGATCGAGCCGGACACCAGCAGCGCCATGCCCAGCGTGTTGCTGAAGGCGTAGCTGACGAAGGCGATCAGGCTGACCCGCCGGTACGGCAGCGGGCGGCCGATGGCGCGCAGCGCGAAGCGGTCGTACAGCGTCGTCACCGCGTAGCCCAGCACGGTCAGCAGCACCGCCAGCGCGACCTGCCCGTGGCCGAGCTGGTGGAAGTAGCCGCGCACCTCGCGGTAGCTCACCTCGGCCAGCAGCCGGTGCAGCGCCCACAGCGCCAGGCACAGCACCGCCACCGAGAACAGCGGCCCGGCCCAGCGGCGCAGCAGCGCCGGCAGCCCGGCCCGGACCGCCGCCTCCGCCGCCTTTTCTGCCGTCACCGGCCGCTCCACGCGCGTGCCACTCCGCGCGGCGCCGCGCGCCGCCTGTTCAAGGGACCGCGCATTCTAGCGGCTGATCGCACCGCCTTGCGCCGTTCCCCTGCGGCGCTCCGCCGCGTGGCGGCCGGCTTCAGCGCCTCGAGACCTCCCGAGGAAGAGCGGCAGGACGAATCGCGGGCGGGTGCGGAGGCAACGCTCGGCCGTTGGCGGTCCTGCGCCGGGTCGATCGCGGCCATCGCCCCACTCCGCGCTCCCCAAAAGCTGGCGCCTCCCCGCGTGCCGTCGCTCCTCCTTGGCCTGCGCGCAAGCAGAGTTCCCGGCCCGGGGGCACGGAGAGATCGTGAGCAGGCGTTCAGGCCACGCCCAGCCCGGCGATGGCGGTGGCCGCCTGCGCGCCGAAGCCGGCCAGCTCGGCGAAGCGGCGGCCGCGCTCGGCGTAGTCCTTGAACTGGTCGAAGCTGGGCGCGCCCGGCGAGAGCAGCACCACGCCGCCGGCCGGCGTCACCGTGCGCGCCATCGCCACCGCGTCGGCGAAATCCTCCGCCTCGCCCAGCGGCACGCCGGCCTTCGCCCGGCGCAGCGCCTGCGCGATGCGCGGCCCGTTGGCGCCCTGCGCCACGATGCGCAGGCGCGCGCGGTCCTTCGCCGCGGCCACGAAGTCCGACCAGTCCAGGCCGCGGTCGTGGCCGCCCACGATCACCGTGACCTCGCGTCCGCCCAGGCTGTCCAGCGCGGCCAGCGTGGCCTGCGGGGTGGTGCTGATCGAGTCGTTGATCCAGTCGAGGCCGTCGCGCTCGCCCAGCGGCTGCAGGCGGTGCGGCAGCGGGCGGAAGCTCGCCAGCGCCGGCGCGGCGGCGGCGGCGTCCAGGCCCAGCGCCTCCAGCGCGGCCAGCGCGGCGCAGGCGTTGAGCGCGTTGTGCAGGCCCGGCGCGGGCAGCGCGGCGAGCTCGAACACCGCCGCGTCGCCGCGGCGGATCGTGCCGTCCGCCACGTGCCAGCCCGCGGCCGTGCCGAACGGCAGGCGATGCGGATGCGCCGCGGTGCGTTCCAGCAGGTTCGGCTGCGTGCCGTTGACCAGCAGCGTGCGCGCGGCGTCGGCCAGCTTCAGCTTGTCCGCCACGTAGCGCTCGCGCGAGCCGTGCCAGTCCAGGTGCTCCTCGTACAGGCTGGTGACCACGCCCAGTTCCAGCGGGCCGGCCTCGCCGGTCTGGAAGCTGGACAGCTCGACCGCCCACAGCTCGGCGCGCTCGTCCAGCAGCTCCAGCAGCGGCAGGCCGATGTTGCCGGCCAGCGCGGTGCGCACGCCCAGGTGCCGCGCCAGGTGCGCGAGCAGCGCGGTGGTGGTGCTCTTGCCCTTGGTGCCGGTGACCGCGGCCACGCGCGCGTCCGGGTTCTCCGCGAACCACAGCGCCGTGCCGGAGGTGAACCGCGTGCCCTGCGCCTGCGCGGTGACGACCGCCGGCCTGTAGGCGGAGATGCCCGGCGACTTCACCACCACGTCGTAGGCCGACAGCGCCACCGCCTCGGGCTCGTGGCCGTACACGGTGAGCGCCGGATCGAAGGCGCGCGCGTCGGCGGCCTCGTCCTCGCGGCAGTACAGCGCCAGCGGCAGCGCCGGCAGGCGCGCGCGCAGCGCGCGGATCGCCGCGCGTCCCTCGCGGCCGAAGCCCCAGACCGCGACGCGCCTGCCCGCCAGCTCGGCGATGCGCATCAGCCGATGGCCTTCAGCGCGGGCCGCAGGCGCGCCGGCACGCGGTGCTCGGGCGAGGGCCGCAGCCACGGCTCCAGCGCCAGCCGCGCGGCGTCCAGCTGCGGCAGGATCTCGCCGCGGAAGCGTGCCACCAGCGCGTCCTCCTGCCATTCCGGGCGCTCGCCCAGCGCGTGCATCGCCGCGCGCGCCTCGGCGCCCTCGCCCACGCACTCGAACGGCTTGTGGTCCTTGTATTCCAGCAGCGCGTCGAAGCCGGCGGCCTGCGTCTCGTCGTCCAGCAGGTTGCGGCCGAAGATGGCGAGCAGCCGCGGCTTGGGCAGGAACGGCGCCAGCGCGAGGAACACGAAGTGGCACTTCGGGCACTGCCCGCACCAGCGGTCGGCCGGCCTGGGGCCGAGGATGCGGAAGTTGCGGTTGCAGCTGGAGAACACGTCGAAATACTGCGGCAGGCGCGCGAACGCGCGGGTGATCGCCAGCTCCGAGTACGGGCGCAGCAGCGAGCAGTAGTCGAGGTCGGCGGCCACGTGCGCGTGCAGCCAGTCGGCCAGCATCGCCTCGAAGGCGTAGCCCTTGCTCCACTGGTGGTTCACCTGCTGGCCCTCGTACTCCAGCGTGGCGACCGAGGCGGAGCGCTCGTTGGCGAAGGCGATCGAGTCGTAGCCGTAGAGGATCGCGGCCACCGCGAGGATCGCCGAGTTCACCGCGGTGACCGGGATGTGCCCGTTCCACGCGCCGCGCTGGTTGAGCTCGAACAGGCCGGGCGCCAGCTCGCGCTGGATGTTGAGCTGCGGCAGGCCGGTGCGCTCGGCGCAGGCGGCGATCAGCGGCGAGTTGCCCACCCATGCGGCGGTGGCCTCGCCGCCGATGGACTTGATCGCCTCCACCGCGACCAGCGAGTCCTTGCCGCCGCCGATGGGGACGAGGGTGCGCCTGGGCAGGTCCAGCGACGGGGCTTGCCGCGCGTCCGGCTTGCGGCCCTCCCCGGCCTGCGGCGAGGTTGGCCCCTCACCCCGGCCCTCTCCCCGGAGGGGAGAGGGCGCAGAGCCGACGCGCGGGAAAGCGATGCGGCCGCGCAGGTCCAGGCCGTTGCGGTAGGCGAACTCGGCCAGGCCGTGCAGGTACAGCGCGTCGAGCAGGTCGGCGGTGTCCGCGTCCAGCGGGCCGTCGGCCACCTCGATCTTAGGCGGCACGCCGGCCTTGTAGTAGCTCACGCCGGCGACCAGGTGCAGCAGCTTCAGCGCGGCGTCGAACGCCGCCTGCCGCGCGGCCGGCAGCGGCGGCGCGGCGGGGAAGCGGATGCGCTCGACCAGCGGCTCGCCGTCGTCGAAGGCATACGCCAGCTCGGCCACGCCGTCGGCGTAGCGCGCGTGCAGGAAGCGGAACGCCTGAGTCAGGCGCGGTTGGATGGTCGTCGTCACTCTCTCAAGTCTCCCGCGAACCCTGCTCCCTCTCCCCTCCGGGGAGAGGGTCGGGGTGAGGGGCCGGGCTTGCCAAGGCTTCCAGAATCGCCTCGAGCACGCCCTCGATATCCGTCAACACGTCATTGTCCCAGAAACGCAGCACGCGGTAGCCCAGGTTTTCCAACTTGCGCGTGCGTACCTCATCGTAGGCCATCTGCCCGTCGCGCTGGCTGCCATCCAGCTCCACCACCAGCGCCGCGTCCGGACAGGCGAAATCGACGATATAGCGGTCGATCTCGTGCTGGCGGCGGAATTTCCAGCCTTGCGGTTGCCGGTTGCGCAGGCGACGCCATAGATGTTGCTCCGCGTCCGTCTGCTTCGTGCGCAAGCTGCGCGCCCGGTCCACGTTGATGCGCTTCATCCTTGAAGGCTCCATCCATTGGAGTTTGTCGCAAGAGCGGCCCCTCACCCCAACCCTCTCCCCGGAGGGGAGAGGGAGCAGCGTGAGGTAGTTTGGGCGCGGTCAGTCGTCCAGTACGACCTCCTCGGTCTCGCCGCGCAGGTTGTACGGCGAGGACATCACCTTGCCGTAGGCGCCGGTCTGCGCGATCAGCATCACGTCGCCCTCCCGCGGTTCCGGCAGGCGGCGGTCGCTGCCCAGCACGTCGCCGCTCTCGCAGATCGGGCCGACCACCTGGAACAGGCCGGTGGCCGGTTCGTCCAGCCGCGTGAGGTTGGCGATCTCGTGCCAGGCGTCGTACAGCGCCGGGCGGATCAGGCTGTTCATGCCGGTGTCCACGCCGAGGTAGCGCCAGCCTCCCTTGCCCTTGGTCTGGGTGACGCGCGCCAGCAGCACGCCGGCGTCCGCCACCAGGTAGCGGCCCGGCTCCATCCACAGCGCGTAGTGCGGATAGGCCGCCTTGACCTTGCGCAGCACCGCGTCCAGCGCGGCCAGGTCCAGCCGCGCCTCGCCCGGGTGCGAGGGCACGCCGAGCCCGCCGCCGATGTTGAGGAAGGCGACGCTGCCGATGCGCTCGGCCAGCGCGGCGAGCTGGCCGTACACCTCGCCCCAGTGGCCGGGGTCGAGGATGCCCGAGCCCAGGTGCGCGTGCAGGCCGCGCACGGCGACGCCGTGCGCGTCGGCATGGCGCAGGAAGGCGTCGAGCTGCTCCACCGGCAGGCCGAACTTGCTGCCGCTGCCGCCGGTGCGCACCTTCTCGTGGTGGCCCAGGCCGCGCCCCAGGTCCACGCGCAGCGAGATCTCGCGGCCGCGGAACAGCTCGCCCCAGTGCTCGATCGGGTACAGCGCGTCCAGCGTGACGGTGGCGCGCGTGGCCAGGCCGCGCTCGAAGTCCGCGCGCGCGGCGAAGTTGGGCGTGAACAAGAGCGGCGCGCTCTCCGGCACCGCGGCGGCCACCGCCGCCAGCTCGCCCGGCGAGACGCACTCGAAGGCGAAGCCCTCCTGCGCCAGCGCGCGCAGGATCGCCGGGTGCGTGTTGGCCTTCACCGCGTAGTGCAGGCGGTCCACCGCGGCGAGCGATTTCAGCTCCCGCGCCTGCCGGCGCACCGTGGGCAGGTGGTAGACGTAGCGCGGCGTGGCCTCGGCGGCGAGCGCCAGCAGGCGTTTGCGCTGCGCCGGCTCGCGCCACCACGCCTCGGCCGGCGGCGGCGCCTCGCCGCTGCCGTACAGGCTCTGCCAGCTCGGCCCGAACAGCGCCGCGTCGTCGGTGCGCAGCGCGCCGGCGGCGATCAAGAGCTCGTGCAGGTGCGGCAGCAGCTCGTCCACCACGTTCTCGTCCACCACGAAGGTGAGGTTGAGATTGTTGGACGACTGCGAGATCAGGTGCACGCGCAGCTGGCCGAACTCGGCCAGCACGCTGGACAGCGTGTGCAGCATCGAGCGCATGCCGCGGCCGACCAGGGTGATCGCCGCGCACGGCGCGATCACCTTGACCCGGCACACCTTGGCCAGGTCGGCGGCCAGCGCGGCCACGGCGTCGGAATCGAGCAGGTTCTCGGTGGGGTCGAGCGAGACGGTGACGTTGGTCTCGGCCGAGCCGATCAGGTCCACCGACAGGCCGTGCCGCTTGAAGTGGGCGAACACGTCGGCGAGGAAGCCGACCTGCTGCCACATGCCCACCGACTCCATCGACACCAGGGTGATGCCCTTGCGCGCGCTGATCGCCTTCACGCTGGGCGCGTGCTCGCGCACTTCCGGGCCGATCACCGTGCCTTCGAGCTCCGGCCGGTTGGTGTCCTTCACCAGCAGCGGCACGCGCGGCTCGCGCAGCGGCGACAGGCAGCGCGGGTGCAGCACCTTGGCGCCGGTGGAGGCGATCTCCTGCGCCTCCTCGTAGTCCAGCTTCTGCAGCAGGCGCGCGCCCGGTACCTGGCGCGGGTTGGCGGTGAACATGCCGGCCACGTCGGTCCAGATCTCCACGCGCGCGGCCTTGAGCAGCGCGCCGAAGTAGGACGCCGAGGTGTCCGAGCCGCCGCGGCCGAGCAGCACCGTGCGCCCTGCCGCCTCGCGCGCGATGAAGCCCTGGGTGATGAACACCTCGCCCTGCGCGGCCAGCCGCGCGGCGAGCGCGGGGTCGGGCCGCGCCTCGACCATCGCCGAGAGCAGCTTGGTGCGCTCGTTCTGGTTGGGCAACGCCGCCGCGGCGAGGCAGTCGCGCGCATCCACCCACGCCGTGGGCAGGCCGCTCTCGCTGAGGAAGGCCGCGCCCAGCGCGCTGGACATCAGCTCGCCGTGCGCCTGCACCAGCGCCGACCAGGCCAGCTCGCCCATTGCCGCCGGCCCCTGCTCGGCCAGCCGCGCCAGCTCGTCCAGGCGCGCGCCGAGCGCGGCCGGCAGCGGCAGCTGCATGTGCGCGAGCAGGTCGTAGTGGCGTTGCGCGATCGCGCCGGCCGCCGCCCTGCGCTTGTCCTGGTCGCCCTCGCTGCACAGCTGTTTCAGCGCGTCGGTGATGCCGGTGAGCGCGGACACGACCACCAGCACGCGCGCGCCCTCGGCGCGGCGGCTGGCGACCAGCTCGCGGATGTTCTGCCAGCGCGGCAGGGTGGCGACACTGGTGCCGCCGAACTTCATCACGATCCAGGGGGCGTCCGCAGGCAGCGGCGCGGGGGCGTTGGAGGTCACGGGTCTGGGGTTGGTCGGCGGGGAAAGGCAATTCCGCCAGTGTTGCGCTGCGGCACGCCGAATGCAATGGGGCGGCGGCGCGCGGCGTTTGGACGTTTAGACATCCGCAGCGCCCCGAGACTTGCCCCCTCTCCCCTCCGGGGAGAGGGCCGGGGCGTGGGGACGCACTGGCGATGCGCTTCCGCGAGCCCCACCCCTCACCTCAATCCTCTCCCCACAGGGGAGAGGAGGCGCAGTAGCCAACACCGCCGCGAGGCTTATGCGAATACGGGTTGCGCCCTCTCCCCTCCGGGGAGAGGGCCGGGGCGTGGGGACGCACTGGCGATGCGCTTCCGCGAGCCCTGCCCCTCACCTCAATCCTCTCCCCGCAGGGGAGAGGAGGCGAGGTGCCGTGCGGGTCCGCGGCCCCGGACCTCCCCGCATCCTGCAGAGGGCAGCCCGCTTGGGGCTTCATTCGATTGCTACGGGAATCTTGCCGATCCGCGCCTGCCACTCGCGCGGCCCGGTCTGGTGCACCGAGGTGCCGGCGCTGTCCACCGCCACGGTGACCGGCATGTCCTTCACCTCGAACTCGTAGATCGCCTCCATCCCCAGGTCCTCGAAGGCCAGCACCCGCGACGCCTTGATCGCCTTGGACACCAGGTAGGCCGCGCCGCCCACCGCCATCAGGTACACCGCCCGGTTGTCGCGGATCGCCTCGATCGCCGCCGGGCCGCGCTCGGCCTTGCCGACCATGCCGAGCAGGCCGGTGCGCTCCAGCATCGGGCGGGTGAACTTGTCCATGCGCGTGGCGGTGGTGGGGCCGGCCGGGCCGACCACCTCGTCGCGCACCGGGTCGACCGGGCCCACGTAGTAGATGAAGCGGTTGGTGAAGTCCACCGGCAGCCGCTCGCCGCGGCCGAGCATGTCCACCATGCGCTTGTGCGCGGCGTCGCGGCCGGTGAGCAGCTTGCCGGTGAGCAGCAGCACCTCGCCCGGCTTCCAGCCCGCCACCTCCTCGCGCGTCACCGTGTCCAGGTCCACGCGGCGGCCCTTGCCGGCGTCGTAGGTGAGCCTGGGCCAGTCCTCCAGCGAGGGCGGGTCGAGCGCGACCGGGCCGGAGCCGTCCAGGGTGAAGTGCGCGTGGCGGGTGGCGGCGCAGTTGGGGATCATCGCCACCGGCAGGTTGGCGGCGTGGGTCGGGTAGTCCTTGATCTTGACGTCCAGCACGGTGGTGAGGCCGCCCAGGCCCTGCGCGCCGATGCCCAGCGCGTTGACCTTCTCGTACAGCTCGATGCGCAGCTCCTCGATGCGGTTCGACGGCCCGCGCGCGATCAGCTCCTGGATGTCGATGGGCTCCATCAGCGACTCCTTGGCCAGCAGCATCGCCTTCTCGGCGGTGCCGCCGATGCCGATGCCGAGCATGCCCGGCGGGCACCAGCCGGCGCCCATGGTCGGCACGGTCTTGAGCACCCAGTCGACGATGGAGTCGGAGGGATTGAGCATCACGAACTTGCTCTTGGCCTCCGAACCGCCGCCCTTGGCGGCCACGATCACGTCCAGCCTGTCGCCCGGCACCACCGAGACGTTGACGACCGCCGGCGTGTTGTCCTTCGTGTTGAGGCGCCGGCCGGCCGGGTCGGCCAGCACGCTGGCGCGCAGCCGGTTGTCCGGGTCGTTGTAGGCGCGGCGCACGCCCTCGTTGACCATGTCCTCCACGCTCATCGTGGCGCCGTCCCAGCGCACGTCCATGCCGATCTTCAGGAACACGGTGACGATGCCGGTGTCCTGGCACAGCGGGCGGTGCCCTTCGGCGGCCATGCGCGAGTTGATCAGGATCTGCGCCATCGCGTCCTTCGCGGCGGGCGACTCCTCGCGCTCGTAGGCGGCGGCCAGGCTCCTGATGTAGTCGACCGGGTGGTAGTAGCTGATGTACTGCAGGGCGTCGGCGACGGACTGGATCAGGTCGTCTTGCTTGATGATGGTCATGGCGATGGCTTGACGGGGACGTGCGGGAAGCGCCGCGGCCGGCGCAAAAACGGCCCATTGTGCCGCAGCCGGCCCGGCGCGGCCAAACCGCGGCGGCGCGGGGCCGCGCGCCCGCAGACGGGAAATGCGCGGCGGCTTATGCCGGGACGCAGCCCCGCATCCACCGATCGGCATTTGCGCGCGCCGCCCCGGCAGATTAGGGTGGCCGCAGCGGCGCAACGCCGGTCGTCAGGGGGGCTGACGACGTCGCTGGGGAAAGACTTTTTTCGTGACTCGCTTGCGGCTTGCGCCGGGATGCGATGCCGTGCCCGTCCCTCCGCGGCGGCCGGCGGCCGCCCCTGCGCCAGCCCTGACCACTTTCAGGGAGAACGCACATGCTCGTGAAATCGCACCGGAAGGCTCTTTCCATCGCGCTGGCGGCCCTGCTCGCCGGCGCCGCCGCCTCGGCCGCGGCGACCGGCCTGCAGGAGGAACTCGACCAGGGCCTGGCGGCCAGCGACCAGAAGGTCACCGTCAGCCTGGTGCTGCGCCTGCGCGACCAGGCCGCGCTGGAGGCCTACGCCCAGCAGACCGCCACCCCCGGCAGCCCCTACTTCCAGAAGTTCCTCAGCACCGCCGAGTTCGCCCGGCGCTACGGCGCCACCGACGCGCAGATCAAGCGCGTGCAGGATTTCCTCGCCAGGCAGGGCCTGCAGGGCGAGGTGCTGGACAACCACATGGTGATCTCGGTCAGCGGCACGATCGGCCAGTTCAGCCAGCTGTTCGGCACCCCGATCCACACCTACGTGTCGCGCAACGGGCGGCGCTTCCACCGCCCGGCCAGGCCGCTGGCCATTCCGGTCGGGCTGGGCGACAGCGTGCTGACGGCGAGCGGCCTCAGCAACGAGCGGCAGTTCCTGCCGCACCACACCACCGCGCCGCGCACGGTCAACCTGACGGTGCGCAACCAGCCCACCGCGCTGCGCGCGCAGACCGCGACGGCCGCCGCCGGCAACCCCACCTCCACCGGCATCCCCGGCGAGTACACCGTGGGCGACGTGGCCGACTTCTACAACATCAACCCGCTGTACCAGCGCGGCATCACCGGCAAGGGCTCGACCGTGGCGATCGTGACCCTGGCCAACTTCGACCCGGCCGACGCGCAGGCGTACTGGGACGCGATCGGGCTGCAGACCAAGCCCAACCGCATCTCCCAGGTGCACGTCGACGGCGGCGGCGGCAGCAACGGCAGCGACGAGACCACGCTGGACGTGCAGCAGGCCGGCGGCCTGGCGCCGCAGGCCGACATCATCGTGTACGACGCGCCCAACGCCGGCTCCGGCTTCGTCGACGCCTTCGCCCGCGCGGTGTCGGACAACAAGGCCGACAGCATCTCCACCAGCTGGGGCCTGGCGGAGATCTTCAACTTCGCCGCGCTGAACGGCGGCAACGCGCACGACACCAGCGACGTGGGCGACCTGCAGGCCTACCACCAGATCTTCCTGGAGGCCGCCGTGCAGGGGCAGTCGCTGTTCGCCGCCAGCGGCGACTCCGGCGCCTACGACACCGTGCGCCCGCTGGGCACCGGCGACGGCCCCGGCGAGTTCAGCGCGCCGCTGACGGTGGACTCGCCCGCCTCCGACCCGTACATCACCGCCGCCGGCGGCACCACCGTGCCGGTGAAGTTCGTCGATTCGGCCGGCGACGTGGTGCTGTCGATCGACAAGGAAAGCGTATGGGGCTGGGACTACCTGCTGCCCTTCGTGCCCAGCCGCGACACGGTGTTCTCGGTGGGCGGCGGCGGCGGCGTCAGCGTGTACTGGCGCACGCCGCTGTACCAGCTGTTCACCAACGGCGTGCGCCTGAGCGAGAAGAACCAGTCGCTGGTCTACAACGACCCGGACAGCGGCCCGTACACCTACCTCAAGCTGCCCGCCCGCTTCGCCGGCCGCAACGTGCCGGACGTCGCGCTGAACGCCGACCCGGAGACCGGCTACCTGCTCTACTGGCAGGGCGGCTTCTACAGCTCCGGCGGCACCAGCTTCGTGGCGCCGCAGCTCAACGGCATCAGCGCGCTGCTGAAGCAGAGCACGCACCACCGCATCGGCCTGTGGAACCCGCGCCTGTACCTGCTGCAGGGCCTGTTCGGCTACGGCAAGTGGTCGGCCTTCGACAAGGTCACCACCGGCGACAACTGGTTCTACTACGGCGAGCCGCGCTACAACCCCGGCGCCGGCCTGGGCACGCTGAACGTGGCGAACCTGGACCTGTTCCTGCGCAGCGGCTTCTGAGCCTCCCGCGGCCGGCCCGCGCTCCGCGGGCCGGCCGCCTTGCCTCCCGTCCCCGGCGATGCCATGGTCTGGCGCCTTCCCGCTCCGGAACGCGCCATGCCCCGCTCCCGCCGCTTCATGCAGCTCGACGTGTTCTCCCGCCGCCTGCTCGGCGGCAACCCGCTGGCGGTGGTGATCGACGGCGACGGGCTGGACGCGGCGACCATGCAGGCGTTCGCCCGCTGGACCCATCTTTCCGAGACCACCTTCCTGCTGCCGCCCGCCACGGCGGCGGCCGACTACCGCGTGCGCATCTTCACCCCGCGCCAGGAGCTGCCCTTCGCCGGCCATCCCAGCGTGGGCAGCGCCTACGCCGCGATCGAGGCCGGCCTGGTGCCGGCCGGCCAGTCCACGCTGGTGCAGGAATGCGCCGCCGGGCTGCTGCCGGTGCATGTGGAAGGCGACGGCGCGGGGCGCATCGTGCACGTGCAGGCGCCGCCGGCGCGCGTGCACGCCGTGGCCGCGGAAACCCGGCAGGCGCTGGACCGCGCCCTGCACGGCCTGCCCGCGGCGGCGCGGCTGCAGCGCGTCGACAACGGCCCGCACTGGCTGCTCTGCGACCTGCGCGAGGCCGCCCGCGTGCGCGCGCTGCGGCCGGACCTGCCGGCGGTCGCCGCGCTGTGCCAGGCGCAATCGGCCATCGGCGTGGCCGTGTTCGGCCGCGAGACCGGCGGCGGCGCGGCGATGGCGGTGCGCGCCTTCTGCCCCGCCGACGGCATCCCCGAGGACCCGGTCACCGGCAGCGCCAACGCCGCGATCATGGCGATGCTCGCCGCCGCGGGCGACCCGGACGGCTATGGCCTGCGCTACCGCGCCAGCCAGGGCCGCGAGGTGGACTGCGACGGCTACGTGGACGTGGCGCGCGACGCGGCCACCGGCGCGATCACCATCGGCGGCGCCTGCGCCGTGGGCGTGCGCGGCGAGCTGCGGCTGTAGCGACGGCGGGGCCGGAGACGCGCCCGCGCGGGTGGTGTCCACCGTGGCGCATCGATCCATCGCGGCGCGTCGAAGAGGCACTGGATGCCCGCTTGCGCGGGAATGACGGAACGTGGGGGGCGCGTATCCGGGCGGTGGTTACCGGGCTTTCCACCGCATCCGCCGCGGCAGCGATTCACCGCGGTGCGTCGAAAGAGGCGCTGGATGCCCGCTTGCGCGGGAATGACGGAACGTGGGGGGCACGTATCCGGGCGGTGGTTACCGGACTTTCCACCGCATCCGCCGCGGCAGCGATTCACCGCGGTGCGTCGAAAGAAACGCTGGATGCCCGCTTGCGCGGGATGACGGAACGTGGGGGGCGCGTATCCGGGCGGTGGTTACCGGGCTTTCCACCGCATCCGCCGCGGCAGCGATTCACCGCGGTGCGTCGAAAGAGGCGCTGGATTCCCGCTTGCGCGGGAATGACGAGGCGTGTGGAGTGCGTCTCTGCGGCGACTCCTGACCCTCCCTCGACGTCATTCCCGCGCAAGCGGGAATCCAGTGCCTTTCCTCCCCGCCCTGCCGCAGCGTCGCCACGAGGCCACCACCCTTGCCCGCCCGCGCGCCGCCGGCCATGCTTGCCCGCCTCTCCGCCCGCGCCGACGCCATGACCGACCACGACCGCGGCTACCTGCGCCGTCTCCGCCCGCTCGACGCCGCGCTGGTGGTGGTCGGCGGCATCATCGGCGGCGGCATCTTCCTCAACCCCGGCATCGCCGCGCAGCGCACCGGCTCGGGCCTGGCGCTGCTGGCGATGTGGGTGGGCGCGGGGCTGCTCACCCTGGCCGGCGCGCTGTGCTACGCCGAGCTCGGCGCGCGCCGGCCGCAGGCGGGCGGCACCTACGTCTACCTGCGCGAGGCGTTCGGGCCGCTGGCCGGCTTCCTGTTCGGCTGGACCATGCTGCTGGTGATCTACTCCGGCTCCACCGCGGCGGTGGCGACGATCTTCGCCAGCTACGCCTGCGCCGCCTTCGGCCTGCCCGCCGCCATGGCGCTGCCGCTGGCGGCGGGCGCGCTGGCGTTCGTGGCCAGCACCAACCTGTTCGGGCTGCGCCTGGGCGCGCGGGTGCAGAACCTGTTCGCCCTGCTCAAGCTGCTGGCGGTGGCGGCGCTGGTGGCCTGCGGGCTGTTGCTGGCCGGGCGCGGCCAGCCGGTGCTGGCGGCCGACCCGGCGCGCGCGGACGCCGGCTTCATGGGCGCGGCGCTGCCGGTGCTGTTCGCCTATTCGGGCTTCACCTACCTCAACAACCTCGCCGGCGAGGTGGACGACCAGCAGCGCACGCTGCCGCGCGCGCTGCTGCTGGGCATGCTGGCGGTGATCGCCGCCTACGCGCTGGTCAACGTGGCCTACCTCGCGGTGCTCGGCCACGCCGGCCTCGCCGCCAGCAGCGCGCCCGCGGCGGAAGTGATGCAGCGCGTGGCCGGGCCGGCCGGCGCGCGGATCATCGCGCTCGGCATCGCCGTCTCCGCGCTGGGCTTCTGCAACATCACCCTGGTCGCCGGCGCGCGCGTGCTGCAGGTGATGGGCGCGGACGGGCTGTTCTTCCGCGCGGTGGGCCGGCTGCACCCGCGCCACCGCACGCCCAACCTCGCGCTGCTGCTGCTCGCCGGCTGGACCGTGGTGCTGCTGCTCTCGGGCAGCTAAGGACAGCTGCTGGACTACGCCACCTTCGGCGACTGGCTGGCCTGCGCCGCCGGCGTGGCCACGCTGTTCTGGTACCGGCGGCGTGGCGGCGACGCGGCGTTCAAGGTGCCGGGCCACCCGTGGCTGCCGCTGCTGTTCGTCGGCGCGGTGGGCTGGGTGGTGCTGGAAACCATGCGCAGCCGCCCGCGCGACGCCGGCATCGGCGTGCTGATCATGCTGGCCGGCGTGCCGGTCTACGCCATCTGGCGCCGCCTGTTCAGCCGCGACGCGGGCCAGACGGGCGGCGCGATGCCACAATAGGCGCGTTCAGCCTGGGAGAGATGACTGATGGCGCAAGCGCAGGGCGTGCCGGCGGAGCCGGCCGGACGGATCGTCCCGGAGCCGGTCCGCGCCGGCATCGAGCTGGAGATCAACGGTGAGCGCTACCGCCACACCGGCGATCCCTCGATGCCGCTCCTGTGGTACCTGCGCGACGTGTTGCGCCTGACCGGCACCAAGTACGGCGGCGACCACAGCGGCGCCGACCTGGTGCTGGTGGACGGCAAGGCGGTGCCCGCGCTGGCGCAGCCGATGGCCGCGCTGGCCGGCAGGCGCGTGGTCACGGTGGAGGGCCTGGCCGGTGCCGACGGCTCGCTGCACCCGCTGCAGCAGGCCTTCGTCGACGAGGACGCGATCGGCTGCGGCTACTGCACGCCCGGCTGGCTGATCGCCGGCGTCGAGCTGCTCAACCGCAAGCCCCGCCCGAGCGACGAGGACATCGACCAGCTGCCGGTGCTGTGCCGCTGCGGCTGCCACGCGCGCGTGCGCCGCGCGATCAAGCGCGCCGCCAACGGAGGCAAGGCATGAGCGCCGACCTCTCGCGCCGCCGATTCCTCAAGGTGCTGGCCGGCAGTGCCGGCGCGCTGGTCGTGGGCCTGCCGCTGGCGGAGGCCCGTGCCGACGACGCGCCGCTGCCGCCCGGCCTGCTCGGCGACGACTACCGCAGCCTGGGCGCCTTCGTGCGCATCGACGCCGACGGCGCCGTGCTGATCGGCACGCGCGACCCGGAGACCGGCACCGGCGGCGCCACCGCCGTCGCGCGCATCATCGCCGACGAGCTGGACGCCGACTGGCAGCGCGTCGCCGTGCTGCCGCTGGGCCTGGGCGTGCAGAACCGCGACGGCCAGCCGGCCTGGACCTACGGCCACCAGCGCGGCGGCGCCGGCGAGACGGTGCCGGCCGCCTGGGCCGACCTGCGCCAGGCCGGCGCGCTGGCGCGCTGGCTGCTGCTGCAGGCCGCGGCGCGCCAGCTCGGCGTGCCCGCCGACCAGCTGCGCGCGCAGTCCGGCCTGGTGATCGCGCCGGACGGCCGCCGGCTCGGCTACGGCGCGCTCGCCGCCGCGGCCGCCAAGGTCGCGCCGCCGCCCGCGCCGGTGCCGGTGAAGCAGCCCGAGCGCTACGCGCTGATCGGCCAGCCCGCGGGCGACGCCGACGCGCGCGCCATCGTCACCGGCCAGCTGCGCTTCGCCAGCGATCACCGCTTCGCCGAGGAACTGGTCGCGGTGCTCAGTCACTGCCCCTGGCCGGACGGCACCCTCGCCGCCATCGACACCGCCGCCACGCTGGCGGTGAAGGGCGTGGTGAAGGTGGTGCAGCTTCGGCCCGAGCCGAGCCAGCCGCTCGGCCAGACCGTGCTGGCGCCCGCGGTGGCGGTGCTCGCCGAAGACACCTGGGCCGCGCTGCAGGGCCGCGACAAGCTCAAGCTCGACTGGAAGCCCGGCCCCAGCGGCGGCGAGAACAGCGCCGACCTGGAGCAGCAGGCCGTGGCGCTGCTCGACGACAAGACCGCCGCCGCCGTGCGCGTGCGCAACGACGGCGACGTCGACGCCGCCGGCAAGAAGGCCGCGCGCCGGCTGGAGGCCAGCTACGTCCTGCCCTGGCTGGCGCACGCCACGCCCGAGCCGATGAACTGCCTGGTGCGGCTGGAGAAGGACCGCGCCACCCTGGTGGTGCCCACCCAGGCGCCGCAGCAGGCGTGGACGGTGGTGCGCCGGCTCACCGGCCTGGCGCCCGAGCAGATCCGGATCCAGGTGCCGCGCGTGGGCGGCGGCTACGGCCGCCGGCTCGACCACGACTACGTCGCCGAGGCCGTGCTGCTGGCGCAGGCCGCCGGCAGGCCGGTGCGCCTGCTGTGGACGCGCGGCGAGGACCTCGCCCACGACGTCTACCGCCCCGGCTCGGCGCACAAGATCAGCGCGGTGGTGGACCGCAAGCGCAACGTCATCGCCTGGACGCAGCGCACCGCGAGCGCCTCCGCCCTCGCCCGCCGCGGCGTGCCGGACGATCGCCTGTGGACTTCCGAGGTGGCCGCCGACCAGCTGCCCGCCGGCCTGGTGCCCAGCTACCGCAGCGACTGGTGCGCGCTGCAGTCGGCCATCCCGCGCGGCGCGCAGCGCGGCATGCCGCACCTCTCCAACGCCTTCGCGGTGGAAAGCTTCGTCGACGAGCTGGCGCACGCGATGAAGGAGGACCCGCTCGACACCCGCCTGCGCCTGCTCGGCGAGCCGCGGCAGGTCGCGCTGGGCGACGGGCACGTGCTCGACACCGGCCGCCTGCTCAACGTGCTCAGGCTGGTCGCCGACCGCATAGGCTGGAAGCAGAACTGGCTGCACAGCGTCAACGGCCTGGGCCTGGCCTGCTGGCGCATCGGCGACGCCTACGTGGCGCACGCGATCGAGGCCGCGCTGGACGGCAACGACCTGCGCATCCGGCGCGCCGTGTGCGCGGTGGACGTGGGCCGCGTGATCAACCCCACCGGCCTGGAAGGCCAGGTCGCCGGCGCCACGCTGGACGCGCTGGGCACCGCGCTCAACCTCGGCGTCACCTTCAAGGACGGCCGCATCCAGCAGCACAGCTACCGCGACTACCCGCTCGCCGGCATGGCCCAGCTGCCGCGCGAGGTGGAGGTGATCGTCGTCCCCGGCGAGAACCTCCCGCCCAGCGGCGCCAGCTTCCTCGCCATGCCCACCGCCGCCCCGGCGCTGGCCAACGCGGTGTTCCGCGTCAGTGCGGTGCGGGTGCGCAGGCTGCCGTTGATGAGGGAGTTGTTGAGGATGCTCTAGCCCTGGCGCAATAGCCAAACATCCCCCTGCTACGCCATAGTGCTGCCGTTGGCGTCGCCGCTCTGCATCCCGACTGCCACTCGATTAGATGATTCGTGCCCGTCGCAATGCACGCAACTTGTGCGAAGTGATGGCCCGCGATGTGCCTAGCCTATCCGCATGTACATGGCTCACCGTCGCCGTGCCACCGCTGGCGTCCACACCGCCACCGGCAAGTCGCCCAGCCACACGTAGTCCCGGTTCGTCTCGCGCGATGACGTTGCCCTGCGCGTGCGCCTTCACCAGCGGCGTGCCCTGCGGGTCGGTGTAGTAGTAATGCACCGTCCGCGTCTGCGTCCGCGCTTGCAACCCCAATCCCAGCCACAGGCCAAGTACCAACAAGGTGTGGATGACGCATCTGCTTACCGTCATGTGTGATCTTGCCCCCGAATTTCGGACACCGGATTAAGCGACACGAAATAATTCGAACTCGTGCAATTCGCCTGCTCACGCGTGATGAATTGCTTATCCGGGGGTCCGAGAAACAGGGGCAGGATCATTGCGTCGGAAACCGGTCAGAACTGGTCGCTCGCCGGCACCCACGAACTCGACGACCGTGCCGGCGCCGCCAGTGCCGGCCGGACCGGCGCGGCCGCTTCCGTCGCGCACCCCGGCGGCAGCGGCCCGCCCGCCACGCGGGCGGCGGCGCATTCGGCGCTGTCGTCCAGCTTGATCGGCGCGGCCGCCGTGGCGGCCGACGCGGGGGCGCCCGTGGCGTCGGCGAGCGGCAGCAGCGGGTTGGCCGGGGCCAGGTGCATGCGCTCGTAGACCTTGTCGGCCACCGGCCGGGGCGGTGGGTCGGGGTTGTCGCAGCCGAACAGCGCGACCGGCATCAACGGCAGCAGCTTGCATTCCACCCGCACGCCGCGCGGCAGGTGGAAGGTGTGCTTGATGGTGGTCTTCTCCACCGCGCGGCGCAGCGCGGTGTCGATGGAGCTTTCGCCTTCCGGCGTCCAGTCCTGCTCGAAGCGGGTGGGCCGGTAGCCGATGTTGGGCGCGCGGTGCTCCATGATCTGCGTGTCGCCGTGCGGCTGCAGCTGGATGTAGCTGCCGAAGCGGCCCTTCTCGGCGCCCTCGGCGGCGCCGGCCTGAGCGTGCTCGCCGAGCTTGCCCTCGCCTTCGCTGCCGCGGCCGTGCGCCGGCGACGGCGTGGCTTGGCCATTGGCGTTGGCGTTGGCGGAAGGCGCGGCATTGGCGGTGCCCTCGGGCTGGCCGGGCGTGGCGGTTTCGCTGCCCTGCGGCGTGGTCTGGGGTGCGCTGCTTTCCTGTGCGCCTTTCGCGGAGGATTCGGCGGCGGCGTTCTCCGGCGCGGCCACCGACGACGCCTGCGCTTCGCTGTTCGCGGCCGGCGCTTTGGCCGCTTCCTCCCCCCTACTGGACGAGGGTTCGCTCGCCACGCTGAGCTGCGGACGCGCGATCGCCGGCAGGCTGGGGCGCGGCGCCTGGATCGTGCGGGTGTCCAGGCTGGGCGCCGCGGGACGTTCCACCTGCACTGACGGCGCCTGTTCGGCAGCGGGCACCGGAGCCAGCTCGGGCTCGGCCAGGCGGATCGTCGGCGCCTGCACCTGCGTGCGCTCGCGCGGCACGCTGGGCGCAGGCGCGCTGAGCTGCGGCTGCAGGTTCACCTGCGGCGCCAGCTGCGCGGGCAGCGGCACGGCCTCGAGTTCCTGCGTGGGCGGCGAAGCCGGCGATTCCGGCTGCGCCAGCGCCATCGTGCTCGGCGTAACCGCCGGCTTGGGCGGCGTGGCGTCGAGCGCGATGCTCGGCGCGCTCACCGCGGGCGGCGCCTGCGCGGGCAGTTCGGGCAGGGTGAGCGAGGGCGGCGTCTGCAACGGTTGGTTGCCTTCGGGCTGCGGCTTGCGCATCGGCTCGGGCTGGAACTTCGGCGGCACCGGCTTGGGCACCGGCGGCGTGTCCAGCGCGACCTGCGGCGGCTCGCCGGCCAGCGGCACCGGCTTGAGCTCGGGCGAGGGCTTCGGCCTGGGCAGGCTCGCCGGCGGGCGCGGCGCGGCGACCGGGGCGAGCTTGATGGTGGCGGGCTCCGCGGTGACGGTGATCACCGGCGGCTGCGGCGCGGGCACGGGCACCGGCTGCAGCGCGGCGACGGCCGGCGCGGCGGCGCTGCGCTCGACGCGGCGCGGCGCGTTCGGCACCGCGCTGCCGCGATGGGTCGGGCCCGGCTTGCGTGGCGGCAGGCCGCGCACCGGCGGCGGGGGCGGCGGCGGTTCGGGCGCATGGGTGATCAGGCGCACCTGCAGCGGCTCGGCGTTCTGCGGCGGCGGCTCGACCAGCTCGTAGGCGGGGCCGAGGATCGCCCCGACCAGCACCAGCAGGTGCACCAGCAGCGTGCCGACGAAGGCGGCGATGCGCAGGCCGCGCTCGCGCGGCCGCTCGGCGCGGCGGCGGCGGTAGACCAGGGCGCGCTGCGCCGCCTCCCGCGGCGAAGGCAGCAGGGTCACGACGCGCGAACCGGATGGCTTCTCCGCGGGGGGCATGGGCATGGCGGCGAGTGTAGCGGGAGACGGGGATGGGTCGGCCGCTGCGAGGGGGATCGGAGGGCGGCGGCGGGGAGAGCTTTTCTGGGGGTGCCTCGTCGATGCGGGTCGGGCGATGCAGGCGGTGAGGTTCGCGCGGTCTGGTTCGGGCTGGTCGCAAGGGTGACCCCTCACCCCGGCCCTCTCCCCGGAGGGGAGAGGGGGCAAGGCGGTGGTCGTGCGTGTTTTGGATGGCTATTTGCCGGGTGCGGAGGATGCGGCGGCGGGTGCGGATGCCGCGCGGCGCGGCGTGTCGGCGGGGCACCAGGTGGGCAGGCGCTTGCCGGCGCGGTAGCGCTCTACGCAGTCGCGGATCTCCGCGTCCACCGCGCGGTTGGGCGTGTCCACCGGGCAGCCGTGGGGCAACGGCTTGCCGTTGCGGTAGAGCGCGATGCACTGGGCCTCACCAGGTCCCTCGGGGGGCGTCGGACCGGCGGCCAGCGGCCTGGCCGGGGCCATGCTGAGGCGCTCGTCGCCATCCTTCTTCGACGGCGGCGGTGGCGGATCGCCGCCGCAGCCGCCGGCCAGCGCCGCCAGGCTGACCGCGCAGTGGATGCGCACGCCGCGCGGCAGGCGGATGGTGGTCTCGAGCGTGGTCTTCTCCACCGCCTTCTCCAGCGCGCGCGTCACTGCGCCGCCGCCCTTGCCCCAGTCCTGCGCGAAGCGCGTGGCCTTGTACTCGACCGGGCTGTCGTGGCGCATCACCTGCATGTCGCCCTGCGGCAGGCGCTGCACGTAGTCCGGCGCGGGCGGCGCGCTGGACGGCGCGGCAGGCAGCAGCACTTGGCCGTTGCGGTCGTAGAGGCGCGGCGCGGGCGGCAGCGTCACGGTCATCGCGTCCTTCGCCGGCGGCTCGCGCGACGGCGGCGGCGCGGGCGGCGATGGCGACGGGCGCGCAGGCGGCCGGACCGGCGCGGGCGGCGGCACGGGCGACGGCGGCGGCGCCTTGGCCGCGACGATGAAGCGCACCCGCAGCGCGTCGTCCAGCCGCGCGTGCACCACCTCGCGCGATGCCGGCGGCCGCATCTCGATCCACACCACCAGCGCGAACAGCGCGTGCAGCGCCAGCACGATCGCCAGCGCCGGCAGGCCGTGGCGCCGGCCGGGCGGCGCGCGCCAGCGCATCGCGCGCAGCCGCGCGCCGGTGTCCGCGTCCAGCGGCGCCAGCCCGCGCCGGGCGGGCGGTGCCCCGCGATGGTGTTCGACCGGCGGCGGCGAAACGATGGCGATGTCCCTCGCGTGGTGGATGTCCGGCCGTCAGCATGGCGCCCGCCGCTTGAATCGTTTCCGAAGCGCAGCCGTGCGCCGCGGCGGCCGGGCGCACCCCAGCCGCGGCGCACGGCCGCAGGCAGGGTCCCTCCCGGCTCCCCGCGGGCGGGGGGAAGAGCCGCGGCGGAACCGCGGCGGCTCCCGACAGGGGTCCCCGTCCTGGGATGGAAGCCGGGAGGGAGCTTCGTACGCTTGCTGGGACCGACGGACGCGCCGCGGGTTCCCCGCCCCGCAATGCAGCTTGACCGGGCCACGCGATGGCACAAGGCTATGCGCGCGGCGCCCGCCGCCTTCCCGCCATGACCGCCCCCGTCGCCGCACGGCGCCCGGACGACCATGACGGCCCGCCATCGTCAGCCGCCACGCGCGGCCTCGTGCGGCGCCGCTCATGCCGATGCGAGTCCGCGCCTCCGCCAAAGGAGGGTCGCATCGTGTCGTACAGCACGGAAAACATCCGCAACATCGCGCTCGCCGGCCATGCCGGCGCCGGCAAGACCACGCTGTTCGAGGCCTTGCTGCACGCCGGCGGCGTGATCCAGACGCAGGGCTCGGTGGAGCGCGGCACCACGCAGTCGGACACCGACGCGCAGGAGAAGGCGCGCGGCCATTCCATCGACAGCTGCATCGCCGGCATCGACCGCGGCGGCTGCCACATCAACCTGATCGACACCGCCGGCTACCCGGACTTCCGCGGCGGCACGCTGTCGGCCTTCGCCGCGGTGGAGACGGTGGCGGTGGTGGTGAACGCCGCCAACGGCGTCGAGCACGGCACCCGCCGCATGATGGAGCACGCGCGCGAGCGCGGCCTGGCGCGGCTGCTGGTGGTCAACAAGATCGACGCCGAGGGCGCGGACCTGCCCGCGCTGGCCGAGGCGCTGCGCGAGGAGTTCGGCCCCGAGTGCCTGCCGGTGAACCTGCCCGCCGACGGCGGCCGGCGCGTGCTGGACTGCTTCTTCCACGCCGAGGGCGCCACCGATCTCTCCTCGCTGGCCGAGGCGCACCAGCGCATCCTCGACCAGGTGGTGGAGGTCAGCGAGAAGCTGATGGACCGCTACCTCGACGCCGGCGAGGGCGCGCTGACCCGCGAGCAGTTGCACGACGCCTTCGAGCAGTGCCTGCGCGAGGGCCACCTGGTGCCGGTGTGCTTCGTCAGCGCGCGCACCGGCGCGGGCGTGGCCGAGCTGCTGGAGCTGGCCGAGCGGCTGCTGCCCAACCCCGCCGAGGGCAACCCGCCGCCCTTCCTCGACGCCGGCGGCGCGCCGATCGCGGTGAGCGCCGACCCGGGCCGGCACGTGGTCGCCGACGTGTTCAAGATCGTCAACGACCCCTTCGTCGGCAAGCTCTCCGTGTTCCGCGTGTGGCAGGGCACCATCCGCCGCGACAGCCAGCTCTACGTCGACGACGGCCGCAAGCCGTTCAAGGTCGGCCACCTGTTCCGCCTCAACGCGAGGAACCACGTGGAGATCGAGCGGGCGATCCCCGGCGACATCGCCGCGGTGGCGAAGGTGGAGGAGATCCACTTCGACGCCGTGCTGCACGACTCGCACGAGGAGGACCGCATCCGCCTGGCGCCGCCGCACTTCCCGCAGCCGATGTTCGGCCTGGCGCTGGAGCCGAAGCACAAGGGCCAGG
The DNA here is from genome assembly GCF_003148905.1 of Fulvimonas soli. Taxonomy (GTDB): domain Bacteria; phylum Pseudomonadota; class Gammaproteobacteria; order Xanthomonadales; family Rhodanobacteraceae; genus Fulvimonas; species Fulvimonas soli. Next base: position 8,360 of record NZ_QGHC01000011.1, on the reverse strand, counting down.
AGCAGAAGCTCTCGCAGGCGCTGCTGCGGCTGGCCGAGGAGGACCCGTGCCTGCGCGTCGAGCACCACAAGGAGCTCAACGAGACGGTGGTGCGCGGCCTCTCCGAGCTGCACCTGAAGGTGATGCTGGAGCGCATGCGCGAGCGCTACGGCGTGGAGGTGGTGACGCACCCGCCGCGCATCGCCTACCGCGAGACCATCGCCGCGCGCGCCGACGGCCACCACCGGCACAAGAAGCAGACCGGCGGCGCGGGCCAGTTCGGCGAGGTGTTCCTGCGCGTGGAGCCGCTGGAGCGCGGCGGCGGCTTCGAGTTCGTCGACGAGGTGAAGGGCGGCGTGATCCCCAACCAGTTCCTGCCGGCCATCGAGAAGGGCGTGCGCCAGGCGATGGAGCGCGGCGCGGTGGCCGGCTACCCGATGCAGGACCTGCGCGTGACGGTGTACGACGGCAAGTACCACCCGGTCGACTCCAAGGAGGTGGCCTTCGTCAGCGCGGGCAAGAAGGCCTTCCTCGACGCGGTGGGCAAGGCGCGGCCGATCGTGCTGGAGCCGATCGTGGACGTGGAGGTGGCGATCCCGGAGGCGAACGTGGGCGACGTCACCGGCGGCCTGGCGGGCAAGCGCGCGCGCATCCTGGGCACCGACGCGCGGCGCGGCGGCGAGCTGGTGATCCGCGCGCAGGCGCCGCTGGCCGAGCTGACCGACTACCCCACCGAGCTGAAGGCGATGACCGGCGGCCGCGGCCGCTACAGCCTCGACCTCAGCCACTATGAGCCGGTGCCGCCGCCGGTGCAGAAGCAGCTCAGCGAGGCGTGGAAGCCGCATGTGGAGGAGGACTGAGGGCGTCTGTGCGTTCTTGGCTTTCCCACCAGTGCGTTTCGGGCTCCGACAGGGGATCTCCGGCAAGGCATGGGATGGCGACCAGCTCCATTCGCCCCGGGCTTCCTCTCCCCTCCGGGGAGAGGACCGAGGTGAGGGGCCGGGGCTCGCGGCAACGTTCCACTTTCGGCGGGCAGGCTTCGTCGGGAAGAACGCGGCACGTGCGTCCCCTCACCCCAACCCTCTCCCCGGAGGGGAGAGGGAGCCATGGCGGTGGGCGGTGGATTCACGCTTGCGCATGTGGCAAGAGAGGCAAAACAGGCTTGCAACCGGCTCCATTCGCCCCTGCTTTCTCTCCCCCCGGGTAGAGAGCCGAAGTGAGAGGCCGCCTATCCCGCCAGTGCCTCGATCAGCGCCCGGGTGAATGCGGGTATGTCGCCCGGCCTGCGGCTGGTGATCAGCGGGCCGTCGCGCACCACCTCGCCATCCTCCCATTGCGCGCCGGCGTTCTCCAGGTCCCTGCGCAGCGAGGGCCAGGAGGTGACGTGGCGGCCCTTGGCCAGGCCCGCGTCGATCAGCGTCCACGGCCCGTGGCAGATCGCCGCGATCGGCTTGCCGCTGGCGCCGAAGCGGCGGACCAGCTCGATCGCCTCCGGCTTCAGGCGGAGCTTGTCGGGATTGAGCACGCCGCCGGGCAGCACCAGCGCGTCGAAGTCGGCGGCGCGCGCCTGCGACAGCGGCAGGTCCACCTTCACTTCGTCCGCCCAGTCGCCGCCCTTCCAGCCCCTGATCGCGTCCGCGCCGTCCGGCGCGATCACCCTGGCCGCGGCGCCCGCCTCCTCCAGCAGGCGCCTGGGCTCGGTCAGCTCCGAGTACTCGAAGCCGTCGGTGGCGAGGATGGCGACGGCGCGCCCCTGCAATCGTTTCGGCTCGTTCATCGCTTGGCCCTCCGGATGGAGCCGCCAGCGTGGCAGGCCGGCGATGCAGGCCGGGTGTGCACCGGATCAGCGCGGCGTGACGGCCGCGCCCGTGCCGCTCAGCGCTTGGGCTTGAGCAGCGTGCCGGTGCACCTGGGCGAGCCGCACAGGCACTTCCACAGCTTCTTCAGCCGCGGCGTGTGCGGCACGTCCAGGGTGATGCCGTAGTCGTAGGTCAGCTCCTCGCCCGGCCTGATGTTGCGGATCGCCTCGATCACCACGCGGTCCTTGCGCGGGTCACCGTCCGCGCTCTCCTCGATCAGCGCGCGGCAGTTCGGGTCGCAGCTGTGGTTGATCCAGCGCGCGGTGTTGCCCTTGCGGTTGGCGTCGACGATGTACTGGTCGTTGAGGGTGAACAGGAAGGTGTGGCCGGTCTCGCCGCCGTCGCCGTACATCGCGTCGGCCTCCGCGTGGGTCATCAGCGTGCCCTTGTACTCGATGATCTCCTCGCCCTTCTTGATCGGGGCGGTGGCGAAGACGCCGTTGCCGTGGATGGGCGAGCGGCGGGCGACGAAGCGGCGTGGCATGCGGCGGATATCCTCGGAGAAGGCGAAAGTCCGATCATGCCTGTTCGTGCGTTGCCGCGAAACCGGCCGCGTGCTTCCGCCGGCTGCGTTCGCCATGGATGCGCCGGATTCCGGTGCCGTCATTCCTGCGCAGGCAGGAATCCAGCGCCTTTGCTTCCGGCCGCCCGAAGTCGCTGGATCCCGGCTGACGATTGGCAAGCGCCGGCATTCCTGCGCAAGCAGGAACCCAGCGCCTTTGCTTCCGGCCGCCCGAAGCCTCCGGATCCCGGCTTTCGCCGGGATGGTGACCGGCATCGGGCCGGCGCTATCACCCCCGTCCCGAATCGCGGTTAGAATCGACCGTTCAAACGATCGTTTGGAGGCCGCGATGCGTCTTCTGCGCTGGATCATCCCCACCCTGCTCTGCCTGGGCCTGATCGCCTGCGGGCCACCGCGCAAGAGCGTGTTCCCGCCGTCGCTGAGCGTGCAGCAGCTGCAGGTGCGGCCGGACGGGCGCTGGCACCTCGCCGTGCGCATCCAGAACAACAGCTACGCCGGCATGGACTTCAGCGCCATCGAGGGCGAGCTGCAGGTGGCCCAGCTGGTGCCGGTGCGGCTGCACGCGCGCTTCGACCTGGACATCCCCGCGCTGGCCGGCGACGTGCTGGAGCTGGACGTGCTGCCCACGCCCGAGATGAGCGCCGCGCTGCGCGCGATCGACGCCAAGGGCAGCGCCGGCTCGCTCGCCTACAGCGTGAGCGGCACCGCCACCGCCACGCCGGAGAAGGAGGACAAGCCGCGCGACTTCCCCTTCCACGGCAACGACTGGCTCTCGCCGGTGCCCGGCATCGCCGACACCTACCGCTGATTTCCCGCCTCGACCGCAAGGAACCCTAGCCATGACCATCTACAAGGCCCCGCTGGACGACCAGCGCTTCGCCCTCTTCGACGTGCTCGGCGCCGAGGCCGTGCTCACCCGGCTGCAGGGCGGCGAGGGCCACACCCGCGACCTGCTCGACGCCGTGCTGGAGGAGGCCGCCCGGCTGAGCGAGCAGGTGCTGGCGCCGACCAACGAGAGCGGCGACGCCGAGGGTTGCCGCTACGACAAGGAAACGCGCACCGTCGCCACCCCCAAGGGCTTCAAGGAGGCGTTCAAGGCCTTCGCCGAGGGCGGCTGGGCCGGCCTCACCATGCCCGAGAAGTTCGGCGGCCAGGCGCTGCCGGCGGTGATGGGCACCGCCACCACCGAGCTGTTCCAGAGCGGCAACCTGGCCTGGAGCCTGTACCCGCTGCTCTCCGAGGGCGCCTGCCACGCGATGGAGCTGCACGGCACCGAGGAGCAGCAGCACGTCTACCTGAAGCCCATCGTGGAAGGCCGCTGGACCGGCACCATGTGCCTCACCGAGCCGCAGGCCGGCTCCGACCTCGGCCTGCTCAAGACCCGCGCCGAGCCTGCCGCCGACGGCAGCTACCGCATCACCGGCACCAAGATCTTCATCAGCGCGGGCGAGCACGACCTGGCCGAGAACATCGTGCACCTGGTGCTGGCGCGCCTGCCCGACGCGCCGGCCGGCAGCCGCGGCATCTCGATGTTCATCGTGCCCAAGTTCAAGGTGAACGCCGACGGCTCGCCGGGCGAGCGCAACGCGGCGAGCGCCGGCGCCATCGAGCACAAGATGGGCCTGCACGGCTGCTCCACCTGCGTGATGAACTTCGACGGCGCCGAGGGCTACCTGATCGGCCAGCCGAACAAGGGCCTCGCCGCGATGTTCACCATGATGAACGCGGCGCGCCTGGCGGTGGGCGTGCAGGGCCTGGCGCTGTCCGAGCGCGCGTACCAGAACAGCCTCAACTACGCGCGCGAGCGCCTGCAGGGCCGCGCGCTGTCCGGCCCGAGGCTGCCGGACAAGCCCGCCGACAACCTGCTGGTGCACCCGGACGTGCGGCGCATGCTGCTGACCCAGCGCGCCTTCGTGGAAGGCTCGCGCCTGATCGTGCTGTACGCCGCGCTGCAGACCGACCTCGAGGCGCGCGCCGCCGACCCGGCCGAGCGGCAGCGGGCCGGCGAGCTGCTCGCCTTCCTGATCCCGATCGCCAAGGGCGTGGTGACCGAGCTGGCGCAGGAGTGCACCAAGGAGGCGCTGCAGGTGTACGGCGGCCACGGCTACATCGGCGAGAACGGCATGGAGCAGTTCGTGCGCGACGCGCGCATCATCACCCTGTACGAGGGCACCACCGGCATCCAGGCCGCGGACCTGCTGGGCCGCAAGATCCTCCAGCTCAAGGGCGTGGGCTTCAGGCACTTCCTCGACGAGATCGGCGCGTTCTGCCAGGCGCATGGCCAGGACGAGGCGCTGCGCCCGTTCGTCGGCCCGCTCGCGGCCGCCGCCAGGCAATGGGGCGAGCTGACCCAGCAGCTGGCGCAGCGCGTGCAGGCCAACCCGGAGGAGCTGGGCGCGGCCGCCAACGACTACCTGTACTACTCCGGCTACGTCACGCTGGCCTACTTCTGGGCGCGCAGCGTGGCGGCCGCGGAGGCGGGCGGCCGGGGCGCCGCGTTCAAGCAGGCCAAGCGCGACGCCGCGACGTTCTACTTCGCGCGCATCCTGCCACGCATCCACGCGCACAAGGCCGGCATCGAGGCCGGCGTGGCGACGCTGCCCGAGATCGCGTAACCGATTCGGCCCGGACGCGACGCGAGGCCCGGCCGCAACGCCGGGCCTCGCTTTTTTCCGCGCGCGCAACGTGGCGCGCATGCGGCCTTCACGCTGCTGAACGCAAGCGCAGCAGGCGCGCGCGACGGGGTGGGTTCGTCCGGCCACATCGGCTACGGTCCCGGGAATGCGGCAGCTTTCCGAACGCTCCCTTCCCACCACCGCCCGCGCCTGGCTGTCGCTTGCGAACGCGGGCGCGCATCCAAGGAGACCGGCGATGACCCTCCATGTTCCCCGCACCGCAGCGCTGGCCGCGGCCCTGCTCGCCGTCGGCCTGGCCGGCTGCTCCAGCTACGTCAAGCGCACCGACTTCGACGCCGCCATCCAGCAGCTGCAGCAGAAGCAGCAGGACCAGCAGCAGCAGATCGACGCGATCAAGCAGCAGATGCAGGAGCAGTTCTCCAAGTACGACGCGCAGATCACCAGCCTGCAGGGCCGCGTGAGCGTGGACACGGTGGCGCACTTCGACTTCAACAGCTCGACCCTGCGCGAGCAGGACAAGCCGGCGCTGCAGAACTTCGCGCAGACGCTGGCCAAGTACCACCCCGACGTGCTGGTCACGGTGGAAGGCTTCGCCGACCCGGCCGGTCCGGCCGGCTACAACCAGCGGCTCGGCATGGAGCGCGCCAGGGCGGTGCGCGACTTCCTGGTGAGCAGCGGCCTGTCCGCCGACAAGGTGCGCGCGGTCAGCTACGGCGAGGCCCGCAACCGCCAGGTGGCCAAGGGCGCCGTGCGCGAGAACGGCGCGGACAACCGCCGCGTCTCGCTGACGGTCGACTCCGTCGGCGCCGGCGCGGCGTCGGCCTCGTCCTGACCGCCCGCCAGCGCTTCGCCACCGCGGACGCCCGGCCCGTGCCGGGCGTTCGTGCATGCGGGCCGCGATCCACGGCGCGGCATGCGCCATCGCACTCCCCACGCGCTAGGCTAGGCCGGCTTGTCCACCAGGGGAGAGTTCCACGATGAGTCGCCTTCTCGCGCGCCGCGGCGCGCTGGCATCCGCCTTCGCCCTGCTGCTCCTGGCCCTGGGCCGGACTCCCGCGGCGGATGCGCGGCAGGCCAGGTATCCCGACTACCCCAGCGAAACGCCGGCGAAGTTCGTGCCCGTCACCAGCAGCTTCGACTACGACATGCGCGAGGTGATGATCCCGATGCGCGACGGGGTGAAGCTGCACACCCTCATCCTGCTGCCCAGGGGCGCGCGGCGCGCCGGCATCCTGCTCACCCGCACGCCCTACGACGCCAAGGCGCTCACCGCGCACGCGCCCAGCGGCCACCTCGGCCCGATGCTGCAGGGCTACGACAACGCCGCCGACGTGATCGTCGAGGACGGCTACATCCGCGTGGTGCAGGACATCCGCGGCAAGTACGGCAGCGAGGGCGACTACGTGATGAACCGCCCGGTGCACGGCCCGCTCAACCCCACGCCGGTGGACGACGCCACCGACACCTGGGACACCATCGACTGGCTGGTGAAGCACGTGCCGGAGAGCAACGGCCGCGTCGCCACCATCGGCATCTCCTACGACGGCTTCGAGCCGCTGATGTCGCTGGTGGACCCGCACCCCGCGCTGAAGGCGGCGGTGCCGATGAACCCGATGGTGGACGGCTGGATGGGCGACGACTGGTTCCACCACGGCGCCTTCCGCCAGCAGAACCTGAGCTACATCTACGAGCAGGAGGCCACCCGCGACAACAGCACGAAATGGTGGACCAGCTTCCACGACGAGTACGACCTGTTCATGCACTACGGCTCGGCCGGCGCGATGGGCGAGGCCTATGGCATGAAGCAGCTCGGCTTCTGGAACAAGCTCGTCGCGCATCCCGCCTACGACGCCTTCTGGCAGCAGCAGGCGATGGACAAAGTGCTCGCCGCGCAGCCGCTCAAGGTGCCGGTGCTGCTGGTGCACAGCCTGTGGGACCAGGAGGACATCTACGGCGACCTCGCCGTGTACCGCGCGATCAAGCCCAAGGACAAGAACGGCGACATGGTGAAGCTGGCGATGGGCCCGTGGCACCACGGCCAGGAGATCGAGGAGGGCTCCTCGCTGGGCGCGATCCGCTTCGGCAGCGACACCGCCAGGTACTTCCGCGAGCACATCCTGCGCCCGTTCCTCGCGCAGTACCTCAAGGACGACGCGCCGAAGGCCGACCTCGCCCCGGTCACCGCCTTCCAGACCGGCAGCAACCAGTGGCAGCGGCTGGACCGCTGGCCGCTGGCCTGCGAGAGCGGCTGCGCCACGGCCAGCCGCGCGCTGTACCTGCAGCCGGGCGGCAAACTCGGCTTCGACGCGCCCGCCGGCGGCGGCGCCTACGACGAATACGTCTCCGACCCCGCGCATCCGGTGCCGTTCCGCGCGCGGCCGATCCAGCCGGTGGGCTACGACAACGGCCTCACCTGGTCCGAGTGGCTGGTGGACGACCAGCGCGAGGCCTCGGGCCGCACCGACGTGCTCACCTACGTCTCCGCGCCGCTGACCGCGCCGCTGGCCATCGCCGGCGCGCCCGAGGTGCACCTCACCGCCGCCACCAGCGGCACCGACAGCGACTGGGTGGTGAAGCTGATCGACGTCTATCCCGACCAGGTGGCCGAGCAGCCGGCGATGGGCGGCTACCAGCTCGCGGTGGCGATGGACATCTTCCGCGGCCGCTACCGCGGGGGCTACGACAAGCCCGCGCCGCTGGCCGCCGGCCAGCCGCTGGACTACCGCTTCGCGCTGCCCGCCGCCAACCACGTGTTCCTGCCCGGCCACCGGCTGATGGTGCAGGTGCAGTCGAGCTGGTTCCCGCTGTACGACCGCAACCCGCAGACCTACGTGGACAACATCTTCTTCGCCAGGCCGGCCGACTACGTGAAGGCCACCCAGCGCGTGTACCACGCACCGGGACAGGCGAGCTTCATCGCGCTGCCGGTGGTGGGCAAGTAGGCACGCTCCCAGCTGCTCCGACAATGGGAGAACTTGTGTAACGCCCCAGTGATTTCCTGCTCACGGGCAGTAGGCAAGCGGCCGCGGATCGAGGCGTTGCCGTCGGTAGCGACCGCACCAGATCAGCGCTGGGCGACATGGCCGGGATGGCTGGCTGACGCTGGCCCTGGCGATCGACTGCCACACCCGGCAGTTGCTGGGCTGGCAGCTCTCGCGCAGCGGGAAGGTCAGCACGGCCGCCGCGGCGTTGGAGCAGGCGCTGATCACCCACTACGGCACCTTGGGGCACGTGCCGGTGCCGTTTCTGCTGCGCTCGGACAATGGCTGTAAGCGTGCGCCGAAGCCACCTACCCCCGGACCTCAGCTATGCCAGTGGCAGCAGGCTGTTGATGTCACGGTCCTTGGTGGTGGGCAGTCGGGT
>NZ_QGHC01000010.1 GCF_003148905.1 Fulvimonas soli | reverse complement strand
ACTTCAGGGCGTGCGAGGTGTCGCTTGCCGACTTTGCGGGCGGCGCGAACGGCGTTATACCGCTCACGCCATGCCAAGGGAGGGGTTATTCGAGGTGCCCGTATGCAGCGAAAGGGCACCTGATTATGTGCGGGATTGCCGGCCTGTTTGTGCATGACGGCCCTGTCGATGTGAGAAGCCTCGCCCGCATGTCGCGTGCGTTGGTGCATCGAGGCCCCGATTCCGAAGGCGTATGGCGCGACGACACTGCGTCGATTGGGTTAGTACATCGACGCCTCTCGATCGTCGATCTTTCGGAGGCTGGCCACCAACCCATGCATTCCAAGGACAATCGATGGGTCATCTCCTACAACGGGGAGATTTACAACGCCGCCACGCTGAAACAGCGGCTCGAGGCGCGCGAGGCAATCCTGTGGACGGGCCACTCCGATACCGAGATCATGCTCGAAGCCATTGCCCAATGGGGCGTGGCGCGTGCGCTCGAACTGGCGGAAGGCATGCTGGCATTTGCGGCATGGGACAGACGTGACCGCAAGCTCTACCTGGCGCGCGATCGCATGGGCGAGAAGCCGCTGTATGTCAGCTTTCTGTCGAACGGCGTTGCCTTTGCCAGCGAGCTGAAAGCCTTCCACGGCCTGCGTGGATTCCAGTCAAGCCTTCACCCGGAGGCGATCCGCCAATACTTCGTTCACGGCTACATCCCATCGCCTTTGTCAATCTATCGGACGACCTTCAAACTTCCGCCAGGGAGCTGGATCTGCCTGGACCAGCACTCGATGCGGCATATAGGTACGGTAAGCGAGTTCCAGCAGGCATGCGTAACCTATTGGTCCGCGGCCGACTTGGCGGCGCAAAGCACTCCCAAGCTTGCTGCGGACGAATCGATCGAAGCCCTGAAGCATGCCTTCGAGGCATCGGTCAGCAACCGCATGCTGGCCGACGTCCCCGTGGGCGCCTTCCTCTCCGGTGGCATCGACTCGTCCCTGGTTGCCGCCGTGATGCAGCAGAAATCATCGCACCGGGTCAAGACCTTCACCATCGGATTCTCCGAAAAGGCTTTCGATGAGAGCGTACAGGCCGAACGTGTCGCCCGCTATCTCGGGTCTGACCACCAAACGGTGCGCTTCAGCCCTGAGCAGGCACTGGACTTGCTGCCCCGGTCCATTGAGGTCTACGACGAACCGTTTGCCGATACCTCGCAGCTTCCGACCATGCTGCTTGCTTCGGTCACACGCCCGCACGTGACGGTGAGCCTCTCTGGTGACGGCGCCGACGAACTGTTCGGCGGCTATCCGCGCTACTGGAACGCAATGCGCCACATGCGCACCTATCAGCGCTGGCCCGTAGCCTTGAGGCGATCAATCGGACGGTTGGCAACAACCCTCTTCGTGCACCCCGGGTTTGCCGCGGCGCGCCGGATCGACCGCGTCGCCACAGCCATGCAGCAACTCGACGCCGCCGGCGTCCATGACTGCCTTTCCTCGGTCTGGGTTCGCCCCCAAGCCGACATCCTTGCCGGCAACACCTCTTTCCCGGGGGCCGTCATGAACAACAGCTCGCTGTCCGGCAACCTAGGTGCGTCGCACATGCTTTTGAGCGACCAATTGCGCTATCTACCAGACGACCTGATGGTGAAGACCGACCGCGCGAGCATGGCTGTATCGCTCGAGGTGCGCATGCCGTTCCTCTCCCCCTCGATGGTCGAGCTTTCTTGGCGCATCCCGTTTCACGACAAGATCCAGGGTTCGCTGGGCAAACTTCCGCTGCGCCGGCTATTGCGCACCTATCTGCCGGATGACCTGATCAAGCTGCCGAAACGCGGCTTCAACGTACCCATCGCGCAATGGCTTCGCGGTCCGCTCCGGGGATGGGCCGAGCAGATGCTGGATGCTACGACGATCAAGTCCGGCGGCTATCTCAATGAACGTGCTGCACGCGCTATATGGTCCCGGCATCTTGCTGGCAAGGACGAAAGCCAAGCGTTGTGGACCATCCTGTGCTTCCAGTTCTGGCTTGGTCACACTTCAGCAAGCGCGCCATGATCACCTCAACGACTGGCGCCGCCGACACCGACGAAAACGCAGCCCACCACTCCGTCCTCGGCGCAGTGCTGATCAACTATCGCCGTGCTGACCTCACCCAGCGCTGCGTGTCCAGTCTACTGGACCAAGTGGATTACATCGCTGTTGTGGACAATTCCGAGAGCGCCGCCGAAACAACGCGCCTGCAGGATGCATTGACGGGCATTGCACGCGACTCGAAGACTATCGTAGAGATACTGGTCTCCCACACCAATGTTGGTTTCGCCCGCGGCATCCAGCTTGGCGTGGATGTCCTCGCTAGCATACCGCAGCTGGAAGCGATCCTGGTCATCAACAACGATGCCCAGCTTGGCGTGTCAGCCGTCGCTACCCTATGGCAAGCCATGCGCATGTCCCGTGGCCTAGTGTTGGTGGCCCCGCATGAAACCACGGACGGAGTGCCTTCCGTGCGCTGGTACCAGCGCACGCTGGCGCTCGTGAGCAAGCGCCGACTGCCCGGCTCTTTTGCATACATCAGCGGCGCCTGCTTGCTGATTCCGAAGCAGCTGTTGTCAACACCACTCTTCGATGCCGATTTCTTTATGTACGGTGAAGACGTCGAGCTCTCCTGGCGTCTAACCAGATCCGGCGTCGCTCTAACTACGGTCGAATGCACATTCACCCACGCGGCGAACAGCTCGTCCGTAACCAACAGCTCGTTCTATGAGTATCACACGGCGCGCGGGCATATCCTGCTCGCACGCAAGCTGGCGCACAACCTGCCCGACCGCATCGTGCTGACCCTGGGCCGCGCCATCACGTTGCCGCTCCGGGCGCTCATGCGTTCGGCGCGTGCGCGGAACCTTACCCCTGTACACGCCCTCTTGCAGGCGACCGCTCAACCCACTGTCAGCCGCAAGCCGTTGCCATGAAAATACTGTTCCTTACCTATTCGGTAGACATTACCGGAGCCGATCTCAGCATGCTGGCACTGGCGGAAGGGTTGGGCTTGCCCTGCCTGATCGCATCTCTTTCGGATGGGCCATTTCTCGAACTAGCGAGATCGAGGGGTCTCGAAGTCGAGCGCGTGTCTGCCGGAGGATCCTTGTTGGCGATGCGTTCCAAGACATCGTTGATACGACGCATATTCTCCCTCCATCAATTGCCCGCCTTGGCATTTCGCATCGCGAAGCTGGCGCACAACTATGACGTCATCTATGTCAACGCCAAGAAAGCCGTGGTTATCGGCGGGCTTGCCGCGCGCATCGCGGGCAAGCACATGATCTGGCACCAGCGTGACATCGTAGCTGTATGTTCGGGGACAAACTGGCGCAACCGCCTGTCCGAACGCATCCTGGTGGCTGCGCTCAATACCTTTGCGTCCCGCGTATTCTCGGTGTCGCACGCAGCTGCCGATACACTCGTCACTTCGGGAGCGAAGCCCGAGCTTGTGCGCATCATTCTCAATGGCGTCGATCCTGCCAAGTACGGGCAGGCAGCGCGTATTGACAACATCCGGTCCGGACTCGGGATCCCCGCCGACGCGCCTCTGATCGGGTGTTTCGGTCAGTTGCTTCCCTGGAAAGGACAGGAGGTGCTGCTCGAAGCCATGAGGAACCTTCCCACAGCCCACGCGCTCATCGTGGGTGGGGCCACCCAAGACAACCCGGACTACGCCCAAAGCTTGATGCAGCAGGCGCGAGCACCGGAACTGGCCGGTCGCGTGCATTTCCTGGGCCGACGGTCGGATATTGGCGCACTGATGCACTCGGTCGATATCGTGGTCCATCCTTCCACGGCATTCGATCCTTGCCCGCGCGTGGTCATAGAGACCCTGCATGCAGGCACTCCCATTGTCGCCACGGCCGTGGGTGGGGTTCCGGAAATCATCCGGGACGGATCAACCGGCCTGCTGATCCCGCCAGGAGATGCCCTGGCGCTGGCTTGCGCCTTACACCGACTCTTGGATGACCCACCACTGGCCCGCATGCTGGCCAACCAGGGCAAGGCCGACGCGCTGGCACGTCTGACCCTCGCCCGAGTCGTGAATGATGTTGGCCAAGCACTGGGCGAGCTGGTCGGCGTGGAATGAATCACGTACTCGACAATACGCGCCTGTAAACCTTGATGTAGTCACCAAGCATGTGCTGCAAGTCGAAACGTCTTTCGACGCTAGCCCGCGCAGCCCGCCCCATTCGCGCAAGCCTTTCGCGATCACCGGCAAGTTGACGGATGGCCGCCACAAATGCCTCGACATTGTCAGTATCGACCAGCAGCCCTGTGCAACCATCCTCCACGACTTCGGGGATGGCCGAATTCCTGGCTGCCACGACTGGCCTGCCGCAAGCTTGCGCCTCGAGCGCGACAAGACCGAAACCTTCCAGTCGGGATGGAAACAATAACGCATCGCAGGCGCGATACGCTTCAGCCAAATCCGTATCCGCCGGCAAGTCCCCAAGAAATCGGATGTTGGCCGGTACATTCCGCGACGGAGCATCGCCGGTGCACGACAGCACGAATCCATCGCCCAGAATCGTCATAATGGGGGCAAGCAGATCCGCCGCTTTGCGTCGTACCCAGCGGCCAACAAACAACAAGCGAAACGGCTTAGTCGCGCCGCGCGGCGTGCCCGGATGGAAAGGCCCATCGAGATCGATACCGTTGTGGATCACCTCGACGGGCAAGGGACCAAAGGCGTTCCGGGTAGCCCGGGCCGTGTAATGACTCACTGCGGTGATGCAGGCGGCGTTCTCGAGCATGCGACGCTCAACGCCACGAATGTAGCTGCGGTAATAGCACGCCTGCATCGCCGATCGGTATGGGGCATAAAGGGGGTCATGCACGCAATGATGCACGGTCACAACGCGAGGCAAATCCCCCTGGATCAAACTCGCCGGCAACCAGCTGTTCACATGAACCACATCGGCCCATGGCGGCGGAGACAATGGCCGTACCGTCCACGGCGCGTATTCCGCACGCGATGGAAGCCAGTCGACCTGCGTACGGATGCCCATCCGCTCGAGGCCCGACGCAAGGCGCCGTGTATAGATGTCCGCGCCACTGCCAGCACGTATAGCAGGGAACCATACGCCACGCGGCAAGCTCATCACGTGCTCCCAGTCGACGTCAAATTGCACAGGGTGCCGAAAATCTTGCGGCCGAATTGGCTCCAGTCATACGCCTGTGCATGACGCCAGACCTGCTCGCGCGGAAGCGGCCGCTCCAGTAGGGCGACAACGGCATCCGCAAACGCCTGCGGCTGGCCCGGTGCCACCAACCGTCCCGACACACCATCGGCGACCGCGTCCACTACACCGCCTGTCGCGTAAGCAACAGTCGGAACCCCGAAAGCGGCCGCCTCGATGGCCACCATGCCGAAACCCTCCGGATCACCCGGGATGGTGCGAACCGGGAACACATGCAGATCGGATCCTCGATAAATGTCCGCCAGATGCTCGCGATCCACAATCACTCCGAGGAAACGCAAATGATCGCCGACGCCGGCCCTCCGGGCTGCATCCCGTATCATCTCGGGTGTTTGCGCCTTGGCATGAAGAGCATCTTTCGGTACATCGCCCGCGATCAGGAGCATCACGTCCGGACATCTCCGGACGATCAAGGGCAGCACTTCGCTAACGAATTCGCACAATCCCTTTCTGCTGGAAAGCCGCCCCACGGACAGCAGTACCTTGCCATCCCCCAAGCCAGAGAAGGCATCCGCCACACGCTTCGGCGAATGGCCTGGTAACGCGCCGGGCACGGCGACTCCCGGATGCACGATCGCAATCCGCGCCGCTGGAATGCCTTGTGCAACAGCCATAGCCTGCGTCGCGCTACTGTTGGCAAACACGAGATCCATGCGGTGCAGGAAAGGCAACCAGAACCAGCGATAGAGCGGGTGATTCACGGCGATGTCCAGGCCGTGGAGATAAATGGCCGCTTTCGCGCCGACCAGCCGGGCCGACACCCAGGTCATCGGTGCCATCAATCCGCTGCCTCCGAAAACGACGTCGGGCCGAAACTGCCTCGCAACGGCCACGGCGCAACGCGTTGCAACGAGCAGAAAGCGCCAAAGCGGCCGCAATGGCACCTCGCGGATATCCGTCGCCGGGGGCGCAAATGCCGACGCGCCTTCCGGCCCTACGACGACGACATCGGCTGCCGCGCGAAGTTGATCGACCAGGTGCCAGTTCAACTGCTCCATCCCGCCGACCAGCGGGGGGAGATTCCGGGTGATCAGCTGCACCCGCAGCTTGCGTGCGTTATCCATCCCGCCGGTACATCAATGCCGTGATCTGCTCCGACACTAAGCCGATCAGGAACACGATCACCGCCGCGCTCCACAGCAAGGCGCTCATATTGGTAAGCCGGCCTTCACGCACGAACGTCCACGCGTAGTTCGTGCAGCCGAGCAGGAAAAACAACACGCTTGCCGGCGCAAACAGCTTCAACGGCGAATACAACGTCGCGATCTTGAAGATGATCAGCAGGAAGCGCAGCCCGTCGCGCAATGGCCTGATGTGGCTCCTGCCGATGCGCTGCGCCGCCTTGATCGGCACGTAGGCTACCGGGTAGGCGCTGCGGAAGAAGGCCATGGTGCTGGTGGTGGGGTAGCTGAAGCCGTTGGGCAGCAGGTAGAGGAATTCGCGGAACTTGTCCGCGCGCACGGCACGGAAGCCGGAGGTCAGGTCGGCTACCACGTGGCCGGTCATGCGGGTGGCCAGCCAGTTGTAGAGCGTGTTGGCCACTCCGCGCCCCACTCCGGCCTGGCTGTCCCAGTCGCGGGCGCCGACCGCCATGTCGTAGCCTTCGTCCAGCTTGGCGAGCAGGCGCGCGATGTCGGCCGGGTCGTGCTGGCCATCGCCGTCCATGAACACCAGCACGTCGCCGCTCGCGGCGCGCGCGCCGCGCTTGATCGCGGCGCCGTTGCCCATCGAATACGGCGAGGACAGGCAGGTCACGCCGGCGGCCTGGCACAGTGCCCGGGTATCGTCGGCGGAGCCGTCGTCGACCACGATGATCTCCGCGTCGGGCCGCGCGGCGCACAGGCGCGGCAGCAGGCCGGCCAGGGCGGCGCCCTCGTTCTTGGCGGGCAGGATGATGCTGAGGCGGTTCAAGGCGACTCCCCCGAGTGTGGCTGGGGATCATAGCGCGGCGGGCGAAGGGGCTGGGTGGACCGGGTGGGCAGATTCGGGAGCGGGCTTTGCCGCACTCCGCTGGCTGTCCGTGGACGCCCGGAAAGGGCAATGGATCCCCGCTTGCGCGGGAATGACGCCCTCCAATGCTTTGGCGCACGGCAGAGCCCATGCCTGCTCTCGCAAGAATGGAGTCCACTGGCCGACGCCGGCCGGAACGCAGGTTGGCGAAACGCGCTTTCAACGACGGATCAGCCCGCGCACGGCATCGATCACGCGCTCGGCGTCGGCATCGGTCATGCCGGGCGACAGCGGCAGGCTCACCGTCTGCCGTCCCAGGTGCATGGCATGGGGCCACTGCTCCGGGCGCCAGCCGAAGCGCTGCTGGTAGTAGGGGTGCTCGGGGATCGACAGGTAGTGCACGCCGGTGCCGATGCACGCCGCGTTCATACCGTCGAGGAAATCGTCGCGGGCGATGCCGCAGCGCGCCTCGTCGACCATCACGGTGTAGAGGTGGTGGCCGTGTCGGGTATCCGGCTCGGGCGTGGCCGGCAGCGTCAGCGGAAGGTCGGCGAAGGCCTCGTCGTAGCGCCGCCACAGCTCGCGGCGGCGGCGCCAGTTGGCCTCCACGCGCGCCAGCTGGTGCAGGCCGATCGCCGCCTGCAGGTCCATCATGTTGTACTTGAAGCCGCACTCCACCACCTGGTAGTGCCTGTAGCCCTTGTCGCCGAAGCGGTGCCAGGCGTCCTTGCTCATGCCGTGCAGGGCCAGGATGCGCGCGCGCGCCACGTGCTCCTCGTCGCGCCCCAGGATCATGCCGCCCTCGCCGGTCACCACGTTCTTGGTGACGTAGAAGCTGTAGCAGCCGAAGTCGCCGAAGGTGCCGGCCGGCCGGCCGTGGA
Organism: Fulvimonas soli; assembly: GCF_003148905.1. Classification (GTDB taxonomy): domain Bacteria; phylum Pseudomonadota; class Gammaproteobacteria; order Xanthomonadales; family Rhodanobacteraceae; genus Fulvimonas; species Fulvimonas soli. The sequence goes on along the minus strand of NZ_QGHC01000010.1, from coordinate 94,423 downwards.
ATTCGGTTTCCACCGCGTGGGCGCAGTCCTCGATCACCCTGAGGCCGTGCCTGGCGGCGATCGCCATGAGGCGGTCCATGGCGCAAGGGCGTCCCGCGAAATGCACCGGCAGGATCGCCCGCGTGCGCGGGGTGATGGCCGCCTCGATGGCGTCCGGGTCGATGTTCTGGGTCAGCGGGTCGACGTCGGCCAGCACCGGGGTCAGCCCGGCGTGCAGGATGGCGTTGACGGTGGCGCAGAAGGTCAGCGGCGTGGTGATCACCTCGCTGCCCGGCTCCAGCCCGGCCGCCACCATGCTCACGTGCAGGGCGGCGGTGCAGGAGTTCACCGCCGCCACCTGCGAGGGCCGCACCCCGCGCCAGGCGGCGAAGTCCCGCTCGAAGCGCGCCACGCGCGGGCCCGTGCCGAGCCAGCCGGAACGCAGGCAGGCCTCGACCTCGGCGATCTCCTCCTCGCCGATGGCCGGGGCGCCGAAGACGAGGAAGGGAGGTGCGGCTGGGGTCGTCATGCGGGAATCCGGGCAAAAGGCGTTTTCTATCCAACCTCGGGGGCGGCGTCCATCCCGCCCTGCGGGTGCGCCGGAAGGTGACGGCGGTCGCCCCTTGCCCTCGCATGCGAGGGTGACCAGGCCGGCCATCTGGGGTAAATTCCCGTCCAATCAGGGGGCTGGGTCGGATTCCGCACATGTCATCGCAACCGCAACCATCGTTGGCCGGGCTGTCCGGCATGGCGCGCCGGCTCGTGTCCGAGGGAGTCCTGCCGGAGCTGGACGTGCGCAAGGCGGTCGCCGAGTCGGCCCAGCAGAAGGTCTCGCTGACCACCTGGCTGCTCGACCACAACCTGGTGGAAAGCCCCCGGCTCACCCAGATCGCTTCCGCCGAGTTCGGCATGCCGATGATGGACGTGGGCGCGCTGGCGCCGGCCAACATGCCGCTCAACCTGATCAGCGAGGAGCTGATCAACAAGCACAAGGCGCTGCCGCTGTTCAAGCGCGGCAAGCGGCTGTACGTGGGCATCGCCGACCCGATGCAGTCGCACGCGCTGGACGAGATCAAGTTCCACTCCAACTGCATGGTGGAGCCGATCCTGGTGGAACGCGGCCAGCTGCTGCGCACCATCGACAACGCGCTGGCCAACATGAACGCCGCCGTGCCCGACATGGGCGGCGACGAGCTGGGCGACCTGGCGCTGGAGGTCGGCGACGACGAGGCCGAGGCCACCGGCATCGACGCCACCGGCGGCGACGACGCGCCGGTGGTGAAGTTCGTCAACAAGATCCTGGTGGACGCGATCAAGCGCGGCGCCTCGGACATCCACTTCGAGCCGTTCGAGACGCAATACCGCGTGCGCCTGCGCATGGACGGCATGCTGCGCGCGGTGGCCAGTCCGCCGATGAAGCTGGCCAGCCGCATCGCCTCGCGCCTGAAGGTGATGAGCGGCCTGGACATCGCCGAGCGGCGCGTGCCGCAGGACGGCCGCATCAAGCTCAACCTGTCGAAGAACCGCGCGGTGGACTTCCGCGTCAGCACGCTGCCCACGCTGTTCGGCGAGAAGATCGTGCTGCGCATCCTGGACGGCTCGGCGGCCAAGCTGGGCATCGACGCGCTGGGCTACGAGGACGACCAGAAGCAGCTGTACCTGGAAGCCATCCACAAGCCCTACGGCATGGTGCTGGTCACCGGCCCCACCGGCTCGGGCAAGACGGTGTCGCTGTATACCGCGCTCAACATCCTCAACACCCCCGAGCGCAACATCTCCACGGTGGAGGACCCGGTCGAGATCCGCGTCGAGGGCATCAACCAGGTGCAGCAGAACGTGAAGCGCGGCATGACCTTCAGCGCCGCACTGCGCTCGTTCCTGCGCCAGGACCCGGACGTGATCATGGTGGGCGAGATCCGCGACCTGGAAACCGCCGAGATCGCCATCAAGGCGGCGCAGACCGGCCACATGGTGCTCTCCACCCTGCACACCAACGATGCGCCGCAGACCATCGCGCGCCTGATGAACATGGGCATCGCGCCCTACAACATCACCTCCTCGGTGACCCTGGTGATCGCCCAGCGCCTGGCACGGCGCCTGTGCAACCATTGCAAGCGGCCCGCGCAGCTGCCCGAGCACGCGCTGCTGGCCGCCGGCTTCACCAAGGAAGAGATCGGCGCCGGGCTCACCGTCTACGAGGCGGTCGGCTGCGACCAGTGCAACGAGGGCTACAAGGGCCGCGTGGGCATCTACCAGGTGATGCCGATGCTGGAGGAGATCCAGAAGATCGTGCTGCAGGGCGGCAACGCGCTGCAGATCGCCGAGGTGGCGCGCCAGGCCGGCATCAACGACCTGCGCGCCTCCGCCCTGCTCAAGGTGAAGAAGGGCGTGACCAGCCTGGCCGAGATCGACCGCGTCACCAAGGACTGAAGGCGGCCCCGGACGGGCCTTTTTTGGGATCGCCGTAGCGCCGGACTTGCGCCCGGCGCCACGGATTGGGTCCATGAAAATGTCGTAAGCTGCGGATATTCGCGCCGTCCCCAGGGGGCGGCCGCCGCGAACCAGAGGGGGAGATGCGCATGGCCACGGCTACCGCAACCGCAAAGAACGCCCGCGCGCTCGGCGCCCAGCGCGCCCAGGTCAGCCAGCTGACCGTCTACGACTGGGTCGCGCTGGACAAGCGCGGCAAGCGGATGAAGGGCGAGATGCCGGCGAAGAACGCCTCGCTGGTGAAGGCCGAACTGCGCCGCCAGGGCATGAACCCGCAGACCGTGCGCGAGCGCGGCAAGCCGCTGTTCGGCGCCGCCGGCAGCACGGTCAAGCCGCGCGACGTGGCGATCTTCAGCCGCCAGATCGCCACCATGATGGCCTCCGGCGTGCCGATGGTGCAGGCCTTCGACATCATCGCCGGCGGCCAGAGGAACGTCCGCTTCAAGAACATGCTCACCGACGTGAAGCAGGGCATCGAGGGCGGCTCGGCGCTGCACGAGGCGCTGGGCAAGTACCCGGTGCAGTTCGACGAGCTCTACCGCAACCTGGTGCGCGCCGGCGAGTCGGCGGGCGTGCTGGACACGGTGCTGGACACGGTGGCCACCTACAAGGAGAAGATGGAGGCCATCAAGAGCAAGATCAAAAAGGCCCTGTTCTATCCGACCATGGTGCTGGCGGTGGCGCTGCTGGTGAGCATGGTCATGCTGCTGTTCGTGGTGCCGGTGTTCGCCCAGACCTTCAAGGACGCCGGCGCCGAGCTGCCCGCCCCCACCCAGATCGTGATCTCCGCCTCGGAGTTCATGAAGAGCTACTGGTGGGTGGTGATCGGCCTGATCGTCGGCGGCATCGTGGCGATCGTGATGGCCAAGAAGCGCTCGGACAAGTTCGCCCACTTCCTCGACCGCGTGTCGCTCAAGCTGCCGGTGATCGGCAACATCCTGCGCCAGTCGGCGATCGCCCGCTTCGCGCGCACCCTGGGCGTCACCTTCCGCGCCGGCGTGCCGCTGGTGGAGGCGATGGACGCGGTCGCCGGCGCCACCGGCAGCGTGGTCTACGGCGACGCGGTGCGGCAGATGCGCGACGACGTGGCGGTCGGCCACCAGCTGCAGCTGGCGATGCGCCAGACCGGCCTGTTCCCCAACATGGTGGTGCAGATGACCGCGATCGGCGAGGAGTCCGGCGCGCTGGACAACATGCTGTTCAAGGTGGCCGAGTTCTACGAGGAAGAGGTCAACAACGCGGTCGATACCCTGTCCACCCTGCTCGAGCCGCTGATCATGGTGATCCTCGGCGTGCTGGTGGGCGGCATGGTGGTGTCGCTGTACCTGCCGATCTTCAAGCTGGCCGGTACCGTGTAAGCTTGTCCGCCACGGGCGCCCCTTCCGTTCCGGAGGGGCGCCGACGACCGGGAGGTCCCCGGGAAAACCGCCGCGCCACCGTCATTCCCGCGCAAGCGGGAATCCATACCGCAGTTCCCGCGTCCGCCCGGGACGGCGGGGCGGCCGGCGGCCTTCCGCAGGGCCTCCCGCCACCGAGCCGGAAAACCGCATGCCCGACCTGCCCCTGTGGACCTGGACCTGCCTCGCCGCCGTACTCGGCCTGCTGGTGGGCAGCTTCCTCAACGTGGTGATCCTGCGCCTGCCCGCGCGCATGGAGGCGGACTGGCGCCGCGAGGCCCGCGAGGCGCTGGAGCTGGAGGCCGTCGACGAGCCGCGGCCGCCCGGCATCGTGCGCGAACCCTCGCACTGCCCGCACTGCCGGCATCCGCTGGCGGCGGCCGACAACATCCCGCTGTTCGGCTGGCTGCTGCTGCGCGGGCGCTGCCGCTACTGCCAGGCACCGATCTCGATCCAGTACCCGCTGGTGGAGCTGCTGACCGGCGTGCTCAGCGCCGTGGTCGTATGGAAATTCGGCCCGACCTGGCCGGCGCTGGCGGGGCTGGCGTTCACCTGGCTGCTGGTCGCGCTGGCCGGCATCGATTTCCGCACCCAGCTGCTGCCCGACCAGCTCACCTATCCCCTGCTGTGGCTGGGCCTGCTGCTCTCGCTGCTGCCGATGTTCGTGGCGCCCGCGCCGGCGATCCTCGCCGCCGCCCTCGGCTACCTCAGCCTGTGGAGCGTGTACTGGCTCTTCAAGCTGCTGACCGGCAAGGAAGGCATGGGCTACGGCGACTTCAAGCTGCTCGCCGCGCTGGGCGCCTGGATGGGGCCGGGCGCGCTGCTGCCGGTGGTGCTGCTCTCCTCGCTGATCGGCGCCCTGGTCGGCGGCGGCCTGATCCTGCTGCGCCGCCATCAGCGCGAGGTGCCGATGCCCTTCGGCCCGTTCATCGCCGCGGCCGGCTGGGTGTGGTTCGTGGCCGGCGACGCCCTGTGGCAGGGCTATGCGCAGTTGACCGGCCTGCGATGAACGCGGTCCCGCGCCCCTACGTGGTCGCCCTCACCGGCGGCGTCGCCGCCGGCAAGAGCGCGGTGGCCCGGCGCTTCGAGCTGCTGGGCATGCACGTCTACGACGCCGACCAGGCCGCCCGCGCCGTGGTCGAGCCGGGCAGCGAAGGGCTGGCCGCCGTCGTGGCGGCCTTCGGGGCGGACGTGCTCACCGCGGACGGGCGGCTGGACCGCCCGGCGATGCGCGAGCGCATCTTCGCCGATCCGGCAGCGCGGCGGCGGCTGGAGGCCATCGTCCACCCGCGCGTGCGCGCCTGGCTGCACGAACGCGCGCTGGCCGACGACGGCCCCTACTGCCTGCTGGCGATCCCGCTGCTGGCGGAGAACATCGCGCATTACCGCTGGGTCGACCGCGTACTGGTGGTGGATGCGCCCGAGGCGCTGCAGCTGGAGCGGCTGGTCCGGCGCGACGGCATCGACGCCGACCTGGCGCGGCGCATGATCGCGCAGCAGGCCACCCGCGCCGCGCGGCGGGCGCTGGCCGACGACGTGATCGAGAACCACGGCGACGAGACCATGCTGGACCTCGCCGTGGCCGACCTGCACGGGAAATACCTCGCGCTGGCGGCCGAGAAGCGCCGGGCGGTCGGAAGCGCCGACCGCGCCTGAAGGCTCCGGGGCCCTGGCCCTTTTCCGAGCAAGAGCAAGCGAGAGCATGGATCGAGGCCTTGGGCGGCCCCGCACCAGGTCGATCGCGGCCGGAGGCCGCGATGTCCGACCCTCACCATCCCGCGCCGTCGTGAACCGACGTTCACGCCTATGCTCTCCCTTGGCCCGCATGCAGACGGCCCCCGGCGCGGGGGACTCGGAGACCTTGAACAGGCTGCTCCTACGAGGCGAGCGGGAAGCCATCCTGGAGTCACCGGCGCGCCGTCAATCAGCCCAGAAACCGCGGATCCCCGCCACGCCCTGCCCCGCCATGTCGCGCGCGCGCGCGGCATCCGCCGGCACCATGCCGCCCAGGGCATAGACCGGCAGCGCGGCGGCCTCGGCGGCGGCCCGGAAGCGCTCCCATCCCAGCGGCGGCTGGCCGGGATGGCTGGCGGTGGCGGCCACCGGCGACAGCGTGGCGAAATCGGCGCCCAGCCGCGCGGCCAGCGCCAGCCCGGCCTCGTCGTGGCAACTGGCGCCGACCGGCTGTCTCCATGGCAGCGGACGCGCATCCAGTTCGCGCAGCTGTGCCGCCTTGAGGTGCACGCCGATGCCGAGCCGGCGCGCCCCCTCGATGTCCGCGTTCAGCAGCAGGCGCGCCCCATACTCCTGCGCCATCGGCAGCAGTTCAGCGGCCAGTTCGCGCACCCGCGCCAGCGGCCAGCGCGGCAGGCGCAGCTGCAGCATGCGCGCCCCGCCCAGGATCGCGCGGCGCAGGCAGGCCAGCGCCTCGACTTCCAGGGAAGGCTCGAGGTCGGACGGCGTGATCGGATAATGGGGCGGCAGGCGCAGCGCCTGCAGGATCGGCCGGTCGGCAGGCGCCAGCGCCGCCGGGTCGATTTCGTCGGGAAGCCGCCACCGCAGCGCCTGCCCGTCCAGCGGAGCGGGCTCGCCGTCCCAGGCGCGTACCGTCCAGGCATCGAGCAGCAGCTCGCGGGACTCGTGGCGCCAGGGGACGCGGATCAGCGGGCCCGCCTCGCGCAGCGCGACGCCCAGCTCCTCGCGCAGCTCGCGCGCCAGCGCGTCCCGCGGCGTCTCGCCGGGCTCGAGCTTGCCGCCGGGAAACTCCCAAGCCCCGGCCAGCTGCTTGCCCGGCGGGCGCTGGGCCAGCAACACCCGCCCCCCCGCGTCGAGCAGCACGCCTGCCATCACGTGCAGCGGCATGCCCATGGCGAGGCGCGCTCAGACGTTGCGGATGTACTCGACCATGTCGAAATCGTAGGCGTGCTCGGCGTCCGCCTTGTGGTGCGTGCGCGCCACCTCGGTCCACTCGTCGAAATGCACGCCGGGGAAGAAGGTGTCGGCGCCGTCGGTCGCGGTGTTGACCCAGGTGAGATACATCCGCCGCGCCGCCGGCAGCGCCTCGCGGTAGACCTCGCCGCCGCCGATCACCATCAGGCCGGTGCCGTCCGCGCGCGCCTGCGCCTCGGCCAGCGAGCGCACGGTCACCTGGCCGGGGAACGGCGCCTCGTGCCGGCGCGACAGCACCAGGTTGTGGCGGTCCGGCAGCGCGCGGCCGATCGCCACCGCGGTGTTGTAGCCCATCAGCACGTACTTGCCGAGGGTGAGCTGCTTGAACCAGCGCAGGTCGTCCGGCAGGTGCCAGGGCAGCTGCCCCTTGCGGCCGATGGCGAAGTTCTCGTCGAGTGCGGCAACCAGCGAAATGGCCATGCAAGCTCCGGATGTGCACGAGGTCGGGGTGAGGAATGGCGCATGCAGGCCCCGGTGGAACTGGCATGCTAGCCGCACATTGTAGCGAGGAACGCCGTCATGATGATGATTCCCGGGCTGGCCGCGACAGTGCTGGCCGCCGCGCCGGCCGCGCCCGCGCCCGCGCAGGTCCTGCCCACCGCCTACGAGGCCGGCCACTTCTACGCGGCTCCCGAGACCGTCGACGGCCAGCGCCTCAGGCTCGTCGTCGACACCGGCGGCGGCGGCGCCGCCGGCATGTACTGGCTGCGGGAGGACGTGGCCGAGCGGCTGCGCCTGCAGCCCGCCGCGTGCCGCATCGGCGGCGCGTCGCTGGCCGTGGCGCGCCTTCCGGCCTACCGCCCAGGCCGGGGCCTGCCGCCGCCGGGCCCCGGCCCCTGCGGTCCGGCGGTGATGATCCAGACCGGAACGGACGGCATCTCGGGCGACGGGCAGCTCGGCGCCGGCTACCTGCCCGGCCGCGTGTGGACCTTCGACTACCCCGCCCGGCGGCTCGTGCTCGAAGGCGGCGGCTGGCGGCCCGATCCGGCCGCGCACGCGACCCGGCTCGGCTTTCCCCACGACGGCGCCGGGCGGCAGGCCTCGGGTTTCGCGCGCATCGTCATCCGCGTCGACGGCCGGCCGCTGGACATGCTGCTCGACACCGGCGCCACCGCGCACCCCACCGCCGCGGGCAGGCAGGCCAGCGGCACGCCGGTGACCGCGCAGGGCTACGGCGTCACCAGCTACATCGCCACCAGCGTGCTGGAACGCTGGCACAAGGCGCACCCGGACTGGCGCGTGGTGAACGACGGCGACGACCTGCGCCCCAGGCGTCCCACCCGCCTGATCGAGGTGCCACGGGTGGAGATCGCCGGCTGGTCGGTCGGCCCGGTCTGGTTCACCGAGCAGCCGGACGCCGCCTACCGCCAGTTCATGGCGCAGTGGATGGACAAGCCCACCGACGGCGCGGTCGGCGGCAACGTGTTCCGGCATTTCTCGATGACGCTGGACTACCCGCGCGAGACCGCCTACTTCCGCTGCGTGGAGGGCTGCGCCGCCGCTACACCGCCACCGGGGCCTTGATCGCCGGGTGCGGGGCGTAGCCCTCGACCGCGACGTCCTCGTAGCGGAAATCCTCCAGCGCGCGCACGCCGGGATTGAGCACCAGCCTGGGCAGCGGGCGCGGCTCGCGGGCGAGCTGCAGCCGCGCCTGTTCGAGATGATTGCTGTACAGGTGCGCGTCGCCCAGCGTGTGCACGAAGTCGCCCACGCCCAGGCCCGTCACCTGCGCCACCATGTGGGTGAGCAGCGCGTAGCTGGCGATGTTGAACGGCACGCCGAGGAAGACGTCGCCCGAGCGCTGGTACAGCTGGCAGGACAGCTTGCCGTCCGCCACGTAGAACTGGAACAGCGTGTGGCAGGGCATCAGCGCCATCTTCGGCAGCTCGCCCACGTTCCAGGCGCTGACGATAAGCCGGCGCGAATCGGGGTTGCGGCGGATCTCCTCCACCACCCAGCGGATCTGGTCCACCGCGCGGCCGTCGGCGGTGGGCCAGGCGCGCCACTGCCGGCCGTAGACCGGACCGAGGTCGCCGTCGGCGTCGGCCCATTCGTCCCAGATGCTGACGCCGTGCTCCTTCAGGTAGGCGATGTTGGTGTCGCCCTTCAGGAACCAGATCAGCTCGTGCACGATCGACTTCAGGTGCAGCTTCTTGGTGGTGACCAGCGGGAAGCCCTCGTTGAGGTCGAAGCGCATCTGCCAGCCGAACACGCTGCGCGTGCCGGTGCCGGTGCGGTCGGTCTTCACGGTGCCGTGGTCGAGCACGTGGCGGAGCAGGTCGAGGTAGGCGCGCATGGCGCCAAGGATAGCCGATGGGTGCGCGCCGGTTCCGGAACGGGCGGCGGCCCATGACAAGGGTCACTGCACATCCGCCCGGACGGCGGCCTAGACTGCGGCTTTCCCCCCAAGGAGTCGGCGATCATGGCGCAGTGGTATTTCAGCTACGGCAGCAGTTCGGAACGCATCGGCCCGCTCGACGACGAGGCCGCGCGCGCGCAGGCGCGCAGCCGCCCCGACGGCTACTGCTGGCGCGAGGGCTTCGCCGAGTGGCGGCCGATCCGCAGCGTCGCCGAGCTGGGCGGCGGCGCACCCGCCGTGGCGCCGCCGCCGGCGCCGTCCGGCCCGCGCAGCGGCGCCGACGAGATCGACTACCGCATCGTCGGCCACGAGATGCAGTTCGTCGAGATCGAGCTGGACCCGGGCGAGAGCGCGGTCGCCGAGGCCGGCGCGCTGATGTACAAGGAAGCGGCGGTGCAGATGGACACCGTGTTCGGCGACGGCTCCACCAGCGGCCAGGGCGGCGGCCTGATGGACAAGCTGCTGTCCGCCGGCAAGCGCGTGATCACCGGCGAGAGCCTGTTCACCACCCTGTTCACCCATACCGGCCAGGGCAAGGCCAAGGTGGCCTTCGCCGCGCCCTACCCCGGCACGGTGATGGCGATGAAGCTGTCCGAGCACGGCGGCCGGCTGATCTGCCAGAAGGACTCCTTCCTGGCCGGCGCACGCGGCGTGCGGCTGGGCATCTTCTTCCAGCGCAAGATCCTCACCGGCCTGTTCGGCGGCGAGGGCTTCATCATGCAGAAGCTGGAAGGCGACGGCTGGGTGTTCGTGCACGCCGGCGGCACCGTGGTGCAGCGCGAGCTGAAGGCTGGCGAGCGGCTGGACGTGGACACCGGCTGCGTGGTGGCCTTCCACGACACCGTGGACATGGACGTGCGCCCGGTCGGCGGCATCAAGAGCATGCTGTTCGGCGGCGAGGGCGTGTTCCTCGCCACGCTGACCGGCCCCGGCACGGTGTGGCTGCAGTCGCTGCCGTTCTCGCGCCTGGCCGGGCGCATGCTGGCCGCGGCGCCGCAGGGCGGCGGGCAGCGGCGCGGCGAGGGTTCCATCCTCGGCGGGCTGGGCGACCTGATCGGGGGAGACCGCAACTTCTAGCCGTGGAACGGGGAACGCGAACGCGGCGAAGCTCAGCCCGTTCCCCGTTCCCCGTTCCCCGTTCCCGCTTCCAGCACGGGCGCCCGCCGCGACATCACGATCAGCACCAGCCCGACCACGATCAGCGGCAGCGAGAGGATCTGCCCCATCGTCAGCCAGCCGAAGGCCAGGTAGCCCAGCTGCGGGTCCGGCAGGCGCACGAACTCCACCGCGAAGCGGAAGCAGCCGTACAGCAGCCCGAACAGGCCCGAGACCAGGTAGCGCGGCCGCGGCTTCAGCGACACCAGCCACAGCACCGTGAACATCGCCACGCCCTCCAGCAGCATCTCGTACAGCTGCGAGGGCTGGCGCGGCACGCCGCCGTACTGCTGCAGCGCGGCCAGCCATTCGGGATGCGCCTGCGCCCACGCCACGTCGTCGGTCTTCGCGTTGGGAAAGATCATCGCCCACGGCAGCGTGCTGGGCTTGCCCCACAGCTCGCCGTTGATGAAGTTGCCCAGCCGTCCCAGGCCCAGCCCGATCGGCACCAGCGGCGCCACGAAATCCACCGTGTCGAAGAAATGGACGCGGTGGCGCCGCGACCACCACCAGCCCGCGGCCAGCACGCCGAGCAGGCCGCCGTGGAAGCTCATGCCGCCGTCCCACACCTTGAACAGCGCCAGCGGCTCGCGCACCACCCAGTGCAGGTCGGTGTAGAACAGCATGTAGCCCAGCCGGCCGCCGACGATCACGCCCATCATCACGTAGAAGGCCAGGTCGCCCAGCGCGTCGCGGCTCACCGGCAGGCGCCCGCGCCGGCGGCGGTACTCGGCCAGCATCCAGCCGCCGAGGAAGCCGAGCAGGTACATCAGGCCGTACCAGTGGACCTGGACGGGGCCGAGCTGGAAGGCGACGGATTTGATGGCGACGACGGGATACACCATGGACTTAACCGCAGCGGATAAGACCCCAAGTGTATCGCGCGCCCAACGCCCCCGAAGCAAGGTTTCGCCTTGTCGATTCGCTGGCTAGAATGCCGGGTGGCCCGGCCATACTAAAAACCGGTCGATGGCCGATGCGGGCCGGAATCAACCGGCCCGGTCCAATCAGGGGTAACTAAGGGGGAATTTCTGGATGTCGCCTATCTTAAAACGGGCGTTGTTGCCCGCTGCATTCCTGCTACCGTCCGCGAATGTGACCGGCACCGACCTCATCCCTGCCGAGACATTTGCCCATCACCCGGAACTGAGCATGGTCAGGCTGTCTCCTGACGGCCAGCATATCGCACTGCGTGCCGATCTGGACAACGGAAAAACGCACGCATTGATGATCTACGCGCTGAATGACATGGCGCATCCCTTCATGCTGCGCATGCCCACGAACGAACTGCCCAACAACATAGTATGGGTAAGCAACAAGCGGCTCATCGTGGAGAAGGCCCGCCGGTTCGGTGCGTTCGACGCTCCAATGGCAACGGGCGAGATCATCACCACGGACATCGACGGCAAGCACCAGGACTACCTCTACGGCTACGACGCCGCCAAGCAGAGCAGCCGCGGCTATACCCGCAGCGACGATCAGGGATCCGGTTTCTACGATGGTCAGCCGGATATGCCGAACGACCATTTCTACATGCGCACCTATCCCTGGCAATCGAACCGCAGCAGCTTCCTTTACGACGTCGACTCCGTCCGCAACACACGGCACCTGATTGGCGACATCAACCTCGATGGCATGAGCTTCCTGGTGGGCCCGGACGGTACGGCGCGCTTCGCCTACGGCCGTGACGACAACTGGGACTTCGTCATGTTCCGCAGGATGAATGGCCAATGGACTCCTGTCCGTGCGACGCAGAGCAGCGGCTCCTTTATCCCGTGGGGATATGCGCCGGACAAAACCAGGATTTACGCCTCTTACAGTGTCGCCGGCGAACCGGCTTCGCTGGTCGAGCAGGACGAGGATGGCGGGAACCGCAGGATCCTAGCCAAGGACGGCTTCGGCGAAATCGAGAGGGTGCAGTGGACCGCCAAACCGGAGGTACCGTTCGCCTATATCACCAGCACCGGCTACCCGAAGGTCCAATACATCGATCCGAACCTGCCCACCGCAAAACTTCACATGGCACTCAGCCTGAAGTTTCCAGGCGAGTTCGTCGATTTCATCAACTTCAGCCAGGACGGTGGCCTGCTGCTGTTCAAGGTGAGCAGTGACCGCGACCCTGGCGTCTTTTACCTGATCGACACGCGTACCTACAAGGTAAGCAAGCTGTTCTCGGTCATGCCCGAAATCGATCCCGCGAAGATGGCCTCGAGGCGACCGATCCGCTTCACTGCCAGCGACGGGAAGGAACTCGAAGGCTATCTCACCCTGCCCCCTGGACGTCCCGAAAGCGACCTACCGATGGTCCTGCTTCCACACGGCGGACCGATCGACGTACGCGACGATTGGTTCTACGTCGGGGAGGATTCCGACAACACGGATGCCCAGTTCCTCGCCAACCGTGGCTACGCCGTGCTACAGGTCAACTATCGCGGCTCGTCCGGACGTGGTTACGGGTTCAAGGAGGATGGCTACCTCAAATGGGGTACGCGCATCCAGCAGGATCTGATCGATGGCGTGAAATGGGCGATCGACCAGAAAATCGCCGATCCCAAGCGGATCTGCGTCTACGGCGGCAGCTTCGGCGGCTACTCGGCCATGATGACCGTGATCCGCGCTCCCGGCATGTTCAAGTGCGCCGTGGGTTTTGCCGGCATCTACGACCTCCAGATGATGTACAGCAAGGGCGACATCAAGAGCCGGAAGTCGGGCCGCAGCTACCTGACCACAGTGATCGGCAAGAATGATGCCGATCTCGCGGCCAACTCGCCAGACAAGTTGGCCGACAAGATCGACGTCCCCGTGCTGTTGGTCCATGGCGAGGAAGACCAGCGCGCACCGATCGAGCAGTTCAAGGCCATGCGTGATGCGCTGGATGCCGCCCACAAACCCTATCAAACCCTGGTCAAGCCGGGTGAGGGCCATGGCTTCTACGACGAGAAGAACACCGTAGAGTTCTATAACACCTTGCAGGCGTTCCTGGAAAAACATATCGGCAAGGGCGCCTGAGGCGCCGCTTCACGAACGACGGAACGGCCGCCCACCGAGGCGGCCGTTCCGCTTCGCGGGGGCGTCAAAGCAGCACCGGCCGGTCCGGCAGCTCGTCGGGGTTGTCGCGGCCTTCCGCGGGAAAATGCCGCGCGAGCAGGGCGTGCACGGCGCCGATGCCTTCCAGGCAGCCCTCGCGCCAGCGGTCCTGCGCGAACGCGCCGCCCATGCGCGCCGCGATCTCGTCCCACGCCGCCTGCCCGACCTTCCGCGCGATGCCGCGGTCGGCCACGATCTCGATGCGGTGCTCGGCCATCAGCACGTAGAGCAGCACGCCGGTGTTGTGCTCGGTGTCCCACACGCGCAGCTGGGCGAACACCTGCTCCGCGCGCTGCCGCGCGCTCGTCCCCGCCAGCACGGCCGCGGGCGCCAGCCGCGATTCGACCGCCAGGCGCACCTCGCCCAGGTGGGTCCGCTCGCCGGCGGCGATCGCCCGCGCGATCTCGTCGAGCGTGCCGGGCGGGAAGCGCCGCCCCAGCTGGAACCAGCCGGCGAAGAGGTTGCGCAGCAGGCGTCCGGGCCGTGCCATCACCAGCTCCCCGAGGAGCCGCCGCCGCCGAAGCTGCCGCCACCGCCGCTGAAGCCGCCGCCGCCGAATCCCCCGCCGCTGCCGCCGCCCCAGCCGCCGCCACCGAAACCGCCCCAGCCACCCCAGCCGCCGCCGCCGATCGAACGGCCTGCGCCGGCCGGCAGCAACATCAGCGCGCCGCCGATGAGCGCGCCGAGCACCGCGCCGCCCAGCGAGGCGAGCAGCAGCCACAGCAGGCCGCCCGTGAGCGCCGCACCCAGCGGCGTGCGCACCAGGGCCGGGATGCGGCCGAGCAGGCTGCGCAGGAAGAAGGCCGCGAACACGCCGATCAGCAGGGCATGCCCGAAATCGATGCCGCGATGCGGCCGCTCGCCGCCATCCACCGGCGGCGGCAGGCTCTCGCCGTCGATGAGCTGGGTGAGCGCGCCGACGGCGTCGCTGATGCCGCCGTAGTAGTCGTTGCCGCGGAATTTCGGCGCGATGTACTCGCGGATGATGCGCGCCGTGGCGGCGTCGGGAATGGCGCCCTCCAGGCCGTAGCCGACCTCGATGCGCACGCGCCGGTCGTCCTTGGCGACCAGCAGCAGCACGCCGTCGTCGCTGCCCTTGCGGCCCACCTTGTTCGCCTCGGCCACCGCCAGCGAATAGCTCTCGATGTCGTCCGGCTGCGTGCTGCCCACCATCAGCACCACCAGCTGGGCACCCTTGCGCCGCTCCAGGTCGACCAGCTTCGCGTCGAGCTGGTCGACCTGCGACGGGGTCAGCGTGCCGGTGAGGTCGGTGACGTGGCGCGCGAGCCTGGGCACGTCGGCCGCGCGCAGCAGCGCGGGCGACAGCAGCGCCATCGCCAGCAGCCACAGCAGGCGCAGGCCGCGCCGGCGGATCATCGCCGAGTCCGCGCGCTCAGTGCGCCGAGGCCGCCGGCGCCGGCGCGCCGGTGCCGAAGTCCACCGTCGGCGCGGTGGAGATCGCCTTCTCGTTCTCCACGCTGAAGTTCGGCTTCACCTGGTAGCCGAACATCTTGGCGGTGAGATTGTTGGGGAAGGAGCGGACCAGCGTGTTGTACGCCTGCACCGCCTGCACGTAGCGGTTGCGCGCCACGGTGATGCGGTTCTCGGTGCCTTCCAGCTGCGCCTGCAGGTTCTGGAACAGGCCGTCGGCCTTGAGGTTGGGGTAGTTCTCGCTCACCGCCATCAGCCGCGACAGCGCGCTGGACAGCTCGCCCTGCGCCTGCTGGAACTGGGCCAGCTTCTGCGCGTCGTTGACGGTGTCGGCGCTCACCTGGATGGTGCCGACCTTGGCGCGCGCGTTGGTGACCTCGGTGAGCACGCGCTCCTCGTGCTGGGCATAGCCCTTCACCGTGTTGACCAGGTTGGGCACCAGGTCGGCGCGGCGCTGGTACTGGTTCAGCACTTCCGACCAGGCCGCCTTGACCGCCTCGTCCTGGCGCTGGATGGCGTTGTAGCCGCAGCCGGACAGCAGGCCGACCAGCAGCAGCACGGCGATGGCACGAAGGATTTTCATGGAGAAGGCTCCGCTCCGGTGGAGCCCGCATTCCACCATTGCCCCCGCCCGGGCGCAATCGCCGCGCTCAGCCGAGCCAGCGCGGCCCCAGCACCAGCGCCCAGCACAGCGCCAGCAGCACCAGCAGCAGGAACACCGCCGCCGAGCCCATGTCCTTGGCGCGGCCGGCCAGCTCGTGGAACTCCGGGCTGACCTTGTCCACCACCGCCTCGATCGCCGAGTTGAGCAGCTCGGCCGACAGCACCAGGAAGGCCGGCAGCGCCAGCGCGATCTTCTCCAGCGCGCCCTGCCCCAGCCACAGCCCCAGCGGGATCACCACCACCGCCAGGCACACCTCCAGCCGGAACGAGGCCTCGTGGCGCCAGCCGGCGCGCAGGCCCTTCATCGACCAGAGGAAGGCGTTCCAGAGCTGGCGCGGCCCGCGGAAGCCCTCAGCGGCCATCGCGGCGCTCCGGAACGGCGGGCGGGGTGCGGGAAAGCGGCATGCGGAAACGGACCCATGGCGGCGAAACAGGCGCCGCATGATGCCACAGCGGCGCCCGCCCCGGCCCGGCCGCGTGGTGCACCGCAGCTAGGCCGCGGGGACGTATGGGTTACCCTTCGGCGGTTGTGGCCCGTTCAGGGTTGCACGGGCGGGCCCTCGGCGGCCCCGGCAATACGCACGCATTTGGAAAGACTTATGGCAACCCGGAATCCACCCGTTTCGCAGACCCGCTCCTTCAGCACGGTGTTCCTGATCGAGATGTGGGAGCGCTTCGGCTTCTACGGCATGCAGGTGCTGATGGTCACCTACATGATGAAGAAGCTCGGCTTCGTCGACAGCAAGGCCAACCTGGTCTGGGGCGCGGCCGCCGCGCTGATCTACGCCACCCCGGCGATCGGCGGCTGGGTCGGCGACAAGCTGATCGGCACCCGCCGCACCATGACCCTCGGCGCGCTGGTGCTGATGCTGGGCTACGCGCTGCTGTGGATCCCGTCGGGCAACCCCACCCTGCTGTACTGCGCGCTGGGCGTGATCGTGGTGGGCAACGGCTTCTTCAAGCCCAACGCGGGCAACCTGGTGCGCAAGATCTACGAGGGCGACGACACCAAGATCGACAGCGCCTTCACCATCTACTACATGGCGGTGAACGTCGGCTCGATGGTGTCGATGACCGCCACGCCGTGGATCCGCGACCACGTGGGCGCGCACTACGGCGACGACTGGGGCTGGCACACCGCCTTCGGTGCCTGCGCGGTGGGCCTGCTGCTGGGCCTGGCCAACTACGCGCTGATGCACCGCACGCTGGCGCACATCGGCTCGCCCACCGACGCACGGCCGGTGCGGCCGGCGCGCGCGCTGGCGTTGCTCGGCGCCTCGCTGGCGATGGTGTTCGTGGTGGCCTTCATCCTGCAGAGCCTGCTGGCCGCCAAGGTCTGCGTGTACCTGGCCGGCGTGGTGATCCTGGGCATCTTCGCGCACCTGATCCGCACCGCGGAGAAGAGCGAGCGCGCCGGCCTGATCGCGGCGCTGGTGCTCACCGTGCAGACCATCTTCTTCTTCATCTTCTACGCGCAGATGGCGACCTCGCTGAACCTGTTCGCGCAGAAGAACGTGAACCTGGGGATGGACCTGCTGTTCCTGCACGTCACCTGGATTCCCGAGCAGTACCAGAACCTCAACGCGATCTGGATCGTGATCCTGAGCCCGGTGCTGGTGGCGATCTACAACGGCCTGGGCCGCCTCGGCAGGGACCCGTCGGTGGCCGCCAAGTTCGCCTGGGGCTTCGCCGCGGTGGCGGCGGGCTTCTTCATGTACGGCGTGGGCGCGATCTGGGCGGTAAACGGCCAGGTCTCCTCGTGGATCATGGTGTGGGGCTACGGCCTGTACTCGCTGGGCGAGCTGCTGGTGAGCGGCCTGGGCCTGGCGATGATCGCCCGCTACGTGCCGGCGCGCATGGGCGGCTTCATGATGGGCGCGTACTACGTCGCGGTGGGCATCTCGCAGTACCTGGGCAGCGTGGTGGCCAACCTCGCGCACATCCCGGAGGGACTGAACGACCCGGTGCAGTCGCTGGGCATCTACACCAGCCTGTTCAACAAGCTCGGCTTCGTCGGCCTGGGCTGCACCGCGATCGCGCTGGCCGTGCTGCCGCTGATGAAGAAGCTCTCCGACAGCCACGCCGAGCACGCCGCGGCGGCCGACCCGCTGCCGCCCGTGCACAGCGAGGAGTGGAACCAGGCCTGAGCGCCATCGAGGGGGAATCGCGGCCGGAGGCCGCTCCCACAGGGCTTGCGGCATCCTTGTGGGAGCGGCCTCCGGCCGCGATCCTTCCCCACCCGCCGGACGACGCCATGACGCACAGCCCCGCCAACCGCCGCATCGGCCCCTTCGCGCTGACCCGCACGCTGGCCTGGCTGCGGCTGTGCGCGATCGCCGGGCAGAGCATGGCGGTGCTGGTCTGCGCGCTGTGGATGCGCCTGGACATCCCGCTGCTGCCGCTGCTGGTCGGCATCGGCTCGCTGGCGGTGTTCGCCGTGTTCGCCGCCTGGCGGCTGGGCCAGCCCTGGCCGGTGCGCGAGTGGGAGACCATCGGCCACATCGCGGTCGACACGCTGGTGCTCGGCTACCTGCTGTACTTCACCGGCGGCGCCGCCAACCCCTTCATCACCCTGCTGCTGGTGCCGATCGCGCTGTCGGCGGCGGCGCTGTCGGTGCGCGCCGTGCTGGTGGTGGCGATGCTGGCCGGGCTGGCCTACCTGATCCTGCTGCGCTGGCACGTGCCGCTGCCGATGCCGGCGCAGAGCGGATTCTCGCTGCACGTGGCCGGCATGGGCGTGGACTTCGTGATCACCGCGCTGCTGCTCGGCTTCTTCATCAACCGGCTGGCGCACGCCCTGCGCGTGCAGCAGCTGGAGGTGCAGCGCGTGCGCGAGCGCGCGCTGCGCGACGAGGGCATCCTGGCGATCGCCACCCAGGCCGCCGGCGCCGCGCACGAGCTGAACACCCCGCTGGGCACCATGCGCACCCTGCTGCCGGAACTGCGCCGCGAATACGCGCACGACGGCCTGCTCGACGAGGACCTCGCCCTGCTGCAGGAACAGGTGGAGCGCTGCCGCGGCATCCTGCGCGAGATGGTGGCCTTCGGCAAGGCGCAGCTCTCGCAGGCGCCCGAGCGCATGCCGCTCAGCCAGTTCGTGCACGGCTGCCTGGAACGCTTCCAGCTGCTGCGCCCGGAGGCCGAGCTGGACCTGGTCCTGGAGCCGGCCCTGGCCGCCACCGTGCTCGGCGTGCCCGCGGGCCTGCGCCATGCGCTGATCAACCTGCTCAACAACGCCGCCGACGCCTCGGCGCTGCGCGGCTCGCAGGCAGTGGCGCTGACGATCCGGCGCGAGCGCGACTGGCTGGAATTCGTCGTGCGCGACCACGGCCCCGGCTTCGACGCCGGCGGCCAGCGCCCGAACCTCGGCCAGAGCGGCAAGCAGACCGGCCTGGGCCTCGGCCTCGCGCTGGCCGAGGCCACCGCCGAGCGGCTCAGCGGCGAGCTGCGCACCGGCAACAGCGACGACGGCGCCGAGGTGCGCCTGCGGCTGCCGCTGGCCGCGCTGGCCGCGACGTGATGCCGCGGGCTGCGCCCACACGCCGCACCCTGCGGCAAAATGCCCGCATGATCCAGAGAGGCCGTCCCCGATGAACGCCCCTTCCGCTTCCCCGCGCCCGCTGCTGATCGTCGACGACGACGCCACCTTCGCCCGCGTACTGGCCCGCGCGATCGGCTCGCGCGGCTTCGAGACGCTCACCGCCGGCAGCGCCGAGGAGGCCCGCGCGCTGGCGCGCCGCCACCAGCCGCGCTACTGCGTGCTCGACCTCAAGCTCGGCGAGGAGAACGGCCTGAAGCTGATCCCCGAGCTGCACATGCTGGTGCCGGACATGCGCATCCTACTGCTCACCGGCTACGCCTCGATCGCCACCGCGGTGGAGGCGATCAAGCGCGGCGCGCACGACTACCTGGCCAAGCCGGTGGACGCCGACGCGGTGGTGCGCGCCCTGCTCGACGGCGACGGCCCCGCCGCGCCCGACGACGAGGTGCCCGACGCGCCGGAGGCGCCGCTGGCGCTGCGCCGGCTGGAGTGGGAGCACATCCAGCGCGTGCTCACCGAGTGCGACGGCAACATCTCCGAGACCGCGCGCCGCCTGGGCATGCACCGGCGCACGCTGCAGCGCAAGCTGAGCAAGCACCCGGTGCGCGAGCGGCCGGAGCAGGGCGACTGAGCGCGCTTCTCCCGGCGGATATCCCCCACGCGGCAGCCAACGCCTTGTGCCCGGGCAACACGATGCTTCCGTGCACTCCGGGAACCCGCCCGTCATCCAGTGACGGCAAGGCTCGGGCAGGCGGCATCGTCACCGGATCCCGGCCTGCGCCGGGACGACGGGCGAAGGAGCGCGGCGCTGCCGTCGACATCGGCGGCGGCGGACCACGAACTGCTCCGAATTCGGTGGTGCGCTGGCTGCCGGACCGTCACGCGAAGAGGACGGCGCATCCCAACCCCACCGAGCGGCCGGCCACCCGCCGGCCGGCGCACCGCCCTCAGGGCTGCGCGCTGCTGTCCGCCGGCGCGGGCGGCGGCACGAGCTGGCCGGTGCCGTCGTCCTCGTCGCCGTACAGCGCCACGTGCGACACGCCGTCGTCGCCGATCCAGCCGCGGAACATGCCGTCGGTATTGAACGGCATCGCCACGTGGCCCTGGTCGTCCAGCGCGATGGCGCCGCCGTTGCCGCCCATCGCCGGGATCTCCTGGTTGATCACCTCGGCGGCGGCGCGCTGCACCGGCACGCGCATCTGGGTCACCCGCATGCAGATCTCGTGCGCCGCCACGGTGCGGATGTAGAACTCGCCCCAGCCGGTGCCGGACACCGCGCAGCCGGAGTTGGCGTAGGTGCCCGCGCCGATGATCGGCGAGTCACCCACCCGCCCCCAGCGCTTGTCGACGATGCCGCCGGTGGAGGTGCCGGCGGCCAGATGTCCCTGCGCGTCCAGCGCCACCGCGCCCACGGTGCCGAAGTGCCGCGCGGTCTCGGGGTCCGCGTGCTTCTCGTGCGCGGCGTCCTCCTTCAGCGCCTTCTGCAGCTGCCGCCAGCGCTCCTCGGTGCGGAAGTAGGACGGGTCGACCAGCGTCACGCCCTGCTCCCTGGCGAACGCCTCGGCGCCGTCGCCCACCAGCATCACGTGCGGCGAATGCTCCATCACCGCGCGCGCCAGCAGGATCGGGTTCTTCACCCGGTGCACCGCCGCCACCGCGCCGGCGCGCAGCGTGTAGCCGTCCATGATCGCCGCGTCCAGCTCGTTCCTGCCGTCGTGGGTGAACACCGCGCCCTTGCCGGCGTTGAAGTTCGGGTCGTCCTCCAGCACCACCAGCGCCGCGCTCACCGCGTCGACCGCCGGCTTGCCGGCCTTCAGCTGCGCGTAGCCCTGCTGCAGCGCCTGCGCCAGCGCGGCGCGGATGGCCTTCTCGCGCGCCGGGTCCATCTCGCGGCGGATGACGCCGGCGCCGCCGTGGACCACCAGCACCGGCGATGCGGCATGGCCCACGGACGCGATCCCCAGCCCCACGACGGCGGCGGCAAGGCGGCTGAACTTCACTGGCGCTACTCCCCACGACGTTGCGGGAGGGAGTATAGCCAGCCGCCGCGGCAACACGCCGCCATGCGGAAGCCTCAGGCGCAGCCGGGCGTGGCGGTCACGTCCAGCTTCACCGTGCGGTCCGCCGGGTGGCCGCCACCGGCCTTCTCGCCCACCTGGATCGTGGCCGTCTGCCCGGGAAACGCGTGCAGCTTCGGATGGATCGGCTGCCTGAGGATGCCGCCCTCCAGGTCGCTCAGGATTTCCACCTGTCCGCCTTGGATAGGCCGCACGCCCACCGTTCCCCGCACCGGCGGCCGCGACGCATCCCGCGTGCCGCCGAAACGGTAGACCTCGCCTTTCCCCAGGCAGACCCCGGCGGCCCTGTCCACCGGCGCGCCGTCGATGGACAGCGCCACGTCGAGCTTGAACCGCTCGACCGCCATCAGATCCCGCGCCGGCCCCGGCGGAACGGGCCGGTATGCGCAGGACGCGGCAAGCGCCTGCACGTCCGGGATGTCGGCGCTGGAGCAGGACCAGCCGACCTTCCCGGCCTGCCCGGCCGGATGCATGGCGAGGTCGAGGTGCCCCGCGGTCGCGCCGCGCGCAACGCCGGCGGGCGGCAGGTTCCTTCCCGCCGGCAAGTCAACGCATCGGCCGCCCATGCGTCTTGGCAGGATGGCCGGAGGAATCCATCGCATGCGCATCGCCCGCTCCCACCCTTTCCGCTGGCTCCTGCAGGCCTCGTTCCTGTGCGTGCCGGCCGGTGGCGCGGTGGCGCAGGCATCCGCCGGCGCGCCCGATTTCTCCGGCGCCTGGCGCCTGGACGAAGCCGGCAGCGACACCGCCGACGCCCTGCAGGACCTGCTGCGCGCCGAGGCGCAGCGCGAAGCGCCGCCCGCCCCGGACGCGGCCGGACCGGCCCCCGGCGCGGATGCCGGAGGCGGCCGTCGCGGCGGCATGGGCCATGGCGGCAGGGGCATGGGCGGCCACGGCCAGCACGGCGGCGGCCGCGGCCGCGCCGCCCCCGGTGCCGGCACCGCGCCGGCCGCGCCGCGCGCCTACGCGCTGCCGCCGCTGCTCAAGGCCGATTCGGTGCTGCTGGTGCAGCAGGCCGGCGCGTCGGTGCAGGTGCAGCTCGACGACGGCGAGCGGCTGGAGGTCCGGCCCGACGACCGCGAGCGGCAGACGCTCAACGGCAGCGCGCTGGCACGCTGCCGCTACGACGGCGCGGCCCTGCGGGTCACCCTGCGCTACGCCGGCGGCGCCCGGCTCGACCAGCGCTGGGAACGCTCGCCGGACGGCCGCCGGCTCACCGTGACCGGCGACTGGAAAGTGCCCGAGCTGAAGCAGGCCGTGCGCTTCCGGCGCAGCTACGCGATCCTGGACTGACGACGCGGCGCCCCCTGCACCTTCGTACAACATGGCCCCGACCGGTTCCGTCGTATCCTAGGAGGCTGGCTTCCAGCGAAAAGGCAACGGCAATGGACAAGGTTTACGCGACCGCGTCGAAGGCGCTCGACGGCCTGCTGTTCGACGGCATGACCATCGCGGCCGGCGGCTTCGGCCTGTGCGGCATCCCCGAGAACCTGATCGGCGCGCTGCTCGCCGCCGGCACCAGGGAGCTCACCATCGTGGGCAACAACGCCGGCGTGGACGACTTCGGCATGGGGCCGCTGCTCAAGACCCGGCAGGTCAAGCGCGTGTACGCCTCCTACGTGGGCGAGAACAAGGAGTTCGAGCGCCAGGTGCTGGCCGGCGAGCTGGAGCTGCACCTGGTACCGCAGGGCACCCTGGCCGAGAAGCTGCGCGCGGGCGGCGCCGGCATCCCCGGTTTCTACACGCGCACCGCGTTCGGCACCAAGCTGGCCGAGGGCAAGGAGACCAAGGTCTTCGACGGCAAGGAGTACGTGCTGGAGGAGGCCATCCGCGCCGACCTGTCCATCGTCAAGGCGTGGAAGGGCGATCCGCTCGGCAACCTGGTGTTCCGCGAGACCGCGCGCAACTTCAACCCGATGATCGCCACCTGCGGCAAGGTCTGCGTGGCCGAGGTGGAGGAGCTGGTCGAGGTCGGCGCGCTCGATCCCGACGCGATCCACGTGCCGGGCATCTACGTCGACCGCATCGTGCAGGGCGAGAAGTACGAGAAGCGCATCGAGTTCCGCACCGTGGCCGGCGCCAACACCGGCAAGGAGAGCCCGGCGCGCATGGCGATGGCGCGGCGCGCGGCGAAGGAGCTGCGCGACGGCTACTACGTCAACCTCGGCATCGGCATCCCCACCCTGGTGGCCAACTTCATCCCCGAGGGAATGGACGTGACGCTGCAGTCGGAGAACGGCCTGCTCGGCATCGGCCCCTTCCCCGGCGAGGACGAGGTGGACCCGGACCTGATCAACGCGGGCAAGCAGACCATCACCGCGCTGCCCGGCGCCAGCTTCTTCTCCAGCGCCGAATCGTTCGCGATGATCCGCGGCGGCCACATCGACCTGTCGATCCTCGGCGGCCTGGAAGTGTCCTGCACCGGCGACCTCGCCAACTGGATGGTGCCGGGCAAGATGGTCAAGGGCCCCGGCGGCGCGATGGACCTGGTCAGCGGCGTCAAGCGCGTGGTGGTGCTGATGGAGCACACCGCGAAGGACGGCTCGCCGAAGATCAAGCAACAGTGCGACCTGCCGCTGACCGGCAAGGAGGTGGTGGACCTGATCATCACCGACCTGTGCGTGTTCGAGGTCGCCAAGGGCAAGGGCCTCACCCTGGTCGAGCTCAACGCGGGCGTGACGCTGGACGAGGTGAAGGCCAAGACCGGCTGCGGCTTCGCGGTGGCGCCGGGCCTGGGCTGAGCGCGGCGGCGGCGGTTTTTCAGTGGAGGTCGCCCTTGCAGGGCGACCTTTGTGGGAACAGCCCTGTGGGCGCGCTCCCACGGAAGTGCCGCTAGGCCGGCAGCGGATGCGGAAAGCGGATGCTGGCCACGCGCTCGTTGCCCTCGCGTGTCTCCAGCTCCAGCGTCCACGCGAAGCGCTCGCTGATGCGCTGGGCGATGGTCAGCTCGAAGGCCTGCCCCTCCGCCCGCAACCGCCCCGCCTGCGCCAGGCAGGCGACGGTGACCGCGCCCGGCAGCACGGTGAGCACCACGCGGCCCTGGTCGAGGTGCTGGCAGGCGTTGCGGATCAGCTGCCAGCACAGCACCGCGAACACCCGCGAGGAGCCGTGCAGCGCGAAGCGCGCCGGCTCCTCCAGCGCGAACTCCACCGTCTGCCCTTCCAGCACCTGGCGCAGCTCGCCCAGCTCGCGGCGCAGCACCTCGTTGACCACGAACTCCTCGTCGCCGGTGCCCTGGTCGCCGCCCCGGGCCAGCACCAGCAGGGACTCCACCAGCGCCTCCATCTCGCGGGCCGCGCGCTTGATCCGCTGCACGGAACGGTCGCCGAACTCGCTCAGCCCGGCCTCGTCGCCCAGCATGTCCGCCGACATCTTGATCACGGTGAGCGGGCTGCGCAGCTCGTGGCTGGCGTCGCGGGTGAAGTTGCGCTCGCGCTCGTTGTAGCCGGCGATGCGCTCGGCGAAGCCGTACAGGCCGCGCGCGAGCCGGGCGAGGTCGGCGTCGGTGCGCGGCGACAGCCGCGCGAGGCTGAACAGCTGCGGGTCGGGCTGCTGCTCGTTCCAGCCGTCGATGACCCGCGCCAGCGCGCTGACCGGCGCCCACTCGCGGCGCGCGGCCAGCCAGGCCAGCACGCTGATCACCCCGATCAGGGCCAGCACGGCGGCCAGCGGCGCCACGTCGAACACGCCCAGCAGCACGGCGATCACCACGCCGGCCAGCTGCAAGGCGAACACCAGCGCCAGGCGGCGCTGGAATGCCCCCCGCCGGAACGTCGGTTCCGGCGGCGAATGACCCCTGCTGGTTTCCATGATGCGGACAGCGGGCTTGGCCTTACCTCTCGGGTTTCAGGTGGTGGGCGCCACTTCCGCGGCGAGATCGGCCAGCCGGTAGCCGGCCGAGTGGATGGTGTGCAGCAGCGGGCGGTCGAACGGCTTGTCGATCACCCGGCGCAGGTTGTACAGGTGCGAGCGCAGCGTATCCGAGTCGGGCAGCGTGTCGCCCCAGATCTCGCGCTCGATGTCGCGCCGGCTGACCACGCGCGGCGATTCGCGCATCAGGATCGCCAGCAGCTTCAGGCCGATCGGCGAGACGTTGAGCTCCTGCCCCGCGCGGGTCAGCCGCAAGGTGGCGGTGTCCAGCGTCATGTCGCCCACGGTGAGCACCTCGGCCGAGACCTGGCGGCGGTCGCGGCGGATCAGCGCGCGCAGCCGCGCCTCCAGCTCGCGCACCTCGAAGGGCTTGACCAGGTAGTCGTCGGCACCGGCCTCCAGGCCGACCAGCTTGTCCTCCAGCGTGTCGCGCGCGGTCAGCATCAGCACCGGCGTGGACTTCTTGCCCTCGCGGCGCAGCTTGCGGCACACGTCCAGCCCGTCCAGGCCCGGCAGCATCAGGTCGAGCACGATCACGTCGTAGCTGTTGGACACCGCCAGGTGCAAGCCGCTGACGCCGTCGGCCGCGTAGTCCACCGAATAGCCGCGGCGCTCGAGGAACTCGCCCACCATCTCGGCGATCTGGCGGTTGTCCTCCACCAGCAGGATCAGCCCGGCCTGCTCTTCACGCTGCGTCATGATGCCCTCCTCGCGTGCTTTCACGTCTGTGAAAGCTAGCGGCCCCGTGGGTGAGGGATACGTGAAACGAATGTATCCGGTTCAGAGTAAATTGAGGTTCGCGCTACCCGCTCGTTCGCGCCGTCACCGCAATAGCGGCTGCAAGGCGGGCCACACGTTGCCCAGCACCGCCGGCTCGCCGGCGGCGTTGGGGTGCAGGCCGTCGTCCTGCATGCGCGCCGGGTCCAGCGCCACGCCCTCCAGCAGGAACGGCACCAGCGCGGCGTGCTTCTGCCTCGCCAGGTCGGCGTACACCGCGCGCAGGCCGTCGCGGTACTGCGGCCCGTAGTTGAGCGGCAGCTCGATGCCCAGCAGCAGCACCTTCGCCCCGGTCGCCTGGGCGGCGCTGACCATCGCCGCGAGGTTGTCGCGCAGCTGCGCCAGCGGCAGGCCGCGCAGGCCGTCGTTGGCGCCCAGCTCCAGCACCACCACCCGCGGCCGGTAGGTGGCCAGCAGCGCGGGCAGGCGGTGGCGTCCGCTCAGGGAGGTCTCGCCGCTGATGCTGGCATTGACGACCTGCCAGGGCGGCACCATCTTGCCCAGGCGTACTTCCAGCAGATGCACCCAGCCCTGCTCCGCGGCGATGTTGTGCGCGGCGGAGAGCGAATCCCCCAGCACCAGCACCGTCTTCGGCGCCGCGTGGAGCGCGCCGGCGGCCAGCAGCGACAGCAGCAGAGCAAGGAACCGACGCATGAGCGAACCATCCCGTCTTCTTCTCGATGCCCGCGATGTTAGCAAGTCGGTGCGCGGGCCCGAGGGCCGGCTCGACATCCTGCGCGGGGTGGGCCTGGCCGTGCGCGAGGGCGAGAGCTTCGCCATCGTCGGCGCCTCCGGCTCGGGCAAGACCACCCTGCTCGGCCTGCTGGCCGGGCTGGACGTGCCCAGCGGCGGCTCCATCCGCCTGGACGGCCACGCGCTGGAGACGCTGGACGAGGAGGCGCGCGCCGACCTGCGCCGCCGCCTGGTCGGCTTCGTGTTCCAGTCCTTCCACCTGCTGCCCGCGCTCACCGCCGAGGAGAACGTGATGCTGCCGCTGGAGCTGGAGGGCCGCGACGACGCGCGCGAGCGCGCCCGCGAGGCGCTGCAGGCGGTGGGGCTGGACGCGCGGCGGCGGCACTACCCGGCGCAGCTGTCCGGCGGCGAGCAGCAGCGCGTGGCGATCGCCCGCGCCTTCGTGCACGGCCCGCGCCTGCTGTTCGCCGACGAGCCCACCGGCAACCTCGACCAGCGCACCGGCCACCACGTGGCCGACCTGCTGTTCGCGCTCAACCACGACCGCCGCACCACCCTGGTGCTGGTGACCCACGACCCGCAGCTGGCCGCGCGCTGCGCGCGGCGCATCGAGCTGGAGGAGGGCCGCGTGGCCGGCGCGGCGGAGCGCGCGGCATGAGGCTGCTGCGGCTGTCCCTGCGCAGCCTGCGCCGCGAGTGGCACCTGCCCGAGCTGCGCACGCTGGCGCTGTCGCTGCTGCTGGCGGTGGTGGCGCTGGGCGTGGTGGCCACGCTGTCCACCCGCGTCGAGCGCGGCATGCTGGCCAACGCGGCGGAACTGATCGGCGGCGACGCCGGCCTGGGCGCGCCGCAGGCGACGCCGGCGGAGTTCGCCGCCGCCGCGGCGGCACGCGGCCTGGCGGTGAGCCGCGACGCCGGCTTCCCCAGCGTGGCCTTCGCGCACGAGCGCAGCCAGCTGCTCGACGTGATCGCCGCCGACGCCGCCTGGCCGCTGCGCGGCACGCTGGAGGTGCGCGACGCGGGCGGCGCGCACGCCGCGCACGCGCCGCCGCCCGGCGCGGTCTACCTGGACCACCGCGCGCTGGTCGCGCTGGGCCTCGCGGTGGGCGACCGCGTGCAGGTCGGCGGCCGCGACCTGCGCATCGCCGCCGAGCTGCTGCGCGAGCCCGACGGCGGCGAGCTGGTGGCGATGGCGCCGCGCGCGCTGATGAGCCTGGCCGACGCCGAGCAGGCCGGCCTGCTCGGCGCCGGCAGCCGCGCGCGGCACCGCCTGCTGGTGGCCGGCGCGCCGGAGGCGGTGCGCGCGTGGCGGCGCTGGCTCGACGCGGCGGCGCTGCCGCAGGGCGCGCAGCCGATCACCCCGGAGCAGACGCAGGAGCGCATGCGCAGCGCCTTCGATCGCGCCGGCGCCTTCCTGCGCCTGACCGCGCTGCTTTCCGCGCTGCTCGCCGGCGTCGCCATCGCGCTGGCGGCGCAGCGCTACGCGCGGCGCAAGACGCGCGAGGTGGCGCTGCTGCGCGCGCTGGGCACGCCGCGCCGGCGCGTGCTCGGGCTGCTGCTGGGCACGCTGGGCGCGCTCGTGCTGCCCGCCGCCGCGCTCGGCGTGGCGCTCGCGCTGGGCCTGGCGCAGGGCGCCTGGCTGCTGGCCAGCCAGCTGTTCACCAGCGTGCCGACCGCGCTGCCGCTCGCGCCCGCGCTCGCCGCCGCGGCGATCGGCGTCGCCGTGCTGTTCGGCTTCGCGCTGCCGCCGCTGGCGCGGCTGGGCGAGGTGCCGCCGGTGGCGGTGTTCCGCGAGAGCGCGGCGCGGCGCGTGCGCCGCTTCGACGCGCTGTACCTGGTGCCGGCGCTGGTGGCGCTGGCGCTGATCTGGAGCCAGAGCGACTCGCTCAGGCTCGCCGGCATCCTCGCCGCCGGGCTGGCCGGCGTCGCCGCGGTCGCCGCGCTGCTCGCCGCGCTGCTGCTGTGGCTGGCGCGGCACGCGGCGCCGGGCGTGCATCCCGCGCTGCGGCTGGGCCTGGCCGCGCTGGCGCGGCGGCGCGGCATGAGCCTGGTGCAGGCCACCGCGCTCAGCCTGGGCCTGGTGGCGCTGCTGCTGCTCGCGGTGGTGGCGCCCGCGCTGCTGGAAGGATGGCGGCGCGAGCTGCCCGCCGACACGCCCAACTGGTTCGTGCTCAACCTGCAGGACGACCAGCGCGGGGACTTCGCGCAGGCGGTGGCGCGCATCGGCGGGCGGCGGCTCAACATGCTGCCGCTGGCGGTGGGCAAGCTCACCGCGATCGACGGCCGCCCGGTCGACCGGCTGCATTTCCAGGACGAGCGCGCCAGGGACTGGGCCGACCGCCAGCTGCGGCTGTCCTGGACCGGCGCGCTGCCGCCGTCCAACCAGGTCGTCGCGGGCCGCTGGCCCGGCGCCGCGCCCGCGCAGGCGGAGGTCTCGGTGGACACCTCCTGGCGCGACATGTTCGGGCTGAAGATCGGCGACAGCATGCGCTTCGACGTCGGCGAGGGGCAGATCGAGGCGCGCGTGGCCAGCGTGCGCAAGGTCGACTGGAGCTCGTTCCAGGTCAACTTCTTCCTGCTGCTCGACCCCGCCCACGCGGGGCGGCTGCCGCACACCTGGATCGCCAGCTTCTACCTGCCGCGCGGCCACGCCGACGCGCTGGCGCGGCTGTCGCGCGACTACGGCAACCTCAGCCTGGTCGACGTGGACTCGCTGCTCGACCGCGTGCGCGAGATCGTCGACCGCGTGGGCAACGCGGTGCGCTGGGTGCTCGGCTTCAGCCTGCTCGCCGGCGCGCTGGTGCTGGCCGCGGCGCTGGCCGCCAGCGCCGCCGAGCGCCGCCACGAGGCCGCGCTGCTGCGCACGCTGGGCGCACGCCGCGGCCAGCTGCGCGCCGCGGCGGCCTGCGAGTTCGCCCTGCTCGGCCTGGTCGCCGGGCTCACCGCCGCGCTCGGCGCGGCCGGCACCGGCATGTGGATGGGCCGCGTGGTGTTCCGCATCGCCGGCTTCGTGCCGCCGCTCGCGCCGCTGGCGCTGGCCGCGCTGGGCGCCGCGCTGGTGGTGATGCTGCTGGGCCTGGCCGGCACGCGGCGGATCGTGCGCACGCCGCCGATGCGGCTGTTGCGCGAAGCGTGAGGCATCGCGGCCGGAGGCCGCGACGGCCAGGCCCCGCGAGGCTTGCCGCATCGCCCGCCGCGCCGCCATGATCCGCCGACCCGCACCGGAGCCCGCGATGTACGTCCTCTACTACTCCCCCGGCACCGCCAGCATGGTGGTGCATCTGGCGCTGCTGGAGATCGGCGCGCCCTACGAGCTGCGCCTGGTCGACTTCGACAAGGACGCCCAGCACGCGCCCGACTACCTCGCGCTCAACCCGGACGGCAAGGTGCCCACGCTGGTGATCGACGGCCGCCCGCGCGCCGAATCGGCGGCGCTGCTGCTGATGCTGGCCGAGCGGCATCCCGAGGCGAAGCTGATCCCGCCGCCGGGCACCCCGGAGCGCGAGGCCTGGCAGCAATGGGCGGTGTACCTGAGCAACACGCTGATGTCGGCCTACCGGCTGTGGTTCTACCCGCACGAGCTGGGCGCGGAGGAACACCCGCCGGCGGTGCGCGCGGCGCTGCAGAAGAAGATCGAAGGCGCGTGGGACCTGCTCGAGGCGCGGCTGGCCGGACGCGGCCCCTACCTGCTCGGCGGCGAGTTCTCCGGCGTCGACCTGCTGCTGACCATGCTGATGCGCTGGTCGCGCAACATGCCGCGCCCGGCTACCGGATGGCCCGCGCTGAAGCGGCTGGCCGACCTGGTGCGCGCGCGGCCGAGCTGGCGCCGGCTGTACGAGCTGGAAGGCCTGGCCGGGTGGTGAGCGCCGCGCCCGCCGCCTGGCCCCGCCGCGCGCTGGAAAGGCTCGCCGCCGAATGGCTGCTGCTCGCCTTCGCGCTGCTGGCGCTGGCGCTGGCGGTGCTGGACCCGCAGCCGCTGGAGCAGTACCGCCGCTGGCTGCGGCTGCCCACGCTGGCGGGCCTGCTCGGCCTGATGATCGCCATCCAGGGCATCCGCGACAGCGGGCTGGTGCAGCGCCTGGCCGCCCTGCTGGCGGCGCGCGCGCACTCGCTACGCGGGCTCGGCCTGCTGCTGGTCGCCGCCACCGCGCTCGCCTCCACCGTGCTGACCAACGACGTGAGCCTGTTCCTGCTGGTGCCGCTGACCGTGGCGATCGGCGGCATCTCCAACCTGCCGGTGCTGCGCATGGTGGTGCTGGAGGCGCTGGCGGTGAACGCGGGCTCCACGCTGAGCCCGATCGGCAACCCGCAGAACCTGCTGCTGTGGCAGTACGGCCACCTGCCCTTCCTCGGCTTCGCCGCCGCGATGCTGCCGGCCGCGGCGACGATGTTCGCGCTGGTGGCTGCGCTCGCCTGGTGCTGGCTGCCGCGCGGCCGCATCGCCATCGAGGCGGCCGCGCTGGACGGGCACCGCGTCTCGCCCGCGCTGGCGGCGCTGTCGCTGCTCGCGCTGGCCGGCATGGTGCTGATGATGGAGCACGGCCACGCACTGCTCGGCGCGCTGCTGCTGCTGGCGCCGTTCGCGCTGCTGGAACGGCGCACGCTGGCGCGGCTGGACTGGCTGCTGCTGGCCACCTTCGCGGCGATCTTCCTGGGTCTGGGCCACTTCGCCGCGCTGCCCGCCGTGCAGCATGCGCTGGACGGGCTGGACTTCGGCCGCCCGGCGGTGGTCTACCTCGCCGGCATCGCCGCCTCGCAGCTGATCAGCAACGTGCCGGCCACGGTGCTGCTGGTCGAGCGCGCGCCCGACACCGTGGCGCTGGCGGTGGCGGTGAACGTGGGCGGCTTCGGCGTGGCGATCGGCTCGCTGGCCAACCTGATCGCGCTGCGCCTGGCCAGGCAGCCCGGCGGCATGCGGCTGCTGCACCTGGTGTCGGTGCCGTTCCTGCTGCTGTGCGCGCCGCTGGTCTATCTGGTCACGCGCTGGCTGGGCTGATCAATCGTCGTCGTCGTCGCGCGGCACGCTGACCTTGCCGCGCACGCCGCGGTGGTTCACGTCGCCGCTGCCCTTGGCGCCCAGGCTGAAGTCGCCGCCGACGTCGTCCACGTCCAGGTCGCCCGAGCCAAGCGTGTCGGCATGCACGCTGCCGCCGACCTGGCGCAGGCCGACGTCGCCGGAACCGATGCTGCCCACCTTCGCGTCGCCGCGGATGCCGCTGGCCTTGAAGTCGCCCGAGCCGACCGAGCCCAGCTCCAGGCTGCCCAGGTCGTGCGCCTCGACGTCGCCCGAGCCGACGCTGGCGGCGAAGCGGCCGATGCCGTTCGCATGCAGGTCGCCCGAGCCGACCCGCGCGGCGAGGTCCTGCAGGCCGCCGGCGTCGGCATCGCCGGAGCCGACGTCGAGCTTCACCGGCAGCGCCGCCGGCAGCGTGACGGAGACGTCCAGGTCGGTGTACGAGCTGCCGAACAGGCTGAAGCCGGCGCGCCCGCCGCCGAGCTCCAGGATCAGCTGGTCGCCCTCGCGGCGCTGCTGCACCACCAGCTGGTCGAGCAGCTCGCGGCTGGAGGCACAGGCGCGCCCGTGCAGGTCGAGCCCCCTGGCCTGGACGTCGCCGTGCAGGTGCAGCTCGTAGCCGTTGACCTGGATCTGCACCGCACGCACGCCCGCCAGGTCCAGCTGCAGGTTGCGCGGCGCCTCGAACTCGCAGCGGTCGTCGGCGACGGCGGCAAGCGGGACCAGCAGCAGGACGGAGGCGATGAGGCGGCGCATGGCGGCTCCCGGATGGTGGATGGGCATGCCGCTACGATGCGCGCCGCCCGCGCAGGGTTGCAAGCCTGTCCGCCCGCTGACCGCGGCGGCCGGCACGTCAACCGCCCCGTCGCACCCGCGTTTCCCGGATCACCAACCCGTGGAGACGACCACCCATGCGACACAAGACCCTGATGGCTTCCGCCCTGGCCCTGCTGCTTGCCGGCGCCGGCTCCTTCGCGCTCGCGCAGCAGGCCACGCCGCCCTCGCCGCCGCCGGCCGCCGCCGCGCCGGGTGCCAAGCCGATGCCGCACCGCGGCGGCCACGGCGACGGCGCCGGCAACGGCTTCCGCCACGGCTTCGGCATGATGCGCGGCCATGGCTTCGGCGGCCCCGGCTCGGGCACCATCGCCGACCTGCGCGCGCTGGAGCGCCTCTACCTGGTGTCCGGCCGCACCAAGGAGCTGCCGGCGCTGTACAACGAGGTGCTGTCCAGGTCGCAGGACCCGAAGGTGCGCGAATACGCCTACCACCACCTGGCCCGCGCGCAGGCGCAGCCGGCGAACGTGGACGCGGCCATCGCCACGCTGCGCAAGAGCCTGGACGAGAACCTGGCCAACGAGGCGAAGATGCGCGCCGAGCACGAGAAGATGCGCCAGGAGTGGGAGCAGCGCCGCAGCCAGAAGGCTTCCGCGGCGGGCGCCGGCCAGCCGTAGGCGGCCCGGCTGCGCGATGCAGCTGACCGAGGGCGGCTCCGGCCGCCCTTCTTTTTTCCGGAGACCTGAGCCGCGCGACGCCCGGCTCAGGTCTCCTCGCCCTTCGCGCGACGCCACAGCGCCTCCTGCTCGGGCAGCGCGTGGTCCTGCAGGCGGCTGCCGTCCGCGGCGGCCAGCGCCTCCATGCGGCGGAAGCGCCGCTCGAACTTGGCGTTGGCGTGGCGCAGCGCGCGCGAGAAATCCACGCCGGCATGGCGCGCCAGGTTGACGGCGACGAACAGCAGGTCGCCCAGCTCGTCCTCCAGCCGCGCCGGGTCGGCGCCGCCGTCGAACTCGGCGCGCAGCTCGTCCAGCTCCTCGGCCAGCTTGTCCAGCACCGGCCGCGGCGAGGGCCAGTCGAAGCCCACCGTGGCGGCGCGCTGCTGCAGCTTGAGCGCGCGCTTCCATTCCGGCAGCCCGCGCGAGACGCCGGCCAGCGCGCTGGCGTCGGCCGGCTCGCCCCTGGCGGCGCGCTCGCCGGCCTTGATCGCCTCCCACGCGCGGGTCTGCTCCTCGACGTCGGCGTAGCTGGCGTCGCCGAACACGTGCGGATGGCGGCGCAGCATCTTCGCGCTGATCGCGTGCGCCACGTCGGCGAAGTCGAACAGCCCGGCCTCCTTCGCCATCTGCGCGTGGAACACCACTTGAAGCAGCAGGTCGCCCAGCTCGTCGCGCAGGTCCGCCCAGTCCTGGCGGTCGATCGCGTCGGCGACCTCGTAGGCTTCCTCGATGGTGTACGGCGCGATGCTGGCGAAGTCCTGCTGCAGGTCCCACGGGCAGCCGCCCTGCGGGTCGCGCAGGCGGGCCATGATGGCGAGCAGGTCGTCGAGGCTGTGGCGGGTCATCGGTTTCCGGCGGGGTTGGGTGGAAGATCGGATGGCGATGGCGTCGCGCGTCCGGGCATGCCTGGCGCGACGCATCCCTCCACCGTCATTCCGGCGCAAGCCGGAATCCAGTGCAAATACGTCCCGCGAAGCGGACAAACCCCGAGGTCGTGTGCTTCGCACGGCATTGCTCGACTGGATTCCGGCTTGCGCCGGAAGACGGGTCGGAGGGTGCGGGACATCACGGTCCGCGACATGCACCGGACCGTCAACGCCCTAGGCATCCGCGCCGGGCCCCGCGCGCCGCAGCCGCGCCGCCCAGTCGATGTCGGTGTCGCCCACGGCGAGGAACTCGGGGTTGGTCAGCGATTCGCGCGTGTTGTAGCGCAGCGGGTCGCCGGCCAGGTCCAGCACCGCGCCGCCGGCCTCCTCCAGCACGCATTGCGCGGCGGCGGTGTCCCACTCGCTGGTGGCGCCCAGGCGCAGGTAGAGGTCGGCGTCGCCGCGCGCGATCAGGCAGAACTTGAGCGAGGAGCCCATCGGCAGCGGTACGTGCTCCGAGCCGAGCAGCGCGGCGAGCATCGCGTGCGTGTCGGCGCCGTGCGAGCGGCTGCCCGCCGCCACCGGCGGCGAGGCCAGCGCGCGCGTGCGCAGCGCCTGCCAGGGCGCGCCCGCGGCCGCCTGCAGCCAGGCGCCCTCGCCGCGCGCGGCGGCGTACAGCTCGCCGGTGACCGGCGCCAGCACCACGCCGAGCACCGGCCGGTGGCCCTCGACCAGCGCGATGTTCACGGTGAACTCGCCGTTGCGCTTGACGAACTCGCGCGTGCCGTCGAGCGGATCGACCAGCCAGTAGCGCGGCCACGCGCGCCGCTCGCCCCACGCCGCCGCGCGCGCCTCCTCCGACAGCACCGGCAGCGCCGGCTCGATCCCCGCCAGCCCGTCGAGGATCACCCGCTGCGCGGCCAGGTCGGCGGCGGTGAGCGGCGAGGCGTCGGCCTTGCGCTCGACCGCGAAGTCGCCCTCGTAGACGTCGAGGATCGCCTGGCCGGCCTGCCGCGCCACGCCGGCGACGGCGTGCAGCAGCGCGGACGCGGGCGTGCCGTCGCTCATGGCCGGAAGCGCCCGGCCAGGTACTCGCGCGCCATGAACAGCGCGGCGATCGAGCGGCCCTCGGTGACGTCGTCGCGGGCGACCAGCGCGTGCAGCTCGGAGAGCTTCCACGGCACCACCTCCAGCTCCTCCGGCTCGTCGCCGGGCAGCCGCTCCGGGTACAGGTCCTGCGCCAGCACCACGTGCGCCATGTGCGTCATGTACGCGGGCGACAACGAGAGGTTGTGCAGGATCTTCAGCTTGCGCGCGCCGTAGCCGACCTCCTCCTTCAGCTCGCGGTCGGCGCCCTGCTCCACCGTCTCGTCCTGGTCCAGCCGGCCCTTGGGCAGGCCCAGCTCGTAGCGGCCGACGCCGGCGGCGTACTCGCGCACCAGCAGCACGGTGTCCGCGTCCAGCATCGGCACCACGATCACCGCGCCCAGGCCGTGGCCGGTCAGGCGCTCGAAGGTGCGGCGCTCGCCGTTGGAGAATTCCAGGTCGAGCTGCTCGGCGCGCAGGAAGCGGCTGTGCTCCAGCTCGCGGGTGGCGTGGACGATCGGCGGTTTGCGCATGGGTGGCATTCTAGCGCGCCGCGCCGCGCAGCCGCGCCAGCGCCTGCGCGTGGATCGCCGGCACGCCGGCCAGCACGCTGCGCGTGTCCAGGGTCAACGCGCCGCCGTCCAGGTCGGTGAACACGCCGCCGGCCTCGCGCACGATCACCGCCAGCGCGGCGACGTCGAGGATGTGCACGTCCGACTCGATCACCAGGTCGAGGCCGCCGCGCGCCAGCAGGTGGTAGTGGCAGAAGTCGCCGTAGCCGCGGATGCGGCTGGCGTCGCGGATCAGCGCGCCCAGCGCGTCCCAGCGCGCGTCGAGGGTGAGCGTCCTCAAGTTGCCGGTGGAGATCGAGGCCTCGCGCATCGCGGCGGTGCCGGCCACCCGCGCGCGCGCGCCGTCCAGCCACGCGCCCAGGCCGCGCGCGGCCCACATCGTCTCGCCGTACACCGGCGCGCAGGACACGCCGAGCACCGGCTCGCCGCGCTCCATCAGCGCGATCTGGGTGGAGAAGAACGGCGTGCGCCGCACGAAGCTCTTGGTGCCGTCCAGCGGATCGACCAGCCACAGCAGCTCGCCGCCGCCCTCGCGGCCGTATTCCTCGCCGTAGATGCCGGCCTCGGGCAGCGCGCGGGAGAGCACCGCGCGGATCGCCCGCTCGGCCTCGCGGTCGGCCGCGGTGACCGGGGTGGCGTCGCTCTTCCACTCCACGTCCACGCCGCGGTCCCAGTAGCGGCGGATCACCGCCGCCGCCGCGTCGGCCGCTTCGCGCGCCGCGCGCAGCGCATGCTCGAGTCGTTCCGGAGTCACCGTGCCTTGTCCTTAGTCCTTGCGCAGCAGGCCGCCGCCGCGTTCGATCCGCACCGAACCGTCGGCCTGCGCCGTGCCGAAGCCGGCCAGCCAGCGGCGCAGCGCGGGATCGTCCGCGCGCGGGCGCAGCCCGGCCGTCGCCCGCCAGCCTAGCGGAATCAGCCGCAGCTCGCCCGCGGCGGCGAGCGGGCCGCTGCCGTCGTCGGCGAAACGCGCCTGCACGGCACCGCCCTCGGCGCGCAGATCGGCGTGGAAGTCGCCCAGCGCCACGCGGCCGGCGGGCGTGACCACCACGGCCTCGCGCCAGCGCGCGGTGCCGTCCAGCTGCAGCGGCCAGCCGCCCTGCAGCCGCGCGTGCGGCAGGGCCAGCTCGAACCGGCCCTGCGGCGTGCCGCCGAGCGGCGGCAGCGGCTGCGCGAAAGCGGCGAGGTCCACGGCGAGGCGCACGTCGCGCCAGTCCAGCGTCGACGGCGCCGCGCGCCGCACGTGCCCGGCGAATTCCAGCCCGTCGCCCGCCAGCGCGAGGTCGGCGACCGCCTCGCCCAGCAGCAGCCGGCGCGACAGCCGCCAGTCGAGCCGACCGAGCGCGCGCCCGTCCGGCGTGCGCACGACGTCGGCGTGACCGTCCCACACCGTGCCGCCCACGCCTTCCAGCGCGACGCCGTGCAGGCGCGGCGCGAGCCACGGCCAGGCCCAGCGCGCCGGCAGCCAGCACAGCAGCGCGGCCGCGGCGACCGGCAGCGCGACGAGGGCCGCGAGCAGCCTGCGCAACCATGACCTCACCGGCACCGCCTCCCTCGTCCGCCGCGCGGCTTGAGCCGCGCCGTCGCAAACCCCGATCATAGCCGGATGGACGACACGCCCCGCAGCAACGCCGCGCTCGCCGCGCGCGACCTCCGCCACGTCTGGCATCCCTGCACGCAGATGCACGACCACGAGCGCGTGCCGCTGGTGCCGATCGTGCGCGGCGAGGGCGCCTGGCTGGTCGACGCCGACGGCCGCCGCTACCTCGACGGCATCAGCTCGTGGTGGACCAACCTGTTCGGCCACGCCAACCCGCGCATCGCCGCCGCGCTGGCGGAGCAGGCGCGCACGCTGGAGCACGTGATCTTCGCCGGCTTCACCCACGAGCCGGCGATCCGGCTTGCCGAGGAGCTGGTGCGCGTCGCGCCGCCGGGCCTGGCGCGCGTGTTCTTCGCCGACAACGGCTCGGCGGCGGTGGAGGTGGCGCTGAAGATGAGCTTCCACTGCTGGCTCAACCGCGGCCATGGCGAAAAGACCCGCTTCGTCGCGCTCACCGGCAGCTACCACGGCGAGACGCTGGGCGCGCTGTCGGTGAGCGACGTGGCGCTGTACCGCAGGACCTACGCGCCGCTGCTGCTGACGCCGATCCTGGCGCCCTCGCCCGACGCCTACGAGGGCGCGCCGGGCGAGACGCCGGCGCAGGTGGCCGCGCGCCGCCTCGGCGAGCTGCGCGCGCTGCTGGAGCGCCACGCGCACGAGGTGTGCGCGGTGATCGTCGAGCCGCTGGTGCAGTGCGCCGGCGGCATGCGCATGCACCACCCGGACTACCTGGCCGGCCTGCGCCGGCTGTGCGACGAGTTCGGGGTGCACTTCATCGCCGACGAGATCGCGGTGGGCTTCGGCCGCACCGGCACGCTGTTCGCCTGCGAGCAGGCCGGCGTGTCGCCCGATTTCCTGTGCCTGTCCAAGGGCCTCACCGGCGGCACGCTGCCGCTGTCGGCGGTGCTCACCACCGAGCCGGTGTACCAGGCGTTCTACGCCGAGTATTCGGCCGGCAAGGCCTTCCTGCACTCGCACAGCTACACCGGCAACCCGCTGGCCTGCCGCGCGGCGCTGGAGACGCTGGCGATCTTCCGCGACGAGCCGGTGCTGGAGCGCAACCGCGGGCTCGCCGCGCACCTGGCGCGGCGGCTCGAACCGCTGCGCGCGCATCCGCACGTGGCGGACGTGCGCCAGACCGGCATGATCGCCGCGGTGGAGCTGGTCGCCGACAAGGCCGCACGCCGTCCCTTCCCCGCCGCCGAACGGCGCGGACTGCGCGTCTACCTGCACGGCCTGGCGCACGGCGCGCTGCTGCGCCCGCTGGGCGACGTGATCTACTTCATGCCGCCCTACGTGGTGGACGAGGGCGAGCTCGACCATCTGGTCGACACCGCCGTCGCCGGCATCGCGCGCGCCGTGGCGGGCTGAAGCCCGCGCGCCGGCGTGCGCGCAGGGCATCGCGGCCGGAGGCCGCTCCCACGGGCTCGCGGCAAGCTTGCGGGAGCGGCCTCCGGCCGCGACGGGTTTCCTCGCCGTCCAAGGGCCGCCGGCACCCGGCCGCCCGGGCGGCCAGGGTTCCCACCAGGCGCCAACCGGACCCGCCTGCCCGCCGCCGCAGTATGCTGGGCGGTCCTTCCCCATCCCGCCGCACCGATGCGCACGATCCGTATCCACGTCGACCTCCCGCTCGCCGCCGGCGACACCCTCGGCCTGCCGCCGCAGGCCGGCGAGCACGTGGCGCGCGTGCTGCGCCTGGGCGCGGGCGATCCGCTGGTGCTGTTCAACGGCGACGGCATGGACTACGACGCCGTGCTGCTCGCCGTGGGCAAGCGCGAGGTGACCGCGCAGGTGCGGGCGGCGCGGACGGTGGCCAACGAGTCGCCGCTGCGCCTCACCCTGGCGCAGGGCGTGGCGCGCGGCGAGAAGATGGACCTGATCGTGCAGAAGGCCACCGAGCTGGGCGCGGCGCGCATCGTGCCGCTGCTCACCGAGCGCGCGGAGGTGAAGCTGGACGGCGAGCGCGCCGGCAAGCGCCTGGCGCACTGGCGCGCGGTGGCCGCCAGCGCCTGCGAGCAGTGCGGGCGCGCCCGCCTGCCCGTGATCGAGCCGGCGCAGGCGCTGCCGGACTGGCTGGCCGCGCAGGCCGCCGGGGAGGCCCTGCGCCTGGCCCTGCTGCCCGAGGGCACCCACGCCGCGCGCGGGCTCGCGCCGGCCGGCGCGGCGACGGTCGTGGTCGGCCCCGAGGGCGGGCTGGGCCCGCGCGACGTGGCGCTGCTGCAGGAGGCCGGCTTCCTCGGCCTGCGGCTCGGCCCGCGCATCCTGCGCACCGAGACGGCCGGGCTGGCCGCGCTCGCCGCGCTGCAGGCCCTTTACGGCGACGGCTGAGCGGCCGGCCGCCGCCCGGCCGGCGGAGCCGCGCCCCTCGCGCAGGCAGCCGGGCCCGGCACGGCGAACGCGGCGGCGAGCCCGTGGAAGGGCCGGCCTGCCGCCCGGCACGGCGGCCGCCAGGAAGGCCAGCGCTGCCAGCAAGAACAGGATCTGGACGGGCGCGCGCCGGGCGCGTCAGCCGGCCAGGTCGAGCAGCCCGGCCAGCTCGTTCTCGACCCACTCCAGGTCGGGGATCACCGCCAGGTCGTCGCGCACCAGCACCTGCGCCTTCACGCCCGGCGGCAGCGGCGTGCCGTCGTGGGTGGGGATGATCAGCTCGGCGTTGAGCGTGGTCAGGCGCGGGAAGCCGCGCGTCAGCACCGCGACGAACGGCAGCTTCGGGTTGCCGCCCAGCGCCTTCAGCACGGCCACGCGCAGGGCCAGGTCGGGGTCGCCCTCGCCGGCGCCGGCGAGCTTGGTGAAGGCGACCAGCGGCACGCGCCAGCCGCGCCAGGCGATGCGCCCGAGCACCCATTCCGGCGCGCCCTCGACCGGCTCGGGCGTGGGCAGGGTGATCACCTCGGCCACGGTGGCGTTGGGCAGCAGCAGGCGCAGGTTGCCGGCCGGCACCAGCACGCAGCGGATTTCACGCGGCAGGGGGAGTTCGCTCATGCCTTCAGTCCGTCGGGATCAGTTCGACCAGCTTCGCCGCGAGCTCGCGCGGCGTGCCGGCGTAGTGGGACAGGTGCTCGGCCATCACCGCGCCGACCATGTCGGCGAAATGCTCGTGGGAGGCCTCCACCCACACCTGGCCGCCGCGGTCGTGCACGGCCTGGCAGCCGCCCACCGCGTCGGTGGACTGGCCGGCGAACAGGATCGCCACCGCGTCGCGGCCGAACACGTTGGCGGCCAGGGTGAAGCTGACGTCGATCGAGGGCGAGTGCAGCGCCTGCGCGTCGCCCGGCAGCAGCTCCACGCGGCCGTCGCGCAGCAGGCGCACCTGCTGCCCGGTCGGCACCACCAGCACCTCGCCGGAACGCGCGCGCATGCCCGGCCCGGCCAGCCGCACCGGCAGGGCGCAGTGCCCGGCCAGATGCTCCACCAGGGCGTCGGCGGGCTTGCCGGCGGTGTGCTGGGTGTGCAGCACGGTGGCGCGCAGCCCGGCCGGCAGCGCGGACAGGAACTCGCAGACCGAATGGGTGCTCTCGGTGGTCGCGCCCAGCAGCACCACGCGCGAGATCGCCGCCTGCAGGTCGTCCAGCACCATCTCGTTCGGCTGGTACTCCTGCGGCGCGATGGCCTCCTCGATCGAGACCAGCTCCAGGGTGAGGCCCGGCGTGATCGGCGACTCGGCCTCCGACCCGCTGTCCGGGGCGAGGAAGTCGGCCGCGTCGACCTTCTCGATGCCGAAGGCCGCGGCCTTTTCGCGGCGCTCCGGCGGCAGGAGGTCCGCGTCGTCGACCAGCGACCAGCTGTCGGACAGGCGCGGCGCGACCGGCGCCGCCGGCGCGGCGGCCGGCGCCTGCGGCGCCGCGGCGGACTCCGCCCGTTCGTGTTCGGCCAGGTCCGGGTCCGGGCCGCCGGAGAAGGCATGGGTGTCGCCGGCCGGCACGGCGGCGGACAACAGCGCCTCCAGCTCGTCCACCTCGTCGACCGGCGCAGCGATCGCCTCGGACAGCGCCGCGTCGTCGAGCAGCACCGGCGACCCGCTCCGCGCCTGGTCGGCGTCGTCGACGAAGCCGCCGTCGGCCAGCGCGTCGCCGGCCAGCAGCGCGTCGATGTCGCCCATGGTGTCGGCGCGGATGGCATCGGCCTCGGCCGGCACGGCGGCGGCATCGCCCTCGGCCGCGAACGACACGGGGTCCTCGCTGGCCAGCAGGGCCTCGAGCTCGGCGGCCAGATCCTCGGAGGACTCGGCCGCGTGCGGGTCGTGCGGCACCTCGTCCAGCACCGGCAGCGGCGCGGGCGCCGGCGGTTCGGCCGGCGGCTCCGCCGTCGGCGCGGCGGGCGCGGCGGCCTGCGGCGCGGGCGCCGGCGGCTCCAGCGGCCGCGCGTCCTCCGGGCGCGGCGGATCGGCGTCGCCGGAGGCCAGCACCTTCATCGCCAGGTGGCGCGCCCAGCGCGCGCGATCCCAGCCTTCCAGCGCGCGGCTGGCCTGCGCGTCGTTGAACACCACGCGCGGGTGATCGCCATCGATGGCGTCGTACAGCCGGTCCAGCGCGTCGTCGTCGCCGTCGTCCAGGTTCACCACCACGACGTCGGCGCCGACGCCCTGCAGCAGCGCGCGGTCGAGCCCGTCCAGCGGCCCCTCGTGCACGATGCGCGCGCCGTGCTCGGCCAGCGCCTCGCGCAGCTGCGCGCCCAGCGCGCCGTCGTCGAACAGCAGCGCGACCGCCGTTGCCCGCTCAGCCATTGGCCAGCTCCATTGCCCGTTGCTCCAGCACCTCGCCGATCTGCGCCAGCAGCTCGGCCTCCTGGTACGGCTTGCCGAGGTAGCGGTCCACGCCGATGTCGAACGCGCGCTGGCGGTGCTTCTCGCCGGTGCGCGAGGTGATCATGATGATCGGCACGCCGCGCAGGCGCGGGTCGGCCTTCATCTGCGTGGCCAGCTCGTAGCCGTCCATGCGCGGCATCTCGATGTCCAGCAGCATCAGGTCGG
Source organism: Fulvimonas soli (assembly GCF_003148905.1). Taxonomy (GTDB): domain Bacteria; phylum Pseudomonadota; class Gammaproteobacteria; order Xanthomonadales; family Rhodanobacteraceae; genus Fulvimonas; species Fulvimonas soli. Next base: position 52,361 of record NZ_QGHC01000010.1, on the reverse strand, counting down.
GCACGCGCGCCTCGTGCAGCTTCTCCAGCGCGTCGAGGCCGTCCTTCGCGGTGCTCACCTCGTACTCGTGGCGCTCCAGCACGCGGCTGGTGACCTTGCGCATGGTGATCGAGTCGTCCACCACCATCACCAGCGGCCGCACGCGCGACTCCTCCGCCACCGGCGCGGGGGCCGCGAGGCCCTCGGCCAAGCGCTGCTCGCGGCGGGCGACGCCGTGGCGGACCAGCGGGGCGAGGTCGAGAATGATCAGCACCGAGCCGTCGCCCATGATGGTGGCGCCGAGCACGCCCGGCACCGAACTGATCTGCGGGCCGACCGACTTGACCACGATCTCGCGCGAGCCGATCACCGCGTCGATGCGGATCGCCGCGCGCAGGTCGCCGGCGCGGGTCAGCAGCAGCGGCAGCTGCTCGTCCTCGGCGGAGTGGCCGGGCGGCAGGCCGAGCAGCTCGGACAGGTCGTGGATGCCGTAGGCCTCGCCGTTGTAGTCGAAGATGGGCGAGTCCTCGGCCATGCGCGCGGCCAGCTCGCTCGGGCTGATCCGCGCCACGCCCTGCACCGAGGTCATCGGGATGGCGAAGGTGGTCTCGCCGATGCGCACCAGGATCGCCTGGGTCACCGCCAGGGTGAACGGCAGGCGCAGCACGAAGGTGGTGCCCTGGCCCGGCTGCGACTCCACCGCCAGCGAGCCGCCGAGCTGCTTGATCTCGTTGGCCACCACGTCCATGCCCACGCCGCGGCCGGCGAGCTGGGTCACCGTGCTGGCGGTGGAGAAGCCCGGCTGGGTGATCAGCGCGAGCAGCTGGTCGTCGCTGGGCCTGGCGTCCGCGCGCAGCAGGCCGCGCTCGATGGCGCGCTTGCGCACCATCTCGCGGTCCAGGCCGCGGCCGTCGTCGCTGACGCGCACCACCACCTCGGTGGCCTCGCGGGCGACGCGGATGCGCACCGCGCCCTCCTCCGGCTTGCCGGCCCTGCGGCGCTCGGCGGGCGGCTCGATGCCGTGCGCGATGGCGTTGCGCAGCATGTGCTCGAACGGCGCCTTGAGGCGGTCGAGCAGGTTGCGGTCCATTTCGCCGTGGGCGCCGTCGACGAACAGCTGCGCCAGCTTGCCCTCCTCCTGCGCCGCCTGGCGCAGGGTGCGGCGCAGGTTCGGCACCATGGTGTCGAACGGCAGCATGCGGGTGCGCAGCAGGCCCTCCTGCAGGTCGGCGCTCACGCGCGACTGCTGGATCAGCAGCGTCTCGGCCTGGCGGGTCAGCTCGTCGAGCATGTTCTGGATCGACACCAGGTCGGACACCGACTCGGCCAGCGCGCGCGAGTACTGCTGCAGCTGCGAGAAGCGGTCCAGCTCCAGCGGGTCGAACGCGGCGATGCCCGCCTCGCGGTGCTCGCGCTGGTAGCGCGCGATGATCTGCGCCTCGGTCTCGATCTCCAGCATGCGCAGCTGGCTGCGCAGGCGCGACACGGTCTGCTCCAGCTCGACCAGGTTGAAGCGGTAGGCCGAGACCTGCTGCTCCAGGCGCGAGCGGTAGATCGCCACCTCGCCGGCATGGTTCACCAGGCTGTCGAGCAGCTCGGCGCGGACGCGGATCTGCTCCTGCTGCGGCGAGCGGGCCTCGTCCTCCGGCTGCTCCTCGGGCAGCAGCTCGGGCAGCGCGGCCAGCGGCGCGGCGGGCGCCTCCTCGTGGCCGGCGAGGCTTTCCTCGCCCGCCATGCCGAGGAAGCGGTCGATCAGGTCCTGCGGGTACTCGATGGCCTGGCCCTGGCCGATGCGCTGGACCAGCGCGTGCAGGCGGTCGAAGCCGCTCTCCAGCGCGCGGATCACGCCCACCGCCTGCTCCTGGCCACCGACGATCGGCTTCTCCAGCAGCGTCTCGATGGCGTGGGCCAAGTCGCCCACCGGCACCAGCCCGGCGATGCGCGCGCCGCCCTTGAGCGTGTGCAGGTCGCGCTGCAGGTCCACCACGTGGGCCAGCTCGGCCGGCTCGGTGCGCCACTGCGCGAGCAGGCCGTCGGCGTGGTCGAGGATGTCGCGGGCCTCCTCGACGAACACCTCGAGCAGGTCCGGGTCGATCTGGCCGGTCCAGATCTCGCCGACCGGCGCGGGCACGGCGCTCGGCACGGGCGCGGCGGCCGGCCGTTCCGCAAGCGCTTCCACCTGCGGCTGTGGCTCGGCTTCCGGCACCTCGGCGGCTTCGGACGGTTCGGCGGATTCCGACGGCTCCGTGGGTTCCGGCGCTTCGGCGACTTCCGATGCCTCGACCGCGGGGGCCTCGTGCTGCGCGATCCCGCTTCCCGGTGCCTCGATCTCCGGCTGCCCGGCTTCGGAAGGCTCGGCCACCGCGGGCTCGGCCCCGGCGGAAGCGGCAAGCTCCTCCGGCAGGGCCTCGAACGGCTCCGGCGCGGCGCCGGCGTCCGCGGACGCTTCGGCCGGTTCCGGCGCCGCCTCGTCGGCCGCGGACAGGCCGGCCTCCTCCGGCGCCGGCTCCTCCAGCAGCCCGTCGATCAGGGCATCGAGCTCCTCGTCGCCGGCGTCCGCCGCCGCGCCGTCCTCGCCCAGCGACGTCGCCGTGGCGGGGTCGAACGAATCCAGCGCGGCCAGCAGCTGCGCCTCCAGCTCGTCGTGGCCGTCCTCGTCCTCCGCCGCGGCCGGCTCGTCGGCCGGCGCGGCAGCGGCGGGCTCCGCCACGGCCGCCTCGCCTTCCTCCGGCACCTCGGCGTGCGGCTCGAACAGCACGTGCGCCACCTGCGGCTCGGGCCGCGCGTCGCGCAGCTCGGTGAAGCGCGCCACCAGCGGCTCGACGTCGGGCAGCTGCGGATCGGGCACGTCGAACTGCGCCATCACCTGGTCGACCACGTCGGCGGCGCGGGACAGCAGCCCCACGCCCTCCACCGACAGCGGCTCGCCGGCGGCGCGCAGGCGCTTGAGCAGGCCCTCGAGCGGCGAGAGCAGGCGGGTCAGCAGCTCGATGTCGACCATCGCGATGGCGCCGTGCAGGGTGTGCACGGCGCGCAGCAGGCCGTCGTCCACCGGCAGCTCGCCCTCGCTGCGCGACAGCGCGGTGCGGATGGTCTGCAGGTACTGCGCGACCTCGCTGCGCAGGATCTCCAGCAGCACCGGGTCGACCGGCGGCATCGCCGGCAGCGGGATGGCCTCCTCGGCCGCCGGCGCGGGCTCGCGCGCCGGCGCGGCGGTGGCGTCGGTGAACGCGGCGGCCGGCACCGCCTCGGCGGCGCTGTCCAGGCGCGGCACCAGCCGGCGCACCACCCGGCGCACGGTCTGCGTGCCGCCGCCGGTGGCGTACTGCTCCACCGTGGCCATCTCGCCGGCGGCCAGCCGGTCGGCGGCCTGCATGATCGCGCTGAGCGGCGCGGTGGGCGCGGCGCCGCCCTTCAGCGCCACGTGCAGCTGCGGCAGCGCGGCGATCGCGTGGCGGACCAGCGCCTGCACGCCCTCGTGCGGCTGGATCGTCTCGTCCAGCACGCGGTTGAGCATGTTCTCGACCTTCCAGGCGAACTCGCCCAGCACCGCGGCGCCGACCAGCCGGCCGGAGCCCTTGAGGGTGTGGAAGGAGCGGCGGATCGGCACCAGCGCCGACAGCTGGGCGGGATCGGCCAGCCAGGCCTGTTCGGCGGCCTGCAGGTTGTCGATCTCCTCCTGCATCTCCTCCAGGAAGATCTCGCGGATGTCGTCGTCGATGCCCTCGGCGCTGAGCTGGAAGCCGGTGCTGGCGGCCAGCGGATCGGCGGCGGGGACTTCCTCGAACACCTCCTCCTCGATCTCCTCCCAGTCCTCGCCGCCGGCCACCGGCTCCGGCGCGGACTCCCCGGTCTGCGCCAGGCGCAGGCCGTCCAGGTCGTGCGCCGGCGCGGCCGCGGGCTCGGCCTCCGCGCCGAGGAACAGCCCGCTGAGGTCGTCGCCGGGCAGCAGGCTGACCGGCTCGGACAGGGCCGGCGGCGGCGCGGCCGCCTCGGCCGGCGCGGCCTCCTCCTGCACCGCCGGCCGCGCCTCGGGCAGCGGCCAGTAGCCGAGCGCGCCGAGGCTGTGCTCGGCCACGTCGAGGATGTGGTCCAGGCCGCCGCGGTGCTCGCGCGCGGCCTCCAGGTAGTACTCCAGCGCGGCCAGCGCGTCGGCCAGGTGGTCCATCTGCTGGCTGCCCGGCACGCGCCGGTCGGCCAGCAGCTCGTTGCCGACGAAGCGGCCGATGCCCTCGGCCAGCTCGGCCGGGCGCATCGCCGACAGCATGCGCAGCGCGCCGGCGACGTCGCCCATCAGCGCGGGCACGCCGGCCAGCGCGGCGTGCTGCCAGCCGGACTCGATGAAGGCGACGATCGCCTCCTTCACCCTGCTGGTGTTGCCGATCGCCTCCTGCATCAGGGTGGCGAGGATGTGCCGCGCCTCGCTGCGCGGCAGCACCGGCGCGATTTCCTCCGCCGCGCTCTCCTCCGCGCCCAGGCTCTCGATGTGGTCGTCCAGCGAGGCCTCGACGTAGAGCAGCGCGCCGGCCACGTCGAGCAGCGTCTCCTCCTCGACCGGGCGCACGCGCTGGGCGATCTCCTCCAGCACGCGGCGCTGCTCGTTGATCACCCGGCGCGGCACCGCCAGCGCCAGCATGCCCAGGGTGTCGCCCACGCGCTCGAGCACCTCGCCCTGCGCGCTGAGCGAGGCCGGGTCGGCGCCCTGCTGGCGCAGGAACAGGTCCAGCGCGTCCTTCACGCGCAGCAGGTCCTCCTTCAGCGCCTTGGCGACCGAGTCGAGCAGCGCGCGGTTGTGGCCGGACATCGAGCCGCGCGCGTGCTCCAGCTCGCCGGCGTCGGGCAGCAGGCTGTCCAGGCGGTAGGTCTGGCGCAGCAGCTCCATCTGCGGGCTGCGCTGCTTGGCCTGGGCCACGATGTAGAGCAGCTTGCGGGCCAGGTCGTCGGCGTCGCCGCCGCGCAGGCTTTCCTCGCCCTGGTCGAGCAGCTGGCGGATGTTGCGGTCCACCTTGCCCACCAGCTGGCGCACCTCGCCGGCCTGGCTCTTGAGCAGGCCCTGCTCCAGGCCCTCCAGCACGCCGGCGGTGATCCACCACAGGCGGCGGCCCGGCACGCTCCAGCAGCGCGCGCTGATGGCCAGCAGCGCCTGGCGCATGCCGGCCAGCTGCTGCGCCGGGTTCTGGCCGCGGAACCAGGCCAGCAGGTGCTGCTGGAAGCGCACGCGCAGGTCGGCGATCTCGCCCAGGCGGCGCTCCGCCTCGGCCTCGTCGGCCGCGCCCGGCAGCTGCGCGGGCAGCGCGGCCTCCAGGTTGGGGGTGAACAGCGCGGCCTCGGAGAGCGCCTGCTGGTCGCGGCTGGCGCGCAGCTCGTTGAGCAGCGGCAGCAGCACCACCGGCACGTCGCGGTGGCCGCCGGAGAGGCGCTCGAGGTAGTCGGGCAGCTGCATCAGGCCGCGCATCAGCGCGGCATAGGCCTCCTCGCGCTGGCGGACGTGGTCCTCCAGCAGCGAGATCGCCAGCGTCTCCATTTCCTCGGCCACCAGCGCCGCGCCGTACAGCTCGACCATGCGCAGGGTGCCCTGCACCTGGTGCAGGTGGTCCACGCAGGCGCGCATGGGGGCCGGGTTGCCCGGGTTGTCGACGTAGGACTCCAGCGCCTCGCGGGCCCGCGCGAGCGTCTCGTCGAGCTCCGGCTTGACCCACTGCAGGGTGGTGAAATCGATGTGTTCTTGAAGTCTCATGCGCCCCTCTCAGCGGCTGCGCCATGCGCGCATTGCGCAACCGGCGAGGTTGCCCCCTGTGATAAAGCCCTTGTCAGCCCGGCAGCTTGAAGTGCGCCACCGAGCGCCGCAGGTCGCTGGCCAGCTGCGCCAGGTAGCCGATCGACTCGGCGGTCTGGCTCGCGCCCTGCGAGGTCTGCGAGGTGATCTCCTGGATCGCGTTCATCGACTGCGAGATGTCGGTGGCCGCCTCGGACTGCTGCCGCGCCGCGGTCGAGATGTTCTGAATCAGCGCCGACAGGTCGTGCGACACGCGCTCGATGTCGCCCAGCGCGCTGCCGGCGTCCTCCGCCTTGCGCGCGCCGGCCACCACCTCGGCGGTGGTCTGCTCCATCGAGTTCACCGCCTCGTTGGTGTCGGACTGAATGGTCTGCACCAGCGCCTCGATGCGCTTGGTGGCGCTGGCGGAGCGTTCCGCCAGGCGCTGCACTTCGTCCGCCACCACCGCGAAGCCGCGGCCCGCCTCGCCGGCCGAGGCCGCCTGGATGGCCGCGTTCAGCGCCAGGATGTTGGTCTGCTCGGCGATGTCGTTGATCAGTTCCACGATCGAGCCGATCTCCTGCGAGGATTCGCCCAGGCGCTTGATGCGCTTGGAGGTCTCCTGGATCTGGTCGCGGATCGAGTCCATGCCCGAGATCGTCTCGCGCACCACCTCGGCGCCGCGCGAGGCGATCTTCACCGAGCGCTCGGCCACGTCGGCCGACTCGGCGGAGTCCTTCGACACGCCGTCCATCAGGCTGGCGATCTGGTTGATCGCGCTGGTGGCGGTGCTGATCCGCTGCGCCTGGTGCTGCGCCGCGTCGGCCAGGTGGCGCGCGGTGGTCTGCGTCTCCTGCGCCGAGGTCGACACCTGCTCGGAGGTCTCGTTGATCGTGGTCACCAGGGTGCGCAGCTCGTCGATGGCGTAGTTCACCGAGTCGGCGATCGCGCCGGTGATGTCCTCCGACACCGTGGTCTTCACGGTGAGGTCGCCTTCCGCCAGCGAGCCCATCTCGTCCAGCAGGCGCATGATCGCCTCCTGGTTGCGCTGGTTGAGCTCGGCGCTCTCGCGGAAGCGGCGGCGCTGGTCGCCCACCAGGGCCACCACCAGGAACAGCGCGAAGGCCACCGCGGCCACCGCGCTCAGCACGCCCCACCACACGTTCGGGAACAGGCGGCGGAACGGCAGCTTGCCGATCTGGTCGGACAGCTCGTTGGCACGCAGCAGCACGTTCTGCGAGTTCAGCGAGGCCTGGTTGCCGGCCTGCTTCACGTCGACGATGTTGCCGGCGGTGGCGACCAGCTTGGCGATCGGCTCGGCCAGGCCGTCCCAGCTGGTCTGCATGTCGGCGAGGATCTTGCGCGCGTTGGCGTCGTTCATCGCCTTCACGCCGGCCTCGGCGTTGCCTTCCTGCAGGCCCTTGAGCACGGTGCCGTACAGCTGCGCGTCGCGGGCCAGGCCGTCGGCGGCGGCCTGCGCGCCGTCGCCGCCCTGCAGCACCTCCTGCACGCGGCGGATGATGCGGTCGGCCAGCAGCATCTGGCGCGAGGAGCCGAGCATCTGCTCGGCGCTGCCGTTGCGCTGCTGCAGGATGTTGGTGACCTGGTCCATGCTGGAGTTCAGCAGCGGCACCTGCTGCGAGATCTTGTCGGCGCGGTCGGCCGAGTCCAGCACCACCGCCTTGTTGGACAGGATCTTGCGGATGTCGCCGTCGAGCTGCGCCCAGGCGTTGTTGAGCGCGGTGACGGCGCGCCCGGCCGGGCTGGCGTTGTTGTCGGCGTAGGCGGGCATGCCGCCCTTCGGGTCGCCCTTGGTCAGGCGCTGCACCGCCGAGTCGATGGCGTTGCGGGTGCTCTCCAGCTCCTTGAACGAGTCGACGTTGCCGCCGGCCGATTCCAGCGCGTACTTCGCGGTCTGCTGCGAGAGCACCTGGATCTGCGTGGTCAGCGCGATGGCCTGGCGGTCCTCGCCGTTCTTCTGGAAGAGCAGGAAGAAATCCAGACCGGCGAAACCGATCGCCAACAGCAGCAGGACAATGAGGCCCGTATAGCCCCGCTCCTTGCCGACGCCCCCTGTAGTGCTCATCTTTGCCACCTCGTCCGTTCTGCATCCGCCGGCCGTGCTGGATCGCACCGGCGCCGGCATGGAACCTCTCGCCCGGAACCGGCCCCTGCGCCGGCTCCGTCCCCTCGAAGCGTGTCCCGTCAGGCCGCGGCCTGGCGGAAATCCGGCGCGCGCACCAGCCGGCCCATGCTGAACAGCGCCAGGCGCTGCTCGCCCACGTCCACCCGCTGCTCGACGAAGCGCAGCAGCCGCGGATCGTCCTCCGGCTGGGCCGCCTGGCGCTGCGTCTCGTCCACGGTGCGCTGGCCGAACACCTCGTCCACCATCAGCGCCACGCTGCCGCCGCCCTGGCGCACCACCAGCAGGCGGGTGCGCTCGGTGGGCTGGGTGCGCTCGCCGAACAGGAAGCGCGCCAGGTCGATCACCGGCACCAGGTTGCCGCGCACGTTGGCGATGCCCAGCAGCCACGGCTGCGTGCCCGGCACCTGGGCGAGCGCCGGCACGGCCAGCAGCTCGTTGATCTCCTCGATGCCGCTGACGAACAGCCGCGAGCCGACGCGGTAGCCGATGCCGCGCCACAGGCCGGGCGCGTCCATCCGCTCCTGCACGTCGGAGGCGTGGGCGAGCGACAGGCGCTCGTAGCGGGCGAGGATCTCGAACGGCGAGAGATGGGCGGTCTCGTTCATGCCGCGCTCGGCAACAGGTCGTTGATGCAGGCCAGCAGTTCCTTCTCGTTCACCGGCTTGGTGATGAAGGCGCGGGCGCCCTGGCGCAGCCCCCACACGCGGTCGGTCTCCATCGACTTGGTGGTGATCATCACGATCGGCACGTTGGCGGTGGCCGGGTCGCGGGTGAGCGTGCGGGTGGCCTGGAAGCCGTTCATGCCGGGCATGATCACGTCCATGATGACCAGGTCGGGCAGCTCGGCGCGCACGCGCTCGATGCCCTCTTCCGCGGTGCTGACCGCGGCGACGTTGTAGCCGGCCTTCTCCAGCAGCGTGGTGAACACGCGCACGTCGGTCGGAGAGTCGTCGATGATGAGGATGTTCGCCACTATGCCCCCTTCAGGCGCAGCGTCCGTCGTCAGACCGTACTGCCGACATGGCGGTGGATCGCGCCGAGCAGCTCGTCGCGGGTGAACGGCTTGGTGAGGTACTGCTCGGCGCCGACGATGCGGCCGCGCGCCTTGTCGAACAGGCCGTCCTTCGAGCTGAGCATGATCACCGGCGTGCTGCGGAACTGCGGGTTGTTCTTGATCAGCGCGCAGGTCTGGTAGCCGTCCAGGCGCGGCATCATGATGTCGACGAAGATGATGGCGGGCTTCTGGTCGGAGATCTTGGCCAGCGCCTCGAAGCCGTCCACCGCGGTGAGGACCTCGCAGCCTTCCTTCTTCAGCAAGGTTTCCGCCGTGCGGCGGATGGTCTTGGAGTCATCGATCACCATGACCTTCAGACCGGCCAGGCCGTTCGCATTCGAATTCAAGTTCACTCATCCCCCCTGCGGCCCGCCCTAGGCTCAGGTAAGCCATCGGTCGCCAGGCTGGGCCGCCGGCCGATGTGCATGAAAAAAGTCCCGCAAATGTACGTACCGGCGCCGGCTTCTTCGGCCGCGCGTTCAGGCCTTGCTGTTTACCGCCTGCACCGCGCAACGTCAAGCCGAAGCCGTCGCCGGGGCACCGGTACGCCCCGCCACGGTATCGGCCGCCGATGACGTCCGCTTGAAAGCGCGCGCGGGCTTGCCGGCGGCCGGCGCGCTCGGCGAACATCCCGTCCCCACCCGTGGCCGCGCAGCGGCCGCCCCACTGGAGAGTCCGATGCCCCGCTCGGTCGCCGTGCTGATGGACCCCATCGGCTCCATCAAGATCGCCAAGGACACCAGCTTCGCCATGCTGCTGGAGGCCCAGCGCCGCGGCTACGCCCTGTACTACATGGAGCAGGGCGCCCTGGCGCTGCGCCAGGGCGCCCCGTTCGCCCGGCTGGCGCCGCTGTCGGTGCGCGACGACCCGTCGGGCTGGTACCTGCTCGGCGAGCCGCGCTGGCGCGACCTGCGCGAGCTGGACCTGGTGCTGATGCGCAAGGACCCGCCGGTCGACGCCCAGTTCCTCTACGACACCATGGTGCTGGAGCTGGCCCAGCGGGGCGGCGTGCAGGTGGTGAACGACCCGCGCGCGCTGCGCGACTGCAACGAGAAGCTGTTCGCCCTGCACTTCCCGCAGTGCATGGCGCCGACCCTGGTCGCGCGCGACGCCGGCGAGCTGAGGCGCTTCGTGGCCGAGCACGGCGAGGCGGTGCTCAAGCCGCTGGACGGCATGGGCGGGCGCGGCATCTTCAGGGTCCGGGCCGGCGACGGCAACCTCAACTCGATGCTGGAGACCCTGCTCGGCGGCGGGCCGCACGGCGAGGGCCGCCAGTTCGCGGTGGCGCAGAAGTTCATCCCGGCGATCAGCGCGGGCGACAAGCGCATCCTGCTGGTCGACGGCGAGCCGGTGCCCTACGCGCTGGCGCGCATCCCGCAGGGCGACGAGTTCCGCGGCAACCTCGCCGCCGGCGGCCGCGGCGAGGGCGTGCCGCTGACCGAGCGCGACCGCTGGATCGCCGCCCAGGTGGCGCCGGAGCTGCGCAAGCGCGGCCTGCGCTTCGTCGGCCTGGACGTGATCGGCGACTGGCTGACCGAGATCAACGTCACATCGCCGACCTGCGCGCGCGAGCTGGACGCCCAGTTCGGCCTTAATATCGCCGGCCTGCTGTTCGACGCGATCGAGAACACTCCAGCGTGAATGCCGCCGCCCGCCGCCCAGGCGCCCCCGAGCCGATCGGGGCCACCTTCCTTTTCTCGCTGCTGCTGCACGGCGTGCTGATCCTCGGCATCACCTTCCATTTCGTGAGGTCGGCCCCCGGCCTGCCCACGCTGGACGTGACCCTGGTCGACGTGGCCAACCGGCAGGCGCCGGACAAGGCCGACTTCCTGGCCCAGGCCAGCAACCGCGGCGGCGGCGAGAGCGAGCGCAGCGAGCGGCCCTCGCAGCCGTTCTCCGGCCCGCTGCCCAAGGCCACGCCTGGCACCGCGCCGCAGCCGGTGGAGGCGGCCGTGCCGCGGCCGCAGGAGGCCACCGACGCGCGCATGGTCACCACCGCCGGGCGCAGCCGCTTCAGCGTCAGCAGCGACACCGCCCGCCAGGCGCTGGACGCGCAGGACCAGCCCACCGTCGACGAGCTGCGCCGCCGGCAGGAGATGGCCCAGCTCGCCGCCGAGCTGCGCAACCGCACCGAGGCCTACGCCAAGCGCCCGAAGAAGAAGTTCATCTCGGCCAACACCAAGGAGTACGTCTACGCCGCCTACATGCGCGGCTGGGTGGACCGGGTCGAGCGCATCGGCAACCTCAACTACCCCGAGGAGGCGCGCCGGCGCGGCCTGCACGGTGAGCTCGAGCTCACCGTCACGCTCGGCCGCGACGGCAGCGTGAAGGCGATCGACGTCAACCGCAGCTCCGGCGAGCCGGTGCTGGACAAGGCGGCGATGCAGATCGTGCGGCTGGCCGCGCCGTTCCCGCCGATCCCCGCCGGCGACGGCATCGACGAGCTGCACATCACCCGCACCTGGCAGTTCCTGCCCGGCGACGTGCTGCGCAACCGCTGATTGCGGCACGGCCCGTTCGCGGCCGGAGGCCGCTCCACCGGCTTGCCGCGACCCTGTGAGTCCGGCCGCGATGTCCCCGCCCCATGGCAGGGGATCGACCCCCCCCCGCATTAACGGCCGCGACGCCCCGCCCCCGGTTACAATGCGCCCCATGAGCTCCACCAAGCCGCAAACCCTCGCCGGCCACTTCCTGATCGCCATGCCCGCCCTGGCCGATCCGCCGTTCTCGCGCGGCGTGACCTTCCTGTGCCAGCACGACGAGGACGGCGCCGTCGGCCTGCTGGTCAACCGCCTGTCCGAGTACCGCCTGGGCGACGTGCTGGCGCAGATGAAGCTGGAGTGCCGCGACCCCGAGGTGGCCGACCGGCCGGTGCTGATCGGCGGCCCGGTGCAGCAGGAGCGCGGCTTCGTGCTGCACAGCGAGCACGGCCACTGGGAGTCCAGCTACCGCATCAACGACAGCTGGTCGGTGACCACCTCGCGCGACATCCTGGTCGCGATCGCCGCCGGCGAGGGCCCGCGCCAGGCGCTGCTGGCGCTGGGCTACGCCGGCTGGAGCGCCGGCCAGCTGGAGCAGGAGCTGAAGGACAACGCCTGGCTCACCGTCGAGGCCAACGACCGGGTGATGTTCAGCACGCCGCTGGAGGAGCGCTGGGCCGCCGCCGCCGGGCTGGTCGGGATCGATCCGCTGCAGCTGCCCGGCTACGCCGGCCACGCATGAGCTGCGCCTTCGGCTTCGACGTCGGCAGCAAGCTGATCGGCGTCGCCGTCGGCAACCGCCTCACCGCCACCGCCCGCGCCCTGGCCGTGCTGCCGGTGCGCGACGGCGCGCCGGACTGGCCCAGGCTCGACGCCCTGCGCGCCGAGTGGCAGCCCGCGACGCTGGTGGTCGGCCTGCCGCTGACCCTGGACGACGCCGAGCAGCCGGCCAGCCGCCGCGCCCGCCGCTTCGCCGAGCAGCTGCGCCGGCGCTACGCCCTGCCGGTGGCGCTGGTGGACGAGCGCCACAGCTCGCAGGAAGCCGCGCGGCGCTTCGCCGGCGCGCGCGCCGCCGGCCTGCGCAGGCGCGGCGACGCCGCCGCACTCGACGCGATGGCCGCCGCGGTGATCCTCGAGCGCTGGCTGCTCGATCCCGCCGCCGTCCCCGCCGACTGACCCCCTCCCACCGCCCGACCGCCTCCATGAGCCCACGCCTGCGCCACCTCACCACGCTGGAAAACCTGCCGCGCGAGACCATCGAGCGCCTGCTCGACCGCGCCCTCGCCGTGCGCGACGCCTGCGCGCACGGCACCCGCAAGCTCGACCTGCTGGCCGGGCGCACCGTGCTCAACCTGTTCTTCGAGCCCTCCACCCGCACCCGCACCTCGTTCGAGCTGGCCGCGCGCCGGCTCGGCGCCGACGTGGTCAACTTCGACATCGGCTTCTCCTCCGCCAACAAGGGCGAGGAGCTGTACGACACCCTGCACACGCTGGAGGCGATGCACCTGGACGCGATCGTCGTGCGCCACAAGGTCTCCGGCACGCCGGACGAGCTGGTGCGCCACGCGATGAGCGGCGTGTCGGTGATCAACGCCGGCGACGGCAACCGCGCCCATCCCACCCAGGGCCTGCTCGACGCGCTGACCATCCGCCAGCACCGCCCCGACTTCGGCAAGCTGGTGGTGACCATCTGCGGCGACGTGAAGCACTCGCGCGTGGCGCGCTCGGACGTGCACGCGCTCGCCGCGCTGGGCGCGAGGGAGATCCGCCTGTGCGGCCCGGCGCCGCTGATGCCCGACCCGGCCGAGTTCCCGCACTGCAGCTTCCACGACGACTTCGACGAGGCCATCGCCGGCGCCGACGTGGCGATCATGCTGCGCCTGCAGAAGGAGCGCATGGCCGCCACCGAGCTGCCCGACGAGGCGGCCTACTTCCGCCAGTACGGCCTGGACAACCGCCGCCTGGCGCTGGCCGCGCGCGGCTGCCTGGTGATGCACCCCGGGCCGATCAACCGCGGCATCGAGATCGCGCCGGAAGTGGCCGACGGGCCGCAGTCGCGCATCCTGGAGCAGGTCGGCAACGGCGTGTTCGTGCGCATGGCGGTGCTGGGCGAGATGCTGACCCGCTGAACGGCCGCCGCGCCGGCGCGGCGTGCGCCCGCCCGAACGGGCATAATGGCCGCGCGACACCACACCTGACTTGGGGAATGACATGCGAATGACGACGCGCACCCTCGCGCTGGCCGTCGCCGGCGCGCTGCTGGCCGGCTGCGGGCACAAAGACAAGGACGCCCCCCTGGCCTTCGTGCCGGCGGACACGCCCTACGTAGTCGCCAACCTGGACGTGATGGACGACGACACCCGCGGCGCGCTGCTCGCGCAGGCGGACGTGCAGCTGCCCGCCCAGGTCAAGCAGCTGCAGTCCGCGGCCGACGACATGGCCGCCAAGGACCCGGACGGCGCGCGCCTGCTGCGCGCCTTCGCCGGCGAGCTCGACGGCAAGACCATCGAGCAGTTCGCGCGGAACGCCGGCCTCAACATCAAGGGCTACTCCGCCTTCTACGGGCTGGGGCTGGCGCCGGTGGTGCGCTTCGAGCTGACCGACGCGCAGGCCTTCAACGCCTTCGTCGGCCGGCTGGAGACCGCCTACGGCAAGAAGTTCGACGTGGCCGACGTGGACGGGCAGAGCTACCGCCGGCACGCCTCGGCCGAGGCCGGCGTGCAGGTGATCCTCGCCGTGGTCGGCAAGCAGGCCGTCGCCGCGCTGCTCCCGGCCGACGCCGCCAAGCCGCTGCTGCGCCAGGCGCTGGGCCTGGACCGCCCGGCCCGGAGCCTGCAGGACGACGGCCGCCTCGACAAGCTGGCCAAGGCCAAGGGCTACCAGAAGTGGGCGGTGGGCGAGCTCGACCTCACCCGCGCGCTGCCGCTGGCCGCCAGCGGCAAGGACCCGCTGTTCGCCGCGCTGTTCAAGGCGCACGCCGAGGCCGAGTCGGCCAAGACCGGCGAGCCGGTGGCCAACCAGCTGCAGATCCCGCCGGCCTGCGCGGGCGACGCCGCGCGCATCGCCGCCCGCGTGCCCGAGCTCAGCTTCGGCTACACCCGCCTGGACGCCAAGCACCAGGAGATCCGCTGGGACGCGGCGCTGGCCCCCGACATCACCCAGGCCTTCGCCGGCCTGAAGGTCGAGCTGCCCGGCCTGGGCGCCGACGCGCAGGCGCCGTTCGACCTCGCGCTGGCGCTGCCGGTGGCGCAGCTGCGCGCGTTCTGGAGCGCGCAGTCCGACGCGGTGGCGGCCAAGCCCTTCGCCTGCCCGGCGCTGGCCGACCTCAACGACACCTTCGCCAAGCTCGGCCCGGCGATGCAGAAGGCGGCGATCCCGCCGTTCGGCGACCTGCTCGGCGTGCGCGTGGCGCTGGACAGCCTCGACGCCGGCAAGGACAAGCCGATGCCTTCCTTCACCGGCCGCCTGGTGCTGTCCACCAACAACCCGGCCGGCCTGCTGGCGATGGGCCAGATGATGAACCCGGCGCTGGCCCAGCTGAAGCTCGCCGCCGACGGCAAGCCGGTGGCGCTGCCGCCGGCGATGACGCAGATGCTCAACCAGCCGGCCTGGCTGGCGATGGGCGACAAGAGCCTGGCGCTGGGCATCGGCGCGGGCGAGGACGCCAAGCTGGCCGACACGCTCAAGGCCGCGCCCGGCAACGCCGGCCAGATGCTGCGCATGAACCTCGACGGCGCGATGTACCGCACCTGGGTCGGGCTGATGCAGGACAAGGCCGACAGCATCGCCGCGGCCGCGGCGGCGCTGGACAAGGACGGCACCGGCGCCCCGCCGACGCCCGCCGACCAGGCCCTGGCCGCCAGCCGCGCGCGCACCAAGGCGCAGTTCGACGCCATGCGCGCCCAGGCCGAGCGCATTCGCAACATGCGCATCGAGGCGCACGTCGAGGACAAGGGGCTGGTGGTCACCGGGCAGACCGAGCTGAAGTAGCCGGCTCCTCCGCCCGCACCACCTTCGCAAGGGGCGCCTCGGCGCCCCTTCGCGTTTTCACGATGGCGACGACGCGGCCCGCGCGCGCCGCATGCGCGGCCTTCACCTCCGCGAGCCGCCACTGAACGGCGGCGCCGCAGCCCACGCGGCGTTCACCGCCCGGCTGCTGCCATGGCCCCACCGCAGGCGCCGCCTGCCCTTCTCTCTCGACGGGACTTCACTCAAGGAGAACACAGCCATGCCCATTCCCATCCGCTTCCGCAAGGCCCTGCCGGGCATCGCCCTGGCCGCCTTCGCCCTCGGCGCCGCCGCCGCCGGCGCGCAGGAAACCAGTGCGCAGGCCCAGGCGCAGTCAACGAACCAGACCGTCCCGGACAAGGCCGCCGACGCCTGGATCACCACCAAGGTGAAATCCGAATTCGCCACCACCAAGGGCATCCACGCCACCGACATCAACGTCGACACCACCGACGGCGTGGTCACCCTGAGCGGCGGCGTCGCCAGCAGCAGCGAGAAGGCGGCGGCCGTGAAGGTCGCCCGCGCGGTGAAGGGCGTGAAGAGCGTCGACGCCACCGGCCTGACCGTCAAGGCGGCCGCGGGAACGCCCTGACCCGCGTCGCGGGGACGAACGGAAAAGGCGCCCGAGGGGCGCCTTTTCCGTGCCCGTGCCGCCCGCGCGGCTTCAGCGGTACAGCATGCCGCCGCCGAAGGTCTTGCCGTCGCGGGTCTCCTCCAGCTCGACGCCCTCCAGGCCCTGCGACAGGGTGTGCGCGTCGCCGCCCTGGGCGAGCTTGATGCGCAGGCGCACCTCGTTGGAGCTGTCGGCGTGGCGCAGCGCGTCCTCGTAGCTGATCTCGCCGGCGTGGTAGAGCTCGACCAGGCTCTGGTCGAAGGTCTTCATGCCGAGGTTGGTGGATTCCTTCATCACTTCCTTGAGCTTGTGGATCTCGCCCTGGCGGATGTAGTCCTGCACCAGCGGCGTGCCGAGCAGCACCTCCACCGCCACGCGGCGGGCCTTGCCGTCCGGGGTGGGGATGAGCTGCTGCGCCACGATGCCCTTGAGGTTCAGCGACAGGTCCATGAACAGCTGCGGCCGGCGGTCCTCCGGGAAGAAGTGCAGGATGCGGTCGATCGCCTGGTTGGCGTTGTTGGCGTGCAGCGTGCACAGGCACAGGTGGCCGGTCTCGGAGAAGTTGATGGCGTATTCCATCGTCTCGCGCGTGCGCACCTCGCCGATCATGATCACGTCCGGCGCCTGGCGCAGGGTGTTCTTCAGCGCGTTCTCCCAGCTGTCGGTGTCGATGCCCAGCTCGCGCTGAGTGATGATGCAGCCCTCGTGCTTGTGCACGTACTCGATCGGGTCCTCGATGGTGATGATGTGGCCGGTCGAGTTCTGGTTGCGGTAGCCGATCATCGCCGCCAGCGAGGTGGACTTGCCGGTGCCGGTGCCGCCGACGAAGATGATGATGCCGCGCTTGGTCATCGCCAGCTGCTTGATGATCGGCGGCAGGTTGAGCTCCTCCACCGTCGGGATCTTCGACTCGATCCGGCGCAGCACCATGCCGACGCAGTTGCGCTGGTAGAAGCACGACACGCGGAAGCGGCCTACGCCCTGCGCGGAGATCGCGAACTGGCACTCGTGGGTCTTCTCGAACTCCTCGCGCTGCGAGGGCGTCATCACGTTGAGCACCATGTCGCGCGACTGCTGCGCCGACAGCGGGCTCTGCGTGATCGGCACGATGCGCCCCTGCACCTTCATCGACGGCGGCACGCCGGCCGTGATGAACAGGTCCGAGGCCTTCTTGTGCACCATCAGCTTGAGGAAGGAGGTGAAGTCGAAGTCGCTCATGGCTGGGAGCCTCCCGGGGCGGGGAACGGGGAACAGGGAACGGGGAACGCATGGCACGGGAAGCAGCCGAAGCGCGGGCTCTGATCAGCCGGCCGGGCAGCGCCGCGGGCCGCCGTCCGCGGCAGGCGCGACGTTCCCCGTTCCCTGTTCCCGGTTCCCCGCCTCACTTGAAGATGTCCTTGTTCTTGGCATACGCCGCCGCCTGCTGGCGCGCCACCAGGCCGCGCTTGACCAGGTCCTGCAGGTTCTGGTCCAGCGTCTGCATGCCGTACTGCTGGCCGGTCTGGATCGCCGAGTACATCTGCGCCACCTTGTCCTCGCGGATCAGGTTGCGGATGGCGGGGATGCCGACCATGATCTCGTGCGCCGCGATGCGGCCGCCGCCCACCTTCTTCAGCAGCGACTGGCTGATCACCGCGCGCAACGATTCGGACAGCATCGAGCGCACCATCGGCTTCTCGCCGGCCGGGAACACGTCGATGATGCGGTCGATGGTCTTGGCCGCCGAGCTGGTGTGCAGGGTGGCGAACACCAGGTGGCCGGTCTCCGCGGCGGTCAGCGCCAGGCGGATGGTCTCGATGTCGCGCATCTCGCCGACCAGGATGTAGTCCGGGTCCTCGCGCAGCGCCGAGCGCAGCGCCTCGTTGAAGCCGTGCGTGTCGCGGTGCACCTCGCGCTGGTTGACCAGGCACTTCTGCGAGGTGTGCACGAACTCGATCGGGTCCTCGATGGTGAGGATGTGGCCGTACTCGTTCTTGTTGATGTGGTCGACCATCGCCGCCAGCGTGGTGGACTTGCCCGAGCCGGTGGGGCCGGTGACCAGGATCAGCCCCTGCGGCTGCTCGATCAGCTCGCGGAACACCTTGGGCGCGCCCAGGTCCTCCAGCGTGAGCACTTCCGAAGGAATGGTGCGGAACACCGCGCCGGCGCCGCGGTTCTGGTTGAACGCATTGACGCGGAAGCGCGCCAGGCCGGGGATCTCGAAGGAGAAGTCGACCTCGAGGAATTCCTCGTAGTCGCGGCGCTGCTTGTCCGACATGATGTCGTACACCAGCGCGTGCACCTGCTTGTGCTCCAGCGCCGGGATGTTGATGCGGCGCACGTCGCCGTCCACGCGGATCATCGGCGGCAGGCCGGCCGAAAGGTGCAGGTCCGAGGCCTTGTTCTTGACCGAGAAGGCAAGCAGTTCGGCGATATCCATCTGTCGTTCCCCTCAACCGATCGTCTGGACGGAATTCCCTGCTGCCGCTGGACGCGGGCGGGAGAACCGACGACCGGCTGGCCGGCGTCCGGCCGGATGCGCCGTCGTACGACCGTTGCCCCGGAATCCCCCTTGCAGCGGGCCGATACTACTCGCGCCGGGGCCGGCGCGACCAGTCTTTCCTCGGGTGGATGGCGAAAGTGCGAACCCGGTTGCGCCGGTGTCGCGCCCCGGTGCCCGGACGCGGCCGCTCCGGTAAGGTAGGCGCTCCCATCGACGAGGACTGACGATGACCCGACTCGCCTTCATCGGCGGCGGCAACATGGCGCGCAGCCTGATCGGCGGCCTGCTCAAGACCGGCGTGCCGACCGGCGCCATCCGCGTGGCCGAGCCGCAGGCCGGCGCGCGCGAGGCGCTGGGCCGCGAGTTCGGCGTGGCCGCCTACGCCGAGAACCCGCTGGCCGTGGCCGACGCCGACGTGGTGGTGCTGGCGGTGAAGCCGCAGGTGATGCCGGCGATCCGCGACGGCCTGCGCGACGCCCTGCAGCGCCAGCGCCCGCTGCTGATCTCGATCGCCGCCGGCGTGCGGCTGGACCAGCTCGAGCGCTGGTTCGGCGCGCTGCCGATCGTGCGCTGCATGCCCAACACCCCGGCGCTGATCGGCGCCGGCGCCACCGGGCTGGTCGCCAACGCGCGGGTGAGCCCGCCGCAGCGGGCGCAGGCGCAGCACATCCTCGACGCGGTGGGGCTGACCCGCTGGATCGACGACGAGCGGCTGATGGACACGGTCACCGCGCTGTCCGGCTCGGGGCCGGCCTACTTCTTCGCCCTGGTCGAGGCGCTGGAGGACGCCGCGGTGGCGCAGGGCCTGCCGCGCGAGACGGCGCGCGCGCTGGCGGTGCAGACCTGCCTGGGCGCCGGCCGCATGCTGTCCGAGGGCGGCGAGGCGCCGGGCGAGCTGCGCCGGCGGGTGACCTCGCCCAACGGCACCACCCAGGCGGCGCTGGAGAGCTTCGCCGCCGACGGGCTGGGACGCATCGTCGCCCGCGCCGTGGCCGCCGCCGCCCGCCGCGGCGAGGAGCTCGCCGCCGAACTGGACAAGACGGCATGACCTACCTGCTCAACGCCTTCTCGCTGCTGCTCGGCCTGGTCTTCGACGCGGCCGCCGCGCTGTTCGTGCTGCGCCTGCTGGCCGAGGCCAGCCGCGCGGACTTCCACAACCCGCTCAGCCAGTTCGTCTACCGCTATTCCAACCCGGTGCTGGCGCCGCTGCGCCGGGTGCTGCCGAACTGGCGGCGGCTCAACCTGGCCGCGCTGCTGGTCGCCTGGCTGGTGCTGCTGCTCAAGCAGCTCGCGCTGGCGGCGCTGGCCGGCTTCGTGCCCGCGCTGCCGGGCCTGCTCGTGCTGGCGGTCGCCGCGCTGGTCGACTTCGTGCTGATCACCTGGCTGGTGCTGGTGTTCGGCTGGAGCCTGCTCAGCATGCTGCAGCCGGACGGCTACCACCCGCTGCTGCGCTTCGCCGGCGCGCTGGCGGCGCCGCTGCTGCGTCCGCTGCGCGGCCGGCTGACCGTGGGCATGATCGACTTCTCGCCCACCGTGGTGATCGTGGCGCTGCTGCTGGCGCGGCTGCTGGTGGCCGCGCCGCTGTACGACCTCGGGGCGAGGCTGGCGGGATAAGAGCGAGTGGAGAGAAGTGAGGAGTGAGAGAAAGGCCGGCTCGGCCACCCGCTTCGGCTCCCCGCTCACTTCTCACTCCTCTTCACCCGCTCCCCGTCTTACCGCCCATGCCGCGATCACGGCATGCAGCGCGTCCAGCCCGTCGAACAGCGCCGCCGGGCCCGGCTGCAGGATGAGCGGCGACTTGATCTCGTGCAGCTCGCCGTCGCGCACCGCGGGGATCGCCGCCCAGCCCGGCCGCGCCGCGACCTTCTCCGGGCGGAAGCGCTTGCCGCACCACGAGCCGAGGATGAGGTCCGGCGCGCGGCGCACGACCTCGCCGGGATCGGCCAGGATGCGCCGCTTCGCCAGCGGCTCCCGTGCCAGCTCGGGAAACACGTCGTCGCCGCCGGCGATGCGGACCAGCTCGGCCACCCAGCGGATGCCGGTGATCGGCGGCTCGTCCCATTCCTCGAAGTACACCTTCGGCCGCCGCGGCAGCTTCGCGGCCGCCGCGCGCACCGCGGCGAGGTGGGCCTCGGCGCATCGCGCGTAGGCCTCGGACCGCTCGTGCGCGCCGACCATCGCACCGAGCCGGCGGATGTAGGCGAGGATGCCGTCCACGCTGCGGTGGTTGCTGATCCACACCTCCACCCCGGCGGCGATCAGCTCGCGCGCGATGTCGGCCTGGATGTCGGAAAAGCCGATCGCCAGGTCCGGCGCGAGCGCCAGGATCTGGCCGATCTTCGCGCTGGTGAACGCCGAGACCCTGGGCTTTTCCCGGCGCGCCCGCGCCGGGCGCACGGTGAAGCCGGAGATGCCCACGATGCGCCGCTCCTCGCCCAGCGCGTAGAGCACCTCGGTCGGCTCCTCGGTGAGGCAGACGATGCGCTGCGGGTAGGCGTCGGCCATGCCGCTCAATGCCCCAGCACGGTTACCGTCACCTTGCGCTGGTGCGGGTCGCGCCGGTGCTCCCACAGGTAGATGCCCTGCCAGGTGCCCAGCAGCAGCTTCCCGCCGTGCACCGGCACGGTCAGGCTCACCCCGGTGAGGATGCTGCGCACGTGCGCGGGCATGTCGTCCGGGCCCTCGGCGTCGTGGCGGAAGATCGGATCGCCGTCCGGCACCGCGCGGGCGAACCAGCGCTCCAGGTCATCGCGCACGGTCGGGTCGGCGTTCTCGCCGATCAGCAGCGAGCAGCTGGTGTGCGCGGTGAACACGTGGGCGAGGCCGGCCTGCACGCGGCTGGCCGCCACCGCGTCGTCCACCTGCGCGGTGATCTCGCTGAAGCCGCGCCCGCGCGTGTGGACGGCGAAGCCGCCCTGCGCCACGTGCTGCACCGGCTGCGCGCGCATCGCCGCCGCCTACGGGTACAGCAGCCGGCTGGTCCAGGTCTGGCCGTGCCGGCTCCAGCGCACGCGCTCGTGCAGGCGGAACTGGGCGCCGTACCAGAACTCCACCATGTCCGGCTCCAGCACGTAGCCGCCCCAGTGCGGCGGGCGCGGCACCTCGCGGCCCTCGAACTCGTGCCCGTAGCGCGCCAGGCGCTGCTCGAAGGCCTCGCGGTCGGGCAGCGTCTGCGACTGCAGCGAGGCCCAGGCGCCGAGCTGGCTGCCGCGCGGGCGGGTGGCGAAGTAGGCGTCGGACTCCTCCGCCTGCAGCTTGCGCACCGCGCCCTCCGCGCGCACCTGCACGCCCTCGCGCAGCAGCTTCCAGTGGAAGCACAGCGCCGCCTGCGGGTGCGCCTCCAGCTGCGCGCCCTTGTCGCTCTGGTAGTTGGTGAAGAAGCGGAAGCCGCGCTCGTCGGCGCCCTTCAGCAGCACGATGCGCGAGCTGACCCGGCCGGCCGCGTCGGCGGTGGCCAGGTTCGTCGCGGTGGGCTCGGGTTCGCCGGCCGCCTTGGCCTGGTCCAGCAGCAGCAGGAAGGTGTCCAGGATCTCGGGTTTCAGCATGGCTCTTGCATCGCGGCCGGCTCGCGCCATCATGGCGCGATGAACCCGGATGCTAGCATGCAGAACCAGGCCCTGGCCGGCCATCTGCTCGACCATTACGCGGGCCGCATCGCCCGCGCCAAGCGCCCCTACCTGCTGGGCCTGTCCGGCCTGCAGGGCAGCGGCAAGAGCACCCTGGCGCGGGTGATGAAGGCCGAGGCGGAGGCGCGCGGCTGGCCCACCGAGGTGCTCTCGCTGGACGACTTCTACTACTCCCGCGCCGAGCGCGAGACGCTGGCGCGCGAGGTGCATCCGCTGCTGCGCACCCGCGGCGTGCCGGGCACCCACGAGATCGAGCTGCTGCTGTCGGTGCTGGCCGCGCTGCCGCACGCCTCGGACAAGCTGCCGGTGGCCTGGCCGCGCTTCGACAAGGGCCGCGACACGCGCATCCCGCCCTCGCGCTGGCCCAAGGTGGTCCGCCCGCCGCGGCTGGTGATCCTGGAGGGCTGGGCGCTGGGCCTGCGCCCGCAGCTGCAGTCGGCGCTGGAGAAGCCGGTCAACGCGCTGGAACGCGCCGATGACCCCGACGGCGCCTGGCGCCGCTGGGTCAACAAGCAGCTGCGCGCCTACCAGCCGCTGTGGCGCAAGCTCGACGCGCTGATCGTGCTGCAGGCGCCGAACTGGGACGTGGTGCGCCGCTGGCGCAGCGAGGAGGAGGAGCGCCTGCTCGCCCGCCACGCGCCGCTGGCGATGGACGCGGAGGCGATGGTGCGCTTCCTCGCCCACTTCGAGCGCCTGAGCCGGCACGCGCTGGCCACGCTGCCGGCGCTGGCCGACAGCGTGGTCGAGTACGACACCGAGCGCCACGTCACCGGGCTCAGCCACAACTGAGCCCGGCCGGCGCGCTCACTCCACCACGAAGTTGACGCGCATGTTGACGCGCCACTCGGTCACCTTGCCGTTCTCCGCGGTGACCACCTTGATGTCGTTGACCCAGGCGCCCTTGATGTGCTTCACCGACTCGGCGATCTTGGACAGGCCCTGCTGCACGGCATCCTCGATGCCCTTGCCGGACGAGGAGCTGATCTCGATGACCTTGGCGACGGACATGGCGTGAACCCTCCGCTGGTGCCGCGGCGAACGGCGCGGCGCGCTCCCCCTGGTCCGCGCAGTCTGAAGCCGCCGGCCGCGGCGGGCAAGCCGCGCCGCGGCAAAGCTCAGCCGGCCGGCTCGGCCTGCACCGCGGTGCCGTAGGCCAGCACCTCGGTCACGCCCTGCGCCACCTCGTTGGCGTCGTAGCGCATGCCCACCACCGCGTTGGCGCCCATCGCCGCGGCGTGGCGCAGCATCAGCTCGAAGGCTTCCTCGCGCGCCTTCTCGCATAGCTCGGTATAGATGGTGATGTTGCCGCCGACCAGGGTCTGCAGGGCGGCGCCGACGTTGCCCACCACGCTGCGCGAGCGCACGGTGATGCCGCGCACGATGCCCAGCGGGCGGACGATGCGGTGGCCGGGGATCTCGTTCGTGGTGCTGACCAGGTGGGGCTGGATGCTCGCTGGCATGGCGCGGACTCCTCGTGCGGCGGGCCGTTCCCGCCCTCGCGGCGAAGCATGCCGCGAAACGCGGGCGCGCGCTGCGGCCGGCAGCGCGCCGTCCGCCATGCCCTCGGAGCCAGTTCCGTCTTCCGGGGAAGATCGCCGGGAAGGCCGGCGGGATGAAGCGCGGGCCGGTGTGGAGGTCGCGCCTGCTGTTCTTCCCTCTCGCCCGCGTGCTTCTCCGGCCGGGCAAAACCGCGCACGACCATTCGGCGCCGGCAACCTCGCGTCAGGTCGATCGCGGCCGGAGGCCGCTTCCACGAAGGCCCCGCAAGCCCTGTGGGAGCGGCCTCCGGCCGCGATGTCCGGCTCCCTCGCCCAATTCCCGCCATGCCGCGCCGTCGCGGGCCGGCGTCCACTCCTCGCGCCCCAAAGCCGGCGCCATCCACGGCGCCTCCCCGCGGACCTTCGCGCTTCCCTGTGCCCACGCGCGGACTGCTCCAGGCGGGGCATAGGCAGCGCGCGAACAGGCCCTCAAGCCACCTCCCCCAGCAGGGCCGCATAGCCCGCGCGCGCGTCCGGCCAGCGCGGCGCCCAGCCGCTGGCGCGCAGGCGCGCGTTGCGCAGCCGCTTGCCGCCCGCGCCGGCCGGCGCGGGGCCTTCCGCGGGCAACGGCGCGCCGAGCAGGCGCGCGAGGTGGTCGTACAGCGCGTCCAGCGGCAAGGGCGTGTCGTCGGCGCCCACGTAGACCGGCGCCGGCCGCTCCAGCGCCAGCAGGTGCGCCACCGCCGCGGCCGCGTCGTCGACCTGGATGCGGTTGGCCCAGTACGGCCGCGCCCGCGGCACGCGCGCCTCGCCGCGGCGCAGGCGGTCGAGCAGTTGCAGCCGGCCCGGCCCGTACAGCCCCGCCAGGCGCAGCGCCACCGCGGGCAGCGGCTGCGCCGCCAGCCAGCGCTCCGCCGCCAGCAGCACGGCGCCGTTGAAGCCCGGCGGCGCGGGCGGCGTGTCCTCGTCCACCCAGGCGTCGCCGTGCCCGCCGTACACGGCGCTGGAGGACACGAACAGCACGCGCCGCAGCACCGCGCCATCGAGCGCGCCGAGCAGGTGGCGCAGGCCGTCGACGAACACGGCGCGATAGGCCGCCTCGTCGCGCGCGGCGGGCGCGGGGGCGTAGACCACGCCGGTGATGCCGCGCGGCAGCCCGCGCAGCGTGGCCGGCTGCGTGAGGTCGCCGGCGAGCCAGCGGATGCCGTCGCCGTCCCGCGCCGGCGGGCGGCGGCGCAGCGCGTGCACCTCGGCGCCGCGCGCCAGCAGCAGCGCGGCCGCGCGGCGCCCCAGGTCGCCGCAGCCGGCGATCAGTATCCGTTCGGACATCCAGACTCCTGCTGCTACATTGCGCGCATGAACCCGTCGCGCAACCTGTTCGTGATCGGTCCCACCGGCGCCGGCAAGACCTCGGTGGGCCGCCGCCTCGCCGCGCATTATGGCCTGGCCTTCCTCGACCTCGACCAGGAGATCGAGCGCCACTGCGGCGTGCCGGTGGCGACCATCTTCGAGATCGAGGGCGAGGCCGGCTTCCGCCAGCGCGAGAGCGCGCTGCTGGACGAGTGCAGCCGGCGCGAGGGCGTGCTGCTGGCCACCGGCGCCGGCGCGGTGCTCGACGCCGCCAACCGCCGCCGCCTGGCCGAGCGCGGCTACGTGCTGTGGCTGGACGCCACCGTGGAGCAGCAGCTGGAGCGCCTCGCGCGCGACCACAAGCGCCCGCTGCTCGCCGTCGCCGACCGCCGCGGCCGGCTGGAGGCGATGGCCGCCCGGCGCGGCCCGCTCTACCGCGAGGCCGCCGACCTCGCCGTCGCCGGCGCGCACGAGGACGTGGCCGCCGCCTGCGCGCGCTGCATCGCCCTGCTCGACCAGCACTGGAAACGCCAGCACGCCGCATGAACGCCCCGCAGATGCAGACCATCGACGTCGCCCTCGGCCGGCGCGGCTACCCGGTGTGGATCGGCCGCGGCCTGCTCGCCGACGCCGCGCGCTGGCGCGCCGCGCTGCGCGGCCGCCATGCGCTGGTGGTGAGCAACACCACCGTGGCGCCGCTCTACCTCGAGCGCGTGGCGGCCGGGCTGGACGGGCTGCGCTGGTCGAGCTTCCTGCTGGAGGACGGCGAGGCGCACAAGAGCTTCGCCAACGTGGGCCGCGCGCTGGAGGCGCTGGCCGCGCTCGGCGCCACCCGCGACGCCTGCGTGATCGCGCTGGGCGGCGGCGTGGTCGGCGACCTGGCCGGCTTCAGCGCGGCGTGCTGGATGCGCGGCATCGACTTCGTGCAGATGCCGACCACGCTGCTGGCGATGGTGGATTCCTCGGTGGGCGGCAAGACCGGGGTGAACCTGCCGGCCGGCAAGAACCTGGTCGGCGCCTTCCACCAGCCGCGCGCGGTGGTGGCCGACCTGGACACCCTCGCCACCCTGCCGGAGCGCGAGTACCGCGCGGGCCTGGCCGAGGTGGTGAAGGGCGCGGCGATCGGCGACGAGCCGTTCTTCGCCTGGCTGGAGGCGCACGCCGGCGCGCTGGCCGCGCGCGAGGACGCGGCGCTCGCCGAGGCGATCGCGCGCAAGGTGCGCTACAAGGCCGGCGTGGTGGCGCGCGACGAGACCGAGCAGGGCGAGCGCGCCCTGCTCAACCTCGGCCACACCTTCGGCCACGCGCTGGAGACCGCCGGCCACTACACCGCGCTGCTGCACGGCGAGGGCGTGGCGGTGGGCATGCTGCTCGCCGCGCGGCTGTCCGAGCGGCTCGGCCTGGCCGTCGGCGCCGACACCGCGCGGCTGCAGCGGCTGCTGGAAAGGCTCGGCCTGCCCACCGCGGTTCCCGCCGGCATGGAGCCGGAGCAGCTGCTCGCGCTGATGCGGCTGGACAAGAAGAACACCGCCGGCACGCTGCGGCTGATCCTGTGGCGCGGGATCGGCCGGGCGGAGATCGTGCCGGGCGTGGACGAGGGCGAGGTGCTGGCCGTGCTGCGCGCCGGCGCGAGCGGCTGACGGCGGGCGCTCCCGGTGGGAGCAACCTCCAGCTCTATGGTGGGAGCGGCCTCCGGCCGCGATGGCCAGGCACCCGGAAATCGCGGCCGGAGGCCGTTCCCACAGGGGAGTCCTCACGGAGGCCTGCCCTTGGCGCCGCTCCCACAAAGCTCCCCGGCCCTTCTACAATGCACGCCTCTGCGGCCGG
Source organism: Fulvimonas soli (assembly GCF_003148905.1). GTDB lineage: Bacteria > Pseudomonadota > Gammaproteobacteria > Xanthomonadales > Rhodanobacteraceae > Fulvimonas > Fulvimonas soli. The sequence goes on along the minus strand of NZ_QGHC01000010.1, from coordinate 25,563 downwards.
TCCGCCGCCCATGCCGAACCCCATGCGCCTCTACCTGCAAACCATGCCCGCCGCGGCCGAGGCGCCGCGCTACGTCCAGATCGTGCTGGAGCAGGACCTGCTCGGCGGCTGGACGCTGTACCGCGAGTCGGGCACGCAGGGCGGCAAGGCCACGCTGCGCCGCGAGCAGTTCCTGGAGCGCGACGCCGCCATCGCCGCCTTCGAGAAGGCGCGCGACAGCCAGCTCAAGCGCGGCTACCGCCTGATGTTCGCCCAGGGCCTCGACGGCCCGCACGGCCGCTGACCGCATGAACGCACCGCTGAAGAACGACCGCTTCCTGCGCGCGCTGCGCCGCGAGCCCACCGACACCACGCCGGTCTGGGTGATGCGCCAGGCCGGGCGCTACCTGCCCGAGTACCGCGCCACCCGCGCGCGCGCCGGCAGCTTCATGGCGCTGGCGCAGAACCCCGAGCTGGCCTGCGAGGTGACGCTGCAGCCGCTGCAGCGCTTCGAGCTCGACGCGGCGATCCTGTTCTCCGACATCCTCACCGTGCCCGACGCAATGGGCCTGGGGCTGTCCTTCGCGCAGGGCGAGGGCCCGCAGTTCGCGCGCCCCGTGCGCAGCGCCGCCGACGTCGGGCGGCTGGCCGTGCCCGACATGGACGGCGAGCTGCGCTACGTGATGGACGCGGTGCGGCTGATCCGCCGCGAGCTCGCCGGCCGCGCGCCGCTGATCGGCTTCTCCGGCAGCCCGTGGACGCTGGCCTGCTACATGGTCGAGGGCCAGGGCTCGCGCGACTTCGCCGCGCCCAAGGCGATGTGCTGGAACGAGCCCGCCCTCGCCCACCGCCTGCTCGACGTGCTGGCGCGCAGCGTGGCCGCCTACCTCGCCGCGCAGGCCGCCGCCGGCGCGCAGGCGCTGATGGTGTTCGACACCTGGGGCGGCCTGCTCGGCCCCGCGCCGTTCCGCGAGTTCTCGCTGCGCTACATGGCGCAGGTGGTCGAGGCGCTGAAGGCCGACCCGCACGCGCGCGACCTGCCGGTGATCCTGTTCTCCAAGGGCGCCAACGGCCACCTCGCCGAGCTGGCCGGTACCGGCTGCGCCGCGCTCGGCGTGGACTGGACCGTCGACCTGGCCGACGCGCGCCGCGCGGTGGCCGGCAAGGTGGCGCTGCAGGGCAACCTGGACCCGGCCGTGCTGCGCGCCTCGCCCGAGGTGATCCGCCGCGAGGCGCGCGCGGTGCTGGACAGCTTCGGGCCGCATCCCGGCCACGTGTTCAACCTGGGCCACGGCATCACGCCGGAGGTCGACCCGGCGCACGTGAAGGTGCTGGTGGACGAGGTGCACGCCTACGGGCGCGCGCTGCGCGCCGGCTGACCCGCCCTTTCCCCGGCGGCGGCCGCCCGCGCATCCACCCCGCGCCGTGGCCGACCGCCATCGTCGTGGGCCTCCCCTTCCTCGAAGCGCGGCGCCGATGCCGTCCGCAAAGGCGCGGCGCGTCCAGCCCGGCCCGTCACGCCGTCGCCGCTTGGGGTCGCGCCCCGGCGACCGTACAATCCGCCCTTCACGTCCGCTGACAGCCACCGCGCGGCGCCCCGGGCGCCGCCACCGCGAGTCCCCGATGGAAAAGAGTTTCGAGCCCCGCCCGATCGAGTCGAAGTGGTACGCCCGCTGGGAAGCCCGCGGCGACTTCAGGCCCACCGGCCGGGGCGAGCCGTACTGCATCCTGCTGCCGCCGCCCAACGTCACCGGCACGCTGCACATGGGCCACGCCTTCCAGCAGACGGTGATGGACATGCTGGTGCGCTACCACCGCATGCGCGGCTTCGACACGCTGTGGCAGGTGGGCACCGACCACGCCGGCATCGCCACGCAGAAGATCGTGGAGAACCAGCTCGCCGCCGAGGGCAGGACCCGCCACGACCTGGGCCGCGCGCCCTTCGTCGAGCGCGTGTGGCGCTGGAAGGAGGAATCCGGCTCCACCATCACGAACCAGATGCGCCGCCTCGGCGTGGCCGCCGACTGGTCGCGCGAGCGCTTCACCATGGACGAGGGCCTGTCCGCCGCGGTGCGCAAGGTGTTCGTGGAGTGGTACCGCGCGGGGCTGATCTACCGCGGCAACCGCCTGGTGAACTGGGACCCGGCGCTGGGCACCGCGGTGTCCGACCTGGAAGTGAACAACGTCGAGCGCGACGGCCACCTGTGGTCGATCCGCTATCCCGTGGCCGGCGGCGACGCATCGCTGGTGGTCGCCACCACGCGCCCGGAGACCATGCTGGGCGACGTCGCCGTGGCCGTGCACCCGGAGGACGAGCGCTACGCGCACCTGGTCGGCAGGATGCTCAAGCTGCCGCTGAGCGGGCGCGAGATCCCGGTGATCGCCGACGACTACGTGGACCGCGAGTTCGGCACCGGCTGCGTGAAGATCACCCCCGCGCACGACTTCAACGACTACGCCATCGGCCAGCGCCACGGCCTCGCGCCGATCAGCATCTTCACGCTGGACGCCAGGGTCAACGACAACGCGCCGGCGAAGTACCGCGGCCTGGACCGCTACGAGGCGCGCAAGGCGGTGCTGGCCGACCTGGAGGCCGCCGGCCTGCTGGTCGAGACCAAACCGCACAAGCTGCAGGTACCGGTGAGCCAGCGCTCCGACGCGGTGATCGAGCCGATGCTCACCGACCAGTGGTTCCTCGACCTCACCAGCGAGGCGCTGGCCGACGGCCGCCCCGGCGGCCGCAGGGCGATCACCGGGCCCGCGCTGGAGGCGGTGCGCTCGGGCGCCATCCAGTTCGTCCCCGAGAACTGGGCCGCCACCTACACGCAGTGGCTGGAGAACATCCAGGACTGGTGCATCAGCCGCCAGCTGTGGTGGGGCCACCGCATCCCGGCCTGGTACGACGAGGCCGGCAACATCTTCGTGGGCGAGGACGAGGCCGACGCGCGCGCGCATGCGGGCATCGCGCCGGTCGGCGCGCTGCGCCAGGACGAGGACGTGCTGGACACCTGGTTCAGCTCCGCGCTGTGGCCGTTCTCCACGCTGGGCTGGCCGCTGGACGGCCCGGTGAAGGACGCCGACGGCAACGTGGTCGCCGACTGGTCGCACGACCGCATCTACCTGCCCAGCGCGGTGCTGGTCACCGGCTTCGACATCATCTTCTTCTGGGTCGCGCGGATGGTGATGGCGACCCTGTACTTCACCGGCAAGGTGCCGTTCCGCGAGGTGTACATCAACGCCATCGTGCGCGACGCCGAGGGCCAGAAGATGTCCAAGTCCAAGGGCAACACGCTGGACCCGCTGGACCTGATCGACGGCATCGCGCTGGAGCCGCTGGTGGAGAAGTCCACCCGCTCGCTGCTGATCCCGCAGGTGCGCGAGAAGGTGGACAAGCGCATCCGCAAGGAATACCCCGACGGCATCAAGGCGATCGGCACCGACGCGCTGCGCTTCACCTTCGCCGCGCTGGCCAGCTACAGCCGCACGATCAACTTCGACATCAGGCGCGCCGAGGGCTACAAGGCGTTCTGCAACAAGCTGTGGAACGCGGCGCGCTTCGTGCTGATGAACGTGCAAACCCCTCTCCCCTCGGGAGAGGGTGGCGCGGAGGCGCCGGGTGAGGGTCCGGTCGAAGCGCAAGCTTCCGGCACATCCGCGCCCTCATCCGGCGCTTCGCGCCACCTTCTCCCGGAGGGGGAAGGGAACAAGCCGGTCACCGAGGCCGAGCGCTGGATCCTCACGCGCCTGAAGCAAACCCTGGCCGAGGTCGAGCAGCACTTCGCCAGCTACCGCTTCGACCTGCTGGCGCAGGCGCTGTACGAGTTCGTGTGGAACGAGTACTGCGACTGGTTCCTGGAGCTGTCCAAGCCCGCGCTCAACGGCGGGGACGCCGCCGCCGCGGCGTCCACCCGCCACACCCTGCTGGTGGTGCTGGAGACGGTGCTGCGCGCGCTGCACCCGATCATCCCGTTCATCACCGAGGAAATCTGGCAATCGGTGGCGCCGCGGCTCGGCATCGACGCCGCGGGCGGCATCCTCGGCCAGCCGTGGCCGTCCGCCGACGCCATCGCGGCGGACGAGGCGGCCACGGCGGAGATCGAGTGGTTCAAGGCGGTGCTCTCCGGCATCCGCCGCATCCGCGCGGAAATGAACATCGCGCCGGGCAGGACGCTGCCGCTGCGGCTCGCCGGCGGCGACGCGGCGGACCGCGCGCGCGCGGCCAAGTTCGCCGCGCAGATCGCCTTCCTCGCCCGCACCGAGGCGCCGCAGTGGATCGAGCCCGGCGCCGACGAGCCGGCCGCCGCCGCCGCGGTGGTCGGCTCGCTGCGCGTGCTGATCCCGCTCGCCGGCCTGATCGACCTCGGCGCCGAGAAGGCGCGCCTGGCCAGGGAGATCGCCCGCATCGAGGGCGAGATCAGGAAGTGCGAGGGCAAGCTCGGCAACGCCAATTTCGTCGCCAACGCGCCGGCCGAGGTGGTGGCGCAGGAGCGCCAGCGCATCGTCGACTGGGGCACCCAGCTGGCCGCGCTGCGCGAGCAGGCGCGGAAACTGGGCTAGGCTACGGGGAAGCCAGCACCGGGGCGCCGCATGCAGAAGCTCGAGGTCGCCGTACTCATCCCCTGCTACAACGAGGCGACCACCATTGGCGACGTGGTGGCCGACTTCCGCGCCGCGCTGCCGGAAGCGCGCATCTACGTCTACGACAACAACTCCACCGACGGCACCGCCGCGGCGGCCGCCGCGGCCGGCGCGGTCGTCCGGCACGAGCCCGAGCAGGGCAAGGGCGCGGTGGTGCGCCGGATGTTCCGCGACGTCGAGGCGGACTTCTACCTGATGGTGGACGGCGACCGCACCTACGACGCGGCCTGCGCGCCGCGCATGCTGGCGCTGGCGCAGGAGCGGCTCTGCGACCTGGTGAACTGCGCGCGCGAGGAGGCCGACGACGGCGCCTACCGCGCCGGCCACCGCCTGGGCAACCGCATGCTCACCGGCGCGGTGCGGTGCATCTTCGGCAACCGGCTGCACGACATGCTGTCCGGCTACAAGCTGTTCTCGCGGCGCTTCGTGAAGTCGTTCCCGGCCACCTCGATCGGCTTCGGCATCGAGACCGAGCTGGCCGTGCACGCGCTCGAGCTGCACATGCCGATCGCCCACGTCGCCGGCCCGTACCGCGGCCGGCCGGCCGGCTCGACCAGCAAGCTCAGCACCTACCGCGACGGCCTGCGCATCCTGCTGCTGATCCTGCAGCTGTTCAAGCACGAGCGCCCGCTGCTGTTCTTCTCGGCGATCGGCGCGGCGCTGGTCGCGCTGTCGACGGCGCTCGGCATCCCGCTGCTGCAGGAATACCTGCGCACCGGCCTGGTGCCGCGCTTCCCCACCGCGATCCTGGCCACCGGCATCATGCTGCTGGGCTTCCTCGGCTTCGTCACCGGCCTGGTGCTCGACACGGTCACGCGCGGGCGGCGGGAGACGAAGATGCTCACCTATCTCAACCATCCCTTCCCGGCGCGGCATCTCGAATAGGGTGCACACGCCTCCGGACGCGGCATGAACCTTCCGAAGACGCCTCTGAAGAACCTCCTGCCGCCGCTGTTGCTGCTGCTCCTTCCCCTGCTGGTCAACCTGCCCGCCCTGGCCGGGTGGTACGTGACCGACCCGCTGGCCTTCTTCGGCGGCACGGGAGTGAGCGGGAAGCACCACGCCGGCTATCCCTGGATCGACCCGAACGTGGGCTTCCAGGCCCAGGCGCTGGGCAGGCTCTCGGCCGAGCAATGGCTCTCGGGCCGGGTTCCCTGGTGGAACCCGTACAACGGGGCCGGGCTTCCGCTGGCCGCGGAGGCGCAGCCCGCGGCCCTCTTCCTGCCGTTCATCCTGCTGATGCATTTCCAGTCGGGCGGGCTCTGGCTGGAGGTGCTGCTGCAGATGCTGGCCGGCATCGCCACGTATGCGCTGCTGCGCCGGATCGGCCTTTCCCGGACGGCGGCGCTGGGCGGGGCGCTGCTGTTCGAATTCAACGGCACGTTCGCCTGGCATGGCGCGCCGATCAGCACGCCCATCGCGTTCCTCCCGCTGCTGCTGCTGGGCATCGAGCAGCTGCGCGCGCGCGTGGCCGCCGACCGCGCCGGCGGCTGGCTGCTGGTTCCGGCGGCGCTGGCCTGGTCGATCTACGCCGGCTTTCCCGAAACCGCCTATATCGACGGCCTGTTCGCCGGGCTCTGGACCCTGTCCCGGCTGGCCGGGCTGGAAAGGCGGCAACAGGTCCGCTTCGCAGGCCGGCTGTGCCTCGCCGTGGGCGTCGGCCTGCTGTGCTCGCTCCCGCAGATCGTGCCTTTCGCCGAATTCGTGGCGCTGTCCCACGTGGGCGGGCACGAGGGCTTCTTCGCGCACGTTCCGCTTCCCGCGCCCTCGCTCGCGCAGACCCTGATGCCATGGCTCTACGGGCCGATCTTCGCCTACGACGGCCCGGCCGGCGCCGTTGCCGCGAGCTGGCGCAACGTCGGCGGCTACTTCAGCGTGCCCGGGCTGTTCGTCGCCCTGCTCGGCCTGGCGTACGGCCGGCGAGGCCTGTGCCTGCCGCTGCTGGGCTGGATCGTCCTCTGCCTCGCCAAGACCTACGACGTGCGCCCGGTCAGCGACCTGGTCAACCTGCTGCCGATGATCAAGTCGGTCGCGTTCTTCCGCTACGCGCCGCCTTCCTGGGAGTTCGCGGGCGCCGTCCTCGCGGCGATGGCGCTGGACGGCATGCAGCGCCGGCCGCAGCCGGCGCACCTCGCCGTCCTGGCCGCCCTCGCCGCGACGGCGCTGTGCGCGGCCGTCGCCCTGCGGCTCGCGGGCGATCCGGTTCGCGCCCTGCTGGAAGCCCCGCATCATGCCTTCACGACCGGCTCCCTCGCCTGGGCTGCATGCACGGCCGTCGTCGCCGCCGCGCTCGCGCTGTCGCACGGCCGTCTGCGGCGGGCGCCGCACCTGCTGGCCGTCCTGCTCGCGCTGGACGCCTGCCTGCTGTTCGTGCCGCCGATCCGCAGCGGTTTGCGCGAACCTGTCCAACACGGCCATGGGACCGCCTTCCTGCAAGCCCATGCCAGGCTGCAGCGGGTCTACTCGCTGGGGCCGCTGGCGCCGAACTACGGCGCTTTCTTCGGCGTCGCCCAGATCAACCACAACTATCTGCCCGTCACGCGCGATTGGGTGGACTACATCCATGCGCGGCTGGACCCGCAGGCCGACATGGTCACCTACACCGGCACCGCGAACCTGTCCGGCAAGGATTACGTCGCGGAACTGGCCGGCACCCGGCGCGGCGCCTATGAGGAGCTCGGCGTCAAATACGTGCTGGCCCAGGCGGGGACCCACCCGTTCGCGGAGGCCATGCTGGCAACCACCGCGCGAAGCCAGCCGACGCGCGCGTTGCCGCTGGAGCCCGACCGTCCGGTCGTCGTCGCATGGACGCCGGCCGCATCGTCATCCCTGTCGTTCGATGCCGTCACGGTGCTGATCGGCAACTACCGCGGCGAGTCCGACGGCGTGCTGAGGGCCCGGGTCTGTGTCGCCCTGGCGGATTGCGCCGAGGGCGAGCGGGCGCTCGCCGGTTCGGTCGACAATGCGCCGCTGGCGATCCGGCTGGACCGTCCGCTGCGCATCGACGCCTCCGGTCCGCATCCTCCTGTCGTCGAGGCGACGATCACCCAGGCCGGAAGCCGCCATCCGGTGGCGCTGTGGCTGATGGACGCGGACGAAGGGCGGCGAGCGCGCATGGACGGAAACCGCGCGACGCTGGTTCCGAAGCTCGGCCTGCTTCCCGCGCCGGGCCAGCAGGACACGCTGCCGCGCGCCGTCTACGAGGGCGACGACATGGCCATCTACGAATTGCCCGCTCCCAGGCCCTACTTCGAAGCCGAAGGCGGCGACTGCAGCCTGCAGCCGTCCGGCCGTACCCGGGTGTCCCTCCACTGCGAGGAACCGGCCCGCCTGCTCCGCCGCGAGGCGTTCTATCCCGGCTGGACCGCCACGGTGGACGGCCGGCCGGTACCGCTCGAGCGGGCCCACGGGCTGTTCCAGGGCCTTGCGGTCCCCGCTGGCACGCATGCGGTCGCCTTCGACTATCGCCCCACCCATGCGCTGCCGATGCTCGGCGGATTCGGCATCGGCCTGTTCGCCCTTGCGGCGGGAGGGGTGCGCGAATGGCGCAGGAAGCCGACTCAGCGCAACGGGGACGCCAGGTCCAGCTCCATCACGATGGCGTCCTCGCGCCCGTCGCGGGCCGGGTAGTAGCGCGGCCGGCGGCCGATCTCGCGGAAGCCGATGGAGTCGTAGAGCCGCTTGGCGACCGGGTTGGACGGCCGCACTTCCAGGAACACGCGCTCGGCGCCGTTCCAGCGCGCGATGTCGAGCAGGCGGCGCAGCAGGTGGCGGCCCAGGCCGCGGCCGCGCCAGTCGGCGCCGATGCACACGTTGAGCACGTGCGCCTCGCCCGCGCCGACGGAGAGGATGCCGTAGCCGGCGGTCTCGCCGTCCACGCGCAGCACCCAGCAGGGATGGCCGGCCTTCAGGCAGTCGGCGAAGATGCCCTGCGACCAGGGGAACTCGTAGGAGGCGTTCTCCAGCGCGCTCACCGCCGGCAGGTCCTCGCGGCGCATCGCGCGGATCTCGACCTCGGGCCGTGGGGCCGCGACCATCGCTCAGCCCCCCGCGCCCGCCAGCGCGCGGCGCAGCTGGCGCAGCGCGGTCCACAGGCGGCGCTTGCCGGCCGCGCCGGCCAGCAGCTGCGCCGGCTCGTCCACCAGCACGATCTGCGCGGCGTTCAGCGCCGCGGCCGGCAGCTCGCGGCCCAGCGCCTGCGCCTGCGCCGGGCCGAACACCAGGTAGGCCGGCAGCTCCGGCAGCGCGCCGGCGGGGCGGCCGTCCACCACCATGATGCGCGGCGCGCGCGCCAGCTCCGCGCCCGCGGCCAGCAGCGCGCGGCCGAGCAGGTCCAGCTCGCGCGCCGCGCAGCCGCCGGGCAGCAGCAGCGCGCAGCGGGCGGCGGCGATGGCATCGGCCGGCGACGGCGCGCCGGCCGGCGTGGCTTCGGCGGATGCGGGCAGGCGCAAGGTCCACGGCGTCAGACCCAGCGCCCGCAGCACGCGGGCGCGGCGGGCGGGCGCGGCGGCGGCCGGCGACGGGTTCATGCCGCCGCGCCGCGCCGCGCGCGCCGCCGGCTGGCCAGGCCCCACAGGGTCAGCACCGGGCCGGACAGCAGGTAGAGCGAGAACACCGCCAGCAGCACGGTCGGCGGGTCGAGGTAGAGCAGCACCAGCAGCAGCACCAGCACCACCACCCACCAGAACGGGATGCGCTCGCCGTGCCCCATCGGCAGCGACTTGAAGCTGTAGTAGCGGAAGCGGCTGACCATCAGCAGGCCCACCACCACCGCCAGGAACGGCGTGACGAAGCACAGCTCCGCGCCCGGCACGCCGAACTTCTCCATCGTCCAGACGAAGGACATGCACACCGCCGCCGCCGCCGGGCTGGCCAGGCCCTGGAAATAGCGCTTGTCGATCACGCCGACCTGGGTGTTGAAGCGCGCCAGCCGCAGCGCCGCGCAGGCGGCGTAGAGGAAGGCCGCCGCCCAGCCGATCTTGCCCCACAGCGGCCCGAAGCCCTTCAGCGCGGCCAGCGACCAGTCGTACAGCACCAGCGAGGGCGCCAGGCCGAAGCTGACCAGGTCCGACAGCGAGTCGTACTGCACGCCGAACTCGCTCTGCGTGCCGGTGAGCCGCGCCACGCGGCCGTCCATGCCGTCCAGCAGGGCCGCCACGAACACCGCCACGGCGGCCTCGGCGAAGCGGCCGTCGATGCTGGCCACGATCGCGTAGTAGCCGGCGAACATCGCGCCGGTGGTGAACAGGTTCGGCAGCAGGTAGATGCCGCGGTGGCGCGGCGTGCGGACGGGCGTGCTGTCGCTCATGAAACAATCCGTGACGGGCTGCGCGCAGTGTAAACCATGCGGCTTGAGTCCAGCCCGGCGGGGTGCTAACAAGGGCGGCGGAATCCAGACACCTCCGGAGAGGCCCATGCGTCGTCCCCTGCTCGCCCTCGCGCTGCTGCTGCTCGCGCCGCTCGCCGCCGCCCAGGTCTACAAGTGGACCGACGCCTCCGGCACCGTGCACTACTCCGAGACGCCGCCGCCGCAGGGCACCAAGTACCAGCAGATGACCCTCAGCGGCAGCGCCGAGCCGATCGCGCAGCCGTCGAGCAGCGAGTCGAGGGAGAACCGCCCCGAGCCCGAGGCGCCGGCCAGCGTCGCCGACACCCCGGCCAACCGCGCCAGGCTGTGCGCCTCGCTGAAGTCGAACCTGGAGACGCTCAAGGGCAGCGGCCCGGTGGTGATGCAGGAGGGCGGCCAGCAGAAGGTGCTGGACGACAGCCAGCGCAAGGCGCAGATCGACGCCGCCGGCCGGCAGTACCAGCAGTACTGCGCCGCGCAGTAGGCATTGCCTGCCGGCGCGGCGGGCTGCCGTCGCCATTCGGATTTGCCTTGCCTCGCACGCCTGCGTCATTCCCGCCTGCGCGGGAATGGCGCCCGTTTACTCCGTGCGCATCCGCGCGTATCGCCACCATTGAACCACTGACAATCGACGCCTGGAGAACCCGGGCACGACGCCGCCTCTGCCGCCCGGCCGCTGGCCCGCACGGACCGGCCAGGCGCCGGCCGCGCCCGCTATAATCGGCGCCTTTATCGCCGGAAATCCCAAAGCCCATGCGCCTCAGCCAATTCCACCTGGCCACCGTCAAGGAAGTGCCCGCCGACGCCGAGATCGCCAGCCACAAGCTGATGCTGCGCGCCGGCATGATCCGCAAGCTCGCCGCCGGCCTGTACACCTGGTCGCCGCTGGGCCTGCGCGTGCTGCGCAAGGTGGAGGCCGTGGTGCGCGAGGAGATGGACCGCGCCGGCGCGGTCGAGCTGCTGATGCCGACCATCCAGCCCCGCGAGCTGTGGGAGGAGAGCGGCCGCTGGGCGAAGTTCGGCCCGCAGCTGCTGAAGATCAGGGACCGCAAGGAGCAGGAATTCTGCTACGCGCCCACCGCGGAGGAAGTGATCACCGACTACGCGCGCAACGAGCTGAAGAGCTACAAGCAGCTGCCGGTGAACTTCTACCAGATCCAGACCAAGTTCCGCGACGAGATCCGCCCGCGCTTCGGCGTGATGCGCGCGCGCGAGTTCCTGATGAAGGACGCCTACTCCTTCCACCTCACGCAGGAGTCGCTGGCCGAGACCTACCAGGCGATGTACGACGCCTACGCGCGCATCTTCGCCCGCCTGGGCCTCGAGTTCCGCGCGGTGCAGGCCGACACCGGCGCGATCGGCGGCAACGCCAGCCACGAGTTCCAGGTGCTGGCCGATTCGGGCGAGGATGCGCTGGTCTTCTCCGACGGCTCCGACTACGCCGCCAACATCGAGAAGGCCGAGGCGCTGGCGCCGGCCGCCGCGCGCCCCGCGCCGGCGCAGGAGCTGAAGCGCGTGGACACCCCGCGCGTGCGCACCGTGGAGGACGTCGCCGCGCACTTCGGCGTCCCCGCGTCCGCCGTGCTCAAGACCCTCCTGGTGCAGGGCAAGGACGGCCTGGTCGCGCTGTGCCTGCGCGGCGACCACGAGATCAACGAGGTCAAGGTCGGCAAGCTGCCGGAAGTCGGCGGCGAGCCGGTGCTCGCCACCGAGGAGCAGATCCTCGCCGTCACCGGCACGCGCCCCGGCTTCATCGGCCCGGTCGGCCTGCCCGCCGAGGTGCCGGTGATCGTGGACCGCAGCGCCGCCGTGCTGGCCGACTTCGTCTGCGGCGGCAACGCCGACGACACCCACTACACCGGCGCCAACTGGGAGCGCGACGGCCGCGTCACCCGCGTGGAGGACATCCGCAACGTGGTCGAGGGCGACCCCTCGCCGGACGGCAAGGGCACGCTGCGCATGGCCCGCGGCATCGAGGTGGGCCACGTGTTCCAGCTCGGCGCCAAGTACGCCGAGGCGCTGGGCGCCACCGTGCAGGACGAGGCCGGCAAGCAGCGCGTCATGCTGATGGGCTGCTACGGCGTCGGCATCAGCCGCATCGTCGCCGCGGCGATCGAGCAGCGCCACGACGAGGCCGGCATCGTCTGGCCCGAGCCGATGGCGCCCTGGCGCGTGGCGGTGTGCGTGATCAACCCCAAGGGCGACGCCGCGGTCGCCGCGGCGGCCGAGTCGCTGTACGCGGAGCTGTCGGCGCGCGGCGTGGAGACCGTGCTGGACGACCGCGGCCTGCGCCCCGGCGCGATGTTCGCCGACATCGAGCTGATCGGCATCCCGCACCGCGTGGTGGTGAGCGAGCGCGGCCTGGCCGCCGGCACGCTGGAATACCGCAAGCGCGACGAGGCCGAGGCCCGCGCGATCACCCGCGACGAGCTGTTCGCGCTGCTGGACTGAACCGCGCGCCCTGCCGTGCGGCCGTCCGCGACGGCCGTGCGGCGGCCGGTCGCCGGTTATCTCCGGGCCAATGCCGGCCCGAATCCCGCGGCGTTCCCCGGCTTATCCCGCGCGGCAAGGCGCATTACCGCAAGGCGCGAGTGGGGCGCCAATTCCCGGCAAATGCCCGCCCCGGCATGCCGCTAATTGATGATTCCATCACACTGATTCGCCGGTTTTGCAATCATCCTCGGAATAAGCGAGAATTCGCCGCGAACCAGGAAGGCGCATTACCTGTCAATGACGACGGGCGACGTTTTTCCCTTTACTTTGCGCGATGGCTACCCGGAGATAAAACCATGGCGGTCGATATCAAAAGCCTAAACCACAATCAGCTCAACGACCTCATCAGCAAGGCGCAGCAGCGCCAGCAGGAACTGCGCAAGGAAAAGGTCGCCAAGCTGCGCGAGAAGATCCACGCGCTGATCAAGGCCGAGGGTTATGCCTTCGAGGACATTTTCGGCGGGCGCAGCAAGGGCCGCCGCAGCGGCGGCACCGTGGCGCCGAAATACCGCAACCCGGCCAACCCGGAGCAGACCTGGTCCGGTCGCGGCAAGCGGCCGCGCTGGTTCAACGATGCGCTGAAGGCCGGCAAGAAGGAAAAGGATCTGGCGATCTGAGCGCCATGTTCCGCGGGGATGAAAGACGCCGGCCTTGTGCCGGCGTTTTTTTGTGTCGTCTTGTCGGTGGCTTTTTTCGATTGACGCTGGCCGGAGAGGGGGGTTGGTCTCATGCCGGTGTCGTGTGATGCGTGCGGTGGCTTGGCATGCGCTTTCGCCGGGGTTCCGCCGTTGAACGGCGAGTGCCGATACTTGCGCCCTGCATTCCGTGCGAGCGTGCCGCGATTGGGCCGCCTGCGGCGGGTTTCGGTCGCCTGCCGGCGACCCAATCACTCTCGACGGGTTTACGCCGCCGAACGGTGAGTGCCGATACTTGCGTCCCGCATTCCGTGCGAGCGTGCCGCGATTGGGCCGCCTGCGGCGGGTTTCGGTCGCCTGCCGGTGACCCAATCACTCTCGACGGGTTTCCGCCGCCGAACGGTGAGTGCCGATACTTGCGCCCTGCATTCCGTGCGAGCGTGCCGCGATTGGGTCGCCTGCGGCGGGTTTCGGTCGCCTGCCGGCGACCCAATCACTCTCGACGGGTTTACGCCGCCGAACGGTGAGTGCCGATACTTGCGTCCCGCATTCCGTGCGAGCGTGCCGCGATTGGGCCGCCTGCGGCGGGTTTCGGTCGCCTGCCGGCGACCGAGCTACTTTTCTTTGCGGGCCCAAAGAAAAGTAGCCCAAAGAAACGGCCTCGATGAGCCCGCCGGGACTACCAGCCCGCTATGTCGAGGAGCCTGGATCAACGGGGCGCCTCCCGATCTACGGTGCGGCCACCCCGCCCCGCTCGGGAACCGGGGCACAGGGTGTCGCACCACGTGCGGTTGGGTTGTGGATGGGTGCGTGCGGCAGCTCGATGCCCCTGAGCGCACCGCTCCGCTTCTCTTGCTTCGGCTCCCGAGCGGTCGCGGGGTGGCCGCGCCGGCTCCTCTGGAAGCCGCAAGCTGGCAAGGCAAGGCGTGGCCGTGCACGCTCTTCCCTTTCATCGGGATGAACCAGGCCGTTTCTTTCGGTTCCCTTTCTTTGGGCCAGCAAAGCAAGGGAACTCGCTGGCCGGCAGGCCAGCGAAACCCGCCGTAGGCGTCCCACTCGCGGAAGCCCATGGGCAGCGCCGAAGAAAACCCGACAAGCGCCCCCAGTGCCATCCCGGACGCGAGCTCAGAGCGAGCGCCGCGGCGACACCAGCAGGTCGCCGAACAGCAGCCCCGCCACCAGCGAGATCAGCAGCGTCACCAGCAGGATGCCGGTATCCATCCCCAGCGTGGTGTCGCGCTCGAACAGGTAGGACACGCTGCGGAAGCCGACGCTGCCCGGCACCAGCAGGATGATGCCCGGCTCGCGGATCACCGCGCCGGGCCGGTGCGCGAAGCGCGCGTACAGGTTGGACAGGCCGCCCAGCAGCAGGCCGCCGAGGAAGACGCCGAACGGCGCGCCCGGGATCGCCCCGGAAATGGCGCCGCCCCAGCGCGTGGCGGCGTAGCCGAGCACCACCGCGCCCATCACCACCGGCCAGTCGCGCCAGGCCGCGCGGAACAGCAGCGCGAACGCCGCCGCGCCGAGCAGCAGCGCGGGATAGTCGGTCCACGCCGGCAGCGGCGGGAGCGCGTAGCTGCCGCCCTCGATGCCGAGCGCGGCGCACACCTGGCTGGCCGCCACGGTGCCGAAGGTGAGCTTGAGCAGGGTCGCCACCGCGCCGCCCATGCGCGCCACGCCCGACACCAGGTGCTGGCTGGAGATCTCGCGCACCGCGGTGGTCAGCGACATGCCGGGCACCAGCACGATCAGCGCGGCCAGCACCACCGACTTCACCGCCAGCGGCACCACGTAGGCGCTGACCAGGGTCGCCACGAAGGTCGCCACCAGCGCGCTGATCGCCTCGCTGGCGGCCGCCAGCCGCGGGCGCGTGGCCGACAGCACGGTGATCAGGCCGATCACCAGCCCGATCGCGCCGGCCGCGAGCAGGTCCGCCCAGGCGCTGTGCAGCAGCAGCGCCACCACGCTGGCGGCGGACAGGCCGTAGCTGCCGACCACCGCGGCCTGCGCGCGCCGCGTGTCCGGCCGGCCGAGCTCGCGCAGGCGGTGGAAGCCCTCGCGCAGGTCCAGCTCGCCGGCGATCGCGCGGTCGGCGATGTCGTCGGCCTCGCACAGCCGGGCCAGGTTGACGTCGCCCGGCGCCAGCCGCATCACCTGGGTGACCTTGGCCAGCGCCTCCTCGCCCTCGGCGAGATCGGCGAAGGAGATGATGATCGCGGTGGGGCTGGACCACACGTCGGCGACCAGGCCCAGACGCTGCGCCGAACCGGCCACCGCCATCTCCAGGCGCGGCGCCGAGGTGCCGTACTGGTGCAGCCGGCGCGCCAGCTCGACCAGGAAGGCGATGCGCGCGTTGAGCGGCGCGGCGGCGGCCGGCGCCAGCACCGCCGGACTCATGCGGCCGGCCGCACGCGCAGCGTGGTGCCTTCCACGCCCGTCACTTCCACCGTCGCCCCCGCCGGCAGGTCCGGCCCGCTGACCAGCCACTGGCCGTCGCCCACCTGCGCCTTGCCGCGGCCGTTGACGATGGCCTCGGCCAGCACGTAGCGCTGGCCGATCATCTGCTCGCCGCGCCGGTTCAGCCGCTGCGCATGGCCGCCGTGGCGGCGCTGCAGGCGCGGCCGCAGCGCGTACCAGTACAGCGCGCAGGCGGCCAGCGCGAAGGCCGCGAAGGCCAGCGCCTGCGCCAGCGGCGACAGGCCGGGCACGAGCAGCAGCAAGGTGCCGGTGGCCGCGGCGCCGATGCCGATCCACAGCAGGAAGTAGCCGGGCAGCACGATCTCCGCCGCGATCAGCAGCAGCGCGACGATCCACCACAGGTAGTGCATGGCGAAGGTTGGCGACATCGTTGGTCCCCTGAAGCGTTGCGGGGCCGCGGCGGCCGCCGCGGCGTTGCGTCAGCCCACCGGCGGCGGCGCGCGGCGGCCGGCCGCCAGCTTCTCCTGCTGCTGGCCCAGCGATTCCCTGGCCAGCTCGGCGATGCCGGCCAGCGAGCCGAGCACGCCGGTGGCCTCGATCGGCAGCAGCAGCATCTTCTGGTTGGGCGAGTTGGCCATCTCCTTCAGCGCCTCCACGTACTTGTTGGCGACGAAGTAGTTGAGCGCGTTGACGTTGCCGCCGGCGATCGCCTCGGACACCATCCTGGTGGCCTGCGCCTCGGCCTCGGCCAGGCGGATGCGCGCCTCGGCCTCGCGGAAGGCCGCCTCCTTCCTGCCATCGGCGGCCAGGATCGCGCTCTGCTTCTCGCCGTCGGCCTTGAGGATCGCGGCCTGCTTGAAGCCCTCGGCCTCCAGGATGTTGGCGCGCTTCTCGCGCTCGGCCTTCATCTGCCGCGCCATCGAGTCGACCAGGTCGCGCGGCGGCGCGATGTCCTTGATCTCGATGCGGTTGACCTTGACGCCCCACGGGTGCGTGGCCTCGTCCACCACGCGCAGCAGCTGCGCGTTGATGGTGTCGCGCTTGCTCAGGGATTCGTCCAGGTCCATCGAGCCGAGCACGGTGCGGATGTTGGTCATCACCAGCGCCAGCGTGGCCTGCTCCAGGTTGGCCACCTCGTAGGCGGCCTTGGCCGCGTCCAGCACCTGGTAGAACACCACCCCGTCCACGCGCACCACCGCGTTGTCCTTGGTGATGACGTCCTGCGAGGGCACGTCCAGCACCTGCTCCATCATGTTCATCTTGCGGCCCACCGCCTGGTAGATCGGGACCAGGAAATGCAGGCCGGGCGTCAGCGTGCGGGTGTACTTGCCGAAGGTCTCCACCGTCCATTCGTAGCCCTGCGGCACCACGCGGACCAGCTTGGCCAGGCCGATCACCACCAGGGCGACGATCACCAGCGCGAATATCTGTCCCATCGACTTACCCCCTCCGTGTGACGTTCGGGCGAGTATAGGCGAGGTCGCGCGTGCGGCCGGAGTACGTCATTACATAACGGTGGCGGGGTGGCCTCGGTGCGAGCCGCCCCCTGCGGAAACAGTCTCTCGTGGGGCAGCTTCCTGCGGGAGCGGCCTCCAGCCGCGATGGCCCGCGGATCGCGGCCGGAGGCCGCTCCCACAAGGGTCATCCCCACGGAGGCAGGCCCCGCGAGGAAATGGCCCGCGCCCGCTTCAGCCGAGGCGCGCGAACAGGCTCCCGCTGCCGGGCAGGCGCAGGCGGCGGCCGTCGAGCGCGCCCTGCAGCAGGCCGTGGCCGTCGAGCGCGGCCGGCGGGGCCTCCAGCGGCAGCTCCAGCTCCACCGGCTCGCCGGAGAGGTTGAAGGCCACCAGCAGCTCCTGCCCGGCAACGCTGCGCACGAAGGCGAGCACCGGCTCGGCGGTGTCGAGGAAGCGGATCGCGCCCTCGCGCAGCGCCGGCTGCGTGTGGCGCCAGCGCAGGAAGGCGCGGAAGCCGTGCAGCGCCGAGCGCGGATCGGCCTCCTGCGCGTCCACCGCCAGCGCGCGGTGCTCCGGTGGCACCGGCAGCCACGGCGTGCCGCGGCTGAAGCCGGCGTTGGCGCCGTCCGCGGTCCACGGCATCGGCGTGCGGCAGCCGTCGCGGCCCTTGAAGTTCGGCCAGAAGGCGATGCCGTAGGGGTCCTGCAGCGCCTCGAACGGCACCTCGGCCTCGGTCAGGCCCAGCTCCTCGCCCTGGTACACGCACACCGAGCCGCGCAGCGAGCAGACCAGCGCGGTGAACTGGTTGGCCAGCCGCGCCGACGGCCGCGCGCCGCCCCAGCGGCTGAGCACGCGCGCCACGTCGTGGTTGGAGATCGCCCAGCACGGCCAGCCCTCGCCCATCTGCGCCTCCAGCCGCTCCACCGTGCCGCGGATGTAGCCGGCGCTGAAGTCGTCGGTGAGCAGCTCGAAGCTGTAGCCCATGTGCAGGCGCCGGCCGCGGGTGTACTCGGCCATGGTGGCGAGCGAGTCCTCCGAGGAGATCTCGCCGAGCGCGGCGACGTCGGGATAGCGGTCGAGCAGCGCGCGCAGCTCCTCCAGGAAGCCGAGGTTCTCCGGCTGCGTGTTGTTGTACCAGTGGTACTGGAACGCATACGGGTTGTCCGGGCTGAAGCCGCGGCCCACGCGCGCCTGCGGCGGCTTGGGCGGGTTGTCGCGCAGCTGCGCGTCGTGGAAGCAGAAGTTGATCGCGTCCAGGCGCAGGCCGTCGACGCCGCGGTCGAGCCAGAACTTCACGCCGTCCAGGATCGCCGCGCGCACCGCGGGATTGTGGAAGTTGAGGTCGGGCTGCTGGGTCAGGAAGTTGTGCAGGTAGTACTGCCCGCGGCGCGGCTCCCACTGCCAGGCGCTGCCGCCGAACAGCGACAGCCAGTTGTTCGGCGGCGTGCCGTCCTCCCGCGCGTCGGCCCACACGTACCAGTCGGCCTTCGGGTTGCCGCGGCTCTGCCGGCTCTCGCGGAACCAGGCGTGCTCGGCCGAGGTGTGGCTGAGCACCTGGTCGATCATCACCTTCAGCCCCAGCGCGTGCGCCTTCGCCAGCAGGCGGTCGAAGTCGGCCAGCGTGCCGAACAGCGGGTCGACGTCGCGGTAGTCGGCGATGTCGTAGCCGAAGTCGGCCATCGGCGAGGTGAAGAACGGCGCGATCCAGATCGCGTCCACGCCCAGGCCGGCGACGTAGTCCAGGCGCTCGATGATGCCGGGCAGGTCGCCCACGCCGTCGCCGTCGGTGTCCTGGAAGCTGCGCGGGTAGATCTGGTAGATGACGGCGCCACGCCACCACGGTGAACCGGTCATTCAATAATCCCTGGCTTGGCCAGCTGCGCGGACGGCGCTCTGGCGGACCGGCGCAGCTTAGCCTCAGCGTCCCGACGCGACGCAGGGGCCTGCATACGTATTCATGCCTGCTGCGCCTGCACAAAACGCGGCACCGAGCAAACGCTTCCGCGCACCCGCCGCGGGCGCGCCGCGCGCGCGGCCCGGGGCTTGCGGGCGGCGGTCCGGCGGGCCTTCCGCACGGCCCGGCGCGGCGCCGGCGGCGGCTCGTGCTGCATCGCAATGACGCCGGTCGCGGCTGCGTCATGAATACGTATGCAGGCCTGAGCTGCGCCGAAAACAACGTCACTATGATCCGCCCCGACACGCTCGACCAGAGAAGCGTGGACATTCGCCGCGGGAGCGCTGTCCCGCCACCACGCCGAGTGCGTGAACTCGAAGAGTTTTCCGGAGGGGAGAAAATGAGCAGATTTGAGCGCAACATCCTGGCGATGGCCATCGCTACCGCATGCTTCGGCATGGGCACCGTTGCCGTCGCGGGGACTGCGCCCACCGCGAACGCGGCGGGTTCACGGCAGACGGCGCAGGACCAGGGCCAGGACCAGTCCAAGCCGGATGCGTCCGACAAGGACAAGGACCGCCGCAAGGAGCCCAAGAAGCTGGAAGGCGTCGAGGTCAACGGCTTCGTCAGCAGCATCGAGAACTCCACCGCGCTCAAGCGCAACGCCGACACCATCGTCGAGGCGGTCTCGGCCGAGCAGATCGGCAAGCTGCCGGGCGTGTCCATCGCCGACTCGCTGGGCCGCCTGCCCGGCCTGGCCGTGCAGACCGTCAGCGGCCGCCCGCAGGTGCTCACCATCCACGGCCTGGGCCCGGACTTCTCCACCGCGCTGGTCAACGGCGGCGAGCAGGTCTCGACCTCCAACAACCGCGACGTGCAGTACGACCAGTACCCCTCCAGCTGGTTCGACAACGTGGAGGTGCACATCAGCCCCGAGGCCCGGCTGGTCGGCCAGGGCCTCGCCGGCACGGTGGACATGCACACCATCCGCCCGCTCGACAAGAGCGGCCCGGAGGCGGCGGTGAACGCCCGCTACATCTGGAACGACATGTCGCAGCTGGCCGACGGCCCCGGCGTGAGCAACAAGGGCTACAACCTCAACGGCGTATGGGTGCACCAGTTCGCCGACCACACCCTCGGCGTCACGCTGGGCGTGGACATGGAGAACAACCCGTCGCAGATCGAGCACCAGGCGCCCTGGGGCTACCCGGCCGACGCCAACGGCGACGCCGTGGTCGGCGGCTCGAAGAACTACGG
Source organism: Fulvimonas soli (assembly GCF_003148905.1). Taxonomy (GTDB): domain Bacteria; phylum Pseudomonadota; class Gammaproteobacteria; order Xanthomonadales; family Rhodanobacteraceae; genus Fulvimonas; species Fulvimonas soli. Next base: position 5,448 of record NZ_QGHC01000010.1, on the reverse strand, counting down.
CATCACCGACTCGATGAAGCGCAACGGCCTGCTGGCCACCGTGCAGTGGCAGCCGAACGAGCACTACACCGGCATCATCGACGTCACCGCCGACAACTTCAAGGAAGTGCAGCAGGCCAAGGGCATGGAGTTCCCGCTGTTCTGGGGCACCAACGTCACGCTGGACCCGGGCACGGTCAACCGCGGCTTCGTCGAGAACGGCACCTACGGCAACGTCAAGCCGATCGTCCGCAACGACTACAACAGCACCACCGCCCGCGTCTACAACTTCAACTGGGACAACCAGTTCACCATCAACGACAACTGGACGGCCGACCTCGACGGGAACTACTCGCGCGCCACCCGCCGCGACATCAACCTGGAGAGCTACTCCGGCACCGGCTACAACATCGGCGGCGGCGCCAGCGACACCGTCGGCTTCGACGAGCGCGGCAACGGCCTGCTCTACCTCGACCCGTCGCTGGACTACGGCAACGGCGTCGTGCTGACCGACCCGGACGGCTGGGGCGCCGGCAGCGATGTGGTGCAGGCGGGCTTCATCAACGCGCCGCGCACCGTCGACTACCTGGCCAACCTGCGCCTGAGCGTGCAGCGCTCCTTCCTCAGCGGCCCGATCTCCAGCGTCGAGTTCGGCGTGGTGCGCGGCACCCGCAACAAGACCTACGACATCGACCAGACCTTCCTGACCCTGGGCGGCGGCTTCATCAGCGGCGGCGGCGCCGTCGAGACCGCGCCGATCACCGGCGGCGGCACCTGCGACCCGCTGGCGTGGATGGGGATCGGCTCGCAGGTCTGCTACAACCCGTTCGACCTGATCGACAACGGCACGCTGGTGGGCGTCCCCACCTTCATGTCGTCGCTGTCGCTGCCGCCGAACTGGAAGGTGCGCGAGCGCGACCTCACGCCGTACCTGCAGTTCAACATCGACACCAGCCTGGGCGGCGTCAGCCTGCGCGGCAACGTGGGCATCCAGGTGGCGCACACCAGCCAGACCTCGCAGGGCGAGCGCGTGGCGCCGGGCAGCGACCTCACCGGCGGGCACACTCAGCTGGTCCCGGTGAGCGGCGGCACCAGCTTCACCCGCTACCTGCCCAGCGCCAACCTGATCTTCGGCTTCACCGACAACGACGACCTGCGCGTCAGCGCCGCGCGCACCATGGCGCGCCCGCGCATGGACCAGATGAACGCCAGCCTGGCGCTACACACTGATGTGGATCATCTGCAAAGCACTGATCCTAACCAGTCCTACTTCAGCGCCTCGGGCGGCAACGCCAAGCTGCTGCCGACCATGGCCGACAACTACAACGTCAGCTACGAGCACTACTTCTCCGGCGACGCCTCCGGCTACCAGTGCAACTCGGCCGACTCGAAGGCCTCCGACCTGTGCCGCAGCGGCGGTGGCGGCGGCTACGTCGCGGTGTCGGGCTACTTCATCAGCCTGCGCGACTACATCAACCCGAATGCGGCCTACTTGTACGACTTCAGCGCTTTCCTGCCCTACAACCTAAGCCCGTCAGACTTGGCGCAGTTGGGCACTACCTTGGGTACGATCTCGGGCCCGACCAACGACGGCCACGGCTACGTGAAGGGCGCGCAGCTCACCCTGAACCTGCCGTTCAACCTGCTCACGCCCGCGCTCGACGGCTTCGGCACCATCCTCACCGGCAACCGCACCAAGAGCTCGCTGGTGTACGCCGGCAACAGCTCGCCGATCACCGTGCCGGGCCTGTCCAAGTGGGTCGCCAACGGCACGCTGTACTACCAGCACGACGGCTTCGAGGCCCGCGTCAGCGACAGCTACCGCTCCGACTTCCTGGGCGAGGTGTCGGGCATCAGCGCCTCGCGCATCGAGCAGACCCTGCGCGGCGGCAGCACCTACGACGCGCAGGTGAGCTACACGTTCAACAGCGGCCCGCTCAACGGCCTGACCCTGATCGCGCAGGGCTCGAACCTGTCGAACAAGATCTTCACCACCTACCAGAACGGCGACCCGCGCCAGGTGCTGACCTGGGAGCGCTACGGCCGGCGCTACGAGGTGGGCGTCTCGTACAAGTTCCAGTAACCCTGTTGCGCGACTCCTCCCAAGTGCCCCGCCGGACGTCCTTCGGCGGGGCTTTTTTTCCATGGCCGCGCCCCGTGACGGCCATGCGCCGCAAGGCGCCGCGCCCGCCGAAGGTCTAGGCTGGGAGCATTCCCGGCCGCGGCGGGGACGCGGCCATCCGAGCGAGAGACTGCCATGGGCAACCAGACCAACGAGCTTCCCGTCCGGCGCGTGGTGATCGTGGGCGGCGGCACCGCCGGCTGGATGACCGCGGCGCTGCTGGCCAAGGCCTTCGGCCCGCGGCTGTCGATCCGGCTGGTCGAGTCCGACGAGATCGGCATCGTCGGCGTGGGCGAGGCGACCATCCCGCAGATCCGCCACGTCGGCCGCTTCCTCGGCATCGCCGAGGACGAGCTGCTCAGGGCCAGCCGCGGCACGATCAAGCTGGCGGTGCAGTTCAACGACTGGCGGCGGATCGGCGACTCCTACGTGCACGCCTTCAGCGACGTCGGCCTGCCGCTGGGCCTGGCCGCGTTCCAGCACTACTGGCTGCGCAGCCGGCGCGAGGACCCGCGCGCGCCCGACCTGTGGGCGTACTCGATCTGCGCGCGGGCCTGCGCCGCCAACCGCTTCGCGCCGATGGAGAACGTCGGCGGCAGCCCGCTCACCGGCATCCGCTACGCCTACCACTTCGACGCCGCGCGCTTCGGCCGGCTGCTGCGCCGGAACGCGGAGGGCAACGGCGTGGTGCGCACCGAGGGCAAGGTGGTCGACGTCGCGCTGCGCGGCGACGACGGCTTCATCGAATCGATCCGCCTGCACAGCGGCGAGGTGATCCCCGGCGACCTGTTCGTCGACTGCTCCGGCTTCCGCGGCCTGCTGATCGAGGGCGCGCTCAAGACCGGCTACGAGAGCTGGCAGCACTGGCTGCCGTGCGACAGCGCGGTGGTCGCGCCCAGCGAGCACGGCGGCACCATCCGCCCGTACACCCAGGCCAGCGCCCAGCAGGCCGGCTGGCAGTGGCGCATCCCGCTGCAGCACCTGGCCAGCAACGGCCACGTGTACTGCAGCCGCTTCGTCAGCGACGACGAGGCGGCCGCCACGCTGGTGCGCAACATGGAAGGCCCGGCGCTGGCCGCGCCGCGCCAGCTGCGCTTCCACACCGGCATCCGCAACAAGGTGTGGAACCGCAACTGCGTGGCGCTGGGCCTGGCCAGCGGCTTCATCGAGCCGCTGGAGTCGACCAGCATCCACCTGATGCAGTCGGCGGCCGGCCGCCTGCTGACGATGTTCCCCGACCGCGGCTTCGACCCCGCGCTGGTCGACGAGTACAACCGCCAGACCCGCGCCGAGTACGAGCAGACGCGCGACTTCATCATCCTGCACTACAAGGCCACCGAGCGCGACGACACGCCGTTCTGGCGACGGTGCGCGACGATGGACGTCCCCGAGGGGCTGGCGCGCCGCATCGGGCTGTTCCGCCGCACGGGCCACGTCTTCCGCGAGGGCGAGGAGCTGTTCACCCTGATGGGCTGGCTGCAGGTGTTCATCGGCCAGGGCATCGTCCCCGAGCGCCACCACCCGCTGGCCGACGCCCTGCCGAAGGCGCAGCTGGACGAATTCCTCGCCAACATCCGCACCCTGGTCGACCGCGCCGTGGCCGCGATGCCCACGCATGCCGAGTACATCGACCGCCACTTCAAGGCCGCCGACTGAGCGGTCCGGAGCCGTCCATGAGAAAGCGCACGCCCGCACGATCCTGCCTGTGGCTGCTGGCCTCCGCCGCGCTCGTCCTGGCGTCCGCCGCCCCCGCGCGGCAGGACGGCGGCGCGCGGCCGGACGCGCCCGCGACGGCGCAGCCGCCGTCCGGCGTGTGGTACGAGATCTTCGTGCGCGCCTGGTACGACACCGACGGCGACGGCATCGGCGACTTGAACGGCGTCACCGCCAAGCTCGACTACCTGAAGTCGCTGGGCGTGGACGGCCTCTGGCTGATGCCGGTCAACCCCTCGCCCAGCTACCACGGCTACGACGTCACCGACTACGAGGCGATCAACCCGCAGTACGGCAGCATGGCCGACTTCCGCCGCCTGCTCGCCGAGGCGCACAAGCGCGGCATGCGCGTGATCATCGACCTGGTGATCAACCACACCAGCGACCGGCACCCGTGGTTCCAGGCCGCGCGCGATCCCGCCGACCCGCACCACCGCTGGTACACGTGGGCCGGCACGCGCGCCGACCTCGGCGCCGTCAGCGCCACCGGCGGCCCGGCCTGGCACGCGCTGGACGGGCGGCACTACCTGGGCGTCTTCACCGGCGAGATGCCCGACCTCGACTACGACACGCCCGCCGTGCGCGAGGCCATGGTCGGCGTCGGCCGCTACTGGCTGGACCTGGGCGTGGACGGCTTCCGCCTCGACGCCGCGCAGCACATCTACCTCGACTTCCAGTCGCAGTGGGGCGACCCGCGCGCGGTGGCGAAGAACGTGCGCTGGTGGCAGGACTTCCGCGCCGGTCTCGCCGCGTCGAACCCGCGCGCCTACCTGGTCGGCGAGGTGACCCAGGACTCGCCCGCCGGGCTGGCCCCGTACGTGCGGCCGCTGGACGCGGTGTTCGACTTCCCGCTGGCGGTGCGGCTGATCGAGAGCGTGAAGCAGGAGCGCGACCGCGGCATCCTCGCCCAGGCGCTGCCGATGGCCGCGGCCTACGCCGCCGCCGGGCGCGCCACCGGCGACGCGCCGTTCCTGTCCAACCACGACCAGGAGCGCGTGATGAGCCGGCTGCAAGGCGACGCCAGGCACATGCGCGTGGCCGCCGCGCTGCTGCTCACCCTGCCCGGCGAGCCCTTCGTGTACTACGGCGAGGAGCTGGGCCTGCAGGGGAAGAAGCCCGATCCCGACCTGCGCGAGCCGATGCGCTGGAACCGCCGCGCCGACGCGCCCGGCGAGACGCGCTGGAAGCCGCTCACCGCCAACCGGGGCGGCGACGTCTCGGTGGAGGCGCAGGATGCCGACCCGCGCTCGCTGCTCAACCTCTACCGCACGCTGATCCACTGGCGCGCCGGGCTGCCCGCGCTGCGCGAGGGCGACCTGCACGGCTTCGACGCCGGCGATCCGCAGCTGGTGGCCTACACGCGCGCCACGCCGGGGCAGAAGCTGCTGGTGGTGCACAACCTGTCGGGGCGCGCGAAGACGCTGCCGCTCGCCCCGACGCAAGGCTTCGCCGAGCTGCTGCGCAGTACCAGCGCCGGCGCGCGGCTGGACCATGGCCGCCTGCTGCTGCCCGCCTACGCCAGCGCGGTGCTGCGCTAGCTGTGGAGCTTCAATAGGTTGTTTTGATCAAGCGTCAGTCGAGCCATGGGTGTCTGACCACCAAGTGCGCTGTGCGGACGGTGGCAGTTGTAGTGG
>NZ_QGHC01000009.1 GCF_003148905.1 Fulvimonas soli | reverse complement strand
CCCATTGATCGTCTCGAAGTCCATAGCGTCGGGTCATTGAACGGCTGCGCTCGCAAGAAAACCCAAGCTTCGCTTATCTAGTCAATTGATGACAGGCCCTAGCCGTCGCGGCCGGAGGCCGCTCCCGCAAGCCTGCGGCAACCCTGTGGGAGCGGCCTCCGGCCGCGAAAGCCGGCCTCAGTCGTTGCCGTACTGCGCCACATGCGCCTCGCGCCAGACGACGCAGGCGGCCGGGTCGCCCGCCGGCTTCGCCGCCGCCGGCACCGTGCCCTCGTAGAAGGCGATCCGCTTGGCGCCGCCGAACAGGTCCAGCCGGCGCAGCGGCCGCAGGCCGTCCAGCCGGCCGCACAGCGAGCCGAGCCAGTCCAGCCGCTCGCGCTCGCGCAGCGCCGTCTCGTCCACCGCCAGCAGCACCGCCTCGCCGGCATGCGCCGCGCGCAGCGCCGCCTCGTCGCGGCGCCAGACCGCCAGCTGCGGCGCGCGGCCGTGCTTGGCGTTGAGCGGGCTGTCCAGCGCATACACCGGCCGCTGCCCGTTCCACTGGAAGTCCAGCTCGGCGGCCAGCATGAAGTTGTCGGCCACCACGACCGCCGGACGGCCGTCGAGCAGCGCATCCGCCGCCCGCGCGCCCTCGCGCCAGCCGACGAAGTTGGACGGAAAGGCCTTCAGCCCGGCCAGCCGCTGCGCGCCCTGCCCGCTCGCGGCCAGCCCCAGGTAGGCCAGCCCGGCCAGCAGGCCCAGCGCCGCCACCGCGCCGGCCAGCCACGGCGCGAGACGCCAGTCGCGCTCGCGCCACAGCACCGGCAGCGCGGCCAGCAGCGGCAGGTAGCCTGGCAGCGGCCAGTGCGCGCGGAAGCGCAGGTCGTCGGCGAACAGGCCCAGCGCGAAATACAGCCCGACGAAGCCGAGCGAGCTCACCGCGAGCAGGTCCCATGGCGCGCCCTCGCCGCGTCTTCGCCAGGCGCGCCACGCCGCCCACAGCAGCAGCGCGTAGAGCACCGGCGTGCAGGCCAGTGCCTGCTCCAGCGGCTGCGCCAGCGCATCGGCGTGGAAGCGCCACGGGTTGCGCTCGACCAGCTGGAACGCCACGCCGGCCCCGCGCTGCTGCCAGTTCGACACCGCCAGCGGGACCAGGCCCGGCGCCATCGCCGCCAGCGCCAGCCACAGGCCGGGACGCCGCCACAGCGCGCGGCCGCGCGGCGTCAGCACGCACAGCAGCAGGCCGACCAGCAGCGGCATCGCGGCACGGTAGTGGGTCAGCCAGCATGCGGCCAGCGCCGCGCCGAGCAGCAGCCACTGCCACGCGCGGTCCTCCGCCATCGCGCGCAGCAGCGCGTACAGCGCGAGCAGGATCGCCAGCGTCAGCGGCACGTCGGGCAGCGCCAGCACGCCCAGCGTGCCGGCCAGCGGCAGCAGCAGGCTCAGCAGGCCCGCCTGCCAGGCCGCGCGCGCGTCGCCGAAGGCGCGCCGCGCGAAGGCCACCAGCAGCCACGGCAGCAGGCCGCCGAGCAGCAGGAACGGCCAGCGCGTGCCGAACGCGCCGTGTCCCGCGGTCGCCTCGCCGAGCCGGACCAGCCACGCGGTCAGCGGCGGCAGGTCGCTGTAGCCCCAGGCCGGATGGCGGCTCTCCTGCCAGTAGAACGCCTCGTCGCCGAACGGCGGCAGCGTGCAGGCCAGCCACAGCTTGGCGGCGGAGAGCGGCACGAAGAGCGCGACGAACGCCGCTCGCCAGCGCGCGGCGGCGGCCGCTACACTGCCCCGCACGCCCGCGCCCCGTTCCCGCCCCAAGGAACCCATGTCCGCCACCACTCCGCTGCCCGAGGAAACCCTGCACGCGCGCCTGGAAGCGGCGATGGCGCAGGTCAATCGCGTACTGCTGGGCAAGCCGCGCCAGGTGAAGCTGGCCTTCGCCTGCCTGATCGCCGGCGGCCACCTGCTGCTGGAGGACGTGCCCGGCGTGGGCAAGACCACCCTGGCGCACGCGCTGGCGGCGAGCTTCGCGCTGGACTTCCAGCGCGTGCAGTTCACCAGCGACCTGCTGCCCTCGGACATTATCGGGGTCAGCGTGTACGAGCGCGAGAGCGGGCTGTTCCGCTTCCATCCCGGCCCGATCTTCACCGGCCTGCTGCTGGCCGACGAGATCAACCGCGCCACGCCCAAGACGCAGAGCGCGCTGCTGGAGGCGATGGCCGAGGGCCAGGTGACCGTGGACGGGCAGACCCACGCGCTGGCGCAGCCGTTCTTCGTGGTCGCCACGCAGAACCCGCTCGACCTCAACGGCACCTTCCCGCTGCCCGACTCGCAGCTGGACCGCTTCATGCTGCGGCTGTCGCTGGACTACCCGGACCCGTCCGCCGAGCGCGCCCTGCTCACCGGCAGCGACCGCCGCGAGCTGCTGACCCGGCTCGAACCGCAGCTGGACGGCGCGGGTCTGGCCGCGCTGCACCGGCAGGCGCAGACGGTGGTCGCCAGCCCGGCGCTGCTGGACTACCTGCAGGCGCTGCTCGCCGCCAGCCGCCGGCACGCGGAGATCCGCGTCGGCCTGTCGCCGCGCGCCGGCCTGGCCCTGCTCGGCGTGGCGCGCGCATGGGCGCTGCTCAGCCACCGCGACCACGTGCTGCCCGAGGACGTGCAGGCGGTGTTCGTGCCGCTCGCCGGGCACCGCCTGGTGTCCGCGCGCGGCGCCGGCGGCGACGCGCTGGCGCGCGCCCTGCTGGCCGAGGTGGCGGTGGATTGATGCGGCAAGCGCTGCGCCGCCTGCAGCAGGCCGCCGAGCGGCGGCTGCCCGCCCTCACCCGCTACCGCCGTCCCGAGCCGCTGCCGATCGAGCTGCACCGCCGGCGCATCTACATCGTGCCCACCGGCTTCGGCCTCGGCTTCGGCGTGCTGCTGCTGGTGATGCTGCTGGGCGGGCTCAACTACGCCAACAACGCCGCGCTGCTGCTCACCTGCGTGCTCGGCGCGGCGGCGGCGGCCAGCATGCTGGCCACCTTCCGCGCCCTGCACGGGCTGCGCCTGGGCGCCATCCAGGCCGGGCAGGCGATGGCCGGCGACCCGCTGGCGGTGACGCTCGCCTTCGAGTCCGCGCATCCGCGCGAGGCGCTGCGCGTGAGCCTGGACCGCGACCCCGCGGCGGCCGCCTTCGCCGTCCCGGCCGGCCGCGCCGAGGTGACGCTGCGCATCGCCACCCAGCGGCGCGGCTGGCAGGCGCTGCCGCGGCTGCGCGTGTGGAGCACCTGGCCGCTGGGCCTGTTCCGCGCCTGGAGCTGGCTGCACCCGCAGCAGCAGGTGCTGGTGTGGCCGCGCCCGGAGGTTTCCGGCCCCGCGCCCGCCGCGCCGGACGGCACGCGCCAGCGCCCGCGGCTGCACCACGGCGACGACCTGGCCACGCTGCGCGACTACCGCGGCGGCGACCCGCTGCGCCACGTCGCGTGGAAGGCCAGCGCGCGCCACCACGGCCTGCTGGTGAAGGACTTCGAGCAGCCGCAGGTCCTGCAGGAATGGCGGCTGGACTGGCGCGAGCTGCCGGGGCTGGACCCGGAGGCGCGCATCGCCCGCCTTGCCCGCTGGCTGGGCGAGGCGCGCGCCCGCGGCCTGCGCTGGAGCCTGTGGCTGCCCGGCGACCCCATCGGCACCGGCAGCGGCCAGGCGCACTACGCGCGCTGCATGAGCGCGCTGGCGCTGCTGCCGTGAACCCGTTCCGCCGCCGCGCGAGGACACCCGCCGCCGCGCTCGACGCGCGCGTGTTCGATCCGCTCTGCCTCACCATGGCGGTGGTGCTCGCCGTGCACGCGCCGCACCTGCCGGCGTGGCTGACGGCGGTCCTGGCCGCGCTGCTCGGCCTGTGCTGGTGGCGCAGGCGCCGGCGGCGCCGCGTGGTGCCGGGATGGCTCAAGCTGCCGCTGCTCGTGGCGCTGGGCGCGGCGGTGGTCGCCAGCTACGGCACGCTGTTCGGGCGCGAGCCGGGCTCGGCGCTCGCGGTGGGTCTGCTGGTGCTCAAGCTGCTCGAATGCGAGACGCCGCGCGACGCGCGCGTGGGCGTGAGCTTCGCCTGCTTCGGGCTGATGGCCGCGCTGCTGTTCGGCCAGGGCCTGGTCGCCACCGTGGTGGTCGCGCTCGGCCTGCTGCCGGCGCTGGCCACGCTGCGCGCACTGGAGCCCGCGCACGCCTGGGCCGGACTGCCGCGCGAGCTGCTGCCCGGCGCGACCCTGCTCGGCGTCTCGCTGCCGCTGGCCGCGCTCGCCTTCCTGCTGGTGCCGCGGCTGGACACGCCGCTGTGGGGCGCGCCGAACGACGCGCAGGCCACCACCGGGCTGAGCGACTCGATGTCGCCGGGCAGCTTCACCGACCTGCTCACCGACGACCATCCCGCGCTGCGGGTGAGCTTCGACGGCGCGCCGCCGCCGCCGGAGCAGCGCTACTTCCGCGCCTACGTGATGTGGCGCTACGACGGGCGCAGCTGGCGCCACGCGCCGTACGCGCGCGACGACGGCGCCCCCGTGCCGCTGGTCGGCCGGGACCCGCTCCGCTACCGCGTCGACATGGAGCCGACCGGCCAGCGCGCGCTGCCCGCGCTGGACGCGCCGATCCAGGTGCCGGCCGGCACCCGGCTCAGCCGCGACCTGGAAGTCGTGCGCGAGCGGCCGGTGCGCGACCCGCTCTCCTACGGCATGCAGTCGGTGCTGCGCTACCAGCTGGAGGCCTCGCTGTCCGACGCCGTGCGGCGGCGCGCGCTGCAGCTGCCGCCGGGCTTCAACCCGCGCGCGCTGGCGCTGGGCCAGGACTGGCGCCGGCGCTACGGCGCCGACGATGCGGCCATCGTGCAGGCCGCGCTGGCGCTGTTCCGCGACGGCGGCTTCCGCTACAGCCTGGCCGCGCCGCCGCTGGGCCGCGACGCGATGGACGATTTCCTGTTCGGCACGCGCGAGGGCTTCTGCGAGCACTACGCCTCCGCCTTCACCGTGCTGATGCGCGCGGCCGGCGTGCCGGCGCGCGTGGTCACCGGCTACCAGGGCGGCTTCTGGAACCGCATGGGCGAGTACCTGCTGGTGCGGCGCTCCGACGCGCACGCCTGGAGCGAGGTGTGGCTGGCCGGGCGCGGCTGGGTGCGCGTGGACCCCACCGCCGCGGTGCGGCCCGAGCGCGTGAGCCTGGGCGCGGCGGCCGCGGCCGGCGACCAGCTCGGCTGGTCGCACGCCGGCTGGCTGCAGGGCCTGCGCGACCGCTGGGACATCGTCAACCGTTGGTGGAACCAGGGCGTTATCGGTTTCGACGCGCTCCGCCAGCGCGGGCTGCTCGCCCCGTTCGGCGTCCGCGACGCGGACGCCCGCACGCTGGGCCTGCTGCTGGCGGTCGCCAGCGCGGCCTGCGCCGGGCTCGGGCTGGCGTGGGCGCTGTGGCGCCGCGGCCCGCGCGATCCGGTGCTGGCCGCCTGGCGGCGGCTGGAGAGCCGGCTGGCGCGGCGCGGCCTCGCGCGCCGGCGCGGCGAGGGCCCGCAGCACTACCTGCGCCGCGCGGCCCGCGCGCTGCCGGCGCAGCGGCAGGAGCTCGAAGAACTGATGAGGTGCTATCTCGAACTGCGCTACGCCCATCACGAACCGCCGCCTGAACTGGCGCGCCGCTTCCGCCGCGCGGCACGGGATTTCCATCCGCGCCGCGTGGTCAAATGAAGGTCAACGCGGTTGCCCGGGCAACCGTCCACGATGGAGAAACCGACATGTCCGCCTACCGCCCACTCGCCCTGGCCGCAGCCACCGCGCTGCTGACCGCCTGCGCGACGGTGCCGCAGCCGTTGCAGGGCACCTACACCGACGTTCCCGTCCAGAATGCCCAGCAGGGCGGCGCCGGCGGCACCCGCGTGCGCTGGGGCGGCGAGATCATCAAGACCGAGCCCGGCCCGCAGGAGACCTGCTTCTACCTGCTGTCGCGCCCGCTGGACAGCCAGGCGCGCCCGAAGCTGGGCGACGCCGGCGCCAGCCAGGGCCGCTTCGTCGCCTGCCGCGCCGGCTTCTACGATCCGGAGGTGTTCACCCGCGGCCGCGAGCTGACCGTCACCGGCACCCTGCACGGCATCGTCAGCAAGAAGGTGGGCGACTTCGACTACGCCTACCCGCGCGTGGAGGCGGACGTGGTGTACCTGTGGCCCAAGCGCCCGGTGTACGTGAACTACCCGCCGGGCTTCTACGACCCGTTCTGGGGTCCGTGGGGGCCGTACTGGGGTCCCTACTGGGGCGGGCCGTACTGGGGTGGCCCGCGCGTGATCGTGGTGCATCCGCGCCCGGCGCCGCCGCCGCCGCGCAAGTAAGCCTCTCGGAGGCGCGCGCGCACGGCATGTCGATGCGGGGCGGGCGCGGCACGGGGCAAGACGAAAAAAGCCGGCAGGTCATCCTGCCGGCTTTTTCATTCCGATGGTCGGCCGCGCCTGCTGCTGGCCTTCATTCTGGAGTGGCCAGCGCGGCCGGAGGCCGCGATCGACCGCGCCCCATGGTCGGAAACCCGTCGCGCCGGAACGCGGACTCAGCCCGGCGGCCAGTGCATCCGCCGTCCGGCCAGCAGGTGCACGTGCAGGTGGTACACGGTCTGGCCGCCGTGCTCGTTGCAGTTGATCACCGTGCGGTAGCCCTGCGCGGCGAAGCCCTCCTTGCGCGCGTAGTCCGCCGCGGCCAGCAGCAGCCGGCCGAGCAGCTCCGCGTCGGCGGGGGTCGCCTCGTCCAGGGTCGCCATGGCCCGCTTGGGCACGAACAGCACGTGCACCGGGGCCTGCGGGTTCACGTCGCGGAAGCCGAGCACGTGCTCGTCCTCGTAGACGATGTCGGCGGGAATCTCGCGCCGGATGATCTTGCCGAAGATGGTGTCGCCCATGGCCTTCTCTCCCTTGCTCACAGGCGCAGCAGCATACCGTGCGCGGCCGGCGCCACCCGCCTGAAGCCGAACTTCTCGTAGAGCCGGTAGGCGGTGCCGTCGGCGATCAGCCCGACCATGCAGCGCGCCGGCGCCCGCGCGCGCAGCTGCCCGGTCAGTGCCGCCATGATGCGCCGGCCCCAGCCCCGCCCCTGCCAGGCCGGCGCCACCGCGATGTCGACCACGAACAGGAACAGCCCGCCGTCACCGACGATGCGGCCCATGCCGACCAGCGCGCCGCCGTGGCGCACGCACACCGAGCACCAGCTGGCCGGCAGCCCGACCGCGGCGGCCTCGGCGGTCATCGCGCTCAGGCCCGCGGCGACGCGCAGCGCGCGGTATTCCTCGATGCCGGGGATTTCCAGGCGGAGCTCGGGCTCGTGAGCCATCGGCGCCCCGCCCGGTTCAGTCCAGCGCCTGGCGGCTGCCGAAGGCGTGCGCCAGCGTGCCGCGGTCCACGTATTCCAGCTCGCCGCCCAGCGGCACGCCGTGCGCCAGCCGGGTCGGGCGGATGCCGCCGGCGCGCGCCAGCTGCGCCAGGTAGTGCGCGGTGGCCTCGCCCTCCACGGTGGGGTTGGTGGCGATGATCATTTCCTCGATCTCGCCCTCGCCCAGCCGCTGGGCCAGCAGGTCCAGGCCCAGCTCCTGCGGCCCCATGCCGTCCAGCGGCGAGAGCCGGCCGAGCAGCACGAAGTACTGCCCGCGGTAGCCGGTGGCCTGCTCGATCGCCGCCAGGTCGGTGGGCGACTCCACCACGCACAGCACGTGGCGGTCGCGGCTCGCGCTGGCGCACAGCGCGCACACCGGCTCCTCGCTGAAGTTGCGGCAGCGCGTGCAGTTGCCGATGCGCTGCATCGCCTGCTCCAGCGCCCTGGCCAGCCGCAGGCCGCGCTGGCGGTCGCGCTCGAGCAGGTGGAAGGCCATGCGCTGCGCGCTCTTGCCGCCCACGCCGGGCAGGCAGCGCAGGGCCTCGATGAGCTCGTTGAGCAGGGGGGAGCTGGCGGACATGGATGGTCAGGGATGAGGGACGAGGGGTGAGTGGCGAGGGCGCGCGACCGGATGCTTCGCAAGCGTGCGGACTCGCGCCCTCGCCACTCGTCCCTCGCCCCCGCTCTCAGAACGGCAACTTGAAACCGGGCGGCAGGTTCAGGCCCGCCGTCACGCCGCCCAGCTTCGCCTTGCTCGCCTCGGCGACCTTGTTCACCGCGTCGTTGACCGCGGCGGCCACCAGGTCCTCGGCCATCTCCGGGTCGTCGGCGAACAGCTTGCGGTCGATCTGCACGCGGCGCACCTCGTGCGCGCCGGTCATGGTCACGCTGACCAGGCCACCGCCGGCGCTGCCGGTGACCTCCAGCCTGGCGATCTCCTCCTGCGCGCGCTTCATGTCTTCCTGCATGCGCTGCGCCTGCTGCATCAGCTGGCCGATGTTTCTCATGGTGACGCTCCGGATGCCTGTCTATCGAATGGGTGCGGGTTTGCCGCCGGCGCTACGGCCCGAAGGGCTTGACCGTCTGCGGCAGCACGCGCGCGCCGAACTCGCGCTTGAGCGACTGCACCAGCGGGTCTTCCTCGATCGCCTGCTCGGCGGCGGACTGCGCCGACTCGCGCGCGCTGGCCGCGCGCGCGGCGGGCGTGAGCGCGGCGCTGCCGCCGTCCTCGACGAAGCGCAGGCGGATGCGCTCGCCCAGCGCCTGGCCGACGCGCTCCTCCATCTGGCTGACCATCGGCTCCACCGCCAGGTGCATGTGCGCCGGCTGCAGCGCCAGCACCAGGGTGTGGCCGTCGCGCTCGCGCAGCGCGGCGTTCTGCGCCAGCTGGCCGAGCGGGCCGCGCAGGCCGGCGACCTCGATCAGCGAGTCCCAGTCCGGCAGGCCGCGCGCGTCGGTGGCCACCGCCGGCCGTGGCGCCGCCGGCGGCGGCGCGGGAGCGGCGGCGCGCGGCGGCGCCACGGGCGCGCTGGCCGGCGCCGCGGAAGCGGGCGCCGCCGGGCGCGAAGGCGGTGCCGCGGCGGCGCGCGCCATCGCCGGCGCCGCCGGACGCTCGGCACGCGCGCCGTCGCCTTCCGCCGGGCGGAAGGCCAGCATGCGCAGCAGCGCCATCTCGAAGCCGGTGCGCGCGTCCGGCGCCAGCGGCAGGTCGCGGCGGCCGGTGGTGGCGATCTGGTAGTAGAGCTGCACGTCCTCCGGCGCGAAGCGCCCGGCCAGGCCGGTCAGTGCCGAGGCATCGCCGTCGCCGTCCTCCGCGCCGCGGTAGCCGGGCACCAGTTGCAGCAGCTGGATGCGGTGCAGCGTCGCGGCGAGGTCGTCCAGCACGCCGCCGAAGTCCGGCGAGAACGAGGCGATGCGCGCGCACTCCTCCAGCAGCCGCGCGCCGTCGCCGTCGGCCAGCGCGTCGAGCACGCCCAGCACCTGGCCGCGCGCCACGCTGCCCAGCATCGCGCGCACCTCGTCGGCCCCGAGCGCGCCGCCGCCGTAGGCGATCGCCTGGTCCAGCAGCGACAGGCCGTCGCGCAGCGAGCCGTCGGCGGCGCGCGCCAGCTCGGCGATCGCCGCGTCCTCGTAGGCGATGCCCTCGGCGGCGAGGATGTGCCGCATCTGCCCGGCGATCTGCTCGGGCAGCAGGCGCTTGAGGTTGAACTTCAGGCAGCGCGACAGCACCGTCACCGGCAGCTTCTGCGGGTCGGTGGTGGCGAGCAGGAACTTCACGTGCGGCGGCGGCTCCTCCAGCGTCTTCAGGAGCGCGTTGAAGGCCGGCTTGGACAGCATGTGCACCTCGTCCACCAGGTACACCTTGAAGCGGCCGCGCGCGGGGGCGTACTGCGCGTTCTCGATCACCTCGCGCACGTCGTCCACGCCGGTGTTGCTGGCCGCGTCGATCTCCAGCAGGTCGACGAAGCGTCCTTCGTCCACCGCCTTGCACACGGCGCACTCGCCGCAGGGATCGGCCGACTCGCCGCGCTCGCAGTTGAGCGACTTGGCGAAGATGCGCGCGATGGTGGTCTTGCCCACGCCGCGGGTGCCGGTGAACAGGTAGGCGTGGTGCATGCGCCCGGTGTCGAGCGCGTTGGTGAGCGCGCGCACCACGTGTTCCTGCCCCACCAGCTCGGCGAACTTGCGGGGGCGCCACTTGCGCGCAAGGACTTGATAGGACATTCGCAGCTACCTTGGGGCGAGGGACGATTGTGCCAAGGCGGGGGCTACAAGTCAGTAAAGGGCTTCGGAGTCTGCAAGGAGGTCCCTTGGGACTGCGCGAGCTCCGGCCCCTCATCCCAGCCTTCTCCCCGGAGGGGAGAAGGGGCGAACGAGCTCGTTCCTGCCGACTTCGCGGGTATCAGGCCGGGCCCGGCCTGATCGGGACCGCCTTTGAATGGCGGCGGCCCCGCCAGCCACACCCCGGCACCCGAATCATCCACTACCGTTGCTTCCTTCCGGACCTGGCGGGGTTTGCGGACTATCGTCGCGGGGGGACCGACGGGGCCACCATGGACGTTGGGCTTGCGCCCGGCGACGGCGGGCCGTCGCTATTCAAGAACTGGCGGAGAGGGCGGGATTCGAACCCGCGATACGGGGATAAGCCGTATACACACTTTCCAGGCGTGCTCCTTCAACCACTCGGACACCTCTCCGCGGCGAAAGCCGCGATGCCGGCCATCCGTTCCGGCAAAGAAGCGGAAGAATAGCGGCCGCCCCGCGGCTAGACAAGAGCGGCCGGCTCAGCCGGCGTCCGCGTGCGGCGGGAGCGGCGGCGGCAGCGCCGCCCGTTCGCCGGGCCGCGCGACGCGGTAGCCGCGCGCCGCCATCGCCACGCCGTCGGCGGCGCTGGTGTAGTGGTACA
This sequence comes from Fulvimonas soli, assembly GCF_003148905.1. Lineage (GTDB taxonomy): Bacteria > Pseudomonadota > Gammaproteobacteria > Xanthomonadales > Rhodanobacteraceae > Fulvimonas > Fulvimonas soli. The sequence continues at coordinate 127,087 of NZ_QGHC01000009.1, read as the reverse complement.
GCAGCAGCCGCGCGCGCAGCGCCGCGTCGTACTCGCGCCCGACGTCGTCCAGGCCCGTGTGCGAGGGATTGCCGTGCAGGCTGCAGTCGTGCGCCACCAGCTCGCCGTGGGCGGCGTGCTGCGCCAGCGCCTCGGGAATCGGCCGGGTATCGCCGGTGAACACGAAGCTGCCGCCCAGCGCCAGCCCGTACGAGGTGCCCGGCCGGTGGTGGCGCGTGGCGAACACGTCGAACCACTGGCCGTCCAGCCAGAAGCCGCGCGAACAGGGCACCAGCCGGAACGCCTCCCAGAAGTTCACCCCGCCCTCGGCCAGCACGCCGGGGTAGTCCGCCACCCGCGCCTGCAGCCAGGGCACCAGCGCGGCGTGGGCGAACAGCAGGGTGCGCCCGCGCAGCGCCTCGTCGAACCACAGCCGGGTGAACAGGCGCTCCAGCCCGCCCACGTGGTCCATGTGCGTGTGGGTGACGTACAGCGCATGCGGCGGCACGCCGTAGGCGCGCTCGTAGCGGTCCAGCGTGTCCGGGCCGCAGTCGATCAGCAGCACGGGGACGCCGTTGCGCTCCAGCACCGCCGAGGAACAGCCCAGTTCCGCCGCGTGCGCGGCGCCGGTGCCGAGGAAGTGCAGATGCCAGCTCATGAGCGAAAGGTGCGCTCGTAGCCGTGGAGCAGCGGCTTCCAGACCTCGCGCTCGAACGCCTCGACGCCCTGCGCCGCCGCGCCGAGCTTGAGCAGCGAGCGGCGCAGCCGGCGCAGGTTGGCCCGCCGCCAGCCCTCCGCCGGCAGGCGCTGGCGGCCGCGGTCGAAGTCGATCAGGTAGAGCTGTACCGGCGCCACCAGCACGTTGTGCGCGTTGAGGTCGGCGTGCCAGATGCCCTCGCGGTGGAAGCGCGCCACCAGCGCGCCGACCTCCTCCGCCAGCTCGGCGTCGAGCGCGCCGGCGGCCAGGCATTCGGCCAGCGTGCGCGCGTCGGCGATGCGGCGGGTGATGAGGTCGGCGGTGTAGAACGGGCCGCGGCGCACGTAGCGCGCCGCCACCGGCCGCGGCCCGGGCAGGCCCAGCCGCTCGATCGCCACCAGCAGGCGGAACTCGGCGAAGCCGCGCGTGCGGCCGGCGCCGGTCCACAGGTAGCGGTCGCCCAGCAGCGCGGCGACCATGCCGCCGCGGCGGTAGTGGCGCAGCACGCACTCGCCGGCCGGCGTGTCGATCACCGCCACGCCGCCGCGCCCGCCCGCCTGCGCGCGCAGCGCGCCGCGCGCGCGCCAGGACGCGGGATCGAACCAGGCCCCGTCCACCTGCGCGGACAGGGCGGCGTCGCAGAGCAGCGCCTCGCCCGTGCCTTCGCGCAAGTGTTCCTGCATCATTCGCCGGTTGCCTCGAGGACCGCCTCCGATCCATGTCCGACGATTCTAGCCCAAGCCCCGCACCCGCCTCCCTGTGCCTGCTGCGCACCTCGGCCATCGGCGACGTCACCCACGTGGTGCCGCTGGTGCGCACGCTGCAGGCGGCCTGGCCGCAGGCCCGGCTCACCTGGATCGTGGGCAAGCTCGAGCGCCGGCTGGTCGGCGACCTGCCCGGCGTGGAGTTCGTCACCTTCGACAAGGGCCGGGGCCTGGCCGGCATGCGCGAGACGTGGGCCGCGCTGCGCGGCCGGCGCTTCGACGCGCTGCTGCAGATGCAGGTGGCGCTGCGCTCGAACCTGCTCAGCCTGGGCATCCGCGCGCGCCGGCGCATCGGCTACGACCGCGCCCGCTCGAAGGACCTGCACGGGCTGGCGGTCAACGAGCGCATCCCCGCGCGCACCGGCGAGCACGTGCTGGACGCCATCGGCAGCTTCTGCGAGCCGCTGGGCCTGAAGCAGACGCAGGTGCGCTGGGACATCCCCATCCCCGAGGAAGCCCGCGCCTGGGCCGCCGAGCGGCTGGCCGGCGACGCGCCCGTCCTGCTGGTGAGCCCCACCTCCAGCCACGCGCTGCGCAACTGGCGGCCGGAACGCTACGCCGCGGTGATGGACCACGCCGCCGCGCGCGGCTGGCGCGTGGCGCTGGTCGGCGGCCCCTCGCCCGGCGAGCGCGCGATGGCCGACGCGGTGCTCGCCGCGTGCCGCCGCGCGCCGCTGGACCTCACCGGCAAGGACACGCTCAAGCGCCTGCTGGCGATGCTCGCCCGCGCGCAGCTGCTGCTGACCCCGGACTCCGGCCCGATGCACATGGCCAACGCGGTGGGCACCAAGGTGCTGGGCCTGCACGCGGCCAGCAACCCGCACCGCTCCGGCCCCTACTCCGACCGCCGCTGGTGCGTCGACAAGTACGACGCGGCTTCGCGCAAGTTCCTCGGCAGGCCCGCCAGCGAGATTCCCTGGGGCACCAAGATCGAGTATCCGGGCGTGATGGACCTGGTCGGGGTGGACGAGGCGATCGAGCGCTTCGAGGCGTTTGCGGGAGCAGGGATGAGGGACGAGGGATGAGTAGCGAGGGCGCACGGATGTGCGCCGCGCGAGGCCGAAGACTGTCCGGGCGACGACGGCGTGACGCAGGCCGCGATTTTCGCGCCCCCGCCACTCACTCCTCACCCCGCCCTGTAATCCTGATACGACTTCTCCTCGACCAGCTGCGAGCCCAGCTTGAGGTTGATCTCGCGCTTCACCGCCGCGCGCTCGTCGTTGCGGAAGTACACCGCGCGGGCCAGCTCGATGAATTCCTGGTCGAAGGCCTGCGCCTTCTCCTTCAGGCGGATGCGGTCCTCGATGTCCCACAGCGCCTCGTTCACCGCCAGCAGGCGCGCGCGCTCGTCCGAGATGTCGGTCTGCGAGGCGACGGCGTTGGCCCAGGTGGCGTTGAGCAGGTCCAGCTCGTTGCGCACGTTGGCCAGCTTGGCCTCGTCGCGGATCTGCCGCGACTTGATCTCGAGGATGGTGATCTTGTCGATCAGCTCGCCGTAGGACACCGGCACTTGGATCAGGCTCATGGGAGTCTCCGTGGAAAGGGGAATCAGGCGGCCGGTGCGAAGCGGCGCTGGCGCAGCAGCTCGCATGCCGTGCGCACGTCGCCGTCCATCGCGCGGTCGCGGTGCATGAAGCCGATGTGCTCGCGCAGCAGGGCGTGCGCGCGGCGCACCGCGGCGCCGGCGTGGAAGTCGCCCACCTCGGCCAGCGCGGCCATCAGCGCGCGCACTTCCTCGACGAACCGCGCGTGCTGCGGATGGTCCTCGCGCGGCGCGTTGGCGATCTTCGCGGCCAGCGCGCGCCAGTCGCCGCGGGCGGCCAGGCGGCGCGCGGCGTTGAGCATCTCCTGGCGGTAGTCCAGCGCCTGCGCGGCGGTGTACAGCTCCAGCGCCAGCACGTGGCCGAGGTCCTCGGTCATCTCCAGCACGTGGCGCGCCTCGTTGGCGCCCATCGAGACGTGGTCCTCGGCGTTGGCGCTGGTCGGCACCGAGTACACGCTGGCCGGGTGCGCGCGGGTGGCGAGGTCGTTGACCAGCGCCGCGGCGGTGTACTGCACGATCATGAAGCCGGAGTCGGTACCGTCCTCGTTGCCGGTGAGGAAGGCCGGCAGGCCGTCGCTCGTCGCCGGGTCGACCAGCTTGTTGAGCCGCCGCTCGGAGATCGAGGCCAGCACCGGGATCGCCGCCTTCACGTAGCTCATCGCCAGCGCCAGCGGCATGCCGTGGAAGTGGCCGGCCGAGATCACCTGCTCCTCGATGAAGCGCGCGCCGGCGTTGTCCGGGAAGACCAGCGGGTTGTCGGTCACCGCGTTGAGCTCGATGTCGACCACCCGGCAGGCCTGCGCCCAGGCGTCGCGCACCGCGCCGTGCACCTGCGGCATGCAGCGCAGGCAGTAGGCGTCCTGCGGCTGGTGCTTCTTGCCGCCCTTGAACGGCAGGAAGCGGCTGTAGAACGCCTCGCGGCCGTGGCGCTGGTTGGCCGGCACCCAGTCCCAGCCGATGTCGAAGGACAACGCCTGGTCCTGCGGCGTGCTCCACGCCTCGGCGCTCCACGGCTTGAAGCGCGGCACCAGGTGGTAGGGAATGTCCACCAGCGTGGAGCCGTCCAGCAGCGCACGCACGTGCGCGGCGGCCTCGACCTGGCCCGGGTGCGGGCGCAGCGCGTGCACCTCCGGGCGCAGCGCGCCGCTGCGCCCGGCGAAGGCGTCCAGCGTCATCGCCGCGGCGAGGTCGGCCACGTCCAGCAGGTACTCCAGCGTGTCCAGCGCCAGCACCGCGGTGGCGAGCATCTGCGCGGTGCCGTTGTTGAGCGCCAGGCCCTCCTTGAACGACAGGCGGATCGGCTTCAGGCCCGCGCGCGCCAGCGCCTCGGCGCCCGGCAGGCGCTCGCCCTGATAGAACGCCTCGCCGCCGCCGAGCAGCACGATCGCCAGGTGCGACAGCGGCGCCAGGTCCCCGCTCGCGCCGACCGAACCCTTCTCCGGCACTACCGGCACCACGCCGGCGTTGAGCAGCGCGGCGAGCGCCTGCAGCGTCTCCACGCGGATGCCCGAGTGGCCGCGCATCAGCGTGTTGATGCGGATCGCCAGCATCGCGCGCACCACCTCGGGCGCGAACGGCTTGCCCACGCACACCGCGTGGGTGGTGATCAGGTTGTGCTGCAGTTCCTCCAGCAGCGTGCCCTCCGGCTGGTGCGGGTTGCCGCCGGGCAGCTCGTCGCGCAGGCGGTGCGCGCCCAGCAGCTTGTCGGCGTTGCTGCCGAAGCCGGTGGTGACGCCGTAGGTCGGCTCGCCGCAGCTCACCTTGTCGGCGAGGAAGTCGGCGGCGCGGCGCACGCGCTCCAGCTGCGCGGGGTCCAGCGCCACCGCCGCGCCGCCGCGCGCCACCGCGACCAGCTGCTCGCGGGTGAGGCTGTTGCCGTCCAGGAGAATGGTCTGGCTCACGAAAGACTCCAACGTGTTCTCGATACCGTCATTCCCGCGTGCGGGAAGCTCTTTTCTCTAGCCCGGCGGATCGTCGGGAATCCATTTGGCCTCCGGCGCCGAGAGCGAAGATGGATTCCCGCTTGCGCGGGAATGACGCCGCCGGGGGAGGCTGTCTGCGGCATCGGGCGTCAGCCCATCACCGCCGCCTGCTCCAGCTCCACCCGCAGCGTCCTGACCAGCTCGGCGCGCGGCACCTCGAACTGGTCCTCGCGGCGCAGGTCCTTCACCGTGACCACGCCCTTGGCCAGCTCGTCCTCGCCCAGCACGACCACGAAGCGGATGCCGGCGCGGTCGGCGTACTTGAACTGCTTGCCGAGCTTGCCGCCCTCCAGCACCACCTCGGTGGCGATGCCGGCCGCGCGCAGCTCGTTGGCCACGGCCAGGTAGGCCGGCAGCTGCGCCGCGTCCATCTGGGTGACCAGCACGTCCACCGTGCTGCGCGCGGTGTCGACCAGCCCGGCCTCGCGCAGCTGCCAGTACAGGCGCGTCAGGCCGATCGAGATGCCCACGCCCGGCAGTTTCGACTTGGTGTACTGGCTGGCCAGGTTCTCGTAGCGCCCGCCCGAGCAGATCGAGCCGATCTGCGGGTGCTCGTCGAGCGTGGTCTCGTAGACGGTGCCGGTGTAGTAGTCCAGGCCGCGCGCGATGGACAGGTTGAGCGCGAAGTGCGTCTCCGGCACGCCGAAGTCGCGGATCAGGCCCAGCACCTCCTTCAGCTCGGCGCGCCCCTGCTCCAGCGCCTCGGGGCCGGCGCCCAGCGCGTCGAGCTTCCCGAAGGCATCCGCCAGCGAGGCGGAGCGCACCTGCACGAAGGCGAGGATCTTCTCCGCCACCTCGGCGGACAGTCCGAACTGCTCGCCGGTGAGCGTCTCGCGCACGTAGCCGGCGCCGCGCTTGTCCAGCTTGTCCACCTCGCGCAGCACCAGCATCTGCTGCTCGCTGTCGGCTATCCCCAGGCTCTCGAAATAGCCGCGCATCAGCTTGCGGTTGTTGAGCTGGATGGTGAACGGGCCGATGTCCAGCTCGCGGAACACGCTGTAGATCACCGCCGGCAGCTCGGCGTCGTAGCGGATCGACAGGCCGTCCTTGCCGATCACGTCGATGTCGCACTGGTAGAACTCGCGGAAGCGCCCGCGCTGGGCGCGCTCGCCGCGGTACACGCGCTGCATCTGGTAGCGGCGGAACGGGAAGGAGAGGTCGTGCTCGTGCTCGGCCACGTAGCGCGCCAGCGGCACGGTGAGGTCGAAGCGCAGCGCCAGCTCCGGCTTCTCGCCCTGCTCCAGCGCGCCGGTGGACTGCACGAAGTACACCTGCCGCTCGGTCTCGCCGCCGGTCTTGGTCAGCAGCACGTCCGCGTACTCGATCGCCGGCGTCTCGATCGGCAGGAAGCCGAAGCGCTCGTAGTTGCGGCGGATCGTGTCGAGCATGCGCTGGAAGGCGATCTGGTCGAGCGGCAAGAGCTCGAGCACGCCGGGCATGGTGCGGGCCGGGGTAAGCGCCATGGAGTCCTCTGCGAAGCGGTAAGGAAGGCCGTGCGACGGCAGCCGCATAGCGTAGCAGATGGCCCCGCCGCGCCCTTTCCGCCGGCGCCGGGAAAATGCGCGGCGCCCTGTTGCCAAGCCCGGGAACGGCCATTAGAATGCGCGGCTCCCGCGGGGTGTAGCTCAGCCTGGTAGAGCGCTACGTTCGGGACGTAGAAGTCGCATGTTCGAATCATGTCACCCCGACCAATGATCCAGGGAAAGCCGGCCCCGCGCCGGCTTTCTCGCTTCCGCGGCCGCGTTCCGGCGCGGACATCCCCCACGGGCTGACGCCCCCGGAAGTCAGCCGGCCAGCGCCAGCTCGGCCAGCCGCGCCAGCTCCTCGTCGTCGAAGCCGGCCTCGCGCCGGGCCGGCAGGTTGAACGGCCCGCGCAGGTTGCGTCCCATGTAGTCGCGCAGCAGGCCGAGGAAGGTGCCGCGCGGGTCGAGGCCGTCGCGCGCGCAGCACCAGCGGAACCAGCGCGTGCCGGCGGCGACGTGCGCCACCTCCTCGCGCAGGATCACCTCGAGGACCGCCACGGTGCGTTCGTCGCCGGCGGCGCGCAGGCGCTCGATCATGCCCGGCGTCACGTCCAGCCCGCGCGCCTCCAGCACGCGCGGCACCAGCGCCATGCGCGCGGTGTCCGAGTGCGCGGTCTTCTGCGCCATCTCCCACAGGCCGTTGTGCGCGTCGAAGTCGCCGTAGGCGTGGCCCATCTCGGCCAGGCGCGCCGCGAGCATGGCGAAGTGGCGCGCCTCGTCGTCGGCGCAGCGGGCCCAGTCGCGGTAGTACCCGTCCGGCATGCCGCGGAAGCGGTACACCGCGTCCCAGGCCAGGTCGATCGCGTTGAACTCGATGTGCGCCACCGCGTGCGCCAGCGCGGCACGGCCCTGCGCCGAGCCCAGGCCGCGCTGCGGCAGCCGGCGCGGATGCACCAGGCGCGGCCGCGCCGGCCGGCCGGGCATGCCGATGGGTTCCGGCGGCGGGGACGACGGCTCGGGACGCAGCTCCCCCGCCTGCAGCGCCCGCCAGGCCGCATGCGTCAGGCGCAGCTTCTCGGCCGGATCGGCGGCGTCGAGGCAGCGCCGGGCGGCGGCGTGGAGATCCGTCGTGGAAGTCGTCGAGAGCACCGGCCCCTCATCCTGCCCGCTCCCCGGCGGGGAGCGGGTCACGCGCTGCGCCGCGCCGCCTTGGCGTCGTCCGAGCGCAGCATCTCGATCTGCTGCAGGTAGTGCTGGTCCAGCCCGGTGACGTACTCGCCGGAGAAGCACGAGGTGTCGAACTGCTTGAGCTCCTCGTTGCCGTCCTGCACCGCCCAGATCAGGTCCTTGAGGTCCTGGTAGATCAGCCAGTCGGCGCCGAGCAGCTGCTCGATCTCCTTCTCGGTGCGGCCCGCGGCGACCAGCTCGGCGGCGGCCGGCATGTCGATGCCGTAGACGTTCGGGTAGCGCACCGGCGGCGCGGCCGAGGCGAAGAACACCTGCCGCGCGCCGGCGTCGCGCGCCATCTGGATGATCTGCTTGGAGGTGGTGCCGCGCACGATGGAGTCGTCCACCAGCAGCACGTTCTTCTTGCGGAACTCCAGCTCCACCGGGTTGAGCTTGCGGCGCACCGACTTCACCCGCTCGCCCTGCCCCGGCATGATGAAGGTGCGGCCCACGTAGCGGTTCTTGACGAAGCCCTCGCGGAACGGCACGCCCAGCGCCTCGGCCAGCGCGCTGGCGGCGGTGCGCGAGGTGTCGGGGATCGGGATCACCGCGTCGATGCCGTGGTCCGGCCGCAGGCGCAGGATCTTCTCGGCCAGCTTCTGGCCCATGCGCAGGCGCGCCTTGTACACCGAGACGTCCTCGATCATCGAGTCCGGCCGCGCCAGGTACACGTACTCGAAGATGCACGGCGCGTGCACCGCGCCCTCGGCGCAGCGGCGCGTGTGCAGCCCGCCGTCCAGGGTGGCCAGCACCGCCTCGCCGGGCGCCACGTCGCGCAGGCGCCTGAAGCCGAGCACGTCCAGCGCCACCGACTCGGAGGCCACCGCGTACTCGCGCCCCTCCGGCGTGACGCGCTCGCCCATCACCAGCGGGCGGATGCCGTGCGGGTCGCGGAAGGCCAGCAGGCCGTAGCCCTGGATCAGCGCCAGGCAGGCGTAGCCGCCGCGCGCGCGCGCGTGCACGCCGGCCACCGCCTTGAAGATGTGGTCGGGGCTGAGCGCCAGCCGGTCCTGGATCTGCAGCTCGTGCGCCAGCACGTTGAGCAGCACTTCCGAGTCGGAGTCGGTGTTGATGTGCCGGCGGTCGTCCTCGAACATCTCGCGGCGCAGCTCGGCGGTGTTCACCAGGTTGCCGTTGTGCGCGAAGGCGATGCCGTAGGGCGAGTTGACGTAGAACGGCTGCGCCTCGTCGGCGTTGTCCGAGCCGGCGGTGGGATAGCGGCAGTGGCCGATGCCGAGGCGCCCGCGCAGGCGGCTCATCGAGGCCTGGGTGAACACGTCGCGCACCAGGCCGTTGTCCTTGTGCAGGCGCAGCTTGTCGCCGTCGGCGGTGACGATGCCGGCGGCATCCTGGCCGCGGTGCTGCAGCACGGTGAGGCCGTCGTAGAGGGAGGACGCCACTTCGGTGACGCCGACGATGCCGATGATTCCGCACATGGGAGGATGCCTGGTTTTCTAGGAACGGGAAGCGGCCGCCGCGCGCGGCGCCGACGTGGACGAAGCCGGCGCCGGCGCGAGCGGCGCGCCCGGCAGCGGCGGCAGGTGCTCCAGCGCCGCCGGCGGATGCAGGTAGCGGCGCACGCTCTCCGGCACCCGCTGGCCCAGCCAGGCCGCCGCGCCCTGGAACTGCGGCAGCAGCGCCGACTCGCGCCACCACGGGTCGCGCGTGACGGCGGTGAAGCCGAGCAGGAACACCGCCAGCGTCACCAGCAGCACGCCACGCGCCGCGCCGAACAGCATGCCGAGCAGGCGGTCGGTGCCGCTCAGGCCGGTGCTCTCGACCAGCTTGGCGATCACGAAGCGCAGCAGCGCGCCGAGGATCAGCACGGCGACGAAGCAGATCCCGTAGCCCGCCAGCACCCGCGCCGAAGGCAGCGTGATGCTGTGCTCGAAATGGCCCGCCACCGCGGGGCCGAAGGTCCAGGCCACCCAGAACGCGGCGATCCACACCGCCAGCGCCAGTACCTCGGAGATGAGGCCGCGCCACAGGCCGATCAAGACCGACAGGCCCAGCACGCCGAGGATGAGGTAGTCGGTCCAGTTCACCGGCGGGCCGCCTGCGGTCGGGGGGGCATCAAGGCACGGCGACGACGTTGCCGGCCAGGCCCAGCCGCGACTTGATCTGGTCGCGCACGCGCTCGGCGTCCGCGCGCTGGGTCTGCGGGCCGGCGCGCACGCGCCACAGGCGCTTGCCGCCGACGTCCACCGTGTCGACGAAGCCGTCGAAGCCGTTGGCGCGCAGCTTGTCGCGCAGCGCGTTGGCGTCCGCCTGGGCGCCCATCGCCGCCACCTGCACGGCATAGCCGCCGGCGCGCGCGGCCGCCTTGCCGGATGCCGCCGCGGGCGCCGCCGGGGCATCGCCGCGCTGGTCGCCGGCGCCGCTTTCCAGCACCGGGCGCACGCCGCTCACCGACTGGCCGATCTTCAGCCGCGCCGCCTCGGCCGCGGCGCGGGTCTCGAACGGGCCCGCGCTGACCAGGGTCAGCGTCTGGCCCGCGCGGTTCACCGGGCGCCCGCCGGCCGGGTAGCCCAGCGCGCGCACCCTGGCGATCAGCTTCTGCGCCCCGGCGGGCGAATACGCGCTCAGGTTGAGCGTGTAGCTGCCGCGCGCGGCCACGCCCGCGGTGTCGGGCGCCGGCGGCGCGGCGGCCGGCGGCTGCGGCTTGATCACCGGCTCGTTCGCCGCCTTGGGCGGCTGCGCCGGGATCGCCGGTTGCGCGGCGGCGGCCGGCGCGCCACCGGGCTGGGTGACGGTGGTCGGCTCGGGCTTCCGGCCCGCCAGCGGATCGGTCTCCACGTCGCGCGGGCGGTTGGAGCCGATGTTCACCGTCGGCAGCCGGTCCGAGGGCGCGCCGGGGGCGGCGGCCGGAGGCACCACCGTGGTCGCCGCGCTGGCGGCGCCGGCCGGCGCGGCCGCGTCCGGCGTCAGGCTCATGGTCTGCGTCTTGAGGTCGCGGTCCGGCGCGGGCGGGATCTCCAGGCTCACGGTCTGGTCGCCGCCGGGCGCCGGCGGGCTGCTGGAGAAGAACATCGGCACGAAGATGACCGCCAGCGCGATCAGGACAGCGGCTCCCAGCAGGCGAGTTTTCAAGACGGACTCCAAGGGGACGTGCGGGATGCGGAACGCGGCGATTATACCCGCCGCGCCAGGGTCGATGGCCGGAGGGCGTTTTCCGGTGCGTGCGCGTTATGCCTTGGGTTCGGGGCGCATGTGGCGGAAAGGCGGGGGTTTCGCGGGAGCTTCGCGGCCGGAGGCCGCTCCCGCAAGGCTTGCGGCAACCCTGTGGGGGAGCGGCCTCCGGCCGCGACGGCATGCCCGCCAGGCCAACTGCTCGGAAAACTCACCCGGCCCGGCCGGGCACCCCCACGCCCATCGCCTCCAGCACCGCGCTGGCGACGAAGAACGAGCCGAAGGCCAGCACCCGCTCGCCCGGCCGCGCCGCCGCGCGCGCGGCGGCCAGCGCCTGCCCCACGTCGTCGTGCAGGTCGAAGGCGGCCTGCGGCGACACGCCTTGCAGGGCGTCGCGCAGCGCCGCCGCCGGCAGCCCGCGCGGCGTGTCGCGTTCCAGCCCGGCCAGGTGCCAGTGCGCGACGCGCGCGCCCAGCGCGGCGATCACGCCGGCCACGTCCTTGTCCGACAGCGCGCCGTACACCGCGCGCACCGGCCCGCCCGGCCGCGCGTCCAGCCACTCGGCCAGCGCGCGCGCGGCCTGCGGGTTGTGGCCCACGTCCACGATCACCGGCGGCTCGCCGGGCAGCACCTGCAGACGCGCCGGCACGCGCACGGTGCGCAGGCCGGCCGCCGCGTGCGCGGTGAGCGGCCATGCGACGCCGGGCAGGCGTTCGAGCGCGTGCAGCGCGGCGACCGCGGCGGCGGCATTGGCGTACTGCACCGGCGCGGCGAGCGGCGGGTCGGGCAGCTCCAGCGCGGTGCCGTCGCGGTGCGTCCAGCGCCAGCCGCGCGCCAGGCGCTCCGCGCGGAAATCGGCGCCGGCGCGCTCGACGCGCGCGCCGGTCGCGGCCAGCACGTCGAGCAGGCCGGCCGGCGGGTCGCTCTCGCCGACGATCGCCGGCCGCCCGCGCCGCGCGATGCCGGCCTTCTCGCGGCCGATGGCGTCGCGGTCGGCGCCCAGCCAGTCCATGTGGTCGAGGTCGACCGTGGTGACCACGGCGACGTCCGCGTCGACGATGTTCACCGCGTCCAGCCGGCCGCCCAGGCCCACCTCCAGCACCGCCACGTCCAGCGCGGCGCGCGCGAACAGGTCCAGCGCGGCCAGCGTGCCGAACTCGAAGTAGGTCAGCGGGATGGCATCGTCCGCCCCGGCGCCGCGCGCCGCCTCGATGCGCTCGAAGCTGGCGGCCAGCGCGGCGTCGGGCGCGTTCCCGCCCTCGATGCGCACGCGCTCGTTGTAGGCCAGCAGGTGCGGCGAGGTGTAGCAGCCCACGTGCAGCCCGGCCGCGCGCAGCATCGCTTCCAGCATGGCGACGGTGGAGCCCTTGCCGTTGGTGCCGCCCACGGTGACGACACGCCGCGCGGGCGGCGCCGCGCCCATCCGCCGCCACACCTCGCGCACGCGGTCCAGGCCCAGCTCGATCGCGCGCGGGTTGACCCGCTCCTGGTACGCCAGCCATTCGGCGAGGGTGCGCGGCATGGGATCGTCCGCCCGGGGTCAGGCGTCCAGCGGACGCAGCCAGAAGCGCAGGCGGTGCGGCGTGGCCGCCGCGGCGCCGCACTCCTTCCATTCCAGCGTGCAGGACAGGTCGTCCTGCCGGCGATAGCCGCGCTTGCTCCAGAACGCATCGTTCGGGCGGTAGCCGGCCGGGCGGCGCGGGTCGTCGCCGGCGCGCTCCACCGCGCAGAAGGCGGCGAGGCGGAAGCCGCCGAGCCGGCGCGCATGCGCCTCGCGCTCGTCGAAGAAGCGGTGGCCGACGCCGCGCCCGCGGTAGGCGGGCAGCAGCACCGACTCGCCGAAGTAGAACACCTCGTCCAGCGCGTAGCCGCGCTCGGCGAACGGCCGCCGGAACGCCTCGCCGTCGTCGGCCAGCGGGATGCCGGTGGAGGCGCCGACCACCGCGTCCCCGTCCAGCGCCAGCACGAACACGCCGCGCGGCGAGCGCGCGTAGGCGGCGAGATAATCGCGCTCGTAGGCGGCGTCGCCGTCGTACAGGTACGGCCAGTCGCGGAACACCGCGATGCGCAGCCGCGCCAGGTCGTCCAGGTGCGGCGCGACGGCCGCGCCGGTGCAGGTGGCGATGCGCAGCGCCATCGCTCAGAGCCTCGATGACAACGCGGGGTACGGGGAGATCATGAACAGGCTCTCAGCCCGCGACCTGCGCGATCCAGTCGGCGAGGTTGTAGTAGTTGCTGACGCGGGCGATGCGGCCGTCGCGCAGCTCGAAGAAGGCGCCGCCCGGCAGCACGTAGCGCTGGCCGCGCGCCGGCGGCAGGCCCTCGTCGTCGGCCAGGTACTCGCCGTGCACCACGTACTCGGCGGCGGCGCGCGCGCCGTCGGCCGACGTCATCACCACGACGTCGCGCAACTGCTCGCGGTAGCACCGCCGCATGCGCGCGAGGAAGGCGCGGAAGGCCGCGCGCCCGGTCTCGCGGCCGCCCTGGTTGACGTCGTGCGCCACGTCGTCGGTCAGGCAGGCCAGCATGCCTTCCCGGTCGCCCGCGTTGAAGGCGGCGTAGTAGCGCTCGATCAGCGATGGCGCGTCGGACATGCGGGCGGACCTGCGGCATGGCGGGGCGCGCAGTGTAAGCGATCGCGGCGCGGCCGGGTCGGCCGCCTGCGCGCCCTGCTCCCTCTCCCCTGCGGGGAGAGGGCCGGGGTGAGGGGCCGGGCTTGCCGCGATGCCGCGGCCGTGCGATGGACCCGCGTGCCGGGGCTTGCCCAGCCCGATGGGGGTTTTCGCAAGGGCCGCCCCTCACCCTGACCCTCTCCCCAGTGGGGAGAGGGAACCAAGGCCGGTCTACAACGCCGCCTTGCGCAGCCGCAGCGCATTGCCCACCACCGACACCGAGGACAGGCTCATCGCCAGCGCCGCCACCATCGGCGACAGCGTCACGCCCAGCCACGGGTACAGCGCGCCCGCGGCCAGCGGCACGCCCACCGCGTTGTAGACGAAGGCGAAGAACAGGTTCTGCCGGATGTTGCGCACGGTGGCGCGCGACAGCGCGCGGGCGCGCAGGATGGCGCCGAGGTCGCCCTTCACCAGGGTGACCTGCGCGCTCTCCATCGCCACGTCGGTGCCGTTGCCCATGGCGATGCCGACGTCGGCCGCGGCCAGCGCCGGCGCGTCGTTGATGCCGTCGCCGGCCATCGCCACGCGGCGGCCGGCGGCCTTCAGTGCGCCGACGGCCTGCGCCTTGCCGGCCGGCGAGACGTCGGCGCGCACCTCGTCGATGCCCAGCGCGCCGGCCACCGCCGCGGCGGTGGTGGCGTTGTCGCCGGTGAGCATCACCAGCCGCAGGCCGTCGCGGTGCAGCGCCTGCGCCGCCGCGGCCGCGCCGGGCTTGAGGCGGTCGGCCACCGCCACCAGGCCGGCCGCCGCGCCGTCGACGGCGAGGAACATCACCGTGGCGCCGTCCGCGCGCAGCCGCTCGGCCTGCGCCGCCGCGGCCGCGTCCACGGCGACGCCCAGCGCCTGCATCAGCCGCGCGTTGCCCAGCGCCACGCTCCGGCCCTCGACCCGGCCCTGCACGCCCTGCCCGGTCAGCGTGCGGAAATCCTGCACGTCCGGGACCGCCACGCCGGCCTCCTGCGCGCCCGCCACCACGGCGCGCGCCAGCGGATGCTCGCTGGGCCGCTCCAGCGCGGCGGCCAGCGCCAGCAGGCGCTCGCGCGACAGCGCGCCCAGCGCCGCCACCTCGCGCAGCGAGGGGCGCCCTTCGGTGAGCGTGCCGGTCTTGTCCACCGCCAGCGTGTCGATGTCCTGCAGCGCCTCGATCGCCGCCGCGTCGCGGAACAGCACGCCGGCCTGCGCGCCGCGCCCGCTCGCCACCATGATCGAGATCGGCGTGGCCAGGCCCAGCGCGCAGGGACAGGCGATGATCAGCACCGACACCGCCGCGACCAGCGCGTGCGCCACGCGCGGCGCCGGCCCCCAGGCCAGCCACGCGGCGAAGGCGAGCGCGGCGACGGCCACCACCGCCGGCACGAACCACGCGGCCACGCGGTCGGCCACGCGCTGCAGCGGCGCGCGGCTGCGCTGCGCCTGCGCCACCAGCGCGACGATCTGCGCCAGCAGGGTGTCGGCGCCGACCTTCTCCGCGCGCATGGTCAGCGCGCCGTCCTGGTTCACCGTGCCGCCGGCGAGGCGCTCGCCCGCGGCCTTGGCGACCGGCAGCGGCTCGCCGGTGAGCATCGACTCGTCCACGTGGCTGGCGCCGTCCAGCACCACGCCGTCCACCGGCACCTTCTCGCCGGGACGCACGCGCAGCACGTCGCCGGGCTGCACTTCCTCCAGCGGCACGTCCTGCTCGCCGCCGTCGGCGGCGATGCGCCGCGCGGTCTTCGGCGCCAGGCCCAGCAGCGCCTTGAGCGCCGCGCCGGTGCGGCGGCGCGCGCGCAGCTCGAGGAAGTCGCCCAGCGTGACCAGGGTGACGATCACCGCGGCCGACTCGAAATACACGTCCACGCGCCCGTGCATGCCGCGCATGCCGGCCGGGAACAGCCCGGGCGCGAGGAAGGCCACCGCGCTGTAGGCCCAGGCCACGCCGGTGCCCAGCGCGATCAGCGTGTACATGTTGGGCGACCACGGCCGGAGCGAGCGCCAGCCGCGCGCGAAGAACGGCGCGCCGCCCCACAGCACCACCGCGCTGGCCAGCAGCGCCTCGGCCCAGCCGGCCGCGGCGTCCCACGGCGCCGGCCAGTGCCAGCCGAACAGATGCGGCCCCATCGCCAGCACGAACACCGGCAGGGTCAGTGCGGCGAGCAGCGCCAGTCGCCGCGCCATCGCGCCCAGCCCGCCGTCGTCGTCCGCGCCGGCCGCCGGCAGCAGCGGCTCCAGTGCCATGCCGCACTTGGGGCAATGGCCGGGACCGATCTGCCGCACTTCCGGGTGCATCGGGCAGGTGTAGACGGTGCCGGGCGGGGCGGAGGGCGCGGGCGATCCGCCCGAGAGGTATTTCCCCGGATCGGCGACGAATTTCCCGCGGCAGCGCGCCGCGCAGAAATGGTAGGTGCGGCCCGCGTAGTCGGCATGATGCGCGGTCGCGCGCGGATCGACCCGCATGCCGCAGACCGGGTCGCGTTCGCCGGCAGCGGGGTCCGGGTCGTGCGCCTGGCCGTGTGCCGGCTCGTGCATTTGTCCCGGCGCTCGCTCGTGCGTCGGCTCGTGTGCCCGTCCGTCTGACAGGTCGCGGTCGTGGCGGTGTGCGCCGTGGCCGGTCCGCGCGACGGACGTCGCGGGCGCGCCGCAGCAGCCGCCGGCCGGCGCCGGTTCCCGGCGCAGCCAGTCCTCCGGCGCCGCGTCGAACTTCGCCTTGCAACCCGCGCAGCAGAAGCGGTAGCTCCGGCCCGCGTGCTCGCTGGCGTGCGGCGAGGCGGCGTCGACCGCCATGCCGCACACGGGATCGACCAGCGTCTTCGCGGCGGGCGCGTCGCCGTCCCGGCAGCAGGCATCGCTCATGGCAGCGCCTCCCCGTCGCCGAGGGCGCGCAGGATCGGGCACTGCTCCGGCGCGCCGTGCCCCGGGCAGGCCTCGACCAGCTCGCGCAGGCCGTCGCGCACCCGGGTCAGTTCCTCGATGCGCGCCGCGATCGCCGCCAGGCGCTGCTCGGCGCGGCGCTTCACCGCCTTCACCCCGCGCCGCCGGTCCGCCGAGAGCGCCAGCAGCTCGCGGATCTCCTCCAGCGTGAAGCCCAGCGTCTTGGCGCGCCGGATGAAGCGCAGCCGCGCCACGGCGTCCTCGCCGTAGCTGCGGTAGCCGGACGCGCGCCGCGCCGGCTCGGGCAGCAGGCCCTCGCGCTCGTAGTAGCGGATGGTGTCGATGGCCACGCCGGCGCGCCTGGCGACGGCGCCGATGGAAAGCGATGGGTTGGGAGCGTTCATGGCACAAGTCTAGACTCTGGATCGAACTCCAGGGTCAAGCGGCAGGATGTCGCTGCCGTCCGCGATGCCCGCGGGAAACGACGGCGACGACGCGCGCGCGACACGCCGCGGCGCTATCTTTGTTCCCCTCGTCCGCCCGGAAACGCCCATGGCCGCCTCCGCCGTCACCGCCACCCCCGGCGCCACGCCCTACACCGTCGTGCTCGCCGACGAGCGCGCGCACGAATGGCTCGCCGACGAGCCGCGCGAGCTGCAGGGCGCGGACGCCGGCCCCATGCCGACCGAGCTGCTGCTCTCCAGCCTCGGCGCCTGCACGGCGATCACGCTCAGGATGTACGCCGCGCGCAAGGGCTGGCCGCTGGACGACGTGCGGGTGGTGCTGCGGCTCAACCCGCAGGGCGCGCCGGCCGACGGCCACAGCGAGATCCAGCGGCAGCTGGTCCTGCACGGCGCGCTGAGCGCGGAACAGCGCGAGCGCCTGCTCGCGGTGGCCAACGCCTGCCCGGTGCACAAGCTGCTGACCGGCGAGATCCGCATCGCCACCACGCTCGACGCGCCGGCCGCCACGCAAGGGTGATCCCATGACCAACACCGAACGCCAGTCCGCCCCGTCCGATTCCCACGACGGCAAGCCCTGCCCCGGCCACCCGGTGCTCGAGCGCATCGAGACGCGCGGCGCCGAGGTCGGCCTGCTGCCGATCCACCGCGCCCTGCCGAGCCGCCAGCGCCGCATGGTCGGCGCCTGGTGCTTCCTGGACCACGCCGGGCCGATCGACTACGCGGCCGGCCAGGGCCTGCGCGTGGGGCCGCACCCGCACATCGGCCTGCAGACCTTCACCTGGATGATCGAGGGCGAGATCATGCACCGCGACAGCCTGGGCTACGAGCAGGTGATCCGCCCCGGCCAGGTCAACCTGATGACCGCCGGGCGCGGCATCGCCCACGCCGAGGACGAGGTCTCGGCGACCGCGCCCGGCCGCCTGCACGCGGTGCAGCTGTGGATCGCGCTGCCCGAGGCGGAGCGCCACCGCGCACCGTCGTTCCGGCACTACCCGGACCTGCCGGTGATCCGCGAGGGCGGCTTCAGGGCGACCGTGCTGGCCGGCAGCGCCTTCGGCCGGACCGCGCCGGCGGAGGTCTTCTCGCCGCTGGTCGGCCTGGACCTCGCCGCCGACGGTGCCGCCAGCCTCACCCTGCCGCTCGAACCGGGCTTCGAGTACGCCGTGCTCGGGCTGATCGGCGAGACCCGCGTGGAAGGCGAGGCCCTGCCGCCCGACACCCTGCTCTACCTCGGCCTCGGCCGGCGCGAGCTGAAGCTGCAGTGCGGCGCGGCCAGCCGGCTGGTGCTGATCGGCGGCGAGCCGTTCGGCGAGGAGATCCTGCTGTGGTGGAACTTCGTGGCGCGCCGTCCGCAGGAGATGGAGGAAGCCACCCTCGCCTGGAACGGGCACCGGCATTTCGGCGAGGTGAAGGGCAGCCCGTCGCCGCGGCTGGTCGCGCCGGACATCGCCGGCCTGCACCTGCGGACGGCGCGGCCATGAAGGCGATCGCCCACGCCACCGTCCGCTCCGCGGGCGTCCGCTACTACCGCCACGACATGACGACCGGCGCGCACGCGCTGGTCGCCGACGAATCGGTCGCGCTGGGCGGCGGGATTCCGGCGAAGGCCGGAATCCAGTAGGAAATGCTGTGCGCAGCACGCGAATCAGGCTTTGCGTGCTGCGCACGAGTACCCGACCGGATTCCGGCCTTCGCCGGAATGACGGCAATGGGGTCTTGCGCGAGCCCGGATCGAAACGCTCCGCACGCGCGGCACGGCGGACCCGGGCGGGGCCGGCGACATCACCATCCCGCGAGCATGGCCGCCGCCCGCCTCACGCCGCCGCCTCGTCCTCCACCGCCACGAAGCCGCCGGTCTGGCGCCGCCACAGCCGCGCGTACAGGCCGTCGCGCGCGAGCAGCTCGGCGTGCGTGCCGCTCTCCACGATGCGGCCCTTGTCCATCACCACCAGGCGGTCCATCCGCGCGATGGTGGACAGGCGGTGCGCGATGGCGATCACCGTCTTGCCGCGCATCAGCAGGTCCAGGCTCTCCTGGATCGCCGCCTCGGCCTCCGAATCCAGCGCGCTGGTGGCCTCGTCCAGCACCAGGATCGGCGCGTCCTTGAGCAGCACGCGGGCGATCGCGACGCGCTGGCGCTGGCCGCCGGAGAGCTTCACGCCGCGCTCGCCGACCAGCGCGTCGAAGCCGGTGCGGCCCTCGCCGTCGACCAGCTGCGGGATGAACTCGTCGGCGCGCGCCTTGCGCACGGCCTCCAGCACCTCCGCCTCGCCGGCCTCGGGCCGGCCGTAGAGGATGTTGTCGCGGATCGAGCGGTGCAGCAGCGAGGTGTCCTGCGTCACCACGCCGATCTGCGAGCGCAGGCTCTCCTGCGTCACCCGCGCGATGTCCTGGCCGTCGACCAGGATGCGCCCGCCCTCCAGGTCGTACAGCCGCAGCAGCACGTTGACCATGGTGGTCTTGCCCGCGCCGGAGGGACCGACCAGGCCGATCTTCTCGCCCGGCCGCACGTGCAGGTCCAGCCCGGCGATCACGCCGCGAAGCTGGGATGCCGGAGTAGCGCCTCCCTGCGCTACTCCGGCCCGCCGAGTCCGGCGCATGTCCGGACTCGGCTCCGACGGATCGGGCACTTCAATTGCCCGATCCGCGTCAGGCCCTCCATGGCCTGCATCGCCAACCCGCGGCATAGGGCGACCGTAGTGGAAGTGGATGTCCTCGAAGCGCACGTCGCCGCGCGTCACCACCAGCGGCACGGCGTCGGGCCGGTCCTGCACCGCGCGCGGCCGCGCGATGGTGGTGAGGCCGTCCTGCACGGTGCCCACGTTCTCGAAGATGCCGTTGACCACCCACATGATCCAGCCGGACATGTTGTTGATGCGGATCACCAGGCCGGTGGCCAGCGCGATCGCGCCCACCGTGACCCGGCCCTGGCTCCACAGCCACACCGCTAGGCCCGAGGTGCCCACGATCAGGAAGCCGTTGAGGGTGGTGATGGTCGCGTCCATCGCGGTGGTCATGCGCGTCATCCGGCGCACCTTGTCCACCTGCTCGCCCATCGCGTCGGCCACGTAGGCCTCCTCGCGGCGGGTGTGCGCGAACAGCTTGAGGGTGAGGATGTTGCTGTAGCCGTCGACGATGCGGCCCATCAGCTTCGAGCGCGCCTCCGAGGCCTGCCAGGAACGCGCCTTGGTGCGCGGGATGAAGTACGCCAGCGCGCCGACGTAGGCGGCGATCCACGCCACCAGCGGCAGCGCCAGTCAGCCGTCGGCGTGGGCGAACATCACGATGGCGCTGCCGGTGTAGATCAGCACGTACCAGATCGCGTCGACGATCTGCACCGCCGATTCGCGCAGCGAGGCGCCGGTCTGCATGATGCGGTTGGCGATGCGCCCGGCGTAGTCGTTCTGGAAGAAGCCCAGGCTCTGGCGCACCACGTAGCGGTGGTTCTGCCAGCGGATGCGGTTGGTCAGGCTGGGCACGATGGCCTGGTTGACCAAGAGGTCGTGCAGGCCGTTGAGCAGCGGCCGCGCCACCAGCGCCACCAGCCCCATCCACAGCAGCGCGCGGCCGTGCTCGCGGAAGAACGCCGCGCCGGCCACGCCGCGGGTCATGTCCACGATGGAGCCGATGAAGCCGAACAGCGACACCTCCACCACCGCCACGCCGAAGCCCACCACCAGCGCGGCCAGGAACACCGGCCACACCTGGCGCAGATAGAACACGTAGAAGCGCCCGACCGAG
This sequence comes from Fulvimonas soli, assembly GCF_003148905.1. Taxonomy (GTDB): domain Bacteria; phylum Pseudomonadota; class Gammaproteobacteria; order Xanthomonadales; family Rhodanobacteraceae; genus Fulvimonas; species Fulvimonas soli. The sequence continues at coordinate 106,576 of NZ_QGHC01000009.1, read as the reverse complement.
GCCGGCGGCATGGCGTCGACCGGCTCCTTGAAGGCGTCGATCAGCGATTCGAACCAGCGGAAGATCATGGGGAAGGTCCGGGAAGGGGGAGCGCCGCGCGGACGCCGGAGCGGAGCAACATGCGGCCGCCGCGGCGCCAATGCAACCGCCGCCGGCAGCGCCGCGAACGCGGGAAGCGGGACGGCTTTCAGGGAAACAGCGAGCCGCCCCGGTCGCGCCGCGAGGCGATGCGGTCGGCCAGCCGCGTCGGCTCCGGCAGCCGGTAGCGCGTGCAGCAGGCCAGCACCAGCTCCGGCGCGCTTTCCAGGCCCACGCGGTGGCCGGGCGAGACGACCAGCGGCCTGACCTTCTCCTTGCTGCGCAGCACGGCGCCGACGACCTTGCCGCGATAGCGCAGCTCGACGCGGTCGCCGCGCCTCGGCCCCACCTCGCCGTGCGTGCCGACCAGGATCTTCTTCGCCACGCCGATCGCCGGCAGCCCGGTGATCACGCCCAGGTGCGCGGCGATGCCCAGCCCGCGCGGGTGGGCGATGCCCTGGCCGTCGACGAAGACCAGGTCCGGCGTCTCCGGCAATGCGCCCAGCGCCTCCAGCACCGCCGGCAGCTCGCGGAAGGACAGCAGGCCCGGGATGTACGGCATGCGCGTGGGCAGGCGCGCCACCCGCTCGGCCAGCGGCGCCAGCGTCCGCGCATCCAGCAGCACCGCCGCGGCGCGGGTGATCGCGCCGCCGTCCTCGAAGCCCACGTCGACGCCGGCGAGGCGGCGCAGCGGCGGGTAGTCGTCCCGCAGCCGCACCGCGGCGGCCAGTTCGAGCTGCAAGGCGCGGGCGCGGGCGACGTCGCCATCCCACGGCGGCGGCACGGGCATGGACGGAGTCGGGTTCATGGTCCGAGCCTGAATGCCAGCGCGGCAAGCGGGCGTCAAGCCGCCGGCAAGCGTTGACCGTCCGCGGGGGCGACCGGATCATGCGCGGATGCGCCTGCTCTCCCGCCTGCTGCCCTTCCTGCTGCTGTGCCTCGTCCTCGCCGCGCACGCGCAGGACGCCGCCGCGCCGCCGCCGTCCGCCACGCCCGAGCAGGCGCTCGACCAGCTGCAATCCCAGCTCGACGGCGTCAAGGCCGCGCTCAAGGGCAAGTCCACCGACGCCGAGCTGGGCGACCTGCGCAACGACGCGCTGGCGGTGCAGGTGCAGGCGGACGCCCTGGTCGCCGAGCTCAAGCCGCGCATGGACAGCCTGGACGCGCGGCTGGCCGTACTGGGCCCGGCGCCGGCGGCCGGCGCGCCGCCGGAGGCGCCCGAGGTGGCCGCGCAGCGCCGCCAGCTGAACAAGGACAAGAGCAACCTGGACGCGCAGATCAAGCAGGCCCAGCTGCTCGGCGAGGAAGGGCTGCAGCTGGCCTCGCAGGTGGCCGCGATGCGCCGCGACCAGTTCCAGGCCAGGCTCGCCTCGCGCACCGCCACGCCCTTCAGCCGGGCGTTCTGGGTCGATCCCGCGCGCGCCCTGCCCGCCGACATCGGCCGGCTGCGCCGCCTGGGCGGCCACTTCGCCGACAGCTGGCGCGACGCCTGGCAGCCGCCCGGCCGGCTGCCGCTGCTGGCCTGCCTGCTGCTGGCCGTCGCCGCGCTGCTCGCGGTGCGGCGGCTGCTCGAGCGCGGGCTGTTCGCGCTGATCAAGCGCACGCTGCCCGAGGGGCACCTGCGCCGCAGCGTGCTCGCCATCGGCGTGGCGCTGGCCGGGGCGGTCGGCGTCGGCCTGGCCGGGCAGCTGGCCTACCTCGGCCTCGACTGGACCGGCACGCTGGGCGACGAGCTGGGCGAGCTGGCCCACGCCGCGATCCGCCTGGTCGTCTTCGCCGCCTACGTCGCCGGGCTCGGGCGCGCGCTGCTCTCGGTCGAGCATCCCTCGTGGCGCCTGCCCACGCTGTCCAACGCCGCCGCCGAACGGATGCGCCCGTTCCCGCTGCTGCTGGCGGTGGCCATCGCGGTGCTCGGCCTGTTCGAGCGCGTCAACACCGCGATCGGCGCCAGCCTGCCCGCCACGGTGACCACCCGCGGGCTGGTCGCGCTGGCGATCAGCGGGCTGTTCGGCGCGGCGCTGCACCGGCTGACGCGGCTGCGCCGCGCGATGCTGGCCCGCGGCGAGGAACCGCCGCCGCGGCCGCTGTGGGTCGGCCTGCTGTTCGGCGCGGCGGTGCTGGGCGTGGTGCTGAGCTGGCTCGGCGTGGTCACCGGCTTCATCGCCTTCGGTTCCTTCGTCGCCACGCAGATGCTGTGGATCGGCGTGGTCGCCGGCACGCTGTACCTGCTGGCGCAGCTGCTGGGCGACCTGCTGGAGACCCTGCTCTCGCCGCGGGGCCGCAGCGGGCAGCGCCTGCAGGCCGCCTTCGAGCTGGCCCCGGCGACGCTGGAGCAGGCCGCGACGGTACTCACCGGCGTGGTCAACGTGCTGCTCTGGCTGGTGGCCATCGTCGCCGTGCTGGCGCCCTACGGCGCCAGCCCGCAGGACCTGCTCGTCCGCGTGACGCAGCTGTTCGGCGGGCTCCGCCTGGGCGAGCTGACCATCCGTCCCGGCACCCTGCTCGGCGCGCTGGCGGTGTTCGTGGCCGGCATGTTCGCGGTGCGCGGGCTCAAGCGCTGGCTGGGCAACCAGCTGCTGCCCAAGACCGAGCTCGACCCGGGCATGCAGAACTCCATCGTCACCCTGCTCGGCTACGCCGGCGGCGTGCTGGTGTTCGCGCTGGCGCTGGCCGCGCTCAACGTGAGCCTGCAGAGCATCGCCTGGATCGCCAGCGCGCTGTCGGTGGGCATCGGCTTCGGCCTGCAGGCGATCGTGCAGAACTTCATCTCCGGCCTGATCCTGCTGGCCGAGCGGCCGGTGAAGGTGGGCGACTGGATCAGCATTCCCGGCGCCGAGGGCGACATCCGCCGCATCAACGTGCGCGCCACCGAGATCCAGCTGGCCGACCGCTCCACCGTGATCGTGCCGAACTCGCAGCTGATCACCCAGAACGTGCGCAACGTGACCCTGGGCCGCGCCCAGGGCCGCGTGCAGTTCCGCCTGCCGATGCCGCTGGACACCGACGCGGACAAGGCGCGGCAGATCATGCTGGACACGCTGCGCGCGCACCCCTCGCTGCTGGAGGCGGCGGGCTGCACGGTGCAGCTGGACAGCGTGGACGGCGGCTCGATGGTGTTCGTGCTGACCGGCTACGTGGGCAACCCGCGCGACGCGGGCAACGTGAAGAGCGACCTGCTGTTCAAGGTGCTGGCGCGGCTGCGCGAGGCCGGCCTGCCGCTGATCCGCCCGCAGGACATGGTGCTGCACCGCCCGCCGGCGCCCGCGGCGGCGCCCGCTCCCGGCGGCGACGGCGGAAGCTGACGGGGCTCGCGCCGGGATTGACGGGACCGTCGCACGCCACGGGCCTACGCTTGGCGGCGACATCCCCACGGGAGGCGAACCATGGACACCCGCAGCACCATCATCCCCTGCCTGCGCTACCGCGACGCGCACGCCGCCATCGACTGGCTGTGCAAGGCCTTCGGCTTCGGGATGCAGGCCGTCTACGACGACGGGGAAGGCGGCGTGGCGCACGCCCAGCTCGCCTTCGGCGGCGGCATGCTGATGCTGGGCAGCGTGCGCGACAACGCCTTCGGCCGCCACATCGCGCAGCCCGACGAGATCGGCGGCCGCCAGACCCAGTCCGCCTACGTGGTGGTGGCCGACTGCAAGGCGCACTACGAGCGCGCCAAGGCCGCCGGCGCGGTGATCGTGGACGACTACGCGGAGAAGGACTACGGCGGCGCCGGCTACAGCTGCCTCGACCCGGAGGGCCACCTGTGGTCGTTCGGCAGCTACGACCCGTGGGCGGACTGAGCGCGGGGCGCGACGATCTGACGCAAGGCCGCCGGGGCGCGCATTTGACCGGCATCAAATCCATGGGAACGGCGCCGGCTAGGCTGGCCGCGGTTTCCACGGAGTGTGCCGCCATGCCCCACCCGCCGACCGACGCCCCGCTGATCGAATGGAACGCCAGCCTGGGCGTGGGCATCGAGGAGATCGACGCCCAGCACCACGTGCTGGTGGACCTGCTCAACCGCCTGCACGGCGCGATGCTGCACCATCGCGCCGGCAGCGAGTCGCGGCTGATCCTCGACGAGCTGGTCGACTACACGCGCATCCACTTCGCGGTGGAGGAAAGCCTGATGCGCCTGTTCGCCTACCCGGACTACGAGGCGCACAAGGCCTCGCACGACCGGCTGGTCGAGGAGGTGATGCGGCTGCGCGCGCGGCTGCTGGACGAGGGGCACCCGGTCACCTTCGAGCTGCTGCACTTCCTCAAGAAGTGGCTGACCATGCACATCCTGGAGGAGGACAAGCTGTACACGCCGTTCTTCCTGAGCCAGGGCGTGCAGGCCCGCGCGCACAAGGCCTCCTGGCTGCGCCGGCTGTGGGGGCGCCGCGACTGACCGCCACGGGGCCGGGCTCAGGGCGCGGCCGCCGGCCCCAGCGCCGCGCCGGGACGCGCCTGCGCGTACATGTCCCACGCGATCCGCTTGAGCAGCGCCTGGCGGTCCTCGCCCTGCACGAACAGGTCGAAGTGCGTGCGGTCGGGGAGGAAGCGGATGTCCGACTTCGCGCCCAGTCCGTCCAGCACCGCCTTGAGCCGGTGCGCGGCGCCGTCCAGGTAGAAGGTGTCGGCGGTGCCCACGTAGAGGTGGATCTTGCCGTCGAGGTCGGGCTTCAGCTCCGGCCAGTGCTCCTTCAGGCGCCGCGCGATGTCGTAGTGCTCGCCCCAGTAGGCGACCACCGCCGGGTCGACCGCGCCGGTGTCGCGGTCGAACATCGGCAGCGGGCGGCCGTCCGGCCCGCGCGGCGAGAACACCCATTCGAACGAGGCCATCTGCCCGCCGTAGGGGCCGAGCACCCGCTCCATCCGCGCGAAGTCCGCGTAGCTGGCCATCACCTTGCCGTGGTCGCGCACCAGCGGGTGCGGCGCGCCGTCCGCGCCGCGGTACACGTTGGCGTGCGGCGCGTACAGGTCCACGCCGGTGAAGTCGTGGAAGTCGCTGGGATCGGGCGAGGTGGACCAGGTGCCGCCGAACACCTTCGGGTAGCGCGTCTGCAGCCACAGCGTGGCCCAGCCGCCGGAGGAATGGCCGGTGAGGAAGCGCCCGGCGGCGCGCGCGTCCATGCGGTACCGCGCCTCCAGCGCCGGGATCAGCTCGGCGGTGAGCGCCTGTCCCCACGGCCCGTTGTTCACCGAGTCGGCGAACTCGTGCGTGCCGGTGGGGCTTGACTGGTCGAGCATCACCCAGATCATCGGCGGCATCTGCCGCTCCGCCATCGCGCCGTAGACCATCGCGGCGCTGCCGGACAGCGTGACCGCATCGGCGCCGTAGCCGTGGGTGAAGTACACCACCGGGTAGGTCGCGTGCGACTTCGGATCGTAGCCCGGCGGCAGCACCACCCAGCCGCGCAGGTGGATCGGCCGGCCCCAGAACGCGCTCAGCGCCGGGCTGACGAAGTCGAGCGGCTGCGTGGCGCGGCGCGCCTCGTCCAGGTGCTTCTTCGTCGCCTCGCTCATGTAGCGCGCCGGGATGTTCCACGGCTGGCGGGCCGGCACGGCATCCACGAGCGCGAGCTCCGGCGCGGCGGCGGCCGGCAGGCGCACCTCCACCACCTTGCTCAGCAGGTCGCCGCCGGAACGGCCGCGGTAGTTGTAGTCGTGGTTGACGTCGAGCACCGCCTGCACCAGGTAGTCGCCGGGCGGCAGCTTGGAGAAGGCCGCGGGAAAGGCCGTGTCGTCGGCGTCCAGCAGCACCTCGCCGCCGGGCGCGAGGCGCGCCACGTCGCGCGCGGCGATCGCCGTGCTGGTCGGCGCGAACGGATTGACGTCGACCGCCTCGACCTTGCCGTCCTTCGCCGCCGCGCGCGCGGCCTTGGCCTCGGTGGCGAACAGCAGCAGGCGGCCGGCGGCGGGCCGCTGCGCGGTCGCCTTGTCCAGCGTGACGCGGAACAGCTGGTGCGCCGACGACGGCGCCTCGCGCGCCCAGGCCGCCGTGGCCAGCAGGGTGGCGCAGAGCAGCGCCGGCGCGCCGCGGAGGATGTGCTTCAACATGGCATGGCTCCTGTCGGGAGGCGTGGGCGACGGCGGCCCGCCGCCGTCACCGTTTCTGCTCGTCCGTCGTCTTTCCGGCCGTCGTTCCCTTGTCGTGCGTCATTCCCGCGCAGGCGGGAATCCAGTGACTCCGGACCGGCAAGAGCCGATGGATTCCCGCTTGCGCGGGAATGACGCACGGCTTTTGCCGGCGCCTGCTTTTGCAGGCGGCCGGTTCCTGCTTCCGCGAGGCCACGCGCCGAGGCGCGCCCGCTGCTCAATGCCCCTCGCCCTTCGCCTCCACCGGCGCCAGGCGCAGGTCCTGGAAGTCGAAGCTGAAGTCGGTGAGCGGCGAGATCGGCTCCATGCGCGCCTCGCGGATATGGCCGTCCGCGTCCAGCGCGAAGCTGAAGAAGGCGTCCGCGTTGAGCGTGCGATCGTCCCAGCGCACGGTGAAGGTGTCGTGCTGCCACGGCTCCATCGTGCCGACCAGCTGCGCGGTCTTGCCGAAGCGCAGGCGCAGCCGGCCGCCCTCCTGGCTCACGACCACGTCGCCGTACCACGGGTCGCGGTAGGTGCCTACGTACCTGGCCAGCGGCAGCGAGGGCTTCGACCTGGCGTCGCGCGCGGCCAGGTGCTTGCGCCAGCTGTCGTCGGCGTTGGCCTCGGCCTTCTTCACCGCCTTGTCGTACACCGCGGCCCAGTCGGTCCGGCTGCCCGGATCGAGGTAGGCGTCGAGCACGCGGTAGGTCACCGCGTTGAAGGCGGCGCCGGACTCGGCATTGGTCAGCACCACCACGCCCAGGTGCTGCTCCGGCACCAGGGTGAGCCGCGAGACCATGCCCGGCCAGCCGCCGGTGTGCCAGACCAGCCGCTGGCCGCGGTAGTCGGACAGGAACCAGCTCTCGCCGTAGCCGTAGAAGTGCGGCATCACCGGCGCCAGCTCCGGGATCGGCGGCTTGCCGACGGCGATCGGGGTGAGCATCGACCACATCTGCCGCTGGCTGTCCTCGGAGAACAGCCGGCGCGGCTTGCCGTCCGCATCGGCGCCGGGTAGCGCGCCGCCGGCGAGCTGCACGTTCATCCACTTGGCCAGGTCGTGCGCGCTGGCGTAGATGCCGCCGGCGCCGGGGTCGTTGGTCCAGGCCATCGGCGGCACCGGCTTCAGGTCCTTGAAGTCGGCCTTGGCGTGGCCCATGGCGTAGTCCATGCCGGGCTTCAAGTAGGTCATGTCCACCAGCGACTCGTCCATGCCCACCGGCTTGAAGATGCGCTCGCGGACGAAGTCGGCGTAGCTCTGGCCGGAGGCCTGCTCGATCACCAGCGTGGCCACCGCGAACAGGATGTTGTCGTAGGCGTAGCCGCTGCGGAAGCCGTTCCTGATCGGCACGTGGCGCAGCCGCTCGACCACTTCCCTGGTGCTGTAGCTGGTCGGCGGCCAGTACAGGAGGTCGCCCGCGCCGAGGCTGAGGCCGCTGCGGTGCGCCAGCAGGTCGCGGATGCGCATCTCGCGGGTGACGTAGGGATCGGCCATCTGGAACCACGGCAGGTGGTCGATCACGCGGTCGTCCATCTTCAGCTTGCCGTCCTCGGCCAGCATCTGCAGCGCCGCGGCGGTGAACGCCTTGGTGTTGGAGGCGATGGCGAACAGCGTGCGCGCGTCCACCTTCTCCGGCTTGCCCAGCTCGCGCAGGCCGAAGCCCTGCTCCAGCACCACCTTGCCGTCCTTGACCACGGCCACGGCGATGCCGGGCACGTCGAAAGTCCGGCGCACCTTCTCCACGTAGGCGTCGAAGTCGGCCAGCCCGGCCGGGCGCGCGGGCTGCGCCTGCGCGCCGGTATCGGGCGCGGGCGCGGCGGTGGGCGCGGACTGCGCGAAGGCGCCGGCGGCGAACGCGAGCAGGACGCCGCCGGCCAGCCGCCGGAGCGGGAATCGCTGGGTCATCGATAGGCTCCCCGTGTCGGAAAATGCGCCACTATCGCGGCAAACCGCGGGAGAGGCCAGTCCCGGAGGTCATCCCCGCGTGGCAAGATCGCCCCGCCCCGCACACGCTCCCAGGCCATGCCCCACGCCACCGACGACCTCTTCGCCGCCCCCGCCGCGCCGCACCCGCGCATCCGCGCCGGCATCGGCGGCTGGAACTACGCGCCCTGGCGCGACAACTTCTACCCGGCCGGGCTGGTGCAGCGGCGCGAGCTGGAATACGCCAGCCGCCGGCTGCGCGCGCTGGAGATCAACAGCACCTACTACCGCGCGCAGACGCCGGCCGTGTACGCCAGGTGGGCGGCGCAGACGCCGGAGGACTTCGTGTTCGCGCTGAAGGCGCCGCGCGCGGTCACCGAGGGCCGCAGGCTGGCCGAGGCCGCACGCGGCGTGCGCGGCTTCCTGTTCGGCGGGCTGGCCGAGTTCGGCGCGCGGCTGGGTCCGGTCAACTGGCAGCTGCCGCCCGTGCGCCCGTTCGAGCGCGACGACCTGGCCGCCTTCCTCGACGCGCTGCCGCGCGAGCTGGACGGACGGCCGCTGCGCCACGTGCTGGAGGTGCGCCACCCGAGCTTCCTGTGCGAAAGCTACGTGGAGCTGGCCCGCGCGCACGGCGTGCCCACGGTGTTCACCGACTCGCCCGACTACCCGTCGCTGGCCGACCTCACCGGCGGTTTCGTCTACGCGCGGCTGATGCGCAGCCGCGCCGACGTCGCCACCGGCTATCCCGCCGCCGAGCTGGACGCCTGGGCGCGGCGCGCGCGCCGCTGGGCGGACGGCGGCGACTGCGACGCACTCCCGCACGTCGCGCCCGCGCGGCCGGACGGCGCGCCGCGCGAGGTGTTCGTGTTCTTCATCAGCGCCGCGAAGGAGCGCAACCCGGCCGCTGCAATGGCATTGCAGGCGCGGGTGGACGCCTGAGCGCCTGTTCACGATCTCCAAGTATCCCCCCATGGAACGTCATCCCAGCGAAAGCAGGAACGACGGAGAGGGAATAGCCGGACCGACGGTAGATCGTGAACAGGCTCCGAGAGCCTGAGCGCCGCGCCTGCCCTACACTGCCGGCCTGCCGTCGACGAGCGCCCGCCATGTCCTCCAAGCGCCTGACCTCCGTCCTCCTGCTGGTGCTGCTGCTCGGCGCCGCCTGGTTCTGGCAGCGCCAGCCGCACGTCGCGCCGACCACGATGGGCGGCGCCGCGACGGCTGCCGCCGGAGCCGGCGCGGCCGCGCCCGCACGCACGGGCACGCGGCCGGACTTCCTGCCGCCCGAGGCCGCCGACACGCTGCGGCTGATCGCGCGGGGCGGCCCGTTCCCGCACCGCCAGGACGGTGCGGTGTTCGGCAACTACGAGGGGCTGCTGCCGGCACGGCCGCGCGGCTACTACCACGAGTACACGGTGGAGACGCCGGGCGCGCGCGACCGCGGCGCGCGGCGCATCATCACCGGCGGCACGCCGCCGCGCGAGTACTACTACACCGGCGACCACTACCGCAGCTTCCGGCGCTTCGAGCCGTAGCGGGCATCGCGGCCGGCGGCCGCCGGCTTGCCGCAGCCCTGTGGGAGCGGCCGCCGGCCGCGATGGCTCCATCCCGAACGAAAACCGCCATACTCGCCGCCCCGACCCGCGGAACCCTCCCATGCAGCCGCTCGACTTCGAACTCGCCCCCGGCCGCGACCACGTCGAACTCAACCAGCTGCTCAAGCTGGTGGGCCTGTGCGACAGCGGCGGCGCCGGCAAGGCGCTCGTCGCCGGCGGCGCGGTGCGGGTGGACGGCCGGGTGGAGCTGCGCAAGACCTGCAAGATCCACGCGGGCCAGCGGGTCGAGCTGGACGGCGTGCTGATCCGCGTGCGCGCGCCGCGCTGACGCTCAGGGCAGCGCGGCCAGCCGCCGCTCCAGCCCCGGATGCCGCGGCAGGCGGATGCGGAACTCGCTCTCCAGCACGTGCAGGATCTGCTCCGGGCGCGCCAGCGTGCAGCGCTCGGTGGCGCCGCCGAGCGGGTGCACCGCGAACTCGCGGTTGCGCAGCGCCAGCCGCGCGTCCGGCGTGCAGCGCGCCGCCGCCAGGGTCTGGACGAACTGCGACTGCGGGTGCGTGGAGACGTAGTGGTTGCTCACCTCGTAGTCGATCCGCTCGCACGGGTGCAGATCGAAGCGGTACAGCGAGCGCCACTCGCCGAGCACCTGCGCCTGCATGCGCCACCCGTCGCCCTGTCGCAGCAGGCGGAACGGCCCGTGCGGCGTGGCCTGCGCCGCGTCCGGCGCCAGGCGCAGCGCGCCGGTGAGGGTCATGCTGCCGAAGCCGACGTCGACCAGCCAGTCCGCGCCGTCCAGCGGCACCCGGAGCAGCATGTGGGTCTGCGCGGTGACCGCGTCCTCCGGCCGGTTCCACAGCACGCGCGCGATCAGCCCGACCGGCGCGAAGCCGACCGCGCGCAGCGCCTCGGCGAACAGCAGGTTGTGCTCGAAGCAGTAGCCGCCACGGCCGCCGTGCACCAGCTTGTCCTCCAGCGCCGCCGGGTCCAGGTCCACCGGCAGGCCGAGCAGCGGGTCGAGGTTCTCGTAGGGGATCGCCATGGCGTGCGCCAGCGCCAGCGCGCGCAGCGTCGCCAGGTCCGGCGCCGCCGGCCCGGCATGGCCGATGCGGTGCAGGTAGGCGTCGAGGTCGAGGGCGAAGCGCATCGGCGGTCCGGCGGGGAAGGCTCCGGCAATCTACCATCGGCGGCGAGGTAACCGCGGCGCGCCCCGCGGCGAACCACCCGGCGAGAGTCATCGGCCCCGCACCGCCGAAGGAGAACGCCATGCCGATCCGCCACCGCCCCGCCTCCCGCCTGTGCGCCGCGCTGCTCGCGGCCCTGGTCGGCGCGTGCAGCGCCGCCTCCGCCGGCCGCAGCGCATCCTTGCCCGACCCGGCGCTGGACCCGCCGCCCGCGAACCCCGGCGAGCAGGTCGCCGTGCTGGCCGGCGGCTGCTTCTGGGGCATGCAGGCGGTGTTCGAGCACGTGAAGGGGGTGCGGCGGGTGTGGGCCGGCTACAGCGGCGGCGACGCGGCCACCGCGAGCTACGAGCGGGTCAGCGACGGCGACACCGGCCATGCCGAGTCGGTGAAGATCCTCTACGACCCGCGCCAGGTCAGCTACGGCCAGCTGCTCAAGGTGTTCTTCGCGGTGGCGCACGATCCCACCCAGCTCAACCGGCAGGGCCCGGACGCGGGCACGCAGTACCGCTCGGCGATCTTCTACGCCGACGGGGCCCAGCGCCGGGTGGCCGCCGCCTACATCGCGCAGCTCGGCGCGGCGCATGCGTTCGACGCGCCGGTCGTGACGCAGCTGGCGCCGCTGAAGGCGTTCTACGTGGCCGAGGCCTACCACCAGGACTACGCGCGGCGGCACCCGGACGACAGCTACATCGTCTACAACGACGCGCCCAAGGTGGCGCGCCTGCAGCGGCTGCTGCCCGCGCTGTACCGGCCGGAGCGGGAGGTGGTGCGGGTCGAGCTGCACTGAACGTCGCCTGGCGGAGCGACCGGACAAGCGCAAACCGCGTGGCTTGAACAGGCTCGTCGCCACCGGCACGTCGGACCGCCGCCTCGTGCCGCCATGGTTTTTTTGCTCGTCATTCCGGCGCAAGAAGCCGGAATCCGGTGACTTGCGACCAGAGCCGGCGTGATCGCCGCTGGATTCCGCCCCGCGCCGGAATGACGACCGTGAGGTTTTCCGCAATGAGCGGGAGTCCCGCAGCAGGGATGGCGGCAAACCGTTGCCCCGCGCCGCGGGAACTCAGCCGGCCGGCGGCACCAGGTGCAGGCGGAACGGGTTGGGATCGGGCCGGCGGCGCAGCATGCGCTCCACCTCCGCCACGCTCACCGGGCGCGAGTACAGGTAGCCCTGCCCCTCCGCACAACCGGCGCGCAGCAGGAAGGCGTGCTGCGCCTCGTTCTCGATGCCCTCGGCGATGGCGTAGAGGCCGAGGTTGCCCGACAGCGCCAGCATGGCCTCCACGATGGCCGCGTCGTTGGCGCTGTCCGGCAGGCCGGCGACGAAGCTCTGGTCGATCTTCAGGCAGGCGATCGCCGGCAGCTTGAGGTAGCTCAGCGAGGAATAGCCGGTGCCGAAGTCGTCGATCGCCACGCCCACGCCCATCTCGTGCAGCGCGCGCATGGTGCGCTGCAGGTCGTCGCCCAGCTGCAGGATCGCGCCCTCGGTGATCTCCAGCAGCAGGCGGTCGGACGGCATGCGCCAGGTGGCGATGCGCTCGCGCACGCCGGCGATGAAGCCGGGATGGCCGAACCAGCTGGCCGAGACGTTCACCGCCACGCGCAGCGGCGGCAGCCCGGCGTCGATCCAGCGGCGCATCTGCGCGCAGGCCGCGTCCAGCACCCACTCGTCGATGTGCCGGATCAGGCCCAGCCGCTCGGCCAGCGGGATGAACTCGCCGGGCAGGATCTCGCCGCGCTCCGGGTGATGCCAGCGCAGCAGCGCCTCCACCGCCACGATGCGCCCGCTGCGCAGCTCCACGCTCGGCTGGTAGACCAGCCGGAACTCGTCCTTCGCCAGCGCGCGGCGCAGCTCCGTCGCCAGCGCCAGCCGGCGCCGCGCGGCGGCCTGCATCATCGGCGAGTACAGCCGCGCGGCGTTGCGCTCCTCGCTCTTGGCCACGTACATCGCCGCGTCGGCGTTGGCGATCAGCATGGTGGCGTCCTCGCCGTCCAGCGGGTAGCCGGCGATGCCGATGCTGGCGCTCAGCACGATCTCGTAGTCGTCCACCCACAGCGGCTCGCTGAGCACGGCGAGCAGGCGCTGCGCCAGCGGCATGGCCTGCTCGCGCGCCTCCAGCCCGGCGACCAGCACGGTGAACTCGTCGCCGCCGATGCGCCCGGCCACGCTGCCGGGCGGCAGCTCGCGCACCATGCGCTCGGCCACCTGCGCCAGCAGGCGGTCGCCCACCGCGTGGCTGTAGCTGTCGTTGACCACCTTGAACGCATCCAGGTCGACGAACAGCACCGCCACCGCGCGCCGCTCGGCGTCGGCCGCGGCGATCGCGCGGGCGCAGCGCCGCTCGAACTCGGCGCGGTTGACCAGGCCGGTCAGCGGGTCGTGCGTGGCCAGGTGCTCCAGCCGCTGCTGGTTGGCCTTCGCCACGCTGATGTTGCTGAACACCGCCACGTAGTGCTGGATGCGCTGCAGGCCGTCGCGGATCGCGCTGATGCCGAGCAGCTCGGGATAGCTGCCGCCGTCGATGCGCCGGCTCAGCACCTCGCCCTGCCAGTGGCCCTGGCGGTCCACCGTCTCCCACACCCCGGCGGGCAGCGGCGAGCCGTCCGGCAGGCTGCGCGTCTCGTCCAGCGGGCGGCCCAGCCGGCTCTGCGGCGGGAAGCCGGTGATGCGGTCGTGCGCGGCGTTGGTCGCCACGATGCGGCGCCCGGCGTCGGCGATGATCACGCCCTCGGCGATGCTGGCCAGCGCCTCGGCGGCGATGCGCCGCTCCTGCTCCATGCTGAAGCGCTCGCTGAGGTCGCGCACGATCACCTGGCGCACCGTCCGCGCGCCCCAGGCGACCATGCTGCTGACCGCCTCGACCGGGCGCGCCGCCCCGTCCGCGCCGCGCAGCATGCCGATGCCGCGCGCGTCCGGCGGCATCTCGAACAGCCGGTCGAACGGCCGGCCGAGCAGCGCCTCGCGCGCGCGGCCGGTCCACTGCGTGGCCATGCGGTTGGCGTCGATGACCACGCCGTCGGCGTCGTCCACCATCAGGATGGCCGCGGGGGCGCTGTCGAACAGCAGGCGGTAGCGCTCCTCGCCGCCGTGGATGTCCTGCAGCGTGCGGCGCGCCATCCACAGCCACAGCAGCGCCGCCAGGCCGAACGCGCCGAGCACGGCCCAGAACAGCAGCTCGCCCAGCCACACCGCGCCGCGGACCACCTCGACCGAGAACAGCTTGGTGCGCGGCTCGACGAAATCGTTGATCGCGCGGATGCGGCCGCGCTGGCGCGCGATCTCGCCGGCGGAAGGCCGCCCGGCGGCCCAGGCGCGCTGCAGCTCGCCGGCGATGCCGTCCAGCTCGGCCAGCGGCGCGTCGGTGGAGCGCCAGGCGTCCAGCGCCTGGCGGATGTGCGGCGCATCCGGGAAGTGCCGCATGATGAAGGTCATGCCGGGCTTGGCCGCCGGCATGACGTTGCCCTGCACGAACACCCGGTCGAGCTCCTCCTGGCGGAAACGGCCGGAGACGATGGCGTCGCGCCCCCAGCGGTCCGCGGCGAGCAGGCCGGCGTTGCGGCGGAAGCCGTCCAGGTCGCGCGCGTCGCCGTCCAGGGCGTAGCCGTCCAGGTCGATCACCGCCTGCTTCTGCGCCTTGGACCAGACGCTCTCGCTGTTGAGGAAGCCGGCGAGCGTGACCTGCACCTGCAGCACGCCCCAGGTCAGCGCCATCACCAGCGCGACCGCCACCGCCAGCGCGTAGGCCAGCGGCAGCAGGCGCCGCGCGGGATGGCGCGGCGGCTTCGGGACGTCAGCCGCGCCGCGCATCGGTGCTCCAGGTTGGGACGGCTGACGCGGTCATTCGCTCGGGATTCCGTGGGGGCGCGCAGTTTAAGCCGCCACCCCGCCCATTGCCCGCCGGCCGCGGCACGTCCTGATGCAGCGGTCGCCCAGCATGATCATGCTCGTGTAGCTGCGCTTGACGCATTCGGCGAGGTGGGCCACCTCCTCGGCCGAGGGCCGGTGGCCCAGCAGCGTGCAGACGATCTCCAGCGCCTCCCACGGGTGGGTGTCGTCGTAGGCGGCGTGCAGCTGCAGCCAGCGCAGGCTCGACGCGCGGATCGCCGGGTCGAAGCTCTCGGTGTACCGGGTGCTCTGGTAGATCATCTGGGCCCACTCCCCCGTCACGCCTTCGATAGCGTAGTTGGTCGCGACCATTCCCGCAGCCAGGCTGTCGTGCGCGCTGACCTCCTCGCACCAGCGCGTCAGCCCGTCGGTGCCGTGCGGCGGGTTCTCGTGCAGCAGCCGGGCGCGCGGCACCCCGGCGCCCTCGGCCCAGTTCAGCCAGTACTCGGCGTGATTCTGCTCGACGCGGATGTTGCGCACCAGCCAGCGCCGCGCCAGGTTGTCGCCGGGGCTGCGCCCGTAGCGGGTCTTGAGCAGGTTCAGCGCCATGAAGCCGGGGAAGCGCTCGATGAACGGCCACAGCCCGGCCATGAAGTTGTAGGTGGACTCCTCGTCGAGCTCCAGCGCCATCATCAGCCGCCAGATCTCGTGGTCGAGCACGCGCTGCCTGGTGCTTGCGCAGTCGGCCACCATGTCCTGCGCCCACTGCGGATAGCTGGCGAGTTCGGTCAGCGGGCCCGTACGCTCGAAACTGGTGTTCATGGGAAATCACTCCGTGGCAAGGGATGTATCGCCGCCGGACGGCGGCGCCCGGTGCCGGACGGCACCGGGACGTCCATAGTGATCACCCGGCGGGGCCGGCGATAGCGGGCCGGCGTCCCCGGCCGGCGACGCCGGAGCCCGGCGCGGCGCGGAAGGCCGGGCATCCATGTGCGACCATCGCGTCCGCCCCGCCCGCTCCGGAGACGCCGTGGACTACGTCTGGATCCTGTTCGACGCCGACGACACCCTGTTCCACTTCGACGCCCGCCAGGGGCTGCGGCTGGCGTTCGCGCACTACGGCGTCGACTTCGGCGAGGACGACTACGCGCGCTACCAGGAGCTCAACCGGCCGCTGTGGGTGGACTACCAGGACGGCCGGATCGGCGCGGCCGAGCTGCAGGCCGCGCGCTTCCGCCCCTGGGCCGAGCGGCTCGGCGTGCCGCCGGGCGAGCTCAACGACGCCTTCCTCGCGGCGATGGCCGACACCTGCGCGCTGCTGCCCGGCGCCGCCGAGCTGCTGCGGGCGCTCGCCGGCAGGGTGCGCATGGGCCTGGTCACCAACGGCTTCACCGCGCTGCAGACGCTGCGGCTGGAGCGCACCGGCCTGAAGCACGCCTTCTTCCCGCTGGTGATCTCCGAGGCGGTGGGCGTGGCCAAGCCCGACGTGCGCATCTTCGAGCACGCCCTCGCGCTGATGGGCCGGCCGCCGCGCGAGCGCGTGCTGATGGTGGGCGACAACCCGCACTCGGACATCCGCGGCGGCCTCGACGCCGGCCTGCGCACCTGCTGGGTCAACGCGCACGGCCACGACGCGCCGGAGGGCATCGCGCCGCACCACCAGGTGGCCTCGCTGGCGGAGCTGCAGGCGCTGCTGCTGGGCTGAGCACGCCCCTGCCGGAAGTCACGCCCCGCGCGGCTAAACCCTGCGCGCGGACGCCGCATCCAAGCCCAGGTCGTCCCACCTGGAGCCCCCCATGCGCAAGACCGCCGCCACCCTGCTGCTGATCGCATTGCCGCTCGCGGCCGCCGCCGCCTCGCCCTGCAAGTACACCGCGCCGCGCAACGCCGACCTCGACGCCGCCGGCCTGAGGAGCGTGCAGCTGAACCTCGGCTCGGCCGACCTGGACATCCAGGGCGTGCCCGGGCTGGCCCGGATCGAGGTGCGCGGCACCGCCTGCGCCTCGGACGCGAAATGGCTGGACGACCTGAAGGTCGCCACCGGCCGCGCCGGCGACCGCGCCACCGTGGACGCGCGCAACGAGAGCGGCAGCCACTACGGCCTGTTCGGCGACAGCTACGCCTACCTCAAGCTGCAGGTGCGCGTGCCGGCCGCGCTCGCCGTCGCCGTGGACAGCGGCTCGGGCGACGTGCGCGCCAGCGACCTCGCCTCGCTCGACTTCAGCTCCGGCTCCGGCGACCTGCAGGCCGACCGCATCGCCGGCGCGCTGGCCCTGCGCCTGGGCTCGGCCGACGCGCGCGCCAGCCAGGTCGGCAGCGTCGAGCTGCGCGGCACCGGCTCCGGCGACGTGCACGTGGACGGCGTGCGCGGCGACGTGCAGGCGGGCCGCTCCGGCTCGGGCGACCTCGGCTTCTTCAACGTGGGCGGCAGCGTGCGGATCGGCGGCACCGGCTCCGGCGACATCTCGCTGCGCCACATCGGCCGCGACGCCGAGGTGGGTAGCACCGGCTCCGGCGACGTCGACGCCGACGACGTCGGCGGCCGGCTGACGGTCCACTCGACCGGCAGCGGCGACGTCTCCTACCACGGCGTCAAGGGCGCGGTCGACGTGCCCAGGCGCGACGACTGACGCGGCCGTGCGGCGCGGGAGCCATGCCGGCTCGCGCGCCGCCGCGCTCAGGCCGCCGGCTGCGGCGAGGCCATCACCATCCACGCCACGCCGAAGCGGTCCACCAGCATGCCGAAGCTGGAGGCGAAGAAGGTGGGGCCCAGCGGCACCTGCACCTGGCCGCCTGCCGCCAGCGCCTCGAACGCCCGCTTCGCCCCGGCGTCGTCCGCCGTGCCGAGCGAGAGCGAGAAGCCCTTGAACTCCGGCTGGCCGCGGCTGAAGCCGTCCGAGGCCAGCACCGTGCTCTGGCCGACCTGGAAGGCCGCGTGCATCACCTTGTCCGCCGGCGGCGTGGAGCCGTCGGGGCACTGCGCTGCGCCGCCCGGCGCCTCGCCGTAGCGCATCAGCATCAGCAGCCGGGCGCCGACCGCCTCGCGGTAGAACGCGATGGCCTGCTCGCAGCGGCCGTCGAAGAACAGGTAAGGCTGGATCTGCATGGGATGTCCTCGTCGATGAAAAGGGGAAGGCCCGCAGCAGGCCTCCGCGGACACGACGAACGCCGGCCGCCGGGATCGACAGGCGCGCTGGCGGATGCGGCGGCGCCATCCCTGCTAGTGTTCCGCCCGGCCCGCCTGGCGCCGATGGACCGCTCCGCCAAGGCACCGACCGCCCGACGCCGCGCAGGACGCCGCGCCGGCGGCGCACCGACCGAAAGCCGATGCACGCTCCCGAACCCGCCGCCCGTCCGTCCCGCCGCGCCTGCGCGCGGCGCGCAGCCGCCCTGCTGGCCGCCCTCGGCCTCGCCGCCGCCGTCCACGCCGGCGCGCCCGACCCGGCGCGCTGGCGGCGCGAGGCGCAGGCGGTGACGATCACCCGCGACGACTGGGGCATCGCCCACGTGCACGGCCGCAGCGACGCCGATGCGGTGTTCGGCATGGCCTACGCGCAGGCCGAGGACGACTTCAACCGCGTCGAGACCAACTACCTCAACGCGCTCGGCTGGCTGGCGCAGGCCGAGGGCGAGTCCGCGCTGTGGTCGGACCTGCGCCGGCGGATGTTCGTCGACGCCGACGAGCTGAAGCGGCTGTACGCGCGGAGCCCCGCCTGGCTGCGCCGGCTGATGGACGCCTGGGCCGACGGCCTCAACGGGTACCTCGCCACCCACCCGGACGTGCACCCGCGCGTGATCGCCCGCTTCGAGCCGTGGATGGCGCTGTCCTTCACCGAGGGCAGCATCGGCGGCGACATCGAGCGCGCCTCGCTCAGGCAGCTTCAGGCCTTCTACGGCCGGCCCGGCGAGCGCGTGGCCTTCGCCGATGCGCCGCCGAGCTGGGCGGAGCCGACCGGCTCCAACGGCATCGCCATCGCGCCGAAGCTCACCGCCGACGGCCACGCGCTGCTGCTGATCAACCCGCACACCTCGTTCTTCTTCCGCAGCGAGCTGCAGATGTCCAGCGACGACGGGCTGGACGTGTACGGCGCGGTGACCTGGGGGCAGTTCTTCGTCTACCAGGGTTTCAACGAGCACGCCGGCTGGATGCACACCTCCACCGGCGCCGACGCGGTGGACGAGTTCGCCGAGACGATCGTGCGCAAGGACGGCAAGCTCTATTACCGCTATGGCCGGGAGCTGCGCCCGGTGACGGTGCGCGAGATCGCGGTGCCCTACCGCGCCGCGGACGGCTCGATGGCGCAGCGGCGCTTCACCACCTACGCCACCCACCACGGCCCGGTCGTGCGCGCGGCCGACGGCAAGTGGATCGCGCTGGCGCTGATGAACAAGCCGGTCGAGGCGCTGCAGCAGAGCTGGTTGCGCACCAAGGCCAGCGACTACGCCGGCTACATGAAGGTGGCCGGGCTCAAGGCCAACTCCTCCAACAACACGCTGTTCGCCGACGACAAGGGCGAGATCGCCTACCTGCACCCGCAGTTCATCCCGCGCCGCGACGACCGCTTCGACTACACCCGGCCGGTGGACGGCAGCGACCCGGCCACCGACTGGCACGGCCTGCACGCGCTGGACGAGCTGCCGCACGTGCTGAACCCGCCCAACGGCTGGGTGTTCAACACCAACGACTGGCCCTACGCCGCCGCCGGCCCGTACAGCCCCAGGCGCGAGGACTACCCGCGCTACATGGACAGCGTGGGCGAGAACCCGCGCGGCCTGCACGCCATCCGCGTGCTGTCCGGGCGTCGCGACTTCACCCTGGCCTCGCTGATCGACGCCGCCTTCGACCCGTACCTGCCCGCCTTCGAGCGGCAGCTGCCGGTGCTGGTCGCCGACTACGACGCCCTGCCCGCCGGCGACCCGCTGAAGAAGAAGCTGGCCGGCCCGGTCGCACTGCTGCGCCACTGGGACTACCGCTGGGGCATCGCCTCCATGCCCACCTCGCTGGCGGTGTTCTGGGGCGACACGCTGTGGGACGAGGTGGACAAGACCGACACCGCGGAGGGCCTGTCGGTGTACGACATCATGGCCGAGAAGGCCGGCGCGCAGGCGCGCCTGAAGGCACTGGCCGAGGCGGTCGACCGGCTGGAGCGGGACTTCGGCAGCTGGGGCGTGCCGTGGGGCGAGATCAACCGCTTCCAGCGCAACGACGGCGCCATCGTGCAGCGCTTCGACGACGCCAGGCCGAGCATCCCGGTGCCGTTCGTCTCCTCGCGCTGGGGCTCGCTGGCCTCCTTCGGCGCGCACCGCTGGCCGGGCACCAAGCGCTACTACGGCACCAGCGGCAACAGCTTCGTGGCGGTGGTGGAATTCGGCCCCAGGGTGCAGGCGCGCGCGATCACCGCCGGCGGCGAGAGCGGCCACCCGGAATCGAGGCACTTCGACGACGAGGCCGAGCGCTACACCACCGGCAACCTGCGCGCGGTGTACTTCTGGCCGGAGCAGCTGAAGGGCCACACCGAGCGGGTCTACCACCCGGGCCAGTAGGCGCCGGCGCGCCGCCCGGGCACGGCGCGGGGACGCGCGGAACCCGCGCCGCGCGCGACGGCGCGGCCGGGCCGCGCACGCGCGTCCCGCAGTCGCTCGCGGCTCAGTGGTGCCGCTTGAAGTACTGCACCGCGCGCTCGTGCTTCTCGGCCGCCTCGCGCGTGCCGAAGGTGCCGAGGTTGCGGCGCTTGCCGGTGGCGGGATCCTTCTTGCGCGAGTACAGCCGGTATTCGCCCGATTTGAGCTTGCGGATCATGGCGCTGCCCTCCTGGCGCGCATCCTCGCAGGCCGGCGGTCACCGCCGGGTGACCGCACGGTGAAAGGTGCGGCAAGCCGCGCCGCCTCGGCCCGCCCGCGCCGCGCCCTCAGTCCCGGCCGGGAATCTTCAGCCCGCGCTGCACGGCCGGCCGCGCCAGGCCGCGCTCGAGCCAGGCGGCCACGTTGGCGTAGCGGCCGAACTCCACCAGCTCGCGCGCCCCGTAGAAGGTGATCAGGTTGTTCACCCAGCCCAGCGTGGCGATGTCGGCGATGGTGTAGTCGCCGCCCATGATCCACTCGCGGCCGTCCAGGCGGCCGTCCAGCACGCCGAGCAGGCGCCTGGACTCGTCGACGTAGCGCTTGAGCGGGCGCTTGTCCTCGTACTCCCTGCCGGCGAACTTGTGGAAGAAGCCGACCTGGCCGAACATCGGCCCGATCGAGGCCATCTGGAAGAACACCCACTGGATGGTTTCCCAGCGCCGCGCCGCGTCGGCCGGGATGAACTGCTTCGTCTTGTCGGCCAGGTACAGCAGGATCGCGCCCGACTCGAACAGGCCCAGCGGCTTCCCGCCCGGGCCGTCCGGGTCGATGATCGCCGGGATCTTGCCGTTGGGGTTGAGCGACAGGAACTCCGGCGTGTGGCTCTCGTCCTGCATGATGTCGACCAGGTGCGGCTCGTATGGCAGCCCGGTCTCCTCCAGCATGATCGACGCCTTCACGCCGTTGGGCGTGTTGAGCGAGTAGAGCTGGATGCGGTCGGGATGGCGGGTGGGCCAGCGGCGGGTGACCGGGAAGGCGGACAGGTCGGACATGCACGGGCTCCGTGGGGAGACGGGAGATGCCGCTAGGTTAGCCCAGGCCCGTGCACGCGGCGGCAAACCGCTGCAAACTCCGCTTCCACGCCGCCAAGGAAGATCCGGATGAACCTGCGCAACCTGGCCCTGCCGCTGATGCTGGCCTCCGCCGGCGCCGCGACCGCGCAGACGCGGACCGACCTGCCCGGCGTCGACGTCACCGCGCCCGCCTACACCTCCACCCACGGCGGCTACCTGATCTCGGGCGACTTCAAGGTCGATCCGCGCATGCCCTACGTCGTGTTCCCGGCGCAGGCGCTGGCGAAGGACGACATCCTCAGCATCGAGCCGGTGCACCTGCAGGACGACGAGTACCTGGTGCTGCAGGAATGCGCCACGGCCGACTGCACGCGGGCGGCGATCGTGCGCGTGTGGAACGCCGACGGCGCCGCCAGCCGCACCACCAACAGCGGCAGCCGGATCTGGATCACCCACGAGAGCAAGTACTTCATCTGGCTCAAGCGGCTGCCGCTCACCAGCGCCCAGTGCGCGACCTGCCGCGGGCACTACTACCAGTTCGTCGAGGTCAGCCCGCCGATGACGCTGATCCCCGAGGGCGAGATGGCCGCGCTGGACAAGGAACGCCTCGACAAGGCCTACGACGAGCCGCCGGTGAAGGTGCAGGGCGAGACGCACGAAGGCTCCACCTACGTCGTCACCTACGAGGGCGGCTCCAAGGTGCGCATCCGCCGCATGCACGGCATGCGCTGAGGGGCGGTGGATCGCCCGCCCCGCCCCCGGCGGCTGGACAGCCAAACGGCCGGACAGGCGCGACCATCGGACGGGCGTCCTTCGCCCAACGGGCGCGGCGTCGAAACCACCCGCCGCGCCACGCGGCGTTCGTCGCGGATTCGAATGAGCGACTTTGCTCCCTCTCCCCTCCGGGGAGAGGGTCGGGGCGAGGGGGCGTTCTTGCCCCAGCCTTCCTTGCCTGACGATAGAAGGCTCGGCCCGAACGAAGCGCCACCGCAGGCCCCGCCCCCTCACCTCGATCCCCTCCCCGGAGGGGAGAGGAGGCAGAGCGGCGCGCGCCACGCCGGCAGGAACGACGCCAGCCGCCGCAGCGGCGACGGCGACTCGTCCTCCGCGGCCAGTCCCGCCGCCACCATGCGCCGGAACGGCCGCAGCCGCGCGCCCGCCTCCAGCGCCAGCCGCCGCAGCGCGCGCGCCGGCGCGCGGTCGTCGGTGTACAGCCCGGCCAGCGCCTGGGTGGCGCGGTACAGCGGCCAGGTGGCCAGCCGGTGCGCGCGCTCGTAGCGCGCCAGCGGCGCGCGTTCCCAGAACGGCCGGCCGGCCGCCAGCTCGGCGCGCAGCTCGCATGCCAGCGTCGCCGCGCCGAGCAGGCCGAAGTTGAAGCCGTGCGCGGTCAGCGGGTGCATGCCCACTGCCGCGTCGCCGAGCAGCGCGAAGCGCTCCGCCGCGAAGCGGCGCGCGTACACGCCGACCAGCGGGTAGGCGCAGCGCGGCCCGGCCACGCGCATCGCGCCCAGGCGGTGGCGGAAGCGCCCGGCCATCTGCGCCTCCAGCGCCGCGTCGTCCAGCGCCAGCAGCGCCTGCATCGGCCCCGGCGGCAGGGTCAGCACCACCGAGGAGGTGTGCGGGTCGTGCAGCGGCAGCAGCGCCAGCGTCTGCCCGCGGCCGAACCACTCCCAGGCGGTGCCCTCGTGCGGCGCGTCGTGGCGCATCCGCAGCACCAGCATGAGCTTGCCGAAGTCGTGCATGTCCGCCGCGATGCCGGCGGCGCGGCGCAGCGCCGAGAAGCGGCTGTCGGCGGCGACCGCCAGCCGCGCCCGCAGGACCTCGCCGCCGTCCAGCGACAGCTCCACGCCCTCGTCGCCGAGGCGCAGCGCGCCCGCCTGCGCGCCGGCGAGCAGGCGCACCTGCGGCAGCGCCGCGGCCTCGGCGTAGGCCGCGCGGCGGATCGCGTGGTTGGACAGCAGCCAGCCCAGCTGCGGCCGGCCGCCGTCCTGGTGGCGGAAGCGCAGGCCGCCGCGCGCGTCGCCGTCGATCACCAGGGCGTCGCGCAGCACGCCGATCTCCTCCGCGCGCAGGTGCCGCCACAGGCCCAGCGTCTCCAGCAGCCGCCGCGAGCGGTGGGTGATGGCGATCTCGCGCCCGTCGTCGGCCGGCTGCGCCAGCGCCGCCTCCGGCTGCCGCTCGACCAGCGCCACGCGCAGCCCGCTGCCGGCCAGCGCGCGCGCGAAGCACAACCCCGCCGGGCCCGCGCCGGCCACCACGATGTCGTAGGACATGCCCCGTTTCCCTGCCGCCAGAATCCGCCGCAGGCTAGCGCCGGCGCCGCGGCGCCACGCTGATCCCGGTCAAATGCGCGACGGAAGAAAATGCGGACGGGACGCGCCCCCTTGTGATCGTCGCACGCGCCCACACGCTCCCCGGATGGCCTCGCGCCATGCCGGGCAGGTCGCGCCCGGCCCCGACGCTCCCCCTTGCAGGAGACCTTGCATGACCAAGACGTATGCCTACGCTGCCCAGTCGGCGACCCAGCCGCTCGCGCCGTTCGTCATCGAGCGCCGCACGCCCGGGCCGCACGACGTGCAGATCGACATCCTCTACTGCGGCGTGTGCCACTCGGACCTGCACACCGCGCGCAACGAGTGGAAGAACACCCTCTACCCCTCCGTGCCCGGCCACGAGATCGTCGGCACCGTCACCGCCGTGGGCGACGCGGTGAGCAGGTTCGAGGTGGGCGACACCGTGGGCGTGGGCTGCATGGTGGACAGCTGCCAGCGCTGCGACGCCTGCGCTGAGAGCCTGGAGCAGTACTGCGAGAACGGCTTCACCGGCACCTACAACGGCCCGGCGCAGGAGGACGGCGGCAACACCTACGGCGGCTATTCCGACAAGATCGTGGTGCACGAGAAGTTCGTGCTGGGCATCAAGCACGACAGGAGCCAGCTCGCCGCGGTGGCCCCGCTGCTGTGCGCCGGCATCACCACCTACTCGCCGCTGCGCCACTGGAACGCCGGCCCCGGCAAGAAGGTGGGCATCGTCGGCCTGGGCGGCCTCGGCCACATGGGCGTGAAGCTGGCCCATGCGATGGGCGCGCACGTGGTGCTGTTCACCACCTCGCCCGGCAAGGAGGCCGACGCCAAGCGCCTGGGCGCCGACGAGGTGGTGATCTCCCGCGACCCGGCGCAGATGGCCAGGCACGCCAGCAGCCTGGACCTGATCGTCAACACCGTGGCCGCGCCGCACGACCTCGACCCGTTCCTCGCCCTGCTCAAGCGCGACGGCACGCTGTGCCTGGTGGGCGCGCCGGAGCATCCGCATCCCTCGCCCACGGTGTTCAACCTGATCATGAAGCGCCGCGCGATCGCCGGCTCGCTGATCGGCGGCATCCGCGAGACGCAGGAGATGCTGGACTTCTGCGCCGAGCACGGCATCGTCTCCGACATCGAGACGATCGCCATGCGCGACATCAACCGGGCCTACGAGCGCATGCTCAAGAGCGACGTGAAGTACCGCTTCGTGATCGACATGGCGACGCTGAAGGAAGAGGCGAAGGCGGCCGCCTGAGGAACCCCGCGCGCGCCGCCAGGGAAGGCGGCCGCGGCTTCCGGCGGACGCGGCGCAGGGCGTCCGTCATTCCCGAGCGATCGCCCATCGCCGCCACCCGGGTGGCCGCAAGGAAACCGCGGGCGCGAGAGCGCCTGCATGGCGCAGCCCCGTCGCGCTCACGCACCTATGCAGGCTCGCCGAACCATCGCGAAGCGGCCCGGGCCGCCTCCTCGGGATCGGGCGCGGCCTCGGCGGCCCAGGCGACCACGCCGTCGGGCCGTACGAGCACGGCGCTCAGGCCCAGCCGGTCCTCCGCGTCGCTGGCGACATGGGCGACCCGGTCGCCCCAGCGTCCCGCCAGCGCCCGCAGCGGCGCGCCGGCGTCGAAGTCCAGCAGCAGGCCCCTGCCCGTCCTGAGGCGCTCGCCGAGCCGGGTCCCGTCGGCCAGCGCGAAGTCGGGCGCGCTGCGCCCCACGAGCGGATGGCTGTCGCCAAGGTCGTAGCGGAGAGCGACGCCCCACACGCGCTCGGCGAAATAGGTCGCGCCGTCGCGCGTGTCGATGAGGTCGCGGACGATGGCCTCGAGCGCGCGCGAGCTCCGGCTCGGCCGCATCAGCGCGACCTGCGCGCGCGACCAGTCGAGCACCTGCGCCCCGACCGGCTGCCGCTCGCCCGCATAGGTGTCGAGCAGGCCGGCCGGTGCGTCGCCGCGGAGGGTGGCGGCGAGCTTCCATCCGAGGTTCATCGCGTCGCCGAGCCCGAGGTTGAGCCCCTGGCCGCCCAGGGGCGAATGGATGTGCGCGGCGTCGCCCGCGAGCAGCACCCGCCCGCGGCGGTAGGCGGTCGCCTGGCAGGCGCGATCCGTCCAGGTCGTCGCTAGCCGCAGGGCCGTCACGCCGGCATCGGCGCCGGAGACGCGGCGCAACACCGCCTGCACGTGCTCGGGCGTGATCGGTCGGGTCCGGTGGAAGGCGCCGTCGTCGAACTCCACCACCGCGATCGTCCCGGGCCGCGCGTAGGTGTACATGCCCGTCGGCGTGTAGTGGCGGCCCGCGCGGAGCTTGTCCGGGTCGGCCAAGTCGACCTCGACGGAATAGCCGGTGAACTCGGGATCGGTGCCGGAGAACTCGAAGCCGCCGGCCTTGCGGACCGTGCTGCGGCCGCCGTCGCAGCCGACCAGCCAGCGCCCGCGGAACGTCCCGCTGTCCGTATGGACGGCCACCTCGTCGTCCGATGGATCGAAGCCCACGACGCCGAGGCCGCGCCTGATCTCGACCCCCAGCGCATCCGCGCGGGCGGCCAGGACGGATTCGAGCCACTGCATGGTGACCGCCATGCTGGTGCCGGCCGGCCCCGGCAGGCGGTACTGCCATTTCGAGGCGTCGATCCTGTCGTGGTAGAACGGGATGCCGGCGAAATGGCCGGCCGCGCGGCGGGGCTGGTCCATCCAGTGCGCCGCGGCCGGTGCGCGGCCGCCCGGGCCGTCCTTCGAAAGCGGCAGCGCCGCCACGGCGTGCAGCAGGCCGCGGCGGTCGAGGGCCTCGATCGTCGGCGCCGACAGGCCGCGCATGCCGAACGGCAGCTCCTTCAAGGGGGAATGCGGGTCCCCTGCCTGCTCCAGCACCAGCACGGCGAGACCCGCGAGGCGCAGCTCACAGGCAAGGAACAAGCCGACCGGGCCGGCTCCGGCGATCACGACGTCATGGACCAAGGCGATACCCTCGAACGGGAGCCGGGCCGGCGGGATACCGGCTCGTCATGGCACGAATCTTACACTCAGTATAAATTTCTGGGCATGAACCTTCCCACGCCAGACCGTCCCGGGCGCCGGGACCGCAAGAAGGCGGCGACGCGCCAGGCGATCTCGGACGTCGCCACGCGCCTGTTCGTCGAGCGCGGCTTCGAAAAGGTCTCGGTCGCCGAGATCGCGCGCGAGGCGGCCGTCGCCCGCAAGACGGTGTTCAACTACTTCCCCCGCAAGGAGGACCTGGTCTTCGACCGCGAGGAGGAAGCGCGCGCCCTGGTGCGCGAGGCGCTCGCCGGCCGCGGCAGGCAGCCGCCGGTCCGCGCCTTCCAGGCGCTGGTGCGCACGCTGGTGGAGAAGCAGCATCCCCTGTTCCGGATCACCGGGCGGCCCATCCGGTTCTGGCGCACCGTCGCGGAGAGTCCGGCGCTCACGACGCGCGCGCGCGAGCTCCAGGTGACGCTCGCCGACGACCTTGCAGGCATGCTGTCCGACGCGGCGGACAGGCCGCCCGCCGACCCCGATGCCCGTCTCGCGGCGGCGATGCTGATGGGCACGCTGGTGGTCGCCTACGGCGAGGCGCTGCGCGCCTTCCGCGAGCGCCGGAAGCCCGCGGCGGCGTTCGTGCGCGTGATGGAACGCGGCTTCGCCGGCGTCAACGCCGCGCTCGCCGGGACGCCATACGCCTGAGGCATCGCCGGCGGATCAATGCGGGCGGCACCTGCCGACGGACGGTCCGAACGGAAGCCTTCGCAAGGGCCTCTGGCCGAGTGCCATCGATAGAAACGCCTCACCATCGCCGCCACGTGCATGGAGCACTCGGGCATGACGCGGACGACAGCGAACCGCCGCCGGGACAGTGGCCCTCGCGCGACCGGCACGCTCCCCCCTGCGTCGGCCGCTCAAAGCTCCCGGCTCATGAACACGCTGTACGGGTCCTCCACGTAGTCGGCGAACGGCCCGCAGCAGGCGAAGCCGAAGCTCTCGTAGAGCCGGTGCGCCGGCGCGAAGGCGGCGGCCGCGCCGGTCTCTAGGCTCACTCGGCGGTAGCCGCGCGCCTTCGCCTCGCCGAGCAGGTGCGCGAGCATGGCGCGCGCCACGCCCTTGCGCAGGTGCGCGGCGGCCGTGCGCATGGACTTGAGCTCGGCGTGGCGCGAGTCGAGCCGCTTCAGCGCACCGCACCCCAGCAGGTCGCCGTCTTCCCAGGCGGTCCAGAAGCTGATTTCCGGGCGGCGCAGGCCGTCGACGTCGAGCGCGTGGATGCTTTCGGGCGGCGAGTGCAACACCATGTTCTGCAGGTGTTCGCGCAGCAACGCGTGCACTGCCGGGTGGGTCGGGTCGTCGGGCCGGATCAGCATGGCGCGGCGCTCAGGCGTGCCCCGCCACCGCGTGCGGCACGTAGTGCCGTTCCAGCTCGGCGACCTCCTCGTCGGCAAGCCCGAGCGACAGCGCCGCCACCGCATCCTCCAGGTGCTGCGGCCTGGACGCGCCGACGATGGGCGCGGTGACGAACGGCTTGCCCAGCATCCAGGCCAGCGCCACCTGCGCCCGTGGCACGCCGCGCGCCGCGGCGACCGCGCCGACCGCCTCCACCACGCGGCGGTCGGCGTCCGGCACGGCGTAGAGGGTCTTGCCGAACGCGTCGGTGCGCAGGCGCTCGGTGCTCTCGTCCCAGGCGCGGGTCAGGCGGCCGCGCGCCAGCGGGCTCCACGGGATCACGCCCACGCCCAGGTCGCGGCACAGCGGCATCATCTCGCGCTCCTCCTCGCGGTAGAGCAGGTTGTAGTGGTTCTGCATGGTGACGAAGCGGGTCCAGCCATGCCGCTCCGCCACGTGCTGCGCCTTGGCGAACTGCCACGCCCACATCGAGGAGGCGCCGAGGTAGCGCGCCTTGCCCGCCTTCACCACGTCGTGCAGCGCCTCCATGGTCTCCTCGACCGGCGTGTGCGGGTCCCAGCGGTGGATCTGGTACAGGTCCACGTAGTCGGTGCCCAGGCGGCGCAGGCTGTGGTCGATCTCGGCGAGGATCGCCTTGCGCGACAGGCCCATGCCGTTCGGCCCCGGGTGCATGCGGTTGAACACCTTGGTCGCCAGCACGATCTCGTCGCGGCGGGCGAAGTCCTTCAGCGCGCGGCCGACGATCTCCTCCGAGCTGCCGTCCGAGTACACGTTGGCGGTGTCGAAGAAATTGATGCCCAGCTCCA
The DNA here is from genome assembly GCF_003148905.1 of Fulvimonas soli. GTDB lineage: Bacteria > Pseudomonadota > Gammaproteobacteria > Xanthomonadales > Rhodanobacteraceae > Fulvimonas > Fulvimonas soli. The sequence continues at coordinate 77,831 of NZ_QGHC01000009.1, read as the reverse complement.
GCGCGCGGCGGATGAACGGCCGGCTGGCCGCCTCGTCCAGGGTCCAGGCGTGGTTGCCGCGGCGGGGATCGCCATAGGTCATGCAGCCCAGGCACAGGCGGGACACGTCCAGGCCGGTGCTGCCGAGTTTCACGTAGTCCATGGGGTCGTTCATCGGCCGGGGACGGAGACGCCAGTCTAAATCCGCCGCGCGGCACACGCGCGATGCGGCAATGGACAGCCGACCCCCGCTGCGGCCATGCCGCTTGCAGCGGGCCTTGAACCGCCGCGCCCCATCGTCGAACCTCTCCCGGTCGTCTCTCCGGAAACGCGCCCATGCGCCTGTGGACCCTGCACCCCCGCCACCTCGACCCGCAGGGCCTGGTCGCCCTGTGGCGCGAGGGCCTGCTGGCGCGCGCCGTGCTGCGCGGCGAGACGAAGGGCTACCGGCACCATCCGCAGCTCGAGCGGTTCCGCGCGCATCCCGCGCCCCGGCGCGCCATCGACGCCTACCTGGCCGAGGTCCACGCGGAAGCGGTCCGCCGCGGCTATGCCTTCGACCGCGGCAAGATCGGCCCCGTCCGCGCCGTGCCGGGCATCGCCGCCACCGACGGCCAGCTCGGCTACGAGTGGGAACACCTGCTGCGCAAGCTCGCCGCGCGCAGCCCCGCGCTGTTCGAACGGTGGCGGGACGCGCGTCCCGGCAGCCATCCGCTGTTCGTGCTGCAGCCCGGCCCGGTGGCTGCGTGGGAAAAACGGGCTTAAAGGTGGCGGCCGCCCCCGCATGGCGGCTTGGAACGCCCGTCGCCAGCCCCATGTCTGCCGTGCCGCGATGGGCGCAGTCTCCGCGCCCCGTCGCCCCGTTCCCTTCCCCACGCCGAGGCCCGCCATGCCGGACTATCGCAAGACTCCCGAAGCGCTCGCGCGGCTCACCCCCGAGCAATACCGCGTCACCCAGCAGAACGGCACCGAGCGGCCGTTCCACAACGCCTTCCACGACCACAAGGCGCCGGGCCTGTACGTGGACGTGGTCTCCGGCGAGCCGCTGTTCACCTCGCTGGACAAGTTCGACAGCGGCTGCGGCTGGCCCAGCTTCACCCGCCCGGCGGAGCCGGCCAACGTGGTGGAGCAGCGCGACACCAGCCACGGCATGATCCGCACCGAGGTGCGCTCGGCCCACGGCGACAGCCATCTCGGCCACGTCTTCCCGGACGGCCCGCGCGAGGCCGGCGGCCTGCGCTACTGCATCAATTCCGCCGCGCTGCGCTTCGTCCCGCTGGACGAGCTGGAGCGCGCGGGCTACGGCGACTACCGCAGGCTGTTCGACGACGCCGGCAGGGGAGACGCGCCGTGAGCGACGCCACCGAACGCGCCATCCTCGCCGGCGGCTGCTTCTGGGGCGTGCAGGAGCTGCTGCGCCACATGCCGGGCGTGCTCGCCACCCGCGTGGGCTACAGCGGCGGCGCCACGCCCAACGCCACCTACCGCAACCACGGCGACCACGCCGAGGCGGTGGAAATCGTCTTCGACCCGCAGCGCATCAGCTACCGCGAGCTGCTGGAGTTCTTCTTCCAGATCCACGACCCCACCACGCCGGACCGCCAGGGCAACGACCGCGGCCGCAGCTACCGCTCGGCGGTCTTCTACACCAGCGAGGAACAGAAGCGCATCGCCGAGGACACCATCGCCGACGTCGACGCCTCCGGCCTGTGGCCCGGCAAGGTGGTCACCGAGCTGGCGCCCGCCGGCGACTTCTGGGAAGCCGAGCCGGAGCACCAGGACTACCTGCAGCGCTACCCGGACGGCTACACCTGCCACTTCGTGCGGCCGGGCTGGAAGCTGCCGCGGCGGAGCGAGGCGCACTGAGCGGAGCCGGAGGCCGCCCGCTCCCCGTTCCATGGGGCGCGGGCAACGCCGCGTGCCGGCCTTACGCGCGCGATGCGACGACACCGGCCGGCGCGCCAGCCACGGGCGCGCCCGACGGCTGCGCGCGGATCATGGAACCCAGCGCCAGCGCGCAGGCCAGCAGGCAGGCGGCGAACAGGCTGTGCAGCATCACGGTCTCGAACTTCATGGCGGTTCTCCTCGGGACAGGGAAAGGAAGCGACGCATCCCCTCTCGCACGCTTCGTGCCATCCGTCCCCGGCCGCCGGAAAGCGCGCCACTGCGCCATCCGGAGCGGGCGCGCACGACGCGCCTCCGCGTCCGCGGACACCCGTGCACTGTCCGGACCCGCGGCGGAACGGACAGGCACGGCGCCTCCCCCTTCCGCCACTGGCCAAGGCGACCGGCGCCGATAGACTCGGCCGCATCCGCCGCTCGTCCGCTTGCCGGAGATGACCATGCCGCTGCGCCCCGCCTGGCCCTGGCTGACGCTGCTCGTGCTCGCGCCCGCCGCATCCGGCGCAGCGTCGCCCGGCCTCGCGCCGGCGGCCGCCCGCGCCTACTTCGACGAAGCCCGCCGCCAGTGCCAGGCCGACCATGGCCGCCTGTGGGACCGCTCGCTGTGCGGGCCGATGCTGCTGGTGGCGCCGGCCACCCGGCAGGTGATCGCCAGCCAGGCCGACGCGCAAGGCCGCCTGCGCGCGCAGGACGGCGTGTTCGTCGGCCGCCTGCCGCCGGAGCAGAACCTCGCCAACACCGCGCTCGACTGGGCCGGCGTGCGCTGGAGCGAGATGCTCTGGCCGCTGCCGGACGATGCGCCCATGCGGCGCACGCTGATGGCGCACGAATCCTTCCACCGCATCCAGGACGGCCTCGGCCTGCCCGCGGGCGATGGCGACAACGCGCACCTGGACACGCTGGAAGGCCGCTACGCGCTGCAGCTGGAGTGGCGCGCGCTGGACCGCGCGCTCGCGGCCGCGGACGAGCCGGAACGCCGCGCCGCCGTCGCCGACGCGCTGGCGTTCCGCGCCGCGCGCTACGCGCGCTTCCCCGCCGCCGAACGCAACGAGTCCGCGCTCGAGCGCAGCGAGGGACTGGCCGAATACACCGGCGTGATGGTGGGCAACGACACGCCGGCCGAGCGGCTGGCGATGGCGCGCAAGGACCTCGCGCTGCATGCGGGCGATGCGAGCTTCGTGCGCTCCTTCGCCTACGCCACCGGCCCCGCCTACGGCCTGCTGCTGGACCGCTACGCGCCCGGCTGGCGCCGCACCATCGCGCAACGGGCCGGCGCGCCGGCCGCGCTGCTGGCCGCCGCGCTGCGCATCGACATGGCCGCCGCGCCGATCGATGCGCGCGCCGCACGCTACGGCGGCGCAGCGCTGCTGGCGAGCGAACGCGAGCGCGCCGCCGCGCGCGCGCGCCGGGTCGCCGCCTATGCCGCCCGGCTCGTCGCCGGCCCGGTGCTGCACCTGCCGCTAAAGCACATGAAGGTGCAGTTCAACCCGACCAGCCTGGTGCCGCTGGGCGACGCCGGCACCGTCTACCCGACCATCCACGTCAGCGACGACTGGGGCCTGATCGACGTGGACGGCGGCGCGCTGCTGGCCGGCGACTGGACGCGGCTGACGGTGGCGGCCCCGGCCGGCGAGGCACGCGGCGGCACGCTGCATGGCGAGGGCTGGACCCTGCAACTGGCGCCGGGCTGGCGACTGGCGCCGGGCGAGCGCAAGGGCGACTGGACGATCCGGCGCGAGGCCGGCGAATGATGGCCTTCGCGCCGCGGCGGAAGCCTACAGGCAGCAGGCCCGGCGATGCCCTCCCTGCCACTCCACCGCTGGCAAGGCGCCGCTGCCGGACAAGGCATCCGGCAGCGGCGCTTCGTCCGTGGCGTTCAGCCGCTGCCTTCCGGCTTCGCGCACTGGTCGTTCGGGCAGGCGAAGTCGATCTCGACGGCACCGCCCACCTTCAGGGGGACGTTCGAGCGCGTGTCCACGTCCTTGCCGTCCTTCTGCAGCGTCACCGTGTACATGCCCAGGCGCAGCCCGTCGATGCGGTAACGCCCGCTGTCCTTCACCTCGGCATGACGGCTGCCGCCCGCATTGCTCTTGACCGTCACCGTACCGCCCACCGGCGCCTGGCCGAAGATCGAACCGCTGGTGGACTGCGCGCTTGCCCCCTGCGCGCCCAGGGCGGCAACCGCCGCTATCGCCAGAATCCAGCTTCCCCGAGGCATGCGCCGGACATGCCCTGGCTGCTTCGCTCCTTTCATGAACCCCCTCCGTTCCCGTGATGTGCGGCGCCTCCATGGAAGCGCCGGGACGCCGCGCGACGGCGCGCGGCTTCGGGAGGATAGGCAAACAAGGCGGGTATCGCCACAACTTTGAAACAAGCGTGGGGCGGACCACTCGCCCGCGTCCGTCCCATGCAGGCGTGGTGCATGCCCATTGGGCGTCGCCGGCACAAAAATCCGTGCGCCGGCTCAAGGCCACTGGCCAAGCCTGGCCAGTGGCCCCGCCGCGATCGGCCTTACGGCCTCAAGCCGCTACTGCTTGTCCGCGACTTCCCCGCACTGGCCCGGCGCGCAGTCGAAGTCCACCTTGATGCCGCGCCCCACCACCACCGGCACGTTCGGATGCCTGACGACGGGCCGGCCGTTCTGTTCCAGCGTCACGTCATAGACGCCCACCGGCAGCGCCTTGACGGTGTAGCGGCCCTTGGCGTCGACGGACACCTGGTGCTCGAAGCCAGACGTGGTGTTGTGGACGGTCACGGTGTAGCCCGCCGGCGCCTTGCCGAACACGGTGCCCGAGGTGGCCTGCGCGTCGACCGTGGCGGCTCCCGCCAGCGCGCATGCGCCGACGATGGCTGCGAGCGCCAGGCTCCGGCCCTGGCGGCGCGAGGACGAACGGATGGAGAAGATTCTGTTCATGGGAACTGTGTCCAGTTTGTGGGGGATGCAGAAGCCATGAGCCGGCCAGGGGTTTGGCGTTCCGCTCATGGAGAAGTGCCGGACGGCTCCGTCCGGCGCCAGGCATATGGCCAGGCACCAGCGACGTCCACCGTCCGTGCTCACCCGGCGGGAATGCGTCAATCCGCCGGTTGGCCGCGCGCAGCCTATCCACCACGCATTGGGCCATCGAAGGGCCAAAGGTCATGACCGTGGCGAAAGGCATGGAGCCAGGAAAAGCAATCGAGTGATGCGCGAGCCGCGTTGCTCGCATGCCCACCTCTCACGGAAGCCTGATCCCGCACGTGGGCGATGGACGCGGACCCGCAGATCGACGGGGACGGCCAGGGCACTGCCTTTACCAGCGGCGCCGAGCTCGGCGATTCGAACCTCCTCCTTTCCACCGCTGCCATGCAAGCGGGCCGCGGCACCGCATGGGACGTCGCAGGTGCGACGTATGCTGCCTTGCGGCAATTTAATGAAACTCGTTATCATTCGCATATGTGGCGGCGCCCCGAGCGCGTCCGCCCGCGACAGTTGGCAGGGTCAAGTCCCTGTTCCCGTGTCCCGTCACCAAGGGGTCTCGACCATGCACCACCGTTGCCGCACCTGGCCACGCGCCCGCCTGTTGTGCCTCGCCCTGGCGGCAACCCTGCCGCTGGCCGTCCATGCGCAGTCGGCGACGGCCGACGGCAGCGGCGACGACCACGCGAGGAAGAAGGCCACCACGCTCGACGCGGTCAACGTCAGGGGCCAGCAGGCGCCGGCCTACACCGTGGACCAGAGTTCCGCCGCCACGCGCCTGCCGCTGACCCTGCGGGACACGCCCCAGTCGATCAGCGTGATCACCGCGCAGCGCATGGCCGACCAGGACCTCACCGACGTGCGCGCCGTGCTGGACAACACCACCGGCGTGTCCTCCACCGCCTACGACACCGAGCGCGTGATCTTCTGGTCGCGCGGCTTCATGATCGAGAACATGGCCTACGACGGCGTGCCGGTGGCCTCCAGCCTCAACGCGCAGTCCGCCGACGGTTCGCTGGACACGTCGATCTACGAGCGCATCGAGGTGATCCGCGGCGCCACCGGCCTGCTCAGCGGCGCGGGCAGCCCGTCGGCGATGGTCAACTTCGTGCGCAAGCACGCCGACGGCACCACGCCGCAGGCGGACGTCGCGCTCGACTACGGCTCGTGGAACACCCGGCGCATCAGCGCCGACGGCACCACGCCGCTGAATGCCTCGGGCAGCGTGCGCGCCCGGCTGGTCGCCACGCACGAGGACGGCGACTCCTACCTCGACCGCTACCACAACTGGAAGAACGTGCTCTACGCCGTGGTCGACGCCGACCTCGGCCGGAACACCGTGCTCGGCGCGGGCTACGACTACCAGAAGACCAAGCCGACCGGCGTCACCTGGGGCTCGTTCCCGGACTTCTACGACGACGGCACGCTGATCCGCTGGCCGCGCAGCTTCAGCAGCGCCGCCGACTGGACCTACTGGAACAACACCACGCAGACCGCCTTCGTCCAGCTCAGGCACGACTTCGACAACGGCTGGCAGCTGCACGCGGAAGCCGGCCATCGCAAGACCGACGCGGATTCGGCGCTGTTCTACGTCTACGGCTTCCCCAGCCGCGAGACCGGCGAAGGCGTCACGCCCTACGCCTACAAGAGCTTCCAGCGCGGCCGCCAGAACATGGTGGACCTGTACGCGACCGGCCCCTTCCAGGCGTTCGGGCGCGAGCAGGAACTGGTCATCGGCTTCAACGGATCGGACTATTCCAACGACTATTTCGACTACCCCAACGGTGCCCTGCCCGACCCGGGCAACTTCCTGCAGTGGACGGGACGCTACCCGTATCCGGACTTCGCCCCGCGGCCGGAGTTCGTCTCCGACGCGCGCATCCGGCAGCAGGGCCTGTACGCCGCCGCGCGCCTGTCGCTGGCCGATCCGCTGAAGCTGGTCGTCGGCGCGCGCTACAGCCGCTGGAAGAACGACACCGACGACGCCTTCGCCGGCATCTACCACGAGTCGCAGTCCAAGACGCTGCCGTACGCCGGCGTGATCTACGACATCACGCCGGCGTACTCGGCGTTCGCCAGCTACACCAAGATCTTCGATCCCCAGACGAGCCGCTACGCGGACGGCGGCTATCTCGAACCGATGATCGGCAGCAGCCGCGAGATCGGCATCAAGGGACGGCATTTCGACGGCGCGCTGAACACCTCGCTGACCTTCTTCGACACGCGCATGAGCAACGTGGCCGAGGCGCTGCCCGGCGTGTACCTGCCCGACGGCATCACGCAGGCCTACACCTCGTTCGACGGCACCCGCTCGCGCGGCTACGAGCTGGAGGCCTCGGGCAGGTTCACCGACCACTGGAACGGCACGATCGGCTGGTCGCACTTCAACATCAAGGCACCGGGCGAAGGCGCCATCCACACCGCGCTGCCGCGCGTGCTGGTGCGCGCGTTCACCACCTACCAGCTGCCCGGCGGCTGGAGCCGGCTCACCGTCGGCGGCGGCTTCAACTGGCAGGACGCCAGCAAGGCCCCCGTGGACGGCCCCAGCGGCACGCAGTACGTGCGCCAGTCGTCCGTCCTGCTGCTCGGCGCGATGGCACGCTATGCGTTCAACGACCACGCCTCGCTGCAGGTGAACGGCGACAACCTGCTCAACAGGAAGTACTTCGTGCTCGACGACTACAGCAATTTCTACAACGCGCCGCCGATGAACTTCATGGTGAGCTTCAGCTACAGGTTCTTCTGAGCGCCGGACGGGCCGCTGGGCGCGCCGCATCGCCCGCGTCGTGGCCAGGGTGGGCGACACGCAACCGCCGCGAGAAAGGCGAGGGGCGGCGTGGGGCTGGTCGGGTCGATGGCTTCCGCTCCCGCGTCGGCGCATCGTGTCGATCTGCGCATGCCTCCTTCGTCGTGGGGAATGAGGGATATCCTCGCCCCTTAACCAGGAGAAACCCATGACCAGCAAGAACACGATCTGCCTCTGGTACGACGGCGCCGCCCTGGAAGCCGCGAACTTCTACGCCGAGACCTTCCCGGACAGCGCCGTGGGCGCCGTCCACCGCGCGCCGGGCGACTATCCCGCGGGCAAGCAGGGCGACGTGCTGATGGTCGAGTTCACGGTCATGGGCATCCCGTGCCTGGGCCTGAACGGCGGGCCCGGGATCCAGCACAACGAGGCCTTCTCGTTCCAGGTGGCCACCGACGACCAGGCCGAGACCGACCGCCTGTGGAGCGCCATCATCGACAACGGCGGCCAGGCCAGCGCCTGCGGCTGGTGCAAGGACAAGTGGGGCCTGTCGTGGCAGATCACCCCGCGCGCCCTGATGGCGGCAGTCACCGATCCCGATCCCGCGGTGGCCAAGCGGGCGTTCGAGGCGATGATGGGGATGACCAAGATCGACATCGCTGCGATCGAGGCGGCCCGACGCGGCTGAAGTCGGTCGCTGCGGACAGGGAGCAGGATCGGTCGGAAAGGAGGACCCGCCCCGCTCCCTGCCTACAGGCTTCAACCGCCCGATCAGCCGACGACATCGGAAGGCGGACCGGATGTGCGCCATGTCAGTGCCAGGACCCCGGCATCCCCAGGTCCTACGGCACCTGGAGTCACCACGCGGCACGCGGTCAATGTCCGCGGGAGCGTTCGGTCACCTCGTCCAGAAACGCCGCGATCGCCTGCCGCGCCCGCCGCGCCGAAAGGGGCGAGTAGACGAGACGGGCATGGGGGTCCGTTCCAGCCTCCGGGTTGTCGAACGCATGATGCGTTTGACCATAGAGTTCGAAACGCACGTCGTTGCCAGCCGCATCCATCTCCTCGATGACCGCGGCGATCATCGCCATCGGGGAAACCTGATCCTGCGTACCCTGCAACACAAGCACCGGCACCCGAATGCGGGTATCCATCCCTTCGGCCGCCGTCTTCAGCAACGCGGAACACAGAATGATCCCGGCGACATCGCCGTTGCTGCGCCCGTAATCCAACGCGACCATCCCGCCCGCACTGTAACCCAGGCACAAGACGGGCGTTCCCGCAGGCACTTCCCGCCGCAATCGCTCTACGCAGGCGGCCAGCCCTTTCACGCCAAGCTCCCTATGCGCGATCAACCGCTGCACCATGGGCCCGACCTGGTCCGGGCTATCCGGGCTGAAGCCGTCGCCATAAAGGTCGGCAATCGCCACGGTGCAGCCAAGCGTGACAAGATGGCCGGCGTGATCGCGCGCAAGCGGGCTTTGCCCCCGCCAGTCCGGCAGCAGCGCCACGGCGGCCTTTGGAATCGCGCCTGGGGCCCTGAGCAGCAGGCCGACGTAGCGCTGCGCGCCAACCGCGTACTCGAAGGTGGTTTCGATAACGTCCATCCGTCGTTTCCTTCCGTCCGCCGTCGCCGCGCGCCAGTCAGATGAAGTGGGCCTCGCTCGATTCGCGGGGAATCAGGCGATCGGCTGCGATCATACGCCGGGACCGACGCAGGGCATGCCGCTACCTGGCTTCCGCCGGACGGATCCCTGTGCTTGTGACGAGCGGCAAGGGTCCGCTCGCTCACGCAAGCCATCGGGCAACTTTCCGAACCGGACTTCTTCCTTGGCTTCTACACCATGGGCAACTTCAACCCCTGCTCGCGTGCGCACTCAATGGCGATGTCGTAACCGGCATCCGCATGCCGCATCACCCCCGTGCCCGGGTCGTTCCAAAGTACCCGCGCAATCCGCCTGTCCGCCGCCTCGCTGCCGTCGCACACGATCACCACGCCGGCATGCTGGCTGTAGCCCATGCCGACGCCGCCGCCGTGGTGCAGTGACACCCACGTCGCGCCGCCGGCCACGTTGAGCATGGCGTTGAGCAGCGGCCAGTCGGACACGGCGTCGCTGCCGTCCTTCATCGCCTCGGTCTCGCGGTTGGGGCTGGCGACGGAGCCGGAGTCGAGATGGTCGCGGCCGATCACCACCGGTGCCTTCAGCTCGCCCTTGCGCACCATCTCGTTGAAGGCCAGGCCCAGCTTGTGGCGCTGGCCCAGGCCCACCCAGCAGATGCGCGCGGGCAGGCCCTGGAAGCTGATGCGCCGCTCGGCCATGTCCAGCCAGTGGTGCAGGTGCGGATCGTCGGGGATCAGCTCCTTCACCTTGGCGTCGGTCTTGAGGATGTCCTCCGGGTCGCCGGACAGCGCCACCCAGCGGAACGGCCCCACGCCACGGCAGAACAGCGGGCGCACGAAGGCGGGCACGAAGCCGGGGAAGTCGAAGGCGTTGGTGCAGCCCTCGTCCTTGGCCATCTGGCGGATGTTGTTGCCGTAGTCGAAGGTGGGGATGCCCTGGGCGTGGAAGGCGAGCATGGCTTCCACGTGCCGGCGCATGGACTGCTTGGCGGCCCTGGCGGTGCCCGCCGGGTCGCTCTTGCGGCGCTCGAACCATTGCTCCGCCGTCCAGCCCTGCGGCAGGTAGCCGTTCACCGGGTCGTGCGCGCTGGTCTGGTCGGTGACGGCATCCGGACGCACGCCGCGCCTGACCAGCTCCGGCAGCACGTCGGCGGCATTGCCGAGCAGCGCGATGGACCTGGCCTCGCCGGCCGCGGTGTACCTGGCGATGCGCGCCAGCGCGTCGTCCAGGTCGGTGGCCTGCTCGTCCACGTAGCGGGTCTTGAGGCGGAAGTCGATGCGGCTCTGCTGGCATTCGACGTTGAGGCTGCACGCGCCAGCAAGGCTCGCCGCCAGCGGCTGCGCGCCGCCCATGCCGCCCAGGCCCGCGGTGAGTATCCACCTGCCCCTGAGATTGCCGCCGTAGTGCTGGCGGCCCATCTCCACGAAGGTCTCGTAGGTACCCTGCACGATGCCCTGCGAGCCGATGTAGATCCACGAGCCGGCGGTCATCTGGCCGTACATCATCAGGCCCTTGCGGTCCAGCTCGTCGAAGTGCTCCCAGTTGGCCCAGGCCGGCACCAGGTTGGAGTTGGCGATCAGCACGCGCGGCGCGTCCGGGTGGGTGGGGAACACGCCCACCGGCTTGCCGGACTGCACCAGCAGGGTCTCGTCGTCGTTGAGCTCGCGCAGCGCGCGCAGGATGGCGTCGAAGCATTCCCAGTTGCGCGCGGCGCGGCCGATGCCGCCGTACACCACCAGCTCGGCCGGGTTCTCCGCCACCTCGGGGTCGAGGTTGTTCTGGATCATGCGGAACGGCGCCTCGGTGAGCCAGCTCTTGCAGCTGAGTTGCGTGCCGCGCGGCGCGCGGATGGTGCGGGTGGTGTCGATGCGGGTGGGTGCGTTCATGGCGAGGGCCCGGCGTGCAGGGAAAAGCCGATTGTGGCGAGGCGCCCCCGCGCCGGCAAATCGCACTGCGGCAAAGCGCGCGGCCTCCGGCACTCGGCCATTCGGCCGAGCCATGCGGCACTGGCAACATGCCGCGGGCCCGGCGATGCTGCGGGCATGCCAGCCCTCCGCCGATCGATGGGAAAGCCCCTGCTCGCCGCCCTGCTCGCGCTGGCGGCCCTCGCCGCGCAGGCTCGCCCCGGCGCAACCGTCAGCGCGCGTTGCGAGGTGTGGCAGCGCGAGCTGTCGTTCGCCCGCACGGTGGAGCGGCACGACGCCGCGGCCTTCGCCGAGCACGTGGACGCCGACGCGGTGTTCGATGCCAACACCGCGCATCCCCTGCGCGGGCGTGCGGCGATCCTGCGCCGCTGGGCGCCGATCATCGCCGGCAAGGCGGTGCGGCTGCGCTGGTATCCGGCCTGGGTGGTGCTGGCCGGCGACCCGGCCACGGCGCTGTCCAGCGGGCCCGCGCTGGTGGAGGACCTCACGCCCGGCGCCCGCCCGCGCTACCTGCTGCTCTCGTTCAGCACGGTCTGGCACCGTGGCGCGGACGGCGCGTGGCGGGTGATGTTCGACGGCGGCTCCGACGGCCATCCGGCCAGCGCGCAGGAAGTGGCGGACTTCGAGGCCGGCCGCCGCGCGGACTGCGCGCCGGAGCTGGCCGCGCTGGCGCTGCGCCGCTGACGCGCCTCCACTTGGGTTCCACGCCCCGCGGGCGCATCATGCGCGGCGACCGCCCCGCTGCGAGGTGACGCGATGACGAGCAAGGTGCTGGGGATCGACCTGCGCGACGCCGGCCGCGACGGCGTCTACCGCATCGTGCCGGACGATCCGCCCACGCTGGTCGCCGACGCCGCGCGCGCCGGCCTGCGCCTGCTGCGCGTGGACCTTGCCGGCTGCCGCGACAAGGCCGACCTGCTGCGGCGCCTGGCGCGGGCCTTCGAGCTGCCCGCGCACTTCGGCGGCAACTGGGACGCGCTGGCCGACAGCCTGCGCGACCTGGCCTGGCTGCCGGCGCCGGGCTACGTGCTGCTGCTGGACCGCGCGAACGACCTGCGCGACGGCTCGCGCGAAACCTACGCCACGCTGCGCAGGCTGCTGGACGCGACGACCAGGGAATGGCATGCGCGCGGCGTGCCGTTCTTCGTGTTCATGGAGTTTCCCGACGGCGAGACGCTGGACGCCGCGATCGACGCCTGAGGAAGCGGGCCGGGCGCACCGTCCCCGCATCCCGCCGGCCCGTCCCGGCTTGACCCGGGAAGCCCGACACGGCGCGATGCTTCCGCGAGCGATGCCCGAACGGTGGCCCTGTCTTCCTGGCGAACGGCGTCGATAGCGCGGCGCGAAGCTCCCGATGGCGACGTCCTCGGGAAGGAGGAGACGCATCCCTTCCCCACACCGCGGCATCGATGTCCGAAAACGGCGAGTCGGCCCATGCCGCTGGTGCTAGCCTGCACGCATGTCCCCGCCCAGCCTCCTCTCCCCGCCCGACCCGCGCGTGTGCGAACAGGCCCGCCTGAGCCGCGACGCGCGCTTCGACGGGCTGTTCTTCACCGCGGTCACCAGCACGCGCATCTACTGCCGCCCGGTGTGCCCGGCGCCCTCGCCCAAGGCCGCCAACGTGCGCTACTACGCCAGCGCCGCGGCGGCGGAGGCGGCCGGCTTCCGCCCCTGCCTGCGCTGCCGGCCGGAGCTTGCGCCCGGCAACGCGGCCTGGCAGCGCGGCGGGCACGTGGTGGCGCGCGCGCTGCAGCTGATCGACGCGGGCGCGCTGGCCGAAGGCTCGCTGGAAGGGCTCGCCACGCGGCTGGACGTGGGCGCGCGCCACCTGCGCCGCCTGTTCGTGGAGCACGTGGGCGCGCCGCCGATCGCGGTGCACACCACGCGGCGCCTGCTGTTCGCGCGCCAGCTGCTCGCCGAGACCGCGCTGCCGGTGACCGAGGTGGCGCTGGCCGCGGGCTTCGGCAGCCTGCGCCGCTTCAACGCCGCGTTCGCGCAGGCCAACCGCATGCCGCCGCGCGAGCTGCGCCGGCAGCCGCGCGCGCCCGAGGGCGCGCCGCTGGTGCTGCGCCTGGCCTACCGGCCGCCATACGACTTCCCCTCCCTGCTCGCCTTCCTGCGCAACCGCGCGCTGCCGGGCGTGGAATGCGTGGACGAGGCGAGCTACGCGCGCGTGTTCGGCCCGGCCGGCGCGCCGGGCTGGCTGCGCCTGGGCGCGTGGCCGGACGGCGCGCCGGCGCTGCGGCTGGAACTGCACGGCGCGCCGCCCGCGCAGATCCTGCCGCTGGTGCACCGCCTGCGCCGCATGTTCGACCTGGACGCCGACCCGCAGGCGATCGCCGCCACGCTGGCGCGCGCGCCGCGGCTGAAACCGCTGCTGCGCCGCCACCCCGGCCAGCGCCTGCCGGGCGGCTGGGACGGCTTCGAGATCGCCGTGCGCGCGGTGCTCGGCCAGCAGGTGAGCGTGGCCGCGGCGCGCACGCTGGCCTCGCGCGTGGTCGCCCGCTACGGCGAGCCGCTGGCCGCGCCCGCGCCGCCGGGCCTGGAACGGCTGTTCCCCTTGCCCGAGCGGCTGGCCGAGGCGGACCTGCGCGAGGTCGGCGTGACCGGCGCGCGCGCCGACACCATCCGCGGCATCGCGCGGGCGCTGCTGGACGGGCGCATCGACTTCCGCGCCGAGCAGCCGCTGGACGAGTTCGTGGCGCGCTGGGTGGCGCTGCCGGGCATCGGCGAGTGGACCGCGCACTACATGGCGATGCGCGCGCTCAGCCACCCGGACGCCTTCCCCGCCGCCGACCTGATCCTGCGCCGCGCCGCCGCGGGCGACGGCGGCGAGCTGAGCACCCGCGCGCTGCTCGCGCTGGCCGAGGACTGGCGGCCGTGGCGCGCCTACGCGGTGATGCACCTGTGGCGCAGCACGACCGCGGCGCCGAAGCCGGCCGGCACGACCGCGGCGAAACGCGGCACGAAGCGGAGCGCACGATGACGGACGAGACGATCCACTACGACGAACTGCCCACGCCGATCGGCCGGCTGCTGCTGGTCGCCGACGCGCAGGGCCTGCGCGAGGTGTGGTTCGAGAACGGGCGGCACCGGCGCGCGCCGGCGCCGTCGTGGGTGCGCTCGCGCGCGGCGCTGGCCTTCGCGCGGACGCAGCTGGAGGAATACTTCGCCGGCACGCGGCAGGCGTTCGAGCTGCCGCTGCATCCCGTCGGCACACCGTTCCAGCTTGCGGTGTGGGCGGAACTGGCGCGCATTCCCTACGGCGCCACCGTCAGCTACGCCGAGCTGGCGCGGCGCATCGGCCAGCCGCAGGCGGTGCGCGCGGTGGGCGCGGCGAACGGGCGCAACCCGCTGCCGATCGTGCTGCCCTGCCACCGCGTGATCGGCAGCGACGGCAGCCTCACCGGCTTCGGCGGCGGCCTGCCGACCAAGCGCTTCCTGCTCGCGCTGGAAGACCGCGTGGCGCGCGGCGACCTGTTCGGCCTGCCGGCGGCCGGCGGCGGCACGCGGCGCTGAACGCGGCGGCCGCGGCTGGCACGGACGTCAGCCGCCGTCGTGGCCGGAGTCCGCCCGGCGGCCCGGCGGCGGCACCACCTGTGGCGCCACCGCGTCCTGGTAGCGGTCCATCGCGTCCTGCTGGCGGACGCGGTAGCGGTCGCGCTGCGCCCGGTCGGCCTGGTCCAGCAGACGCTGCTGCGCGGCGTTGCTCGCGCTCGGGCGCTTGGCCGTGTCGGCGCGCTGCTGCCGCAGCTGTTCCTCCAGCTGGTTCTTCTGCATCTGGTCGCGCAGCTGCTGCTGGCGCGAGGTCTGCTGGTAGGTGGTCGGCGAGGCCGGCGGCACGATGGTCACGGCGGCGGGCCGCGACGGCTTGGCCTGCCACGCGCCCGCGCCGCCCGCCGCGCAGGCCAGCAGCGCGAGCAGGGCCGGCCGCACGAGGGCGCGTGGAGAGAGCGAGGCTGTAACGGTCATGGACAGTGCGCGATGATGGATGGCTCGTGATTCATCGTAAGAGCACGTGCATGAAAATCCTGTTTCGCCTGCTGGCCTGCGCCGCGCTCGCGTTCGGCGCCGGCTGCGCGACGCGCCCGGCCGTTACGCCCGCCGCTTCCGCCGGTCCCGCGCCGCTGCTGCTGGTCTCCATCGACGCCTTCCGCGCGGACTACCTGCAGCGCGGCCTCACTCCCACGCTCGCCATGCTCGCCGCCGACGGCGTGCGCGCCGAGGGCATGCAGCCCTCGTTCCCCTCGCTCACCTTCCCCAACCACTACACTCTGGTCACCGGCCTGCGCCCGGACCACCACGGCATCGTCAACAACACCATGCTCGACCCGGTGCTGGGCAGGTTCTCGCTGGACGACCGCCAGGCGGTGAGCGACGGCCGCTGGTGGGCCGGCGGCACGCCGATCTGGGAGACCGCCGACGCGCACGGGCTGCGCACCGCCACCATGTTCTGGCCGGGCGCGGAGGCGGACATCCACGGCCGCCACCCGGACTACTGGCGGCCGTACGACGGCAAGATCCCCCCGCAGCAGCGCGTGGCGCAGGTGCTGGCCTGGCTGGACCTGCCGCCGGCCGAGCGCCCGCGCTTCATCACCCTGTACTTCGACGACGTCGACCACGCCGGCCACGCCTACGGCCCCGACGCGCCGCAGGTGGACGCCGCGCTGCGCACGGTGGACGCGGCGATGGCGCAGCTGGTGCAGGGCCTGCGCGCACGCGGGCTGCTCGACCGCATCAACCTGATCGTGCTGGCCGACCACGGCATGGCGGCGGTGCCGGCGGACCACAGCATCGCGATCGAGAAGCTGATCCCGCTGGACCAGGTGCAGGTGGTGAGCACCGGCGTGCTGGCCGGCTTCAACCCCGCGCCCGGCCACGACTTCGCCGCGATCGAGCGGCGCATGGAACAGCCGCAGCGGCACATGCAATGCTGGGACAAGACCCGCGTGCCGGCGCGCCTCGAGTACGGCCGCAACCCGCGCGTGCCGCAGCTGCTGTGCCTGGCCGACGTGGGCTGGCGCATCACCACGCCCGACTTCCTGGCCGCGAAGGCGCGCAAGCACGAGTCGCTGAGCCTGGGCGAGCACGGCTACGACAACGCCGACCCGCGCATGCGGGCGCTGTTCCTGGCGCACGGCCCGGCCTTCCGCGAGGGCGCGGTGGTGCCCGTGTTCCCCAACGTGGACGTGTATCCGCTGATGACCCATCTGCTCGGCCTGCCGGCGGCGGCCAACGACGGCGACTTCGGTGCGGCGGAGGCGATGCTGAAGTCCGGGGCGCGTTGATCGCGGCCGGAGGCCGCTCCCACAAGGTCGCGGCAACCCTGTGGGAGCGGCCCCCGGCCGCGATGCCCGCCGCAAGGCACCGCGCCCTTGAGAGCCGCGTCCCCACCGGCGAAAGTACGCCCCATGTCCATCGAGCTGCGCCACCTGCGCTACTTCATCGCCGTCGCCGACGAGCTGCACTTCGGTCGCGCGGCTGAGCGGCTGGGCATGTCGCAGCCGCCGCTCAGCCAGCAGATCCGCCAGCTGGAGCAGCGGCTGGGCGTGCGCCTGCTGGTGCGCAGCAACCGCCGCGTGGCGCTGACCGGGGCCGGCCGCGCGTTCCTGGAGGAAGCCCGCGCGATCCTGGCCCGGCTCGACCACGCGGTCGACCTGGCGCAGCGCGCCGCGCGCGGCGAGACCGGCGAGCTGCGCATCGGCTTCACCCGCTCCACGCCGCTGTCCGGGCACATCCCGCGCGCCATCCTCGCCTTCCGCCGCGAGGCGCCGGCCGTGCAGCTGGAGCTGGAGGAGCTGAACTCGCTGCAGCAGATCGACGCGCTGCTCGAACGGCGGCTGGACGTCGGCATCCTGCGCGGGCGCGCGCTGCCCGAGCCGCTGGCCTCGCGGCGGCTGTTCCGCGACCCGCTGGTGGCGGTGCTGCGCGAGGGCCATCCCGCGCTGCGGGAGCTGGGCGCGCGCCGCCGGCTGCGCACCGGCGCGCTGGCGCAGGAGCCGTTCGTGCTGTTCGCGCGCACCGCCGGCGCCGGCATCCACGACCACGTGATCGCGCTGTGCCGCCACGCCGGCTTCGCGCCGCGCGTGGCGCAGGAGGCGCGCGAGGCGTCCACCATCGTCGGCCTGGTGGCGGCCGGGCTGGGCGTGTCGATCCTGCCCGCCTCGTGCGAGCGCATCCGCGTGCCCGGCGTGCGCTTCGTGCCGCTGGCCGACCCGGCGTCCATGTCGGAAATCCACGTGGTGCACCGGCGCGACGAGCGCTCGCCGCTGGTGGCGCGCTTCGTGCGGCTGCTGCTGGCGGCCGCGCGGGACGAGGGCGCCGGCTAAGCCATCGGACTTGGCCGGCGGCGTGGAAGGCACGGGCTTCTCGACCGTGCGGGGCCGCCGAACAGCGGACCATGGGTTCCCGCCTGCGCGGGAATGACGACGAGGTTCTTGGCGGCCGGGCTTTTATCACCCATCACTCGCCAAGGCGTCATTCCCGCGCAAGCGGGAATCCGGTGCCGTCACCGCGCCCCGATCCCTGCGACACCGGCCAGGCCCCTTCGGCATGGCCGCCCATGCGGAAGCCTGCAGCGGGCAGGCCGGACCGCGCTCAGCCCAGGTACCGCCCCAGCTCCACCAGGTTCCCGTCCGGATCGCGCAGGTACACCGACTCGATCGGCCCGCGGGCGCCGGTACGGCGCACCGGCCCTTCCTCCACCGCCACGCCGCAGGCGGCCAGGTGGGCGAGGATCTCCGCCGCCGGCGTGGCCGTGACCAGGCACAGGTCCGCCGAGCCGGGCACGGGCCGCTTCGCCTTGGGCTCGAACTCGCGCCCGTGCGGATGCAGGTTGATCTTCTGCCGGCCGAAGGCGAGCGCGCGGCGGCCCTCGCCGAAGCTCACCGCGCGCATGCCCAGCACGCGCCCGTAGAACGCGCAGGTGGCCTCCACGTCGGCGACGGTGAGCACCAGGTGGTCGATGGACTGCACCTCGATCACGGCATCGCTCCCTTGCTCATCGGCGCCGGCGGCGTCGTCACGCCGGCCAGCGGCGGGACGCGGTACAGCCGCCAGGCGACCAGCAGCCCGGCCAGCACCAGCGCGCCGACGAAGGCGGCCACGCCGCCCCAGCCCCACGCGGCATAGAACAGCCCGCCGCCGGCGCCGGCCACGCTGGAGCCCATGTAGTAGGCGAACAGGTACAGCGACGAGGCCTGCGCCCTGGCCGCGCCGGCGCGGCGGCCGACCCAGCTGCTGACGATGGAGTGCCCGCCGAAGAAGCCGAAGGTCACCGCCACCACGCCCAGCGCCACCAGCGGCAGCGGCCGCAGCGCGGTGAGCGCGACGCCGGCCAGCATCAGCGCGAACGCGGTCCACAGCACCCTGCGCCGGCCCAGCCGGCCGGCCAGGTGCCCCATCCACGCGGAGCTGAAGGTGCCGACCAGGTACACCGCGAAGATCAGCCCCACCGCCGCCTGGCTCAGCTCGTACGGCGGCGCCAGCAGGCGGTAGCCGAGGTAGTTGTAGACGGCGACGAAGGCGCCCAGCAGCAGGAAGCCCTCGGCGAACAGCCACGGCAGCGCGGCGTCGCGGAACAGGCCGGCGAAGCGCGCGGCCAGCGCGCGCGGGCGCAGCGGCTGCGGCGCGAAGCGCCGCGACGGCGGCAGCGCGCGCCAGAACACCAGCGCGGCGGCGAGGCCGATCGCCCCGACCGCGGCGATGCCGACGCGCCAGCCGAACCCGTCCGCCAGCACGCCGGACACCAGCCGGCCGCCCATGCCGCCGATCGCGCTGCCGCTGATGTACAGGCCCATGCCCAGGCCGATCGACTCGGCGTGCATCTCCTCGCCGAGGTAGGTCATCGCCACCGCCGGCAGCCCGCTCAGCGCCAGGCCGAGCAGCGTGCGCAGCGCCAGCAGCGCGAGCCAGCCCGGCGCCAGCGCGCTGAGCAGCACCAGCAGCGCGGAGGCCAGCAGCGAGGCCACCATCACCGGCTTGCGCCCCAGCGCGTCGGAGACGCCGCCGGCGAACAGCATCGCCACCGCCAGCACGCCGGTGGTCAGCGACAGCGACAGCGCGCTCTGCGCCGCGCTCACGCCGTACTCGCGGCTGAACTCGGGCATCAGCGGCTGCACGCAGTACAGCAGGCCGAAGGTGGCCAGCCCGGCGGCGAACATCGCCAGGTTGGTGCGGCGGAACGCGGGCGTGCCGTGGCGGATGCCCTCGCGCGCCGCCGCGGCCCGGATGGGTTGGGAACCGTCCATAGGACTGCCCGGCCAGTTGCGATGGCGCCAAGCATAGGCCCGCGCATCGAGACGATCGATAATGCGGAGGCTCCGCTTCGATATGCGCGGCGTATCAATTCATCCGCGCGCCCGGCCGCGACGCCGGCCCTCGCCTGCGCGGCCGTCCCGGCTTCGCGCGGGACACCCGGGCGGAGTGCGCGGCCGCGCCTCGCGCTCGAGATGGCCCAGGCACAGGGACACGAGCTGTCCGCGCAGGAGGACCGGCACCGGTTCGCACCGGCGTGGACTAGACGCCCGGCGCCAGCTTCGACGCCATCTGTACCCGGCGGTCCAGCCGCCGGCCGTCGGCGACGAACGTGCCGTCGCCCACGGCGTGCAGCATGCGCTTCTCCCGCCGATCCCTGTCGAGCCAGGCGGCCACGGCCTCCAGCACGACGATGCCGTGCCTGCCGATCAGGTCCACGACCTTGCACTCGATGTTGCCCAGGCACTCCCCGATCAGCGGCGCGCCGACCGCCTTCCCGGCCACGGGAGTGAGCCTGAAGCGGGCGAACTTGTCCGTGTCCGCCCCGGAGCAGGTGCCGATGCCGACCACCTTGTCCAGCAGGTCGACGGTGGGAATGGCGATCACGCACTCCCGGGTCTTCCTGAGCGCCTTGAAGGAGTAGTTCCACGCTCCCGTGACGAGGGCGAAGCGCGGCGTGAAATCCAGCACCATCGTCCAGGAGATCGTCATGATGTTGGGCTTGCCGCCGTCGCGGGTCGTCACCAGGACGACCGGGCCGGGTTCCATCAGGGTGAAGGCCTTGCTCAGCTTCAATGGTTTCATGGGAAGGCTCGTCGCGGAGGCGTGGACCGCCATGGCGACGCCGGGCAGGCCCGGCCGTGCCATGGAAGCAGGCCCGCCGCCCGGTGCGGCGGCGCGGGCCCGGCTGTTGCAGCACGGCCCTAATGTACCGCCGACGACGGGCATTGCCCCCGTGGCGCATCCGCTGCGGCGGCACACGGCGTGTCATCGCGCCTTCGGCATCGACCGCAAGGCAAGGCGCCGCCACCGCGGCAGCGAATCGCATGGCGCGGATTCGACGACCCGCGCGCCGCCGCCGCCGGGCGCCTCAGGCGCCGCGATCGCCGCGCAGCGCGCGCACCGACTCCTCGTGCCCGGCCGCCTCGCGCCCGCTCACCCAGCCGAACAGCGCGATGCCCGCCACGATGGCCAGCGCGCCCAGCGCGGCGAAGCCGTGCGGCCAGGGCTCGCCGAGGAACAGCGCGCCGAGCAGCGTGGCGAACAGCAGCTCGGCCGCCTGCATCGCCTCCACCGCGGCCAGCGCGGTGGGCTGCGCGCGCACCCTGTCGGTGGCGCGGAAGAACAGCACTGTGGCGATGGTGCCCGAGGACAGCGCCACGCCGCCGGCCAGCAGCGCCTCGCGCCAGCCGGGCGGCCCCACCGCGAACCACGCCGCGACGGCCAGCGGCAGCCACAGCGCCCAGCTGCACAGCGTCATGCCGAACACCCGCTGCGTCGCGTTGAGGCGGCAGCCGCAACCCTCCAGGTGCAGCAGCAGCTTGCGGTTGCCGAGCGGATAGGCGAACGCGGCCAGCACCACCGCGCCGACCGCCAGCCAGTCGCCCGCGCGCAAGTGGCCCTGCGCGTGGCCCCACTGCAGCGCGAACACGCCGGCCACGATCAGCGCGCCGATCGCCAGCGTGGGCCAGGCCAGCCGGGCGCGCGCGTCGCGGTAGATCAGCGGCGCCAGCAGCGGCCCGGCCAGCACGGTGGTCTGGAAGCTGCCGGCCACCAGCCACGACGGCCCGCTGCCGGCCGCCCAGGTCA
Organism: Fulvimonas soli; assembly: GCF_003148905.1. Lineage (GTDB taxonomy): Bacteria > Pseudomonadota > Gammaproteobacteria > Xanthomonadales > Rhodanobacteraceae > Fulvimonas > Fulvimonas soli. Next base: position 56,636 of record NZ_QGHC01000009.1, on the reverse strand, counting down.
GCGGCACGCCGAACAGCACGAAGCCCACGGCGCTCCATGCGAGCCACGCGCGCGGATGCCGGCGCAGCTCGCGCGGCAGCTCGCCCAGGCCGCCCTGCAGCGGCAGCACCACGGCCAGCAGCGGCAGGGTGAACAGGTAGCGCAGGATCACCGCCCACGCCCAGTGCCCGCCGCCGGCGACCAGGCCGCGGTTGAGCACGTAGGTGAGCGTGAAGAACAGCGCCGAGCAGAGCGCGAGCCCCACGGCGGAGAGCGGACTGGAACGCATGCGGGGAAGCGGCCGGAACGGAACGCGCAGTGTGGCAAATCCCGCGGCGCTTGCGCAGCCCGCGCGTGCGCGTCCGCTTCCGCGCGGCCGTGGCAGGATGGACGACGTTGCCGCCGTGCATCGAGAGGAGTCCCCATGCGCACCCGGCGCCCGCTGTCCGTCCTGCTCGCCCTGGCCCTGGCCGGCTGCGGCCGCCGCGCCGGCGATGCTCCCGCCGCCCCGCCGGGCGCCGCCGCGCACCGCGAGGCGGCGGCCTACGTCGACGAGCGCCACGGCTTCCGCATCGCGCTGCCCGCCGACGCCGAGGTCCGCCACGACTTCCGCCGCGGCTACTTCGACGACGCCGGCTGGAAGAGCTACGCCGCGCCCGGCAGCCGGGGCGAGGCGCTGCTCGCGCTGGTCGTGCCGGGCTCCAACGGGATCACCGCGGCCGAGCTGCGCATCGGCGCCAGCGCGCAGCCGTCCGAAGTGGCGCGGTGCACCGCGCCGCCGGCCGGGGCCGGCGGCGAAACCGGCCATGTGCGCGTCGGCGACGGCGATTTCGTGCGCTTCCACGCCGCCGACGCGGCGATGAGCCACTACCTCGACGTGGAGGCGTACCGCGCCGTGCACGCCGGCCGCTGCTACGCGATCGACCTGTGGATCGCCGGCACCGACCCGCAGGTCTACGAGCCGCCCGCCACGCCGCCGTTCGACCGGCGCCAGGCGCTGCAGCGCATGCGCGGCTGGCTAGGTGGTTTCCGCTTCACGCGCTGAGCGCGCCAGCCAGCCGCGGATCGCGTCCAGCACCGGGCCGGGCGCCTCCAGGTTGGCGTGATGGCCGGCGCCGGGCACCACCTGCAGCCGCGCGCCGCGGATGCCGGCGGCCAGCGCCTCGGACAGGGCCAGCACCTCGGGCTGGTCCTCGCCGCCCACCAGCAGCAGCGTGGGCGCGGCGATCCCGTCGAGCCGCTCCAGCGCGGAAGGCTGCGGCACGCGCTGGTCCTGCGCGGCGCGCGTCCAGTAGCTCGCCTCGCGGCGGAACAGCCGCTCCGTCATCGCCTCGACGCGGCGGCGCACGCCGGGATCGACCTGATCCGGCGCGCGGCGCGGCCCGTCGGTGAAGGCGCGCAGCGAGCTGTCGACTAGGCCGGCGACGTCGAAGGCGCCGAGCGCCTGCAGGAAGGCGCGCGCCGCCGGCGTGGCGCTGGCGAAGCGGCCCCAGTAGCCCGCGCCGACGAGGACCAGCGCGCTCACCCGCCGCGGATGCGCCAGCGCGAAGTCCAGCGCGGTCGCCGCGCCGCCCGAGCAGGCGAGCAGCGCCGTGCGCCCGACGCCGCAGGCGTCCAGCACCGCGGCGAGGTCCTCGTGGTGCGCGTATGGCCCCGGCGCGATGCCGGAGCGGCCGAAGCCGCGCGCGTCGTAGCGCAGCACGCGATGGCTGCGCGCCAGCGCGGCGAACTCGGCGTCCCACTGGCCACTGTCGACCAGGAAGCCGTGCAGCATGGCGATCGGCTCGCCCTGCCCGGCCTGCTCGACGTACAGGCACGCTCCCTCGACCTCGACGTGGCGTTGCGTGATGGCGGTCATGTCCGGTTCCTCGAAAGGAAAAGCGGGGAACTCCCGCCGGCGCGGCCAGGCCGCACCGGCGGGAGAGACTCAGCGGTCGGCCTTGAAGGCGCGCGCCTCGACGCGGCCCACCCACACCGGCGGCGCGTAGCCCGCCGGCTTGCTGCCCACCGCCGCGCCGCCATGGATGCGCGTCTGCTGCGCGTCGCCGAAGAACCAGTACGGGAACGGCGTCTCCGGTGCGCTGGCGGCGTCGAGCTTCGCGCGCAGCTCGGCGGGAATCTCGAAGGACAGCGCGGCGAGATTGTCGTCGAGCTGCGCCAGCTTGGTCGCGCCGACGATCACCGAGCCCACGGCCGGCCGCGTGGCGACCCAGTTCAGCGCCACCTGCGCCATCGGCCGGCCGATCGCCCCGGCCACCTCCTCCAGCGCGGCGACGATGCCCCAGTTGCGCTCGGTGAAGCGGCGGAAGCCCGGCAGGTCGCCGATCTTGGCCAGCCGCCCCTCGCCCGTGCCGCCGCCCTCGCTCGGCCGGTACTTGCCGGAGAGCAGGCCCATCGCCAGCGGGCTCCACGCGGTGATGCCCATGCCCAGCTCGAGCGCCAGCGGCACGAACTCGTGCTCGATGTTGCGCTCGGCCAGCGAGTATTCCAGCTGCAGGCCGACCAGCGGCGACAGCGCGTGCGCCTCGGCGAAGGTCTGCGCCCGCGCGGCGTACCAGGCCGGCACGTCGGACAGGCCGGCGTAGCGGATCTTGCCCGCGCGCACCAGGTCGTCCAGCGTGCGCACCACTTCCTCCGCCGGGGTGAGGCGGTCCCAGGTGTGCAGCAGGTACAGGTCGATGTAGTCGGTGCGCAGGCGGCGCAGCGAGCCCTCCACCGCGCGCATGATGTTCTTGCGGCCGTTGCCGCCGGCGTTGGGGTCGCCGGGCTGCGCGTTGTAGGTGAACTTGGTGGCGAGCACCACGCGGTCGCGCGTGCCGCTCTGCTCGATGAACCTGCCCAGCAGGCGCTCGCTGCTGCCTTCGGTGTACAGGTCGGCGGTGTCGATGAAGTTGCCGCCGGCCTCGAGGTAGCGGTCGAACATCGCGCGGGCGGTGTCCTCCGCCGCGCCCCAGCCCCAGTCCTCGCCGAAGGTCATGGTGCCGAGCGCGAGGCGGCTGACGCGAAGGCCGGAGCGGCCCAGGGTGTAGTACTGGTCGAGCGGCATGGCGGTACTCCCTCGGTGTGGTGAAGACGGGGCCAGTCTGCGCCTTGCCATTGCCGCGAAAAACCGCCAGCATCTTGAAGCGTCTTTAAGCTCGAATAATCAATCCAGGCCCCGCCGCGCCCCTGCCGGAGGATCCGCGAACCAGCCCGCGGCGCGGCGCCACGCCCCGCGGCAGCGGGCCTCCACCGCGGCCTCCGGAAGACGCGGACCTGGAGGCCCGTTGCCGCCGCACCTTCCGGAGCCCCCCATGCGCGACGACTACGCCCTGCGCACCTTCCGCGCCATCGCCGAGCACGGCAGCTTCACCCGCGCCGCGGCGGCGCTGGACGTCACCGCCTCGGCGCTGAGCCAGACCCTGCGCCGGCTGGAGCAGGACACCGGCACGCGCCTGCTCCACCGCACCACGCGGCGGGTCGGCCTCACCGAGGCCGGCCGCGAGCTGCTGCAGCGGATCGCGCCCGCGCTCAACGAGCTGGACGCGGCGCTGGACGCCCTGCGCCAGCACGGCGACCGCCCCGCCGGCCTGCTGCGGCTGACCGTGCCGGACGTGGTGGCCACCTCGCTGCTGGACCCGCTGCTCGGCGAGTTCATGGCGCGCTGGCCCGACGTGCGGCTGGACATCCACGTCGACAACGGGCTGACCGACCTGGTCGCCGGGGGTTTCGACGCCGGCATCCGCCTGGGCGAGCGCCTGCAGCGCGACATGGTGGCGGTGCCGGTGGGCGGCCCGATGCGCACGCTGGTGGTGGGCTCGCCCGCCTACCTCGCGCGGCACGGCCGGCCCGCACGGCCGGAGGACCTGCAGCGCCACGACTGCGTGAACTTCCGCCACGTCAGCAGCGGCGCGCTGTACCGCTGGGAGTTCGCGCACAGGAGCGGCCCCCGCAGGGGCCGCTGGTTCGAGATCGCGGTGAACGGCCGGCTCACCGTCAACAACCTTCCGCTGGCGCTGCGCGCCGCGCTCGACGGCATCGGCCTGGCCAACGTGCTGGAGCCGTTCGCGCGCGAGGCGCTGGCCGACGGCCGGCTGGAAAGCGTGCTGGACGACTGGCTGCCGCCGTTCGACGGCTTCTACCTGTACTACCCCAGCCGCTTCCAGGTGCCGCCGAAGCTGCGCGTGTTCGTCGACTTCCTGCGCGAGCGGCTGCGCCAGCCGGGCTGAGGCTCAGCGGTAGCGCCAGTGGCCATCCACCCAGGTGTGCGGGCCGGCCCAGTGGCCGGGCACCCAGACCCGCGCATGCTCGCGCGGCGGCACCACCACGCAGCCGGTCAGCGACAGGCCGGTGCCCAGCAGCAAGGTGGAAAGCAACAGGACGGAGGCGATGCGGCGCATGGGACACTCCTGCTTGGGGAACGTGCTCCCCGGAACGCCGCAGCGCGGCGGGCGACGACCGCCGCGCCCATCCCCGATGGCCCCCGTTCAGTCCGCGCCGGGGGAACGGTTCAGTTCCAGCGCCCGCCGCTGCCGCCTGCGCTGAAACGGCCGGCGCCCAGCAGCGCGACGGCCAGCGCGGCGCCCAGGTACATGCCCTGCAGCTCCAGCGCCCAGCCGCCGGTGTCGGCCAGCGTGAAGAACTGTCCCAGGTGCACCAGCGCGATCGCCACCAGCATGTTGACCGCGATGACCAGCGCCGCCGGCCGCCGGCCGGGTCCAGAGGCCGAGCATGACCAGCAGCGGCGCGGCCACCTCGCCGACGTAGGCGCCGTAGGCCAGCGCGGTGGGCAGGCCGGCCCGGGCCAGCTGCTGCACCACGAAGCCCGGCCCGTGGATCAGCTTGGAGACGCCATGGAACAGGATCAGCGCGCCCAGCGCCACGCGCAGCACCAGCTTGCCCAGATCGTTGCACGCCTGCATGGAACCCCTCCCCCGACGGTGCGCGGGCCCGCGCCCGCCGCCGGGGCATTCTAGGCCCGCGCAGGGTCCGGCTGCCTCGGAACGGGCGAGGCGCTCGCGCGGCGGGCGGAAAGGCCCGGCGCGGCGCGCGGCTTTCCGCACGCTCCTTGCCGGTCCTGTTCGTCGGCCGCGGCAACCGCGCGGACGCACGAACATCGACGCGGGACGTCGGCGCGCACGCTGCCGGCCGCTTCCCGGCCCGCGGCGGCTCAGCCCCCGGCCAGCCGCTCCACCGTGCGGCGGTAGCGCGCCGCGATGCGCTCCTCGTCGCGGTGACGGAAGTCGCGCACCTGCCAGCGGCCGCCGCACATCACGTCGCGCACCAGCGGCGCGTTGCCGGCGAACACGAAGCTGTCCAGCAGCGAGGTCTCGTCGCGCGCGGCGAGCAGCGGCGCGCGCTCGTCCAGCACCAGCAGGTCGGCGCGCATCCCCGCGCGCAGCTCGCCCAGCGGCAGGCCCGCCGCCTGCGCGCCGCCGCGCAGGGCGGCGCGCCACAGCGTGGCGCCCACGCTGTCGCCCGCCGCGCGCGCGGCGATGTTGCGGTGGCGCGTGGCGAGCCGCTGGCCGTATTCCAGCCAGCGCAGCTCCTCCACCGGCGAGACGGAGATGTGCGAGTCCGAGCCGATGCCGAGCGCGCCGCCCGCATCGAGGTAGTCGGCCAGCGGGAACAGGCCGTCGCCGAGGTTGGCCTCGGTGGTCGGGCACAGGCCCGCCACCGCGCCGCTGCGCGCCAGCCGCGCGGTCTCGTGGCCGGTGAGGTGGGTGGCGTGCACCAGCGTCCAGCGCGCGTCCACCTCGGCGTGGTCGAGCAGCCATTCCACCGGCCGCGCGCCGCGTACCGCCAGGCAGTCCTGCACCTCGCCGATCTGCTCGGCGATGTGGATGTGCACCGGCAGGTCGCGCGCCGCGCCGGCGGCCAGCACCGCGCGCATCGCCTCCTCCGGCACCGCGCGCAGCGAGTGCAGCGCGATGCCCACGCGCAGGTCGTCGCCCTCGTGCGCCTTCAGTGCCTCCAGCAGCCGCAGGTAGCCGGAGACGTCGTGGCCGAAGCGGCGCTGGCGCGCAGCGAGCGGGCGGCCGTCGAAGCCGCCGGTCATGTACAGCACCGGCAGCAGGGTCAGCGCGATGCCGGCCTCGCGCGCGGCCTCGACCAGCGCCAGCGACATCGCCTCGGGCTGCGCGTAGGGCGCGCCGTCCGGCTGGTGGTGCAGGTAGTGGAACTCGCACACCTGCGTGTAGCCGGCCTTGAGCATCTCCACGTAGAGCTGCGCGGCGATCGCCTGCAGTTCCTCCGGGCCGATCGCGGCGGCGAAGCCGTACATGGTCTCGCGCCAGGTCCAGAAGCTGTCGCCGCTCTTGCCGCGGCGCTCGGCCAGCCCGGCCATCGCACGCTGGAAGGCGTGCGAGTGCAGGTTCGGCATGCCGGGCAGCACCCAGGCGCCGAGGCGCTCGGCCGGTTCGCCGCCGTCCGCCGCGAGACGGCCGCGCGCATCGACGGCGAGGCGGGCGTCCGCCTGCCAGCGGCCGTCGCGCCACGCATGGTCGGCCACGTAGGTTGCTGCGTTCGGCGTCGTCTCGCTCATGCGTCGGTCCGGACTGGCGAAAGGCGCCAGTGTAATTGCCCGCCGCTGGAGTGGCGTGCCCCGCACCGTTGTCGGCGAGGACTGCCGGACAGGCGGAAGTCGGGGAATGGCTGGAGAAACCTTTCGCGGCCGGAGGCCGCGATCCCGCGCCACGGCGTCGGTCGGGCGCGATGCGCGCTGCGGCATAATGCGCCGATGGCGAAGAAGACTCCCGAGCAAGCCCCGAAGCTGCAGGTGCGCCCGGCGCGGCCGGAGGACATCCCCGCGCTGGTCGCGCTGACCGCGCGCGTGTACACGCCCGAGTGGGGCCATTCGGCGGAGATGCTGCGCTCCCAGCAGACGCATTTCCCCGAAGGCCAGTTCGTCGCCGAGTACGAGGGCCAGGTGGTCGGCTACTGCGCCACCTTCCGCATCGACGAGGCCGCCGCGCTGGCGCCGCACACCTGGGCGCAGATCACCGGCGGCGGCATGGCCTCGCGCCACAGGGCGGACGGCGACTGGCTGTACGGCATGGAGGTGGTGGTGCACCCGGACTACCGCGGGCTGCGCATCGGCCAGCGCCTGTACCAGGCGCGCAAGCGGCTGTGCACCGACCTCAAGCTGCGCGGCATCGTGTTCGGCGGCCGCATCCCCGGGCTGGCGCGGCACGCCGCGCGCTACGGCAGCGCCGAGGCCTACGTGCAGGCGGTGGTGGAAGGCCGGCGGCGCGATCCCACGCTGAGCTTCCAGCTCGCCAACGGCTTCGAGGTGGTCGGCGTGCTGCGCGCCTACGTGCCGTCCGACCACGAGTCGCTGGGCTACGCCGCGCACCTGGTGTGGCGCAACCCGCAGCGGATCGACCAGCCGGACATCCCCTCGATCCCCTCGCCGCAGCGCCTGCCCGAGTCGGTGCGGGTGGCTTCCGTGCAGTACCAGCAGCGGCGCATCCGCTCGTTCGAGGAGTTCGCCACGCAGGTGGAGTACTTCGTCGACATCGCGGCCGACTACAACGCCGACTTCGTGACCTTCCCCGAGCTGATCACCCTGCAGCTGCTCTCGATCGAGAACGAGGAGCTGTCGCCGGTCGAGGCGATCCGCAAGCTCAGCCAGTACACGCCGCAGGTGAAGGCGCTGTTCGGCGACCTGGCGGTGCGCTACAACATCAACATCGTCGGCGGCTCGCACCCCACCGCGCAGCCCAACGGCGACATCCACAACGTCTGCTACGTGTGCCTGCGCGACGGCTCGATCCACGAGCGCGAGAAGCTGCACCCCACGCCCAGCGAGCGCACGGTGTGGAACGTCACCGGCGGCGACGGCGCGGCCACCGTCCAGACCGACTGCGGCCCGGTCGGCGTGATGATCTGCTACGACTCGGAGTTCCCCGAGGTGGCGCGCCACCTCGCCGACCAGGGCGCGCTGATCCTGTTCGTGCCGTTCTGCACCGACGTGCGCGAGGGCTACCTGCGCGTGCGCTACTGCTCGCAGGCGCGCGCGATCGAGAACCAGTGCTACGTGGTGCTGTCCGGCAACGTGGGCAACCTGCCCGGCGTCAACAACTTCGACATCCAGTACGGGCAGAGCTGCATCCTCACCCCCAGCGACTTCCCGTTCGCGCGCGACGGCATCGCCGCCGACTCCACGCCCAACAGCGAGACGGTGCTGTTCGCCGACCTCAGCCTGGTCAGCCTGGCGCGCGCGCGCAACTCCGGCGCGGTGACCAACCTCAAGGACCGCCGCTTCGACCTCTACCAGACGCGCTGGACCAACAAGCCGGGGAACGGCGCATGAGCGCGCCCGGCGGCAAGGACGACGACGCGCGGCGCGGGCCGCCGCCCGCCAGCGGCTACCTGCGCCAGCTGCAGCGGCTGGGCGAGTCGGGGCTGTTCTCGCCGGTGCAGTGGCGCCGGCGCGTGCTGTTCTGGTCCGGCGCGGTGGTGGTGGGCCTGGCCGCGATCGGCATGGCGACCGCGGCCGACTGGCTGTTCGGCGTGTTCCAGTCGGTGGTCCGGCACAACCGCTACTGGCCGTTCCTGGTCACGCCGGCGGCCTTCGCCCTGCTCAGCTGGCTGACCCAGGGCGCGCTCAAGGCCACCCGCGGCTCGGGCATCCCGCAGGCGATGGCGGCGCTGGAGGTGGAGGACGAGGGCTTCCGCCGCAGCCTGCTGTCGCTGCGCGTGGCGGTCGGCAAGATGGCGCTGACCCTCGCCGCGCTGCTCGGCGGCGCCTCGGTGGGCCGCGAGGGCCCCACCGTGCACGTGGGCGCCGGGCTGCTCTACACGCTGGGCCGGCGCTTCGGCTTCGCCGACACGGTGGCCGCCGGGCGCTTCATCCTGGCCGGCGCGGCGGCGGGCCTGGCGGCGGCGTTCAACACGCCGCTGGCCGGCGTGGTGTTCGCCATCGAGGAGATGAGCGGCGCCTTCGAGCACCGCATGAGCGGCATCCTGCTCACCGCGGTGATCATCGCCGGCGTGGTCTCGCTGGGCATCCTGGGCAACTACGCCTACTTCGGCCGCTTCGACATCTCGCTGCCGCTCGGGCGGGCATGGCTGGCGGTGCTCGCCACCGGCATCGTCTGCGGGCTGGCCGGCGGGCTGTTCGCGCGGCTGATCCTGCCGCACGACCGCGGCCTGCGCGGCGTGGTCGGCCGCCTGCGCGCGCGCCAGCCGGTGCTGTTCGCCGCCGCCTGCGGGCTGGCGCTGGTGCTGCTCAGCCAGCTCACCCGCACCGGGCTCTACGGCACCGGCTACGAGCAGGCGAAGGAGATCCTGGCCGGCCACAGCGACACGGTGCAGGCCTTCGGCGCGCTGAAGTTCCTCGGCAACATCGCCTCCTACTGGGCCGGCATCCCCGGCGGCATCTTCTCGCCCGCGCTGGCGGTGGGCGCGGGGCTGGGCGCCAACATCGGCGCGCTGCTGCCGGGCACCGACCATTCCGCGGTGGTGCTGCTGGCGATGGCGGCCTACCTCTCCGGCGTGACGCAGGCGCCGCTCACCGCCACCGTGATCTCGATGGAGCTGACCGCCAACCAGCAGATGGTGCTGCCGATCATGGCCACCTGCCTGCTGGCGCGCGCGGTGTCCACCCTGCTCTGCCGCAAGCCGGTGTACCACGCGCTGGCCGACCGCCTGGTCGAGGGCTACCGCCACGAGCTGGCGCTGCGCGAGGCGCGCGAGCACGCGCAGGAAGCGCCCGCGCCGATGGTGGAGGACCCCGCCACGCCGCGCGTGGACGGCGCGCCGGAGCCGCCGCGATGACGCCGCCCTGGGACCTGCTGCTGCTCGACGCCGCCCTCGCCACCTTCGAGGGCCCGCGGCCCTACGGGCTGGTCGAGCGCGGCGCGCTCGCCGTGAAGGACGGGCGCATCGCCTGGACCGGCGCCGCCGACGCGCTGCCCGGCGCGCCGACGGAGCTCGCGGCGCGGGTCGAGCGGCTGGACGGCGCGCTGCTCACGCCCGCCCTGGTCGACTGCCACACCCACCTGGTGTTCGGCGGCGACCGCGCGCACGAGTTCGAGCTGCGCCTCAACGGCGCCGGCTACGAGGAAATCGCGCGCGCCGGCGGCGGCATCGTCTCCACCGTGCGCGCCACCCGCGAAGCCGACGAGGAGGCGCTGTTCGCGCAGGCGCTGCCGCGCGCCCGCGCGCTGCGCGCCGACGGCGTGGCCACGCTGGAGATCAAGTCCGGCTACGGCCTGGAGCCGGAAACCGAGCGGCGCATGCTGCGCGTGGCGCGGCGGCTCGGCGCGGAGCTCGGCCTCGAGGTGCGCACCAGCTTCCTCGGCCTGCACGCGCTGCCGCCGGAATACAGGGACCGCCGCGACGACTACGTGACCCTGGTCTGCGACGGGATGCTGCCCGCGCTCGCCGCCGAGGGGCTGGTGGACGCGGTGGACGCCTTCTGCGAAGGCATCGGCTTCACCCGCGCCGAGACGCGGCGGCTGTTCGAGCGCGCGCGCGGGCTGGGCCTGCCGGTGAAGCTGCACGCCGAGCAGCTCTCCGACCTGGACGGCGCCGCGCTGGTGGCCGAGTTCGGCGGGCTCTCCGCCGACCACCTCGAACACCTGAGCGAGCCCGGCGCCGCCGCGATGGCGCGCGCCGGCACCGTGGCCGTGCTGCTGCCCGGCGCGTTCTACGCCCTGCGCGAGACCCGGTTGCCGCCGGTGGACGCGCTGCGCGCGCACGGCGTGCCCATCGCCGTCGCCACCGACTGCAATCCCGGCACCTCGCCGCTGCTCTCGCTGCGGCTGGCCGCCAACATGGCCTGCACGCTGTTCCGGCTGACGCCCGAGGAGGCGCTGCGCGGCGTCACCGCCAACGCCGCCAGGGCGCTGGGGCTGGACGACCGCGGCACGCTCGCCGCGGGCCGGCGCGCCGACCTCGCGGTGTGGAACGCGCGGCATCCGGCCGAGCTGTGCTACTGGATCGGCGGCGGCCTGCTGCGTCGCAGCTACGTCGCCGGCAAGCCGGTCGGCTAGGTCGTTCCGGCAGGCGCCAGCGCTGCCGGGACGATCCCGAACGCCGGGCACCGCCGCCCCGTCCTCGCCCCACGTCCACCGTCATTCCGGCGAAAGCCGGAATCCAGTGAAATGGTGTCGTGCGCAGCACTCCGCAGCAGGTTTTGCGTGCATCGCATGAAGCACCCGGCTGGATGACTCGCTGCGCTGCCATCCGGGTGGGGCACGGCGGGCCGGCGCCGCACGCCCCGGAAAACAAAAAACCCCGCCGAAGCGGGGTTTTTCCGGTGAAGCCGAGGCCGGCTCAGGCCGACTTCTTCTTCGGCGCGGCCTTCTTGGCGGCGGCCGGCTTGGTCACGGTGGGCTTGCCGCCGGCCACGGCGGGCTGCGCGGCGTGCGCGCGGGTGTTGCCGTAGCTGCCGCGGTAGGTCTTGCCGCGACGGGTCTTGCGATCGCCCTTACCCATGGGGGAACTCCTTGATTCACAATGCGTTGAACGGCCTGTCATCGTAGCAGCGAAGCGCCAAAGCGCAAGAGTCAGCGGTGCGCGTGCCCGGCGCAGTCGTGCGCGGCCTCGTCCGGGCAGGCGACCGGGTCGATCTGCACCGTGGCGTGGAGGATGCCGAAGCGCTCGCGCAGCATGCCGTGGATCGCCGCCAGCGCCGTGGCGGCGGCGCGGTCGTCGTGCAGCCGCGCGTGCAGGGTGGCCATGCGCGCGCCCGAGGCGAGCTGCCACACGTGCAGGTGGTGGATGTCGCGGATGGAGGCGTCCGCGCGGCGCAGCGCCGCTTCCAGCTCGGCGGTGTCCAGGCCCTCGGGCACGCCTTCCAGCAGGATGTGCGAGGAGCGCCGCAGCAGCCGCCACGCACTGGCCAGGATCAGCAGCGAGACCAGCAGCGACAGCGCCGGGTCGGCCCAGGTCCAGCCGAGCCAGCGGATCGCCAGCGCCGCCAGCACCGCGGCCACCGAGCCGAGCAGGTCGCCCAGCACGTGCAGCGTGGCGGCGCCGACGTTGACGTCGTCGTGGTCGTGGCCGTGCAGCACGCGCAGCACCAGCAGGTTGACCAGCAGGCCCGCCACCGCGACCGCCAGCATCACCTCGGACAGGATGCGCACCTGCTCCAGGTGCAGCAGCCGCTGCACCGCCTCCCAGGCGATGAAGCCGACCAGCACGAACTGGGTGAGCGCGTTGACGAAGCCGGCCAGCACCTCCAGCCGGCCGTAGCCGTAGCTGCGCCGCGCGTCGGCCGGCTTGGTGGCGAGCCAGGCGCCGATCACCGCCAGCAGCAGCGCCAGCGTGTCGACCAGCATGTGGCCGGCGTCGGCCAGCAGCGCCAGCGAGCCCGACCACAGGCTGCCGGCCACCTCCACGCCCATCATCGCGGTGGTCAGCAGCAGCGCCCACAGCAGCTTGCCGCGGCTGCCGGCCGCCGCGTGCGCATGCGCGTGCCCGTCGTGGTGGTGGTGATGCCCGGCCATCGCCCGGATGCTAGGCAGCGCGCAAGCCGTTACACAATCACGGCCGCCTCCGCGCGCGGCGTCAATGCGCGCAGTGCGGGCCGTGGACATGGGCATGGGCGCGGTCGGTGCGCAGGTTGACGAAGTGCGCGCCGGCCACCAGCAGGCCGCCGCAGGTCACCAGCACGCTGTGCAGGCCGATCGAGTAGTCCTCCGCCACGGTGACGCCGAGCAGCAGCAGCGCCAGCCCCGGCAGCGCCAGCATCAGCGCCAGCGGCCGGTGGTGGCGGCGGTAGCCGTTGCCCAGGCTGAGCAGCGCGAGCGCGCAGGCGAACACCACGAAGCCGCGCTCGAAGCGGTGGTCGGCCAGGAACTCCAGCCCCACCAGCGGCAGCAGCGCGAGCACGAACGGCAGCGCCGCGCAGTGGATCGCGCACAGGAACGAGGCCGTCGCGCCGATGCGGTCGGCGATGCCCCAGCTGCGCGGGTTGTCGGTGGGTCCGTCGGCCATCGGTGTGCCTTGGGTTTCTGCGGCGGCGCTTGCGCCCCGTCGCTTTGATACATTATAACATAATGGCGATGCCATCCCATGGCAAGGGGCCGCCCCCGTCAACGCGGCATGGGAATGGCCGTTCAGTCCAAGGGACGGGCGCGGAGCGCCCTGCCCGGATCGGTCCGCGGTCCCGGGCGCACGGTTTCCGGTGCGGCATGCTTCCTCCCCGCCAACCACCGGAACGCGGGGCGCGCCACTGGAGTGGCGCGCCCCGCACCTTCGATTCGTGGCGGGCGATGTTGCAGTCTCGGCAAGGCTGGGCCGGAGAAGCCTTGTCGCGGCCGGAGGCCGCTGCCACAGGGTTTCCGCAAGCCTTGGGGAGCGGCCTCCGGCCGCGATCCCGCGCTACGGCGTCACGCCTTGCGGCACTGCTTGCAGATGCCGTGCACTTCCAGCGTCTGCGCCTGCGGGCGGAAGCCGAACGCCTTGGCCTGGGCCTCGATCAGCTGCGCGACGCGCTCGTCGCAGACCTCCTGCGCGCTGGAGCAGCTGTCGCAGATCAGGAACGGCACCTGGTGCGCCTCGGCCGGATGGTGGCAGGAGACGTAGGCGTTGATGGATTCGAGCTTGTGGATGAAGCCGTGCTCGAGCAGGAAGTCGAGCGCGCGGTACACCGTGGGCGGCGCCGCGCTGCCGTGGCGGTCGCGCAGCTGGTCGAGCAGGTCGTAGGCCTTCACCGGCCGGCCGGCGGCGGCGACCAGTTCCAGCACTTCCTTGCGCAGCGGCGTCAGGCGCAGGCCGCGCTCCTCGCTGGCGTGCTCGACCGCCGCGATGAAGCCCTGCGGGTCATCGTGGTGGTGGTGGAAATGCGGCTTGGCGGACGACGGTGCGGTCAACGGATTCACCTCGGCCGCCATCATACACCCCCGCCGTGGCGGCCCGCCCGCGGCGGCAGCGGTGGCGGCCGCGCGACGCGCGGGCGCGCCAGCACCACGATCCAGCCGATCGGCCCCAGCACCACCGCCCAGGCCACGCCTTCGGCCAGCCGCCCGCGCCACCAGCCGAGCAGCGCGCCCACCGCGACGAACAGCAGGCTCCACCAGAACAGTGCCGCCCACGGCACCAGCCGCATCAGGTTGAGGAACACCTGCCAGAACGCGCCCGGCGCGTCGGGATCGACGCCCTGCATGGCCTTGGCGAGCAGTTCGTCCATCCCGGCGGCGCCTGCCGGCGCTCAGCCCTGCGCGCGGGCGAGCGCCTCGTCGATGCGCCGCAGCGCCTCGTCGCGCCCGGCCAGGTAGATGGTGTGGTCGATCGAGGGCGACACCTGGGTGCCGGTCATCGCCACGCGCAGCGGCTGGGCGATCCTGCCCATGCCCAGGTCCAGCTTCGCGGCGACCTGCTCCACCGCCTGCTGGATCGCCTCCGGCGTCCACGCGCAGCCGGCCAGCAGCGCCTTCGCCTCGCCCAGCACGGCCGGCGCGCTGTCGTTCTGGAGGTGCCTGGCCACCGCCTTGTCGTCCCACTCGGCGATGGGGGCGTACCAGACCTTCGCGCGCTCGGCCATCTCCTTGAGCGTGTGCACGCGGTCGCGCAGCGCCACGATCACGTCGGCGGGCCTCGGCCCCTTCGAGGCGTCGATGCCGGCGCGCGCCAGGTGCCACGCGAACTCCGGCGCCAGCGCCTCCGGGTCGTCGGCCTTCAGGTAGTGCTGGTTGAGCCAGTTGAGCTTCTCGGTGTCGAAGCGCGAGGCGGCCTTGTTGACGTCGGCGACGTCGAACAGGCGGATCATCTCCTCGCGCGAGAAGATCTCCTGGTCGCCGTGCGACCAGCCCAGCCGCACCAGGTAGTTGAGGATCGCGTGCGGCAGGTAGCCGGCCTCGCGGTACTCCATCACGCTCACCGAGTTGGTGCGCTTGGAGAGCTTCCTGCCCTCCTTGTCCAGGATCATCGGCAGGTGCGCGAACTCCGGCACCTTCGCGCCGAGCGCGTGGTAGATGTTGATCTGGCGCGGCGTGTTGTTGACGTGGTCGTCGCCGCGGATCACCTCGGTGATGCCCATGTCGATGTCGTCCACCACCACCGCGAAGTTGTAGGTGGGCCAGCCGTCGGAGCGGAAGATCACCAGGTCGTCCAGCTCGGCGTTGGACCATTCCACGCGACCCTTCACCTTGTCCTGGAACACCACCGAGCCCTGCAGCGGATTCTTGAAGCGGATCACCCGGTTCGGATCGTCGCGGTAGGGCTCGTTGCGGTCGCGGTACCAGCCGTTGTAGCGGGGCTTCTCGCCCCTCGCCATCGCGGCCTCGCGCATCGCCTCGACCTCCTCCTTGGTCTCGTAGGCGTAGTAGGCCTTGCCCGCCTTCACCAGGTCCTCGGCCACCTGCCGGTAGCGCTGCAGGCGCCGGGTCTGGTAGATCGGGCCCTCGTCGGCGTCCAGCCCGAGCCAGTGCATCGCGTCGAGGATGGCCTGGACCGCCTCGTCGGTGGACCGCTCGCGGTCGGTGTCCTCGATGCGCAGCACGAACTGGCCGCCGCGGCGGCGCGCCTCCAGCCAGCAGTACAGCGCGGTGCGCGCGCCACCGATGTGCAGGAAGCCGGTGGGGCTGGGGGCGAAGCGGGTGCGTACGGTCATCGTGATGTCGGCGGCGGCGCAAGGCTAAAGCGGGGATTTTAGCGGATATGGCCGCCGCTTCCGCAGCCGGTTCCGGTCGCCCTATGCCGGAGCGGCCGTTCGCGCGGCGAAGCCGTCGACGATCATCCGCAGGCCCTGCCCGAAGCGCGCGTCGTAGCCGTCGAACAGCACGGCGCCGATGCTGCGCGACAGCGGGAAGCGCGCCGGGTCCATGCGCGCCGCGCGCACTTCCGGCGCGTAGCGCGGGTCGCGCTCGCCGGTGGGCGCGACCACCGCCTGCTCCTCCAGCACGAAGCCGATCACGTAGCTGTAGAGCGTTCCCAGGCACAGCGCCGCCTCGGCCGGCGCGATGCCGGCGTCGCGGAAGACCTGCAGGATCCGCTCCATCGGCTCGTACAGGCGGGTGTCGCCCAGGTGCGAGCCGCCGACCATGCGCGCGCCGTCGCGGTAGCGCAGCAGCGCGCCGCGCAGCGCGGCGCCGAAGCGCAGGCAGTGGTCCTGCCAGGAGGACGCGCGCTCGTCCGCCAGCTCGTCCGCCACGCCGGCCAGCACCCGCGTGGCCATCGCGTCGACCAGGTCCTGCTTGCTTTTGAAATGCCAGTACAGGCTGGGCGCCTTCACCCCCAGCGCCGCGGCGATGCCGCGCAGGGTAAGACCCTCCAGCCCGAGCTCGTTCAACAACCGCAGGCCGGCTTCCACCGCCGGTTCGCGCGCTACCTTCATGGGCCGGCACCTAATGTTGTTAGGTCAATTTAATGATGTTAGATTCTAGAGACTAACAACGTTAGATTGGAGCTCCGCGATGACCTCACCCGCCATCCTGATCGTCGGCGCCGGCCCCACCGGCCTTACCCTGGCCTGCGAGCTGGCACGCCGCGGCGTACCGTTCCGCCTGGTCGACGCGGCACCGGAGCCGTTCCGCGGCTCGCGTGGCAAGGGCACGCAGCCGCGCAGCCTGGAGATATTCGACGACCTCGGCATCGCGGCGGAGGTGGTCGGCGCGGGACGTTTCCATCTGCCGGTCCGCTTCTACGAGGCCGACGGCAGCCACCATGACGTCGATCTCCATGCGGGCCGCCATGCCCGACCCGACGCGCCCTACGGCTCGACCCTGCTGGTGCCGCAATGGCGGGTGGAACAGGCGCTGCGCGAGCGGCTGCGGGCGCTGGGCGGCCGGGTCGAGTACGGCGTGGCGCTGACGGCGTTCGCGCAGGATGCCGACGCCGTCGACGCCACCCTTGCGCATGCGGACGGGCGCGCCGAGGTGCAGCGCGCGGCCTACCTGGTCGGCTGCGACGGCGGCCGCAGCGCCACGCGCAGGCTCGCCGGCATCGCCTTCCACGGCCAGACGCTGGAGCGGCACCGCATGCTGGTCGCCGACGTCGGCGCGTCCGGGCTGGACCGCGAGCACTGGCACGCCTGGCGCGGCGCCGGCGGCTTCGTGGCGCTGGCGCCGCTGCCGGGCACTGCGCAGTACCAGTTCCAGGCGGCGCTCGCCCCCGGGCTCGACGAGGCGCCTTCGCTGGCGCTGTGCCAGCGCCTGCTGGAGCAACGCAGCGGCCGCCGCGACATCCGCCTGTCCGATCCCACCTGGATGTCGCTGTGGCGCGCCAACGTGCGCATGGTCGACCGCTACCGCGCCGGCCGCGTGTTTCTCGCCGGCGACGCCGCGCATGTGCACTCGCCCGCCGGCGGCCTGGGCATGAACACCGGTATCCAGGATGCCTACAACCTCGGCTGGAAGCTCGCCGCGGTGCTGCGCGGGGCCGACGACGCCCTGCTCGACACCTACGGGGAGGAGCGCCTGCCGGTGGCCGAATGGCTGCTCGGCCTGTCCAGCCGCCTGCATTTCCAGGCGTTCGAGGAGCGCGGCATCGCGGTCCGCCGCGACGAGGAAACGCTGCAGCTGGGCATCGGCTACCGCCATGGCTCGCTCGCCTGCGAGCTGCGCGCGCGGCCGGGCACGCTCGCCGCCGGCGACCGCGCGCCGGATGCGCCCGGCTTGCGCGACGCACGCGGCGAGTACCGGCTGTTCGATCTCCTGCGCGGCACCCACGTGACCCTGCTCGCCTTCGGCGCCGGCTGGGAGGCCCTGCTCGCCGCGCTGCGGGCGCGCTGCGGCGAGGCGGTGCGGAGCGTGGTGATCGGCGACGGGGGACTCGACGACGCGCACGGCCACGCCAGGGCGGCCTACGGCGTGGAGACGGGCCTGTTCGTGGTGCGGCCCGACGGCTACCTGGGGCTGGCGACGGACGCGCGCGAACCCGCTCCGGTGGAGGCGTACCTGAGGCGCCTGCTGGGACCGCGCTGAGGCCGCGCGATGGTGGCGGCGGGGCTGCGGCAGGCATGTCCGCGCGCCGCGCCCGGCCTGCCGCGCTACCGGGGCGGCCGGCCGCTTTCGCAGTCGCGCCCGCGGCAGATCTGCGTGTTCGGGGCGTAGGTGCCCAGCAGTTGCACCGCCGCCGGCCACGCCTGCTGCCGCGGCTGCGGCGCGACCGCCGGGCGCGCGTCCAGCGAGACCGCCGGCAGTCCGGACGGCGTGCGCGGCGCCGGCAGCAGCACGACCCTCACCTCGATCAGCGGCCGGCGCGGCGGCGCGGCGGCCCCGCCCGGCGGCGCGTCCTGGACCATGGCGGCAGGTACGGCCGGCCATGGCAGCAGCACGTACAGCAGGACGGCGCGGGCCGCGCCGCGTGCCATGGCGGCCGCCCCGCTATTTCACGTGCACGGTGATCCGCCGCGACACCACCGGCGGATCGAACGGCACGTGGTTGGCGTCGCCCAGCTCCAGCTGCAGCGTGTGCGTGCCGGGGGCGAGCTTGAGCGTGGTCTCGGTCTGGCCGCCGCCGAAGTGCAGGTGCTGCGCGTCCTTCGGGATCGGCTGCCCCGCGGGCGGCAGCTCCTTCACGTCCACCAGCAGGTGGTGGTGGCCGGTGGCCTCCTTGTCCACGCCGGCGGGCGCCACGCCCATGCCCTTCAGGCCGAAGCGCACGGTGAACTCCCCGCTCACGGTGGCGCCGTCCTTCGGCGCGATGATGTAGGCCTCGGCGCCCGCCGGCGCCTTGGCGACCGGAAGCGCGCCGGCCTGCGGGCCGTCGGCCGCGAGGGCCGCGCCGCCCAGGGATGCGAATGCCAGCGCCAGCAGTATCCGTTTCATCGTCGGTCTCCGACTCGCGTTGAGGTCCGCCCAGTGTAAGGCGCGGCGGCGTCACGGGCGCGTCACACCCGCGCCACGTCCGCGCAACCGGCCGCGCCGAAGCTGCAACGGGCCAGCCAAGACCGTTCCCATGCGCATCGGCATCGTCAGCGAGACCTATCCCCCGGAGATCAACGGCGTGGCGCTCACCGTGCATGGCCTGGCCGCCGGACTGGCGGCGCGCGGGCACACGGTGGAGCTGGTGCGCCCCCGCCAGGCGCAGCCGCACGCCGACGAGCCCGGCATCCTCGCCATGGAGGTGCGCGGCGCGGCGCTGCCGCGCTACCCGGGCCTGCGCTTCGGCCTGCCGGCCGGGCGGATGCTGCGCCGGCGCTGGCAGCGCCTGCGGCCGGACGCGGTGTACATCGCCACGGAAGGGCCGCTCGGCTGGTCGGCGCTGCGCTCCGCGGTGCGGCTGGGCATCCCCGCGGCCACCGGCTTCCACACCCGCTTCGACGCCTACGCGGACCACTACGGCGCGGGCTTCCTCACGCCGCTGGTGCGCGGCCACCTGCGCCGCTTCCACCGCCGCGCCGCCGCCACGCTGGTGCCCACCGACGCGCTGGCGGAGGAGCTGCGCGCGCTCGGCGTGGACAACGCCTGCATCCTGCGCCGCGCGGTGGACACCGCGCTGTTCCATCCCGGCCGGCGCGACCCGGCGCTGCGCGCGCAATGGGGCGTCGACGGCAGCACGCCGGTCATGCTCTACGTGGGCCGCATCGCGCCGGAGAAGAACCTGGAGCTGGCCGTGCGCGCCTTCCGCGCGGCGCAGCGCGAGATGCCGAAGCTGCGCTACGTGTGGGTGGGCGACGGCCCCGCGCGCGCGGCGCTGGCGCAGGCCAATCCCGACTTCGTCTTCGCCGGCGTGCAGCGCGGCGAGGAGCTGGCGCGGCACTACGCCAGCGCCGACCTGTTCCCCTTCCCCAGCCTCAGCGAGACCTTCGGCAACGTGATCCTGGAGGCGCTCGCCGCCGGCCTGCCGGTGGTGGCCTACGCCGAGGGCGCCGCGCGCGAGCACCTGCGCAGCGGCGCCAACGGCTTCGCCATCGAGCCGGGCAACGAGCCGTCCTTCATCGAGGCGGTGGCGAAGCTGGCCGCCAATCCCAGCCTGATCCGCCACATGGGCCGCGCCGCCTGCGCGAGTACCGCGCAGCTGTCGCCCGAGGCGGTGGTGCGCGATTTCGAGTCCCTGTTGCGCCGGCTCGCCGAGGAGAAACGCCATGCGGACCACCCTGCCGCCGTCGCCCACGCCTGAACTGCCGCTCGGACCGCGCCTGGCCTTCGACCGCCGCATGTGCGTGGCGGCCAACCGCTGGGGCGCGCGCCGCGCGGTCGGCGCGTTCTTCGGCCTGGTCAGCCGGCTCGGCGACGGCGCGTGCTGGTACGCGCTGATGCTCGGGCTGGCGCTGTCCGACCGCCACCGCGGGCTGGTCGCGGCGGCGCACATGGCCGCCACCGGGCTCGCCGCGCTGCTGCTCTACCGCCTGCTCAAGCGCTGGACGCGGCGGCCGCGGCCGTTCCGCGCCTGCCCCGGGGTGATCGCGCACGTGCCGCCGCTGGACGAGTTCAGCTTCCCCTCCGGCCACACGCTGCAGGCGGTCGGCTTCACCGTGGTGGCGCTGGCCTGGTATCCGGCGCTGGCGCCGCTGCTGCTCGGCTTCACCGCGCTGGTCGCCGCCTCGCGGGTGATCCTGGGGCTGCACTACCCCAGCGACGTGCTCGCCGCGATCGGCATCGGCGGCGCGCTGGGCGCGCTGTCGGTGTGGCTGGGCATGCTCGCCGGGCTGTTCTGAGGACGCTGTGCAAAGGCTGCGCACGGCGTCGGGGCATGCTGGCCGATCAGGCAGATAGGCCACCTTTCCACAGGCTCTCCCGGACGCTTTCCACAATCGCTGTGGAAAAACCCGCGCGGGGCTGCGCAGATGTTCCGCAAGGCGAGGCAAGTGCCTGAGCGCAAAGCCGCAGCGCGCACTTGCCCACAGGCTTATCCCGCTGGCTTCCACATGCGCTGTGGAAAACCGTGTCGCTCGGGAAGCAAGACTGTGGGAATCCCGGTTCCTTCAGGAACCCGGATGGCATCGCGCCGCGCGGCTCACGCCGCGGCGCGCGGCGCCCTCTTCAGCAGGGCCAGCACGGCGGCCAGCTTGTCGCGCATCTCGCGGCGGTCGACGATCAGGTCGATCGCGCCGTGCTCGAGCAGGAACTCCGAGCGCTGGAAGCCCTCCGGCAGCGTCTCGCGCACGGTCTGCTCGATCACGCGCGGGCCGGCGAAGCCGATCAGCGCCTTCGGCTCGCCCACGTTGACGTCGCCCAGCATCGCCAGGCTGGCCGACACGCCGCCGGTGGTCGGGTTGGTCATCACGCTGACGTAGGGCACGCCCGCCTCGCGCAGCCGCGCCAGCGCGGCCGAGGTCTTGGCCATCTGCATCAGCGAGAACAGCGCCTCCTGCATGCGCGCGCCGCCGGTGGCGGAGAAGCACACCAGCGCGCTGCGGTCGGCCAGCGCCTGCTCGGCGGCGCGGGTGAACTTCTCGCCCACCACCGAGCCCATCGAGCCGCCCATGTAGGAAAACTCGAAGGCCGTCGCCATCAGCGGCAGGCCCTTGAGCGTGCCGCCCATCGCCAGCAGGGCGTCCTTCTCGCCGGTGGACTTCTGCGCGGCGACGATGCGGTCGCGGTACTTCTTGCCGTCGCGGAACTTCAGCGGGTCGTTCGGCTCCAGCCCGGCCCACAGCTCCTGCGCGCTGCCCTCGTCGAGGAAGGACAGCAGCCGCGCGCGCGCGCCGATGGCGTGGTGGTGGCCGCACTTGGGGCAGACCATCAGGTTGCGCTCCAGCTCCGGCTTGTACAGCACCGCGCCGCAGCCGCCGCACTTCTCCCACACGCCCTCCGGCACCTTGCCCTTGCCGGCGGCGGTGGTGCCCTGCGTGCGGGCGCGGGGGGTCATGATTTTCTGGAGCCAGTTCATACGCACCAACCTCTGCTTTTAGCTCCCTCTCCCCGCCGGGGAGAGGGTTGGGGTGAGGGGACGGCCCGGCCGCGCGCCCGCACTTCTTCTTCATGAAGCCTTGTCTTGCGCCAGCAACCACCGTCTTCGCAAGCCCCGCCCCTCGCCCCGGCTCTCGCCCCGGCGGGGAGAGGGAAAAGGCGAGGTCAGGCGTCGAGGGCGGCGCGGATCGGTTGCAGGAAGGCCCGTGCGCGTTCCGCGATCTCGCCCTCCTCCGCGGCGCCCGCCAGGCGCTCGACCAGCGCGCTGCCGATGACCACCGCGTCGGCGAAGCCGGCGATCGCCTTCGCGCTCTGCGCGTCGCGCACGCCGAAGCCCACCGCCACCGGCGCCCTCGACCGTTCGCGCAGGCCGGCGACGCGCGCGGCGATGTCCGCCACGCTGAGCCGGGCCGCGCCGGTGATGCCGGCGAACGACACATAGTACAGGAAGCCCTCGGCCGACTCGCACAGCTTTTCCATACGCGCGGGTGCGGTCGTGGGCGCGGCGAGCAGGATGCGCTTCAGGCCCGCCGCGCGCAGCGGCGCGAGCACCTCGCCCTCCTCCAGCGGGCAGTCCACCAGCAGCACGCCGTCCACGCCGGCCGCCACGGCCTCCTGCGCGAAGCGCGCGTAGCCGCGGATCTCGACGGGGTTGAGGTAGCCCATCAGCACCACCGGCGTGTCGTCGTCCTGCCGGCGGAACCCGGCCACCCAGCGCAGCACGTCGTCGAGCCCGACGCCGCGCGCGAGCGCGCGTTCGCTGGCGTGCTGGATCACCGGGCCGTCGGCCATCGGGTCGGAGAACGGCACGCCCAGCTCGATCAGGTCCGCGCCGGCCTCGACCAGCGCGTGCATCAGCGCCACCGCGTGCGCGGGCGAGGGGTCGCCCGCGGTGACGAAGGGGATCAGGCCGGTGCGGCGGGCGGCCTTGAGCCGGGCGAAACGGGCGTCGATGCGGTTCATGGGAGGTAGGGAATGGGGAATGGGGAATAGTCAAGAAGCTCGCGGGGAAAGCGGTGGGACGAGGGGTGCTCTGACGATTCCCTATTCCCGATTCCCTGGCACCCGCCGCTACAGGCGGATGCCCTCGCGCGCCGCAATCGTGTGCACGTCCTTGTCGCCACGGCCGGACAGGTTGCACAGCACGATGCCGTCCTTGGGATACTCGCGCGCCAGCTTGATCGCCTGCGCCACCGCGTGGCTGGACTCCAGCGCGGCGAGGATGCCCTCGGTGCGCGCCAGCAGGTGGAAGGCCTCCAGCGCCTCGTCGTCGGTGACGCCCACGTACTCGGCGCGGCCGGCGTCCTTGAGGAAGGCGTGCTCGGGGCCGACGCCCGGGTAGTCCAGGCCCGCCGACACCGAGTGCGTCTCGGTGATCTGGCCGTCGTCGTCGCACAGCACGTAGGTGCGGTTGCCGTGCAGCACGCCGGGACGCCCCGCGGCCAGCGAGGCCGCGTGGTGCCCGGTGGCGATGCCCTCGCCCGCCGCCTCGGCGCCGACGATGCGCACGCCCGCGTCGTTGAGGAAGGCGTGGAACAGCCCGATCGCGTTGGAGCCGCCGCCCACGCAGGCGGCGAGCGCGTCGGGCAGCCGGCCGTATTCCTCCAGCACCTGCGCGCGCGCCTCGCGGCCGACGATGGCGTTGAAGTCGCGCACCATCATCGGATACGGGTGCGGCCCGGCCACCGTGCCGATGATGTAGAAGGTGTCGGCCACGTGGGTGACCCAGTCGCGCATCGCCTCGTTGAGCGCGTCCTTCAGCGTCTTCGAGCCCGAGGTCACCGGCACCACCTCGGCGCCGAGCAGCTTCATGCGGTAGACGTTGATCTTCTGCCGCTCGATGTCGGTGGCGCCCATGTAGACCACGCACTTCAAGCCCAGCCGCGCCGCCACCGTGGCGCTGGCCACGCCGTGCTGGCCGGCGCCGGTCTCGGCGATGATGCGCGTCTTGCCCATGTGCCGCGCCACCAGCGCCTGGCCCACGGTGTTGTTGATCTTGTGCGCGCCGGTGTGGTTCAGGTCCTCGCGCTTGAGCAGGATGCGCGCGCCGCCCACGTGGCGGGTCAGGCGCTCGGCGAAGTAGACCGGGCTGGGCCGGCCCACGTAGTGCTTGAGGTCGCGGTCCAGCTCGGCGAGGAAGGCCGCGTCCCCGCGCAGGCGCAGGTACGCCCCGGTCAGCTCGGCCAGCGGCGCCATCAGCGTCTCGGCCACGTAGCTGCCGCCGTAGTCGCCGAAGCGGCCGTGCGCGTCGGGCCAGCGGTGGAAGTCCTGGGAAGCGGGCATGATTCCGTCCTGTGCGGAAAACTGAAAGGCCGTCCCGGCGCGGCGGTCCGGCATGCCGGGCAATCTAGCGCGCGGCGGGCGCGACAAAAAGCGATAAGATCGAACCGATACCTCAGGAAATCTCACCTGTCCCGTGAGCCGCGAGCTGCCGCCGCTGAACGCCCTGCGCGCCTTCGAGGCCGCCGCCCGGCTGGAAAGCGTGAGCCGCGCCGCACGCGAGCTGCACGTCACCCACGGCGCGATCAGCCGCCAGCTGCGCGTGCTGGAGGAAGCGGCGGGCCGCCCGCTGTTCGCGCGGCAGGGCCGCGGCGTCGCGCTCACGCCCGCCGGCCAGCAGCTGCACGAGCGCATCGGCGCCGCCTTCGGGCAGTTGCGCGACGGCTGGGCCGCGCTGCGGCGGACGCAGGCGCAGGCGCCGTTCGTGCTCGGCTGCTCCGGCAGCGTGCTCGCGCGCTGGATGATCCCGCGGCTGGAACGGCTGGGCCGCGACCTACCCGACCTGAAGCTGCACCTCGCGGCGCAGGAGGACGCGCCCGGCGCGCAGCTGCCCGGCCTCGACGCCGCCCTGCTGCTGGCCGCGCCGCCCTGGCCGCGCGACTGGCAGGTGCACGAGCTGGCGCCCGAGCGGATCGGCCCGGTGCTGAGCCCGCGCTGGCCCGGCGCCAGGCGCCTGCGCGGCCAGCCGGCCCGCGCGCTGTGCGGCGAGGCGCTGCTGCACACCACCTCGCGCCCGCAGGCCTGGCCGAGCTGGGCGAAGTCGATGCGGTTGCCGGCCGCCGCGCTGCATCCGGCGCAGGCGTTCCCCCACCTCTACTTCATGCTGGAGGCGGCGGTGGCCGGGCTGGGCGTGGCGATCGCGCCGGAGCCGCTGGTGGCCGACGATCTCGCCGCCGGACGCCTGCTCGCGCCGTGGGGCTTCAGGCGCACCGAGGCGCGCTGGGTGCTGGCGGCGCCGGCGCGGGTGGAGGATGCGCGGGTCGAGGCGCTGGCGAAGTGGCTGCGCGCGGAGCTGGCCGTGCGCGGGTGAGCGTGGATGCCCTTCATCAGATCGCGGCCGGAGGCCGCTCCCACCAGGCTTTGCGGAAACCCCGTGGGAGCGGCCTCCGGCCGCGATCCCACCGCGATGACTGCGGAAACAGCCGCGCACGCTACAGATAGCGCTGGATCTTCGCCCGCAATGCCTCGACCTGCTCCGGCGTGAGCGGCCCCAGCACGCCGCGGCGCGCCTCGGGGATGTGCGCGGCCGGGTCCTCCTCGCCGAACACGTAGTGGTCCAGCAGGGCGCGCCACGCCGCGCGCTCGGCCGGCGGCAGCGACCGGAAGCCGAGGATGGCGTGCAGCAGGCAGCCCAGCAGGGTCATCGGCGCGGTGCCGGGCGCCGCGACCGGCTTCCACCAGTAGTTGACCAGCGCGTTGAGCCGCTTCAGCGAGGCGACGTGGTGCCACCACAGCGGCGGGATGTAGATGGCGTCGCCGGGTTCCAGCTCCGCAGCCTGCGCGTGCGCCAGCGCCTCGCGCAGGCGCGGGAAGCGCGGGTCGTCGGGGCGGTCCAGCCGCGCGACGCTGATCGCCGCGCCGGTCGGCGCGAAGTCCAGCGGGCCGATGTACAGGTTGCGCACCTGCTCGGGCGGGAACAGGGTGAAGCGCCGCACGCCGCAGACCACGCAGGCGACGTTGTGGAACTCGTCGAAGTGGGCCGGCGTGGTCACCCGGTTGCCCACCCACAGGCGCGGCTGGACCGAGGGCGGCAGCAGCGGCAGCGCATGCCGTTCCAGGAAGCCCGGCGCGCAGGCGGCCAGCGCCGCGCTCTGGATCGCCAGCCCGTTCGGGCGCTCCTGGCGTGCGTAGAGCAGCAGCTGCTTCAGCCCCTTGGTGAGCGGCACGCGGTGGTGGCGGTAGTTGAAGCCGCTGAGGTCGGCGTTGTAGCCGACCACGCCCTCGGCCTCCGGCGGCATCATCAGCGCGTCCACCGGCGTGCCGTTGTCGAAGCCGGCCAGCTGCTCGGCGAAGGTCCAGTCCGACGCGCGCGCCGCCGCCACGATGGGCCAGTCCGCGACCAGGCCGCGGATGACCACGGGGCGGGCGCCGCGCACGAGCCCGTCGAGGTCGACGGGCGCGCCGGCGGGGATTTCCTCGATCGCGGCGGTCATGGGCCGGGCGCGTCCGCCGAGGTCCGTTCCCGCTGCCGGTCCGCGGCGCGCACGGCATGGATGAAGGCCGCCATCCGCGCCGGGTCCTTCACGCCCGGCGCCGACTCGATGCCGCTGGCCACGTCCACCGCCCACGGCCGCGCGACGCGGATGGCCCCGGCCACGTTGCCGGCATGCAGGCCGCCGGCGAGCACCAGCGGCTGCGCCAGGTCCCCGGGCATCAGCGACCAGTCGAACGCCCTGCCGCTGCCGCCCGCCTCGCCGAGGCCGTGGCCGTCGAGCAGCAGCGCGGCGGCGCGCGGGTAGTCGCGCAGGCGCGCCAGCGCGGCGGCGCCCTCGCCCATCGCGATGGCCTTGAGGTAGCGGCGGCCGAACTGCGCGCACCACTCGTCCGGCTCGCCGCCGTGGAACTGCAGGAGGTCCGGCGACACCGCCGCGACCACCTCCTCCACCAGCGCCGGCGCGTCGTCCATGAACAGCGCCACCGTGGCCACGAACGGCGGCAGCGCGCGCGCGATGGCCTGCGCCTGCGCGACGGAGACGCGCCGGCGGCTGCGCGCGGTGAACACCAGGCCGATGGCGTCGGCGCCGAGGCGCGCGGCGAGCAGCGCGTCCTCCACGCGGGTCATGCCGCAGCACTTGATGCGGGTCACCGGCTCACCTCCGCCGGCAGGCCCCAGCGCGCCTCGTAGCGCGGCCCGAGGAAGGTCAGGCCGGAGGCCGGCGCGGTCGGCCCGGCCGCCTCGCGGTCGCGCCCGGCCAGCAGCTCGGCGATCCATTCGACCGGCCGCTCGCCGCGGCCGATCGGCAGCAGGCTGCCCACGATGTTGCGCACCATGTGGTGCAGGAAGGCGTTGGCCTCGATCTCCACGATCACCCGCTCGCCCTCCCGCCGCACGCCGACCGCGAGCACCTCGCGGCGCGCGTGCGCGGCCTGGCAGGACACCGCGCGGAAGGCGCCGAAGTCGTGCTCGCCCAGCAGCGCCTGCGCGGCCGCGTGCATGCGCGCGGCGTCCAGCGGCTGGCGTTCCCAGGTGACGTAGCGCGCCTCCAGCGCGGCGCGCACCGGGCGGTTGAGGATGCTGTAGCGGTAGCGCCGGCTGCGCGCGGAGAAGCGCGCGTGGAACGAGGGCTCCACCTCCTGTGCCCACAGCACCGCCACGCTGGGCGGCAGGTTGGCGCAGGCGCCGAGCGTCCAGCCGCGCATCGCGCGCCGCGCCTCGGTGTCGAAGTGCACCACCTGGCAGCGCCCGTGCACGCCGGCGTCGGTGCGGCCGGCGCAGGTCACCTCGACCGGATGCGCGGCCACCGCGGACAGCGCCGCCTCCACCGCGCCCTGCACGGTGGCGCCATGGCTCAAGCGCTGCCAGCCGAGGAAATCGGTGCCGTCGTATTCGATGCCGAGGGCAATGCGCATGGAGACCGTCGAGCCGCGTGACCGCCGCACAGATTAGCAGGGCGGAAAAAGCGCCGGGCCGGCATGGGCCGGCCCGGGCGCGCGTCGGATGGGAGGATGGCTCAGCGCAGGGTTTCGAGCAGCCTGTGGGCCACGTCCTTCTGCATCTGGCTGCCTTCCTCCAGCACTTCCTCCAGCATCGCGCGGGCGCCGTCGTGGTCGCCCATGTCGAGGTAGGCGCGGGCGAGGTCGAGCTTGGTGTCGACCGGATCGTCGCTGAGCTCGCCGAACGCGGGAGCGCCGGCGTCGAAGTCGGCGGCCGGCTCGTCGAAGCTCCAGGCGCCGCCCGCTTCCTCCCCGGCGCGGGCCTCGGCGGCCGGCTCGGCCGCCGCCGCGTCGAAGTCCGGCGCGGGGCGCGGGGCCGGCGGCGCGGGCGGGGTCAGGTTGAAGTCGAAGTGGTACTCGCTGACCTTCTGCCGCTGCGGCGGCTGCGGCAGCGGCGAGGGCGCCACCGGCTCGTCCGGCGCGCGCCCGGCGTCCTCGGCCGCGTAGCGGTCGAGATCGAAGGCGTGCAGCGCCTCCTCGTGCACCGCGTCCTCCTGCGCCGTCTCGTCGCCCGCCGGCGCGGTGCCGGCGAACAGCGGGTGCTCCGGCGCCAGGTCGCGGCCCATGCTCAGCACGTCCTGCCATTCCGGCTGGCTGGGGTCGGCGACGTGCGCGTACATCGCCTCGGCGGCCGCCTCGAAGTGCTCCACGTCGCGGCGGCTGTAGTACAGGCTGACCAGCTCCAGGTGCAGGCCGATGTCGTCCGGATGCTCGGCCAGCTGGTCGAGCAGCTCGTCCTGGTCCGGGTCGTCGCTCGCGGCCGGGATCGGCGGCAGCGCGCCGAAGCGGTCGGCCAGCGAGGAGCCGCCCTTCGCGGCGGCGGCCGGCTTGCGGCGGCGGCCGAGCAGGGCCAGCAGAAGCAGCAGCACGACCGCGCCGCCGGCCGCGGCCAGCGTCCAGGTCTGCATGTACCACGGCGTTTCCTCGACCGGCGCCGGCGCGGGCTTCGCCGGGGCCGGCTTGGGCTTGGCCGGCGCCACTGGCGCGGGCTTGGCCGCCACCGCAGGGACCGCTGCGGTGGCCGCGCCGGCGGGTGCGCCGGCCGCGGCGGCGGCGCTGCTGCCGGCAGGCGCGGGCGCGCCGGCCGCAGGATTCGCGGCGCTGCCGGCGGCAGCGGCGGCCGTCGCGGCGCTGGCGGAAGCGGCCGGAGCGGCGACGCCCGCCGCGGCCGCCCTGCCCGCGCTGGCCGCGGCGGCGGGCTCGGGCGGCAGGTTCGCCGCCTTGCGCGCCTCGGCCAGCTTGCGCTGCAGCTCGGCGATCTCGTTGTCCTTCAGCGCGAGCAGGCGCTCGTTCTTGTTGTTGATGTCCTCCAGGTCCTTCAGGCGCGACTTCAGCTCGGCGCCCTGCTGCTGCAGCGTGGTCAGGGTTTCCTGGCTGCGCAGCAGCTCCTGGCGCAGGCTGCCGGCCTTCTCGTCCTTGCCGCCGCTGCTGCCGGCGCTGCCGCCGCCCTGCCTGGCCGGCACCAGGGCGAGGCGGTCCGCCGCGACGGCGGCGGCGGTGGGCGCACTGGAAGCGCCGGCGCGGGTGGCGTTGTCGGCCACCGTGGTGGGCGCGGCGGCGCTGCCGCTGCGCCACGCCTCGTTCTGGCGGCGCACCTCGGCCAGCGCCGCGGCGGCGGCGGTGGCCTGCGCCTCCTGGCCGGAAGGCACGCGCAGCACCACGCCGCTCTTCAGCGCGTTGATGTTGTCGCGGTAGAACGCATCCGGGTTGGCCTGCTTGAGCGCCAGCAGCATCTGGTTCGTGTCCACCCCCGCCGGCGCGGTGGCGCGCGCGATCTCCGAGAGGGTCTGGCCGCGGCTGACCGGACCGTACTGGCCCGGGGCGGCGGCGGCCGGCGCCGGCCGCGGCGCGGGACGCGCCACGGCGGAACGCGCGGGCGCCGCCGGTGCCGCGGCAGCGCGCGGCGCGCTTGCGCGCGGGGCCGCGGCGGGCGCCTGGCTCACCGGCAGCGTGGCGGCGCCGCCGGGCGGGTCGAGCAGGATGGTGTACTCGCGCAGGCTCTTGCCGCTGGCGTTGTCCACCTCGATCAGCAGGTCGAGGTAGGGATCGTTGACCGCCTCGCTGCTGGTGATGCGGATGACCTTGCCCTGGCCGGCGTCGGCGATGCTGAACTGCAGCGCGACGCTTGGCCGGCCGCCGATGCCGGCGCGGGCGAAGTCCTCCGGCGAGGCCAGGTGCGCGCTCAGGTTCTGCAGCTCGGCCGCGTTCGCGGGCGTCAGCGGGATCTCGGCGAGCAGCGGCTGGCCCAGCGCGGACTTCACCTGGATCTGGCCCAGCTCGAGCGCCGCTGCCTGGCTGCTGCCCAACGCGAGCGCCAGCAGCATCGACAGCTTCAATGAACGGTTCATGCGAGTTCCCCCACCCCTGACATCGTGTGTTTGTCGGTCGCCGCCGCCGTGGCGGCTGGCGGAACGAGGCGCCACTTTAGGCGATATGGCGTCCGCTCAACAATAGCGGCAACGGCCGCTTACGCGGCATTGCTGGCGTGCATTCTCATTTCCCGCCGGACGCGGCGCGCCCGGCCGGAGCCGCCGCGGCGCCCGCCTTGAGCGCCTCGAGCTGGCGTTGCAGCTCGGCGATTCTATCGTCCTGCTCGGCCAGGCGCTGCTGCGCCTGGTGGCTCCTGGCCTCCTGCCGCTCGACCTGGCGCTGCAGGCGGTCGATCTCCGCGCTGGACCGCCGCACCTGCCGTTGCACGCCGCGGACGTCGTGCGCCGGCGCGCCGCCGCCCTGCCCCGGCGGCGCGCCCGCCAGCGCCGCGCCGGCGGCCAGCAGCAGCGACAGGAGGACGGCGGACGGCTTTCGCATCAGAGGTGGTCCCGGATCAGCAGTTCGGCGATCTGCACGGCGTTGAGCGCCGCGCCCTTGCGGATGTTGTCGGCGACGACCCACAGGTCGAGGCCGCGCTCGTGCGAGATGTCCTCGCGGATGCGGCCGACGAACACCGGGTCCTTGCCCGCGGCGTCGCCCACCGGGGTCGGGTAGCCGCCGGCCTGGCGCTCGTCCATCAGCACCACGCCCTCGGCCCCGGCCAGCAGGGCGCGCGCCTGCTCGGCGGTGATCTTGTCGCGGGTCTCGATGTGCACGGCCTCCGAGTGGCCGTAGAACACCGGCACGCGCACCGCGGTGGGGTTCACCTGGATCGACTCGTCCTCCAGGATCTTGCGCGTCTCCCACACCATCTTCATCTCTTCCTTGGTGTAGCCGTTGGGCTGGAACTCGTCGATGTGCGGGATCACGTTGAAGGCGATCTGCTTGGGGAACTTGGCCCGCTCCACCTCCTGGAAGTTGAGCAGCGCGGCGGTCTGCTTGCCCAGCTCCTCCATGCCCGAGCGGCCGGCGCCGGAGACCGACTGGTAGGTGGCCACGTTGATCCGCTCGATGCCCACCGCGCGGTGGATCGGCGCCAGCGCCACCAGCATCTGCATGGTCGAGCAGTTCGGGTTGGCGATGATGCCGCGCGTGGTGTACTGCGCGATGGCGTGCGGGTTCACCTCGCTCACCACCAGCGGGATGTCGTCCTGGTAGCGGAACTCGGAGGTATTGTCGATCACCACCGCGCCGGCCGCCGCCGCGCGCGGCGCGTGCTCGCGGCTGACCGAGCCGCCGGCGGAGAAGAAGGCGATGTCCACGCCGTCGAAGTCGTAGTCGGCGAGGTTGCGCACCGTCACCTGCCTGCCGGCGAATTCCACCTTGCCGCCCGCCGAGCGCTCGCTGGCCAGCGGCACCAGCTCGCTCACCGGGAAGTCGCGTTCGGCCAGGATCGCCAGCAGGGTCTCGCCGACCGCGCCGGTGGCGCCGACCATCGCCACCTTGTAGCTGCTCTTCTTGCTCATGGAGTCCAGATTCGTTGAGGAGTGGATGGACCGCGCGGCCGCTCCCCGCATCAGCGGGAATCTAGCCGGGACGGGAGGCAAAACAACACGCGGCGCCCGCTGGCGTGAATGGCTTCACGTTTTGCGGGCACGGCGGCCGGCTTCCAGCACCGCCGGGTTGAGCGGCGCGGGCGGGCGGCCGGGCACCAGGCCCAGCGCGGCCAGCACATTCTCGGCCGCCAGCTCCGCCATCGCGTGGCGGGCGTCGGCGCTGGCGCTGGCGATGTGCGGGCTGAGCACCACGTTGTCGAGCGCGAGCAGGTCCGGGTGCACCCGCGGCTCGCCCTCGAACACGTCCAGCCCCGCCGCGGCCAGCCGGCCCTCGCGCAGCGCGGCGGCCAGCGCGGCGTCGTCGACGATGCCGCCGCGGGCGATGTTCACCAGCACCGCACGCGGCTTCATCAGCGCCAGCTCGGCGGCGCCGATGGCGTGGCGGCTTTCCGGCGTGTACGGCAGCACCAGCACGAGGTGGTCGGACTGGCGCAGCAGCGTGGCCTTGTCCACCCATTCGGCGCCGCCGCTCTCGCGCTCCAGCGCCTCGGGCAGCGGCGCGCGGTTGTGGTAGAGCACGCGCATGTCGAAGCCGGCGGCGCGGCGCGCCACCGCGCGGCCGATCCGGCCCATGCCGAGGACGCCGAGCGTGCGCCCGTGCAGGTCCACGCCCAGCCAGTCGTCGAAGCGCATGCCCTCCGGCCAGTGCCCGGCGCGCAGCCAGCGCTCGGCCGCGCCGACCCGGCGCGCCGCGGCCAGCAGCAGCGCCCAGGCGTAGTCGGCGGTGCTCTCGTTGAGCACGTCGGGGGTGTTGCAGGCGAGGATGCCGGCGCGGGTCAGCGCCGCCAGGTCGAGGTTGTCGTGGCCCACGCCGAGGTTGGCCACCACCCTCAGCCGCGCGTTGCCCTCCAGCGCCGCCGCGTCGATGCGGTCGGCCAGGCCGACGATCGCGCCGTCCGCCGCGGCCAGCTTCGCGCGCAGCTCCTCCGGCGCGTGGCGCCGCTCCACCGCCTCGGCCTGCACCTCGGCGTGCTCGGCCAGCCGCGCCAGCACGTCGGGGAACAGTGGACGCGACACCCAGACTTTCTTCCTGCTACTCATCGATCGACCGACTGGTGGAGCCGCCGGCGGACCGGCGGCTGGCCGGCGCGGGCCGCGCCGGCCGGGGAACGTTGCCGCATCAGGCGATGCGCGGCGCGACTTCGCCCACGTCGCCGCACTGCGCGCGGTGGCGGAGCGCGTGGTCCATCAGCACCAGCGCCACCATCGCCTCGACGATGGGGGTGGCGCGGATGCCCACGCAGGGATCGTGGCGCCCCTTGGTGACCACCTCGACCGCCTCGCCGGCCAGGTTCACGCTGCGGCCGGGGATCAGGATGCTGGAGGTCGGCTTGAAGGCCACCGAGGCGGTGACCGGCTGGCCGGTGCTGATGCCACCAAGGATGCCACCGGCATGATTGGACGTAAAGCCGTCCATCTGCAGCTCGTCGCGGTGCTGGCTGCCGCGCTGCGCCACCGCGGCGAAGCCGTCGCCGATCTCCACGCCCTTGACCGCGTTGATCGACATCAGCGCGGCGGCGAGCTCGCCGTCCAGCTTGCCGTAGACCGGCTCGCCCCAGCCCGGCGGCACGCCCTCGGCCACCACGTCCACCCGCGCGCCGACCGAGTCGCCGGACTTGCGCAGCCCGTCCATGTACTGCTCCAGCGCCGGCACCTGCGCAGCGTGCGGCCAGAAGAACGGGTTCTGCTCCACCGCCTCCCAGTCGAAGCCGTCCGGGGTCAGCTCGCCCAGCTGCGCCAGGTGGCCGCGCACGCGCACGCCGTGGCGCTCGGCCAGCCATTTCTTGGCGACCACCCCGGCCGCCACGCGCATGGTGGTCTCGCGCGCGGAGGAACGGCCGCCGCCGCGCGGGTCGCGGATGCCGTACTTGTGCCAGTAGGTGTAGTCGGCGTGGCCCGGGCGGAAGGTCTGCGCGATGTCGCCGTAGTCCTTGCTGCGCGGGTCGGTGTTGCGGACCAGCAGCGCGATCGGCGTGCCGGTGGTGCGGCCCTCGTACACGCCGGAGAGGATCTCCACCTCGTCGCTCTCGCGCCGCTGCGAGGTGTGCCGGCTGCGGCCGGTGGCGCGGCGCTCCAGGTCGTGGCGGAAGTCCTCCGCGGCGAGCGCCAGCCCCGGCGGGCAGCCGTCGATCACGCAGCCGATGGCCGGGCCGTGGCTTTCGCCGAAGGTGGTGACGGTGAGGAGCTTGCCGAAGGAGTTGCTGGACACGGGGCATCGGGAAGGCGGCGGGGAAACCGCCACAGCTTACCCGCGATCCGCCCCGGGCGCCCGGAGCTCCGCCCACTCGCGGCCCTGCTGCGCCGGCGCCAGGGCGATGCCCAGCTCCACGGCGGCCTCGTCCACGAAGTGCAGGCCGAGGTCGCCGGCCAGTTCGCCGGAATCGCGCCGGCGCAGCGCGAACTGGAACCAGCTGCCGGGCGCGCCGAAGGCGATGCCCCGCTGCTGCTCGATGAAGCGCGCCGCGTCCTCGATCGCGCCCGGGCGCCAGCCCTGGAAGCGCGCCATTGTCGGGTCGGCGCGATAGGCGAACAGCGCCGCGGCGGCGGCGGCGCGCAGGCGGTCGAGCCGCAGCCGTGGCGTGGTCAGTTCCATGGATGTTCGCTCCGCTGCGGCGATGCCTTGTCCGGTCATGCCGTCGCTTACTGCGCGTCATGCCATCGTTACCGCGCGCCGTCATTCCCGCGCAAGCGGAAATCCAGGTGGCTCTTGCGCAGGACCGACGATGGATTCCCGCTTGCGCGGGAATGACGGTCCCAAGGGGAAGGCATGCGCCGCCGAACGCCGGAGCGCGCCCCCTCGGTGCCCTCAGCGCCGCGCCGCGGCCGCGGCGCGGATCGCCGCCGCGTGCTCGACCAGATCGCGCCGCTCCAGCGCGAAGATGCCCATCGGCCCGACCTTGAACTCCAGCCACACGAACGGGACCTCCGGCAGCAGCTCGGCCAGCGCCCGCTCGCTCTCGCCCACCTCCACGATCAGCAGGCCGTCCTCGCTCAGGTGCTCCGGCGCCGCCGCCAGGATGCGCAGGCAGATGTCCAGCCCGTCCGCGCCCGAGGCGAGGCCGAGCTTGGGCTCGTGCGCGTACTCGCCGGGCAGCGCGGCGTATTCGTCCTCGGTGACGTAGGGCGGATTGGAGACGATCAGGTCGTAGCGGCGGCCGGCCAGGCCGTCGAAGAGGTCCGACCTGATCGCCTCGACGCGGTCGCCGACGTGCTGGAAGGCGATGTTCTCGCGCGCCAGCGCCAGCGCCTCGTCGCTGATGTCCACCAGGTCCACCTGCCAGTCCGGCCGGTGCACCGCCATGGCGATGCCGATGCAGCCGGAGCCCGTGCACAGGTCCAGCGCGCGCTCCACGTGGCGCCCGTCCAGCCAGGGCGAGAAGCCGCTCTCGATCAGCTCGGCGATCGGCGAGCGCGGCACCAGCGCGCGGCGGTCGCTCTTGAACTTGAGGCCGGCGAACCACGCCTCGCCGACCAGGTAGGCCACCGGCAGGCGCTCGGCGATGCGCCGCTCGATCAGCGCCAGCACGCGCTCGCGTTCCTCCGCGGTGAGCCGGCCGGCGCCGTAGGCGGGCGGCAGGTCCGGCGGCAGGTGCAGGCTGGCCAGCACCAGGTGGGTGGCCTCGTCGATCGGGTTGTCGTGGCTGTGGCCGAAGGTCAGCCCCGCCGCCGCGAAGCGGCTGGCGCCGTAGCGGATGAAGTCGATGATGGTGGACAGTTCGGCGGTCACGGACCTGGTCCTGGCGGGCGCGCGGCAAAAAGGCCGTGCATTATACGGGGCCGCCACGCCCTAGGCCCCCCTCCCGTCGGGAGAGGGGTTGGAGGTGAGGGTCCGGCAATACCGACCTGCTTCGCTCCGCCCGTACCCTCACCCGGCTGCCGCCCCCTCTCCCGCAGGGAAAGGGAACGCAGGTCGAAGGTTGCGGCTGCCCGTATACTGGCCGGATGACCTTCAAGGCATTCCTGCAGTACATCCTGCCCCACCGCTTCCTGTCGCGGCTGGTCTACTGGGCCACGCGCTGGACCTTCGCGCCGTGGAAGAACTGGCTGATCGGCACCATCGTGCGCAACTACCAGGTGGACATGGGCGAGGCGGCGCAGCCCGACCCGCTGGCCTACCAGCACTTCAACGCCTTCTTCACCCGCAAGCTGCGCCCCGGCGCGCGGCAGGCCGACCCCGACCCGGCCGCCCTGCTCTGCCCGGCCGACGGCCGCGTCAGCCAGGCGGGGAAGATCGTCGACGGCCGCATCTTCCAGGCCAAGGGGCAGGAGTACACCGCCGCCGAGCTGCTGGCCGACGAGGCCGCGGCGGCACCGTTCCGCGACGGCCGCTTCGTCACCGTGTACCTGTCGCCGCGCGACTACCACCGCGTGCACATGCCGCTGGCCGGCACGCTGCGCGAGACGGTGCACGTGCCCGGCCGCATCTTCAGCGTGGCACCGTTCGCGGTGGAGGCGATCCCGCGGCTGTTCGCGCGCAACGAGCGGCTGGTGTGCCATTTCGACGGCCCGCGCGGCCCGTTCGCGGTGGTGATGGTGGGCGCGATCCTGGTGTCCTCGGTGGCCACGGTATGGGACGGGCTGGTGATCCCGCCCTACGCATCGTCGGTGCGGCGCAAGTCCTTCGCCGGCCAGGGCGTCACGCTGGAGCGCTTCGCCGAGATGGCGCGCTTCAACATGGGCTCCACCGTGATCCTGCTGCTGCCCGCGGGCATGGCCGAGCTGGACCGGCTGGAGCCGCAGCAGCCGGTGCGGGTCGGCCAGCGGCTGGGGCTGTGCCCGGCCACGGCATGACGTTTTGCGTCGTTTTGTGACGCGAAAGGTACAAAACTCGCCCCGTTCCGGCTAAGCTCCCGCCGGATTGATGACGCCGCCCTCCGGCGGCGACCCGGAACCGGGGGAGTTCGATGCGCCTATTCAGTCAACTCATCGCCTTGAGCCGCAGCCGCCAGCTGGGCCGCCAGTTCAAGGAGATCGAACGCTGCATCAAGGCCCTGCCGCGCCAGGCCCGCGCCCGCCTGGGCATCCAGACCCTGCGCGAGATCGGCCAGGCCTCGCGGATGGAATTTCCGCACCTCTACGGCACCGCGCCGGAGGCGCGCTACCTGCCCTGGGGCCAGGGCACCGAGATCGGCTACGCGCGGGCGCTGTCGGACAACCCCGAGGTGGCCCTGCGCGGCATCGCGCTGTGGCTGGCGGTGGCCTACCACGAGACCAAGGACTGCACTCACGCTGCGCTGCAGGCGCAGCACCGCCAGCTCCTGCGCGTGGTGCGCGAGCTGAAGGAGAGCCACCGCGGCGGCGACCCGGTGCAGGAGTGGATGAACACCGGCGCCGCGGCCTGAGCCCCGCTTCGCGGGCGGTTCCCCGGAGCCTTTCAGGACATTCCCGCGCCGGGAACCGTCCACGCGCGCCGGGGAAGCGCGAAAGAAGCGATGCGACGCGCCGCTGGCGGTCCCGCGCCAGGTCGATCGCGGCCGGAGGCCGCTCCCACGGGGAGCCTCGCCAGCCTGGTGGGAGCGGTCTCCGGCCGCGATGCCTGGTGCCATCGCCCCACGCCCACCATGCCGCGCCGTCGCGGATCGGCGTCCACTGCCGGCGCGCGCACCCTCAGCGGCACACGGGCAGCTTCAGCACTTGGCCCGGCTTCAGCCGGTGGTGCCTGAGCCCGTTCATCTCGGCCAGGTCCTGCACGTCGGCGCAGCCGCTCTTGCGCGCGATGCCGGTCAGCGTGTCGCCGCGCCGCACGGTGTAGCTGCGCGTGCGCGGCGCCGCGCGGGCCGGCGCCGGCGGATCGGCCACCATCGGCACCACGGCGTTGTGCAGGTCGCCGGCCAGGATCGGCCAGGGACCGTCCACGCAGCGCGCGGCGTAGGCCTTCTCCAGCTCCTTCGGCACCACCAGCCGGCTGCCGGCCGGCTGCTCGGCCTGCGGGTCGAGGCGCGGGTTGAGGTTGCGCAGGGTGCGGAACCAGCCGTCGTACATGCCGCCGGCCGAGCCCAGGCAGACGGTGAGCTCGGTGAGCGAGGCCGGGCGCTTCAGCGTCACGCTGCCCGGCGCGCCGTCGATGCGCGGGAAGCGCAGGTTGTAGCTCTCCGGGTGCAGGAACAGCCAGGCCGCCGCCAGCACCGCCGGCACGTACTCGCGCGTCTCCTGCGAGAGCTGGCCGTAGATCTTCGGGTCGTACAGGCTCACCGAGGGGTCGTCGCCCACCATGCGCCGGATGCGCCCCTCGCCGCCGTTGTAGGCGGCCAGGGTCAGCTCGAGGTTGTTGTTGAAGGCGCGCAGCTGCTCGTCCAGGTAGGCGGCGTTGGCGCGCGCGGCCAGCGCCGGGTCGAAGCGCTGGTCGAAGCCGCCGTCGCTGGACAGGCCGAAGCGCAGCCCGGTGGCGTACATGAACTGCAGCGGCCCGGCCGCGCCCGAGCGCGACACCGCGTGCACCTTGCCGCCGGACTCCTTGGCCAGGATGCCGAACAGCAGCGCCTCCGGCAGGTCGGCCTGCTGGTACTGCGGCCACATCTGCCAGCGCAGGAACTGGTAGTTGATCCAGGCGTCCATCAGGTTCGGCCGCCACTGGGTCAGCCACATCTCCAGCGCCGCCTTCACCGGCCCGTTCATCGCGATCAGTTCGGACAGCTTCTGCCCGCGCAGCAGGGTCACGCTGCGCTGCGCCTCCGGCAGCGCGGCGGTCACCGGCGAGACCTCGCTGCCGGTGTGCCCGGATTCCGGGCCGCCGCCGGCCAGCGCGTCGTCGTCGCCGGCGAAGAAGCTGCCGTCCTTCAGGCGCAGCAGGCGGTCGAACACCGAGAAGAACCGCTGCGGATCGCAGCCCGGCGTGCTGCCGCAGCGCGCGGCGGCGTCCTTGAGCTGGTCCAGCGAGGCTTCCAGGGTCTTCTGCGAGGCCGCGCCGTCGCCCTCGCGCGCCTGCTGCAGCGCCGTCTCGTAGCCCTTGCCGGCCTGGTCGAGGCGTGCGTACAGCGCGTCCACCTGCGGCGTCGCGCGGCCGTGGGGAGAGCCGCCGGTAGCGCAGGCGGCGAGCAGCGCGGCGGCGGCCAGGGGCAGCAGGCGCAGGGAGTGGCGGGAAGGCGGCATGGGATCGACACGGAGGAATGCGGCAAACGACTCAAGATACTGCGCGCAAGCCACTGGCTCAACGCGCGCCCGTCAGCGGTAGCTGGCCTCCAGCAGGCGCCGGGCCAGATCGCCCAGCCACGGGTGGTCGGCGCTGCTGTTGTTCACCACCACCACCGTGTGCCCGTCGTCCAGGGTGCACCGCGCCGACACCCGGAAGGCGCCATTGGAGCCGTATTCGTCGAGCAGCCCGAGCCCGGTGCCGCCCACCGCTACCCCGCCGCACGCGGCCGCCCGGCGCGTAGTGCTGGGCCGGCATCTGCACGGTGAGCAGCATCCGCGTGGCCCACGGCGACAGCACGCGCCCCCGCGCCACCGCCTCCAGCAACGCTGGCCAGGCCGGCGGCGTCCGCGCGGAAGCCGCCGGCCGCCAGCATGTAGCCCGGGATCCGATCCGGCGGGAGGTGACGAGGGTTTAAGCCGCCCCGCCGGGACATGCCATCGGCCGCAGCGCTCCTGCGCGCGGCCTGGGCAGGGAGAAGCGGCCACGTCCGCGGCGATGGCGCGGCCTACTCGGGAAGGGACGACACGCCCTAGAATCGCCCGATACGTCAAGGAGCGAAGCCCATGGGCGAGATACTGATCGGCCGCAACGACAGCACCAGCGTCAGCCTGGACCCGCATTTCGGCAACCGCCACGGCATGATCGCCGGCGCCACCGGCACCGGCAAGTCGGTCTCGCTGATGGTGCTGGCCGAGGGCTTCTCGCGGCTGGGCGTGCCCTGCTTCCTGGCCGACGCCAAGGGCGACCTGGCCGGCCTGGCGATGGCCGCCGGCGAGCCCGGCGACAAGCTCAAGGCGCGGCTGGAGAAGCTCAAGCTGGCCGACTGGAAGCCGCAGGCCAACCCGGTGGTGTTCTGGGACCTGTACGGCAAGCTCGGCCACCCGGTGCGCGCCACGGTGAGCGAGATGGGCCCGACCCTGCTCGGCCGCGTGCTCGAGCTCAACGACACCCAGCAGGGCGTGCTGGAAATCGTGTTCAAGGTCGCCGACGACCAGGGCCTGCTGCTGCTCGACCTCGACGACCTGCGCGCCCTGCTCGCCTTCGCCGCCGACAACGCCAAGGACATCTCCGGCCGCTACGGCCTGGTCAGCCCGCAGAGCATCGCCGCGATCCAGCGCGCGGTGCTGAAGCTGGAGCAGGACGGCGCCGAGCAGTTCTTCGGCGAGCCGGCGCTGGACCTGGCCGACCTGATGCGCCAGGACATGAGCGGCCGCGGCGTGATCAACGTGCTGGCCGCCGACCAGCTGATCCTCAAGCCGCGGCTGTACTCCACCTTCCTGCTGTGGCTGCTGTCGGAGCTGTTCGAGCGGCTGCCCGAGGTGGGCGACCTGGAGCAGCCCAAGCTGGTGTTCTTCTTCGACGAGGCGCACCTCCTGTTCGACGACTGCCCGCCGGCGCTGCAGCAGCGCGTGGAGCAGGTGGTGCGGCTGATCCGCTCCAAGGGCGTGGGCGTGTACTTCTGCTCGCAGAACCCGGACGACGTGCCCGACGTGATCCTCGGCCAGCTCGGCAACCGCGTGCAGCACGCGCTGCGCGCCTTCACCCCGCGCGACCAGAAGGCGGTGAAGGCCGCCGCCGAGACCTTCGCGCCGAACCCGAAGCTGGACGTGGCCAAGGCGATCGGCCAGCTCGGCGTGGGCGAGGCGCTGGCCTCGGTGCTGGCCGGCTCGGGCGTGCCCACGCCGGTGGAGCAGGTGCTGGTGACCACGCCGTGCTGCCGCATCGGCGCGATCACCGAGGCCGAGCGCGCCGCCGTGCGCCAGCGCTCGCCGGTGGGCGGCAAGTACGACGCCGCGGTCAACCGCGAATCGGCGGCGGAGCTGCTCGCCGCGCGCGCGCAGGGCAAGGCGGCCGCCCCCGGCCAGGCCGGCGGCGCCGATGCCGCGCAGCCGGCCGCGGCCGGCGCAGGCTCGGCCTGGGGCGCGATGGTCCACGATGCGCTGTTCGGCACCAAGCGCCGCCAGGGCATGATCGAGACCATGGGCAAGCAGGTGGCGCGCAGCATGGGCAGCAAGCTCGGCCAGCAGATCGTGCGCGGCGTGCTGGGCGGCATCTTCGGCGGGCGCTGAGGCGGCGGGCGACGCATGGGCCGCTGGCGACCGCCTTCCCCCTCCTCCACCGCGATCATCACCCGCGCCGGCTTCGAGAGGCTGAAGGCCGAGCTCGACCACCTGTGGCACGCGCTGCGCCCGGAGGTGGTGAAGGCGCTGGCCGCCGCCGCGGCCGAGGGCGACCGCTCGGAGAACGCCGAGTACACCTACCGCAAGAAGCAGCTGGCCGAGATCGACCGCCGCGTGCGCTACCTCGGCAAGCGCATCCCCGCGCTGAAGGTGGCCGAGGGCGCGCCGGCGGACCGCGACACGGTGTTCTTCGGCGCGTGGATCGAGCTGGAGAACCTCGCCAGCGGCGAGACGCAGCGCTACCGCATCGTCGGCCCGGACGAGACCGACGCGCGCCAGGGCTGGATCAGCGTGGACTCGCCGCTGGCGCGCGCGGTGCTGAAGAAGCGCGTCGACGACGAGTTCGAGGCCGAGCTGCCCGGCGGCCGCACGGCCTTCCTCGTCGCCGGCGTGCGCTACGAGGAGTGAGCCGCGCGGCTCACTGCGCCTGCTGCGCCCGGGCCGACTGCATCAGCGCCTCGATCTGCGCGCGGTGCGATTCGTAGAAGGCCACGTTGGCGCTGTTGACCTTGCTCTGGTCGATCATCTTCGCCAGCTCCGGCTGGCTCTTGGACTGCACCACCAGCCCGGCGTTCATCAGCGCGATGTTGGCCAGCAGGAACTCGCGCGGGGTGAAGCCGTGCTTGGCGATCAGCGGCGCGATGCGCTTGTCGCTGCCGACCGCCTGGTTGGCCAGGTCGTCCAGCGAGTGGATCTGCGAGGGGTCGCCGGACT
Source organism: Fulvimonas soli (assembly GCF_003148905.1). GTDB lineage: Bacteria > Pseudomonadota > Gammaproteobacteria > Xanthomonadales > Rhodanobacteraceae > Fulvimonas > Fulvimonas soli. Next base: position 15,043 of record NZ_QGHC01000009.1, on the reverse strand, counting down.
GCTGCGGGTGGATGCCCGCGGCCTGCGCCTCCTTGGTGGTCGCCACGAGGCGGTTGAACACGTCCTCGTTGAGCGTGTAGTGCTGGATCGCCTGCTTGTCGGCCTCGGGCAGGCCCGGCGCGGCCTGCGCCTTCGCGCCGAGCGGCAGCGACGCGGCGATCGCCAGCAGGAAGGCGGCATGCAGCCAGCGGCTGCGCAGGGACAAGGACGGCATGGGACACCTCGGCATGTGGAAGGAACGACCGAGCCTAGCACCGCATACGTAACTGCGCGATGCACGCCGTTCAGCGGCCGAGCAGCGCGCGCAGGCTGCGCTGGTGCTCCAGCTCCACCTGGGCCAGCCGCGCCGCCCGCGCCTCCTCGCTGACCCAGTGGCCGTGCGCGGCCTGCTCGCGCAGCAGCGCGTACTGCAGGTCCACGAACGGGCGCAGCGCGTCGTTGCCGGCCGGCGCGAACTCGGCCAGGTCGGGGATGCGCGCCAGGTTGCGCCGCTCGCGCGCGCCGGCCGCGCCCGGCGCGTGGCCGTACCCGCGCAGGAAGGCGGCCAGCCGCTCGCGCAGCGCTCCGTCCAGCCCGTCGCGCACCACCAGCACGCCGCAGGGGATCGGCGAGGATGCCCAGATGCTCTTCAGGTGCGCCGCCTCGTGCGGGAAGTGGCGGCGGAACAGGTCCAGGTCCGGGTTGTTGCCGGCGGCGACGTCGATCTCGCCGTTGGCCACGGCCAGCGCGTTGTTCTGGTGGTTGTCCACCTTCACGCTGGCGAAGAAGGTGTCGGAGTTCAGCCCGCGCGGGGCGAACACCTCCGCCTCGGGGGCGATGTAGCCGGTCACCGACAGCGGCTCGCCGCGGCCGTAGCGCCAGCGCCCCGGATGCGCCAGCAGGTCGTCCAGGCCACGGACCGGCCCGTCGTCGCGCACGATCAGCAGCGCGTGGTTGCCGCGCGCGCCGTCGCTGCGCACGAACTGCGCCACCACCGTCATGCGCTGGCGGCTGACCGCCTCGACCGCCAGGCGCCCGGACAGGAAGGCCACGTCCACGCGCTGCCGCCCGATCGCGTCGGACAGGCCGGCGTAGCTGGCCACCGAGATCATCGTGACCGGCCGGCCCAGCTCCCGCGCGAGGTCGTCCAGCAGCGGGCGCCACTGCGCCCGCGACTCGGCGGCGCTGCCGATCGGCAGGATGCCGAAGCGGACCGGCGCGTCCGCCCGCGCGGGCGCCAGCGCCGGCCAGGCCAGCGCGAGAGCGCACGCGAGGCCCCGCAGGAGGACACCGCGCCATCGCCGCATGCCGCTTCGCATCCGCCTTCCCCGGTCGCCCCGCTCCGGCGAGGTATAGCCGCTTCGCGCTTCCCGGGCAAATCGCGCGGCTCAGGCGCGCAGCGGCGCCGGATAGCGCCGCCCCGGCCGCAGCGGGCGGAAGCACGGCGCGGTGCGGTAGAAGTCCTCGTCCGCCGTGGCCGGGTGCCAGCCCGGGATGCCCGACAGCGGCAGCGGGCGCAGCTCCTGCGGATCGCGCAGCAGCCGGCCCGCGGCGATGGCGGCCGCGCATGCCGCGACGGCGTCCTGCAGCGGCGCGGCGTCCGGCAATACGCAGGCCAGCGCCTTGCCGACCAGCAGCCTGCCCGGCGTCAGCGCGTGCTCCAGCAGGGCATGACCGGCCACCGCCACCTGCAGCGCGCCCTCGCGCCAGGCCGCCCGGTGGCGCCAGAACAGGCCGTGCCAGTCGTGCGCGTCCCACGGCGCCAGCAGCGCCGGATCGCGCAGCGCGACGACCACGCCCGCCTCGTCGAAATGGGTCAGCGCGCACTGCGGCCGCGAGCGCCGCTTCGGCCCCATGCGGGCGACCTCGGCCGCCTGCCGCGCGTTGAGCGCCCGCTTGAGCGCGGGCTGGCGCAGCCAGACCAGCGCGTTGAACAGGTCGTGCCAGTTCGCCTCGCGGGTGGCGACCACGCCGCGCTCGGCGATGCGCTGCTCGTAGTGCAGGCCGTCGGCGAGCAGCTCGCGCGTCTGCGCGGCGAGGCGCACGCCCGCGCCGGGCGGCAGGCGCGCGTCGAGCGCCGCGACCGCCGGCCAGTCCGGCCCTTCGAGCAGGTCGGCGCAGTCGCGCCAGTCCGCCAGCGGCGGGCGGCCGAACACGCCGGGATCGACCGTGCCGCGCGCCGGCGCGACGTAGCGCACGGCGCGCCTCAGACCACCTTGAGCACGGGATGGGCCAGCCGCGCGCGCAGGTCGTGCTCGTCGGCCGCCTCGACCGTCACCTCGACGAACTGGCCGGGCTTCAGGCCCTGGCCGTCGGCGATGCGCACCACGCCGTCGATCTCCGGCGCGTCGGCGGAGGAGCGCGCCACCGCGCCGTCGGCGCCGGCCTCGTCCACCAGCACGCGGATCGTGCGGCCGACCTTGCGCGCGAGCTTGGCGGCGGAGATCTCCGCCTGCACCGCCATGAACTGCTCCAGGCGGTCCTCCTTCAGCTCCTCGGACACGGCGCCGGGCAGCTCGTTGGCCTTGGCGCCCTCCACCGGCGAGTAGGCGAACGCGCCGACGCGGTCCAGCTCGGCCTCGCGCAGGAAGTCCAGCAGTTCCTCGAACTCGGCGTCGGTCTCGCCGGGGAAGCCGACGATGAAGGTGCTGCGCAGGGTCAGCTCCGGTACCGCCCTGCGCCAGCCGCGGATGCGCTCGAGCGTCCGCTCGATGTTGCCGGGCCGCTTCATCAGCTTCAGGATGCGCGGGCTGGCGTGCTGGAACGGGATGTCCAGGTAGGGAAGGATCTTCCCTTCCGCCATCAGCGGCATCACCTCGTCCACGTGCGGGTACGGGTAGACGTAGTGCAGGCGCACCCACGCGCCCAGCTCCGCCAGGCCCTCGCACAGCCCGGTCATGCGCGTGCGGTAGGCCCTGCCGCGCCAGGCGCGCTCGGCGTACTTCAGGTCCACGCCGTAGGCGCTGGTGTCCTGCGAGATCACCAGCAGCTCCTTCACGCCGCCCTTGACCAGCTTCTCGGCCTCGGCCAGCACCTCGTCCACCGGGCGCGAGACCAGGTCGCCGCGCATCGACGGGATGATGCAGAAGCTGCAGCGGTGGTTGCAGCCCTCGGAGATCTTCAGGTAGGCGTAGTGCTTCGGGGTGAGCTTGACCCCGACCGAACCGTCGGCCTGGGCGTCGGGACGCCCAAGCGGACCGATGTCCAGGAACCTGTCGCGCTTCGGCGGCAGCGCCTCGTGCACCGCGCTCATCACGCTGGCGTAGTCCTGCGGGCCGCTGATCGAGAGCACGTCCGGGTAGGCCTCGCGGATCAGCTCCGCGCGCTTGCCCAGGCAGCCGGTGACGATCACCTTGCCGTTCTCGTGCAGCGCCTCGCCGATCGCGTCCAGCGACTCCTGCACCGCCGCGTCGATGAAACCGCAGGTGTTCACCACCACCGCGTCGGCCGCCTGGTAGCTGGGCACGATCTCGTAGCCCTCGACCTTGAGCTGGGTGAGGATGCGTTCGGAATCGACCAGCGCCTTGGGACAGCCAAGGCTCACGAAGCCGATTTTCTGGGAAGCCTGCGACATGGCCTGCGCTACCGTAAGCGTGCGGAAAACAGGCGATTATACGCCAGCGCCGGCCGCGCGGCCGGCCCGCTAGACTCGGCGGCTTCCGGCAACCCTCGTGGAGGAGATCGCATGGGCCAGCAGATCAACGTTCCCACCGCGGGCACCCAGTGCATCGGCGCCTACCTCGCGCAGCCCGCCGGCAAGCCCAGGGGCGGCATCGTGGTGATCCAGGAGATCTTCGGCGTCACCGCGCACATCCGCGACGTGGCCGACCGCTTCGCCGCGGCGGGTTACGCCGCCATCGCGCCGGCCTTCTTCGACCATCTGGAAACCGGCGTGGAGCTGCCCTACGACCAGGCCGGCATGGCGCGCGGCCGCGAGCTGGTCGGCGAGCTGGGGCTGGAGCGCGCGGTGGCCGACGTCGGCAGCGCCGCCGAGGCGATCGCCTCGGCCGGGCGGATCGGCACGGTCGGCTACTGCTGGGGCGGCACCGTGGCGCTGCTCGCCGCGCTGCGGCTCGGGCTGCCCTCGGTGAGCTACTACGGCGCGCGCAACCTGCCCTTCCTCGACGAGACGCCGAAGGCGCCGGTGATGTTCCACTTCGGCGAGAAGGATCCGGGCATCCCGCCGGAGGCGGTCGAGCAGCACCGCCAGAAGCTGCCGCAGATGGACGTGTTCACCTACCCGACCGGCCACGCCTTCAACCGCGACGCCGACCCGCACGTCTACGACGCGGCCAGCGCGGAGCTGGCCTGGCGGCGCACGCTGGCGTTCTTCGACCAGCACCTGGCCGGCGCATGAGCGCGCCCGGCTTCGCCCTCGATCCCCGGCTGGAGGCCGACACCGTGGCGGTCGCCGCGCTGCCGCTGTGCGAGCTGCGGCTGATGGACGACGCGCGCTTCCCCTGGCTGGTGCTGGTGCCGCGCCGCCCCGGCGCGGTGGAGATCGCCGACCTGGCCGAGGCGGACCAGGCCGAACTGTGGCGCGAGGTGAACCGGGCCGCCGTCGCGCTGCGCGCCGCCGCCCCGTGCGACAAGCTCAACCTCGGCGCGCTCGGCAACATCGTGCGGCAGCTGCACGTGCACGTGGTGGCGCGCCGCGAGGGCGACGCCGCGTGGCCGGGGCCGGTGTGGGGCAGCGGTGCGGCGGAAGCCTACGCGCGCCCCGACCGGGAAACGCTGGTCGGGCGCCTGCGCGCCGCCCTGGCGGACTGAAACGCGAACGCCCGCGGCGCGCGCCGCGGGCGTTCGGCCATGCGAGGGCAAAGACCTCTTCAGTGCTGCTGTTCGGGCGGCTCGTAGCCGCCGCTCGCATCCTTGCCCTTCATCTCGTCGTTCATCTTGGCCGGCGCGTGGTAGTCCTCGAGGTCGCGCGCCTTGGTCTCCACCGGGTTGATCTTCTTCAGCGTGCCGCCGTCGTCGTAGTAGACGATGAAGCCGTAGTCCAGCTGCATGCGCGCCATGAACTGCAGGTGCTGCTTGCGGATCTTCGAATCGTCGCTGGGCGTGAGCAGCACGGTCTTGGGCAGGTGGCCGGTGTCCTTCAGGTAGGCGAAGTGGCTGCCGGTGTCCAGCGCCGACAGCACCGCGCCGTCGACCAGGAACTGGCCGCTCTTGTAGGCCTGGATGGTGGCGTCGAACTGCTGCTGGCCCTGCGGGGTGACGTATTCGTCCTTGGTCGCGCCGCGGTGGCAGCCGGCCAGCGCCAGCAGGCCGGCCAGCATGAGCGCCGCGAGGGCATGGCGGAGCAGCGGGTGGAAACGGGTCATGCTCGGGATCTCCTGCGAAACGGCAAACGGTCTGGATTCGAGAGTCTAGCGCCGCCGGGGGCCGTGGCCGCGCCGCGCGCGCGCGTCGTTCAGGCAACGCGACGGATCAGGTGCGCGGCAGCGTCACGCCGCGCTGGCCCTGGTACTTGCCGCCGCGGTCCCGGTAGCTGGTCTCGCACACCTCGTCGGACTCGAAGAACAGCATCTGCGCCACGCCCTCGTTGGCGTAGATGCGCGCCGGCAGCGGCGTGGTGTTGGAGAACTCCAGCGTCACGTGGCCCTCCCACTCCGGCTCCAGCGGCGTGACGTTGACGATGATGCCGCAGCGCGCGTAGGTGCTCTTGCCCAGGCACACCACCAGCACGTTGCGCGGGATGCGGAAGTACTCCACCGTGCGCGCCAGCGCGAAGCTGTTGGGCGGGATGATGCACACGTCGCTCTCCACGTCGACGAAGCTCTTGGAGTCGAAGCGCTTGGGGTCGACGATGGTGGAGTTGATGTTGGTGAACACCTTGAACTCGCGCGAGCAGCGCACGTCGTAGCCGTAGCTGGAGGTGCCGTAGCTGACGATGCGCTGGCCGCCGGCGTCCTGCTTCACCTGGCCCGGCTCGAACGGCTCGATCATGCCGTGGCCCTCGGCCATGCGGCGGATCCACTTGTCGGACTTGATGCTCACTCGGGCTCCCGTTGCGTCGGTGGTCCGTCCGGCGGCGGCGCGGAGCGGAAGTCGCGGAAAAATAGCGGATCGGCCAGGGAGCCGCCAGTCGGGCGGGCGCGCGGGCGGCCGGCGCGCCGCGCACACGCGGGCGTCCATGTCGTTGCAGATCATGCTGACGGGAGCCTTCAGCTCCGGCGGCAGCGGCCAGGGCTCCATCCCGCCGCCGGCGGGATAGCGGTAGCGCAGGCAGTCGTGGTGGACCAGCCCGGCCGGCATGCGCGGCACGCCCTTGGAGGCTCCCCGTTGACCTGCCGGAGCCTGCCGTCCGGCGAGCAGCAGGACCTGGCGCAGTCGCTGGTGGTGGTCGGCCGGAACCTGGCCATCGCCGGCGGCGCGGCGGGCGGCGCGCTGCTCAAGCATGCCGGCGCGGCGATGCTGCCGTGGTCGCTGCCGCCGCTGCTGGCGCTGACGCTGCGGGTGACGCTGGCGGCGAGGAAGGCGTGGGCCTGGCGCCCCGCGCGGGCGCGCGGCGGCTCAGGCCAGCCCTTCGGCCAGGCGGTCCAGCGCCGCCCGCAGCTCGGCGCGGCGCTCCGCGCTGGCCAGCACCTGCTCCGCCGTGCAGCCCGCGCCGGGCAAGGCCACCGGGAACGGCCGCGCGCCCAGCAGGGTGGCCGACATCGTGCGCAGGATCTCCGCCAGCGCCGCCTGCCCGTGGTGCGCGCCGCGCGCCGAGGTATCCAGCAGCAGCACCGGCTTGCCGGGGAATTCCAGGCTGCCCACCAGCCAGTCCAGCAGGTTCTTGAAGGCGCCGGGCACGCCGTGGGCGTACTCGGGACAGGCGACCAGCAGGGCGTCGGCACGCCCCACCGCCTCGCGCAGCGCCAGCACCGGCGCGGGCAGCGGGTCGTGCTCGTCGTCGGGATTGAACGGCGGCAGCGCGGCAAGGCCGTCGTAGAGATGCAGCTCCAGCGCGGGCCGCGCCCCGCGCGCGGCCGGGCCGGGGCCGCCGGCCTGCGGCTCCCGCCGGAGCGACGGCGCGTCCCCGGGGCGCGCCAGCCGTTGCGCGGCCTCCAGCGCGGCGCGGTTGGACGAGACCCGGCGCAGGCTGCCGCACAGGCACAGCACGCGCCGCGTCGCGCTCACGCGGCGGGCTTTCCCTGCACCACGATCTTGCCCAGCCCCAGCGACTTGTTGCGCGGCTGGCGCGACAGCCGCCCCGCGGCGTTGCGCGCGATCTCGCGGTAGCGCGCGGCGAGGTCCGACTCCGGCATCGCCGCCACCGTGGGCGTGCCGCCGTCGGCCTGCTCGCGGATGCGGATGTCCAGCGGCAGCGAGCCCAGGCAGGCCACGCCGTACTGCGCGGCCATGCGCGCGCCGCCGCCCTCGCCGAAGATGTGTTCCTCGTGGCCGCACCGCGAGCACACGTGGGTGGCCATGTTCTCCACCACGCCCAGCACCGGCACATCGACCTTCTCGAACATCTTCAGCGCCTTGCGCGCGTCCAGCAGGGCGATGTCCTGCGGCGTGGTGACGATCACCGCGCCGGCCACCGGCACCTTCTGCGCCAGGGTGAGCTGGATGTCGCCGGTGCCCGGCGGCAGGTCCACCACCAGGTAGTCGAGCATGTCCCAGCGGGTGTCGTTGAGCAGCTGCATCATCGCCTGGGTGACCATCGGGCCGCGCCAGATCATCGGCGTCTCCTCGTCCACCAGGAAGCCGATCGACATCGCCTGCACGCCGTGCGCGGCCATCGGCGTGATGCTCTTGCCGTCCGGCGACTCCGGCTTGCCGGCGATGCCGAGCATGCGCGGCTGGCTGGGGCCGTAGATGTCCGCGTCCAGCACGCCCACCTTCGCGCCCTCGGCGGCCAGCGCCAGCGCCAGGTTGGCCGCCACGGTGGACTTGCCCACGCCGCCCTTGCCGGAGGCGACCGCGATGATGTTCTTCACGTTCGGCAGCGGCGCCAGCGTGCCCTGCACCTTGTGCGGCTGGATGCGGCTGGCGACCGAGACCGCGGCGGACTCGACCGCCGGGTCGGCTTCCAGCGCGGCGCGCGCCTGCGCGGCCAGCGCCCCGGCCGCGCCCGCGGCCGGGTAGCCGAGCAGCAGGTCCACCGACACGCGCGCGCCGTCCACGCCGACCGCGCGGATCGCCTCGGCCAGCGGCGCGCCGGTGTGGGGGTCGATGAGGTCGCCGAGCAGCCGGCGGACCAGGGCTTCGTTCGCCTGTGTCATGGAGGGTGGCATCGGGTGGGGTATCGCATTATGCCAGCGCCCCGCGGGCCGCCGTCTGCCCTGGATCATGGCGCCCCGGCGCATGGCGCATGGCGCATTGCAGCTTGACGCCACCGGGGAGCCCGGCCACGCTCCGACCATACCTGTTCGTATGGGAGGAGGTTCGATGAAGCGCGTTTTCCAACTGGCCGCCGTCGCCGGCCTGTTCCTCTCCAGCATGCTGGCCCATGCCGCCAGCGACAGCCCGGTGGGCACCTGGAAGACCATCGACGACGCCACCGGCAAGCCCAAGTCGATCGTGCAGATCTACGAGCAGAACGGCGAGCTGCAGGCCAAGGTGCTGCAGGTGCTGCAGTCCGACGAGGGCCCGCATCCCGTCTGCAAGAAGTGCGAGGGTGCGCGCAAGGACCAGCCGGTCGAGGGCATGGTGATCATGTGGGGCGTGAAGAAGGACGGCGACGTGTGGGACGGCGGGCAGATCCTCGACCCCCACAACGGCAAGACCTACAAGGTGAAGCTCAGCCTGGTCGACGGCGGCGCCAAGCTCGACGTGCACGGCTACATCGGCTTCGCGCTGCTCGGCCGCAGCCAGGTGTGGGAACGCCAGGACTGAGCCGCGCGCTCCGGCGGCCGACGATCCAGCGCGCCCGCGGGCGCGCTTTTCGTTTGCGCGGCGCGCACGCGCGGGCTCCGGCCAGGGCGGCATGCCATAATCTCCAGCCGTTTTCCGCCAACGGCCCGCCATGAGTCGCCGACTGCTCGTCACCAACGCCCTGCCCTACGCCAACGGCCCGCTGCACCTGGGCCACCTGCTCGGCTACATCCAGGCCGACATCTGGGTGCGCGCGCAGCGGATGGCGGGCCGCACGGTGGCCTACGTCTGCGCCGACGACGCCCACGGCACGCCGATCATGCTGGCCGCCGAGAAGGCCGGCATGAGCCCGCAGGCCTTCATCGAGGGCATCCGCCGGGGCCACGAGGCCGACTTCGCCGCCTTCGGCGTGGCCTTCGACCAGTACCACACCACCCACTCGGCGGAGAACCGCGAGCTGGCCACGCTGATCTACGCGCGGCTGCGCGACGGCGGCTACATCGCCAAGCGCACCATCCAGCAGCTGTACGATCCGCAGAAGGAGATGTTCCTGCCGGACCGCTACATCAAGGGCACCTGCCCCAACTGCGGCACGCCCGACCAGTACGGCGACAACTGCGAGCACTGCGGCGCCACCTATTCGCCCACCGAGCTGATCGAGCCGTACTCGGTGGTGTCCGGCGCCACCCCGGTGCTGCGCGACTCGGAGCACTACTTCTTCCAGCTGTCGAAGTTCGAGGCGCTGCTGCGCGACTGGTTCGACGGCCGCTACACCCAGGGCCGCCCGGTGGCCAACCCCGGCGTGGTGGCCAAGCTGCGCGAGTGGCTGGACGGCGGCCTGAAGGACTGGGACATCTCGCGCGACGAGCCCTACTTCGGCTTCCCGATCCCCGACGCGCCGGGCAAGTTCTTCTACGTGTGGCTGGACGCGCCGGTGGGCTACCTGGCCAGCTTCAAGGCGCTGTGCGAGCGCACCGGCGCCTCGTTCGACGACTACCTCGCGCCGGGCAGCGACGCCGAGCTGCACCACTTCATCGGCAAGGACATCATCAACTTCCACGGCCTGTTCTGGCCGGCGATGCTGCACGGCGCGGACCTGCGCGTGCCCACCGCGCTGCACGTCAACGGCTACCTGACGGTGAACGGCGCGAAGATGTCCAAGTCGCGCGGCACCTTCATCCAGGCGCGCACCTACCTCGACGCCGGGCTCCATCCCGAGTTCCTGCGCTACTACTTCGCCACCATGCTGAGCGACGCGCCGGTGGACGTGGACCTGGACCTCAAGGCCTTCGAGGAGCGCGTCAACTCGCACCTGGTCGGCAAGTGGGTGAACATCGCCAGCCGCACCGCCGGCTTCGTGCACAAGTTCTTCGGCGGCCGCCTCGCCGGCGGCTTCGGCGCCGAGGAGCACGCGCTGTGGCAGCGCCTGCTGGAGCACTACGGCGACGTGCCGCAGCTCTACGCCGACGGCGACTTCGCCGAGGTCGCCCGCCGCTTCGTCACGATGGCCGACCTGGTCAACGGCCACATCGCCGCCAGGGCGCCGTGGGCGCTGGCCAAGGACGAGTCGCGCCGCGCCGAGCTGCACGAGGTGTGCTCCTTCGCCATCGCCGCCTTCCGCCTGCTCTCGGGCCTGCTCAAGCCGGTGCTGCCGGCCACCGTGGCCGCCGCGGAGGCCTTCCTCGACGCGCCGGTCGCCGACTTCGACGACGCCTGCGCCGAGCTGCACGGCCACGCCATCGCCGCCTTCGAGCCGCTGCTCGGCCGCGTCGACCCCGGGCGCATCGAGGCGATGATCGAGGCCTCGAAGGAATCGCTCGGCGCGCCGCCCGCCGCGGCCGATGCGAACGCCGACCCCAAGAACAAACCCAGCAAGGAGAACCGCAAACCCATGACCGACGCCGCCACGCCCGCTGCCGCCGCCACGCCTGCCACGATCGGCATCGACGATTTCGCCAAGCTCGACCTGCGCGTCGGCAAGGTGCTGGCCTGCGAGTTCGTGGACGGCTCGGACAAGCTGCTGCGCTTCGAGCTGGACGCCGGCCCGCTGGGCAAGCGGCAGATCTTCTCCGGCATCCGCGCCGCCTACGGCGAGCCGGACAGGCTGGTCGGCCGCAACGTGGTGTTCGTCGCCAACCTGGCGCCGCGCAAGATGCGCTTCGGCGTGTCCGAGGGCATGATCCTGTCCGCCGGCGAAGGCGGCAGCGACCTGTTCCTGCTCGACGCCGACCCGGGCGCGAGGCCGGGCGCCACGGTGCGGTAGGGAGTGGGAGGGACGAGTAGCGAGGGCGCAAGCCCGTGCGGCGTCGCCCCCGCCCTGCGCACTCCGTCGCACCCCGCACGCCGCGCCGGCACCGATCTTCGCGCCCTCACTACTCACCACCAACTACTCACTCCTCGCTCCCATGCTCCCGCTCGCCGACCGCATCGACGCCCTGCTGCCGCAGACGCAGTGCGAGCGGTGCGGCTACCACGGCTGCCGCCCTTACGCGGAGGCCATCGCCGCCGGCGAGGCGGAGATCAACCGCTGCCCGCCCGGCGGCGCGGCCGGCATCGCCAGGCTGGCGGCGCTGCTGGGGCGTCCGGCGCTGCCGCTCGATCCCGCGCGCGGCGTGGAGAAGCCGCGCATGCTGGCGCGCATCGTCGAGGCCGACTGCATCGGCTGCACCAAGTGCATCCAGGTCTGCCCGGTGGACGCCATCGTCGGCGCGGCCAAGCTGATGCACACGGTGATCGCCGACCAGTGCACCGGCTGCGAGCTGTGCGTGCCGGCCTGTCCGGTGGACTGCATCGCGCTGGAGCCGATGCCCGCCGCGCAGCTCGACCAGGCGCACGCCGACGCGGCGCGCGCGCACTTCCGCCGCCGCGAGGCGCGCCTGGCGCGCGAGCGTGCCGAGCGCGCGGCGGAACTGGCCGCGCGCAAGGCCGCGCTGGACGATGCCGCCGCGCCGGCCAACCCCGTGCTGGCCGCGCTTGCGCGCGCCCGCGCGAGGCAGCCGGGAGTCGCCAAGTGAAGCACGCCGAGGTCGTCGAGCTGTTCACCCGCCTGCGCGAGCTGAACCCGCATCCCACCACCGAGCTGGAATACCGCACGCCGTTCGAGCTGCTGGTGGCGGTGGTGCTGTCCGCGCAGGCCACCGACGTGGGCGTGAACAAGGCCACGCGCAAGCTCTTCCCGGTGGCGAACACGCCGGGGGCGATCCTGGAGCTCGGCGAGGAGGGGCTCAAGAAGTACATCGCCACCATCGGCCTGTACAACGCCAAGGCGAAGAACGTGGTCGCGCTCAGCCGCATCCTGATCGAGCGCTACGGCGGCGAGGTGCCGCGCACGCGCGAGGCGCTGGAGGCGCTGCCCGGAGTGGGCCGCAAGACCGCCAACGTGGTGCTCAACACCGCCTTCGGCGAACCGACCATCGCGGTGGACACGCACATCTTCCGCGTCTGCAACCGCACCGGGCTGGCTCCCGGCAAGGACGTGCGCGCGGTGGAGCAGCGGCTGGAGAAGGTGGTGCCGGCCGAGTTCCGGCACGACGCGCACCACTGGCTGATCCTGCACGGCCGCTACGTGTGCAAGGCGCGCAAGCCGGACTGCCCGCGCTGCGTGATCCGCGACCTGTGCCGCTACAAGGACAAGACCCCGGCGGCGTGAACGGCCTGCGCGCGGGGGAAAAGCAAACGGCGGGCATGCGCCCGCCGTTTCTCCGTCCATGGGCCGAACTCCCTTCCGATGTCCACGTCCCATGCCCGCACAGCATGCCTCGCGGCGATGACCATGGGGCTACAACGGGAAGACGGCTCCGTGGCCCGCCCGGCGGGCGCGCCCGCCGCGCTCCCTCCCCGCGGGAGGGAGCGCGGGCCGTCGATCAGAACTTCACCTCGCCGTACACGCCGACCTCGTTGGTCTTCACGTTCTGCACGTGCGCCGGGACCGGGGTGGCGACCGTCGCGTCGGCCTTCTCGTGCTTGTACACGCCGGCCAGGCGGAAGCCCTTGGTCACCTGGTACTCGATGCCGGCGTTGTAGTAGACGTCCTTCTTGTCCGAATCCAGGTCCTTGCTCAGCTTGGCGTTGTCGTAGCGGGCGAACAGGCTCCACACGTCGTTGAGCGCCACGCTGCCCCAGATCGAGTAGCCGTCGGCCTTGTCGGCCGGCACGGCCAGCACCTGGTTCCAGTTCTTCGCGGTGAAGTACTCGCCGCCCAGGCGGAAGTTCTTGTCGGCGTAGGCCACCATGATGTCGCCGCGCTGCGCGGTATGCTGCGCGTCGACGGTCTCGGTTTCCTGGCCGCGGTGGCCGCTGTAGCCGCCCAGCGCGACGACGAAGCCGTCGAACGGCACGAAGCCCACGCGGCCCTCGAAGTCCACGCCCTTGGAGCGGCTCGGGTTCTTGTAGCCGGCGCCGTTCACCGCCGACACCGAGTAGTTGAGCACCTTGCCGGCCAGGTCGCCGCCCACGTTGACGCCCCAGTCGGCCGAGTTGCCGTACTTCAGGCGGTCGGTGAGGGTGTTGTCGACGTAGCGGTAGCCGTAGTAGCTCTCCACGAACGGGATCCACGGCATGTCGTAGGAGCCCAGGCGCAGGATGAAGGCGTCGTCGAACTTGCCCTGCACGTAGGCCTTCTTCACGAACAGCTCGGTGGCGCCGACGGCGCTGCTGTACTGGAAGTCGGTGGTCAGGTTGGCCGACCAGATGTCGTTGAACTTGTGCGTGACGCCCAGGTAGAAGCGCTTCACGTCGAAGCCCGTGCCGCTGGTGGCGGTCTTGCCGGTGTCGCTGTTCTTCTGGTCGATGTTGCTCAGGTCGAAGAACATCGTGCCGGACAGCGTGGTGTTGTTGGTGATCTTGTCGATCGCCGCCACCTTCTTGTCGGACGCGGCCTGCGCCTTCTGCACCTGCTCCACGGCCTGGCCGGTGCTGACGTTGATGTCGGACTGCGCGTCCGTGCGCGACTCCAGCTCGGCCACCTTGGCCTGCAGCGCCTCGAGCTGGGCCTTCAGCGCCTCGATCTCGGCATTCTGGGTGGTCTGCGACGCGGCCGGGGCGGCGGTCTTGTGGGACTTCTTGGACGCCTGCGCCGGATCGGCCGAGACGTGCAGGCTGACCACGCCCAAACCGGCAGCGACGGCTACCGCGAGCAACTTGGAACGCATGGAATATCTCCGCATGTAGGAAGGAACCACCTGGACCGCCCCCTTCGATCGCGTTGGCCGGCCAAGCACGGCGGCAGGATGCGGTGGCGCCTTTACGGTTGGATGCCGTTTGCATGACAGAACGAAGACAGCGCGCCGCTCACGGCCCGGCGGGGCGGCTGATATGCTTCGGCGATGGAGAACCTGAAGAACAGCCTGTCCGCGCGCCTTTGCGAGCGTTTCCGCGGCTTCCTGCCGGTAGTGGTGGACGTGGAGACCGGCGGCTTCGACGCCGAGCGCGACGCCCTGCTGGAGATCGCGGTGGTGCCGATCGGCATGGACGGCGAGGGCCTGCTCCACCCGCACCCGGCGGTGTCCACGCACGTGGAGCCGTTTCCCGGCGCCAACATCGACCCGCGCTCGCTGGAGGTCACCGGCATCGACCCGGACAACCCGCTGCGCGGCGCCCTGCCCGAGCGGCAGGCGCTGGACCACGTGTTCGCGCCGGTGCGCCAGGCGGTGCGCGAGACCGGCTGCCAGCGCGCCATCCTGGTCGGCCACAACGCGGCCTTCGACCTGGGCTTCCTCAACGCCGCGGTGCGCCGCTGCGGGCACAAGCGCAACCCGTTCCATCCCTTCAGCTGCTTCGACACCGTCACCCTGGGCGGCCTGGCCTACGGCCAGACCGTGCTGAGCAAGGCGGTGATGGCGGCGGGCCGCGATTTCGACGGCAACTCGGCGCACTCGGCGGTCTACGATGCCGAGCGCACCGCCGAGCTGTTCTGCGCCATCGTCAACCGTTGGCGCCAGTTGGAGACTTTCGAGCGGGAGCAGATCGGGGTGGGGGTGCTCTGATTTCGCCGGTGGCGCTTGGAAGCGGTGGCCTCCGGCCTCGGTGGCGCTCTTGGTCGACTGCTTTGTCGGCAGGAGTGTCGTTTCTTTCCTTTATGTATTCGTAGCCGGTGCTGAGCGCTCCCGCGGCTGGGTCGCCTGCGGCGGGTTTCGGTCGCCTGCCGGCCAGCGAGTTCCCTTGCTTTGCTGGCCCAAAGAAAAGGAACCGAAAGAAACGGCCTGGATGAGCCCGGGGAAAGGAAAGAGCCTGCACGGCCACACCTTGCCTTGCCAGC
>NZ_QGHC01000008.1 GCF_003148905.1 Fulvimonas soli | reverse complement strand
TCTTGCCGCGATCACCGATCAAGCGCTTCAGCATGTCGAGGACCAGCTCAATCAGCGGCCACGAAAGCGTTTACGCTATCGAACGCCTCAGGTGAGGTTCGAGGCATCCTTCAAACGCGGTGCACTTCGCGGTTGAATCCGCCTACAGAATCGGTATCGATCTGCGGGGTCAACAGCGCGGAGGTATTTCCTTCCAGCTGCTTCAGCCAGGCCTCCATGTCTGTCTGATAGGAAGCTACGGTGAGTGGCGAATATGTGCTGGTTGACATGATTATTTGGCTTCCCTGAGATAGGTAAACTGGCACACACCGGTCGGGCCCAGCTGGCTGTCGTCATTAGATTGCAAAGGCTCGTCGATGTTCAGAATATATGAGTCACCCACGCCTGGCAGATTCAAGTCGCTCCACATGGCAGCATCCATGATACTTACCACATAATATTTTCCATGGATCCTCATCGGCTCGTCCACGTTGTCAATAAGACTGCCCCAATAAGGCAGGGACTTGGTTAGCTCCTTGTCCTCGAAAAAGGCAATCAGGACATTGCGCTTGTTGGTCGTTTCATCGCGCCCCGTGCCGCAGTACGTGCCGCGGCTGCGCAATACATAGCCCCGGACTTGCGTGAACGTGGCACCCCATGTGAGCTGTGTCCATGTATAGGGGGCCATTTCCACCACCAGGGCATGGTGTTTCCTTTGCGCCTCGGCGTATTTGGCCACCAGCGTACGCTTTTTTGCCACCTTGTCCGGAGCCTGAATGTTGGGCGGCAACACGTTGGCGTCGTATATCTTCAGCGTCAGCGCTACCGGATCGCCCGGCACGGGCTGCCAGTCCAGCTTCTCGAAATAACCCTGGCCGCCATGCTTCTGTTCGAAGCTGTACTGGCAAAGCTGATGGCGCGTCATCGAGGCCACTCGATCCGCGACAAGCGCCTTGCGGAAGTGCTCGCACAGCCCCGGTTCCCTATCGACCACGTTGGTTGCTTTGGTGGCGGCCTGCGCCACACCCATGGTCCCCAGCAATGCTCCAAGAAGAGTGGCAGTTTTCCACCGCCATGCCTGCAGCTTACCCGAAGGAGGGACGGCAATTTCTTCTCTCAAATCGAGTTCCATTGGCGATCCTGCGTCATAGAGTGCGAGTCCTGAATCATGGTATTTCTCATGGCGGCACAGCCGCTGATAGCAGCCCGCAATTGCGCCATCAGCGGTCGACGCTAAGAGCCTGTTCACGACCTACCGTCGGTCCGGCTATTCCCTCTCCGTCATTCCTGCGAAAGCAGGAGGCGCTTTTCAACAGCCGAAGGGCTGGTCATCCAGTGACTCTCCCTCGAAAAGTCAACGCCGCTGGATCCCGGCTTTCGCTGGGATGACGTTTCATGGGGGGATGCATGGAGGTCGTGAACAG
This sequence comes from Fulvimonas soli, assembly GCF_003148905.1. GTDB lineage: Bacteria > Pseudomonadota > Gammaproteobacteria > Xanthomonadales > Rhodanobacteraceae > Fulvimonas > Fulvimonas soli. Next base: position 260,677 of record NZ_QGHC01000008.1, on the reverse strand, counting down.
GCGCTAAGGAACCTGAGGCGCGTTGATTGGCGGCCAGGGCGAAGTAGCCAGGAAAAGCAGTCAGTATGCTGCTGGCACGCGCTGTCATTTCAGGCCGAAGGGCGCTGACCGTCCGTACGGATGCCCTCGAGCCATTCTGTCTGCGGTTGCATGCGGCCTTTGGGCTGCCGCGCGCGTCGTTTTCCACGAGCATGACTCTATCCCTGTCAATGGCGTCCTTTGATGTTCTATCTCGCTCCAACCCGGGAAGCCTGTCAACCCGCACGATATTGCGAATCACCCGCGGATGACCGCGGTTCTGGCCTGTGCGAGTCGTGGACTCGTGGAACCCCGGTTTAATTAGCTTCGATGTGTCCCGCGCAAGTGAAGGCCGACATATCAGCACGGCGCCGAACGACGCGACGAACTGCAGGTGCGCAAGAACTTACATGACTTTTTGTGCGCGGATGCTCAGTGGCCGGCGCCCAGCACCAGCGCCACCAGCAGCACCCCGGACAGCAGCCACACGTAGCACCAGCCCACGCACCAGTACTTGAGCAGGGTCATCGGCCAGCCCTGGCGGTAGATGCGCTTCTGCATCACCAGCAGGTAGGCCGGCATCCACAGCAGCAGCGCGGCCTGCACCAGGCCCAGCGGGTAGCCGACCCAGGCCGCGTGGGGCTTCAGCCAGGTCGACAGCATGCCGGCCAGCGCCACCAGCAGCAGGGCGAGGAACAGGAACGCATGGCTGTGCAGCGCCACGATCACGTGCTCCATGTAGAGGCGCCGGCGGAACACGTAGAACAGCTTCAGCAGCAGCGCGAACAGCGGGATCATCACCAGCATGCTCTGCGGCAGCACGCTGAAGAAGCCGGCGACCATGCGCTCGCGGGCTTCCTGGCGGATCCTGGGGTTGCTGGCGTGGAAGCCCGCCCGGAGGTTGCTCTTCAGGTGCTGCTCGAAGGCGGTCAGGCGCGCGTTGACGAAGCCGGGCAGCCAGGCCACATGCACCGGCTCGACCGGCAGCTCCGACCAGTCCCGGTCCCCGTCGTCGTCCTCCACGGCGGTTGGCGATGCCGACGACGCGCCGGCCACCGTCGAGGCCGCGGCCGGCGCGCTGGCGGCGGAGGCGGGCACCGGCGCGGCGCCCAGCTCGGCCAGCCGCTGGTCGGCGGCCTTGCGCAGGCTCTCCTCGGCGACGTGGATGCCCTTCGCCCCGCCCGGGGCCAGGCCCGCGGCGGTGCGGGCGATGCGCAGGCCGTCCAGCTGCCCGCGCAGGTCGTCGCGCACCTCCTGCGCCGTCCCGTCGTGGGCGAAGGGGTTTTCCTCCTGCACGACGGCGGCCGGGGCGCCCCGCGCGCCGGCGCGGTCCAGCACCGCGTTCGCCGCCAGGTGGAAGGCGAAGAAGGCCAGCAGGCACAGCACGAACATCAGCCGGAACGGCGCCACGTAGCGCTGCCGCCGGCCGGCGAAGTACTCCAGGGTGAGGAAGCCGGGCCTGAGCAGCAGCGGCGGCAGCGTGTGCAGGATGCGGCCGTCCACGTGCAGGAACATGTCCATGCCGTCTTCCAGCATGTGGTGCACCGGCTTGAGCACGCTGTGGATGGACTGCCCGCAGTGGTGGCAGAACTCGCCCTCCAGCGGCGTGCCGCAGTTGGCGCAGTGCACGGTCCTGGCTTCGGTCAGCTCGCTCATCCGCATCCCCTTTTCGAGCCGGCGATCTTGGCACAAGGCGCCGGCATGGGCAGCCGCGGCCGGCGGCTCGGCTAGAATGGAGCGCCCTGGAGTTGCCCAAGTCCCATGGCCCTGCTTCCCTCGATCGACCGCGCCCGCGTGGCACGCGAGGCCGGCGCCACCGTGCGCCTGGCGCTGCCGCTGGTGCTGGCGCAGCTCGCCGCGGTGGGCACCAACTTCGTCGACGCGGTGCTGTCCGGCCACGTCGGCGCGCACGTGCTCGGCGCGGTGGCGGTGGGCACCAACCTGTGGTCGCTGGCGATCGTCACCGGCATCGGCGTGATGATGTCGGTGCCGCCCTCGGTGGCGCAGCTGGACGGCGCGGGGCGCCGGCACGAGGTCGGCGCGGTGTTCCGCCAGGCGCTGTGGCTGGCGCTGGCGCTGGGCGTGCTGCTGTGGTTCGGCGTGCGCCACGCCGAGCCGCTGATCGAGCTGATCGGCGTGGCGCCCGGCCTGCGCCGCGACGTGGGCGAGTTCCTGCACGCGATCAGCTGGGGCGCGCCGGCGCTGACCTGCTACTTCGCGCTGCGCGGCCTCTCCGAGGGCCTGTCGCTGACCCGCCCGTCGATGGTGTTCAGCCTGGGCGGGCTGGCGGTGCTGGCGCCGCTGGGCTACGTGTTCATGTTCGGCAAGCTGGGCCTGCCGCCGCAGGGCGCGCGCGGCTGCGGCATCGCCACCGCCAGCGTGCTGTGGCTGGAGATGCTCGGCTTCGCCGCCTTCGTTCTGCGCCACCGCAGCTACCGCGGGCTGGACCTCGCCGCGCGCTTCGAGTGGCCGGACCTGCGCCGCATCGGCGCGCTGCTGCACGTGGGCCTGCCGATGGCGGTGACCCTGCTGGCCGAGGCCGGGCTGTTCGTCGCCACCGGCCTGCTGATCGCCACGCTGGGCGAGGACACCGTGGCCAGCCACCAGGTGGCGATCAACGTGGCCTCGCTGTTCTTCATGATCCCGCTGGGGCTGGCCATGGCGATCACCGTGCGCGTGGGCAACGCGGTGGGCCGCGGCGACGCGCGCGGCGTGCGCTACGCCGGCTTCTGCGGCATCGCGCTGACCCTGCTCACGCAGGCCGTCTCGGCCGCGCTGATGCTGGGGCTGCCGCACGCGATCGCCTCGCTGTACACGCGCGACGCCGGGGTGATCGCGCTGGCCGCGCGGCTGCTGCTGCTGGCCGGGCTGTTCCAGTTCTCCGACGGCATCCAGGTCGCCTCCAACGGCGCGCTGCGCGGCCTGAAGGACACCCGCGTGCCGATGGCGATCACCCTGTTCGCCTACTGGGGCGTGGGCATGCCGCTGGCCTGGTGGCTGGCGTTCCGCCACGGCCTGGGCGCGCGCGGCATGTGGATGGGGCTGATCGCCGGGCTGTCGGTGGCGGCGCTGCTGCTGTTCGCGCGCTTCTGGCGCAGCGCCTGGCGCCGCCGCTGGAAGGCGCCGGCCGCCGCGGACATGACCGCCTCCGCGGAAGCGGCTACCCTGTCCAGCCATTTCTGAGGGAACCGCATGAGCTACCCGCCGCCGCTGCATCGCCGTCCGAACGGCTTCTGGGCCTTCCTGCGCGTGCTTGGCCGCGGCATCAACGTGCTGCGGCTGGTGATCATCAACCTGGTGTTCTTCGGCGTGCTGTTCCTGCTGCTGCTGCTGGTGGCCGGCGGCATCGCCGGCAGCCGCCTGGCGCGCACGGTGGAGAACGGCAGCGTGCTGGTGCTCAGGCTGCAGGGCCAGCTGGTGGAGCAGTACAGCCTCGACCCGCTGCAGCGCACGTTCGCCAGCCTGTCCGGCAATCCGCCCAGGCAGGTGCAGCTGCGCGACCTGGTCGGCGCGATCGACGCGGCGGCGAAGGACCCGCGCATCAGCCGCATCCTGCTGCTGCCCGACGAGCTGCACGGCGGCGGCTTCGCCGCGCTGCGCGAGGCGGGCGCCGCGCTGGACCGCTTCCGCGCCGCCGGCAAGCCGGTGATCGCCTGGGGCGTGAACCTGGACCAGGGCCAGTACTACCTGGCCGCGCACGCCGACCGCATCCTGCTCGACCCGCAAGGCGGGCTGGTGATCACCGGCCTGGCCAACTACCGGCTGTTCTACAAGAACCTGCTCGACCGGCTCGGCGTGGACGTGCACCTGTTCCGCGTCGGCCAGTTCAAGAGCGCGGCCGAGCCGTTCGTGCTCGACCACGCCTCGCCGGAGGCCAAGCAGGCCGACAGCTACTGGATGGGCGGGCTGTGGGACGACTACCTCGCCGAGATCGCCCGGCTGCGCAAGCTGGACCCGGCCGCCGTGCGCGCCGACATCGACGGTCTGCCCGACCGCATCGCCGCCGCCCAGGGCGACCTGGCGAAGCTGGCGGTGGACGAGCGCCTGGTCGACGGCACCGCCACCCGCGCCGAGCTGGAGGCGATGCTGCGCAAGGAAGGCGTGCCGGCCGGCAAGGACGACGAGGGCTTCCGCCAGGTCGCCTTCGCGCGCTACGCCGCGAACGCCGGCAGCGACGGCGCGTTCGCGCCGGGCGTGGCGGTGGTGGTGGCCGAGGGCGAGATCAGCGGCGGCAAGCAGCCGCAGGGCAGCGTCGGCGGCGAGTCGACCGCGGCGCTGATCCGTGCCGCGCGCAACGACCGCCGCACCAAGGCGCTGGTGCTGCGGGTGAACTCGCCGGGCGGCGAGGTCTACGCCGCCGAGCAGATCCGCCGCGAGGTCGAGCTGACCCGCGCCGCCGGCATCCCGGTGGTGGTGTCGATGGGCGACGTGGCGGCCAGCGGCGGCTACTGGATCTCGATGAACGCCGACCGCATCTACGCCGAGCCCGACACCATCACCGGCTCGATCGGCATCTTCGGCATGTACTACACGGTACCGGGCACGCTGGACAAGCTGGGCGTGAGGAGCGACGGCGTGGGCACCGGCCCGCTGGCCGGCGCGTTCGACGTCACCCGGCCGCTGGACCCGAAGGTCGGCGCGCTGATCCAGGCGATCATCGACAAGGGCTACCGCGACTTCGTCGGCAACGTGGCCAGGGCGCGCGGCAAGGACTTCGCGGCGGTCGACGCGATCGCGCAGGGCCGCGTGTGGACCGGCCGGCAGGCGCTGGAGCGCGGCCTGGTCGACCGGCTCGGCGGCCTGCGCGACGCCATCGCCGACGCCGCCGCGCGCGCCGGCCTGGGCGCGCGCTACGGGGTGCGCTACGTGGAGCAGCCGCTGGGCGGCTTCCAGCAGTTCCTGGTCGGCATGAACCAGAACGCGCTGGTGCAGGCCGCGCAGGGCTACGGGTTGCGCCTGCCGGCCTGGGCCGGCCAGCTCGCCGACGCGATGGCGCCGGAATTGAGGCTGCTGCGCAACGCGGCCGCCGGCCGGCCCAACGTGTACGCCTACTGCTTCTGCGCGCCGCGCTGAGCGGCGCGCGGGGCGCGCCCTCAGCCCAGGCACACCGCCTCGACGTTGTTGCCGTCCGGGTCGAGCAGGAACGCGGCGTAGTAGTCCGGCGCGTAGTCGGCGCGCACGCCCGGCGCGCCATGGTCGCGGCCGCCGGCGCCCAGGCCGGCCGCGTGGAAGCGCTCCACCGCGGCGCGGTCGCCGGCGCGGAAGGCCACGTGCGTGGCCGCGCCGGACTTGCCGCCGCCGTACAGCCACAGCGCCGGCGCGTCCGGCGGGCCGAAGCCGGCGTAGCCGTCGCCGCGCGAGCACAGCACGTGGCCGAGCGGGGCCAGCGCCGCCTGGTAGAAGCGCACGCTGGCGTCGAGGTCGCGCACCTTGAGGCCGAGATGGTCGTACATGGTCGTCTCCTTGTCGGGGGATGGATTCAGCGCCGGCGCGCGCGCATCTCCAGCTGCGGCCGCCAGTGCGCGCCGTCGTCGTCGGAGATCTCGCCCAGCCAGCGGAAGCGGTCGGCGCGGATGTCGTGGAAGCTCCAGCGCATCGGCACGCCGGCGGCGGTGCGCCCCTCCTGCACGATGGCCTCGCCCCGCGCGCGGCCGACCTGGGTCACGTACAGGCCGAGCCGCGGGTCGACCCAGGTGATGCGCCACTGGTCCAGCGCCGGCTCGTACATGCGCAGCGTGGTGCCGTAGCGGTGCAGGTAGCCGGGCGGCAGCGTCTCCGGCGGCGTGCCGCGCGCCGGGGCGATCCACACGTCCTGCACCGCCAGCCCCTGCAGCACCCAGCCGAAGTGCCATTCGCCGGCCGAGGCGTGCGTGCCGCCGCCGGGCAGGTGGTCGAGCAGGTCGACGTCCCAGCTGCCGACGAAGCGGCCGTACAGCCGCAGCGCCTCGGCATGCCGCGGGTCGGGGCCGTCGGCGAGCAGGGCGGCGGCGAAGGGCGTGGGGTGCGGGTCGGGCATGGTCGCGTCGCGTGGTCGGCCGGCGGCGCCGGCCCCTTACGCGGCGACCCTAGCCGGCGCCGCGGCGGGGCGCTGTCGGAATCTTGCGCAATGCGCGCACCTGCGCCGCGCGCGCCTGCCGGCGCAGCGCCGAGGGCGCGCAGCCGTAGGCGCGGCGGAACGCCTCGGCGAAGTGGCTGGGCGTGGCGAAGCCCAGGTCCAGCGCGATCGCGGCCAGCGGCGCGGACGAGTCGAGCACCGCGTCCAGCGCGCGGACCAGCCGCACGCGCAGCAGGTAGCGGTGGATCGGCTCGCCCATCGTGGCGCGGAAGCCGCGGGCGAGGTGGAACGGCGAGGCGGCCACCTGCCGCGCCAGCGCGTCCAGCGACCAGTCGCGCTCCGGCTGCGCGGCGAGCCGCAGCGCCACCGCCTGCGCCTGCTCGCGCCGGCGCCGCCGCGCGCGCGGGCCGCGCGGCTCGTCGTGCGGCGCCTGCGGCCGGGCGTGGGCCAGCGCGGCGGCGAACAGGTCCAGCGCGCGCGTCTCGATCTCCAGCGTCGGGCCGCCGTGGCGCAGCGCGTGCCAGAGCAGGCCGCGCTGCAGCGCGGCGGCGGCCGGCAGCGACGCATGCGTGGCGCGGAAAGGATGGCGCTCGCGTTCCGCCGCCGGCGCGTCGAAGCGGGCGAGCAGCTCGCGCAGCAGCGGGTCCGCGGCCTCCAGGGTGAGGCAGTCGTCGCCGCCGGCCGGGTGGCTGACCCGGTAGCCCTCGTCCGCGTTGAAGAACAGCGCCTGTCCGGCGTGCGCCACCACCTCGGCGCCGCCCTCGTGGTGCTTGACGAACACGCCGCGCAGCGGCAGCGCCAGGCTGTCCCGGCCGGCGTGCTCCAGCGCGCCGCAGCCGGCGTGGTCCGGCGTGCAGCAGACGCAGGCGATGCGCAGCAGCGAGCCCTCGTGCAGCGGGTGGTGGCGCAGGGACATGCGCCTACGATAACCCCGCCGCGCGCGCCGTGCCGTTCAGTCGAGCGCGGCGGCGTACCAGTCGCCGCGCCGCTGCACGCTCACCGGCAGGCCGAAGGCCTCGGAAAGGTGCGCGGCGGCGAGCAGCTCGGCCTTGCCGCCCTCGCGCAGCAGGCGGCCGTCGCGCAGCAGCACCACGCGGCCGATCTCCGGCAGGATCTCCTCGATGTGGTGGGTGACCAGCAGCAGCGTGGTGCCGCCGCGCGCCAGCGCGCGCAGGCTCTCCAGGAAATGCCGGCGGGTGGCCAGGTCCAGCCCCGCGCAGGGCTCGTCCAGCAGCAGCGCGCGCGGGCGGTGCACCAGCGCGCGGGCGATCAGCACGCGCCGTGCCTCGCCGGTGGACAGCGCGGCCAGCGGGCGGTCGCGCAGGTGCGCGGCGCCCATGTGCGCGAGCGCCTCGCCGGCGCGGGCGCGCATCGCGGGCGTGACGCGGTGGTCCAGCCCGAGCGCGCGCGCGGCGAAGAAGCCGGCCAGCACGGCGTCGCCGGCGCTGAGCGCGGGATCGTCGGCGAAGTCCTGCTGCAGCGCCGGCGAGACGATGCCGAGCAGGCCGCGCAGCTCGGCCACGTGCCAGCGCTCGCGGCCGAACACGCGCACCGGCGCGCGGCGGTCGTCGCGGGCGAGCGGGTACAGCTCGCGCGCGAGCAGCCGCACCAGGGTGGACTTGCCCGAGCCGTTGGGGCCGAGGATGGCGGTGTGCTCGCCGGCCGCGATGCGCAGGCTGAGGCGGTCGAGCGCGAGGCGCCCGCCGCGCATCACGCTGGCTTCGTCCAGCTCCAGCAGCGGGGCGGCATCGGTGGCGGCGGTCGACGAATCCATGCGGCAACGATGCCGGCAAAGCGCGCGCTTGGCCAGAGCTTGTTCGCGCGCTCTCCGTGCCCCGCCGGAAGCCGTCCGCGCGCGGGCCAGGGAAGGGCGAAGGCGCGCGGGGAGGTGCGATGGATGGCGCCGGCTTTCTTTGAGGAGGGGACGCGGGTCCGCGACGGCGCGGCAAGCGGCCGAGGTTCCGGGCATCGCGGCCGCAGGCCGCTCCCGCGGGGGGGGCGCAAGCCTTGTGGGAGCGGCCCGCGGCCGCGATCGACCTACGCCATGCCCGCCAGGATCGTGCCCCGGCACCGGGTGGAAGAGCACGGCTTTGCCTGGCCAGAGAAGCACGGAGGGGGATGCCGCGAGCGCTGCCTCCACGTCCGCCCGCGCTCCATCCCGCCGGCCTTCCCGGCGCTCTTCCCCGGAAGATGCCGAACACGCGCTCAGGACGCCAGCGCGACGGTGCGGCGCTCGGCGCTGCTGCGCAGGGCCGCCTCGATCACGCGCAGCACGTCGCGCGCCTCCTCGGCGCGCACCGGCGGCGGCGCGCCGTCGCGCAGGCTGGCGGCGATGCCGCGGTAGTAGCTCTCGTAGCTGCCGCGTTCGTTGGACAGCGGCGCGCCGTGGCCCTGCGCGTCGACGAAGCGCGCCGCGTGCGCGGCCGGCTCCTCGCCCCAGCCCGGCATGCCGGGGCGGCGGCCGGCGCGCAGCGCCGCCTCCTGCCCGTCCAGCCCCTCGCGCAGGAAGCTGCCGCGCTCGCCGTGCACCGCGAGCTGCGGGCCGGGGCCGGCCATCAGCGAGGAGGCGCCCAGCCGCACGCGCCGCCGGCCGTAGTGCAGGCGCAGCTCGAAGCCGTCGGGCACGACGGCCTGCGCGCGCTGCGCGAACACGTCGGCCTCGACCGCCTCGGGCCGGCCGAACAGCAGCAGCGCCTGGTCGACCAGGTGCGCGCCCAGGTCGTACAGCACGCCGCTGGCCGGCTCCTCCGCGCGCTCGCGCCAGCCGGGCTTGATCTGCGGGCGGAAGCGGTCGAAGCGCGCCTCGTAGCTCGCCACCTCGCCGAGCCGGCCCTCGGCGAGCACGCGGCGCAGGGTGAGGAAGCCGCTGTCCCAGCGGCGGTTCTGGAACACGCTGAGCAGGCGGCCGTGCCGCGCGGCGAGGTCGATCAGCGCCTGCGCCTGCGCCGCGTCCACCGCCAGCGGCTTGTCCACCACCACGTGCTTGCCGGCTTCCAGCGCGCGCGCCGCCAGCGGGAAGTGGCTGGCGTTGGGCGTGGCGACCACCACCAGCTCGATCGCCGGGTCGGCGAGCAGCGCGCCGGCGTCGGGCAGCGCGCGCACGCCGGGCAGCTCGCGCCCGATCCGCTCGGCGCGGCTGCTGGCCACGGCGTCCAGCCGCAGCCGCGGCTCGGCCTGGATCAGCGGCGCGTGGAACACGGCGCCGGCGGTGCCGTAGCCGATCAGGCCGGTGGCGACGCGCGTCATGCGCGCTCCTCCCGCGGCCGGGCGGTCACTGCCCGGCCGCCTCGATCTGCTTGCGCTGCTGCGCGTCCTGCTGGTCGACCACCTTCTGCACGTCCCGGGCGCGCTGCTCGTCCTTCTTCAGGTCGTCCCACGGCGTGGCCACGCGCGCGGTGGTGGCCGCGGGGACCGGCGCGGCCTGCGGCTCGGGCGGCTTCTGCGAGCAGGCGGCGAGGGCGAGGACGCACGGCAGGACGGCGAGGGCTTTCATGGCGGGACTCCGCGGGCACGGCGGGGACGCCAGTCTGTCGCCGCCGGCGCGCGCGGGCAAGCCGCGGCTTGTTGGCGGGCGGTCGCGCTGGCTAAGCTCGGCGCATGCACAGCCGCATCGACACCTGGCAGCTCGACGGGCACACCGCGCTGATCACCGGCGCCAGCAAGGGCATCGGCTACGCCACCGCGCGCGAGCTGGCGGGGCTGGGCGCCGACCTGCTGCTGGTGGCGCGCGACGAGGACTACCTGGAGCAGGTGCGGCTGGAGCTGGCCGACGATTTTCCCGACGTCGAGGTGCTGGCCTTCGGCGCCGACCTCGCCGAGGCCGAGGACCGCCTGGCGGTGTTCGACTGGATCGCCGACCTGGGCGCGCCGCTCTCGCTGCTGGTCAACAACGCCGGCGGCAACCAGCCGATGGCCACGCTCGACTACGCGCCGGAGGAATACCGCGCGATCTTCGAGCACAACCTGTTCTCCGCCTACGAGATGTGCCGGCTGGCGCACCCGCAGCTGGTGCAGCACGCCAACGCGGCGATCGTCAACGTGGGCTCGGTGTCCGGCCTCACCCACGTGCGCACCGGTTCGCCCTACGGCATGAGCAAGGCCGCGCTGCACCAGCTCACCCGCAACCTCGCCGCGGAGTGGGCGGTGGACGGCATCCGCGTCAACGCGGTGGCGCCGTGGTACATCCGCACGCAGCGCTCGGAGCCGGCGCTGGCCGACCCGGACTACCTCGACGAGGTACTCGACCGCACGCCGCTCAAGCGCATCGGCGAGCCGGAGGAGGTGGCCGCGGCGATCGCCTTCCTGTGCCTGCCCGCGGCGAGCTACATCACCGGGCAGGTGCTGGCGGTGGACGGCGGCTTCCTCAACTACGGGTTCTAGCGGTCGCCGCCCGGCGCGGGAGCGACCCGCCGCCGATGTCCGCCGCCGCGCATCGTCGCCGGGAGATCGCCCGACGCCCGCATCGTCCGCGGCATCGCCGGCGCCATGTTCCGATCCGTCATTCCGGCGCAGGCCGGAATCCAGCAGCGATGCCGCCCGGGCGGGCCGTGTCGCCACAGATTCCGGCCTGCGCCGGAATGACGGCACGACAGGTGGCCGCAACCGGGTTGCCGGCGGCGTGCGTTGTCGATGGCCGCGCGCGTTTTCCACAGCGACTGTGGAAAGCCTCCGGACAAGCCTGTGGAAAGGTGGCGCAAGTGCGCGCGGGCGCGAGCGTTTCGACGGCGTGGCGAAGATCGCGCCAAGGCCCGCGCGGGTTGTCCACAGCCGCTGGGGAAAGCCTGGGAGCAAGCCTGTGGACAAGTGCGCGGCGGCCTTGCGCGGCGGGCACTTGGCCCGGATTGCGCAGTTCCTGCGCAGCGCTCAGCAGCCGCGCAGCTGCGCGGCGAGCTCGCGCTCGCGCGCCTCCAGCGGCGGCTTCTGGCTGTCGAAGGCGCGCTGCAGCTTGCGCTCGTTCTCGTCGTAGGCGTCGCGCAGCGCCTCGCAGGTCTCGGCCGGGCCCAGCTCGCGGCAGCGGTCCTGCACCCAGACGTAGTTGTTGGCGACCAGGGCGGAGCTGACCCGGCCGCGGTTGGCCTCCGGCGCGGACATGCCGGCGGCGCCGCGGTCGGGCCCGTAGACCTGCGACAGCGACTGCTGGAACGCGCCCAGCACGCCGAGCGGGGCCTGGTAGGGCGCCGGGTTGCCGTTGCCGCTCAGGTAGCTCTTGCCGTCGGTGGCGCGCACGCAGCTGTACAGCGTCGGCAAGGGGGCCGGTGGCGGCGGCGGCTCGGGCGGCGCCGCGGCGGCGGGCGGCGGCGCGGGCGCCGGGGCCGTGGCGACCGGGGGCGGCGCCGGCGCCGCGTCGTCGAGCCGCACGGTCTCCTGCCGCTGGCCCGGCGCGCAGGGATGGTCCTGGTAGCTCACGCCGCCGTGGGCCGCGGTGCACTTGAACACCGTCGAGGCCGCGGCCGGCGGGCCGCAGCAGCACAGCAACAGCAGGAGCGGCAGCCGGCGCATGGCGGGCATTGTATGCCGCGGGCCGCGCACCGGCGCGCGTCAGAACTCGACCGCGTGCTCCTCGGCGGCGAAGCCCACGGTGACCGCGCCCTCGCCGACGTTGACCATGCCGGTGATGCTCATCGGCGCCTCCAACAGCCGCACGCCGGTGGCCTCGCAGGCCTCGCGCAGGCCGGCGTAGCCGGGCAGGCCGGGCAGCTCGGACAGGTCGCCGCCGTAGCTCACGCACACCGCCGGCACCAGCAGGCCGGCGCGCACGCGCTGGGCGACGTAGCCGAACAGCGTCTCGGCGCCGTGCTCGAAGCCGCGCACCTTGCCGACCGGGCCGGTCTCGCCGCGGTAGCCGCGCAGCAGCGGCTTGATGTCCAGCGCCGAGCCGAGCACCGCGCTGAACAGGCCCACGCTGCGGTCGCCCTTCTTCTTGGCGCGGGCGCGCAGGTAGTACAGGTCGCGCGGCAGCATGTAGCCGTAGCTGTTGTTGGCGACGTAGGTGAGCCGCTCGCGGATCGCGGCGGGCTGCTCGTCGGCCTGGATCAGCCGCACCGCCTCCACCACCGCCGGCGCCGAGCCGGCGAACAGGCTGCGCGTGTCGACCACGCGCATCAGGAAGGGACCGGGCACGCCGGCCTTCTCGCGCACCTCGCGGTAGTGCTTGAGGATGGCGAAGCTGGCCTTGATGACGTGCTCGTTGATCGGGCTGCGCGTGGCGGTGATGGTGAGGCAGAACACGCAGTCCTGCTCCAGCACCAGCTTCTCCAGGAACAGCCGCTGCACGTCCTCCACCGAGCACGGCTCGGTTTCCGCCGAGTGGCTGCGGCTGCCCAGCTTGAGGTCGAGGAAGCGTCTGATCTCGGCGGGGTTGCGGTCGTCCTTGAACAGCGCGTTGTCCACGCGCACGGCGATCGGCATCACCGCGATGCCGTGCTCCTGCAGGAACGCCTGCGGCAGGTCGCAGGAAGCGTCGATGGCCACACTCATGCGCATGTCGTCATCCCCTCTCGGATCGCGCACGGAACATAGCATGCGCGGCCGTGCCGTGACCCCGGTCGTGCGGCATGGGTTCCCGCCTGCTGCCGGCGTGCCCGCGCCGGCCCGGAGCGGCCGCGGCCGGGCGGCCTTCAGCCGCCAGCCCGTAGAATGGCTTGGGTTCCGATGGGCATTTCGCCGGCGTGGCGTCGCCGGTAACTGCGCGCACCGGGGGCGGTGCGCGATGCAAGGAAACACCATGAAAAGCAAAGAGGAGATCGTCACCAACTGGCTGCCGCGCTACACCGGCACGCCGCTGGAGGCCTTCGGCCAGCACGTCCTGCTGACCAATTTCGGCCACTACGTGGAAATGTTCGCGCAATGGCACGGCGTCGAGGTGCAGGGGCGCGACCGCCCGATGCCCAACGCCACCGCCGACGGCATCACCCTGATCAACTTCGGCATGGGCAGCCCGAACGCGGCCACCGTGATGGACCTGCTCGGCGCGATCCGGCCGAAGGCCGCGCTGTTCCTGGGCAAGTGCGGCGGGGTGAAGAAGAAGAACCAGATCGGCGACCTGATCCTGCCGATCGCGGCGATCCGCGGCGAGGGCACCAGCAACGACTACCTGCCGCCGGAGGTGCCGGCGCTGCCGGCGTTCCAGCTGCAGCGCGGCGTCTCCACCATGATCCGCGACCTCGGCTACGACTACTGGACCGGCACGGTGTACACCACCAACCGCCGCGTGTGGGAGCACGACGATGCGTTCAAGGACTACCTGCGCCGCACCCGCTGCATGGCGGTGGACATGGAGACGGCGACCATCTTCGCCGCCGGCTTCGCCAACCGCATCCCCTGCGGCGCGCTGCTGCTGGTGTCCGACCAGCCGATGATCCCGGAGGGGGTGAAGACCGAGCTGAGCGACCGCAGCGTCACCGCGCAGTTCGTCGAGCGGCACATCCGCATCGGCATCGAGGCGCTGCGGCTGGTGCGCCGCAACGGGCGCAGCGTGAAGCACCTGCGCTTCGAGGACGAGTAACGGCTGTCGGCGAGGCGCTCCTGGCCGGCCGGGGCATCAGGCTCCCGCCGGCAACATTCCGGCCGCGCGGAGCCGCGCGCGCAGGGGATCGAGCCTGTCGCCATAGCGTCCACTGCGCGCGGTATCACGGCGCAACGGCTGTCGCACCTGAGCCGAACTTATCGTGAGGACGGTACGGGGCGTCTGATAGTAGGCAAGACAGGCGTCATCGAAGGGAAGTCCGCAGAAATCCAGCAGGCGGCGGATCTGCGCCTCGGGATCGGTTTGCAGCGCCTCGTAGCTGTGGTCGAAGTACCTGCGGGGGAATTGCCGTTGCCAAAGGTCGCTGAGGCGCTCGTAGCCGGCGTAGTAATCCACCATGTCATCCAGGTCATAGCTGAAATGCACCCCGGTCGCGAACAGCTGGCGATAGCAGGCAAAGCAGGTCTCCAGCGGATCGCGGCGCGAATTCACCACGCAGGCCCCGGGGAGCATCGCCAGCGCCGCACCGACGAAAGCCCAGTTGCTCACGTTCTTGTCGGTGAAGCGGGGGCGCCGCCTTCGCCAGTGGCGGGTGCGCTCCAGATATGCTTCACCCATGCGTCGCCAGTCCTCGGCGGTCGCCGCTGGGACCCAGCGGGGGAAGGGCAGGCCGCGGCGTTTCGATTCCTCGTCCAGAATCGTGGGGAGCACCTGGATCTCGTCGCCTCCCTCGACCTGCGGATGCGACGCGAGGATCTGCTCGGTCAGCGTGGACCCGGAGCGTGGCAGGCACACCACGAAGATGACCTCCTTGCCCAGCGTGGCGTCGAGGTGGGCGGGCAGCGGGCGGGCGAAGGCATCCGCGATCGCATCCACGCGGGCGCGCTCCTCCTTGCGGTCCCAGTACACATGCCGCCGCTTCAACGCATTTGCTTCGCAAATCACGTCGAATGCCGCCGGATAGTCGGCCTGGTCCTCCAGCGCCTTGGCCAGGGTGAAACCGAGCAGGATGCGTGTGGCATCGGGTGTCCCGGGCCGATGGAACAGTTCTCGCAGTTGCGCGGTGTCGCTGTCGCTGAACGGCTCGGTCTTCAGGTTGCCCAGCGCAAACCAGGCGTCGGCGGAGTCGGGCTGCCGACGCAGGGTGTCGCGCAGCATCGCCACGGCCGCGGACGTGTGGCCCAGGTTGGTCAGCACTGTCGCCAGAGCGTTGCGTGCCTTGACATATCCCGGCTCGACGTCCACCGCGCGTTGCAGGGCGTCGCAGGCCTGTTCCATGCGGGAGGATATCTGGAGCGCCCGTCCGAGGTTGTACCAGGCGGTGGCGTCACGGGGCGAAAGTTCGCAAGCGCGTTGCAGGTATGCCAGACCCGCCTCGCTCTGGCCGATTTCGAACAGCGCGCCGCCCAAGCTCATGTTGATCGCGGCATCGTCGGGACGGATGGCGAGCGCATGGCGCAGGTGACCGATGGCCTTGGGTCGGTTGCCGCGCCTCAAGGCGGCGATTCCCGACAGCCGATGGATCTCGGCTCCTTCGGGCGCCAGCGCCAGGGCGTCGTCCAACAGCCGTTCGGCGAGCGCGGCCTGATCGAGGCTCAGCGCTATGCTTGCTTCGCGAAGCAGCCGGATGGCTGCCGGGGGCAGGTCGAGGTCGTTTTCACGTGTCGACGGTGGTGCGGGATGTGCGGTCATGGCCAACGGTTCCTGGCAGGCGGCCGAGGGTGAAGCGCCTGCTCCATGCGCGGCGGCCTGCCGAGGGCCGAGGTATACCGGCGCCGCTCAATGGTGCGGCGGATCCTGGGCGATCTGTGCAGACCAGGCCTCCATGCCGCCCGCGACGTTGTACACCTGACTGAAGCCGTGCGCGGCGAAGCGTTCGGCCACCCCCTGGCTGGAAATGCCACGCTGGCAGATGAAGGCCAGGGGAGTGTCCTTGGGAAGGGAAGCAAGGCTTTCATAGCCCTCGTCTTCGAGCACGCGCGCCTGCGGCAGCGGCGCGGCCTGGGCGCGGCCCGCGGCGGGGCGCACGTCCACCAGCACCACGCTGCCGTCGGCCAGGCGCTGCCGCAGCTCCTGCACGCTGAGCGACTTCACCTCCTGCGCGCCGGGGAACTTCAGGCTCAGGCCCTCGCCCTGCACGGTGGAGACCCAGTCGATCACGATGCCCCTGGCGCGCTGCGCGCTGCCGGGGTCGAAGTGCACCTCGATGCCGTTGCTGGCCGCCACGATGTCGTGGTCGCCGGCCGGGGCGAGCTGGAAGCCGGCGCTGTGGTCCGGGCCGATCTCCAGGTGCAGCGCCAGGCCCTGCGCATCGGCGGTGCCCTGGCGGATCGCCTCGGCGGCCCGGTCGGTGATGGTGATCTCCGGCGGCGTGCGGTCCGGCGCGGCGGCGCCGAACAGCGCGTGCAGCTCGCCGCTGGCGTACATCTGCCGGATGATGTCGGCGCCGCCGACCAGCTCGCCCTCCACGTACAGCTGCGGGATGGTCGGCCAGTCGCCGTAGGCCTTGATGCCCTCGCGAAGCTCCGGGTCCTCCAGCACGTTCACCGTGTGGTAGTCCTCCAGCAGCTCGTTGAGCGTGTTGGTGGCCGCGGCGGAAAAGCCGCACATGGGCTGGTGCCGCGTGCCCTTCATGAACAGCACCACGCGGTGGCTCCTGAGCAGGGATTCGATGCGTTCGCGGGTGGCGCTGTCGAGGGACATGGGGAACTCCGGCTGGGAAGGCGCATTGTAGCGGGGATATGCCGCCGGGGGCCGGGGGTTCAAGGGGAGGGGCGGGGGACGAGGGCGCGTCGCGAGGGCGCGGGTCCGTGCGTGGCGACCCTGGCTTTTGGCGCGGTCGCAAGCGAGCCGCCGCGGGCGGTTTTGCGCCCTCGCCACTCGCCCCTCATCCCTTGCTGCTCATCCCCCGCCTCCGCTGCGCGCCCCCCGCCTCAGGCCGCCGGCCGCAGCTCGCTCAGGTCCGGGCGGCGGCGCGCCAGCGGCGCCAGCGCGAGCGCCGCGGCGGGCGAGGGCAGCAGCACCTCGCGGCTGGCGCGGCCCAGCGCGGCCGGCTGCTCGCACCAGTGCAGCAGCTCCATCGCGCCGGTGTGGTCCTCGACCAGCGCGGTGCAGTGCTCCACCCAGTCGCCGTCGTTGAGGTAGAGCGTGCCGTCGATCGCGCGCACGCGGCCGTAGTGGATGTGGCCGCAGATGTGGCCGTCCAGCCCCTGCTCGCGCGCGGCGGCGGCCACGCGCTCCTCGTAGGCGTGGATGTAGGCCAGCGCGCGGCCGACGTGCGACTTCACGATGATCGACAGCGGCAGGTAGGGCAGCGCCAGCCGCCGGCGCCAGGCGTTGACCCGGCGGTTGCTCCAGCACACCAGCCGGTGCAGCGCCTCGCCCAGGTGCAGCATCCAGCCGCGGCCGATCCGCTCCGGGTCGTACTCGTCGCCGTGGCTGACCCGGTAGCGGCGCCCGTCGGCGCCCTCGTGCACCGCGTCCAGCGCGATCCTCACCCCGCACAGGCTCTGCCCGGCCAGGCCGCGCATCGGCGCGTCGTGGTTGCCGGGGATGTAGGTGACCTCGACGCCGCGGCGGGCCATGTCGAGGATCTCGGCGAGCACCGCGCCGTGGTCGGGATGCCACCAGCGGCGGCGCGCCAGCGCCTCCATGTCGATGATGTCGCCGACCAGGTACAGCCGCTCGCAGCGCAGCTTGCGCAGGAAGTCGAGCAGGTAGCCGGCCTGGCAGTCGGGCGTGCCCAGGTGCACGTCGGAGATGAAGGCGCTGCGGCAGGTGAGGGTGGCCATGGCGTCGCTCCCGGTGGTTTGCCCGGGACGCCAGTCTGCGCGGCGAACATCGCTGCGCGATGGCGGGCAGGTTGCAGCGCGGTTGCCGCGCGGGCTCCCGGGGCCTGCTCAATCCTTCGGGAAGAGCGCCAGACAGTCCTGCGGAATTGAAGCACGGGCGGGTGTGGAGGCAGCGCTCGCCGTGCTTCCATCGCTTCTCGCGCTTCTTCAGCCAAGCAAAGACGCATTCGACGGCGGGCATGGCATCGGGGGCATGGGCGGTCCTGCGTCGGGTTGATCGCGGCCGGAGGCCGCTCCCACAAGGCTTGCGAGGCCCCTGTGGGAGCGGCCTCCGGCCGCGATGCTCGGACCCTCGCCACTTCCGCCATGCTGCGCCGTTGCGGACCGGCATCCATCCCCTTCGCTCCTCCCTGGTCCGCGCACAGACGGCTTCCGTGGGCGCACGGGGAGATCGTGAACAGGCTCTCAGGAGTGCAGCGCTTCCAGCGCGGCGGGGAGGATCGCCGCCGTCCACAGCGCGTACTGCGCGGCATCGGGATGCAGGCCATCGTCGGCGACCAGCTCCGGGTGCCGGCGGGAGATGCCGGTGACGTCGACGTAGCGGCTGCCGGCGTGCGCCGCCTGCCCGCGGGCGAGCGCGTTGAAGGTATCCAGCTCGGCGGCGATCCGCGCCGCGTCGCGGCCGCCCTCGCGGGCGAAGCGGGTGACCCCCCAGTCGGGGATCGACACCACCAGCACGCGCTGCGGCCGGTCGCCGGCCAGCGCGACGGCGCGCGCGTGCAGCGCGGCGAACTGCCCGCGGTATTCGTCCGCGCCGCGGCCGCGGTACTGGTTGTTGACGCCGATCAGCAGGCTGACCAGGTCGTAGGGTGGCGCGAAGGTCTCCCGCTCCATCGCGGCGGCCAGCTCGTCGGTGGTCCAGCCGGTGGCGGCGACGATCCGCGGCTCGTCCATGGCGAGACCTTGCTCGCGCAGTCGCGCGGCGAGCTGCGCGGGCCAGCGCGCCCCGGCCGGCACCGCCTCGCCGATGGTGTAGGAGTCGCCGAGCGCGAGATGGCGCAGGGCCACGCGCCGGACGCTCAGGCGACGGCGGCCGCGGCGCGGCGCGGCTGCCCGGCCGCCATCCGCTCCAGCACGCGCTCCATCCGCACGAACACCTCGCGCAGCTGCTCCGGCGGTGGCAGCAGGGTCAGGCGCAGGTGGCGGCTGGCCGGCACGTTGAAGCTCGAGCCGGGCACCACCAGCACGTGCTCCTCCTCCAGCAGGCGCAGCGCGAAGGCGTTGTCGTCGAACGTGGCGATGCGGTCGGCGCGCACCGAGGGGAAGGCGTACAGCGCGCCGGCCGGCGGCACCAGGTCGAGGTAGTCGCTGGCGGCCACGCCCTCGATCACCTTGCGGCGCGCCTCGTGCAGGCGGCCGCCGGGCGCGGTCAGCGCGTGGATGGTGGGCGCGCTTTCCAGCGCCGGCATCACCGCCCACTGCGCGGTGACGTTGGCGCACAGGCGCAGCGCGGCGAGCAGCTGCAGCGCGTCGCGGTAGTCGCGGCTGCGCGCGGGGTCGCCGGACAGGCTCATCCAGCCCACGCGGTAGCCGCAGGCGCGATGCACCTTGGACAGGCCGCCGAAGCTCAAGGCGGGCAGCTCGCCGGCGACCGCGGCGAGCGGCTGGAACACGGCGCCGTCGTAGAGGATCTCGTCGTAGATCTCGTCGCACAGCAGCAGCAGCCGGTGGCGCGCCGCCACCGCCACCAGCCGTTCGAGCAGGCCGCGCGGGTACACCGCGCCGGTCGGGTTGTTCGGGTTGATCAGCACCAGCGCGCGGGTGCGCGGGGTGACCAGCGCCTCGATCTCGTCCGGGTCGGGCAGGTGGGCGTTCTCGGCCAGGCAGCGGTAGTAGCGCGGCGTGCCGTCGTTGAGGATGGTGGCGGCGCTCCACAGCGGGTAGTCGGGGCTGGGCAGCAGCACCTCGTCGCCCGGCTGCAGCAGGGCGCGCAGGGCCAGGTCGATCAGCTCGCTGACGCCGTTGCCGATGAAGATGCGCTCCACCTCCACGCCCTGCGCGCCGCGCGCGCGCTGCTGCGCGGCGATCGCCTCGCGGGCCGCTTCCAGGCCCTGCTCGTGGCCGTAGGCCTCGCTGTCGCCGAGGTGCGCGGCGATCGCCTCGCGCAGGTGCGCGGGGGTGGCGAAGCCGTAGCGGCCGGGGTTGCCGATGTTGAGCTTGATGATGTCGAGGCCGGCAGCCTCCAGCTCGCGCGCCCGCCGGGTGAGCGCGCCGCGGATTTCGTAGCGCACGTCCGCCAGGTGCGCGCTGGGTCTGATCGGGGCCAACGTCTTGCGTCCTTCTTAGGAACGGCCGTTCTCGGCGGCCGGCCGGGCCATGCTAGCAGCGTCATGGGGGCCGCGCGAGGCGCGCGGCGGCGCGGTTTCGGGCGGTTGGCGGGCGCTGGTGTGGTCTGGATGGGGGCGGTTGCCTGGGGCTCGTTTGGGTGTCGGGTGGCGTTCGGGAGGGTTGGTTTTGGGGGGGTGTGTCGGTTTGGCTGGGTCTGCCTTCAGTGGGGCTTTCGGTGTCTGCCGGCGGGGCTTGCCGCGGCTGGGTCGCCTGCGGCGGGTTTCGGTCGCCTGCCGGCGACCGAGCTACTTTTCTTTGCGGGCCCAAAGAAAAGTAGCCCAAAGAAACGGCCTCGATGAGCCCGCCGGGACTACCAGCCCGCTATGTCGAGGAAGCTGGATCAACGGGGCGCCTCCCGATCTACGGTGCGGCCACCCCGCGACCGCTCGGGAACCGGGGCACAGGGTGTCGCACCACATGCGGTTGGGTTGTGGATGGGTGCGTGCGGCAGCTCGATGCCCCTGAGTGCAGCGTTCTGTCTCTCTTGCTTCGGTTCCCGAGCGGTCGCGGGGTGGCCGCGCCGGCTCCTCTGGAAGCCGCAAGCTGGCAAGGCAAGGCGCAGCCGTGCAGGCTCTTTCCTTTCCCCGGGCTCATCCAGGCCGTTTCTTTCGGTTCCCTTTCTTTGGGCCAGCAAAGCTAAGGGAACTCGCTGGCCGGCAGGCCAGCGAAACCCGCCGTAGGCGTCCCACTCGCGGAAGCGCGCATCGAGCCGAGTCCACGGCAGCAAAAAAACCGACGGGGAGTGGGAATCCGGGAAATCCCCCGATCCACCCCGCACAGGCATAATCGCCCCATGAGCGATGCCGAGACGATCGAACGCCTGCGCCGCATCGGCTGGCGCGGCCAGGCATTGCCGGCCGGCGGCCGCCGGCTGGCGCGCGTGGTGGCGCAGCACCGCGCCGGCTACGAGCTCAACGACGGCAAGCACGGCTTCGGCGCGCAGCCGGCCGGGCATTTCCTCAAGCGCGGGCTGGACCCGGCCGAGCGCCCGGCGGTGGGCGACTTCGTCGAGTACGAGGACGGCCGCCCGCCGCACATCCTCGCCGTGCAGCCGCGCCGCAGCGTGCTCTCGCGCGCGGCGGCGGGCGAGCGCTACGAGCGGCAGACCATCGCCACCAACATCGACTACGTGCTGGTGCTCACCGGGCTGGACGGCGACTTCAACCCGGCGCGGATCGAGCGCTACCTCTCGCTGATCGAGGGCTCCGGCGCGCAGCCGGTGGTGCTGCTGAGCAAGCTCGACCTCGCCGCCGACGCCGACGCGCGCCTGGCCGAGCTGCGCGCGCGCCTGCCCGCCGGCATGCCGGTGCACGCGATCAACGGCAAGGACCCGGCCAGCGTGGCGGTGCTGGCGCAGTACCTCCAGCCCGGCGACAGCGCGGTGCTGGTGGGCAGCTCCGGCGCCGGCAAGTCCACCCTCACCAACACCCTGCTCGGCGAGCAGCGGATGGCCACCGGCGCGGTGCGCGGGCACGACGGCCGCGGCCGCCACACCACCACCCACCGCGCGCTGCTGCCGCTGCCCTCGGGCGGCTGCCTGATCGACACGCCGGGCATGCGCGAGCTCAAGCTCACCGGCGAGGAGGACCTGGACCTGTTCGCCGACATCGACGCGCTGGCCGAGCGCTGCCGCTTCGCCGACTGCGGCCACGGCAGCGAGCCGGGCTGCGCGGTGCAGGCCGCGCTGGACAGCGGCGAGCTGTCGCCCGAACGCTGGCGCAGCTACCTCAAGCTGCGCGACGAGCGCGAGGAGCAGGCGGCCACGCTGGAGGCGAAGCTGCGCCGCCAGCGCGGCGGCCGCCCGCTGGACCGCCCGCACGGCCACCGCCACTCGCGCGAGCGCGAATAGCCGCCGCGGCTTGCGGCGCGCGGCCCGGCAGGCGTTACCATCGGCGCGTCACGGCCGGGGGATGCAGGCATGCAGCGGCTTTCGTCGCCTTCCACGTTCTTCTACAAGCGCGTGTTTCCGGTGCTCTGGTTCGGCCTGCTGGCGGTGTTCGCCGCGGTCTGGGCCGGCGGCGCGGCGGCCGGGCGCGGGGAGGTCCCGTGGATCGCCCTGCTGGCGCCGCTGGGCATGATGGCGTTCGGCTTCGTGCTGTTCCGGCGCCTGCTGGCCGACCTGGCCGACGAGGTGTGGCTGGACGGCCGGCAGCTGGTGGTGAAGCAGCGCGGCGAGCAGTCGCGCATCGACCTGGGCGAGGTCATCAACGTCAACGCCACCACGATGACCAACCCGCCGCGCATCACGCTGATGCTGCGCCACGAGTCGGCGCGGTTCGGCAAGACGGTGAGCTTCGTGCCGGCGGGGCCGCGCGGCTTCCTCGCCGCCTTCAGGCCCCATCCCGTCGCCGTCGACCTGATCCACCGCATCGACGCCCTGCGCCAGGGGGCGGCGTGAGCACGGCCGGCGCCGGCGTCCCCGCCGGCCTGCGCCGCTACGCCGAGCTCGACCAGCGCCTGCTGGCCGCGGTGAAGGGCATCAACATCCTGCCCACCGTGGCCTGGCCGGCCTCGCTGGAGCGCCGGATGATCGCGGCCTACGACCGCGGTCGCTACGTGCTGCCCGAGGTGGGGTACGCGCGCCCCGACCTGGCCGCCGTGCGCGCCGAGCTGGCGGCGATCGAGCGCGAGGCGGGGCGCGAGGACCCGCTGGGCGACTACCTCGCCCGCTCCGCCGAATCCTGGCGCATCGCCGCGCAGATGCTGGAGGCGGTGGGCAGCGCCGGCGTCACCGCGCCGTCGATCGCGCTGTACGGCCGGCCCGGCGACGCCATCCCCGGCAGCGCGCGCAGCAACCTCGACGCGGCGCGCTACTTCGTGGCGCTGTCGGACGAGCTGGGCTCGGACCGGCTGGCCGACGACGTCGACGAGAGCATCCCGGCCGACGTCCTGCGCGACGAGCTGGCGCGCACGCTCGACGGCTTCTTCGGCGCGGGCGCGATCCGCGTGGAGGTCGACCCGGAGCTCACCGCCAAGGCCGCCGCCGGCGCCACCCGCATCCGCCTGCGCGGCGGCACCGCCTTCAGCGGCTACGACCGCCACCAGCTGCTGGCGCACGAGGCCTTCGTGCATTCGCTCACCGCGCTCAACGGCCGCGCGCAGCCGCTGCTGGCCTCGCTGGCGCGCACCTCGCCGCGGGTCACCGCCACGCAGGAAGGGCTGGCGGTGTTCGCCGAGCTGATGTCCGGCGCGATCGACATCGCGCGCCTGAAGCGCATCAGCCTGCGCATCCTGGCGATCGACATGGCGCTGGAGGGCGCGGACTTCGTCGAGGTGTACCGGTTCTTCCGCGAGCGCGGGCAGAACGCGGCCGACAGCTTCCACTCGGCCCAGCGCGTGTTCCGCGGCGTGCCGCTGACCGGCGGCGCGGCCTTCGCCAAGGACAACGTGTACCTGTCCGGCCTGCTCACCGTGCACACCTTCTTCCGCTGGGCGTTCAAGCAGCGGCGCATGGACCTGCTGCGCTGCCTGTTCGCCGGCAAGCTGGCGCTGCACGACGTGGTCAGCCTGGAGCCGCACTTCGCCTCCGGCGCGATCGCGCCGCCGCGCTGGCTGCCGCCGTGGATGCAGCACGCGCACGGCCTGGCCGGCAAGCTGGCCTTCTCGGTGTTCATCAACGGCATCCAGATGGAGCGAGTGCAGCTGGGCGAGCTGACGCTCAGCCTGTAGCCGGCGCCGGCACTGCCGGCGGCGGGTGCTACCATGCGCGCTCCGCGGAACGCCGCGGCCCTGTTTCCCGACCGATCGCTCCATTCCATGTCCAGCATCCCCGAGGAACTAGCGCAGGCGGCGCTCGAGTACCACCGCCATCCCCGTCCCGGCAAGATCAAGGTCGCCCCGACCAAGGCGCTGGTGACCCAGCGCGACCTGGCGCTGGCCTATTCGCCGGGCGTCGCGGCGGCCTGCGAGGCGATCGTCGCCGACGCCAACGCGGCCAGCGAGGTCACCGCGCGCGCCAACCTGGTGGCGGTGATCACCAACGGCACCGCGGTGCTGGGCCTGGGCGACATCGGCCCGCTCGCCGGCAAGCCGGTGATGGAGGGCAAGGGCGTGCTGTTCCAGAAGTTCGCCGGCATCGACGTGTTCGACATCGAGCTGGCCGAGCGCGACCCGGACAAGCTGGTGGACATCATCGCCGCGATGGAGCCCACCTTCGGCGGCATCAACCTGGAGGACATCAAGGCGCCGGAGTGCTTCATCGTCGAGCGCAAGCTGCGCGAGCGGATGCGGATCCCGGTGTTCCACGACGACCAGCACGGCACCGCGATCATCGTCGGCGCCGCGGTGCTCAACGCGCTGGAGGTGGTGGGCAAGCGGATCGAGGACGTCAGGCTGGCCACCGCCGGCGCCGGCGCGGCCGGCATCGCCTGCCTGGACATGCTGGTGGCGCTGGGCCTGAAGCCGGAGAACATCCTGGCCTACGACCGCGAGGGCGTGCTCTACGCCGGCCGCGAGCACATGGACCCGGACAAGCAGCGCTACGCGCGCGACACGCCCAAGCGCACGCTGGCCGAGATCGTCGAGGGCGCGGACGTGTTCCTGGGCCTGTCGGCCGGCGGCATCCTCAAGCCCGAGATGGTCGCCAGCATGGCCGAGCGCCCGATCATCCTGGCGCTGGCCAACCCGACCCCGGAGATCCTGCCCGAGGCGGCGCTGAAGGTGCGGCCGGACTGCATCGTCGCCACCGGCCGCTCGGACTATCCGAACCAGGTCAACAACGCGCTGTGCTTCCCGTACATCTTCCGCGGCGCGCTGGACGTGGGCGCCACCACCATCAACGAGGCGATGAAGCTGGCCTGCGTGCGCGCCATCGCCGAGCTGGCGCGGATGGAGGCCGGCGACCTGGCCGGCGCCTACGGCGGCGACGCGCCCACCTTCGGCCCCGAGTACCTGATCCCGCGCCCGTTCGACCCGCGCCTGCTGGTGATGCTGGCGCCGGCGGTGGCGCAGGCGGCGATGGACTCGGGCGTGGCCACGCGCCCGATCGCGGACATGGATGCCTACAAGGAGAAGCTCGGCCAGTTCATCTACCGCACCGGCCTGCTGATGAAGCCGGTGTACGAGCGCGCCCGCGCCGACTTGAAGCGCGTGGTCTACGCCGAGGGCGAGGAGGAGACCGTGCTGCGCGCGGTGCAGACGGTGGTCGACGAGCGGCTGGCCTACCCGATCCTGATCGGCCGCCCCGACGTGATCCAGACCCGCATCCAGCGCCTGGGCCTGCGCATGCGCGAGGGCGCGGACTTCGAGCTCACCAACATCAACGACGACCCGCGCTTCAACGAGTACTGGCAGCAGTACCACGCGCTCACCGAGCGCCGCGGCGTGACCCCGGCGGCGGCGAAGAACCTGATGCGCTCGCGGCCCACGCTGATCGCCGCGCTGATGGTCGAGCGCGGCGAGGCCGACGCGATGATCTGCGGCCTGGTCGGCCGCTACCACAAGAAGCTCGGCTACCTGCGCAGCGTGTTCGGGCTGGACCCGGGCGTGCAGTGCACCTCGGCGATGACCGGGGTGATCAACGACAAGGGCGCCTGGTTCTTCCTAGACACCCACGTGCAGGTGGACCCCACCGCCGAGCAGATCGCCGAGGCCACGCTGCAGGCCAGCTACCGCCTCAAGCTGTTCGGCATCGAACCGAAGGTGGCGCTGCTGTCGCACTCCAACTACGGCAGCCACGACAACCCCAGCGCGGCGAAGATGCGCAAGGCGTGGCAGATCCTGCGCGCGCGCTACCCGAAGCTGGAGATGGACGGCGAGATGCAGGCCGACACCGCCTGGGACGAGGCGCTGCGCCAGCGCATGTTCCCGCACACCACCCTGAGCGGCCGCGCCAACCTGTTCGTGATGCCGAACCTGGACGCGGCCAACATCGCCTACAACATGGTGCGGGTGATGACCGACGGCGTGGCGATCGGGCCGATCCTGATGGGCGTGGACAAGCCCGCGCACATCCTCACCCCGGCCTCCACCGTGCGCCGCGTGGTCAACATGACCGCGATCGCCGCGGTGGACGCGCAGATCCGCCAGGCGCAGAGCGAACGGCGCGGTTGAGCGGCGGCGCCGGCGCGGGCCGCCCCCCGCGCCGGCAATGCGCCGGAGTGCGACGAGGCATGGCCCGGCGCCGCGCGCACGCGGCTCCGGCCGCACCTGCGGAGAGAGCGCGGCGCCGGCGCCGTCTGTGCGACACTCCGTCCCCAACCATTGAGGGCGTAGGGGCGACGCGATGCAATTCCTGGGCTTGGATGCGTTTGCGGGGCTGGTCGGCGAGACGTTCACCGTGGCGCTGGACCACGACGGCCATGCGCCCTTCGCGCTGGTCGAGGCGCAGCCGCTGCCGATGAGGCACGCCGCCCCCGGCCAGCTGCGCGCGCCGTTCTCGCTGCTGTTCCGGCACGAGGCGGCGATCGTCTTCCCGCAGAAGATCTACCAGATGAAGCACGCCGCGCTGGGCGAGTTCGGCATCTTCCTCGTGCCGATCGCGCGCGACCGCGACGGGTTCATCTACCAGGCGGTGTTCAACTGACCCTTTCCGCCGCCGGCCAGCGCATGCGCAGGTGCTGGCCGGACCCGCCCTCGACGGCGAAGCCCAGCCGCTCGTAGAGCCGGCGGGCGGCGGCGTTGCGCCGCTCCACGTGCAGCGTCACCGCCTCCAGGCCGTCGCGCAGCGCCGTCTCCTGCACCAGCCGCAGCAGCGCGGAGCCGATGCCGCGGCCGCGCGATGCGCCGAGCAGCGCGATGTCGATCACCAGCGCCTCGCGCTCGCCACGATGCAGGTAGAGGCGGCCGACGGGGCGGCCTTCCCATTCGACGACCAGGTAATCGGCCGGCCGGTAGTGCGCGGCGTAATGCCGGTGCTGCAGCGCGAACTGGCTGTCCAGGAAGGACCGGCGCGCCTCGTCGGGCCACGCCACCGCGGCCAGTTCGGCCGCGCGCACGTCGCCGTAGAGCGCGCGCAGGAACGGCAGGTCTTCGTCGCGCGCATCGCGCCAGCCCAGGCCGGCCGGCAGGTCGTTCCCCGGCGCGGGCAGCCAGGCCGCCCGCGCGGCGGGGAAGGCCAATGCCTCGGCTGCGCTCACGGGCGCTGGGGAAAGACCCCCGCCAGCGAGATGCAGAAGTTCAGCGCCAGGTACGGCTGCCGGTTCTCGTGCGGCTGGTTGCCGCCCGTCATGCCGATCGTCTGGGACGGCAGGGTGGTGTTGACCGCGTTGTTGCTGGTGAGCATCGCCGCCGACTCGGGGGTGATGATGGCGTCGCCGGCGGCCGGGATGCCGGCGCGATTGGCGGCCACCGGCTGGTTGTAGATGCGGGCCCCATGGGTATGCATCGGCATTTCGTCGGACTGCAGCGTGACGCTGGCGGAGCCGAAGGTCTCGCCCACCGTGCGCGGCGACAGCCCGGGCCCCTGGCCCTGGCCGCTTGCCGCGTTGCCCGCGAAGTTCGGCAGGGCGTAGGTGGTCTGGCCGTTGCCGCCGAACTGGACGCCCAGCAGCGAGAACAGCGCCGTGTTCTGCTGGATGGGCATGATCTGCCCCTGGCACATGGCCCAGTTGTAGGGGGCGAAGTTGAAGCCGTAGATCTGGATCTCGCCAATGAAGGGATCGCTCATGATGTGGTCCTCGTAATCGATCGACGGCCGTCAGTTCTGCGACGGATAGACGCCGGCCCAGGCGATGCAGAAGCGCGCGGTCAGCGTAGGCATGGTGTTGTCGTGAGGCTGGTTGCCTCCCGCGGAGCCGACGGCCGTCGGCGCCAGGTCGCCGCTGGCGATGCCCGAGGTGCTGTTCGTGTACAGCGTGTCCCCGCTGACCGAGCCGAGCTGGAGCGTGGAGGATGGCGTGACGGAACTTGCCGCCGCGTCCACGGCGTAGAAGGCGTGGCCGTGGGCCGGCATCTGGCTGGGGAGCAGCGTGACCGTCTCGGTGCCGGCCATCTGGCCCAGCACGTAGGTCGACAGGCCCGTTCCCGCGCCCTGGTGGACCGGCACGCGGCCGCGCAGGTCGGGCAGCGCGAACGTGGTCGCGCCGTCGCCGCCGTAGGTGGTGCCGAGCAGGGTGAACAGCACCTCGTACTCGGCGATGGAAAGCAAGCGGCCGTCGCAGTCGAACCAGCCGTTCGGCGCGAAGGTGTAGGGGAACAGGCGGATCTCGCCCACGTAGGGTTCGCTCATGGCAAGGTCTCCGGTCAGTTCCGCGAGGGAAAGAGGCCCTGCAGCGCGATGCAGAAGTTCAGCACCGTGTATGGCTGCAGGTTCGGGTGCGGCAGGGTCTGGCCCGCGTTGTCGAGCACGTTGAGCGGGACCTGCGAACCGCCGGAGCTGCCATAGATCTTCAGCGAGCCGGGAGCGCCGAGCACGCCGCTGCCGGGAATGCGCGAGGTGCCCGCGGCGGTGTTCGCGTTGAAGGTGTGGCTGTGCGCGGGGATCTGTCCGGTCAGCAGGGTGACGTTCTCGACGCCGCCGGCCTCACCGACGTTCGTGCCGTTGCTGGAGCCCACCGGAGTGCGGCTGCGCAGGTCGGGCAGCGCGAAGTTGGTCGTGCCGTTGCCGCCGTAATACGTGCCCAGCAGCGAGAACAGCGCCTGGTTCTGGTTGATGGGCAGCAGCTGGCCATTGCACAGCGCGAAATATTTGGGCGCGAAGTTGAACGCCACGGGCATGATCTGCCCGAGAAAGGGCTGCGACATAGGTTTTCCCCCTGGTTGTGCCGGCGAGCGTTTCCCCCTGGCCGGCGCACTCTTGCGCATCCCCGGCAGCTTGACAAGCACTTTGTGATCGGGATCACAATGCCGCGCTCTCCGCCCCCGGGCGGGCGGCTGCTTCAGGGGAAGGTGCGGGACCGCCGGACCAGGCTTGCGGTCAGGCGGCAAAGGGGTTCCAGTACCGCGGCTGCTCGTTCACGAGCCACGGACGGCTTTCACATACATGCGCCGCCAGGCGCCGTCCGTCGGGAAGGCGGGCAACAGGGGACAAGTCATGTGGCATCCGGAGTCGAAGCATCGCGGTGCGGTGCGCCATGGGCTCGGCCGTAGGGCATTCGGCCGATGGGTAGCGTTCCTGTTGCTGTGCGCCACGCTGGCCGTGCCGGGCCTGTCGCACGCGGCGTGCACGGCATATACGCCGCCCAATGCTTCCGCCGGATCGCCGATGGCGCCCGGAACGACGATCACCATGGATGTCACGTCGTGCAGTTCCGGCTTCGGCATCGGCGACATCACGTCGCCGGCAGGCCACGGCACGGCGACGGTCACCAACCACGCGGCCGCCCAGATCAGCTACAACAACAGCGGCGACGGCGCCACGACGGACACGTTCCAGTATGACGATGGCTCGGGCAGCAACACCGTCACCGTGACGGTGCACATCGCCCCGTCGACCTCGACGATCGTCCTCTCGCCCTCGACGATGCCCTCGGGCACCGTGGCCATCGCCTATCCCGCGACGACGCTGAGCGCCTCCGGCGGCACCGGGCCGTACACCTTCGCCGTCAGCAGCGGCGCCCTGCCTCCCGGCCTGACGCTCGGCGGCGACACCATCTCCGGCACGCCCACCACGCAGGGCAGCTATTCGTTCTCGATCACGGCGACCGACAGCACCAGCGCGACCGGCACGGCGAGCTACTCGATCGTGATCGGGCCGGCGAGCGTCAACATCACCAATACGCCTGCCAACGCGGTCATCAGCCAGCCGTACAGCTTCACCCTGACCGCGTCCGGCGGGACCCCGCCGTACACCTATGCGCTGGATGGCGGCACGACGCTTCCGAACGGCCTGACGCTGTCGAGCAACGGCACGATCAGCGGCACGCCCACCGCGCTGGGCACGACGAACTTCACGGTGCGCGTCACCGACAGCAGCTCGCCGACGCCGTTCTTCTCGGCCAACAACCTCTCGATCACCGTGCAGAACCTGCCGCCCCCGGTCGCCAACCCGGTGAGCGCCACGGTGGCCTACGGCAGCACCAACAACCCGATCACCCTCGACATCACCGGCGGGGCGCCGGCCTCCGTCGCGGTCGTCACCCAGGCCACGCACGGCACGGCCATCGCCAGCGGCACCTCGATCGCCTACACGCCCGCGCCGGGCTACGCCGGCCCGGACAGCTTCACGTACAGGGCCACCAACGGCGGCGGCACCTCGGCCCCGGCCACGGCGACGATCACCGTCTCGCCGCCGAGCATCGTCTACGCGCCGGCCAGCCCGCTGACGGCGACCGTCGGCGCGGCCTACAGCCAATCCCTCGCGGGCGCCAGCGGCGGCGCGGCGCCGTACACCTACGCGCTCGCGTCCGGCAGCCTGCCCGCGGGCGTCACGCTGGCCAGCGACGGCACGTTGTCGGGCACGCCCACGGCGAACGGCAACTTCAGCTTCACGGTAAGGGCCACCGACAGCAGCACCGGCACCGGACCGTTCAGCGCGACCAGCGGTCCGCTGACGCTCACCGTGAACACGCCGGTCATCGTCTACGCGCCGGCCAATCCGCCGGCGGCGACGGTGGGCGTCGCCTACAGCCAGTCGCTGGCCAGCGCCGGCGGCGGCACGGCGCCGTACACCTACGCGCTCGCCTCCGGCAGCCTGCCGCCGGGCATCACGCTGGCCAGCAACGGCACGCTGTCGGGCACGGCCATCGCGGGCGGCACGTTCAACTTCACCGTGACGGCCACCGACAGCAGCGGCGGCACCGGGCCGTTCAGCGCGATCAGCGGCCCGCTGGCGCTGAGCGTGAACGCGCCGACCATCGAGATCGCACCGGCCGTGCTGGCGAACCCGAGCGTGGGCGCGGCGTATTCGCAGAGCGTGACGGCCTCCGGCGGCATCGGTCCGTATACCTATGCGGTCACCGCCGGCGCGCTGCCGCCCGGCCTGACCATGAGCGGCGCCGGCGCCATCACCGGCACGCCCACCGGCGCCGGCACCTACAGCTTCACCATCACCGCGACCGACGGCAGCGGCGGCGCGGGCCCCTACACCGGCAGCCACGCATACACCATCAGCGTGGGCGCGCCCGCGATGACGCTCACGCCCGCATCCGGCACGACCCTCGACGGCACGGCCGGCTCGCCGGTGAGCGCCACGTTCGCCGCCGGCAACGGCACGGCGCCGTACAGCTACGCGATCAGCGCAGGTGCGCTGCCGCCGGGCGTGACGCTGTCGTCCGCGGGCGTGCTGTCCGGCACGCCCACGGCGGCGGGCAACTTCAACTTTACGGTGCAGGCCACCGACAGCTCGACCGGCACGGGGGCGCCCTTCAGCGTATCGGGCAGCTACACCCTCGACGTGGCGGCGCCGACCATCACGCTGTCGCCGGGCACCTTGCCGGCGCCGGCGGTGGGCAACGCCTACAGCCAGACGATCACCGCGTCCGAAGGCCATCCGGCCACCTTCACCTACAACGTGAGCTCCGGCCTGCTGCCGGCGGGCCTGGTCCTGTCGCCCGCGGGCGTGCTGTCCGGCACGCCCACGGCCGCGGGCAGCTTCAATTTCACGGTCACCGCGACCGACGGCGGCGGCTTCACCGGCAGCCAGGCGTACAGCCTGGTAGTGGGCGCCGGCACCGTGGTGCTCGACCCGGGCACGCTGCCCAACGCCACGGCGGAGGCGTCCTACACGCACACCTTCGCTGCCAGCGGCGGCACGGCGCCATACACCTACTCGCTCACCGCGGGCGCGTTGCCGGCGGGCCTGGCGCTCTCGTCCGGCGGCGTGCTGTCCGGCACGCCCACGGCGGCGGGCACCTACAACTTCACCGTGCGGGCGACCGACAGCAGCACCGGCACCGGCGCGCCGTTCTCGGCCAGCCAGGCGTACACGCTCACCGTGGGCGCGCCGGCCATCACCCTCGCCCCGGCCACGCTGCCGGCCGGCACCGGCGGCAGCGCCTACAGCCAGACGCTGGGCGCGAGCGGCGGCAACGGCAGCTACACCTACAGCCTCTCGGCAGGCGCGCTGCCGCCCGGGATCGCCCTGAGCAGCAGCGGCGTCGTGTCCGGCACGCCGACCACGGCGGGCGCCTACAACTTCACCGTCACCGCGACCGACGGCTTCGGTTTCACCGGCAGCCAGGCCTATGCGTTCACCGTGAACGCGCCGGCCATCACCGTCGCGCCGGCCACGCTGCCGGCGGGCACGGGCGGCGTCGCCTACAGCCAGGCGCTGAGCGCGAGCGGCGGCAACGGCGGCTACACCTACAGCCTCTCGGCGGGCACCCTGCCATCCGGCCTCGCCTTGAGCAGCACGGGCACCGTGTCCGGCACGCCGACCACGGCGGGCACCTACAACTTCACCGTCACCGCGACCGACGGCTTTGGTTTCACCGGCAGCCAGGCCTATGCGTTCACCGTGAACGCGCCGGCCATCACCGTCGCGCCGGCCACGCTGCCGGCGGGCACGGGCGGCGTCGCCTACAGCCAGGCGCTGAGCGCGAGCGGCGGCAACGGCGGCTACACCTACAGCCTCTCGGCGGGCACCCTGCCGTCCGGCCTCGCCTTGAGCAGCACGGGCACCGTGTCCGGCACGCCGACCACGGCGGGCACCTACGATTTCACCGTCACCGCGACCGATGGCTTCGGCTTCACCGGCAGCCAGGCTTACACGTTCACCGTGAACGCGCCGGCCATCACCCTCGCCCCGGCCACGCTGCCGGCGGGCACGGGCGGCGTCGCCTACAGCCAGGCGCTGAGCGCGAGCGGCGGCAACGGCGGCTATACCTACAGCCTGGCGTCGGGCGCCCTGCCGCCGGGCATCGCGCTCAGCAGCTCCGGCCAGATCAGCGGCACGCCGAGCACGGCCGGCAACTTCAGCTTCACCGTCAAGGCGACCGACGGCTTCGGCTTCGCCGGCAGCCAGGCCTACACGCTCGACGTGGACGCGCCGGCCATCACCCTCGCGCCGGCCACGCTGCCGGGCGGCCAGGTCGCCGTCGCCTACAGCCAGGCGCTGAGCGCGAGCGGCGGCAGCGGCGGCTACACCTACAGCCTGGTCGCCGGCGCGCTGCCGCCGGGTCTTGCGCTGAGCAGCGCGGGCCACCTGTCGGGCACGCCAAGCGCGGCGGGCAGCTTCAGCTTCACCGTGAAGGCGACGGACGGCCTGGGCTTCAGCGGCAGCCAGGCGTATTCGCTGGGCATCGGCCAGCCCGTGCCGGTCGTGGTGAACGACACTGCCACCACCGCGGCCAATGCGCCGGCGACCATCGCGGTCACCGCCAACGACACCGGCCCGATCGCCAGCGTCGCCGTGGCGCAGGCGCCCGCGCACGGCAGCGCGGCCGTCAGCGGCCTCGACGTGGTGTACACGCCGGCCGACAATTTCTTCGGCAGCGACAGCTTCACCTATACCGCCACCGGCCCCGGCGGCACGTCGGCGCCGGCCACGGTCACCGTCACGGTGACGCCGCTGGCGGTGCCGGTGGCGGCGGCGCAGTCCGTGGCCGTGCTGGGCGGCAAGTCGGTGACCATCCACGCGACCCAGGGCGCCACGGGCGCGCCGTACACGGCAGTGGCGATCGTCGCCGCGCCGGCCACGGGCGTGGCGAAGGTGAGCGGCAGCGACATCGTCTACACCGCGCCGCTCGATGCGTCCGGCACGGTGGGGCTGGACTACACGCTGTCCAACCCGTTCGGCACCTCGCAGCCGGCGCACGTGGCCATCACCGTGAACCCGGTGCCGCTGCCCGCGGCGCTCAGCGCCAGCGTGGTGGCCGGGCGCACGGTGCAGGTCGACCTGACCGCCACGGCGCGGGGCGGCCCGTTCACCGGCGCGGCGCTCGTCGCCGTTTCGCCGTCCAACGCGGGCAGCGCCAGCATCCACGGCACGGCCTCGGGCTACACGCTCGACTTCTCCGCCAACAGCGCCTTCAGCGGCCAGGCGCAGGTGAGCTACACGCTCAGCAACGCATACGCCACCTCGGCGGCGGCCACCGTCACCATCAGCGTGACCGGGCGCAGCGATCCGTCGAAGGACGCCGAGGTCCTCGGCGTGCTCGCGGCGCAGGCGGACGCCGCGCGACGGCTGGCGCTGGGGCAGATCGACAATTTCCAGCGGCGCCTGGAGACGCTGCACAGCGGCGCGGCGTCCGGCGGGTTCACCAACGGCATCAGCCTGAGCTCTGCCGGCGCGCGCCAGAACCGCGACCCGCTGACGGGACTGCGCGGCCCCACCGACGAGTGGAACCGCCGCTACCTGGTGCAGCCGCAGGAGCCGCCGGCGAGCGGGGAGGGCCCGGCCGGCGCCCGGAACCCGGGCGGCTGGTCGGCATGGACCGGCGGCGCCGTGAACTTCGGCAAGACGCAGCCGGGCGCGAGCGACAACGGCATCGACTTCACCACCTCGGGCATCAGCATGGGCGCGGACCGCGCCTTCGGCGACCGGCTCGCCCTCGGCGCCGGCGTGGGCTACGGCCACGACGCCTCCGACGTCGGCCGCCACGGCAGCCGCAGCTCGGTGGACAGCTACAGCGCCGCCGTCTACGGCAGCTACCGGCCGGCGCCGCTGGTGTACGTCGACGCGCTGGCCGGCTACCAGTGGCTGTCCTTCGACGCGCGCCGCTACGTCACGGACGACGGCAACACGGTGCACGGCAGCCGCGACGGCACGCAGCTGTTCGCCTCGCTGGCGGTGGGATACGAGCACCGCACGCAGGACGGCATGCTGGTCTCGCCCTACGGCCGCTTCGACTTCGCGCGCGCCAGCCTCGACGGCTACACCGAGCACGGCGACGACATCTACGCGCTGCGCTACGACGGCCAGACCGTGAAGACCAGCACCGGCGTGCTCGGCCTGCGCGCGCAATGGCTGGCCAAGCGCGACTACGGCGTATGGATGCCGCAGCTGCGGGTGGAGTTCCGCCACGACTTCCAGGGCGCGAGCACGGCGGCGATGCGCTACGCGGACCTGCTCGGCGGGCCGCTCTACCGCGCCTCGCTGGACAACACCTCGCGCAACCACACGCTGGTGGGCGCGGGCGTGATGCTGCAGACGCTGCGCAACCTGTCGGTGCGCCTGGAGTACCAGAACCTGCTGGACAACAGCACGCGCGACAACCAGTCCATCCAACTGGGCGTGGAGAAGAAGTTCGATCCGTGACGCGACGGGGCGGTCCCGGTCCACCGGGGCCGCCCATGCGGGGGCGTACAGTCCCGATCCAATTGGCGGGCCATGGCGCCGGAGCTAAACTCGGAGGGTTCCCGCCTTCCTTGCCCGGAGGCGTCCACCTGTTGCTGCGCATACCCCGGCGCCGCGGAGAAAAGCTCCCCATGGACCAGCTCGACGACATCCTCAACCAGGACATCGACCCCACCGAAACCCAGGAATGGGTCGAATCGCTCAACGCGGTCATCAACCACGACGGCACCGAGCGCGCGCACTTCCTGCTGGAGAGGATGGTCGACTCCACCCGCCGCGCGGGCGGCTACCTGCCGTTCGACCCCACCACCGAGTACGTCAACACCATCGCCCCCGCCAACGAGGCCAAGAGCCCGGGCGACGCGGCGATGGAGTGGCGCATCCGCACGCTGATCCGCTGGAACGCGATGGCGATGGTGGTGCGCGCCAACCGCAAGCCGGGCGAGCTGGGCGGCCACATCGCCAGCTTCGCCTCCTCGGCCACGCTGTACGACGTGGGCTTCAACCACTTCTGGCGCGCGCCCAGCGCCGAGCATCCGGGCGACCTGGTGTTCCACCAGGGCCACTCCAGCCCGGGCATCTACGCGCGCTCGTTCCTGGAGGGGCGCATCGGCGAGGAGCAGCTGGACCTGTTCCGCATGGAGGTGGCCGGCCACGGCCGCGGCCTGTCCTCCTACCCGCATCCGTGGCTGATGCCGGACTACTGGCAGGTGCCCACGGTGTCGATGGGCCTGGGGCCGATCCAGGCGATCTACCAGGCGCAGTTCTGGAAGTACCTGGAGCACCGCGGCCTTTGCCCCAAGACCGACCGCAAGATCTGGTGCTTCATGGGCGACGGCGAGACCGACGAGCCGGAGTCGCTGGGCGCGATCTCGCTGGCCGGCCGCGAGGGCCTGGACAACCTGATCTTCGTGATCAACTGCAACCTGCAGCGCCTGGACGGCCCGGTGCGCGGCAACGGCAAGATCATCCAGGAGCTGGAGGGCGTGTTCCGCGGCGCCGGCTGGAACGCCATCAAGGTGATCTGGGGCAGCTACTGGGACCCGCTGCTGGCGCGCGACACCAAGGGCGTGCTGCGCAAGCTGATGATGGAGACCGTCGACGGCGAGTACCAGGCGTGCAAGGCCTTCGGCGGCGCGTACACGCGCGAGCACTTCTTCGGCAAGTACCCGGAGACGCGCGAGATGGTCGCCAACCTGTCCGACGACGACATCTGGCGCCTCAACCGCGGCGGCCACGACCCGCACAAGGTGTACGCGGCCTACCACGCGGCGGTGAACACCAAGGGCATGCCCACGGTGATCCTGGCCAAGACGGTGAAGGGCTACGGCATGGGCGCGGCCGGCGAGTCGCAGAACCCCACGCACCAGCAGAAGAAGCTGGACGACGACGCGGTGCGCCACTTCCGCGACCGCTTCAACATCCCGGTGCCGGACGACAAGCTGGCCGACGTGCCGTACTACCACCCCGGCAAGAACTCGCCGGAGGTGGAGTACATGATCGAGCGCCGCCGCGCGCTGGGCGGCTTCCTGCCGCAGCGCCGGCGCAGGACCGACGTGAAGCTGAAGGCGCCGGACCTGTCCGCCTTCGCGCAGATCACCAGCGGCAGCGGCGAGCGCGAGATCTCCACCACCATGGCGCTGGTGCGCGGCATGAACCTGCTGCTGCGCGACAAGCAGATCGGCGAGCGCGTGGTGCCGATCGTCGCCGACGAGGCGCGCACCTTCGGCATGGAGGGCATGTTCCGCCAGATCGGCATCTACGCGCCGTTCGGCCAGAAGTACCGCCCGCAGGACGCCGACCAGCTCCTGTACTACCGCGAGGACCAGAAGGGCCAGGTGCTGCAGGAAGGCATCAGCGAGGCCGGCGGCATGGCCGCGTGGATGGCCGCGGCCACCAGCTACAGCATCAGCAACCAGCCGATGCTGCCGTTCTTCATCTACTACTCGATGTTCGGCTTCCAGCGCATCGGCGACCTGGCCTGGGCCGCCGGCGACATGCGCTCGCGCGGCTTCCTGATCGGCGGCACCTCCGGCCGCACCACGCTCAACGGCGAGGGCCTGCAGCACGAGGACGGCCACTCGCACCTGCTGGCCGGCGCGATCCCCAACGTGCGCGCCTACGACCCGACCTTCTCCTACGAGGTGGCGGTGATCCTGCAGGACGGCACGCG
This sequence comes from Fulvimonas soli, assembly GCF_003148905.1. Classification (GTDB taxonomy): domain Bacteria; phylum Pseudomonadota; class Gammaproteobacteria; order Xanthomonadales; family Rhodanobacteraceae; genus Fulvimonas; species Fulvimonas soli. Next base: position 223,672 of record NZ_QGHC01000008.1, on the reverse strand, counting down.
CCGCATGCTGGAGGAGCAGGAGGACGTCTACTACTACATCACCGTGATGAACGAGAACTACGTCCATCCGGACATGCCCAAGGGCGTGGAGGAAGGCATCATCAAGGGGATGTACCTGCTCAAGGACGCCGGCAAGCCGAAGAAGGGCGAGCCGCGCGTGCAGCTGCTGGGCTCGGGCACCATCCTGCGCGAGGTGATCGCCGCCGCCGGGCTGCTGGAGAAGGACTTCGGCGTCAGCGCCGACATCTGGTCCTGCCCCAGCTTCAGCGAGCTGCGCCGCGACGGCTTCGACGCCGAGCGCTGGAACCGCCTGCACCCGGAGGCGGAGCAGCGCGTGCCCTACGTCACCGGCCTGCTGCAGGGCCGCCAGGGCCCGGCGATCGCCGCCACCGACTACGTGCGCGAGTACGCCGACCAGATCCGCGCCTTCCTGCCCGACGGCATGCGCTACACCGTGCTCGGCACCGACGGCTACGGCCGCTCGGACACGCGCCAGCACCTGCGCCAGTTCTTCGAGGTGGACCGCTACTGGATCGCCCACGCCGCGCTGGCCGCGCTGGCCAAGGACGGCAAGGTCAACGCCAAGGACGTGGCGCGCGCGATCAAGGAGTACAAGCTCGACCCGGAGAAGCCCAACCCGCTGACCGTGTAAGGGCCCCGCCGGGTCGATCGCGGCCGGAGGCCGCTCCCCCAGAGGTTTCGCAAGCTCCGTGGGAGCGGCCTGCGGCCACGACGCGCGAACCATCGCCACTCCTCGCTCCGCGGGGCCGGCGCCATCCATGGCGCCTCCCCGCGTCCCTTCGTCCCCGCTCGGCCTGCGCGCAGGCAGCCCTCGGCGCGGGACACGCGGAGATCATGGACAGGCCCGCCGCGCGGCAGAGACGACGAACCCGCCTCGCCGGCGGGTTCGTCGCTTTTCCGGAGGGGAAGCGCCGCGGGGCGGACGGGCGGGAAGGACGCCGCCGGCCCCGCGAGGCGGGACCTCATTCCTCGTCGTCGCGGAACAGCCGGCGCAGCAGCAGGAAGGCGCCCACGGTGCCGGCGACGATGGCCGCGGTGGCCACCGGGTGCCGCTGCACGTGGCGGCGCGCGCGGCGGTACTGGTAGTTGGCCTCGTCGGCCATGTCCTCGGCCAGGCGCACCAGCCGGCGGCGGTAGTCGCCGCCGTGGCCGAAGCGCCGCGCCGCGCGGCGGCCGCGCTCGGCCAGCTCGCCGGCGGCGTCCGAAGCGCTTTCGGCGTAGTCGCGCACGCGCTCGCGCGCGCCGTCGAAATGACGCTCGAGTTCGCGGATTCTGCTCATGTCGGGATTCTCCTTGGCACCGGGCGGCAAGCGTGCCGCCAGCGGCGTGAGCGCCGCGTGGATGGCGCCGCCGCGCGGCGCGGGCACGGGGCCCGCGGCCGGTTAGGGCGACAGCGTCAGCGTCCGGGACAGCGGCGACACGCCGCGCTCGTCGAACGCCTCCACCGCCACCACGTAGCGCACGCCCTTGTTCAGCGAGCGCAGCTCCAGCGTGGTCGGGTGGTCGGCGAACACCTGGTAGGTCTCGTGCAGGCGGTCGGCGGCCAGGCCCCAGCGCACGTTGTAGCCCACCGCGCCGGGCACCGGCTTCCAGGTGATGGTGGCGTCGCGGGCGTCCTTGCCGCGGGCGGCCGAGAGCAGCTCGGGCGCGGCCGGCGCGGGGCCGTCGGCGTTGCCGAACACGCGCAGGTCGGAGATCGCCAGGTGCCTCGCGCCGACGTGGCCGTGCACGTAGCGCACGTAGCGGATGCGCGCGGGCCGGTCCAGCTCGACGTAGGCGTTGGGGCGGTCGCGGGTCTCGCGCGAGAGGTCGGCCAGCGTGCTCCAGTGCGCGCCGTCGGCCGAGCCTTCGAGCTTGAACTGCGCCACGATGTCCGGCGCGTCGCCGTAGCGGCCGGCCTGGTAGTCGGCGAAGTTCACCTGCACCGCGCGCACCGTGCGCGGGCCGCCGAGGTCGAGGGTGAGCGTCTGGCCGGGCGCGTCGCTGGCCGCCACCCAGTAGCTGCGCACGTCCTCGTCGGTGGCCAGCTCCGGGCCGTGGCCGGGCAGTGCGCTGGAGGCGCTGGCGGGCTTGCGCCAGGACAGCAGCATCCAGCCGGTGAAGGTGCTCTCGCCGGGCCCGAGCCTGTGGTCGGGCATGCGCTGCGGGAAGTCGCCGAAGCGCGTGTCCACCCACATCTGGCCGTCCTCGTGGAAGCCGGCGGGGAACAGGTCGATGCGCCGCTCGAAGCGCCAGTTCACCGCCACCCACATGGTGCCGGCGTTCCAGTCGTTGCCGTAGGCGTCCTCGAAGGTGGAGCCGTGGCCGGCGCCCACCACGAAGCCGCCGGGCTTGTAGCCCACCGGGTTGTACGGCGCGTAGCGGAACGGCCCCAGCGGCGCGTCGGCGGTGTACACGCCGGTGGCGTAGACGTTGTACTCGGTGCCGGGCGCGGCGTACTGCAGATAGTAGGTGCCGCGGTGCTTGTTCATCCAGGCGCCCTCGACGTAGGGCACGGTCCTGTCGTCGGTGTGGTCCGGGCCGAAGCGCTCCCAGCCATGCCGGTCCGGGTGCAGGGCGAGCAGCGGCCGCGGCTTGCCGAGGAAGCGCACGCGCTTGCCCTCGCCCTCGGCCGTCCGGTCGAGCGCCAGGTCCACGCCGATGCCGTACAGCGGGAACACGTTGGACGAGCCCCAGTAGAGGTACACCTTGCCGTCGTCGTCGCGGAACAGGCCCGGGTCCCACGGGCCGGGCGGCTGGTCGCCCGGCTTCATCTCCGCCTCGTGGCCGGCGGGCGTGGCGCCGGGGATCGGCGGCAGCAGGCGCGTCCAGAAGTCCCAGCGGCCATGGTCGGGGTCGGTGGAATAGAGCAGCGGCCTGGGCTCCATCGCCGCCTGCATCAGGAACAGCTTGTCGTCCGCCACCAGCGTCGCCGGCGCCACCGGGCCGTCGAAGGGCCAGCGGTCGGGCTTCACGAAGGTCCAGTGCACCAGGTCGTCCGAGCGCCAGTAGCCGTCGGCCAGGGTCTGGAACAGGTAGTAGGCGCCGCGGTAGCGGACGAAGGCGGGGTCCGCGCCGGTGCGGTACGAGACGCCCTCGTTCATCTGCTCGTAGTTGTAGCGGTAGTCGATGTCGATCGGGTTGGCCCAGGTGCGGCCGGGCGCGCCGTTCGCGGCGGCGGCCGCGCATGCGAGGCCCAGCGTGGCGGCGGCCGCGAGGCGGGAGATGGCGGGCATGGCGATCGGTCCGGGTGCGTGGCGGGGCGGGGGCGCGGCGAGGCGGGGCGATCCGCCTCGCCCGGCGCATGGCGTCAGTAGATCCAGTTCGTTGGCGCGTCCTTCGGGGCGTGTTCCTCGATGAAGCCGGTCATCGTGCCGTAGAGCACGTCGCCGCGCGGTCCCCAGCAGTGCGGCGCCATCGGCTGGTAGGTGACGGTGCCCGCGAAGGCCGGGTCGCGCGCGGACTTGAGGAAGGCGTCCATCGCCCGCACGCCCATGTTGAGGTTGTAGGTGTCCATGTCGCCGACGTAGATGTGCAGCTTGTCGGCCACCTGCGGGCCCAGCGTGGACCAATGCGTTTCGAGGAGATGGCGCAGGTCGAAATGCTGCTTCCAGTAGGCGGCGACGGCGTGGTCGATGACGCCGGTGCGCTTGTCCCACAGGCGCTGCGGATAGCCGTCCGCGCCGACCGGGCCGAAGGCGGCCTCCCAGATGTCCCACTGGCCGCCGGAGCGGTCGTGGTCGCCCACCGCCAGCTCGTACCAGTTCTCGTCCTTCATCATCGCCTTGATGTTGCCGTCCGGCTGGCGCATGTCCACGCGCTCGACCTTCATCCAGCCCTTGTCGATCCAGTAGGCGTTGGCGTCGTCGTAGATGTTCACCACCTGGTGGTGGCGAAAGTCCAGCGCATCCGGGCACAGCGCGAAGCTGCCGCCGTAGAACGCGGGATGGAACAGCTGCTGCGCCACCGCGATCCAGCCGCCGGTGGAGCCGCCGGTGAGGATGCGCGCCCACGGCTGCTCGATGGTGCGGAAGCGCCGGGCGATCTCCGGCAGCAGCTCCTGCTGGATGGCGTCGTCGTAAGGGCCCTCGTTGGCGGAATTCACCGCGTAGGAGTCGTCGTAGTAGGGCGAGGGGTGCTGCAAGGTCACCGCGATGACGCGCGCCTTCTTCGCCGGGTCGAGCCAGAAGGCCCGGAACGGCGAATCCCTGCGCTCGAAGCCGAACGGCGCGGCGGTGGAGAAGTGGCCCTGCTCGTAGATCACCGGGTAGCGCACGTCCGGGTGCCTGTCGTAGCCGCGCGGCAGCAGCACGGTGGCGCCCAGGTAGATCGGGTGGCCCCACCAGGCGCTCAGCAGCTTGCTCCGGATGCGGAAGCGCTTGACGTAGGGCGTGTCCTTGGGGAACGGGATCGGCGGAATCGCCCGGTCGGCGACCAGGTGCAGCGGTTCGGGCGAGGCCGGGTCGTAGTGCACCTTCACCGGCTTGCCGTAGAGGTTGCCGGGCGAGTGCTTCCAGTCCTGGCCTTCCCACTGGTCCATGTGCAGCCACACGGTGTGGCCGTCGGCGCGCCTGAACTCGGTATAGACGTTGACGAAGGGCTGCATCCAGTAGTCGCCGGCGGGCAGCTGGCGCAGGCTGGTCAGGGGTGCGCCGGCGTCGTCGGCGTCGATCGCCGCGGCCTGGCCCGGCGCCAGCGCGGTCACGTCGTGGCCGAACAGCGGCACGCCGGTGACGTCGGCCTCCTCGATCGGCGGCTTGCCGGCGTCGCGGCTGACCGCCACGTACACGCGCCCGGTCACCGGCTCGGCGCGCGCCTGCCGGCTGAAGCTGACCAGGATGCGCGGGCCGTCGGCGGCCGGCGCGGCGGGCGGGAGCAGGGACAGGGCGAGGACGGCGCCGGCGGCGCGCAGGAGCGGGAGCGTGGTCATCCGCCGATCGTAGCGGCCCGCCGCCGCGCCGCCCACCGTTACGTGCGTTACACCGATTCGGCGGTACCCAGCGCCTCGTTGGCGGGGTCCTCCAGCTGCAGGCGCTGGCGCCGGCGCAGGCCCGGGAACAGCAGCATCCACAGTCCCACCACCGCCAGCGTGCCCAGCCCGCCGACCACGGTGGCGCCCACCGCGCCCAGCCAGGCGGCGAGCAGGCCCGACTCGAACTCGCCGAGCTGGTTGGAGGTGTTGATGAAGATGCCATTGACCGCGTTGACGCGCCCGCGCATCGCGTCGGGCGTGTCCAGCTGCACCAGCGAGCCGCGGATCACCATGCTCACCATGTCGAACGCGCCCGCGGCGAACAGCGCGGCCACCGACAGCCACAGCGAGCTGGACACCGCGAACACCAGCGTGGCCGCGCCGAAGCCGGCCACCGAGCCGAACATCACCATGCCCACGCGGCGCTGCAGGTCGTGCCGCGACAGCCACAGCGACATCAGCAGCGCGCCCACCGCCGGCGCGGCGCGCAGGATGCCCAGGCCCCACGGCCCGGTGTGCAGGATGTCCCTGGCGAAGATCGGCAGCAGCGCGGTGGCGCCGCCCAGCAGCACCGCGAACAGGTCCAGCGAGATCACGCCGAGGATGTCCTTGCGCTCGCGGATGAAGTGCACGCCGGCGAACAGCGTCTTCAGCGTGGCCGGCTCGCGCTTCGGCTGCGCCTGCTCGTAGCGCAGCCGCGCGACCAGCACGGTGGCGACGAGGTACAGCGCGGCCGCGCTCAGGTACACCACGCCGGGGCCGGCCACGTACAGCACGCCGCCCACCGCCGGGCCGAGGATCATCGCCGCCTGGAACGCCGAGCCGCTGGAGGCCACCGCGCGCGGCAGGATCTCCGCCGGCACCAGCGCGGGCAGCATCGACTGCATCGAGGGCGACTCGAACGCCTTGGCGGTGCTGATGGCGAACACCAGCAGCAGGATGCCGAGCTCGTGGACCGCGCCGAGCAGGGTCAGCGCCGCCAGCAGCGCCACCGCGAGCAGTTCCACGATCTGCCCGTACAGCACCACGCGGCGGCGCTCGAACTGGTCGGCCATGTGCCCGGCCGGCAGCGCCAGCAGCACCGAGGGGAAGAACTGCACCAGGCCGATCAGGCCGAGGTCGAGCGCGCGCCCGGTGATCGCGTAGATCTGCCAGCCCACCGCCACCGACAGCATCTGGAAGCCGAAGCCCGAGGCGATGCGGGCGAACCAGAACTGCACGAAGGCGGGATGGCGCAGCAGCGAGTGCGTCGGGTCGGGCGAAGCGGCGGGGGCGGCCATGCGGGGGATTCCGGGCGGGGAGCGCGCATTATCGTGGAAACGGCCCGCGCCGCGCGGCGGCGGCCGCCGCGTTGCCGCGTGGCGCATGACGAGGGCGGGAAGAACCGGCCGGGGCGACGCGAAAAAAATGTGGTGCGCTTCACGCCCGGCTCGCGCGGCCTTGACCGGCCCTTGCCGCGCGCCGCGCTACCCTGCGCGCCGTTCTCCCTTCGCAGGCATCGCCATGGGCCGCCAGGCCGAGCACGTCTACACCGACCAGGCCAGCATCCATCACCTGGAAGCGCTGGTGCGCGAACTTCCCACCAACGGCCACGTGCGGCTGTCGCTCAAGGACGGCAGCCGCTGCGACGGCTTCATCTGCGAGCGCCCCAACGTGCAGCTGTTCCGCGACGCCGAGGAGCGCGAGGGCTTCAACGGCGTGGTGCGGCTGGACCACCGCGGCATCGGCGGCTGGAGCCGCTTCGTCTGGCTCGACCAGATCGCCCGCGTCGAGCACCTGGACTCGACGCTGGGCAGCGAGACCTGAGGGCCTGTTCAAATCATCGAGGGAGAGCGCCAGGAAGGCCGGCAGGATGAAGCGTGCGCGGGCGTGGAGGCAGCGCTTGCCGTTCTTCCATCGCTTCCCGTGTTTCTCCGGCCAGGCACCGCCGTGCTCGACCACCGGCGCTGGGGCGTGGACTCGGCGGGCCTGGCATCGAGGCCCTGGGCGGCTTCGCATCAGGCTGATCGCGGCCGGAGGCCGCTCCCCAGGGGACCTCGCCAGCCTTGCGGGAGCGGCCTGCGGCCGCGATGCCCAGAACATCGGCCAATCCCGCCATGCCGCGCCGCCGTGGACCGATGTCCACTCTTCCTTGGCCCGCGCGCAGACGGCTCCGCGAAACGCGGCCGCCATCCTCATTCCGTCGTCCCCGGGATGACGGCGCGCGCCGGCTCGCAGGCTTTCGCGCGCTCGGCCGGCCGGGCCGCGGGTGGCGCGGCGCGGCCGCCGGACGGCGCGCGGCTGTCCAGCCCGAACAGCGGCCGCAGCCAGCGCACGCGGCGGATGCCCTCGTGCAGCAGGGCGCAGCCGGCCACCGTGCCGAGCAGCAGCAGGCCAGGCTCCAGCACCGGGCCGAGACGGCGCGGGATCAGCCAGGCCGCGCAGGCCAGCAGCACGCTCTGGTGCAGGATGTACCAGGGATACACCGCCTCGCGCGCATACGGCAGCCAGCGGAACGGGCGGTTGAGGCATGCATGGCCCCAGCCGAGCACGGCGGCGATGGCGCTCCACAGGTAGAAGTAGCGCGTGGCGCGCCACAGCGCGACGCCGGCCGGCTCCACCCAGGCCGCCAGCGCCTGCTGCGCGAGCAGGCGGCCGGCGAACTTGTCCAGGAACAGGTAGGCCGCGAAGCAGGCCAGCGCGAGCGCGAGCGAGCGCCGGCGCAGCCGCGCGAACTCGTTCCACAGCGCGGCGTCGGTGCCGATCAGGTAGCCGTACAGGAACACCGTGGCGTAGATCGCGTGCGCCCACCAGTCGCCGACCAGCGCGTGCGTCTCCGGGTAGCCGCGCAGCAGCGTGCCGAGGGCGAGCAGCGGCAGCGCGGGCAGGATCAGGAGCGGCCAGCCGCGCAGCCTCGCCGCGCCCGCGCGCAGCCGCCGGCCGGCCGGCGATTCCAGCGCCGGCAGCAGCGCGAGCAGCGCCATCGTGTACAGCCACAGGTAGGGCAGGTACCACAGGTGGTTCCAGGTCAGGCCCCAGTCGCGGTAGCCGTGCGTCCAGTAGTGCGGCAGGAAGGCCAGGAAGCCGGGCGCGAGGGCGTGCTCGGCGCGGCCCTGCACGTAGGGCTGGACCGGGACCACCACCAGCATGCCGAAGACGAGCGGCAGCAGCAGGCGCACCGTGCGCTTCCACGCCAGCGCGGGCAGGCGCAGGCGCCCGCGCAGGAAGTGCACGGCCAGGCCGGAGACCAGGAACAGCAGCTCCATCCGCCAGCGGTTGAGGAACAGCATGGGGTACTGCAGCCATTCGGCCAGATGGCCGCTCTTGAGGTGGAAGCCCCAATCGGCCGCCGGCGCCACGTAGAGCATGCCGGCGTGGTAGAGGATCAGCAGGCCGAAGGCCAGCACGCGCAGCGCGTCGATGTCGTGGCGGCGGTTCATGCGCGCGCCTCCGCGCCGGGGCGGCGCGCGAAGCCGTCCGCGCTCCAGCTTTCGCTGCCCACGCCGTGGTGCACGAAGAACAGGCCCTCGGGGTCGTAGCGGCGCTTGGCCGCGGCCAGCCGCGCGTGGTTCGCGCCCCAGAAGCGCTGCGGCCAGTCGCGCAGGAAGTAGTCGCTCTCCGAGACGTAGGAGCCGGCCTGCGGCGCGACCCGGCGCAGCGCGTCCATCGCGCGGTCCACCGCCGCGGCGCGCTGGCGGGCCCGGGCCAGGTCCGGCCCCGGCCCGGGCATGCCCGGGAAGGCCGGGTCGCCCGCGGCGGCGCAGATCGCCAGCGCGAACGCCTCGGTCGCCTGCGGATGGGTGGCGGTGTCGCGGGCGCGCGCGACCGCCGCCGGGTCGCCGCCGCCCAGGCCCTTGTTGAAGTGCAGCGAGACGTGCCACTGCCGCGCGGCGTCGAACAGCGCATCCGCCAGCGCGCCGCGCCGCGCGGGCGACAGCAGCGACTGCGGCAGCCAGGCCGACTGGAAGGCGTGGATGAACCAGCCGACCTGCTCGCGGTCGCCGGCCCATACGCCGTGGTGGGCCGGCGCGCCGGGGCGGTCGTCGGGGACCATCAGCTCCGGCGCGTGCCGGCGGAAGTAGTCGAGGTCCCAGAAATGCCGCGCGGGCAGCGCGAGGACGCGCACCGGCTCGGCGAAGCGGTACTCCGGGCGCGCCTTCACCCAGTCCAGGAACGGCGCCCACGTGCGCTCGGCCGCGGCCTGGTCCATGCCCTGGAACACCATCGAAATCCGCAGGCTGTCGCCCTGGAAGGCCAGCTGCTCGCCCCAGTGCGGGTTGTGCAGCGCCTCGGCGTAGAACGCCATCGCCCTGGCGATCAGCGCGCGCATCGCCTCGCCGGAGCGCGCGCTGATGCGGCCGAGCACCGCGCCGAACCATTCGGGCAGGTCGAAGGTGCGCAGGGTCAGCTCGGTGAGCACGCCCAGGCTGCCGCCCCCGCCGCCCTTGAGCGCCCAGAACAGCTCCGGCTCGCGGCGCGCGTTGACCGTGCGCGCCACGCCGTCGGCGGTGACGACGCGCGCCTCGAGCAGGTTCGACGCGGCGGTGCCGAAGCGCTTGGAGAAGCTGCCGAAGCCGCCGCTCTGCACCAGCCCGGCCACGCCGACGGTGGTGCAGCCGCCGCCCTGCACGTAGCGGCCGGCGCGGGTGGTCACCGCGTGGTAGGCGTCGGCCCACAGCGCGCCGGCCTGCACGGTCACCGCCGGAGTCGGCGCGACCATGCCGGCGCAGCCCTCCGGCACGAAGGCGTCGTGCAGGGTGCAGCGGTTCATGCGGCGGGTCCACACCAGCAGCGAGTCGGGCGCCTGCGAGGTGCCCTGGTAGCTGTGCCCGCCGCCCTTCACCACCAGCCGCAGCCGGTGGCGGCGGGCGAACGCGACCGCGGCGGTCACGTCCTCCTCGCGCTCGGCCGCCACCGCATAGGCGCTGGGCTGCGAGCGCCAGGCCCCGGCCCAGCCGCTGGTCTGGGTCAGCGCCGGGTCGTCGCCGAGCGCGAACGGGTTGCCCAGCAGCCTGAGCGCGTCCCGGCAGCCGCCGGCGCAATCGGCGAACGGCGAATGCGGCCGCAGCAGGCGGCCGCCGACCTGGCGACGGAGCGCATCCCATTCGGCCGCGCCCGGCCAGCCCGGGTCGCCGGGACGCACGCGCGCCGCCGCCGCCGCGCCGGCGGCCGTGCCGCGGGCGGCGGCGGGCGCCCAGCGGGCGGCGAGGGGCAGCAGGGGCATGGCCAGGGCCGCCTTGAGCAGGTCGCGTCGGTGCATGGCAGGATTCCTTCGGGGACGCCGGGGGACGGATGGCCAGCGTGGGCGCGGGGCACCACCGGCCGCCAGCCGGAAGTGACCAGCCGCGGGGCCGCGGGGACGAGTCGCGGGACCGCGGGGACGGGCCGCGGCCGCCCGAGCGCTTAGAATCGCCGGATGAGCGAGGCCGCCGGTTTCACCTACCAGGACTTCCAGCGCTGGCGACGGCCGGTCGGGATCGTCCTCCTGCTCCTGCTGACCCTGGGCAACGCCGTGTTCAACAGCATGGTGTCGCGGATCGACCATGCCCGGGTGGCGGCGTGGGAGCCGTGGACCTGGGAGTGGAGCAGCGCGCTGCTGGTCCTGGCGCTGATCCCGGGGGTGCTGGCGGTGGACCGCCGCTGGCCGCTGCGCCTGGACAGCTGGCGGCGCAGCCTGCCCTGGCACCTGCTCGCCACGCTGCCGTTCAGCCTGCTGCACGTCGCCGGCATGATCGGCCTGCGCAAGCTGGTGTACGGCCTGGCCGGCTGGGAATACCGCTTCGGCGCCTGGTGGCCCAACTTCGGCTACGAATACCTCAAGGACTTCCGCACCTACTTCCTGATCGTGGCCCTGGTCGCGCTGTGGCGGCTGGGGCTGATGCGCTGGCAGGGCGAGGCGCGCCTGCTCGCCGCGCCGGACGACGGCCCGCCGGTGGAGCCGGTGGAGCGCCCCGAGCGCTTCCTGGTGCGCAAGCTGGGCCGGGAGTTCCTGCTCGCCGCCGGCGAGATCGAGTGGGCGCAGGCGGCCGGCAACTACGTCAACCTGCACGTGCGCGGCCGCGACTACCCGCTGCGCTCGACCATGGCCGCGCTGGAGGCGCGGCTGGACCCGGCGCGCTTCGTGCGCGTGCACCGCGGCTACCTGGTCAACCTGGACTACCTGGCCGAGATCGAGCCGCTGGACACCGGCGACGCGCGCCTGAAGCTGCGCGACGGCGCCGAGGTGCCGTGCAGCCGGCGCTACCGCGCGCAGCTGCGCGAGCGCTTCGGCGAGCCGGCCGGCGCCGCCTGAGGTTGCGCCGCGGCGCCGGCTCGTTCCACTCTAGGCCCCTTTCGTGCCCAGGTGACCGCCGATGAAACGATCCCTACGCCCCGTCCTTCCCGCGCTGCTCGGCCTCGGCCTGCTCGCCGGCTGCTCGTCCTCCGGCGACCAGTCCGCCGCGCCGGCGCAGACCGCGCAGCAGGCCGGCGAGGCCGAGGCCGCCGGCAAGCTCGACACCTACCGCCAGCTGCTGCGCATCAAGAACGACGAGATGGCGGTGAGCATGGGCCACGACATCCTCGAGCGCTACCCGGGCAGCGCGGCGGCGAAGGAAGTGCAGCAGACCCTGCCGGCGATCGAGAAGCGCTGGAAGGAGAACAGCGAGAAGGCGCGCCTGGCCGGGCTGTGGGTGTACCAGGTGTCGCCGATGGAGGGCGGCACGCAGTCCACCGCCACCATCTACACCAGCCAGCCCTCCGGCAACGACCGCGTGCGGCTGGTGCTGCGCCGGCACACCGCCTGGGGCCAGAACGCCTTCCTGTTCGGCGGCGGCCACGGCTTCGTCTGCCGCGGCAACTGCACCGTCCCCACCGAGGTGGACGGCAAGCGCGCGGGCATCAAGGCCTTCGCCCCGCCCACCGGCGAGCCGGCGCTGATGATCCGCGACGACAAGGCCTTCATCGCCCAGCTCGCCAAGGCCAAGAAGATCAGCATGGACGTCACCCTGGTCGACGGCGAGAAGAAGGAGACGCTGGTGTTCGAGGTCGGCGGCTTCGACCCGGGCAAGTGGCAGCCGCTGCCCAAGGGCAAGAAGTAGCCGCGTGCACCGCCGCCGGCGGTGCGCGTTCGATCCACCGGAGACACTGCCTTAAGGAGCCGTCGCCATGTCCGCCATGCCCATGCGCCCGCTGCTCGCCGCCGCGCTGGCCGGCCTGCTCGCCGCCTGCGCCACCGGTCCCTCGCAGGGCGAGGCCGCGCGCAAGGCCGCCTACGCGGCCGCCGCCGGCGCGCCGGTGAAGAGCTTCCGCTTCTACAACCCGCTGTGGTCGTGGGAGGCGCTGGGCGCCGACCAGGTGGCCATCTACACCCGGCCCAGGGAGGCCTGGCTGCTCGACGTGCCCGGCTGCACCCAGCTGCCGTTCACCAACGTGATCGGGCTCACCTCGAACCTGCACGAGGTGTCGGTGCGCTTCGACCGCGTGCTCACCGACCGCAACACCTTTCCCTGCTACATCACGCGGATCCGCCCGGTGGACGTGGGCAGGCTGAAGGAGGTGCAGCGGGAGCAGCGCAAGGTCGAGGAGCGTCCGCGCCCGGCCGACGGCGCGCCCGGCGGCTGAGCGGCCACGCGGCCAGGCCGGCGCGGAGCCTTTCCGGCGGAAGCCAGCCTCAGGGGGAACAACAAGTCCTTTCCCCGCCCGGAGAAGGGCGGCGGCGCGCCCGTCAGTGCAGGAACAGCTTCGCGGCCAGCTTGGCCAGCGGCTTCTCCAGCGCATCCTGCAGCCGCGGCGGCAGGTCCAGCGGCTTGAGCAGCATCTTCACCGTCATCTCCACCGGCACGTGGCGGCGCAGCAGGCCCTCGGCGCGGTCGGCCACGCGGCGGAACTCGGCGTGGTCGTCGCGCTTCTCGGGATAGCACTGGTAGAACACGTGGCGCAGCGCGATGTCGCCGTCCTCGCCCTTGATCTCGCGCACCCGGCGCAGGAGCGCGCGGAACACCCTGTAGCGGCCCAGCCCCTCCTGCTCGCGGTAGCGGCGGAAGTAGTGGTAGAAGTGCTTGTAGTGGCGCACCTCGTCGCTCTTGATGTTGTTGGTGATCTGCTTGAGCACCGGCTCGTCGGTGATCGCGTTGATCGCGCGGTACATGCTGGCGGTGCCGGTCTCCACCACGCAGCGCGCGGCCAGCTCCAGGCCGCGGCTGGGCTCCAGCTGCTCCATCGTGCAGGTGGCGCTGTACTCCTGCCAGAACGAGGCGAAGGCCGCGTCCCAGTCGAACTCCGGCCACACGTGGCGGATGTAGGCGGCCAGCGCGCGGCCGTGCTGCAGCTCCTCGTGCTCCCAGTGCTCGCTCAGCCAGGCGCGCACCTCCTCGTCGCCGGCGAAGTGCTCGACCAGGTTGCGCGTGTAGAGGTCCGAGCCGCTCTCGATGAAGGAGGAGCTGCAGACCAGGAAGAACAGCTCCTCGTTGTGGCGCACCCGGGCCACGTCGATGCGGCCGAGGTCGATGCTTTCCAGGGTCCAGGGCAGGGAGATGGCCATGCTCACGCGCGGGTTCCTGTGCGGTGGGCCGCGGCGGCGGGCGCCACGGCCGCATGTGACGGTCGGATGACAACAGCATACGGCCTGGCCGCCCGCGCGGCTTAACGCGGGCCGACCCGGCGAGCCGCCGCGCCGTCAGCGCACCACCGTCACCGGCACGTGCGCGCGCGCCAGCACGTCGCCGGACACCGAGCCGAGCAGCCAGCGCGCCAGCGCGCCGCGCTCGGTGTGGCCGATCACGATGTGGTCGATGCCGTGCTGCTGCACCTGGCCCAGCAGCACGTCGCCGGGGCTGCCGTGCAGCACCTCCACGTCGACCCGGTCCATCGCGTCCGGCGCCAGCGCGGCCAGCTCGCGGCGCAGTTCCTCCAGGCGCTCGGCGCTGGCGTCGGTCATCAGCAGCGCGCAGGCGTCGGCGCCGCCCTCGCTCACCTGCAGCACCGACACCACGCGCACGCGGCCGCCGCAGGCGCGGGCCAGCGCCACGGCGAGCAGGAAGGCGCGCTGCGAGGTCTCCGAGCCGTCGTAGCCGACCAGCGAGTGTTTCAGCATGCGCTTCTCCGCGGTTGCCTCGGTGCCTTCGATTATGCCGGCCCGCGCCGGCGGGTAAAGCTGAACGGGCGCGGCGGCCCGCATCCAATTTCTTCACGAATGCGACGACAGACTCCGCGCCGCAACATCCCCACCGTCCACGGCAACCTGAGGAGGAAGCACGATGAGCAAGCGTACGTTTGGCGGCATGGCGGCCCTGGTCCTGGCGTGCGCGGCGACGGCCCTGCCGTTGCATGTCGCCCGCGCCGACGAAGCCCAGGTGAAATGCGACCTGCGCTTCAGCCTGGAGGGCTGGTCGATCATCTACAAGCATGCCGAGGGCCACGGCACGGTGACCTGCAGCAACGGCCAGTCGTCGCGCGTGAAGATCTCGGTGGTCGGCGGCGGCCTCACCGCGGGCAAGTACCGCATCGAGAACGGCAAGGGCGAGATCACCAAGGTGCGCGGCATCGACGACGTGTTCGGCGACTACGCGCAGGCGGGCGCCGAGGCGGGCGTGGTCAAGAGCGGCACCGCGCAGGTGCTGACCAAGGGCACCACCTCGCTGGCCCTGGCCGGCACCGGCGAGGGCGTCAACCTCGGCGTGTCGGTGGGCAAGTTCACCATCAGCAAGCCGTGACGCCCCGCGCGGGCGGGCGCCGCCGGCGTCCGCCCGCGCATCCGCATAGACTGGCGGGCTTCGCCCGTTTCCGGAGCCCGCCATGCGGCATCGTCATTCGCCGGCACTTCCACCATCCTTCCTTGCATTCGCGCCCGCCGCGGTCCGTGGCGGGCGCTTCGCGTCCGGCCTCGCCGCGCGGGAGGCGGCCGCGTGAGCGCGCCCGCGCCGCAGCGCCTCGCGCCCTGGCGCGTGGGCCTCTGGATCGTGCTGCTGCTGGCCGCCTTCGGCGCCGTGCAGTACCTGCGCTACGGCGCCTGGCTCTATCTGGGCGGCGCGTTCGCGGTCATCGTGCTGTGCGCCGGCGGCGTGCTGCGCCAGGCCTGGGCGCGCCAGCCGCTGCGCCTGGCGCTGCTGCTCGTCGCGCTCTGGGCGCTGGCCAGCGGCGGCCTGATGCTCGCCCAGTGGGGCCAGTTCGACCAGGCCCGCGCGCGGGCGCTGGCGCAGCCGCAGCTGGCCGCGCCGCTGCTGGCGATGCTCGAGCAGATCCGCCGCACCTGGCTGCTCGGCCTGGCCTTCAAGGCGCTGCTGCTGCCGCTGGCGCTGTGGCTGGCCTGGCGGCTCGGCCGGCCGGCGGTGGCGGCGCAGTTCCGCGCCCGCCGCTAGCGGGACTGGGCGCCGCGCGGCGGCCGCGCTACGCTGCCGCGGGCAGGATCGGCCTGCCTGTGGGGATGGGGAGCCAGGGGATGAAACGTCTGTGGTCGGCGGCGTGCGGCTGCCTGCTGGCCGGCGCCGTGATGGCGGCCGGGCCGGGAGCGGTGCGCAGGCAGGTGGAAGCGAGCATGGTGGTCACCGGCACGCTGGTGGTGGCGCCGGACGGCAGCGTCGGCAGCTACCGGCTCGACCGCCCGGAGAGGCTGCCGGCGCCGGTGGTGGACCTGATCGGCAGGAACGTGCCGCGCTGGAAGTTCGAGCCGGTCGTGCGGGACGGCAAGCCGGTGGCGGCCAAGGCGAGGATGAGCCTGCGCGTGGTGGCCCGGCCCATCGAGGGCGACGACCAGAACTACGCGCTGAGCATCCGCGGCACGCATTTCGGCGATGCCGCCGGCAGCCTCGGCTTCAAGGAGCACCGGCAGGGGCCGCACTACCCCGAGATGGCCGCCCGCGGGCACGTCGAGGGAACGGTCTACCTGCTCCTGAAGGTCGACCGCCAGGGCAAGGTCGTGGACGCCGTCGCGCAGCAGGTCAACCTCGCCGCGATCGGCAGCGAGCACCTGCTGCAGGCGTGGCGCGAAGCCTTCGCCAAGTCCGCGCTGCAGGCGGCGAGGACCTGGACCTTCAATGTCTCGGCCGACGGCGAGGACGCCGAGGCGGAATTCCACTACGCGCGCGTGCCGGTGCATTACCAGCTGGGCGAGCGGGGCCAGCTGGCCCCGGACCCCTACGGCCGGTGGGAGGTCTACGTGCCCGGTCCCTACCAGGCAGTGCCCTGGTTCGACAAGGAAGGGATGATCTCGGGCGTGGACGCGCTGCCCGACGACGGCCTCTACGACGTCGGCCATCCCGGCCCGGTCCTGCTGACGCCGCCCGGCGGCGCCTGAGCGCATCGCCGGCGGGCCGCGCGCCCGCCGGTTCAGCGGTGGTTGGCGCATGGCCGGGTATTCGCAGGCTTCGCCTGCCGCCCGTGAAGAACCCATGCGCCTTCCGCTGTCCGCCGCCGCGTCGCTGTGCCTGCTGCTGGCCTTACGGGCCGCGCCCGCGCAGGACCTGACCACCACCTGCCACGCCAGCAGCAGCTACGACCTCACGCTGCGGCCGGGCAGCCTGCTGTTCGACCGCGCGCAGCCGGCGCCCTACCGGGTGGAGCTGGGCGACGGCGCGCTGCGTGCCGACGGCCGGACGGTGCCGCTCACCGCCGAGCAGCAGGACCGCCTGGCCGTGTTCGAGCGCGAGCTGCGCGCGCTCGCGCCGCGCGTGCGCGCGGTGGCGCAGGCGGGCGTGGACCTGGCGGCGCGCGCGCTGCACGAGGAGGCGGCCGGCATGCAGCTCGACGCCGCCAGCCTGGCGGAGCTGGACCGCCGCGTGGCCGCGCGCGCGGACGAGCTCAAGCGCCGCATCGCCGCCAGCAACAGCACGCACGACTGGCAGGGCGAGGCCGCCCAGGCCTACGCCGACCAGCTGGCCGGCGACATCCTGCCGCTGCTGGCCGGCGCGCTCGGCCAGCAGGCGCTGGAGGCGGCGATGGGCGGCGACCTGCAGCAGGCCGCGCAGCTGCGCGACCGCGCCGCCGACCTCGCCACGTCGCTGCGGCCGCGGCTGGAGCGGCGCATGCAGGCGCTGCGCCCGCAGGTGCAGGCGCTGTGCCCGGCGGTGCGGCGGCTGGCCGGGCTGCAGGAGGGCCTGCGCGGCGGCGACGGCCGGCCGCTGGACCTGCTGGAGACGACGCCTTGAGCAACGCCCGCTGAGCGGCCGGCCGCCGGGGCGGGACGGATTAATCTGCGGCTAAGCGCCCCCGGTCCAGCATGCCCGTGTCCCAGCCGGAACACCCGTTGCCGTGGCCCACGCCGCTTCCCAGCCGATCTACAACGCACTGATCCGCCGCAGCATCGACCTGCGCGCGCTGCATTGCGACGCGGCGGCGCAGGTGCGCGAGCCGGGCCTGCGCGCGCTGCTGGGCGAGAACGCGCAGGTGCTGGCGCAACTGGTGGACGAGTTGCAGGGCCAGGTGCGGCGCCGCGGCGGCGAGCCGGCGCAGCGCGGCAAACTGATCGGGCGGGCGCGCCGGCAACTGGCCGGCTGGCTGCCGGCGGCGCTGGCCGCGGACGAGGCCTGGATCCGCCGGCTCGCCCACGACGAGGCGGCGCTGCTGCGGGCCTTCGAGCGCGGCATCGCCGCGGCGCCGGCCGACGCCGCGCTGGAATTGCGCCGTCTGCTGCCGCGCCTGCGCGACATCGACCTCGACATGCGCAGCCTGGTCCATGCCGGCGGACGCTGCTGAAACCGCGCCGGCGCCGGCGCGCGAGGTGCTGGCGTTCTGGTTCGCCGGGGAGAACGCCTCGCGCTGGTTCGCCGCCGATCCCGCGTTCGACGCGGCGATCCGCGCGCGCTTCGCCGCCACCCACGCCGCGGCGGCGCGCGGCGAGCTGGACGGCTGGTGCGCCACGCCGGAAGGCTGGCTGGCGCTGCTGATCGTGCTCGACCAGTTCAGCCGCAACCTCTACCGCGGCGACGCGCGCGCCTTCGCCTGCGACGCCAGGGCGCAGGCGCTGGCCGTGGCCGGCCTGGCGCGCGGCGACGACGGGCGGCTGCCGCGGCCGTGGCGCGCGTTCGCCTACCTGCCGCTGGAACACGCCGAGGACCCGGAGCTGCAACGGCAGTCGGTGGCGCGCTTCCGCGCCCTCGCCGAGCAGGCGCCGTCCGCGGAGCGCGCGCGCTACGATGGCTACCTCGACTACGCCCTGCGGCATGGCGCGGTGGTGGCGCGCTACGGGCGCTTCCCGCATCGCAACGCCGCGCTCGGCCGGGCCGACACGCCCGACGAACGCGACTACCTGGCGCAGCCGGGCGCGGGGTTCTAGCCGGCACCATCCCGCCGTCCCATGGAAAAGGAGTGGCCCATGCACCGTCGCCTTCCCCTCTTGCTTGCGCTTGGACTGGCCGCCGCCGTCGCCCACGCCGGCAACACCCTGCGCGTGGACAGCCAGGTGCTGACCGTGGGCGACAGCGCCAGCCGCGTGGTCAAGCTGCTCGGCCAGCCGGCCTACAAGGAGCCGGTGCAGAACCGCTACGGCGCCTACCGCGGCGAGCGCTGGCAGTACGAGCGCGACGGCCGCGTGGTGAACGTGGTCATCGTCGGCGGCAAGGTCGGCGCCATCGAGGAACTGCAACGGTAGTGTGGGAGCAGTAGTGCGGGGCGGCCTCTGGCCGCGACCGAGCCCGCACGGTGCGCGCCCGCCGCCTCACCGCGGACGGTTCCCGCGCGGATGCCTGCGCCATCGACAGGCGATGCCCGCATCGCGCGACGACCTGGCTTCCGGCACGACCGGCAGGCCGGCGGCGCATGCCGGTCGCATCGCCGCGCCGCCGATCCTGTCGGTGTCGCCCGACCGCGATTCGCGGCGGTCGCCGGCTACGCCCGGGCGATGGGCTTTGCTAATTCTTCTGCATGACGGGCCGCGGCGCCGCGCCGGCATGTCATCCGCGTTCCCGCATCGTCCACGTTCCCACGGAGGGGTTCCATGCGCCGACTGCTTTGCATCCTTCTGCTCCTGCCTGCCTTCGCGGCCGCCGCCGACACGCTGCGCGTGGGCGACCGCCTGCTGGTGAGCGGGGATTCCACCGCCCGGGTGGAGGAACTGCTGGGCCGGCCCTCGCACAGGAGCCATCGCACCGCGGCGCGGCACGGCCGCAGCGGCCAGTCGGGCGAGCGCTGGCAGTACCGCCGCGACGGCCGCACGATCACGCTGACCATCGTGGACGACCGCGTCGTCGGCATCGAGCAGGGCGGGGACTGAAGGCGCATGGCACCGTCGCCGCCGGCCGTGCGATAAAGCGGCCCTGCGCCGGAGAACCGCCATGAGCCAGCCGCCTTCGCCCGAAGCCCGCCACCGCGCCGGCCTGCTGCGCCGCCGCGGCGCCGCGGCCGACGGCCACGTCACCAACATCGAGCTGTTCTTCGACCTGGTGTTCGTCTACGCGGTGACCCAGCTCTCGCACACCCTGCTGCAGCGGCTCGACGCGCTCGGCGCGCTGCAGGCGGCGCTGCTGTTCCTGGCGGTGTGGTGGGTGTGGATCTTCACCGGCTGGGTGACCAACTGGCTGGACCCCGAGCGCATCGCGGTGCGGCTGATGCTGCTGGCGCTGATGCTGGCGGGGCTGCTGCTGTCCTGCGCGCTGCCGGAGGCGTTCGGCGCGCACGGCTGGCTGTTCGCCGGCGCCTACGCATCCATGCAGGTGGGGCGCACCGCGTTCGCGCTGTGGGCGCTGGGCGACGACGCGCCGGCCAACACGCGCAACTTCCAGCGCATCCTGGCCTGGCTGTCGCTGGCGGCGCTGGGCTGGCTGGCCGGGGCCTGGGCCGGGGGCGAGCGGCGCCTGCTGCTGTGGACGCTGGCGCTGGGCGTGGAATACCTGGGGCCGGCGGTGGGCTTCCGCGTGCCGGGCCTGGGCCGCACGCCGACCCGCGACTGGGACGTGGAGGGCGGCCACCTGGCCGAGCGCTGCAGCCTGTTCGTGATCATCGCGCTGGGCGAGTCGGTGCTGGCCACCGGCAGCCATTTCGCCGAGGCGGCGTGGAGCGCGCCGGTGGTGGCCGCCTTCGTCGGCGGCTTCCTCGGCAACGTGGCGATGTGGTGGATCTACTTCGACCTCGCGGTCGAGCGCGGCCGCCAGGCGATCCGCCACGCCGAGGACCCGGGCCGGCAGGCGCGCGTCGCCTACACCTACCTGCACCTGCCGATCGTCGGCGGCATCATCGTCTGCGCGGTGGCCGACGCGCTGGCGCTGGAGGAGCCGCTGTTGCGCGCCGACCTGCCCGCGGCCGCCGTGCTGCTCGGCGGCCCGCTGCTCTACCTGCTCGGCAACGCGCTGTTCAAGCAGGCCGTCAACCGCACCCGCTTTCCGCTCTCCCACCTGGTCGGCATCGGTCTGCTCGCCGCGCTGGCGGTGCCGGCGGCCCTCGGCCTCTCGCGGCTGGCGCTGTCGCTGCTGGCCACCGGCGTGCTGCTGCTGGCGGCGCTGTGGGAGACGCTGTCGCTGCGCTCGGTGCGGCAGGCGCTGGCCGAAGCCGGCGGGGCATGACCGACGGCACGGCATGACGCCTGGCCCATGCCGCGGCGGCCGGGCGGCGCGACGCTGCGCGCATCGGGCGGCCGGGCGCGCCGCCGTGCGGGAGACACGCCATGCGCAACGCCATCATCCTGTCGCTGGCCCTCGCCCTGGGCGCGGGCGGCCTGCCGGCGACGGCGCACGGGCTGCACATCGGCCACGACGAGTGCGGCTTCCGCACCGACTACGACGTCAGGGCGGACGATGCCGGCCTCGCCTTCAGCCGCGCGGCCGGCCGGCCGGCCGAGGTGCTCATGCACGACGGCCGGCTGCGCGTGGACGGCCGCGACGTGGCGGTCTCCGCCGCCGATGCCGCGCGGCTGCGCCAGTACGAGGACGAAGTGCGCGCGCTGCTGCCCGAGATGGCCGGCATCGCGCGCGAGGGCATCGACCTCGGCTTCGACGCGATGGGCACGGTGGTCGCCACCTTCGCGCGCAGCGACGGCGAGCGCGCCCGCCTGGTCGAGCGGCTCAACGCGCGGCACCGCGAGGCGCTGGCCGGGCTCGACCGCGGGCTGGGCCACGGCGTGTGGAAGCAGCACGAGCTGGACACGGCGATCGGGCAGGGCATCGAGGACGCCGTCAGGGAGCTGGTGGGCAGCGTCACCGCCGACGCGGTGAAGGCGGCGCTGTCCGGCGACGAGAGCCAGGTGCAGGCGCTGGAGGCGCGCGCCGACTCGCTGGACAAGAGCATCGACCAGGCGGTGGACGCGCGCGCGGACAAGCTGGAGCGCCGCGCCGAGGCGCTGTGCCCGCGGCTGTCCGCGCTGGAGCAGTTGCAGCGGCAGTTCCGGTTCCGCCTGCCGGACGGCTCGCCGCTGCGCCTGGTCGCCCGCGAGGAGGCCGCCGACCGCGAGGTCGTGCGCCGCTGAGGCGGCCGTCCCGCGGCGCGGTTGCCGCCGTCCCACTGCAAGCGCCCAGGCCTTGCGCCGCGCCGATCCCCCACCATGCGCGGCCGCCGCCGCGCCGGCATCCCCAGGCCGGCGCGGCTTTTTTTCGCGCGCGCCTGCGCGGCTTCTTCATCGGCGTGCTGCTAGGCTTGCCGGCGTTTTTCACGCAGGGAACCCGCCATGCACGACTTCCTCGCCAGGCTCCAGCTGCCCGGGAACCTGCTCCAGACGGGCGTCAACCTGCTCGTCGCGCTGCTGATCCTGCTGCTGGGCCTCTGGCTGGCGGCGCGGCTGGCCAACTTCGCGCAGCGCGCGCTGCGCCGCGCGGCGGTCGATCCCACCCTGATCGGCTTCCTGCGCAACCTGCTGTACGGCGTGCTGGTCGCGGTGGTGGTGGTGATGGCGCTGACCAAGGCGGGCATCCCGTCCGCGCCGCTGGTGGCGGCGCTGGGCGCCGGCGGCCTGGCGATCGGCCTGGCGCTGCAGGGCTCGCTGTCCAACCTGGCCTGGGGCGTGCTGCTGATCGTGTTCCGGCCGTTCCGCGTCGGCGACTACGTCACCGCCGGCGGCGTCGAGGGCACGGTGGAGAGCATCAACCTGATGCACACCCTGCTGGTGATGCCGGACAACCGCGAGGCGGTGGTGCCCAACGCGAAGATCGGCGGCGACGCCATCATCAACATGAACCGGCGCGGCCTGCGCCGCTTCGAGCTGAAGGTGGGCATCGGCTACAAGGACGACATCGGCCAGGCGATCGCCGAGGTCGAGCGGCTGTTCGCCGCCGACCCGCGCATCCTCGAGGAGCCGGCGCCGGGCGTGTGGACCGCCGGCCTCGGCGAGAGCGCGGTCGACCTGGTGGTGCGCGCCTGGGCGCGCCCCGGCGACCTGTGGGCGGCGCAGACCGACCTGCTGCGCGCGATCAAGGAGCGCTTCGCCGCCTGCGGGATCAGCATTCCGTTCCCGCAGCGCGAGCTGACCGTGGTGCAGGGCGCGCTGCCGGCGCAGGACGCGCCGCGCTGAAGCGTGGCGCGGCGCTTCCGCGCCATGCATACGTATGCGCACGGTGCGAAGGCGCGCACGCGATGCCGCGCGGCGCGCGCCTGTTCGCTATGATGGAAGCCTTGCGCGGCCGCCATCCCCGGGCGGCTGCCCGCCATCCGCAGGAGATCCCATGGCCGACCTCAAAGAAGCCCGCGTACCCGACATCGGCGGTCACGACCACGTGCCGGTGATCGAGGTGCTGATCAAACCCGGCGACCGCGTCGAGAAGGACCAGAGCCTGGTGACGCTGGAATCGGACAAGGCGACCATGGAGATTCCCGCGCCGTTCGCCGGCACGGTGAAGGAAGTGAAGCTGAAGGTCGGCGACGAAGTGTCCGAGGGCACGGTGATCGCCATCTTGGGAACCGTCGGCGAAGCCGACGCCGCGTCCCCCTCTCCCCAGGGGGGAGAGGGCGCCAAGGGCGGCGGCCTGCGCGAGGCGCGCGTGCCCGACCTGGGTGGCCACGACCACGTGCCGGTGATCGAGGTGCTGGTGAAGGTCGGCGACACCGTCGCCAAGGACCAGGGCCTGCTCACGCTGGAATCGGACAAGGCCACCATGGAAGTGCCCGCGCCGTTCGCCGGCGTGGTGAAGGAGCTCAAGGCCAAGGTGGGCGACGAGCTGTCCGCCGGCGACGTGATCGCGCTGATCGAGGGCGCGGCCGGCGCCCCGGCGCCCGCGCCCGCTCCCGCGGCGGCGCCGGCCGCGGCCGGCCTGCCGGCGGCGCAGGGCGGCCCGAAGGTGGAGGAGAAGCCCGCGCCGATCGGCGGCCGCAGCGTGCTGCCCGGCAACGCGCCCGAGGGCGACGTGCCGCCGCAGGCGCGCCCGCCGTTCGACGCGAAGATCGTGATGCCGGGCGACGCGCCCTACGCCAGCCCGGCGATCCGCGCCTTCGCGCGCGAGCTGGGCGTGGACATCCGCCAGGTCAAGGGCAGCGGCCGCGGCGGCCGCATCGTGCGCGAGGACGTGACCGCCTACGTCAAGCACGCGCTGGCCTCGGGCGCGCGCCCGGTGCAGGGCGCGCCGGCGGCGGCGGGCGGCGGCCTCAACCTGCTGCCGTGGCCGAAGGTCGACTTCAGCAAGTTCGGCGAGATCGAAGAGAAGCCGCTGTCGCGCATCCAGAAGATCTCCGGCGCCAACCTCGCGCGCAACTGGGCGATGATCCCGCACGTCACCCAGCACGAGGACGCCGACATCACCGAGCTGGAGGCCTTCCGCAAGAAGCTCGGCGAGGAGAACAAGGACCTCAAGATCACCCCGCTGGTGTTCCAGATGAAGGCGGTGGTGGCGGCGCTCAAGGCATTCCCGCAGTTCAACGCCTCGCTCGACGAGACCGGCGAGAAGCTGATCCTCAAGAAGTACTTCCACATCGGCATCGCGGTGGACACCCCCGACGGCCTGGTGGTGCCGGTGATCCGCGACGTGGACAGGAAGGGACTGCTGGATCTCGCCCGCGAGCTGGCCGAGATTTCCAGGAAGGCGCGCGAGAAGAAGCTCGGCCCCAACGAGATGTCCGGCGGCTGCTTCTCGATCTCCTCGCTGGGCGGCATCGGCGGCACCGCGTTCACGCCGATCGTCAACGCGCCGGAGGTGGCCATCCTCGGCGTCTCCAAGGCGGCGACGAAGCCGGTGTGGAACGGCAAGGAGTTCGTGCCGCGGCTGATCCTGCCGCTGTCGCTGTCCTACGACCACCGCGTGATCGACGGCGCGCTCGCCGCGCGCTTCGCCGCCTTCCTCGCGCAGCAGCTGGGCGACATCCGCCGCCTGCTCCTCTGACGCCCTGTCTCCCTCTCCCCTCCGGGGAGAGGGCCGGGGTGAGGGGCGGCCCTTGCGTCGCCCCTCATGCGTAGCGAAAAGAATTCCAAGGATCCCCCATGGCAAGCACCATCGAAATCAAGGTTCCCGACATCGGCGGCCACGAGAACGTGCCGGTGATCGAGGTGCTGGTGAAGGCCGGCGACACGGTCGCCAAGGAACAGAGCCTGATCACGCTGGAATCGGACAAGGCGACGATGGAAATTCCGTCGAGCGCCGCGGGCGTGGTCAAGGAGCTGAAGGTCAAGGTGGGCGACGAGGTGTCCGAGGGCGCGGTGATCGCCCTTTTGGAAACCGTCGGCGAAGCCGACACCGCGTCCCCCTCTCCCCCCCGGGGAGAGGGCAGGGGTGAGGGGCCATCCTCGCCGAGCGCTCCCGCCAGCCCCGCCCCCTCACCCCAACCCTCTCCCCAGAGGGGAGAGGGGGCGAAGGCGCCGCAGGCGGCGGGCGCTTCCGGTCGCAAGCCCGACATCGAGTGCAAGCTGGTCGTGCTGGGCTCCGGCCCGGGCGGCTACACCGCGGCGTTCCGTGCCGCCGACCTCGGCGTCGACACCGTGCTGGTCGAGCGCTACGCCACGCTGGGCGGCGTCTGCCTCAACGTGGGCTGCATCCCGTCCAAGGCGCTGCTGCACGCGGCCGAGGTGATCGAGGAGGCCGAGGCGATGGCCGCGCACGGCGTCAGCTTCGGCAAGCCGAAGATCGACCTGGACGGGCTGCGCGACTTCAAGGGCAAGGTGGTCGGCAAGCTCACCGGCGGCCTGGCCGGCATGGCCAGGCAGCGCAAGGTACGCACCGTGCAGGGCGTGGGCAGCTTCGTCTCGCCCAACGAGATGGAAGTCCGGACGGCCGAGGGGTCCAGGCTGATCCGCTTCGAGTACGCGATCATCGCCGCGGGCTCGCAGGCCGTGCGGCTGCCGGCGTTCCCGTGGGACGACGAGCGCGTGATGGATTCCACCGGCGCGCTGGAACTGAAGGACGTGCCACCGAGGCTGCTGGTGGTCGGCGGCGGCATCATCGGCCTGGAGATGGCCACGGTGTACTCGGCGCTGGGCAGCGAGGTGACCGTGGTCGAGTTCATGGACCAGCTCATCCCCGGCGCCGACGCCGACCTGGTCAAGCCGCTGGCGCAGCGCCTCGGCAAGAAGCTCAAGGGCGTGCACCTCAAGACCAAGGTGGTCGAGGCCAAGGCCGTCAAGAAGGGCATCGAGGTCAAGTACGAGGGCGAGAGCATCCCCGAGACCGCGCTGTTCGACCGCGTGCTGGTCGCCGTGGGCCGCTCGCCCAACGGCCACAAGATCGGCGCGGACAAGGCCGGCGTGGCGGTGACCGAGCGCGGCTTCATCGACGTGGACACGCAGCTGCGCACCAACGTGCCGCACATCTTCGCCATCGGCGACGTCGTGGGCCAGCCGATGCTGGCGCACAAGGCCACGCACGAGGCGCGCGTGGCCGCCGAGGTGGTGGCGGGCCTGAAGAGCCACTTCGACGCGCGCGTGATCCCGTCGGTGGCCTACACCGACCCGGAGATCGCCTGGGTCGGCGTGACCGAGCGCGAGGCGAAGGAGAAGGGCCTCAAGGTCGGCGTGGGCAAGTTCCCGTGGGCGGCCTCGGGCCGCGCCATCGGCATCGACCGCACCGAGGGCTTCACCAAGCTGGTCTTCGACGAGGAGACCCACCGCGTGGTCGGCGGCGGCATCGTCGGCCCGCGCGCGGGCGACCTGATCAGCGAGATCGCGCTGGCGATCGAGATGGGCGCGGAAGCCGCCGACATCGGCCTCACCATCCATCCGCACCCGACGCTGAGCGAGTCGGTGGGCATGGCGGCGGAGGTCTACGAGGGCACCGTCACCGACCTGTACATCCCGAAGAGGAAGTGACGCGCGCCGCCGGCGTGCAGCGAGAAGCCCGGGCCAGGCCCGGGCTTCTCGTTTTGGCGTCGTGCGGGGGTGGGCGGCGGTCGCCGGTGGGATGCGTCGTTCCAGGTGGGCCATCGCGGCCGGAGGCCGCTCCCACGGTGGGGTTCCGCGGCTGGCGCCGGGCGCGCATCGCTCAGACCACGGTGAGGGTCACGTCGATGTTGCCGCGGGTGGCGTTGGAGTAGGGGCACACGACGTGCGCCTGCTGCACCAGCGCTTCCACCTCGTCGCGGGGCAGGCCGGGCACGTGGATCTTCAGCTCGACCTCGATGCCGAAGCCGGTGGGGATCGGGCCGATGCCGACGCTGCCCTCGATGGCGGTGTCGGCCGGCAGCACGCGCTTCTGCTGGCCGGCGACGAACTTCAGCGCGCCGAGGAAGCAGGCCGAGTAGCCGGCGGCGAACAGCTGCTCGGGATTGGTGCCGTCGCCGCCGGCGCCGCCCAGTTCCTTCGGCGTGGTCAGCCTGACGTCGAGCGCGCCGTCGGAGGAGACGGCGCGGCCGTCGCGGCCGCCGGTGGCCTTGGCATGGGCGCGGTACAGGACTTTCTCGATGGACATGGGGGTTGCCTCGTGGTGGTAGGAGCGCCAGGGCCGGTTCCGGTGGGGCGGCGGAGCCGGCCTGGCGCGGCTCCGTCGTCATTGTGTGCTATTTAATAGTGTGCTATTTGATGGGTGGTTCCATGGGGGCGGCAGGAGGCGGTCAGGCGCTGTCGGCGAGCCGCTCGCGCAGGCTCTCCAGCTGCCGCTTGAGCGCGAGCAGCTCGTCCCGCTCGCAGCCGGTGGCGCAGAACACCGCGCCGGGCACGGCGGCGGCGCGCTTCTTCAGCGCGCGGCCCTGCGCGGTCAGGCCGATCACCACCTGGCGCTCGTCCTCGGCCGAGCGGGTGCGGCTGACCAGCCCGGCCGCCTCCAGCCGCTTGAGCAGCGGGGTCAGGGTGGCCGAGTCGAGGAACAGGCGCTCGCCGATCTCCGACACGGCCAGGCCGTCGCGCTCCCACAGCACCAGCATGACCAGGTACTGCGGGTAGGTCAGCTCCAGCCCGGCGAGCAGCTTGCGGTAGAGCTTGGTCATCGCCAGGCCGGTCGAGTACAGCGCGAAGCACAGCTGCTGGTCCAGCCCGAGCGGGGCCGCGGCGGCCTGCGGTTTGGCGGTGCGGGTCTTCATGGAGCGGCAATTTAAATAGCGTGCTATTCAATTGCAAGCGTCTTTTCGCGGCGGCGGCGCCGCCCGGGAGTCACGCCGCGGCCGGCGGGTGTCCGCCGGCGGCGCCGGGCAGCGCCGGCGCGATCCGCCGCGCGGTGCCCTGCAGGTGCGACAGCACCGAGTTCAGCGCCATCTCCATCTGCCGCAGCGTGTGCAGGAAGGCGCGGGGATCGACCGGGCGGTCCAGCTGCAGGTCGGTGTAGGTGTCGACCAGGTGCGGCGCGTCGAGCACCAGGGTGGCGTCGTGCTGCAGCCAGCCGTCGAGCACGCGCTCGGCGGTGTAGGCGGACGAGTAGCGCTGCAGCGCGTCGGCGTCGATCCAGCCGAGCGACTGGTCGGCGACCGCGACGTCCCAGGCGTCGGTGGGCAGCACCGGCCAGTTGACGTCGAGCTGGTAGTCGTCCTTGCGCGCCTCGATGTGCCGGTTGACCGCGGCCGCGTCCAGGTCCGCGGCGAGGTCGGCGACCACCGTCGCGTCGAGCGCCTGCAGCCGCGCCAGGGTCCTGCGGTCGTTGGCCTCGGCGTCGCGGATGTTGTCCAGCGCCGCGCGCAGCTCCTCGTCCATGCGCCGGCTGGCGGTGGCGGCGGCGCGGGCGTGGTGGACGTGCTCGATCCACGCCTCCAGGCCCAGCGCGGTGAGGATGCTGAGCACGATCATCAGGTAGTGCTTGGCGAAGTCCTTCAGCGAGTGCAGGGGGAGCTTGGGCAGCTCGAGGTGCATGGCGGGCTCCGGGCGGGCGCGAAGCGCCGCAGCGTACACGATCGTGTAGGCCCGGGCTGCGGGGCCCCGAAACGCGGACGGCGCCCCGCGGGGCGCCGTCCGTCGCCGGCCGCCGGGGCGGCGGTTCAGCCCAGCGCGTAGCCGAACTGCTCCTGGAACTCGGCGGCGAACTCCTCGTAGGTGAAGCGCTGGTTCTGCGTGCCGGGGTGCTCGACCTTCAGCGCGCCCATCAGCGAGGCCATGCGGCCCACGGTCGGCCAGTCGTAGCCCTTCATGATGCCGAAGATCAGCCCGGCGCGGTACGCATCGCCGCAGCCGGTGGGGTCGACCACCTGGCGCTCGCGCGCCGCGGGGATCTCGATCACCTGGCCGCCGGTGTGGATCAGCGAGCCGCGCGGGCCCAGCGTGACGATGTAGGCCCGGGTGCGCGCGGCGATCTCCTCCGCGCTCCAGCCGGTGCGCTGCTGCAGCAGCTGCGACTCGTAGTCGTTGACGATGACGTAGGTGGCCTTGCCGATCATCGAGCGGAACTCGTCGCCGTTGAACAGCGGCATCGCCTGGCCCGGGTCGAAGATGAAGGGCACGCCGCGCGCGGCGAAGTCGTCGGTGTGCTGCAGCATCGCCTCGCGGCCGTCCGGCGCCACGATGCCGAAGTCGATGTCCGGCACGTCGGCGACGTGGTTGTGGTGCGAGCTGGACATCGCGCCCGGATGGAAGGCGGTGAGCTGGTTGTTGTCCAGGTCGGTGGTGATGAAGCACTGCGGGGTGAACTGGTCCTCGAACACGCGCACGCCGTCCAGGCGGATGCCGCAGCGGATCAGGTGCTCGCGGTAGGGGCCGAAGTCCTGGCCCACGGTGGCCATCGGCAGCGGGTCGCCGCCCAGCAGCTTGAGGTTGTAGGCGATGTTGCCCGCGCAGCCGCCGAACTCGCGGCGCATCTTCGGCACCAGGAAGGACACGTTCAGGATGTGGACCTTGTCCGGCAGGATGTGGTTCTTGAACTGGTCCGGGAACACCATGATGGTGTCGTAGGCCAGGGAACCGCAGATGACGGCTGACATGATGGAAGGCGACCCCGTGGTGACGGCAGGAAGGGCGACCGCGCGGCGCCCGGCGAGCGGCGGACGCGGGCGTCCGGCAAACCGGGCAATGGTAGCGCCAAGTCGCCGCCAAGGCGACCGGGCCATCGCCGCGGCGCTTGCGCCGGCGATGCAGGAAATGCGCGCATCACCGCGTTTCGCAAGGCTTTCTTAACGACTGCGCGCTTGCGTGGGGTAGGGCCGCTCACTAGACTGGCACGCTTGTCTTTCCCTCGCACCGGCGCGCCCAGCCCCCATGTTCAAGAAGTTTCGCGGCATCTTCTCCAACGACATCTCCATCGATCTCGGCACGGCGAACACGCTGGTGTATGTGCGGGGGCAGGGCATCGTGCTGAACGAGCCGTCGGTGGTGGCGATCCGCCAGGACCGCGGCCCGGGCGGCCCGCGCGCGGTGGCCGCGGTGGGCACCGAGGCCAAGCGCATGCTCGGCCGCACGCCGGGCAACATCGCCACGGTGCGGCCGATGAAGGACGGCGTGATCGCCGACTTCACCATGACCGAGGCGATGCTGCAGCACTTCATCAAGCAGGTGCACAAGTCGCGCATGCTGCGCCCCAGCCCGCGCGTGCTGGTGTGCGTGCCGTGCGGCTCCACCCAGGTGGAGCGCCGCGCGATCAAGGAGTCGGCCGAGGGCGCCGGCGCGCGCGACGTGTTCCTGATCGAGGAGCCGATGGCCGCCGCGATCGGCGCCGGCATCCCGGTGCACGAGGCGCGCGGCTCGATGGTGCTGGACATCGGCGGCGGCACCTCCGAGGTGGCGGTGATCTCGCTCAACGGCATCGTCTACTCGCAGTCGGTGCGCGTGGGCGGCGACCGCTTCGACGAGGCGATCATCAACTACGTGCGGCGCAACCACGGCACCCTGATCGGCGAGTCCACCGCCGAGCGGATCAAGCTGGAGATCGGCTGCGCGTTCCCGCAGACCGACGTGAAGGAGATCGAGATCTCCGGCCGCAACCTGGCCGAGGGCGTGCCGCGCATGTTCACGATCAACTCCAACGAGGTGCTGGAGGCGCTGCACGAGCCGCTGTCGGGCATCGTGGCGGCGGTCAAGGCGGCGCTGGAGCAGACTCCGCCGGAGCTGTGCTCGGACGTGGCCGAGCGCGGCATCGTGCTCACCGGCGGCGGCGCGCTGCTGCGCGACCTGGACCGCCTGATCTCGGAGGAGACCGGCCTGCACGTGCAGGTGGCCGACGACCCGCTGACCTGCGTGGCGCGCGGCGGCGGCAAGGCGCTGGAGCTGATCGACCAGCACGGCAGCGACTTCTTCGCTCCCGAATAATCCGCACGCGGGGGGCAGGCGATGGCGCTCGCGCGCGAGGATTCCTCGCCCCTGTTCGCCGGCAGCGTGGCCGGCACCCTTCGGCTGATCTTCTACCTCGCGCTGGCGATGGTGCTGATGGTGCTGGACCACCGCAACGGCTGGATGTGGCGCGCGCGCTACGCCGCCGCGGTGGCGGTGGAGCCGGTGTACCGGCTGGCCGGGCTGCCCGCGGACGGGGTGCGCGCGCTGGGCGTGGCCTTTGCCGACCGCCAGCGGCTCACCGAGCAGAACCAGCGCCTGCGCGAGGACCTGCTGCTGGCCAACGCCAAGCTCAACCGCATGGCCGCGGTGGCCGAGCAGAACGAGCGCCTGAAGGAGCTGCTGGCCACCCAGCACAGCCTGGGCCTCAACGTGCAGCTGGCGCGGGTGATCGGCGTGGACCTCGGCGCCGGCCGCCACCGGCTGATGATCAACCTGGGCGCGCGCGACGGCGTGAAGCCGGGCCAGCCGGTGATCGACGCGCGCGGCCTGCTCGGCCAGGTGGTCGAGGTGCTGCCCACCACCGCGGTGCTGATGCTGGTGACCGACCCCAACCACGCGGTGCCGGTGACGGTCGAGCGCACCGGCCTGCGCACCATCGCCTACGGCGCGCGCGACGGCGACCAGCTCAGCCTGCCGACCGTCCCGATGGCCGCCGACGTGCAGGCCGGCGACCGCCTGCTCACCTCCGGCCTGGGCGGGCGCTTCCCGCCGGGCTTCCCGGTCGGCACCGTCACCGCGGTCGGCCCGGCCGCCAACGGCCTGTTCCTGGAGGCGCGCGCGCGGCCCAGCGCCGACATCAACCGCAGCGACGACGTGCTGCTGCTGCACGACCAGGCCGAGCCGGCCGGGCCGCCCGCGCCGGCGGCGTCCGCCGGCCCGCCCGCCGGGCTCGCGCCGGCCCCGGCCCCGGGCCAGCCCGCCGCGCCGGCCGCCGGCGCCGCGGCGGGGGCGGCGCGATGAACCGGCACCGCCTGAACCTGCTGTGGTTCGTCGCCACCCTGGCGGCCGCGCTGCTGCTGATGCTGGTGCCGCTGCCGCAGCCGCTGGAGCCGTTCAAGCCGTACTGGCCGGCGCTGGTGCTGCTGTACTGGTCGCTGGAGTCGGCCGAGCGGGTCGGCCTGGGGCTGGCCTTCACGGTGGGCCTGGCCGGCGACCTGCTCGACGGCGTGCTGCTGGGCGAGCAGGCGCTGCGGCTCACCGCGCTGGTGTTCATCGCGCTGCGCTTCCGCTCGCGGCTGCGCTTCTTCCCGATGTGGCAGCAGACGCTGGCGGTGCTGGCGCTGCTGCTCAACGACCGCATCCTGCTCACCGTGGTGCGGGTGTTCGCCGGCGAGGCGCTGCCGCCGCCGAGCTGGTGGCTCTCGCCGTTCGTCGGCGCGGCGCTGTGGCCGTTCCTGTTCCTGCTGTTCGACGACCTGCGCGTGCGGCTGCGCATCCCGTGAGATGAGGACGGTGCGGCGTTCGCTGAAGGACCCCCGCGGCGAGAGCGCGCTGTTCCGCCGCCGCGCGCTGGCCGGCTTCGGGCTGATCGTGCTCGGCCTGCTCGCGCTGGTCGGGCGCTACGTGCAGCTGCAGGTGATGCGCCACGACGAGTTCGCGCTGCGCTCGGAGGCCAACCGCCTCAAGCCGCGCGCGATCCCGCCAGGGCGCGGGCTGATCTACGACCGCAACGGCGTGCTGCTGGCCGACAACGTGCCGGCGTTCCGGCTGGAGGTGGTGCCCGAGCAGGTGCCGGACATGGACGCCTTCCTGCGCGAGATCGGCAGCGTGGTGCCGCTGGACCAGGACGACATCGACGCCTTCAGGAAGCAGCTCAGGCAGAGCCGCCGCTTCGACAGCGTGCCGCTCAAGCTGCGCCTGACCGAGGACGACATCGCGCGCTTCGCGATCAACCGCTGGCGCTTCCCCGGCGCCGACGTGGTGCCGTACCTGACCCGCCGCTATCCCTACGGCCCGCTGTTCGCCCACGTCATCGGCTACGTCGGCCGCATCGACGCCGACGACCAGGACAAGCTCGACCCGGTGCGCTACAAGGGCACCAGCCACATCGGCCGCAGCGGCATCGAGCGCTCCTACGAGGACGCGCTGCACGGCACGCCCGGCTACGAGCTGGTCGAGGTGAACGTGGACGGCCGCACCCAGCGCGTGCTGGAGCGGCACCCGCCGGCGCCGGGCCGGAACCTGTACCTGTCGATCGACGTGCGCATCCAGCGGGCCGCCGAGGCCGCCTTCGAGGGCCGCCCCGGCGCGGCGGTGGCGATCGACCCGCGCAACGGCCAGGTGCTGGCGATGGTCAGCGTGCCGAGCTTCGATCCCAACCTGTTCGTCAACGGCATCAGCCACGCCGACTACACCGCGCTGACCACGGCCGAGGACAAGCCGCTGTACAACCGCGCGCTGCGCGGCGTGTACCCGCCCGGCTCCACGGTCAAGCCGTTCCTCGCGCTGGGCGGGCTGGAGCTGGGCGTGCGTCGGCCGCAGGACACGGTGCTGTCCACCGGCGAGTTCTGCCTGCCCAACCAGAGCCGCTGCTACCGCGACGACAAGCGCGGCGGCGACGGCAC
Source organism: Fulvimonas soli (assembly GCF_003148905.1). Taxonomy (GTDB): domain Bacteria; phylum Pseudomonadota; class Gammaproteobacteria; order Xanthomonadales; family Rhodanobacteraceae; genus Fulvimonas; species Fulvimonas soli. The sequence goes on along the minus strand of NZ_QGHC01000008.1, from coordinate 190,665 downwards.
GGTGAACATGGTGCGGGCGATCCAGCTGTCCACCAACACCTACTTCTACAAGCTGGCGCTGGACATGGGCATCGACCGGCTGAGCGGGTGGATGGGCCGCTTCAGCTTCGGCGGCAGGACCGGCATCGACCTGGACGGCGAGAGCACCGGCATCCTGCCCTCGCGCGAGTGGAAGGCCGCGCACTACAAGCAGCCGTGGTTCCCCGGCGAGACGGTGCTCACCGGCATCGGCCAGGCCTACTGGGCGGTGACGCCGCTGCAGCTGGCGCACGCCACCGCGGTGCTGGCCGGGCACGGCATGCCGTACCCGCCGCGGCTGGTGATGGCCACCCAGGCCGGCGTCGACACGCCGCGCCAGCCGCTGCCGAACCCGCCCACCGGGCCCTCGCTGATCGCCCGGCCGTCCGACTGGGACGTGATCAACGAGGGCATGCAGGCGGTGATCTACGGCGGCGCCGGCGCGACCGGGCGCGGCCTGGGCGACGGCTTTCCCTACCGCATCGCCGGCAAGAGCGGCACCGCCGAGCGCTACTCGCGCCGCACCGAGGCCTACGACACCAACAAGAACAGCGCCTACCTCGCCGCGCGCCACCGCGCCTGGTTCATCGCCTACACGCCGGCGGAGGCCCCGAAGATCGCGGTGGCGGTGGTGCTGGAGGCCGGCGCCTGGGGCGGCAAGGACGCCGGCCCGATCGCGCGCAAGATCCTCGACGCCTGGCTGGCCACCCAGGGCGACCAGGCGCCGAAGGCGACCCCGCTGCCCGAGCAGGGCGCGATTCCCGCGCCGGGCGACGTCACCGAGTCGCCGCTGCCGGAGGACGACCTGCCCGCCGTGCCGGCGAGCGGCGGCGAGCCGGCGGCGGCAGGGAGCACGCCATGATCGACACGCTGGTCGAAACGCTGCACGTGCGCCTGCGCCGGCTGCTGCGGCGCCTGCTGACCCGGCCGCGGATCGACCTGCCGCTGGCGGCCGGCCTGTTCCTGCTCGCCTGCGCCGGGCTGGTCACGCTGTACAGCGCCGGCGACGCCGACCTCGGCCTGGTCGGCGGCCAGGCCGCGCGCTTCGCGATGGGCGCGGCGCTGCTGCTGCTGGTCTCGCGCATCCCGCCGGCGGTGCTGCGCAGCTGGACGCCGTGGCTGTACCTGGGCAGCACCTTCCTGCTGGTGGTGGTGGCGGTGCTGGGCGAGGGGCGCGGCGCCTACCGCTGGCTGGACCTGGGCGTGATGCGCTTCCAGCCGTCCGAGCTGCTCAAGCTGACCATGCCGATGATGGTGGCCTGGTACCTGCACCCGCGCCAGCTGCCGCCGGGCTGGAAGGACATCGCGGTGGTCGGCCTGCTGATCGCGGTGCCCGCCGCGCTGATCGCCAAGCAGCCGGACCTGGGCACCGCGCTGCTGGTGGCCGCCGCCGGCGGCTTCGCGCTGTTCCTCGCCGGCATGGCGTGGTGGCGCATCGGCCTGCTGCTGGGCGCGGTGGCGGCGGTGGTCCCGGTGGCCTGGCACTTCCTGCACCAGTACCAGCGCGACCGCGTGCTGACCCTGCTCAACCCGGAGTCCGACCCGCTCGGCAACGGCTGGCACATCATCCAGTCGCAGATCGCGGTGGGCTCCGGCGGCGTGTTCGGCAAGGGCTGGCAGCACAGCACGCAGTCGCGGCTGGAGTTCCTGCCCGAGCACACCACCGACTTCATCTTCGCGGTGTTCTCCGAGGAGTTCGGCCTGGTCGGCGTGTGCGCGCTGCTGGCGCTGTACGCCTTCATCATCGGCCGCTGCCTGTGGATCGCGATGGAGGCGCGCGACACCTACTCGCGCCTGCTCGCCGGCGCGATCGGCATGAGCTTCTTCGTCTACGTGTTCGTCAACGGCGGCATGGTGGCCGGCATGCTGCCGGTGGTGGGCGTGCCGATGCCGCTGGTGAGCTACGGCGGCACCTCGGCGGTGTCGCTGCTGACCGGCTTCGGCGTGCTGATGTCGATCCACGCCCACCGCAAGATGCACGACTGACGCCGGTTCCTGCGGCCCGGCTTCACGCCTGCTTCGCAACGGCGGACGTACAAAGCGCGGCGCACCGTTTCCGCACCGGCCCGCCGGTGCCGCCAGCGCAGCCGACCGCGCGCCAGCCGAAAAAGGAGCCGCCATGCCGTCCGAGCCGCCTGCTTCGCGCGCGCGCCGCGAATTCCTCCGGCGAAGCCTGGTGGCGGCGCCCGCGCTGGGCCTGTTCGGCGGCGCCGCGGCGCTGGGCGGCGCGCACGCCGCCGCGCCGGCCACGGCCTACGCGCCGCGCTACTTCACCACCGCCGAATGGGCCTTCGTGCAGGCCGCGGTGGACCGGCTGATTCCCGCCGACGCGGAAGGCCCCGGTGCGCTGGAGCTGGGCGTGGCCGAGTTCCTCGACCGCCAGATGGACGACGCCTACGGCCGCGGCGAGCTGTGGTACATGCAGGGGCCGTTCCATCCCGAGGCGGCGCCCACGCTGGGCTACCAGCTGCGCTTCACCCCGCGCGAGCTGTACCGCGCCGGCATCAAGGCGGTGGACGACTGGTGCGGGCGCCAGCACGGCAAGCCCTTCGCCGAGCTCGCGCCGGACCAGCGCGACGAGGTGCTCCGGCAGCTCGAGGGCGGCGCGATCGAGCTGGACGGCGTGCCGGCCAAGGCGTTCTTCGCCCAGCTGCTCACCAACACCAAGGAAGGCTACTTCGCCGACCCGATGTACGGCGGCAACAAGGGCATGGGCAGCTGGAAGATGATCGGCTTCCCCGGCGCCCGCGCCGACTTCATGGACTGGTCGGAGCAGCCGGGCAAGCCCTATCCGCTGGGGCCGGTGTCGATCAAGGGAGCGCGCGCATGAAGCGCATGCCGCCGGTGGACGCGGTGATCGTCGGCTTCGGCTGGACCGGCGCGATCATGGGCATGGAGCTGGCCGAGGCGGGCCTGAAGGTGCTGGCGCTGGAGCGCGGCGAGTACCGCGACACCTCGCCGGACTTCAGTTACCCCGGCATCGTCGACGAGCTGGCCTACGGCATCCGCGGCATGCTGTTCCAGCCGCTGGCGCGCGAGACGGTCACCATCCGCCATGGCGTGAACGAGACCGCGGTGCCGTACCGGCAGTACGGCTCGTTCCTGTTCGGCAACAACGTCGGCGGCGCCGGCGTGCACTGGAACGGCCAGCACTACCGGCCCTCGCCGGAGGACCTGGAGTTCGCCAGCCACGTCCGCCAGCGCTACGGCGCGAAGTTCACCCCGCCGGACATGCAGATCCAGGACTACGGCGTCGGCTACGCCGAGCTGGAGCCGTACCTGGAGAAGTTCGAGTACCTGTGCGGCACCTCCGGCCGCGCCGGCAACCTGGGCGGGCGCATCCAGGAGGGCGGCAACCCGTTCGAGGGGCCGCGCGCCAGGGACTATCCCAACCCGCCGATGGCCGACACCTACGGCGCGCAACTGTTCGCCGACGCGGCGCGCGAGCGCGGCCTGCACCCGTTCCCGCAGCCTTCCTCCAACGCCTCGCGGCCGTACACCAACCCGCTCGGCGTGCGGCTGGGGCCGTGCAACTTCTGCGGCTTCTGCGAGCGCTTCGGCTGCTACATGTACTCCAAGGCCGCGCCGCAGACCACGATCCTGCCGGTGCTGATGCGCAGGCCGAACTTCCAGCTGCGCACGCGGAGCCACGTGCTCAAGGTGAACCTCGACGCCGGCGGCAGGCGCGCCACCGGCGTCACCTACGTCGACGCGCAGGGCGAGCAGGTCGAGCAGCCGGCCGAGCTGGTGATCGTGGCCGCGTTCCAGATGCACAACGTGCGGCTGATGCTGCTGTCGGGCATCGGCAAGCCCTACGACCCGGCCAGCGGCACCGGCGTGATCGGGCGCAACTACGCCTACCAGATGATGAGCAGCATCGCCGCCTTCTACGACCCCGACACGGCGATCAATCCGTTCATCGGCGCCGGCGCGGGCGGCACGCAGATCGTGGACGACTTCAACTCCGACCACTTCGACCACGGCCCGCACGGCTTCGTCGGCGGCGCCTACCTGTTCGGCGGGCAGACCGGCGGGCGGCCGATCCAGCAGCTGGCCGTGCCGCCGGGCACGCCGGCCTGGGGCGCGGCGTGGAAGCGCGCGGCCAAGCAGAGCTACCTGCACACCACCTTCGTCGGCACGCACGGCTCGGTGATGGCCTACCGCGACCGCTACCTGGACCTCGATCCCACCTACAGGGACGCCTTCGGCCAGCCGCTGCTGCGCATCACCTTCGACTGGCACGACAACGAGTACAGGATGACCCGCTTCGTCACCGACCGCGCGCAGGAAGTGGTCGACGCGATGAAACCGCGCCAGTCGTCGCAGACCGTGCGCCAGCCGGGCGACCACTACGACATCCGCCAGTACCAGACCACGCACACCACCGGCGGCGTGATCATGGGCAGCGACCCGTCCACCAGCGCGCTCAACCGCTACCTGCAGAGCTGGGACGTGCCCAACGTGTTCGTCACCGGCGCCTCGGCCTTCCCGCAGAACCTCGGCTACAACCCCACCGGCCTGATCGGCGGGCTCACCTACTGGGCGGCCAGGGCGATCCGCGAGACCTACCTCAAGCATCCCGGCCCGCTGGTGCAGGCATGAACGCCACGAGCAGACGACGCGGCTCCGGGTGGCGGACGCTGGGCTGGCTGGTGCTGGCGCTGGCGGTCCTGCTGCTGCTGGCGGTGCTCGGCAGCCGCCTCGTGCCGGTGGGCGGCAATCCGCAGGCGCAGGCCCCGCTGCCGGCCTCGCCGGAGCTGATCGAGCAGGGCGCCTACGTGGCGCGGCTCGGCGACTGCGCGGCCTGCCACACCGCGCCGGGCGGCCGGCCGTTCGCCGGCGGCCTGGCCATCGCCTCGCCGGTGGGCGCCATCTACAGCACCAACATCACGCCCGACCGCGACACCGGCATCGGCGCCTACACCTACGGCGAGTTCGAGCGCGCGGTGCGCCGCGGCGTGGACCGCCACGGCCGCTCGCTCTACCCGGCGATGCCGTACCCGGCCTTCTCGCGCATCAGCGACGCCGACCTCGCCGCGCTGTACGCCTACCTGATGCACGGCGTGGCGCCGGTGGCGCAGCCCGACCGCGCCAGCGGCATTCCCTGGCCGCTGTCGATGCGCTGGCCGCTGGCCTACTGGCGCGCGCTGTTCGCGCCCAGGGCGCCCGCCAGCGTGCCGGCGCCGGGCGGCGCCGACCCGGTGCTGGCGCGCGGCGCCTACCTGGTCGAGGGCCTGGGCCACTGCGGCGCCTGCCACACGCCGCGCGCCATCACCCTGCAGGAGAAGGCGCTGGATGCGCGCGGCGGCCCGCTCTACCTGAGCGGCGGCAGCATCGACAACTGGGTGGCGCCGAGCCTGCGCGGCGAGGCCGCCAGCGGCCTGGGCGGCGTCGGCGAGGACGAGCTGGTGGAGCTGCTCAAGACCGGCCGCAACGGGCGCAGCGCGATCTTCGGCAGCATGGTCGACGCCGTCGAGCACAGCACGCAGTACTTCACCGACGCGGACCTGCACGCGGTGGCACGCTACCTGAAATCGCTGCCGCCGCGCCGCGAGGAAGCCGCGCCCGCCTACGACGCGGCCGTGGCCAAGGCCCTGCACGCGGGCGACGCCTCCGCCGCCGGCGCGCGGCTGTACCTGGACAACTGCGCCGCCTGCCACCGCAGCGACGGCCGCGGCTACGCGCAGGTCTACCCGGCGCTGGCGGGCAACCCGGCGGTGAACGGCGGGAACCCCGCCTCGCTGATCCGCCTCGTGCTCGGCGGCGGCGCCATGCCGGGCACCGAAGGCGGGCCCACGCAGTTCGCCATGCCGCCGTTCGGCGCACGCCTGTCCGACCAGGACGTCGCGCAGGTGCTGAGCTTCGTGCGCTCGAGCTGGGGCAACCGCGGCGATGCGGTGGCCGCGGCGCAGGTGCACGAGCTGCGCGGCAAGCTGCCCGAGCCGCGCGCGGCGATGACCGGCTACGACCCGCGCGCGCATTGAACGGAGGACCCGCGTCCGGGCGCGCGTGCTAGGCTTTCGCGCGATGATCGACGACAGCCGCACGCGAGTCCTCGCCAGACCGTTTCCGCCGCGCCGGTGCCAGGCCCTGTTCGCCCTGGTCGCCATTGCCTTCCTCGCTGCGCCCGCCGCGGCCGCCGTGCACCCCGGCCAGGCCGAGCTGGTGCGCGAGGTGGCGCGCGACACCGGCAAGGACCCGGCCGCGCTGGACGCGCTGCTCGACCGCGCGCAGAAGCAGCAGAGCATCCTCGACGCGATCGGCCGGCCGGCCGAGGCCAAGCCGTGGAGCGCGTACCGGCCGATCTTCCTCACCGAGCAGCGCATCGACGACGGCATCGACTTCTACCGCGCGCACCGCGCGCTGCTGGAGCAGGTCGGCCGCCGCTACGGGGTGGAGCCGGCCTACATCGTGGCGATCCTCGGCGTGGAGACCAGCTACGGGCGCGTCACCGGCAGGTACAAGGTGCTCGACGCGCTGGTCACGCTGGCCTTCTACTACCCGCCGCGCGCGGCGTTCTTCCGCGAGCAGCTCAAGACCCTGCTGGAGCTGCCGGCCGATCACCTGGCCGGCCCGCTGGACACGCTCACCGGCTCCTACGCCGGCGCGCAGGGCTGGGGCCAGTTCATGCCCTCCAGCATCCGCGACTTCGGCGTGGACGCCGACGGCGACGGCCGCATCGACCTGCAGGGCTCGCTGCCGGACATCCTCTCCAGCGTGGCCAACTACTTCGCCCGGCACGGCTGGCAGGCCGGCGGCCCGGTGGCCGCGCGCGCGCAGCCGGACGCGGCGGCGCGGCCGATCGAGGCGAAGGACGCCAGGCCGCAGTGGCCGCTGGAGCAGCTGGAGGCCTGGGGCTACGCGCCGCTGCAGCCGTTCAACCCGGGCGAGCCGGCCGGCCTGCAGACGCTGGCCGGCGCGAACGGGCCGGAATACTGGTTCACCTTCGGCAATTTCTACGTGATCACCCGCTACAACCGCAGCCCGCTGTACGCGATGGCGGTGCACCAGCTGGCGCAGGCGATCGAGGCCGGCGCGGGCCCGGCGGACCCGGCGCCATGAGGCGCGCCGCGCGCGCCGCGCTGCTCGCCGTGCTGGCGCTGCTGGCCGCCTGCGGCGGGCACCACGCGACGCGGCCCGCGCGCGGTGGCGCGTCCACGTCGCGCGGCGGCGCGGCGCCGCCGCCGGCCGGCGGCTGGCGCGACGACGTCAGCCGCCCGCAGGACAGCCGCTACCGCGACCGCGACGACAGCGTGCCGCCGCCGATCGACGTGAGCCGCCTGCCCGAGCCGGTGCCGAAGGCGGAGCCGCGCTCGCTGTACGGCAACAAGTCGCCCTACACCGTGCTCGGCCAGACCTACCGCGTGCTGCCCGACGCGCGCGGCTACGTGGAGCGCGGCATCGCCTCGTTCTACGGCAACAAGTTCCACGGCTACAAGACCTCGAACCTCGAGGACTACGACATGTACAAGTTCACCGCCGCGAGCAAGGTGCTGCCGCTGCCGAGCTACGCGCGGGTGACCAACCTGGAGAACGGCAGGAGCGTGATCGTGCGGGTCAACGACCGCGGGCCGTTCCACGAGAACCGCATCATCGACCTCTCCTACGCCGCCGCGGTGAAGATCGGCGTGTGGCCCAAGGGCACCGGGCTGGTGGAGGTGCGCGCGATCGACCCGGCGCATCCGGACGAGGCGTCGCCGCCGGCCGTGGCCGGGCGCGCCGCGCCGGCCGCCGCGCCCGCCGTGGTCTCCACCGCCGCGGTGCGGCAGGAACTGTCGGCCGGCGCGGCGGTCCCAGTGCCGGGAGCCAAGCCCACGATCTACCTGCAGGTCGGCGCCTTCGCCGACGCCGGCAATGCCGAGCGCGTGGCCGCGCGGCTGCGCGCCGCCCACCTGGCGCCGGTGCAGGTGGTGCAGGCCGAGATCAACGGCCGCCGCGTCAGCCGCGTGCGGCTGGGGCCGCTGGCCGACGTCGACAGCGCCGACGCGCTGACCGCGCGCATCGAGGACATGGGCCTGCCGCACCCCCAGGTCGCGGTAGACTGAGCAACTTCCATCCGCGCCGGCGCCCGCGCCGGCCTTTCCGACGGGACCGCACACCACGATGAACCTCCTCCGCCGTACCCTTTGCTCGCTCGCCGCGGCCGCCCTGGCCGCGGGCGTCGCCTTGGCCCAGCAGACCCCGCCGCGCCCCTCGCCGGTGCCGCGCCCGGTGGTGCCCGAGGCGCCGGTGCCGCCGCCGCCGGACGTGGACGGCAGGAGCTGGGTGCTGATGGACTACGCCACCGGGCAGATCCTCGCCAGCAAGGACCCGGACCTGCGCGTGGAGCCGGCCTCGATCACCAAGATCATGACCGACTACGTGGTCTCGGCCGAGATCGCCAACGGCAAGATCCACATGACCGACCCGGTCACCATCAGCGAGCGCGCCTGGCGCGGCGGTGGTGCCGGCACCGACGGCTCCACCAGCTTCCTCAAGCTGGGCAGCCAGGTCGACCTGAAGGACCTGCTGTACGGCATGATCATCCAGTCCGGCAACGACGCCGCCATCGCGCTGGCCGAGCACACCGCCGGCTCCGAGGAGGCCTTCGCCGGGCTGATGAACGCCTACGCCAAGCAGCTGGGCATGGTGAACAGCCACTTCGAGAACGCCTCCGGCTATCCCATCCCGAACCACTACACCACCGCGCACGACATCGCCATCCTCTCGCGCGCGCTGATCCACGACTTCCCCGACGACTACGCGATCTCGGCGATCAAGCAGTTCGAGTGGAACGGCATCAAGCAGGGCAACCGCAACACGCTGCTGTGGCGCGACCCCAGCGTGGACGGCATCAAGACCGGCCACACCGCCGCCGCCGGCTACTGCCTGGCCGCCTCGGCCAAGCAGGGCGACGCGCGCATGATCGCCATCGTGATGGGCTCCAGCAGCGAGAAGGCGCGCGCCGACGCGGCGATGGCGCTGCTCAACTACGGCTTCCGCTTCTACGAGACGCACAAGCTGTACGAGGCGGGCAAGCCGCTGGCCACGCCGCGGCTGTGGAAGGGCGAGGAGAACGCGCTGCCGATCGGCGTCACCGACCCGGTGCTGGTCACCGTCAAGCGCGGCGACTACGAGAAGCTGAAGGCGACCATGGACATCCCCGCCACGCTGGTCGCGCCGTTTACCAAGGGCCAGCAGATCGGCACGCTGCGCATCACCCTGGACGGGCAGCCGGTGCAGAGCGTGCCGCTGGTGGCGCTGGCCGACGCGCCGCAGGGCGGCTTCTTCAAGCGGCTGTGGGACAGCATCCTGCTGTGGTTCCACAGCGACAAGAAGGCCGACGCCGGAGCCAAGTGATGCGCGAGATCGACTTCACCCAGGCGAAGAAGGAAGGCAAGGGCTTCGTCTTCCCCGGCGAGTTCGAGATCACCGCGATGGGCGACGCCCGCGCGGACCTGAAGGCGCGCGTGCCGGCGATCCTCGCCGGCCTGGGCCTGCACGTGCTGCACGAGACGGTGCGCCACCGGCACTCGCGCGAGGGCAACTTCCTCGCGGTCACGGTGAGCTTCCGCTGCGACACGCGCGAGCAGTACGACGCCGCCCACGCGGCGCTGCGCGCCGACCCGGACATCCGCTACACGCTCTGACGCCTTGAATCCCGTTCCCCTCGGAACAGCTCTGCTCCCTCTCCCCGGAGGGGAGAGGGCTGCAAGGCGCAGGCCCCGCTTGCAATCCGTCCCGCCCGCCTCATCTGCATTCCCTTCGCCGGTAGCGACGCCATGTCCCCCGATTCCCGCCCGCTCCTGATCCGCCGCCTCGGCCGCCAGCCCTACCAGGCCACCTGGGACGCGATGCGCGCCTTCACCGACGCGCGCGGCCCGGACACCCCCGACGAGCTGTGGCTGCTGGAGCACGACCCGGTGTTCACCCTGGGCCAGGCCGGCAAGATGGAGCACGTGCTGGCGCCCGGCGAGATCCCGGTGATCCCGGTGGACCGCGGCGGCCAGGTCACCTACCACGGCCCCGGCCAGATCGTCGGCTACCCGCTGATCGACCTGCGCCGCGCCGGCGTGGGCGTGCGCGAGCTGGTGCACCGGATCGAGCAGGCCATCATCGATACGCTGGCGTACTGGAACATCGGCGCCGGGCGCGTGGAAGGCGCGCCCGGCGTGTACGTGGGCGGCGCCAAGGTCGCCGCGCTGGGGCTGCGCGTGCGGCGCGGCTGCAGCTTCCACGGTCTGGCCTTCAACGTGGCCATGGACCTGGAGCCGTTCCACCGCATCAACCCCTGCGGCTACAAGGGCTTGGCGGTCACGCAGGTGCTAGACTTGGGCGGTCCGTCGCGACTGGCGGACGTCGAAGACGCGCTCGTGGCCGAGTTCTGCCGCCAGTTCGGGTTCGATGCCGAGCCGGCCGCTCCCCACCTCCCCGAACTCCCCGCCCGCGCCGCGGTCCAGGCTTCGACATGAGCAACGCCGCTTCACCCTCCAAGGCCATCCCGATCAGCACCATCGCCGGCGCGCCGGTGGAGAAGCAGCTGGGCGACGCCAAGATCGCGCGCAACCGCGCCGGCTTCGACACCGCCGTGCCGGTGCTGCGCAAGCCGGGCTGGATCCGCGTGCGCCTGCCGCAGGGCAACGCCGTGCAGCAGCTCAAGGCGCGCCTGCGCGAGAACGCGCTGGTGACGGTGTGCGAGGAGGCCAGTTGCCCGAACATCCACGAGTGCTTCAGCAAGGGCACCGCCACCTTCATGATCCTCGGCGAGGTGTGCACGCGGCGCTGCTCGTTCTGCGACGTGGCGCACGGCCGCCCGGCGCCGCCGGACCCGCTGGAGCCGGCGCGCCTGGCCGAGACCATCCGCGACATGCGCCTGAAGTACGTGGTGATCACCTCGGTGGACCGCGACGACCTGCGCGACGGCGGCGCCGAGCACTTCGCCGCCTGCATCCGCGCGGTGCGCCACGCCAGCCCGAACATCAGGATCGAGATCCTCACCCCCGACTTCCGCGGCAAGGGCCGCATGGAGCGCGCGCTGGAAGTGCTCAGGGACTTCCCGCCGGACGTGTTCAACCACAACCTGGAAACCGTGCCGCACCTGTACCGCGAGGTGCGCCCGGGCGCCGACTACCAGTGGTCGCTGGACCTGCTCAGGCGCTTCAAGGCGCAGCACCCCGACGTGCCGACCAAGTCCGGCATCATGCTGGGCCTGGGCGAGACCCGCGAGCAGGTGCTGGGCACGCTGCGCGATTTACGCGCGCATGACGTGGACATGATCACCATCGGCCAGTACCTGCAGCCCACGCCGCACCACCACCCCGTCGTGCGCTACTGGACGCCGGACGAATTCGCCGCGCTGCGCGAGGCCGGCGAGGCGATGGGCTTCTCCCACGTCGCCTCCGGCCCGCTGGTGCGGTCCTCCTACCATGCCGACCTGCAGGCCCATGCAGCCGGCGTCACCGAGCAAGCCTGAGAACCCTTCATGAGATTCCGTCCCGCGCTGGCCCTGCTGTTCGCCCTCACCCTGACCGCGGCGCACGCGCAGTCGGCGCCCGACGCCGCGGCCGGCGGCGAGGCCCCGCGCGCGGCCTCGACCCTGCCGCTCAAGCCCACCGACCCCCAGGCCGACGCCGCGCAGCTGTCGGCGCGCTTCCTCACCCGCTTCCACTACGACGCCAAGCCGCTGGACGACGCCATGTCCCAGCGCATCTACAAGGCCTACGTGGACCTGCTGGACGGCGAGAAGGTGTTCTTCACCCAGGCCGACATGGACAAGTTCGCGCCGCTGAAGACCAGGCTCGACGACGCGATCTGGAACCGCGACCTGTCCGGCCCGTTCGCGATGTTCAACCTGTACGTCCAGCGCGCGGTGGACCGCATGAGCTACGCGCGCGCGCTGGTCAGGCAGGGCTTCGACCTCTCCAGGGACGAGAGCTACACCTTCGACCGCAAGGACGCCGCCTGGCCGAAGGACCAGGCCGAGCTGGACGACCTGTGGCGCAAGCGCACCAAGAACGACTGGCTGCGCCTCAAGCTCGCCGGCAAGAACGACGAGGACATCCGCAAGACGCTGGACAGGCGCTACGCCAACTACATCGAGCGCGTGAAGCAGCTCGACGGCGAGGACGCCTTCCAGACCTTCATGACCGCCTACGCGGAGACCACCGACCCGCACACCGACTACCTGGGCCCGCGCCAGGCGGAGAACTTCGACATCTCGATGAAGCTCTCGCTGGAAGGCATCGGCGCGGTGCTGCAGCAGCGCGAGGAGTACATCCAGGTGCGCGAGGTGGTGCCGGCCGGCCCGGCGGCCAAGTCCGGCAAGATCCACGTCGGCGACCGCATCGCCGCGGTCGGCCAGGGTGCCTCGGGGCCGATGGTGGACGTGATCGGCTGGCGCGTGGACGACGTGGTCAAGCTGATCCGCGGCAAGAAGGGCACCACCGTGCGGCTGGAGATCCTGCCCGCCGACGTCGGCCTGGACGGCAAGCACGAGCTGGTCACGCTGGTGCGCCAGAAGGTCAGCATCGAGGAGCAGGCGGCCAAGAAGAAGGTCATCGAGATCGACGACGGCGGCGTCAAGCGCAAGATCGGCGTGATCGACCTGCCCACCTTCTACTCCGACTTCGGTGCCCGCCGCGACGGCGACCAGAACTACAAGAGCGCCACCCGCGACGTCGCCCGGCTGCTCGGCGAGCTGAAGCAGGAGGGCGTGCAGGGCGTGATCGTGGACCTGCGCAACAACGGCGGCGGCTCGCTCGACGAGGCCAACGAGCTCACCGGCCTGTTCATCGACCAGGGCCCGGTGGTGCAGGTGCGCAAGGCCAACGGCGAGGTGGACGCGCAGGGCGACGAGCAGCCCGGCATGGCCTGGAGCGGCCCGCTGGCGGTGCTGGTCAACCGCGGCTCGGCCTCCGCCTCGGAGATCTTCGCCGCGGCGATCCAGGACTACGGCCGCGGCCTGATCATCGGCCAGCCCACCTTCGGCAAGGGCACCGTGCAGAACCTGGTGGACCTGGACCGCTTCGCGCAGAACGACGGCGAGAAGCCGCAGCTGGGCGAGCTGAAGATGACCATCGCCGAGTTCTTCCGCATCAACGGCGGCTCCACCCAGCTCAAGGGCGTCACGCCGGACATCCAGTTCCCGAAGAACGGCGACGAGAAGGACTTCGGCGAGTCCACCTACGACAACGCGCTGGCCTGGACCCAGATCGCCCCGGCCGACTACAAGCCGGTGGCGGACCTGAAGGCCTACCTGCCGCAGCTGCAGGCCGCGCACGACGCGCGCGTGGCCAAGTCGCCGGCGTGGAAGCTGATGCTCGACGAGCTGGCGCAGTACCGCAAGATGCGCGACCAGACCACCATCTCGCTCAACTTCGCCCAGCGCGAGGCCGAGCGCAAGCAGCTGGACGCGATCCAGGCCGACTTCCGCGCGCGCCACAAGGCGATCGACGGCACCGTCGCCGACGACGCGGGCCCGACCCTGGACGACGGCCTCAACGCCAACGAGCGCAGCCTGAAGAGCGAGCTCAAGCAGGAGGACGAGGCCAAGAAGGCCAACGACCCGCAGCTGCAGGAGACGGCGCACATCCTGTTCGACGCGATCGGCCTGATCAAGGCCGATCCCAAGCTCGCCGCCGAGGTGCTGCCCTACGGCGGCAAGGACATGGCCTGGGCGCAGCCGCGCGAGGCGGCCGCGCCGACCGCCTCGCACTGACCTCCCGCCGCGCGCGGCGGGCGTCCCCGCCAAGGCGAAGGGCCGCGTCCGACGCGGCCCTTCGCGTTTCCGGCCCCGGCCCCGGCCCGGAACGGCCTCAGGGCTTGGCCTGCTTCTGCTTCTTCATCAGCTCGGCCATCTGCTCGCGCTTCCACGCCTGGTACGCCTCGATGTGCGGCATCTCGCGCAGCAGCTTGGAGCGCGGGTCGACGATCACCAGCGTGCCGGCCGGCACCGTCAGCGTGGCGCTGCCGCGCTCCATCGGCAGCGTGCGCACCTCGTCGCCCACCTGCACGTCCACCGGCATCGGGAACGGCTTGTCGTGCGGCACCTTCCAGCGCAGCGTCAGCGTGTCGCCCTGGCGCTGCTCGACCAGCTCGGGCAGCCTGGCCTCGTACAGGTAGACGTCGAAGAACCACTTGAAGTCGCGCCCGGTCGCCTGGCGCACGATGTCGATGAAGTCCTGCGTGGTGGCGTAGCGCGGCCGGAAGTTGCCGGGCCTGGGATCGGGGCGGCCGTAGACCAGCCGGCGCGTGGCGTCGAAGAAGGCGCGGTCGCCGATCAGCTGGCGCAGCGTGTGCAGCATCAGCGAGGCCTTGTAGTAGATGTCGTTGGCCGGCCCCTTGTCGGCGTCGTACACCTCGTGCTCGAGCTGGCTGCGGCCGGAGACGATGGGGTGCGCGTTCTTCACCATCGTCAGCTCGTCGTGCAGCATGGCGAAGTAGGGCATGTCGCCGTACAGGTACTGGCCGTACAGCGGCTGCATGTAGGTGCCGAAGCCCTCGTGGAGCCACATGTCGTCCCAGTCGGCGTTGGTCACCTGGTTGCCGAACCACTCGTGGGCGAACTCGTGCTGCAGCAGCCAGTCGAAGCCGTACGGGCCGGCCTTGTAGCCGTTGCCGTAGGCGTTGATGGTCTGGTGCTCCATGCCCAGGTGCGGGGTCTCGACCACGCCCATCTTCTCGTCGCCCCAGGGGTAGGGGCCGATCTCCTGCTCGAAGAAGTCCAGCATGCGCGGGAACTCGGCGAACAGCCCCCTGGCCTGCGCCTCGTGGCCGCGCAGGTACCAGAACTCCATCGGGATGACGTTGCCGTAGCGGCTCTTGTACTGGCCCTTGAGCACCTCGAACGGGCCGATGTTGAGCGTGACCGCGTAGGTGGTCGGGTGCTTGGCGCGCCAGTGCCAGGTGCGCGTCGCGCCCTCGTCCTTCACCTCCACCAGCACGCCGTTGCCCGGCGCGGCGAGGTTCCTCGGCACGGTGACGTAGGTGTCGACCAGGTCGGGCTTGCCTTCCGGATGGTCGATGCACGGCCAGAACAGGTCGCAGCCCTCGCCCTCCACCGCGGTGGCGATCCACGGCTGGCCGTCGTCGGTGTGCGACCACACGAAGCCGCCGTCCCACGGCGCGCGCACGGCGGTGTGCGGCTGCCCGCCGTAGCGGATCTCCACCGCGACCTTGCCGCCCTTGGCCAGCGGCGCGGGCAGGGCGATCGCGAGGCGGCCGTCGGGGTTGCTCCAGGCGGAGGCCGGCAGCGGCTTGCCGTCCACGGCGATGGCGTGGACCGCCAGGTTGCGGTCGAGGTCCAGCAGCAGGCGGTCGGTCGCCTCGTTGGCGGTGAAGCCCAGCGTCGCGGTGGCGTCCAGGCTGCGCCTGGCCGGGTCGACGCGGAAGTGCAGCCCGGCGTGGTCGAAATGCACGCGGCGCTGCTCGGCCGGCATGACGCCGCCGGAATGCTGGGTCTGCGCGGTCAGCGGCGGCCCGGCCGGCGGCGCGGACTGGTCCGCGGCCGCGGCGGCGCCGACGAGCAGGGCGCCCAGGGCCAGGGCGAGGGGGCGGCGGAACGGATGGGGCATGGCGGGTTCTTCCTTGCGGGAGGAAGCCCACAGCATGGCATCCCGGCGCCGGCGCAGGCATCGCCAGAAGTCATGCCCGCGGCCTTCCGGCCGCCGCGCTCACCCGCCGTAGCGGCGGCGCAGCAGCGCGAACAGCGCGCGCAGGCCCTGCGCCTCGCCGCCGCGCGGGCGGCCGGGGCGGTCGGCGTCGTTCCAGGCGTAGGTGTCCAGGTGCAGCCAGGGCGTGCCCTCGGGCACGAAGCGCTCCAGGTACAGCGCGGCGACGATCGCGCCGGCGTGGCGCGACGGACCGCCGTTGGCGAAGTCGGCCACCGCCGACTCGAACAGCTTGCGGTACGGCCGCCACAGCGGCAGCCGCCACAGCGGGTCGGCCTCGTCGCGGCCGGCCGCCAGCGCCGCCTCGGCCAGCGCGTCGTCGTTGGCGAACAGCGCCGGCAGGTCCGGGCCCAGCGCCACGCGCGCGGCGCCGGTGAGGGTGGCGAGGTCGAGGATCAGGTCGGGTTTCTGCTCGGCGGCGTAGGCCAGCGCGTCGCCCAGGATCAGGCGGCCCTCGGCGTCGGTGTTGTCCACCTCCACGGTGAAGCCGGCGCGGGTGGCGAGCACCTCGCCGGGGCGCATCGCGTTGGCGGCCACCGCGTTCTCCACCGCGGGCACCAGCAGGGTCAGGCGCACCGGCAGCCGCGCCTGCATCACCAGCGCGGCCAGCGCGATGGCGTGCGCGGCGCCGCCCATGTCCTTCTTCATGTTGCGCATGAAGTCGGCGCCCTTGAGGTCCAGGCCGCCGGTGTCGAAGCACACGCCCTTGCCGACGATCGCCAGCCGCGGGTGCGAGGCCTTGCCCCATTCGAGCTTGACCAGCCGCGGCGCGCGGTGGCTGGCGCGGCCCACGGCGTGGATCGCCGGGAAGTTGGCCTCGAGCAGCTCGTCGCCGACCCATTCCTCGACGCGCGCCTTGTGCGCCTTGCCGAGCTGCTTCACCGCGTCGGCGAGCTGCTTGGGCCCCATGTCCTCGGTGGGCGTGTTGACCAGGTCGCGCACCAGCGCGGTGGCTTCCGCCAGCGGCCGCACCGCGGCCAGCGTGGCGGCGTCGACGGCGAGCGTGGCCGGCGCGCGCGGCGCCTTGCGGTAGCGGGTGAAGCGGTAGGCGCCCAGCGCCCAGCCCAGCGCGGCCAGGCGCGCGTCCAGCGCGACGCCCTCGGCGGCCAGGTGGTAGGTCGCCGCGGGCAGCGTGCAGGGCAGGCCGGCCAGCGCCGCCAGCGGTTCGCGCGCGTCCACGCCGAGCAGGACGCGCGCCAGCCCGCCGCCGGCGTCGGCGAGCAGGGCGAAGCTGCCCGGCGCGCCCTCGAAGCCGCAGGCGTCCAGCCAGCGCCGCTGCGCGGGCGTGAGCCGCTTGCGCGCGGCGGCGAGCCGGGCGGAGTCGGTGGCTTCGATGGCGATGCTGCGGCGGTCGCCGGGCTGGCGTTCGGTCAGGGCGGGCATGGGGTTTCCTTGGCGCATGCCGGCGCGCGTGCTGCCGGCTGTCGAGGCGCGCATGATGCGCGGTTTGCGCGTGCAATCCAAACGAGGCGGCGGGGCGATCGCGGCCGGCGGCCGTCCCCGGCCAAGGCGCCGCGACCCGGTGGGAGCGGCCTCTGGCCGCGAGAGGGAAGGGCAGTCATCGCGGCCGGAGGCCGCTCCCACAAGGTCCACCGTGGCCGCGGGGGGCCGCTCAGTCCGCCGCGTGCGCCTCCAGCCAGTCGGCGAGCGCGGCCAGGTTCGGCAGGTCCAGGTCGGGCGGCGCGCCCAGCGCGGCCGGCCAGGGATGGCGCGCGCGGTTGATCCAGGCGGTGCGCAGGCCGGCGGCGCGCGCGCCGAGCACGTCCAGCTCGGGATCGTCGCCCGCGTGCAGCACCTGCGCCGGCGCGGCGCCGAGGCGTTCGGCGGCGGCGAGGAAGATGCGCGGGTCGGGCTTGGGCCAGCCGGCGTCGCGCGCGCAGACGTGGTGGCGGAAGTGCGCGTGGATGCCGATGCGCGCGAGGTCGGCGTTGCCGTTGGTCAGGCTGGCCAGCGGCAGCCGCGCGGCCAGCCGCTGCAGCGCGGCCAGGCTGTCCGGGTAGAGATCCACGCGGTTGCGCGCGGCGAAGTAGATCTCCCACAGCGCCTCCACCGGCGCCTCCGCGATGCCGCAGGCGGCGAACGCCTGCCGCATCGTGAGGTGGCGCTGGGCGGTGAAGTCGTGCGCCAGGTCGGGCCGCTCGGCGGCCACGCGGGCGCGCAGCGCGCGCATCGCCGGGACCGGCCAGCGCCGCGCCACCTCCGGGTGGTGGCGGCGCAACCAGGCGTCCACCTCGAGGTCGGCGCGCTCCAGGGCCGGCAGCACCGGCCACAGGGTGTCGTCCAGGTCGACGGTGAGCGCGAGGATCCGCACCGCCGGCCGGTCAGTTGGCGCTGACCTGCAGCACCTGGCCGAGCCGGATGGTGTCGCCCTTCAGGTGGTTCCACTCGCGCAGCTGGGCGACCTCCACCGAGTTCTTCTTGGCGATCGAGCCCAGCGTGTCGCCCTTGACCACGGTGTAGGTGCGCGGCGCGTGCGGCGCGGCGGCCGGGTCGGCGGCGCCCTGCACGCCGGCCGCGCGAGCCTTCTGCTGCGCGTCGGCGAGCACCGCCTGCGCCTTGCTGTCGGCCTGGCGGTCGCCGAGCACCTGGCGCGCCTCCACCGTGCGCTGCGAGCCCGGCGAGACGGCGGCGCGCTCGGCGTAGGTGGCGCCCGGCGCGGCCAGCGGCACGCCGCTGGACGGCAGCGGGCGCGCGCCCACCTCGGCCAGCACCTTGGCCCGGCGCGCGTCGCTCATGCCGGCCAGCGCGGCGGCGTCGGCGTAGGGCAGGATGGCGTGCTTGCGCAGCACCGCCTTGCCTTCCTCGGTCTGCATGAAGTCGACGAAGGCCCTGGCATCGGCGGCCTTCGGGCTGCTCGGGTTGGTCACCAGGTAGACCGGGGTGTACAGCGGGTAGCTGCCGTCGGCGATGTTGGCCACGGTGGGCGGCACGCCGTCCAGGCTGAGCGGCTTGAGCTTGCGGTTGCCGCTCACGCCGGCCAGGGTGGACACGCCCAGCGCGTGCGGGTCGAGCGTCACCGCCTCCTCCAGCTTGGCGGTGTTGACGTACAGGCGCGGCGCCGCCACCGGCTGGTTGCCGCGGCCGAACAGCAGCTTGCGCAGGCTGTACTCCACGCCGTCGCCGGGGCTGGCCACGGCGTACACGTTGATCGGCGCGTCGGGGCCGCCGACCTGGTTCCAGTTGGTGATCTTGCCGTAGTAGATGTCGTGCACCTGCTTCAGGCTGAGGTTGCCCACCGGGTTGTCCGGGTGGGTGATGATCACCAGCGCGTCCCACGCCACCGGGGTGAACACCAGCTGGCTCTCGGCCGGGCCGCCGTCGCTGTCGCGCGCGGCGCCGGCCAGGTCGGCCAGGCCGCCGCTGACCGCGTCGAGGCCGGAGGCGGTGTTGAAGGACTGCACCTCCAGGTGGCCGTGGCCGGTCTTCTCCCAGGCCGTCGCCGCGTCGGTGACCACGCCGCGCGCGCTGGTCACGTCGCCGCGCCAGACCAGGGTGGGTCCCTTGGGCGCGGCGGCGGCCTTCTTGTGGTGGTGGGTGGTCTTGGCGGCGGCGGTGGCGCCGAGGCCGGCGCCGACCAGGGCGGCGAGGACGAGGAGGCGGGTGATGCGGACGGACATGGTGCTGGGAAACCCCGGGTGGTGAAGATGGCGTGAGCGTGCCGCCATTCCGGGCGCGCATGCAGTGACAGGATCGGTTATTTCATCGGTCCGCGCAGCAAACATCAAGCCGGGTTGGCCAGCCGTTAAGCAGGCCGTTTCCCGTACCCGCCGGTTCAGTTCAGCAGCACGTAGTGCGCGCCGTCGTCGTCGGCCACCACCAGCGCGAGCTGGCGCGGCTGCACGCCGGCCAGGCGCTGCAGGTCGCGCAGCCCGGCGATGCGCCGGTTGCCCACGCCGATCACCAGGTCGCCCGGCTGCAGGCCGGCCTGCGCCGCGCGGCTGCCCGCGCGCACCGACTGCACCGCCACGCCGGCGGCGCCCTGGTTGCGCAGCGACAGCGGCAGCTCGCTGAAGCGCACGCCGGCCAGGCGCGGGTCGATCCGCGCGCCGTCCAGCGTGGCCAGCGGCTCGGGCGTGAGGGTGGCGCTGACCTCGCGCGTGCCGCCGTCGCGCAGCACCGACAGCTTCACCGTGCTGCCCAGCGGCAGCAGGCCCTCCTGGTTGCGCAGCTCGGCGGCGCTGCGCAGCGGCTTGCCGTTCAGCGCGCTCAGCACGTCGCCCGGCTGCAGGCCGGCACGGTCGGCGGCCGAGCCGGGCGCCACCTGGGTCACCACCACGCCGCTGGCGGAATCCAGGCCCAGCACCTTGGCGATGCGCGGGGTGATGTCCTGCGCCTGCACGCCCAGGCTGCCGCGCTCGACCTTGCCGTGCGCGACCAGCTGGCCCATCACCTCGCTGGCCAGGTTGGAGGGGATGGCGAAGCCGATGCCGACGTTGCCGCCGGACGGGGTGAAGATCATCGTGTTGATGCCGACCAGCTCGCCGCGCAGGTTGACCAGCGCGCCGCCGGAGTTGCCCGGGTTGATCGAGGCGTCGGTCTGGATGAAGTTCTGGTAGCCGGTGCCGCCCAGGCCCGAGCGGCCCAGCGCCGAGACGATGCCCGAGGTCACCGTCTGGCCCAGCCCGAACGGGTCGCCCACCGCCACCACGAAGTCGCCCACGCGCAGCGCGGAGGAGTCGGCCACCGGCAGCGCCTTGAGGTTCTGCGCGGGAATCTGCACCACCGCCACGTCGGTGTCCGGGTCGGTGCCGATCAGCCGGCCCTTGAAGTTGCGCCCGTCCTGCAGCGTCACCGTGATGTCGTCGGCGCCGCCCACCACGTGGTTGTTGGTCAGCACGTAGCCCTTGGCCGCGTCCACGATCACGCCCGAGCCCAGGCTCTGCTCCACCCGCTCGCGCGGCACCGCCGGCAGGCCGAAGAACTGGCGGAAGATCGGGTCGTCGAAATAGGGGTCGTTGACCCGCACGCGCGTCTTGGTGGAGATGTTCACCACCGCCGGCGTCACCTTCTCCAGCATCGGCGCCAGCGAGGGCAGCGGCTGGCCGGCCACGGCGGCGGGCAGCGCGGCGCGGCCGGCCGGGGCCAGCGCGAGGCCGCACGCGGCCAGCAGCAGCGCGCCCAGCCGGCGGGCGAGACGGGAACAACGGGCGGGCATGGCGTGTCCTCCTTGGAAAACGTCGCGGGGGCGAAAAACGGACGCGGCTTCGACCGGCGCGCGCCGCCGCGGTTCCGCGCCGGCGATGCGCCGCGGGCACTTTACATCGGGCCGGGCCGGGGTTAACTTGCCTCTCCGTTCGCAAGCACAACATCTTGTGTGTGCCCGCCAGCGGTCCACCCAGGTGTTGGTGTCCATTCGGCATCTCTCGGGGGAGGGATCGCGTTGCGGAAAGAGCCAAGCCGGAGCGGTCCGGGCGACGGCAGGCCGTCGCCGCCAGGCAGCCGTCCGATCTGCCGCCCGCGGACGGGATCGTCGATCAACACAATCGGGTCGCAAGGCCGGAGGTCAGGAAGCCGATGAGCACCGCGCGTGCACCAGCCATGAACCGGGACGCGGCGCAGATCCCGCTGCAGCCGGCGTCGTACGACATCTGGGACAAGAAGTACCGCCTGAAGAACAAGGCGGGCGAACCGGTCGACGGCAGCGTCGACGAGACCTACCAGCGCGTGGCCAGGGCGCTGTCCGCGGTGGAGGCGACCGAGGAGCTGCGCGCGCACTGGTACGAGCGCTTCCTGTGGGCGCTGCGCCGCGGCGCCATTCCCGCCGGGCGCATCACCTCCAACGCCGGCGCGCTGGAGCACAAGCCGGCCACCAGCACGATCAACTGCACCGTGTCGGGCACCATCCGCGACTCCATGGACGACATCCTGGAGAAGGTGCACGAGGCCGGCCTCACCCTGAAGGCCGGCTGCGGCATCGGCTACGAGTTCTCCACGCTGCGCCCGCGCGGCGCCTACGTGTCGGGCGCCGGCGCGTACACCAGCGGTCCGCTGTCCTTCATGGACATCTACGACAAGATGTGCTTCACCGTCTCCTCCGCCGGCGGCCGCCGCGGCGCGCAGATGGGCACGTTCGACGTCAGCCACCCGGACGTGAAGGAGTTCATCCGCGCCAAGCGCGAGAACGGCCGGCTGCGCCAGTTCAACCTCTCGCTGCTGGTCACCGAGGGCTTCATGCAGGCGGTCGAGCACGACCGCGACTGGCCGCTGGTGTTCCCGGTGCACGTGAAGGAGAAGGACGAGCTCGACCTCGCCGACGGGAGCAAGGTGGTCTGGCGCGAGTGGCCCACCCACGAGAACTACGTGGTGCGCGAGGACGGCCTGGTCGCCTGCAAGATCTACGGCCACATCCGCGCCCGCCACCTGTGGGACATGATCATGGTCTCCACGTACGACTACGCGGAGCCCGGCTTCATCCTGATCGACAAGGTCAACGAGATGAACAACAACTGGTGGTGCGAGAACATCCGCGCCACCAACCCGTGTGGCGAGCAGCCCTTGCCGCCCTATGGCTCCTGCCTGCTCGGCTCGGTCAACCTGACCACCTTCGTGCGCGACCCGTTCGGCCCCAAGGCCCGCTTCGACTGGGACGAGTACCGCGAGGTGGTGAAGATCTTCACCCGCATGCTCGACAACGTGGTGGAGATCAACGGCCTGCCGCTGGAGCAGCAGCGCAACGAGATCCTGTCCAAGCGCCGCCACGGCATGGGCTTCCTGGGCCTGGGCTCGACCATCACCATGCTGAAGATGCGCTACGGCTCGGCCGAGGCGGTGGCCTTCACCGAGGAGGTCTCGCGCGAGATGGCGGTGGCCGGCTGGGAGGTCGCGCTGGACCTGGCCAGGGAGAAGGGCCCGGCGCCGATCCTGGCCCGCGACTTCACCGTCACCGGCGACATGCTGCGCAAGCGCCCGGAGATGGCCGCCGACGGCTACAGGGCGGGCGACACCATCCCCGGCCGCGTGCTGCACGCCAGGTACAGCCGCTACATGCAGCGCATCGCCACGGTGGCGCCGGACCTGGTCAGGGAGCTGGCCGAGGTCGGCGCGCGCTTCACCCACCACACCTCGATCGCCCCCACCGGCACCATCAGCCTCAGCCTGGCCAACAACGCCAGCAACGGCATCGAGCCCAGCTTCGCCCACCACTACTCGCGCAACGTGATCCGCGAGGGCCGCAAGACCAAGGAAAAGATCGAGGTGTACAGCTACGAGCTGCTCGCCTACCGCGCCCTGATCAACGCCAACGCGCTGCCGTTCTCCGACGACCCCGGCGCCCGGCTGCCGGACTACTTCGTGGCCGCCGACGACATCGGCCCGAAGGAGCACGTGGACATCCAGGCGGCGGCCCAGAAGTGGGTGGACTCGTCCATCTCCAAGACGGCCAACGTGCCCACCGACTACCCCTACGAAGACTTCAAGGACATCTACTTCTACGCCTACAAGCAGGGCCTCAAGGGCTGCACCACCTTCCGCTTCAACCCGGCCGCCTTCCAGGGCGTGCTGGTGAAGGAGGCCGACCTCGAGAACACCCTCTACCGCTTCGAATTGGAAGACGGTAGCGTTATCGAACTGAAGGGCAACGAGGAGGTGGAGTACGACGGCGAGATGCACACCGCCGCCAACCTGTTCGATGCCCTGAAGGAAGGCTACTACGGCAAGTTCTAGACGCGCCGCAGCGGCCGACGGCTGAAATCGTACGTACGAAAACAACGTCGGAGGGGAACCCCAGCATGTCCATCGATACCGAAGTCGAAGTGAAAGACAGTCCTGCCCCGGTCGCCGCCGAGGCGCCGGCCGCTCCGGCGGCGACGCCGGCCGCGCCCGCGCCGGCCAGGAAGGCGGCGAAGAAGGCCGCCAGGAAGCCGGCCGCGAAGAAGGCGGCCAAGAAGGCGGCTCCGAAGAAGGCCGCCGCCAAGAAGACCGCGAAGAAGGCGGTGAAGAAGGCCGCGGCCAAGAAGACGGCGAAGAAGGCCGTGAAGAAGGCCGCCGCGAAGAAGGTTGCCAAGAAGGCCGCGAAGAAGGCGGTCAAGAAGGCAGCGAAGAAGGTCAGCAGCAAGAAGACGGCCGCCAAGAAGGCCGCTCCCAAGAAGACGGCCAAGAAGGCCGCCGTGAAGAAGGCCGCCAAGGCGGCCAAGAGGTCCACTGCCAAAAGGGCGACCGCCAAGGCGGCGCGCAAGCCCGCCGCCAAGAAGGCCGCCCGCAAGAAGAAGTAAGCGCCCACCGCGTCCGGCCCGGCCACGCGCCGGGCCGGACGTTTTTTTCCGCCGCGCGCGCCGCCATATAGACGTTTTCGAGGAAGCAATCCCATGGCGATCAAGATCGAGAAGAAGATCAAGGGCTACGAAGTGGTCAAGCCCGAGGACAAGGCCGCGCCGGCCGCCGCCCCCAGCGCCGAGAAGAAGGAGGCGCCCAAGGCGGAAGTGATCCAGATGCACGAGAGCCTGGAGCGCCCCGAGCAGCTCGTCGGCTCCACCTTCAAGATCAAGTCGCCGCTGTTCGAGCATGCGCTGTACGTCACCATCAACGACATCGTGCTCAACGCCGGCACCCCCTACGAGCAGCGCCGCCCCTTCGAGATCTTCATCAACTCGAAGAACATGGACCACTTCCAGTGGATCGTGGCGCTCACCCGCATCATCTCCGCCGTGTTCCGCAAGGGCGGCGACGTCACCTTCCTGGTGGAGGAGATGAAGGCGGTGTTCGACCCGCGCGGCGGCTACTTCAAGGCCGGCGGTGTCTACATGCCCAGCATCGTCGCCGAGATCGGCGCGGTGATCGAGCAGCACATGAAGAACATCGGTCTGATCCACGACCCGGAGATGGACGAGGCCACCCGCCGGCTGATCGCCGAGAAGCGCGCCGCCTACGAGCAGGCCGCCGGCGGCCGGAAGGCCGAGGCCGCCGCCGAGCCGGCCAAGGGCGAGGCCAGCGCCGGCGGCTTCCCGCCCGGCGCCACCCTGTGCGCCAAGTGCAACACCCAGGCGCTGGTGCTGATGGACGGCTGCCAGACCTGCCTCAACTGCGGATACAGCAAGTGCGGCTGAGGGCGGCCATGCACGCCGGACGTTGACGAAAAGGCGGCAGCGATGCCGCCTTTTCGTTTGCTTGCGGAGGGGGCAGGCGCACTTTCCGATCCTTGATTTGCCTCGGCCGGAACCCGCATCCTGCGGCATCCGACACGCCGAGGGGAACCAAGGCCATGAACGACCCGATGAAGCGTTGCCCGGCCTGCGCCGAGCTGATCCAGGCGGCGGCCCGCAAGTGCCGCTACTGCGGCACGGACCTCGATGCCTACGTCGCGGCGCACGAGGCCAGCGTGGAGCAGACCCTGTTCACCGGCCATCCGAAGGCGGTCTACAGCTTCGGTCAGCTCGTGCTGTCCGTCTGCACGCTCGGCATCGCCTGGCTCGTCTTCTGGCTGCGCAGCCTGAGCCTGACCTTCACCATCACCACCCAGCGGGTGCGGGTCGAGCGCGGCCTGTTCTCCAAGGCGCAGGACAACGTGGAGCTGTTCCGCGTGGACCACTTCGACATCCTCAAGCCGCTGGGCATGCGCCTGCTGGGGCTTTGCCGGGTGCGGCTGCATTCCTCGGATGCGGAGATGCCGGTGGTCGATCTGTTCGGCATCCCCGGCCTGGAGGCGATGGCCGACACCTTGCGCGAGTGCTCGCTGCGCGAGCGCGCCCGCCGGCGCGTGCTGCCGATGGAGCAGATGTAGCGTCAAAGAGCGGCTCCGGAGGCCGCTTCGTTCGACGGTCCGGGAGGACCGGGCGATTCCATCGCCCCTGTGCGGAACGCTTCTACCCGGAACGGACGTATAGTGGCTTTCAAAATCGCCCTTGCGATACGTCCTTAAGCTCTGTCCGCCCAGTCCGTTCCGGGAGAGCCGCCATGCGATGCCCCGCATCATTCCGCCCGTTGTGCCTCGTCGGCCTGTTCCTCGCCTGCCTGATCGCAAGCGCGACGACACTGCCGGACAACGTCAGCGTCGGCTACAGGGACCCGCAGAACTTCACCGAGGCGAAGCGCAGCTCCGGGGTGCACGTGATCCGGCCCGACGCCTACCTGGAACCGCTCCGGGTCTACATCGCCCAGCGCGCCGCACGCATTCTGGCGCCGGGCCAGCGGCTGGACATCGTGGTGACCGACGTGGACCGGGCGGGCGAGTACGAACGCTGGCGCGGCCCCGACTTCGACGACGTGCGCATCATCCGGGACGTCTATCCGCCGCGCATCGACCTGGACTTCACCCTGTACGGTGCCGACGGCAAGGTGCTGCGTTCGGGGCACCGCACGCTGCGCGACGCGGCCTTTCTCAGCAGCAGCTCGCCCATCGACCAGGATTCCCTGCGCTACGAGAAGGCACTGGTCGACCTGTGGCTGCGCAGGGGAGCGGACAAGCTCTAGGCCCGGCGTCGTCCGGCATCCGGGCATCCTCCGCCCGCCCTCAGGAGACCCGCCTTGGACCCCGAGTTCTGGCACCGGCGCTGGCGCGAAGGGCGCATCGGCTTCCACCAGGACGGCGTGACGCCGCTGCTGCGCGAGTTCTGGCCGGCGCTGGGATTGCCGCGCGGCAGCCGGGTGTTCGTGCCGCTGGCGGGCAAGTCGCTGGACCTGGCCTGGCTGGCCGCGCAGGGGCACCGCGTGCTGGGCGTGGAGCTGTCGCCGCTGGCGGTGCGGCAGTTCTTCGCCGAGCACGGGCTGGCGCCGGAGGAGCGCGTGTCGCGCCACGGCCGCCACTTCCGCGCCGGCGACATCGAGCTGGTCTGCGGCGACGTGTTCGACCTCGACGCGGAGGCGCTGGCCGATTGCGCCGCGGTGTACGACCGCGCCGCGCTGATCGCGCTGCCGCCGCCGCTGCGCCGGCGCTATGCGCGCGAGCCGTATGCGCGGCTCCCCGCCGGCTGCCGCGGCCTGCTGGTCGCGCTGGAATACCCGCAGCACGAGAAGGCGGGCCCGCCGTTTTCCGTACCGGAGGACGAGGTGCGCGCGCTGTTCGGCCGCGACTGGGACGTGGCGACGCTGGCGCGCCGCGAGATCCTGGCGCAGCAGCCGGGGTTCGCCGCCGAGGGCGTGAGCGCATTGGCCACGGCGGCCTACCGGCTGGCGCGGAAGGCCTGATCCCGCCCGTTCCGGGGGCCGCCCGCCTGATGCCGTTCACGGATCGGCGGCGGACCTTGCCGCGCCCGGCCCGTGCGGGTCGACGCCGGCTCCGTTTCGCTGCACTCTTCACGGGCCTGCCATGCCAAAGCCAGGGGGTCCATGGACGTGAGGTGGTCGCAAGTGAGCTGCAACGTGCGTGCAGGGTCGCGCGCGCACCATGGATGAGCGCAAGGGCGTGTCCGGATGGGTGGCGCTGGCCTCCATCGCCCTGATCACCTTCCTGGCCCTGGCCTCCCTGGACGTGGCGCGGCGCGGGCAGTCCGCCGAGGCGGCATCCAGGGCTTCCCCGGCGCCGCGGCCGGCGTTGCCCGCCGTCCAGCTGTGGCTGAGCACGGCGGATCGCCGGCTGCGCCTGGCGCGGCAGCCCGACGTCCCGATGGCCGAGCGCGAGCCGCTGCCGGACGACGTGGTCGTCGACGTCCACCAGACCTACCAGTCCATCGTCGGCTTCGGCGCCGCGCTGACCGACTCGTCGGCGTGGCTGCTCCGCAACCGGCTGGACGACCGGCAGCGCGGCGCCTTGCTGCAGGAGCTGTTCGGCCCGCCGCCCGGCCTCCACCTCAACATGCTGCGCCTGACCATCGGGGCGTCGGACTTCTCGCTGCAGCCGTACACGCTGGACGACCTGCCCGCCGGGCAGACCGATCCGGCGCTGGCGCATTTCAACATCGCGCCGAACACGCGCGACGTCATCCCGGCGGTGCGCGAGGCGCTGTCGGTCAACCCGCAGCTGCGCATCGTCGCGTCGTCGTGGAGCCCGCCGGCGTGGATGAAGACCAGCGCCAACCTGATCGGCGGCGAACTGCTGGAGGAGTACGAGAGCGCGTATGCGGACTACCTCGTCAAGTACGTCGACGCCTACCGCGGGTACGGCATCCCGATCTTCGCGCTGACGCTGCAGAACGAGCCGAACTTCGTGCCGGTGACCTACCCGGGCACGGAAATGTCCGCCGTCACGCGGGCGCGCCTGATCGGGCAGTATCTCGGCCCGGCGCTGGCGCGCCGCTCGCCCCGGACGCTCATCCTCGAGTGGGACCACAACTGGGACGAGCCGAACCAGCCCCTGGACGTGCTGGCCGACCCCGACGCCGCGCGCTACGTCGACGGCGTGGCCTGGCACTGCTACCGCGGCACGCCGTCCGTGCAGAGCGACGTCCATCGCGTCCATCCCCGGAAGGACGTCTACATCACCGAGTGCTCGGGCGGCGACTGGGAGTCCGCCCGGCACGGCGAGCTGATGTGGTTCGCGCGCGACCTGCTGCTCGCCGGCATCCGGCACTGGGCGCGCGGCGTGGTGTACTGGAACCTGGCGCTCGACGAGCAGCACGGCCCGCACTTCGGCGGCTGCGACCTGTGCAAGGGCCTGGTCACCATCGACTCGCGCACCGGCGAGGTGAGCCGCAACGACGAGTACTACGCCTTCGCCCACTTCAGCCGCTTCGTCCCGCCCGGCGCCGTGCGGGTGGGCTCCAGCGAGACCGACAAGGAGCTCAACAACGTGGCCTTCCTCGATCCCGCCGACGGGTCGGTGATCCTGGTGGCGGTGAACGGCCACGCGGAGGCGCGCCGCATCTCGGTCAGGCTGGACCGGGCGGGCTTCGAGTACCTGCTGCCGGCGCAGAGCGTGGCGACCTTCGTGTGGAACCCGGACCCGCTGGGCGCGTGGCTGCGGCGGGCGCTGCGCTGGTGGCAGGGCCTGCGGGCGCCGCCGGGCGGGGCGCAGGGAACCGCGCCGGACGCGCCGCAGCCCTAGGCAGGCGGCGCGGATGGGCCGCCGCCAGCGCGCGGGCGGCGCGGCAGGCGTTCATTTTCCAGCCAGCTATCGCCCGCGCATCCACGTAACCTTGCCCGGCTTTCCGGCCGACCGCCTTTTCCGAGGTTTCCCGCCATGACGAACGAACCGCACTCGCGTGCGGCGCTCCCGCTTGCGCCCTCGCTGGACCCCGCGCTCGCCGCCGCGCACATGCCGCGGCAGTTCCGCCCGCTGTCCTGGCGCGTGGTGTGGATCGCCGCGCTGGCGCTGGCGCTGGGCGCGCTGGTGGCGCTGGTGGCGCGCCTGCTCACCGCGCTGATCGGGCTGGTGACCAACCTGGCGTTCCACGGGCGCTGGAGCACGGCCTTCGGCAGCCCGGAGGGCCACCACCTGGGCGCCTGGGTGATCGTGGTGCCGGCGCTCGGCGGCCTGGTGGTGGGCGCGATGGCGCGCTGGGGCTCGCGCGCGATCCGCGGCCACGGCATCCCGGAGGCGATGGAGCAGGTGCTGCTCAACGAGAGCCGCATCCCGCCGCGCATGACCTGGCTGAAGCCGGTGTCGTCGGCGATCGCCATCGGCACCGGCGGGCCGTTCGGCGCGGAGGGCCCGATCATCGCCACCGGCGGCGCACTGGGCTCGCTGCTGGGGCAGTCCCTGCACGTGACCGCGGACGAGCGCAAGGTCCTGCTCGCGGCCGGCGCCGCGGCCGGCATGGCGGCGGTGTTCTCCGCGCCGGTCTCCTCGGTGCTGCTGGCGCTGGAGCTGCTGCTGTTCGAGCGCCGCGCGCGCTCGCTGATCCCGGTGGCGCTGGCGGCGGCGCTGGGCACCGGCGTGCGCTACGTGCTGGAAGGCAACGAGCCGATGTTCCCGATGCCCGCGGTCGCCACGCCGACGCTGCTCGCCCTGGCCGTCTATACGGCCATGGGGCTGCTGACCGGCGCGGTCAGCGTGGGCGTCACCCGGCTCACCTACGCGATCGAGGACGCCTTCGAGAAGCTGCCGGTCCACTGGATGTGGTGGCCGGCGCTGGGCGGCCTGGCGGTGGGCGCGGTCGGCTACGCGATGCCGGCCACGCTCGGCGTCGGCTACGGCAACATCGCCGCGGTGCTCGGCGGGCAGCTGGCGCTGGGCTCGATGGCCGCGCTGTGCCTGCTCAAGCTGCTGTCGTGGTCGGTGGCGCTGGGCAGCGGCACCTCGGGCGGCACGCTGGCGCCGCTGTTCACCGTCGGCGGCGCGCTGGGCGGGGTGCTCGGCGCGGCGTGCGCGGGCTGGGCGCCGTGGCTGCAGGTGGACCCGCACGTGGCGGCGCTGGCCTGCATGGCGGCGATGTTCGCCGGCGCCTCGCGCGCCTTCCTCACCTCGGTGGTGTTCGCCTTCGAGACCACCCAGCAGCCGCACGGCCTGCTGCCGCTGCTGGCCGCCTGCGCGGCGGCCTACCTGGTGTCGGGCCTGATGATGCGCCACACCATCATGACCGAGAAGATCGCGCGCCGCGGCGTGCGGGTGCCGGCCGAGTACGCGGCCGACCACCTGGAGCGCATCAGCGTGGGCGAGGCGTGCAGCCGCACGGTGGTCAGCCTGCGCGCGGCGCAGCGCCTGGGCGAGGTGCGGGCCTGGCTGGCGCAGGAGAACCCCGCCAACCGCCACCAGGGCTTCCCGGTGCTGGACGAGGCCGGGCGGCTGCTCGGCGTGGTGACCCGCCGCGACCTGCTGGCCGCCGGCGCGGACGAGGCGGCCGGCGTGGGCGCGCTGCTGCGCCGCCCGCCGCTGGTGGTGCGCGAGGACCACAGCCTGCGCGAGGCGGCCGACCACATGGTCGAGGCGGACGTCGGCCGGCTGGTGGTGGTCGGCGGCGACGGCCGGATGGTCGGCATCCTCACCCGCGGCGACCTGCTGGCCGCGCACGCGCGCCGCCTGCGCGAGGCGCGCGAGGCCAGCCGGCACCTGGGCCGCAGGGGCGCTGCCTAGCGTCGCGCCTCGCCGGATGGCCGCGGGAGGCGCGATGCGTCGGCCGACCGCCGGCCGCGCGCGGCGTTCCGGGCGCGGCGCATCCGCCCTATGATCGGCGGCTGGCGCATCCTTCCGAGGCTCCGCATGGACCCGCAACCTCGCATCCACTGCCCCCTGTGCCGCTGGGAACCCGGCGCCGACGCGCGCTGGGTCTGCACGCCGTCGGAGCCGGGCGCCGGCTGCGGCACCTGCTGGAACACGTTCTGGACCGCGGGCTGCTGCCCCGGCTGCGGCCACTTCTGGGCCAGGACGCAGTGCCATGCGTGCAAGCGGTCGTCGCCCCACGAGGCCTGGTACCACTACCCGGCGGGCGACGGCGCGGCCCCGCGGAAGGAGAAGAGCCTGGAGAAGGCGGCCGGCTGAGGCGGCCTTTCCCGCGCCGGCCCGACCGGGCCGGGCGAAGTATCCGTTGCCGCGTCACGACCTGCTGCGGCAGGCCGACCGCGCCATGTACGAGGCCAAGAAACAGGGCGGCCGCCGCCTGGCGTCGCCTCGCGCGCGAGGGGTGAGGCGCCCGCGCCGCGAAGCTGCGGGAGCGGGCCGGCGCATGCCCGGGCGCGCCTCCCGCCGGCGGCTACGGCCGGGCCGCCGCCGCCCAGCGCAGCTCGGCCAGCACCGGGAAGTGGTCGGACGGGTAGTGGCCGTCCTGCTGCGTGGTGACGGTGGCGTAGCGCTCGGCGCGGAAGCCGCGCACGAAGATGAAGTCGATGCGCTGGTCCGGCGTGCCGGTGAAGTTGTGGAAGGTCTTCTCCGGCCCCTCGACGCGCGGCGCGATCGCGCGGGCGTCCTTGAGCCGCTGCGCGAACAGCGCGTAGGTGCGGCTGTCGGGGCCGGTGTTGAGGTCGCCGGTGAGCACGAACGGCGCGTCGGCCGGCAGCTTCGCCAGGTGCGCGAGGATTTCCTGCGCGGACTTGGTGCGCGCGTCCTCGTCCTGCTCGCGGTAGGGAAAGTGCGTGTCGTAGTAGTAGAAGCGACGGCCGTTCGCCTTGTCCTCGAACAGCGCCCAGGTGACCATGCGCGGGAACACGTTGCCCCAGGTGATGCTGGCGGGCTTGTCCGGCGTGTCGGACAGCCAGAAGTTGCCCGAGTCGAGCACGCGCAGGCGGTCCTTGCGGTAGAACACGCCCATGTGCTCGTCCTTGTGCCCGCCGAAGCGGTCGATGCCGAACCAGGCGTACTGCGGCAGCTTGGCGACGATGTAGTCGCCCTGCTCCTGGTGCAGCTCCTGCGTGCCCATCACGTCCGGACGCTGCTCGCGCACGGTGCGCACCAGCAGGTCGCGCCGCGCCTCCCAGCGGTTGGGGCCGTCGGCGGCCACCGGCACGCGCACGTTGAAGCTCATCACGCGCAGCGTCTGCGCGCGCAGCGGCAGGCCGGCGGCGGCGAGCAGGAGGGCGGAGACGGCAATCAGCCAGGGACGGACGGACGGCATGCGTGGGCTCCGGGATCGCGGCGGGAGCCCCGAACCTAGCACGTGGCGCCGGACGAGGACATGACGCGCCGCGCAGGCGGGCGGCGACCCGCCCGCCCGCGCGGGCATGGCGGTCAGACGCTGCCGGCCAGCCGGTGCAGGCGGATGCCCGCCGCGATCTGCAGCACGCCGTAGAACAGCGCCGCCACGCCGATCCACAGCGCGGTGACCAGCAGCCCGGCCACCGGGCTGAGCACGAACAGCACGCCGAGCACGATCGCCAGCACGCCGCTGAGCGCGATCAGCCACTCGCCCTCGATCTCCTTGCGCACGCGGATGGCGAACACGATGCGGTAGACGCCGCCGACCACCAGCCACGCGGCCAGCAGCATCAGCAGCGCGCCGGCCACGGCGACCGGGTTGCTCACCGCCAGCACGCCGAACGCCAGCGAGACCAGCGCATACAGCACCAGCCAGCCCTTGGAGACGGTGACGCGGCGGTCGAACAGGGCGAACACGGTGATCAGCGTCTCGGCCAGCGCCATCACGCCGCAGGCCCAGGCCAGCGCGAAGGCGGCGGCGAGGGGACGGGCGATGGCGAACAGGCCGAACAGCACGGCGATCACGCCGTAGAGGACGAACACCCACCAATTGCGGCCGAGATGATGCAGCAGACCTGCGTTCATGGCTTGCTCCCTGGTTGACGGTGGTGCGTGCGCCATGCCGGGACGACGCGCGGCATGGCCCCGGCGCCGCATGCTACGCCGTTGCGCCATGAAGCGGGTGTGGAACGGGATCGCAGGGCGGGCGACGGCGCGCCGCCCGGCCATGCGCCTTTCGGCGCCGCCCCCGCCGCGCCATGGCCGTCGCGGCGGCGATGGTCTAGTCTGCCCGCGGAGCCCTTGCCGGAGCGAACCCCATGGCCCTGCTGCCGCGACTGCAAGCGACGATGCGCCGTTCCTTCCCCCTGGCCGTGGCGGCATGGCTGGCGGCCGGTCCCGGCACGGCCGTGGCCGCCACCGCGGCGGCGCCGCGCGTGGACGTGCAGGGCGGCACGCTGGAAGGCGTGGCCGCGCAGGTCGATGGCGTGGCCCTGCGCGAGTTCCAGGGCATTCCCTACGCCGCGCCGCCGCTGGGCGCGCTGCGCTGGAAGCCGCCGCAGCCCGCGCCGGCGTGGGCCGGCGTGCGCCAGGCCACGCGCTTCGGCCCGCGCTGCATGCAGCTGCCGCTGTTCAGCGACATGGTGTTCCGCAGCGACGGCATGAGCGAGGACTGCCTCTACCTCAACGTGTGGACGCCGGCGCGCGCGGCGGACGCGAAGCTGCCGGTGCTGGTGTACTTCTACGGCGGCGGCTTCGTCGGCGGCGACGGCTCGGAGCCGCGCTACGACGGCGCGCACCTGGCCGCGCGCGGCATCGTCGCGGTGACGGTGAACTACCGCCTGGGCGCGTTCGGCTTCCTCGCCCTGCCGGAGCTGGCGGCCGAATCGCCGCGCCGCGCGGCCGGCAACTACGGCCTGCTCGACCAGGCGGCGGCGCTGCGCTGGGTGCAGGCCAACATCGCGCGCTTCGGCGGCGACCCGGCGCGCATCACCATCGGCGGCGAGTCGGCCGGCTCGATCTCGGTGAGCGCGCTGATGGCCTCGCCGCAGACGCGCGGGCTGATCGCCGGCGCCATCGGCGAGAGCGGCGCGCTGATCGCGCCGATCGCCCCGCTGCCGCTCGCCGAGGCCGAGCGCCGCGGCGCCGCCTTCGCCAGGCGCGTCGGCGCCGCCACGCTGGCCGGGCTGCGCGCGCTGCCCGCCGAGACGCTGCTGCGCGCCAGCGACGCCGAGGGCCATCCGGCGTGGCAGCCGGACGTCGACGGCGACTTCCTGGTCGAGCCGCCGGAGCGGACCTTCGCGCGCGGCGCGCAGGCGCGCGTGCCGTTGCTGCTGGGCGCCAACTCGCAGGAGGGCTACTACACCGCGCTGCTGAAGGACCAGCCGCCGACGCCCGCGCGCTACCGCGAGGTGCTGCAGCGCCTGTTCGGCGCGCAGGCGGCACAGGCGTTGGCGCTGTATCCCGGCGGCAGCGAGGAGGAGGTGAAGCGCTCGGCCACGGCGCTGGCCGGCGACCTGTTCATCGCGCACAGCACCTGGCGCTGGATGGACCTGCACCGCCGCAGCGGCGCGCCGGTGTACTTCTACTGGTACGCGCAGCCGCGCCCGGCCAAGCGCCATCCGGAGCCGGGCGAGAGGCCCGACGCGGGCGCGGTGCACAGCGGCGAGATCGAGTACGCGCTGGACAACCTCGACGGCAACGCGGTGTATGCGTGGACGCCGCAGGACCGCGCGGTGTCGCGCCTCTTCGCCGGCTACGTGGCGCAGTTCGTCAGGCGCGGCGACCCCAACGGGCCGGAGCTGCCGGCCTGGCCGGCCGTGCGCGAGCAGGACGGCGGACTGCTGCGCCAGACCATCGCCGTGGACACGCGCACCGAGGTCGACCGCGGCAGCGCGCGGCAGGCGTTCCTGCAGGCGTTCTTCGCCGCGCATCCGCGGCGGCTGCCGTAGCGGTCGCGGCAAGGCTGGGTTCAGCGTCCCGGGGCGCGCGCCGCGCGCCCGGCCAGGGCAGCGGAAACCGCAGCGCCGGCATCGGGACCCGGGATTTCATGGCGCGGGGTCTCGCGGATGGCGAGGTTGCGGGCGGGTGCCACGACGGCGCTGCGGTCAGCGGCACGCCTAGCCCCGTCCGGAGCCGACGCGCGCGACAAGCAGCTCCTCGGCGTTGCGCGGCGGCCGCAGTCCGTCGGTCCGGTTGGCGAAGTAGCGCGCCGCAAGTTCGTCCGCGGACACGTGCCATGCGTCGGCAAGGCCGGCCGCGCGCGCCTCGGCCAGGATCTCCGTTGGCGTGCAATAGCTGAGGAACGGCGTGCCGCTGGCGCGCGCGCCCTTTTCCGCCAGTTCCAGTCCCGGACGCACGGCGGCTTCCGCCATCGACAGCGGCAGCAGGAAGCTCATCGCCAGCCACGAGTCCGGCGCCAATGTGGCCACGTCGCGCAGCATGCGCGCGTTCGCCGCGCATGCTCACGCCTGTGGACGCCACGGCCGCCGGCTTGCGCGCGTCGAAGCCGGCGGCATCGAGCGCGACACGCCAGGTGTCGCCCGCCTCGGGATCGACCGGCACGAAGCGCAGCTGCGGTGGCACGCCGTGGCCGGGTTCGAGCAGGCGCCGCCGCTTCCACGCCTGCATGCGCGGCTGGTCGACCTCGAACACGGCCAGCCGCGATGCAAGGTCCGGCCGGCGCTGCACGCAGCTGTCGAGCCCGGCGCCGAGCAGCACGTACTGGTCCACGCCCGCGGCGACGGCCTCGGCGACGAGGTCTTCGATGTAGCGCGCGCCACGATCGAGGCGCGGAACGGCCGCGTGGAATCCGGGTCCATGTCGCCACGCGCGCGCCAGTCGTCGGCCGGCGCCAGCAGTGCAAGGCCCACGCTGTCGTCCAGCACGTGCGGCGGGGGATCGACCGCCACGTGCAGCGCGCGCCACAGCGCGGTGCGCGCCGCGGTGGTGTCCGGCCCGGTGCCGGGCGACGCGGCCATCGTCGCGCTCACGCCTTCGGTTTGCCTGGTGCCTGCAAGCGCCAGAGGCGCCCGTCCGGATCGCGCACGGTCGTCTCGCGCGTGCCCCAGTGCGCGTCCTCGAACGGCGAAGCCACCTCGATGCCGGGTCGCGGCACGAACGATGCCTCGTCGGGGAACGCGAGTACCACCTGCATGTCCGGCCGCTCGGTCGGCGGCACCTCGGCGATGAGCGGCGGCGTGCCATCTCCGCTGCGCAGCTGGCCGGAATGATGATCGGTTTCGAACTCGAGCGTGAAACCCAGTGCCTGGAAGAACTTCGCCGACTTGCCCCAGTTGTGGGTGGTCAGGAAGATCGCCGGAATGCCTTCGGTCCTCATGTCACTTCTCCCTGCGGGCCGGTCGCCGGCCGGAGGATGGCTTGCCCAGGTAGGCGCGCAGCGCCTCGGCCACCAGCGCCGACAGCGACAGCTCCGCCTCGATCGCGCGGTGCTTGATCTCGCGGATCGGCCCGATCGGCAGGTACACGTTGAACTGCTTGAGGTCGGCGTCGGCCATGCCGGGCATCTTGCTAATTTGCTGGCAAACCAGCAATGGGCGCTCCATCCGTCGAGAGCGACGGATGCTGCTGTCGCTGGCGTTCCTGCTGGTGGCCTCCTTCGCCGCCAGCGAAGTGATCGCGGTGTTCGTGCGCGGCGGCACGCTGGCCTGGCAGGCGGTGGCGTCGCTGCTGCTCTTCGGCGTGGTGTTCGCGGCGATCTTCAAGGTGCTGCCCGATGCGGTGATCGCCCGGCGCGACGCGCTGGCGGGCGCGGGCCTGACCGCGCTGCTGTTCGCCGTGGGCAAGTTCGCGGTGGGCGTGTACCTGGCGCGCAGCAGCGTCGGCGGCGCCTACGGACCGGCGTGCAGCGCGGTGGTGCTGCTGCTGGCCTACTACACCGCGCCGATCCTGCTGCTGGGCGTGGAGCTGACCCGGGCGGTGGCGAGGGCGCGCGGCGCGCCGATCCGGCCGGGCCCGCACGCGGCGGCCGCCGGCGCGGAGGCGGGCGAGAGCGAGGCGGGCCGTGGCGGCTGAGCGTGCCGGTCAGACGCCGGGCCTTTCGCCTCGCCGCTGCCGTTGCGCGCGATGCGCCGCCTCCGCGCAAGGGATCGTCCGGGGCACCGGAAGGCTTCTCCCGCTTGCGCGGCAGCGGCGTGTCGCGGCGCGCGGCCGGGGCGGGCGCCCCGGCGCTTCAGGGCGACGGCGCGGGCGGGGCCGAGGATGCCGGCGCGGGCGCGGCCGGCGCGCCCGGCGGCGGCAGCGTCAGCGAGGGATCGGCCTGCTGCGACTCCAGCTCGCGGATGCGCTGCTTGAGCGCCTCGAGCTGGCTGCTGGTGTTGCGCAGGTCGGCGGTGAGCGCCACCGCCTGCTGCTGGGCCTGCTGCTGCTGCTCGGCCACCTGGCGGGCCTGCCGGCGCTGGTATTCCGCGTCCTGCTGCAGGTTCTGCAGGCGCTGCTGGTTCAGCGCGAGCATCTGCTCGGTGTAGCGCTTGCCGGCGGCCAGCCGCATCGCGTCGATGTCCACCTGCGCCAGCTTCTGCGTCTGCTCGGCGAAGGTGCGGTAGACCGCCTCGGCCTCGTCGTAGGAGTCGGTCTGGATCGCGCGCCAGAACTCCTTGCCGTGGAACAGCGCCACGTAGTAGCTGAGCTTGTCGGCGTAGAACAGCAGGCTGGCGCCGTAGGTGGCGTTGTAGGTGGTGCGCAGCTCGGTCAGCTGGTGGCCGTCGATCAGCCGGCGCAGGTCGTCCACGGTGCTGGTGGCCGCGGCGGCGCCGGCCGGCGCGGCGGCGGACGTCGCGGGCGGCACGGTCGCGGCCCCGGCCACGCCCGGCGCGAACGTCGCGGGCGTGCCGGCGCACGCCGCCAGGGACGTGACCGCCAGGGCCGCCAGAATCGATACCGCGCAAAGCCGCGCACCCGCGCTGCGAGTCATTCGGTTCATCCCCCTGAAATCCTTTGCGTTGCCATCGTGGTGGAGCGCGCCGGCGGCCTTCGTGGCCGCGGCGGGAGCGAGCTGCCCGAAGTCTAAAGGCAGCGGGGCGGGGGTCAAGGGTCGGCGGCGTGGCGGCAGGGGCATCTCAATAGACCAGTTGGACGCGGTGGCATTGCAGGGATTGCAGGTGGACGTCGGTGCGGCCGGGTTCCTCGCCCAGCAGGGTGGCCAGCAGCGGTTGCAGGAACTGCTGTCCGACGTCGTTGAGCACCGGGCGCAGCAGGTCGAGCACCTGGGCCAGCGGCGCGAGCAGGGCGTTGGAGAGCGCCGTGCCGCTGCCGGCGGCCTGGATGTGGCCCAGCGTGTCGCGCAGGATCGCCTTGCAGCCGTCCGCGCTGCCGCCCGGCAGGCCGAGCAGGGTGGTGGTGCACTGGTCGCCGGTCACCGCGCCCAGCACGCCGCCGAGCAGGTCGCCGACCGAGCCGAGCAGGCCGCCGACCAGGTTCGCCAGCCCCGGCAGCAGGGCGGTGGTCTGCGGCGACACCGGCTTGGCCAGCTCCTGCTGGATGTACTGCATGCGTTGCTTGCGGCCGTTGGGCGTGTCCGGGTACGGGCCGGCGTTGTTCCACAGGTCGTCCGCCATCTGCGCGACGTTCGGGCTGCCCGCGTTGCCGCTGGTGGCGGTGCCCAGGATCAGGGACAGCAGGCCATTGGCCAGGTCGGCCACGGCGTCGCCCAGGTCGAGGTCCATGTGGATGCTGCCGGTCTCGCCGGGATGCAGCGTCAGGTCGCCCTGGCCGGTCAGGGCCTGGAGGTGCAGCTGGTTCGTGATCAGGGGGACGCCGAGCACCGTGACCAGGTTCTCGTTCCGCAGGCCCACGTCGCAGGACTGGCTGGTCGAGGCGATGGCCTTGTCGTCGAACTTGCCGACGCACAGGTTGAGCAGCGAGGCCTGCGTGGCGATGGTGGCCGTCCGGCCCTGCGCGCTGGCGTCGCACAGGCGGGTCAGCGTGCCCTTGCCGTTGGTGACGTCGAGCACGACCGGCAGGTTGACCGACGTGCCCAGCGCCTGCAGCAGCGGACCCAGCGCGGGAATGGCGGAGGTGCTGATGGCCAGGCGCACGCGCAACTGCGCGGTGTAGGCGGTGGCGCCCACGCCGCCGATGGCGATCGAGGGCGGCTCGATCAGCGTCGCCCAGGCGGAGACGCCGGGAACCGGCACCTGCAGGTCCGCCAGGTGGTGGCTGTTGGCGACCTGCAGCGCGACGTTGACCAGGTCGAGCGCGCTCACCTGCGCGTCGAGCGCCGATTTCACGTTGGCGGTGTCGATCAGGGCGAACAGCCCGCGGTGCGCGCCGTCGGCGGCGGTGCCCAGCTGCAGCAGCGCGCCGCCCTGCGCCTGGGCCTGCACCTTCAGCGTGTCCAGCGCGGCCAGGGTGGCCTGGGCGAGCTGCTGCTGCTCGCCCAGGCGGATCATGGCGTCGAGCAGGTCGTCGATGCTGACCTGCCGCGCGGCGAGAAGGCTGTTGAGCGTGCCGACGTCGGTGGCCGCGCTGACGTCGATGCCCAGCTCCTTGAGCAGCTCGGCCGGCGTGACGTGCAGGTTGGCCAGGCCGTTGTAGCCGACCAGCGCGGTGCCCCCGGCATCCAGGCCGAGCAGCTTGAGGATGCCGGGCACCATGCCGCTGTCCTGCAGTTCGAGCAACTGCGAGCCCACCGAGAAGGCGGCGACCGGATCGGTATGGGCGGCCACCGAGGTGGCGCTGACGCCGCTGAAGCTGGCGAAGCCGAAGAACGGCACCAGCGGCATCGACGCGCGGACGCGGACCGCGTTGGCCGGGTGCGCGGCGTCCGCGCCGGCGAAGTGCTGCTCCCCGCCGTTGGCGGGGTCCCAGTAGCCGCAGGCGATCGCCAGGCTGCCGCCGAAGTGGTTGTCGGCGGCGCTGCCGCGCGCGGCGGCGTTGTCGTCGTTGCCGGCCGGGCAGGTCTGCAACTGCTGCGCGCCGGCCAGCGCCGCCAGGTCGGCCACCTTCTGCGCCTCGCGCTTGGCCCAGAACAGGTAGCCGACCTCGACCAGCCCGAGCATGCCCAGCAGGCCGACCATCATGATCAGCATCGGCACCGCCATCGAGCCGCGCACGGCGCGGCGCGTGACCGCGCGGGCGACGTGACGGGAGCGGGCGGCGGCGGTCATGGCGTCAGCGTCCGCCGGCGTTGGCCTTGCCCACGGCGGTTTCGTAGAACTCGGGGATCGGGTGCTCGAAGCTCTGGAGGTAGCGGCGATAACTGGCGCTGGCCTCGTCGCCGAGCACCGGCAGGCGGCCGCCCGCGCGGGTGCCGTCCACCTGCAGGCGCAGCAGCTGGCGGGTGACGGCGCCGAGCGCGTCGCGGCTCTCCTCGTCCGCCGGCACGACCGGGGACAGCGCGTCCGGCGCATCGGCCGCCGGCGGCGAGGCGGGAACGGCCGACTCGACCGGAGCCGTCCGGTCGCCGGCGGCGGGCGCCGGTGCGGGCGCGGCGGACGGCGCCGGCGCGCCCTGCATCATGCGGCCGGTGATCGGCGCCTGCTGCGCGGTTGCGGCCAGGGGCGGCAACGACAGCACGGCGGCCGCGACGAGGGCGCGGCGCAACGGATGGCGGTTCATGGGGAGGCCTCCTTGGGAGCGGACGTGCCCAGGCGGTCCAGCAGCGGCGCGGGCACGCCGGTGACGGGCGCCGTCGTCGCATGGCCGGCCTGTTCGAGGCGGGCGAGCGGGCCGCGCGGCGGGTACGCCGCGCCGTCGTCGCCCGGCGCGGGCGCGGTGCGCGGCAGGCGCAGCTGCGCCGCGAGCTCGCGCACGGCGTCGCGCGTCGCCGCCGGCAGCCCGGCGCGCTGCATGATGGCGTCGGCCTGCGCCGGGGCGTCGGCCAGCAGCGCCCACAGCGCGAGGTTGGACACGGCCTTGGCGCTGGCCGGCTCCAGCTCGGCAGCCTTGGCCAGCGGCTCGCGCGCCTCCGCGATGCGGCCGGCGCACAGGCGCGCGTAGCCCAGGTCGCCCAGGTAGGCGGTGTTGATCGGTTCCAGCTGCGTCGCCCTGAGCAGGGCCGGCTCGGCCTCGGCGTAGCGGCGCTGCGCGGCGTCGATCAGGCCCAGGCCGTGCCAGGCCGCGGCGGCCTGGGAGGTGTCCAGCAGGCGGCGGTAGAGCTCGCGCGCGGCGTCGTACTGGCGCGTCTCGCGCAGCGCGTCGGCCTGCAGGCGACGCAGCTCGGGCGGGTCGCCGTAGCGCTGGCGGTAGGCGTCGATGTGCGCCAGCGAGGCGTAGTACGCGCCCTGCCGCTGCATCTGGCGGATCAGGTCCAGGTACATCGCCGCGTCGTCGCGGGCGGGCTGCGGCGGGTCGAGGCTGGGCGCGGCGTCGTGGCGCGGGTAGCCGCCGCGCGGGAGGCCGGCGCAGGCGGCGAGCAGGCCCGCGAGCAGCGCGGCCGGCAGGGCACGCGCGAGAAGATGGCGTGGGCGAAGGGGCGGGCGCACGGTCAATGTCCTCCCAGCCGGGTCACGGTGCCGGCCAGCGAGATCACGGCGGGACCGGCCAGCACCAGCATCAATGCCGGCAGCAGGGTGAGCATCATCACCACGGTCATCTTCACCGAGAGCTTGCCGGTCTTTTCCTTGAGGTTGAGCTTGCGCTGCTCGCGCAGCCGCTCGGCGAACTGGCGCAGCGGCTCCTGCACCGCGCCGCCGTGCTCGTGCACCTGCACGACCAGCTGCACCAGGCTGCGCAGGTCCTCGTTGCCGAACGACTCGGCCAGCCGCCGCAGCGACTGCGCGCGCTGGCGCCCGCGCATGTAGACCGCGTTGGCGTCGCGGATCTCGCCGCCCAGCACGGGCAAGACCGCCTCGAAGCGCTCGGCGATCATCTGCAGGCTCTGGTCCATGCTGAAGCCGACCCCCTGCAGCAGGCGCAGCAGGTCGACCAGCAGCGGCAGCTCGTCCTCGGCGCGGCGACGCAGGCGGTCGGCCCAGGCGTCCAGCGCCAGCTTGGGCAGCAGCACGCCGGCGGCCAGCGCGGCCAGCAGCACCGCCAGCGCGCGCACCCCGCCGGCCGGCAGCCACGGCAGCGCCAGCAGCGGGAACAGCAGCGCCAGCGCCAGGCGCAGGCCGAGGAAGATCGCGCGGCCGGCGGGCGTGTTGCGGTGGGTGCGTTCCAGCAGCAGGCGGTCCTCGGCGGCGAGCAGGGCACCGCCCAGGCGGCCGCGCTCGAAGCGGTGGCCGAGCGCCTCCAGGCCGTCCAGCACGCGCTGCCACGGCGTGCGCGTCGCCTGCGCGGCGACGGGCTCGGCGATCGGCTGGCGCTGCAGCGCGCGCTCGATCACCCGCGCCTGCCGTTCGCCGCGACGGCGCCACGCCAGGTCCAGCGCCAGCAGCCCCAGCCCCAGCGCCAGCAGCACCCACGCCGCGACGGACAGCGCATGGGCGCTCATCGCAGCGCTCCGCGGCGTGGCGCGCGGCTCACAGCGACCTCGCCAGGCGGTAGAGCAGGAACACTCCCAGCACCTCCAGCCCCAGCGCCGCCAGCAGCAGCTTGTGCCCCAGCGGCTGGGTGAACATGGGCAGGAAGAAGGCGGGGTTGAGCAGGCTCATCAGGATCGTCACCAGTACCGGCAGCAGGCCCAGCACCCAGGCGGACAGGCGCGTCTCGGAGGTGATCGCATGCAGCTCCTGGCGCGCGTGCGCCAGGTCACGCATGAAGTCGCTCATGCGCTGCAGGATCTGGTCGGCGCGGCCGCCGATGCGCATGCCGGTGCCGAGCACCACGTGCAGCAGTTCCAGTTCCTGCAGGCGGTACGGGCGCGCGGCGAGCTGCAGGGCGCGGTCCAGGTCCAGCCCGGCGCGCGCCGACTGCAGCGTGCGGTCGAGCACGGCGCGCAGCGGCGGCCGGGTACCGGCGGCGATGCTCTGGAAGGCCATCGGCAGGCTGTTGCCGATCGAGGACAGGCGCACCATGCCGTCGAGGAAGTCGGGCAGCTGGCGCAGCAGCTGCTGCCGCTGCCGCTCGATGCGCCGGCGCAGCCACAGCCACAGCAATGCGGCATAGGCGCCCAGCATCAGCGGCGCCGCCCATGCGCTGCCCAGGCGCCACCCGCCCAGCAGCGCGGCGGCCGCGCCGGGCAGCGCCAGCGCCGCCGTGGTGCGCCAGCCGGTGGGCAGGCCGGCGCGCAGGTACAGCGCGTCCGGGTGCAGCCGCTCCTGCGGCCAGGCCGGCGCCGCGCGCGGGCGCGCCTGCGCCTGCGCCGCGGGCGGCGACGGCGCGGTGACCGCGAGGGTCTCCTCCAGGCGGTGCAGCGCGCGCCGCTCCTGCTGCCGCGCCGCGCTGCCCCACCACAGCTCGACGGCACCGGCCAGCGCGAGCAGCACCAGGCTGAGCAGGGCCAGCGCCTGGGTCACGGCAGCGCGCTCCCGGCCTCGCGCAGGAACTGGCGGAACGGCTCCAGCTTGTGCGTGTGCGGGTGGAAGCCCAGCCCCGGCCAGCGGTCGCGCTCCCTGCCGTCGACGTCCACGTAGGCCTCGTGCCGGTACATCTCCTGCGTGGTGATGATGTTGTCGCCCACCCCGGTGACCTCGGTGATCGAGGCGATCACGCGCCGTCCGTTGCCCAGGCGCGCGATCTGCACGATGAAGTCGATCGCGCTGGCGATCTGCCGGCGCAGGCTGCTCTCGCTGCCCTGGAAGCCGGCGAAGCCGGCCAGCATCTCCAGCCGGTACAGCGCATCGCGCGGCGAGTTGGCGTGGATGGTGGACATCGAGCCGTCGTGGCCGGTGTTCATCGCCTGCAGCATCTCCAGCACCTCGGCGCCGCGCACCTCGCCGACCACGATGCGGTCGGGGCGCATGCGCAGGCTGTTGCGCACCAGGTCGCGGATGCTCACCGAGCCTTCGCCGTCGAAGCCGCCCAGGCGGCTCTCCAGGCGCACCACGTGGGGGTGGTTGAGCGAGAGCTCGGCGGTGTCCTCGATGGTGATGACGCGCTCGTTGTGCGGGATGAAGCAGGCCAGCGCGTTGAGCAGCGAGGTCTTGCCCGAGCTGGTGCCGCCCGAGATCATGATGTTGCAGCGGCCGAGCACCGCCGCCTTCAGCAGCGCGTGGATGGCGCGGTCGAAGGTGCCCCGGGCCAGCAGCTCGTCCGGGGTGAACGGGTCCTTGCGGAACTTGCGGATCGACACGCTCGGCCCGGTCACCGACAGCGGCTCGATGATCGCGTTGAGCCGCCCGCCGTTGGGCAGGCGCGCGTCCACCATCGGGCTGGATTCGTCCAGCCGCCGGCCCAGCGGCGCCAGGATGCGCCGCACGATGCGCAGCAGGTGGTGGTTGTCGCAGAAGCGCACGGTGGCGCGCTCCAGCACGCCGCCGCAGGAGACGTACACGTCCTGGTAGCCGTTGATCAGGATGTCCTCGACCTCCGGGTCGAGCAGCAGGTCGTCCAGCGGGCCGAAGCCGGTCAGCTCC
This sequence comes from Fulvimonas soli, assembly GCF_003148905.1. Classification (GTDB taxonomy): domain Bacteria; phylum Pseudomonadota; class Gammaproteobacteria; order Xanthomonadales; family Rhodanobacteraceae; genus Fulvimonas; species Fulvimonas soli. The sequence continues at coordinate 146,650 of NZ_QGHC01000008.1, read as the reverse complement.
TTGACCAGTGCGCTGGACACCAGGCGCATCTCGGCCTCGTTGATCGGGATGCGCCATTCCTGCACGAAGCTGGCGGTCTCCGCGTCCACGTACTTGACCACGGTGTCCTGCGCCCAGGAGGCGATGTCCAGGCGCTGGTCCTCGATGCGGTTGAGCAGGAACTCGTGTGCCGCCGTGAACACGTCCTGGAACTGCTGGGTCTGCTCGAAGGGCATGCCGGAGGGACGCGGCGCGTCGTCGACGCGGCGTAGCACGGGCGTGCCGGTGGGGTTCATGGCGTCTTCCATCGGTGTTCTCCGATGCGCATCAGGAGCTGTTTCCAGCGGGACGCGGCGTTGGCGGCGGGCGGCTCGTTGCGCAGTCGCGCCAGCAGCGGTTGCAGCGCCAGCACGTAGGGGTCGCGCGGCGCATGCTGGTGCAGCAGCTGGCCCTGGTTGGCGCTGGCGCGCAGCGCCCGCGCGCGCTCGGGCAGCTTCGCCAGCAGCGGCAGCGAGAAGCGCTGGGCGAGCTGGCCGGCGTCCACGCCGCAGGCGGCATCGTGGTGGCTGACCACCAGGGCCAGCCGCGGATCGCGCGCATGCAGCGATTCGAGTTCGCGCAGGCAGGCGTCCAGCGCCACCACCGAGGCGACGTTCTGGTCGGTGACCAGCCAGATCTCGTTGGCGGCGCGCAGCAGGTCCGGCGGCAGCTGCCGGCAGGGCGTGCCGCCGGCGTCGCACAGCAGCAGCCCGAAGATGTCGCGCAGGCAGTCGATCAGCACCGGCGTCTCCGGCGCGTCCGCGGGTGCCGCGGTGCCCGGCGCCTGCGCCAGCACCGCCAGGCGGCTCTCGTAGTGCGGCAGCGCGGTGCGGACCAGGGTGGCGTCCAGGCGCGCGGCGTTGCGCAGCGCGTCGGCGTAGTGGAAGTCGCCGGCGGTGCCCAGGTACAGCGCCGCGTCGCCGGCCGGGTAGCCCAGGTCCAGCAGCAGCGTGCGCGCCTCATCGAGCGCCGGCGCGGGCGACGGCGGCAGCGATGCCAGCGCGCCCAGATGGGCGGCCAGCGTGCTCGTGCCCACGCCGGGCCGTGCGCCGAGCAGCAGCACCAGCTGGCCGCGCGGCCGCGCCGCGCGCACCGTCGCCGCGCCCGCCGGCCGCTGCAGCACGCGTCGCAGCAGCCGGCCGATCTCCTCGTCCGACGCGTCCAGGTCGATGAAGTCGTGCACGCCCGCACGCAGTGCGGCCAGCACGCATTCGGCGCGGTCGGCGCGGGTGGAGCCCACGCCCAGCAGCGGCGCGCCGGGCGCCATCGCGATCAGCCGCGGGGCCAGCTCGCTGGACAGCGGCGCGGCGTCGGCGGCGTAGTCGAGCAGCACCACGTGGCCGGCCTCCGGCTTGCGCGCCCAGGGCCGCGGATCGAAGGCGCGGCTGTCCTTCCAGTGCACCTTGGCCAGTTCGCGCAGCCGCACGGCCAGCGACTGGGCGCGCCGCTCGTCCGGCGAGTAGAACCACAGGTCCACGCCGAGTTCCCGCTTGCCGATGGAAACGATGGAAGCCGTCGCGCGCATGCCATGCGTCCTCAGCGCGAGAAGCCGGGCAACTGGTCCGCGCTGGCCGGATCGACCAGCCAGGCCCCCCAGACCGGCTCGTGCTGCCGGGTCTCGCGCTGCCCCGGCAGCGGCAGCGTGGTGCCGCGGGCGATCGGCCGCACCAGGTGCGGCGTCACCATGATCACCAGCTCCTTGTCCTGGCGACTGTAGCGCAGGTCGCGGAAGAACGCGCCCAGCACCGGGATGTCGCCCAGCAGCGGGATCTTGTCCACCTGCGAGCTGATCGACTGGCTGACCAGGCCGCCGATCACGAAGGTCTCGCCGTCGCCCAGCTCCACCGTGGTGTCGGCGCGGCGCGTGCTGATCGCCGGCACGGACACGCCGTTGAAGGACAGCGCGTTGGCGTAGTCCAGGTCGCTGGCTTCCGGCGCCACCTTCAGCGCGATACGGTCGGGCGCCAGCACGGTGGGCGTCACGGTGAGGCCCACGCCGAAGGGCTTGTACACGATCGCGGTGGTGCCCAGCCCCTGCGGCTCGGGCAGCGGCAGCTCACCGCCGGCGAGGAAGCTGGCGCTCTGGCCCGACAGCGCCACCAGCGTGGGCTCGGCCAGCACGCGGGCCATGCCGTTGCTCTTGAGCAGGTCGAGGTCGGCGTTCCAGGCGTGGTGGCCGTCGCCGCTGGCGTGGCCGAGCACGAGGCTGAAGGCGGAGGAAAGCACGCTGGTCGAACCGTCGTCGCCACTGCCCTGGTTCATCGGGCTGCCGAAGCCCCAGCTGAAGCCGTTGTTGCGGGCCTGGAAGTTGATGCCGAGCTGGTTCATCACGTTCTTGTCCAGCTCGACCACCTTCACGTCCACCTGCACCACGCCACCGGCGGCGACCGTGCTGGCGTCGGCGACGGTGCCCTTGTCGCCCACCGCGCTCTGCGCCGCGGCGAGCGCGCGCTGGTGGTCGAGCAGGGTGGCCGGCTGGCCGGCGAGCACCGCCTGGCCGTCCTGCACGGCCACCGTGGCGCCGCTGTCCTGCTCCAGCGCGTCCTGCGCGGCGCCGCGCACGCGCACGGCCAGGCGCTGCGGCAGCTCCTGGCCGCGGTGCCACAGCAGCAGCACGGTCTGGCCCGGCTGCCGGCCCACCAGCAGGGCCTGGCGGCGCCGGCCCTTGAGCATCACCAGGTCGGCCACCGCCGGATCGGCGATGGCCACGCGCTCCAGGTCCGCGGGCAGCGACCACGGCCGCTGCTCGTGCGCCTGCAGCACCAGCTCGGCGTCGGCGGTGCGCGGCGCGCCCGCCGCGCTTGCCGCGAGCAGCCAGGCGCCGGCCAGTAAGGCGCATCGGCGGAGGGCGTGCCTTGCGGTGAAGGGCATGAAGGGGCTCCGTCGCTTCATGGGGAGGGCGGGCGCGCGGAATACGCGTCGCCGCGCGCGGTACCGCGGATGATTTCCAGGCCGGCCGTGCCGGCGCCCTTGCGCGGGCGCGCCGCGGGCTGCGGCACGCCCGCCGCGCCGGCCAGGCCGGCGCCGTCGATGCCGGCGAAGGCGCGGTTCTCCGGCAGGGCGAGCCGGGCGCGCTGCGCCGGATCGAGCCCGGCCAGCGGCGCCAGCGCGGCGCGCGGCGCCGGAAACAGCGCATCGTCGGGACGGCCGGGGTCGGCGGGATGGCGCAGGGCGAGCGCGAGGCGGCCGTTCTGCGCGCCGAGCAGCAGCTTGCCCACCTCCGCCACCGGCACCGCCAGCACCGCGGTGTGCGGCGGCGGGTTGTCGGTGCGCGCGAGCGCGACGGACTTGCCGTCGGCGGCGGGCGCGGCGCTGGTGGCCGCGGCGGGCAGGTCCTGGTCGCCGTAGGCGAGCACGCGCAGCCGCGACAGCAGCAGGCGCGCCTGGTCGTCCGTGGCCGTCCCGCGCGGGCTGCCCGGCGGCGCGGCCTTGAGGCTGAGGAAGACGTCAACGTAATCGCCCGGCGCGATGCGGTTGCCGGCGCCGGCCAGTTCGTCCACCGCCACCGCGAGCGCGCGCTCGCCGGGCCGCAGCCGGACCGCCACGCCGTGCGCCAGCAGCTCGGGCGTGATGGCCGTGCCCGCGGGGATGTCCACCCGCGGCAGGCTGCCGGCCACCACATCCACGCTGGCGAAGCTGCCGGCGGGCGCCTGCGCGAGGCGGACCAGGCGCAGCGCGCCGGCCGCGATGGGCTGGCCCGCCGGCAGCGCGACGGCGGCCGCCACCACCGCCGGCCGCGTGTCGCCCGAGGACGGCGCGCGTGCGGCGGGTGCGGCCGCGGCGGTCGTCGCCTCGCGCGCGCCGTCGCGCTTGCCGAGGTTGAGCGCCACCAGGGCGAGCACCACCGCGACGACGACCAGCAGCAGGGCGGCGATGCGGGCGAGCTTGTGCATCTGCGGTCTCCGGTCAGTCGGTCTGCGGGTCGAGCTGCACGGTGGCGCTGCTGGCGATCGCAGAACCCAGCAGCCAGCCGTAGGCCGCGCCGGTGCCGGGCAGCAGCGGATGCGCGTCGTAGTCGTAGGACGCCACCACGGTCAGGCATTGCGCAGCGGGAACGCTCGGACAGGACGCGGCGGTGGAGACGGCGACCGGCGCGTAGCTCGTGCCGGGCGTGGCCGGCGCGTCGCAGCCGGCGGTCTCGCCGGAGAAGTCGAGCAGCCACTGCATCGAGCGCTGCGCCGCCGCGCAGGCATAGCCGCGGCGCTGCTCCGCCGTGCCGTAGCGCAGCGCGGCGCGCGCGCCCTCGGCGGCGGCCAGCGTCAGCGACTGCTTGGCGGCGAAGATCAGCACGCCGGAAAAGGTGAGCAGCAGCAGCGGCAGCATGCCGAAGAGGAACACCAGCGCGAACTCGATGGCGGCGACGCCGCGCTGGCGGCGCATGGCTGGCAACGATGCAACGCGCGGCTGCATGGCCTGCCTCATGGCAGGCCTCCTTGCGCCAGGCCGGGCACGAACACCACCAGCAGCGCGCCCACCGCCAGGTACGCGGCGTAGGGCAGGCCGGGCTGCGCCCGCCGCCGCGCCGCCGGCGAGGCGGCGGCCGCCGGGGGCGCGAGCCAGGCCTGCACCCGCGTCCGGCCCGGCAGCGCCAGCATGCACCAGCGCCGTGCCAGCAGCACGGCGAGGGCATGCACGCCACCCAGCAGGCTGCCGACGATGCCGACCGGCAGCAGCGCCGGCGCGCCGAGCAGGAAACCCAGCGTGGCGAAGAACTTCACGTCGCCCGCGCCCATCCAGCCGATCAGGTGGAAGGGCAGCAGGACGGCCAGGCCCGCCAGCAGGCCCAGCAACTGCGGCCACGGCGCGGCCGCCCGACCTGCCGCCCAGTCGAGGAAGGCGAGGCAGCCCCCCACCGCCAGCGCGGCCAGCAGCCAGCGGTTGGGTACGCGCCGGGCATGCAGGTCGCTCGCGGCGACCAGCACGCTCAGGACGGCGGCGAGGGCAGGCAACGGCGCAGGCACGGACGGATCTCCGCTGGAGGGCAAGCCGCATCGGCGGCTCCCGATCGGGCTCGCATGTCCTTCGTTTGCGCGCGACAGACCTGCCTGCGGCCTTGGCAGACGGCCGCGCGCGGAGCGCGACTGCCTAGGCGCCCACCGCTGTTTTCACCTTGTTGAAAAGGGCGGTCAGGATCTGGCCGAAGGTGCCGCTTGCGTCCGTACCGATGACAGCGACCAGCACCACCGCGACCAGCGCCGCGAGAATGCCGTACTCCATGGCGGTGATGCCGTCTTCCTCAGCCAGAAATTTGCGAATGGACTGATTCATGTCTCCTTCCTCCACCTTTTCTGCCGATAGGCCGGATGCCTGGAGGACACCCGGAATCCGTGGTGCCGGGCCGCGGGCGCCGGGTCTCGGCTCTGTCGCGTGCCGGGCATGAAATCGCCCTCCGCGCGTCAGCCGGGGCGCGCAGAGAAACACCATGGAAAAAGGTCGTGCCGGAGAAAGCCGCAGCGGGCGCGCCGCATCGTCCGGCGACGCGCCGAAGCCGGCCCGCCGCCGTGTGCGGCGGTGGATGCACCCGCGATCGCATGCTGCGTCGTCCATGCTGCCCCCTGTGGCTTGAACTCATCGGAATCCGGCCGATGGGGCGGAGTTTCCACGGCGCCACCTTGGGCCGTTACACAAATTCGGCAGAATCGACGGACTTTTCCGTGAAGGTATCTTCACGGCCTGCTTCACGTTTTCACGACTAACTTTCTCCAGCGGCTTGCCGAAAACGTGCATTTGGCTGGCGAGGCGCTTGGGTCTAATGGATCGAAGCGGCAGTAGCAGGGAATCTTCACTGCTTGGAACGGCGGTGCGGGCTGGTCGTATGAGGGGGCTCGACGTGCGATGGCGTTCGAGATCAATGGAAGGCTTCGGTCGAGCGACCTGATCTCCCTTGGCGGGGCGCTCAGGGTCTGCGAAATGGAGATCGTGCTGGTCGGCGCGAGGAAGCCCAGTGCCGCCGTCGATTCCTACGTGCTCAACGAGGCCGTCCTCTGCAGCGCGGAAGTGGATTTCCCGTTCCGCGGACGCTTCGTGCTGCCGCCCGACTGGTGCCTGCTGGGCTACATCCACCACACCGAGGAAGGCAGCTGGTGCCACGGCACGCCGCTGCAGCCCGGCATGGCCTTCACCGTGCTGCCGGAAGGCATCAGCGAATTCCTGCTGCGTGCCGGCAGCGTGGTCAGCGTCATGCTGGTGCCGCTGGACCGCCTGCAAAGGAAGTACGCCCAGCTGCAGCCGCTGCAGGCGGAGCTGCCGGCGCGACTGCTCTCGCTGTTCAGCCTCTGCGCCACGCGGCAGGCGCAGGAATTGCGCTCGCGCTACGAGCGCATCCGCGAGGACCTCGGCGCCGCCCATGGCGTGGCGGACCGCCCCGCGCCGGCCATGGTGGACGTCGACGCGCTGCTCGAAAGCCATCTCGCGGCCGGCCTGGGCGCGCCCGCGGAGGACCGGCCGCAGTGCTCGCGCGGCCGCCGCGCGCACTACCTGATCGTGCAGCGCGCCGAGCAGTTCATGCGCGCCAACATGCGCCACGACATCTACCTCACCGAGATGTGCAACGCCGCCGGAGTGAGCGAGCGGGCGCTGCGCTACGCCTTCGACGACCTGCTGGGCATCTCGCCCAACCGCTACCTGTCGATGCTGCGGTTGTGCACTGCCTGCCGCAGCCTGTCGCTGTCCGACGCCAGCCGCCGCTCGGTGAAGTCGGTGGCGCTGAGCTGCGGGCTGTGGGACCTCTCGCGCTTCGCGGACCACTACCGCCGGGTGTTCGGCGAATCGCCGCGCGACACGCTGATGCGGGCGCCGCCGATCGAGCCGGCGGAGCCGCCGCCGCTGGCCCGCGTCTCCGAGCGCGGCTGAGCCCGTTTTCGCAGGGCGTGCCGGCGCCCCGGCCGGGTCCGCCCGCGTCCGGAACCGCCGCCGGGGGAGCGGTCTGCCGCCACGATCGCGCCGCAAACCTTCGCAGCCGCAGACGGCCGCCGCAGCGGTTCTCCGGATCGCCGGCAGGTTGCCAGGGGGGCCTCCCACCGATGCCGCCTGGGCAACCTTGCCGCATTTGCGCATGCACTTGCCGTATTCGCTCCATGGCGTGCCGGATACGCGCATGGCCTTGCCGGTTCGGTTCATCGCGGCCGTTTCGCGCCGCATCTAATGGCCCCCACTGCACCTCCCGGCGTGCCGGACATGCGCCGCGGAGCTTCTCGAACGATGAGCCGGATACGTCCGCCGTCGCTTGGCCGGACGGGCTCGAGGGGGTCTCATGAACCGTATCTATCGTCTGGTGTGGAGCAAGTCCCGCAACGCCCTGGTGGTCGCTTCCGAGCTTTCGTCCTCGGCGGCGCGGCCCGGCGCATCGCCCTCGAGCCGGCGCGGCCGGCCGGCGCGCGCGGCATGGCTGGGCCTGCTGGCTGCCGGCGGCTTCGCCTTTGCCCTCGCGGCGCAGGCGCAGTCCACGGGCGACCGCAAGCTCGACGAGCTGCAGACGCTGATGGCGCGCTACGACGGCACCGCGCCGTCCACGGCCCAGGCCGCGCCAGCGGCCGCCACGGGCGGCCTGGTCCGGGTGGTGGATGGCGTGACCGGCGCGGTCGCCACCACGGTGACCCGGGTGCAGGGCGGCGTCGCGAAGGTGCTGCCCCTGCCTGGCGGCGTCGCCGGCACCGGGCCGGTGCTCGACGTCGTGCGTACCGTGCCGCACCAGGTGGTCGGCCAGGTCGGGCCGACCGTGCACACCGCGGTGAGGGACGTGCGGCAAGTGGTGTCCGGACTCGCGGGTGTTGTCGGCGGCACGGGCGCCATCGTCGGCGCGGCGACGCACGCCGTGGACGCGTCCGTTTCGAAGGTCGGCGACGCGGCGCAGGCGCTGCCGCTGCCGGGCGGCGCGGGTCAGGTCGTGGGCGCGGTGGCCACGGTGCCGGAGAAGGTCGTGGGCGGCGCGGCGCCGGTGGCGCAAGGCGTCGCCTCCGGCGTCGGGCAGCTCGTTTCGGGGCTGGTGCAGGGCGCCACCTCGGGCGGGCTCGCGGGTACCGCGGGCCAGGCGGCGCATGGCGTGGCGTCCACGCTGCCCGAGGTCCGGGCGGATGCGGCGGTCGCGACGCCGCTGGCGCAGGCCGGCGCGGGCGCGAAGCTGCAGGATGGACGGCTGGACGTCCATCTGGCCGTGCAGCCGCGGCATCCGTCCGCCGCTGCCGCGCAGGGCGGCGAGGGCCTGCAGGCGGCCGCCGGCGTGGCGGTGGCCGCGCCGACCCCAGCGGGCACCAGCCGCGTCGCCGGCGCGGTGGACGTCGCGGCCGACCGCGAGCACGGCCTGGCCGCCGGCGCCTCCGCGGTCGCGTCGTTGCCGCCGGTCGCCGGGGTCGCGCTCGATGCCGGCGTGAAAGCGGCCGCCCGGGACGACGCGGACGACGATGCGACCGGCGCCCTCGCGGTGGACGCCGAGGTCGCCGCCGACCGCCGCCGCCGCCATGACGGCGACGACGCGCCGCAGGCCGACGCGGTGGCCGACAACGACACCACCGCCGGCAGCCCGGCGAGCCCGCTGCCGCTGGTCGGCGGCAGCCTGTCCTCGCTGGGCGGCGTGGTCGGCGGCACGGTCTCCGGCGTGACGGGCGCGCTCGGCGGGCTGGTTGGCGCAGCGACGCCCGCGGCCGTGCCGCCGGTGCCGCCGCCCTCGGCGCAGCCCACCGGCCTGATCGTCGGCAACGGCGGCGTGGTGGGCACCGTCACGCAGCTGCTGGGCACCACCGAGAACAGCCTGTTCAGCAATTCCAGCGGCTATGTCAGCAACGGCAGCCTGCGCGTCAACAATGCCAACTTCACGCAGGGCTACTCCACCGTAAGCGTACTTGGCATACCGGCGCTGAACCTCACGCCGGTGGGCACCGTGCTCACCACCACGGATGGCACCGTGCTCGGCGGCACCGGCACCAATTCGCACCTTACCCTGATCGGCGGCGTCACCTCCGACAACTACATCACCAACATCAACAACGGCGCCGCCGGCGGCCTGCTGGGTGTGGTGCTGCCGAACAGCGCGCCGGCCTGGGCCTCCACCTGCCTCAACGTGCTGGGCGTGGTCACCGAGTCCTGCTGGGCGGTCAACGCCGCCCAGGACTACCAGGTGCTGGTGGGCGACGGCGCCTCGGCCAACGGCTCCAAGGAAGTGGTGATCGGCACCAACGCGAGCCACACGCTGCCCGCGGTGGACGCCGGCACCGCGTTCCCCGGTGACGGTGCCAATGACCAAAACAACCCCAGCGGCGTGCCCACCGCCGACTACGAGGCGCGGCTGGGCCACTCGGTGGTGATCGGCGACGACGCCTCGGGCACCGCCAACGCGCAGACCATCGTGGGCGCCGAGGCCACCGCCAGCGTGGCCAACAGCGTGGCGCTGGGCTACAAGTCCTCGGCCAGCCGCGGCGCGCAGACGAACTACGCGGCCTACGGCCTGGCCACGCCGCAGAATTCGGCGGGCGAGGTGTCGATCGGCGCGGCGGGCCAGGAGCGGCAGATCACCCACGTGGCCCCCGGCAGCGACCTGACCGACGCGGTCAACGTGGCGCAGTTGCAGGGCGTGGCCGGCATGGCCGGCAACGCCGTGCAGTACGACGACGCGGCGCACAGCGCGGTGACGCTGGGCGGCGCGGGCGCGACCGCGCCGGTGGCGCTGCACAACGTCGCGCCGGGCGCGCTGGCGGCCGACAGCACCGATGCGGTGAACGGCGCGCAGCTGTTCGCCACCAACCAGCAGGTGACCAACAACAACACGACCATCAACAACCTGCAGGCCAACGCCCTGCTGTGGAACGCGACGCTGGGGACCTACGACGCCAGCCACGGCGGCTCGCCGCAGCGCATCGCCAATGTGGCCGACGGCACCGCGCCGAACGACGCGGTGAACCGCAGCCAGCTCGATACGGTCGCCGGCACCGCGCTCAACGCGGTGCAGTACGACGACCCCGCGCATTCGAGCGTGACGCTGGGCGGCGCGGGCGCGACCGCGCCGGTGGCGGTGCACAACGTGGCGCCGGGCGCGCTGGCGGCCGACAGCACCGATGCGGTGAACGGCGCGCAGCTGTTCGCCACCAACCAGCAGGTGACCAACAACAGCACGACCATCACCAACCTGCAGGCCAACGCCCTGCTGTGGAACGCGACGCTGGGGACCTACGACGCCAGCCACGGCGGTGCGCCGCAGCGTATCGCCAACGTGGCCGACGGCACCGCGCCGAACGACGCGGTGAACCGCAGCCAGCTCGACACCGTCGCCGGCACCGCGCTCAACGCGGTGCAGTACGACGACCCCGCGCATGACAGCGTGACGCTGGGCGGCGCGGGCGCGACCGCGCCGGTGGCGCTGCACAACGTGGCGGCCGGCGTACTGTCGGCCACCAGCGCCGACGCGGTGAACGGCGCGCAGCTGTTCGCCACCAACGCGACCCTGGCGCAGTACCTGGGCGGCACCACCAGCTTCGATCCGGTCACCAACACCTGGACGGCGCCGACCTTCAGCATCACCTCGGTGGCTTCCGACGGCAGCACCAGCACCAGCGACTACCACAGCGTCAGCGACGCCTTCGGCGCGGTGAACGGTTCGGTGACCAACCTCAACAGCCGCATCGACAACATCGACAACGGCGGCGGCATCAAGTACTTCCACGCCAATTCCGCGCTGGCCGACGCCAGCGCCACCGGCAGCGACAGCGTGGCGGCCGGCCCGCAGGCCGTGGCCGCCGGCGCCGGCAGCGTGGCGGTGGGCAACGGCGCCAGCGCCGCGGCGGACGGTTCGCTGGCGCTGGGCGCGGGCGCCGCGGCCGACGCGGCCAACAGCGTCGCGCTGGGCGCCGGCGCGACGGCCAGCCGCGGCGCGCAGGCGGCCTATGCGGCCTACGGCCTGGCCGCGCCGCAGGATTCGGCGGGCGAGGTCAACGTGGGCGGCCGCCAGGTCACCGGCGTGGCCGCGGGCAGCGAGGACGACGATGCGGTGAACGTCGCCCAGCTGAAGGCGGTGGACGAGCACGTCAGCAGCACCGACCGGCTGGCGGTGAAGTACGACGCCGACGAGGCGGGCAACGCCACCGACCGCATCACCCTGGTCGGCAGCGGCGGCGGCGCGCCGGTGGCGATCGGCAACCTCGCCGCGGGCCTGGAGGCGGCCGGCAGCACCGAGGCGGTGAACGGCGCGCAGCTGTGGCACTGGACCCAGGACGCCGGCAACGCCTACAGCAACTACAGCCTGTACCAGCAGATCGCCAACCTCGGCAACGGCGGCGGCGACGGCGGTTCGAAGTACCTGAGCGTGAATTCCACGCTGGGCGCCGCCAATGCCACCGGCACGGACAGCGTGGCGGTCGGCCCGGTGGCCAGCGCCAGCGGCAACGGCAGCGTGGCGCTGGGCAACGGCGCGGACGCCAGCGCCGACAACGCGGTGGCGATCGGCGCCGGCTCGGTGGCCGACCGCGCCGACAGCGTGTCGGTGGGCAGCGCGGGCCACGAGCGGCAGATCACCAACGTGGCCGCGGGCAGCGCCGACACCGATGCGGTCAACGTGAGCCAGCTCAAGTCCACGGTCGATGCCTCGCAGAAGGGCGCGATCCGCTACGACACCAAGGCCGACGGCAGCACCGACTACACCAGCGTGACCCTGGGCGGCGGCAACGGCGGCGGGCTGCGTCCCGAGGCGGTGACCACCACCACCATCCACAACGTGACCGCCGGCACCGCGGACACCGATGCGGTGAACGTGGGCCAGCTGCACGCGGGCATGCAGGACGCGGTGAACTGGGCCAACGCCTACACCGACCAGCGGCTGGGCGACCTCAACAACCGCATCGACCACATCGGCCACCGCGCCGACGCCGGGGTGGCGGCGGCGATGGCGATGGCGGGCCTGCCGCAGGCCTACGAGCCGGGCCGCAGCATGGCGGCGGTGGCCGCCGGCACCTTCCGCGGCGAGTCGAGCCTGGCGATCGGCATCTCGACCGTCTCCGAGGGCGGCCGCTGGGTCTACAAGCTCACCGGCTCGACCGACTCGCGCGGCGACACCGGCGTGTCGATCGGCGCAGGGATGCAGTGGTAACGGCCATGGACGACCAGCGAGGGGGAGCGATCATGGGAATACGCACGGCATGCAGGAACGCCGGGCTGCTGCTGGCCGGCACGGCGCTGGCCGCGGCCGCCGGCTGCAGCGGCAACCGCCGGGCCGACGCCGGCGCGGGCGCGGTGGAGTTTCCGGACCCCGCGCGCGCGACGATGCCGGAAGGCAGCTTCGTGAACGTGGAGAACCTGCGCAAGCTCGCGCCGGGCCTGACCAAGCCGCAGCTGTATGCGCTGCTGGGCGCGCCGCACTTCAACGAGGGCGTGTTCGGCGTGCGCCGCTGGAACTACGTGTTCGACTTCCGCAAGGCGGACGGCAGCGGCGACTTCATCCGCTGCCAGTTCCAGGTCGCGTTCGGCAAGGACCACACCGCCGCGGCCTACTACTGGAAGCCGGAGGCGTGCAAGGCGCTGCTGGAGCCGCCGGCGCCGGCCGCGGCGGCGCCTCCGCCGCCGGCGCCGCTGCCGGCCGAGCCGATCCGCCTGTCCTCCGACGCCCTGTTCGCGTTCGACAGCGCCGCGCTGACCGGGCAGGGCCGCCGCCGGCTGGACGACCTGCTGCAGCGGCTGCGCGCGGCCAGCCAGGTCGAGGACATCCGGGTGGTCGGCTATACCGACCGCATCGGCCGCGACGCCTACAACCTGGTCCTGTCGAGGCGGCGCGCGGAGGCGGTGCGCGACTATCTGGCGGCCAACGGCGTGCCGGCGGCGTCGATCCAGGTGGAGGGCCGCGGCGAGGCCGACCCGGTGGTGCAGTGCCACGACGCGGCGCGCGCCGCGCTGATCGCCTGCCTGGCGCCCAACCGGCGGGTGGAATTGTCGGGCGTGGCGCACGCCCGGCCGTAAAAAGCGGATTCGAGCCCGCCGCGATCGGCACCGTGGGCGGCACATGGACGCCCTGCCGTAATGCGTTGCGCTCCAACCCCCTGTGGCCGGCGCTCCCACGGTGCCGATCGCGGCGGGCTCGATGATGATGGTGCGGGAAGCGCGGCCGCGCGGCGCCACTGCCGCGCGGCCGCGGCCGTGGCGACGAGCGGCGGCCGGCGCGGGTTGCATCGGGTGGCGTGGCGGGGGATGCTTGGGCGCCGCGCATCCCCCCGGCTCCAAGCCACGACCCGCCGAGGCGCCATGAAATTCCTCCTGATGATCTATAGCGACGACGCCCTGCTGGACGCGCTGCCGGCGGGCGAGTTCGACGCGCGCATGCGCGACTGCATCGCCCACGCCGACGAGCTGCGCGCCGAGGGCCGGCTGCTGGACAGCCAGCAGCTGCACGAGCCGGCCGCGGCCAGGACGGTGCGGGTGCGCGACGGGCGCACGCTGGTGGTGGACGGCCCCTTCGCCGAGACCAAGGAATACCTCGCCGGCTTCAACCTGATCGAGGCCGACAGCATGGAGGAGGCGCTGCGCATGGCGGCGGAATTCCCCTGGACGCGCACCGGCAGCATCGAGGTGCGGCCGGTGCGCGACTTCGAGGCGGTGCGGCGGCGCGTGGGGGCCTAGCGGGCCGGCGGCGGCAAGCGGTCATCGCGGTGGCATCGGACCTTCAGGCCCTCAACGCCGCACCTGTTCCGACTCCACCACCATGTCGAGCACGTAGGCGACCGCCGGCGCGTCGGCGGCCGGGTGCGCGACGGCGTAGCGCTTCACCCGCAGCACGTTGCGCACGCCCGGCTCGTGCGTGTAGCCCTCGATGTCCTGGTACAGCGGCTGCCACGGCCCGGGCGCGCCGGTGGCCAGGCCCTGCGCGTCGTAGTGCCGCTCGCGCGCCATCAGGCACTGCTTGCCGGGCACCAGCGGGTGCGGGCAGGGCTGCGTGTCGGCGGCGATCTCCAGGAACAGCGTCTGGCCGGGGCCGCCGTAGCGCGTCTCCGGCGTGGGCACGCCGGCGAAGTCCAGGGTGTCGCCGCCGGCGGTGACGAGGAACAGGTGCGGCGTGCCGGCGGCGTTCTCCAGGCGGACCGCCGGGGTGCCGGCGAGCGTGCGCGAGATCTCGTGGTCCAGCGCGTTCAGCGAGGCGTTCATGCAGGCCATCATGGTGTGCATCAGCGCGTCGACGTGCAGGTGGCCGTTCTCCAGCCGGTAGCTGCCGCCGATCGCGTTGCATGCGTTGCTCACGTGCACGTGGCCGTTGGCGAAGTCCAGCTGCAGCGGCTTGTCCGGCCGCGCGAACAGCGCCTCGATGCGCTTGCCGTCCTGGCCCGTCGCCTGGTCGAGCCGCCAGTGGTAGCGCGGCAGCTGCGCGTCGACGGCGGCGGCGGACGGATCGTCGGCGCGGGCCGAGGGGGCCGAGGCGCACGCGGCCAGCAGCAGGGGCAACAGCAGCGAAGCGGCTTTCATGGCCTCGTCTCCGTGGATGTCCGGCAGGGATGCTAGCGGCTTTCGCCGGCGGCGGAGGTGAAGGCGGAGGAAACGGCGGCGAAAAAGGCCGCGCCGGGGGACGGCGCGGCAAGGGGTTCGAACCGACCACTGCCAGTGCGTCGGGGCTTGTGCGGAGGGAACCGTGCAAGCGCGGCCATCCTCGCGTGCGGCCATCTCATCCGCTGCGACGCTCCGGCCTGCCTTGACGGCACGGCGGCGGCGCGGCAGTTTCGCCGGACCGCCCGCTTCCAGGACCGCGCCCCATGCCCGTCCCCGCTGCCGTCTCCCCGCGCTGGCGGCGCTGCCGCCGGATCGCGCCGCTGCTGCTGGTGTCGCTGCTGGCCGCCTGCGCGCACGCGCCGGCGCGCAACCCGCTGGCCACCTGGGTGCCCTCGCCCAACTACGACGCGCGGCGGCCGGTGCTGATCGTGCTGCACTTCACCGACCAGCACTCGGTGCAGGAGAGCCTGGACACGCTGCGCACCGCCAACAGCGGCGGCCCGGTGAGCGCGCACTACCTGATCGGCGCCGACGGCCGCATCTACCAGCTGGTCGCCGACGCCGACCGCGCCTGGCAGGCCGGGCCGGGGCGCTGGGGCACGATCACCGACCTCAACTCCGCCTCGATCGGCATCGAGCTGGACAACGACGGCCACTCGCCGTTCGCCGTGGCGCAGATCGACGGCCTGCTGCGCCTGCTGGCCGACCTCACCGCGCGGCTGCGCATCCCGCCCACGCAGGTGATCGGCCACGAGGACCTCGCGCCGGGGCGCAAGGACGATCCGGGCCCGCTGTTCCCGTGGGCGCGGCTGGCGGCGGCCGGCTACGGTCTGTGGCCGCGCGACGCCTCGATCGACCCGCCGCCGGGCTTCGACCCGTGGATGGCGCTGGCGCTGGTCGGCTACGCGCTGGACGACCGCGCCGCCGCGGTGCGCTCCTTCCACCACCACTTCCGCGGCATGGACGGCGACGCGCTCGACGCCCAAGACCTGCGCGTGCTCTACGCGCTGGCGCGCCAGATCGAGGGAACTGCGGGACAATAGCGGTCCTGTTTCCGCGCGGACGGCTTCCATGCTGCAACTGATCGGCTTCGACGGCGACGACACGCTCTGGCACAGCGAGGACTACTACCAGGCGGCGAACGCGGCCTTCGCGGCCATCCTCGGCCGCTACGTCGACCTCGGCGACCGCCGCGTGCAGGAGAGCATGCTGGCCACCGAGCGGCGCAACCTCAAGCTGTTCGGCTACGGCGCCAAGGGCATGACGCTGTCGATGGTGGAGACCGCCATCGCGCTCACCGAGGCGCGCATCAGCGCCGCCGACATCCACCGCGTGGTGGAGCTGGGCAAGGACGTGCTGCAGCACCCGGTGGAGCTGCTGCCCGGCATCCGCGAGGCGGTGGCCGAGGTGGCCGAGTACCACGCGGTGGTGCTGATCACCAAGGGCGACCTGTTCCACCAGGAGAAGAAGGTGGCGCAGTCGGGCCTGGCCGAGCTGTTCCGCCGCATCGAGATCGTCTCGGAGAAGGACGAGGCGACCTACCGCCGCCTGTTCGCCGAGTTCGGGCTGCGCCCGGAGCAGTTCGCCATGGTGGGCAACTCGCTGCGCTCGGACATCGAGCCGGTGGTGCGGCTGGGCGGCTGGGGCGTGCACATGCCCTACCACGTGACCTGGGCGCACGAGCTGGAGAACGGCCTGGACGGCAGCGAGGAGCGCGTCGCCACGGTGGCCGTGCCGGCCGAGATTCCCGCCGCGGTGGCGCGGCTGCGCGCGCTGGCGGCGGCGGGCTGAGCGCGGCTCAGGCGGGCTGGACGAGCCGCCGCCGCGGCTCCGGCGCGGCCCTCGCGTCGCGGCCGGCGGCGCAGGCGCGCCGCAGCTCCTGGTAAGGCACCAGCCGCTGCCGCAGCCAGTCCAGCGTCTGCGGGCCGAACAGCCGCTCGGCCTTGCGCTCGGCCCGGCGCGGCCGGCCGTCGGCCGCGGCGCGCTTCCACGGCTCGCTGTCCAGGTCGGCCACGGGCTGGGCGCAGCGGTCGTCGAGCTCGAGCTCCGCGTCCAGGCCGAGGAAGGCGCACAGCCGCCGCCATTCGACGTCGAGATCGGCGATCAGGTCGTCGAGGAACACGAAGTGGTGCTGCGGCCGCCCGGCGCAGTCCAGGTGGATGCGCGCGGCGCGGTTCCAGCGCTGCGCCCAGTGCACGATGCCGCCGCCGAAGGCGTCGTTGCCGTCGTAGCGCAGGTTGGCGTCGGCCACCGAGGCGAGCACGTCCTCGCCGCGGCGGATCACGTGGACGAAGCGCGCCTGCGGCACCAGCCGCTCGATCTCGGGGATGTACAGCAGGTGGTAGGGCGTCTTCTCCACCCACAGCGCGCGGCCCGCGGCGGCGGCCTGGGCGTCCAGCAGCGCGACGAAGCGCCGCGCGCAGCCGTGCGTCCGCCAGGGCAGCGGCCGCGGCCGCGGCGCCTCGGGCAGGCGCGCGCGCAGGGCGTGCATCGCCTTGCGCGCGCGGGAGCGGGCGATGTCGAAGCGGTGGCGCAGGCGCCGCCGCCGCGGCCGCGCGCCGCGGTCGCCCCAGCGCCATGCCAGCTCGCCGTACAGCCAGGCGAAGAAGCCCGTCTCCGGCAGGGCGTACACCAGCGGGTGGCGCGCCAGCAGGGCCTGGACCAGGGTGGTGCCCGAGCGCGGGCAGCCGACGACGAAGATGCGTTGCATGGATTTTTCCCCTGCGGGCCGCGCGCCGGGCGCGCGGTTCCCGGGAGTCAACGCGCCCCGCGACGGCGGGTTGACCCGGCCGCGCCGCGCGCGGCTTGACGGCGCGGGCGGCGGTCGCATCGAATCGGCCGATGCCGTCCCGCCTCGTGCTCGATACCAACGTCTGCCTGGACCTGTTCGTGTTCGCCGACGCGCGCTGCGCCGCGCTGCTGGAGGCGCTGCGCGCCGGCCGGGCGGAAGCGGTGACGCGCGCGGACTGCCGCGACGAGTGGCTGGCCGTGCTGCGCTACCCGCAGCTGGCGCTGGACGAGGCGCGCCGCGCGCGGGCCGCGGCCGCGTTCGACGCCCACGTGCGCTGCCTGCCCGCGGGCGGGCTGCCCGCCTGCGAAGGCGCCGCGCTGCCGCGCTGCGCCGACCCGGACGACCAGAAGTTCCTCGAACTGGCCTGGCAGTCGCGGGCGGCGTGGCTGCTCAGCAAGGACCGCGCGCTGCTCGGGCTGGCGCGGCGCGCGCAGCGCGCGGGCCTGTTCCGCATCGGCATGCCGCAGCAGTGGACGCCATCCTGAGCCGCGCCGTGGCATGCTCGGCGCGTCCGCAGGGCGGAGGCGCGCAATGCAGTTCGAGCTGGTCCCGGTGACGCTGGCCTGTCCCTGCTGCGGCGAGGCGATCGAGGTACTGCTGGACCCCTCCGCGGGCGGGCAGCAGTATGTCGAGGACTGCCAGGTGTGCTGCCGCCCGATCGTGCTGACGGTGACACTGGACGAGGAAGGCTCGCCGCGGGTGGACGCGCGCGGCGAGGACGAGGCCTGAGCGCCTGTTCACGATCTCCAAGCATCTCCCCGTGAAACGTCATCCCAGCGAAAGCCGGGATCCAGCGGCGTTGACCATTCGAGGGAAAGTCACCGGATGACCAGTCCTTCGGCTGTTGAAAAGCGCCTCCTGCTTTCGCAGGAATGACGGAGAGGGAATGGCCGGACCGACGGCAGATCGTGAACGGGCTCTGCGCGCTCAGGCCAGCGCGGCGGCGTCCAGCACGCCGATGCCCGCCGCGGCCATCGCCGCGCGCGCGGGGCCGTCGCCCGCCGGCGTCACCGGGCGGCTGAGGTCCCACAGCATGTGGGCGCGGAAGCCGAGCGCGGCGGCGTCCTGCGCGGTCCACAGCACGCACACGTCGCGCGCCAGGCCGCACACGTACACCTCGCGCACGCCGCGCCCGCGCAGCCAGCCGGCCAGGCCGGTGTCCGGCCGCGCGCCGCCGGGGCCGTGGTTCTCGCGGAAGGCGCTGTAGGAATCCACGCGCGGGTCGCTGCCCTTGCGCAGGATCAGGTCGGCCGGCGCCCAGTCGATCGCCGGGTGCAGCGCCGCGCCCGGCGTGCCCTGCACGCAGTGCGCGGGCCACAGCGTCTGCGGCTGGCCGTACAGCTCGATCGTCTCGAACGGCGCGCGGCCGGGATGCGCGCCGGCGAAGGAGACGTGCCCGCGCGGATGCCAGTCCTGCGTGGCCACCACGTGGCGGAACAGGCGCCGGCGCAGCAGCGCGTCGATGCCCGGCACGATCGCGGCGCCCTCGTGGCAGGCCAGCGCGCCGCCGGGCATGAAGTCCGGCTGCACGTCGACGAGGATCAGGGCGGCGTCTGCGTTCATGGCGGCAACGGGTCGGGTCAACGGCCGCCAGTGTAGCGGCGTTGCCGGCGCGGGCAGGCATAATGCGCGGCTGGCGACGAGGATGGGCGATGCATTACGACCAATCGTGGATGGGCTACGGCTGGGTCGGCGGCGTGCAGGCCGGGCTGATCACCGCGGTGGCCGCGGCCGCGCTCTACCTGCTGTTCCAGTGGCTGTTCCGCCGCCGCCGCGGCCACGCGGCGGCGATCGGCTGGTCGTACCTGCTGTCGCTGGCGCTCACCGCCAGCGGCGACCTGTGGGACATGTTCTATTTCAACTACGCGCGGCTGCAGTCGCTGCAGCTGCTGAAGGCCAAGCTGGCCGAGGTGCACGACCCGGACGGCATCGCCACGCGCGTGCTGTGCGAGCTGCTGGGCGCCGTGGTCGGCGTGTTCGTGGCCTGGCTGCTGGCCGGCCGGCCGCCGCGGGCATCGGCCTGACGGCGCGGCCCGCGCGTCACAGCACCGGCTCGACCAGCCGCGCCAGGTGCATGGCCAGCCGGCGCGCGAACGGCGCGCCGCGGTATTCGGAGACGTCCACCGCGTCGGCGCGCGCGAAGTCGGCGCGCAGCATCGCCTCCACCTCGGCGGCGAAGGCGCGGTCCACCGCCAGCGCGGCGATCTCGAAGTTGAGCCGGAACGAGCGGCTGTCCAGGTTCATGCTGCCGACCGCCGCGCTGTCGTCGTCCACCAGCAGCACCTTCTGGTGCATGAAGCCGGGGCGGTAGCGGTACACGCGCACGCCGGCGCGCACCGCCTCGTGGGCGTGCAGGGCGGAGGCGAGGAACACCATGCGGTGGTCGGGGCGCGCGGGGATCAGCACGCGCACGTCCACGCCGCGCAGCACCGCCAGCCGCAGCGCGGCCATCACCGCCGCATCGGGCACGAAGTAGGGCGTGGCCAGCCACAGCCGCTCGCGCGCGGCGTGGATCGCGTGGACGAAGAACAGCGAGCAGCTTTCCTGCCGGTCGGCCGGGCCGGTGGCGGCGATGAGCACGCTGGCCGCGCCCTCGCCCTCGCGCGGCGGCAGGAACGGCGGCTCCGCGCCGGTGACCCAGCGCCAGTCGCGCGCGAAGCTGCGCTGCAGGTCGGCCACCGCCGGGCCGCGCAGCTCCAGATGGGTGTCGCGCCACGGCGCCAGCGGGGGCTTCAGGCCCAGGTACTCGTCGCCCACGTTGAGCCCGCCCACGAAGCCGCGCCGGCCGTCCACCACCACGATCTTGCGGTGGTTGCGGAAGTTGAGCTGGAAGCGGTTGCGCCAGCGCCGCGTGGCGAACGGGTGGATGCGCACGCCGCCGGCGCGCAGCGCCTCGACGTAGCGGTGCGGCAGCGCGTGGCAACCCACGCCGTCGTACAGCACGCACACCGCCACGCCGGCCGCGGCGCGCTCCAGCAGCGCCTGCTGCATGCGCCGGCCCAGCGCGTCGTCGTGGAAGATGAAGAACTGCACCAGCACGTGGTGCCCGGCGCCGGCGATGGCCTCGAACAGCGCGGCGAAGGTGGCCTCGCCGTCGACCAGCAGGCGCAGCCGGTGGCCGCCGTGGAAGCGGCCGCCGAGCATGCGGGCGATCGCCGCGTAGCGCGCGCAGGCGGGCTGCGGCGGGTGCCGCGCCAGGTAGCCGCCGCGCCCCGGCCAGTCGGCGCGGCCGGCCTGCCGGCTGCGCAGGCGCTGCAGCGGCACGTAGCCGACGAAACGGCTGCTGCCGAGGAACAGGTACGGCGGCAGCGCCAGGTAGGGCAGGAACACCAGCGCCAGCGCCCAGCCGACCGCTCCCTGCGGCGTGCGCACGTGCATCACCGCGTGCATCGCCGCGCACAGGCCGGCGAGGTGCAGCAGCAGCGCGGCCAGGCCGAGCAGGCTGGGGATCATGGCGGGACCCGGGCAGTCGCGACCGGCCTATCTTGCCCGATGCGCCGGCGCGGGTCTGGAGCCTGCCCGCGCGCTCCTCGTGCCCCGGCCGTCTGCGCGCAGGCCGGGGAGCGCGCGGGCACGCGGCGAGGCGGCATGGATGGCGCCGGCCCCCTGGGGAACGGGGAGTGTGCCGGTCCGCGATGGCGTGGCATGGGCGGGCGTGCGGCGAGGGTCAGGGGCATCGCGGCCGGAGGCCGCTCCCACGGGGGCCTGGCAAGCCTTGCGGGAGCGGCCTCCGGCCGCGATCAACCCGACGCGGGGCCGCCGACGGCCGCGATCCCTGGCGCTCCTGCCCGCAAGATTCCGGACAGGCGCTCAGCCGGCCAGCAGGCGCTCGGCGAGGCTGCGCGCCTGCTGGCGGATCTCCGGCATCGCGGTGGATTCCCACAGCGTGCCGCGCAGCAGGCTGCCGATGGCGAACAGCCGCGGCCAGGCCTCGCCGTCGTGGCGCAGGCGGCCGTCCGGCTCGGCCTGCACGCCGAGGCCGAGCGGGTCGGGCAGCGCATGGCCGTTGACCACCAGCTGGCGCAGCAGCGGATGCGCGGTGCGGCGCAGGTCGGTGTCCAGCCCCACGGTCTGCACGACCAGGCCGCCTTCCAGCGTCTGCGCCGGCCGGCCTCGCGCGGGCGCCAGCGTCACCCGCAGGCGGTCCGCGCCGGCGGCGCGCACCGCCTGCACGCGGCCGCGCCGGCGCTCCAGGCGGCCGGCGCGCTCCAGCGCCGTGATCTCCTCGGCGACCTGCGGCGGCATGCGGTGGCGCGCGCGTTCCCAGGCCCAGCGCGCATGACGCAGGAAGCGCGCGCGCTCCTCGGCCGGCAGCTCGGCCCACAGGCCCTGGGTGTGCGGGCGCAGGCTGTCGATCACCGTGCGCCAGTCGGCGCTGGCCGCCGCGGCCTCGCGCAGCAGGCGCAGCCAGCGCCTGAGCTGCGGCGCCTCGCGCAGCGCGTCCACCAGCGCGCCGCCATCGTCCGCCGGCGCGGAGGCGGCGGGCAGGTGCGATTCCGGCAGCCGGCCGTGGCGCGACAGCGCCACGAAATGCGTGGCTGGCCAGCGCGCGGCCAGCTCCAGCAGCACGTCCACCGCGGTCAGCCCGAGGCCGATCACCACCGCCTGCTCCGGCGCCGGC
Source organism: Fulvimonas soli (assembly GCF_003148905.1). GTDB lineage: Bacteria > Pseudomonadota > Gammaproteobacteria > Xanthomonadales > Rhodanobacteraceae > Fulvimonas > Fulvimonas soli. The sequence continues at coordinate 124,772 of NZ_QGHC01000008.1, read as the reverse complement.
ACGGTGGACGGCTGCGCCAGCAGCGCCCACGGATCGGTGACGTAGCGGCCGCCCGCCAGCGCGTCCGCGTCGACGCCGGCCAGCGGTTGCGCCGGCAGCGCGCCGAGCGCGAGCACGGCGGCGTCGGCGCGCGCCTGCTCCTCGCCGCGGACCACCGTGACGCCGTCGGCCTCGGGCACCAGCGCGTCGGCGGCGAACGGCACCACGCGCACGTCGACGCCGCGCGCGCGCGCCAGCGCCAGCGCGCGCGCGACTTCCGACTCGAGGTAGTCGCCGTAGAGCCGGCGCGGCAGGAAGTCGGTGCCGGCGAGGGAAGGATCGAGGCGCCGCGCGTAGTCGAGGAAGCCCTGCGGCTTGCCGGTGAACATGCCCATCGAGGCGGCGCGCACGTTGAGCAGGTGGCGCGGCGAATCGGTGCCGTAGGCCACGCCGCGGCCGGGCCGGCCGCCGCCGGTGTACCAGTCCAGGTGCAGCGCGGCGCCGGGCGGCGCGCGCTCGGCCAGTTCGCTGAGCAGCGCCGCGGCCGCGGCGCCGCCGCCGATGATGGCGACACGTCGGTACATGCAATTCCCTGGAGGTCGGCTGGCGGGCGGTCAGGTGCGCAGCTGGCCGACGATCGCGGCGCGCTGCGGCAGCGTGCGCCAGGCTTCGCCCGGGCGCAGCTGCTCGTAGGCAAGATACTCGTCCAGGTCGCCACCGTACACGTGCAGGCTGAGCGCGACGTCGTGCCGCGAGAGGTTGCGGCAGCGGTGCAGCCCGGCCTCGGCGTCGTCGAACCAGGTGGCGTCGCCCGGGCCCAGCCATTCGCGGCTGCGCTGGTGCAGCGCGCCGTCGGCGTCGCGCCGCCAGTTCTCCACTTCCAGCGCGCCGTGCAGGGCGACCTCCAGGCCCCACAGCCCGGCGTGGTCGTGCACCGGCGTGGCGTAGTTGGGCGGCCACACCATCACCAGCAGGCTGGCGCCATGCTTCAGTCGGCCGCCGAGCTGCCAGCGCTCGAAGCGGCTGGTACGGCGCAGCGCGTCCAGCTCGTCGGCCAGCTCGCCGGAGTGGCGGTGGATGACGGCGCCCAGCTCGCGCGCGAGGGTGGCGAGGTCCGGCGGATCGCCGGCGCCATGGGCGAGAACGACTTCACGGAGCGCCCTCAAGCGTTGCCGGAATGCAGTCATGCAGGCTCATGTGCGTGAACGGGGATGGCGGCCAGTGGAGCATGTCCCCCGTTAAGTCGGCGTAACCCGCGGGCGTGACTTCCGTGCGATGGCGCGCCCGCGCCGCCGGCGCATACTGGCGCCGCGATGCAACCTTCGGCGCGCGGCCGGCATCGAACCGATGCATCCGGTGCGCGCATCGCACCGCGAGGAGACGACGATGATCGAACTGGGCGTGGTGGTGCTGGTGCTGGGCGCGCTGTGGCTGGGGTTCGCCCTGCTCGGGGCGGTGTTCAAGCTGCTGTTCGGCCTGATCGGCGGCCTGTTCGGACTGCTCGGCGCCGCGCTGGGCCTGCTGTTCGGCGGCGTGGCGCTGATGGTCGCCGTGCCGGTGGTGATGTTCGCGCTGCTGCCGCTGTGGCTGCCGGTGCTGCTGGTGGTCGCGCTGGCGTGGGCGATCGCGCGCGCCGCCTCGCACAGGCCGGCGGCCGCGCCGGTGGCGGCGCGCTAGCCGCAAGCTCGCCGTGGAACGGCCCGGTCCGGCGTTCGCGCCGGCCGGGCCGGTTTCCCGCCGGCGCGGCGCTCCGCTACAGCTGGCGCAGCAGGAAGGTGACGGGCACGCGCGCCCATGCGCGCACCGCGTGGCCCTGCGCCATCGCCGGCTCGAAGCGCCAGCCCGCCAGCACCTGCTCGCGCGCGCTGCGGTCCAGTAGCGCGTGGCCGCTGCTCTGCTCGACCTGCACCTCGACCGGCCGGCCCTGCTCGTCCACCAGCACGCGCAGCAGCACCGTGCCTTCCAGCCGCTGGCGCACCGCGACCGGCGGATAGCGCAGCGGCGCGGCGCGGTAGGCCAGGCTGGTCTCGACCGGCGCGGGCGCGACGACCGCGTCGCCGGGCGGGGCGAGGGTGGGCTCGGTCACCGGCGGCGCGGCCTGCGAGCCTTCGTCGCTGAGCCGCACCGGCGCGGCCACCGGCGGCGCGGGCAGCGGCCTGGGCGCCGCGACGGGATGCGGCTTCGGCGGCAGCGGCCTGGGCACGGCCGGCGGCGGTACCGGCGGCGTCGGCTCCGGGACGATCCAGTGCAGCGGCAGCGCCGGCGCGGCGCGCGGCACGGACAGCGGGGCGGGCAGCGGCCGCAGCGCGGCCAGCAGCACCGCCAGGTTGAGGGCGATGGCCACGCTCAGCGCGGCGATGCGCACCTGGTCGGGATGGCGGGCGGGGGAAGCGGGCACAACACGGGCGACAGCCAGGCTTGCGGGCGACATGGGCGACCTCCTGACGGCATGGGCGGGTTGTAGGCGCGGCACGCTGCATGGCGCAGGGGGATCGTGCGGGCGCGGCCCGAGCCTATGCCCGCCGCGGCGCGGACCGCAAGAGGGGGCGGCATCGCGCAAAAAAAGAAACCCCGCACAGGAGGCGGGGTTATGGAAATGCGGATGCCAGGGGGAAGGGGGCGCATCCGCGGGACACAGCCTGCGGCAGGCGACCTTTCGCCGGCGTACAAAAGTTGTGAGTTCCGTCTTCACGCGCGGCTTGCCCGGCGGCCGGTCCGGCCTGTCACAATCGTGCGCCGGCAACGGGCCGGAACACGCGGGAGCGAACACCATGAAGACCTGGCGCATCATCGCGGGCGCAGCGGGCCTGCTGCTGGGCGGGTTGCTGGCGGCGCCGCCGGCGCGGGCCGGCGAGCTGTCCTGCACGATGCATTTCCAGCTGTCCGGCTGGTCGGTGTTCTACAAGACCGCCACCGGCAGCGGCACCGTCCGCTGCAGCAACGGCCAGAGCATGCACGTGAAGCTGCGCGCCAAGGGCGGCGGCCTGACCTTCGGCAAGACCCGCATCGACGACGGCGTCGGCAAGTTCTCCGGCGTGTCCGGCATCCGCGAGGTGCTCGGCCACTACGCCAACGCCGAGGCCCACGCGGGCGCCGAGAAGTCGGCCGAGGCGCAGGTGCTGACCAAGGGCAACGTGTCGCTGGCGCTGAGCGGCAAGGGCCAGGGCTGGAACCTCGGGGTGGCGTTCGGCGCCTTCATCATCGAGCCGTGACGATGTGCCCGTACCGGGGCGTATGCAAGGCGCCGCGCGCCGGGTAAGGTAGGGCGGACCATCGGCCGCCCACTTCCCCGAGGAGCCTCCATGTCCGCCCGAACCGGCGCCGCACCGCCGCGCTACGCCTTCGCCGACGAGCTGGCCAGCACGGTCATCCACGGCATCGGCATCCTGCTCAGCATCGCCGGGCTGGCCACGCTGGTGGCCTTCGCCGCGCTGCACGGCGACGCGCGCACGGTGACGGCCAGCGCGGTGTTCGGCGCGGCGCTGATCCTGCTCTACACCGCCTCCACGCTGTACCACGCGATTCCCGGCGAGCTGCCGCGGCGGGTGCTGCGCACGCTGGACCACATCGCGATCTTCCTGCTGATCGCCGGCACCTATACCCCGTTCACCCTGCTCGTGCTGCCCGGCGCGTGGGGCTGGGGGTTGTTCGGCACGATCTGGGCGCTGGCGCTCGCCGGCAGCGCGCTGGAGCTGGGCCTGCTGCACCGCTTCAAGAACCGCGTGCTGGCGGCCTCGATCTACGTGGCGATGGGCTGGGTGGCGCTGGTGGCGTTCAGGCCGCTCAGTGCGCACCTGGAGACGGGCGGGCTGGTGCTGCTGGTCGCCGGCGGCGCCGCCTACACGCTGGGCGTGCCGTTCTACCTGTGCCGGCGGCTGCCGTTCCACCACGCGGTGTGGCACGGCTTCGTGCTGGCCGGCAGCGTGCTGCACTACCTGGCGGTACTGCTGTACGTGATTCCCGGCTGAGGGCGCGGCCGGAATGGGCCGGAACGATGGCCCCGTGCCAGCCGGGGTTCAGGGGGCGCATCGTGCGCCGCCTGCGGCGCCCGGGCCCGGCAACGGCCCGGCTGCCGAGGCAAGGCGCTGGAACGGCCGGGCATGCCCAGCCGGTGAATCCTTCTCCCCCCGGGAGAAGGTGCCGGCAGGCGGATGAGGGTTCGGCAGGGATGGAACCTTCGCCTTCGTCCGTACCCTCACCCCTCTCCCGACGGGAGCGTGGAGCAGGGCCGCGGACCATGCGTTGCCAGTGCGAGTCCTTCCCCCCTTGGGGAGAAGGTGCCGGCAGGCGGAACGAGGGTGCGGCTGGAACGGAACCCTGGGCGCTTGCCCATCCCGCGCCCGTCGTCGTCGCGGCGCTGCCGACGCGCTCAGCCCTGCTTCCGCCGCTGCGGGATGAACTGCGTGCGCACCGCCTCGGCCAGCTGCGCCGGCGGCAGCAGGCCCTGGTCGATCACGAAGTCGTTGAAGGCCTGGCGGTCGAACTTCGGACCCAGCGCCAGCTCGGTCTCCAGGCGCAGCTGCTGCAGGCGCATGTAGCCGTAGAAGTACGCCGTGGCCTGGCCCGGGCTGTCGAAGGTGTAGCGGTCCAGCTCCTGCCGCGCCATCGCCTCGGACAGGCCCACGTCGCGCACCAGCACGTCGTGCGCGCGCTCGCGGGTGATCAGGCCGAGGTTGAGCATCGGGTCCAGGTAGGCGCGCGCGGCGCGCATCAGGCGCATCTGGTAGGCGGCGAACTGGCCGGCCGGCGGCTCGTACGGCAGCATCTCCGACTCGGCGTACAGCGCCCAGCCCTCCACGTTGACGCTGTTGAAGGCGAACAGGCTGCGCGCCAGCGAGACGCCGCGCTCGACCATCGCGGCGAACTGCAGCTCGTGGCCGGGCCGGCCCTCGTGCGCGGTGAGGCTCCACGCGGCGGCCTTGAAGGTGAAGTCGTCGTAGGCCTCGCCGGCGTCCTTGCCGTTGCCCGGGTTGCCCATGGTGAGCACGAAGGTGCCCTGCTCGCCGTGGTTGTCGATGAACGGCGGCGGGTCCATGTGCGGCGCCGGCACCTGCGCGGCCTCGGCCTCCGAGGCCAGGCGCATCTGCATCCTGCGCTGCGGCAGGGTGACGATGCGCTCGCGGCGCACGATGTCCTCGATGCGGCCGAGCACCTCGTGGTACCAGGGCATCACCTGGTCCTTGCCGAGCTGCTGCTGCTTGAGCGCCTTGAACACGTCGCGGTAGTCGGCGGCGTCGATGCCCTCGGCCTTCGCCACCGCCGGCGCCAGCGCCTGCAGCGCGCCCTGCAGCTCGACGAACTCCAGCTCGGCCTGCTTCATCAGCTGTTCCGGCGGGATGTCGATGCCGACCTGGCGCAGGTTGTAGGCGTACAGCGGCTCGGGCAGGCGGAAGTCGGCGCGGGCGCGCGGCAGCACGGTGCGCTTCACCCAGGCGTCGTAGTCCTTGAGCTGGGCGTCCAGCGCGTCGAGCGCGGCCTTGCCCGCGGGCGTGTCGAGCTTGTACTTGGCGAACAGCTGGCGGACGCCGGCGACGTAGCGCGGCGTGTTGGCGAGCTTCTGCTCCACCTCGCCGCGGTAGGGGCCGAGCAGGGCCCGGTCGCCCAGGCGCGCCTCGGTCTGCGCCTCGGCCAGCCCGGTGATCGGCGCGCAGCCCGGCGCCTGGCCCACGTAGCACTGCAGCCGCTTGAGCGCCTGCGCGCGCCGCGCCGGGGCCACGTCGTCCTTGAGCAGCGCGAACTCGCCGGTGAACACCAGCGAGCCCACGTCGGTGTAGGGCAGCAGGTACTTGCGGTTGAGGTCGATGCCCTCGATCTGGTCGCCGGCGGCCTTGATCAGGATCTCCAGGTCCTGCCGCACGTTGACGTCGCGTTCCGCGGCCAGCAGCTGCTCCAGCCTCGCCTTGGCCCCGGCCAGCGCGGCGCGCGAGCGCTCGTCGAGGCCGGGCCTGAGGTCCGCCACCTTGTCGTCGTAGCCGGGCAGGCCGAACTGCGAGGCCGATTCCGGGCTGAAGCGCGCGATCACTTCCAGCAGCGCCTTGGCGTCGGCGTTGCTGCGCCCGATCCAGGCAGGCGTGCCCTGCGCCCGGGCGGCGCCAGCGGCGGCCAGCGAGACGGCGAGGACGAGGGCGAGTCGGCGCGGCTTGGGCATGGGACACCTGCGTGGCGAAAGGATTGCGCAAGCCTAGACGGCCCGCCCGTGCCGTGCCATGTGCCGGAGGTGCCGCTCAGCCGACCAGCATCGCCAGCCCGAACAGCCCCACCATCACGAAGGAGATCGCCAGCTTCGCCAGCGTGCCGAGCAGCAGGCCGATCCAGGTGCCCGCGCCCACGTGCGCCGAGCGCAGCACGCTGTTGCCCGCCGTGAGCTCCCCGGCCAGCGCGCCGAGGAAAGGGCCGAGCAGCAGGCCCGGCGGGCCGAAGAACATGCCGGCCACGGTGCCGAGGGTCGCGCCCCACAAGGCGGCGCGGCTGGCGCCCACGTGCCTGGCGCCCAGCGCGCTGGCGACGAAGTCCAGTGCCACGCCGAGCGCGCCCAGCGCGGCGATCCCGCCCAGCCACCACGGGCCCAGGTGGCGGTAGCCGTCCACCGCGGCGGCCAGCCAGATGCCGCCGAAGATCATCGGGATGCCGGGCAGCACCGGCAGCACCGCGCCGGCCAGGCCCGCCACGATCAGCGCCGCGGCGAGCACGTAGAGGGCGGCGTCCACGAAGGTGGCGATGTCCATGCGTTTCCCCCGGCGGCGCGCCGCGGCTCAGGGCGTGGCGAAGGCGTCGCGGTAGGCCGGCTTCAGCAGCGCGGCGAAGCCCGCCGCCGGCACGTCCACGTGCTGCACGCCGTCGGCGTAGGAGGCCACCTGGTAGGCCGGGAACAGCAGGCGCAGGCCGCGCGCCTTGCCGCCGTCGGCGAGCAGCGCGAAGGCCTGGTAGTTCTCGGCGGTCGGCGCGGTGCCTTCCTCGATCCACTTGCGGTCGGAGCCCAGCCGCTGGTCCTGCGGACCTTCCAGTCGCCCGAGCAGGTCCGCGCGCGCCGCGTCCGCCAGCACGCGGCGCGCCGCGGCGGGATCGGCGAACAGGTCGTCCAGCGCCAGCGTGCGCCCGGCGCGCGCGTCGTACAGCACGGTGAGCAGGATCGGGTTGCCGTGCGCGCCGCCGGTGAAGGCGCCGCCCTGGCCCACCACGCTGACGAGGTCGGGCGTCTGCGCGACGACCTTGAAGTCCAGGGTCAGCTCCCACGGGTAGGCGGCGCTCGTGGGATGCTGCGCCGCCGGCCCGGCCTGGGCGAGGAAATCCCGCCTGGCGCGGTCGCCCAGCGCGCGCAGCGCCGCGCCGAGCGGCGCCTGCGCCGGCGGCAGCGGCGGGTAGTGGATGGCGTAGCGGTATTTGTCGCCGCTGCCGCTGTCGGTAAGCTGGCCGTCCGGCGAGGTCGCCGGAGTAGTGGCGCTGGCGGCGGCCGGCGGTTGCGTCGTGGCCGCCAGCGACGGCGCGGCGGCCGGCGCAGGCGCTGACGCCGGCGTCTGCGCATTCCCGGGCGCCTGCGATCCGCAGGCCGACAGCAGCAGCGCGACGCCCAGCGCGAAGCATCCTTTCGGAAGAGACGGCATGACCTATCTCCTTGTGTGCGTACCGGCGCAGTGTACCCATGGCGGATGAACCGGCGTTCTCGCCGCGGCTGCTGAAGGCCGACGAGCTGGGCCGCATCGAGCTGGTCGAGCGCGGCGGCCGCCCGGCGGTCCGCCGCGACGTGGCCGCCGCGCGCTGGTGGGCGCGCGCCTTCGCCCGCCGCGCCGCCGCGCGCGAGGCGCGCGCGCTGGCGAAGCTGGCTGGCGTCGACGGCGTGCCCGAATTGCTGCGCTGGGACGGCCGCGAGCTGCTGCGCGGCTACATCGCCGGCGCGCCGATGCAGCAGGCGCAGCCGCGCGCGCGCGCCTACTACCGCGAGGCGTTGCGCCTGCTCGCCCGGCTGCACCGCCGCGGCGTGGTGCACAACGACCTGGCCAAGGAGCCGAACTGGCTGGTGCGCGAGGACGGCCGCCCGGCGCTGGTGGACTTCCAGCTCGCCTGGAGCCGCGGCCGCCGCGGCCGGCTGTTCCGCCTGCTGGCGCGCGAGGACCTGCGCCACCTGCTCAAGCACAAGCGCACCTACTGCGCGCAGGCGCTGAGCGCGCGCCAGCGCGCCATCCTCGACGCGCCGGCACCGCATTCGCGGCTATGGCGCGCCACCGGCAAGCGGCTGTACAAGCTGATCGCGCGGCGCGTGTTCGGCTATTGGGACAACGAGGGGCAGGGGCGAATACGCGATTGAGCCCAGGACCGATGCCATGCACGGCAGGCAGCTCGTGGCCGGCATCGGCCGGGGCGCCGGACTCAGTGCAGCCGGATCACTCCAGGTTCCGGACTGGCGCCGCAATCCATGTTGCAGTAATCCTCAATCTGAGGAAGGCGCCTGGTTATCTTCTCGCTGGACAGATAGGCCAGCCCGACGTCGTAGGTGCCGTCATTGCGTGGCACGGCATCGAGCTGCATATGGACGAGGTAGGGAATGACCAAGCCGTGGACCCCGCTTCCCTCGAGCTTTCGCTGCTTCAGCGAAGCGTAGGCCAGCTTGGATATCTCGGGGGGCAGTTTCTCGACCGTCTTCGTGTTCAGCACTTTACCGCTCGAATCCACATAGGCGATGACATCCACCGGTCGATGCGAGGCTTGCCCTGCAAGACTGCTTTCCGAAGCAGCCGTATCGAGCGACAGGGCCGGCATGGAAAGCACCAACAGACTGCCGCCAAGTAGGATGGTACCGATCTTCATGACGAACTCCTCCATAAAGTCGAGCACAGACCCGGGCGGTTCCTGGTCTGTCATGGGGATGCATGCTTCCGTCGTGTGCCGGTTTTCAATGGCCCCGCGAGGAGAGCATCGCATGCTGGGCCAGGGCCTGCTGTGCCGAAGCGCCAAGATAGGGGTCGGACATGGGCTGGAAGCGCATCTTGCAGAAGGCGTTGCGGCTCTGCTGGTCGCTGCACATCCAGCCGCCGTTGATGGGCTTCACCGGCATATTGGAAACATAGGTGAGCCGCGTGTCGTAATTCCCGTCGTCGCGCTTGGCGGTTTCCAGGTTCATGGTAATGAGCACGTAGCTCGTCACCCGGCGCCCTGCTTCGACAGGAGGCTTGAAATGCCACTGCTTCAGTGTGTCATGAACCAGTTGGGTGATTTCCTTGGGCTGCCGGCCAACGGTGTTGAGGGGAATGACGTTCCCCTGCGGATCAACCTGCGCAATGGCCTGGATCGTAGATGGAGCGGGCGTCGCTTCCCCACTGTTGGACCCAGCATGTGCCGCGACTGCTGACATTCCGAACAGACAGCCAACCAGCCATGCAGCGCGTTTCATGGTCTTCTCCTTAACTGAACTGGCCGATTCAGTAATTGGCAGATTTACTCCTTATGGAGTGGTCAAGTCAAGCGCGTCTCTGGAGCGCACATGGAGCCACGCATGTGCCGCGTCACTTCACTTTTCCACGAACGCCCGCTCGATCACGTAATCGCCCGGTTCGCGCGTGCGCGGCGAGGCCTGGAAGCCGCGGCCGTCGAGCAGGGCGCACAGGTCCTCCAGCATCGCCGGGCTGCCGCACAGCATCACGCGGTCGGTTTCAGGGTTGAGCGGCGGCAGGCCGGTGGCCTCGCTCATCAGGCCGTCGACGATGGCGTCGGTGATGCGGCCGCGGTTGCGGAACGGCTCGCGGGTCACCGTGGGGTAGTAGATCAGCTTCTCGCGCACCAGCTCGCCCAGGTACTCGTGCTGCGGCAGCTCGTGCTCGAGGTAGTGCGCGTAGGCGAGGTCGTCGACCTGCCGCACGCCGTGGGCGAGCACGATCTTCTCGTAGCGCTCGTAGGTGTCCGGGTCGCGGATGATGCTCATGAACGGCGCCAGGCCGGTGCCGGTGCCGAGCAGGTACAGGTGCTTGCCGGGCCTCAAGTCGGTGAGCACCAGCGTGCCGGTGGGCTTGCGGCTCACGATGATCGGGTCGCCGGGCCGGAGGTGCTGCAGGCGCGAGGTGAGCGGGCCGTTAGGCACCTTGATCGAGAAGAACTCCAGATGCTCCTCCCACGCCGCGCTGGCGATCGAGTAGGCGCGCATCAGCGGGCGGCCGTCCACCTCCAGGCCGATCATCACGAACTGCCCGCTGTCGAAGCGGAAGCCGGGATCGCGCGTGGTGCGGAAGGAGAACAGGCTGTCGTTCCAGTGGTGCACGTCGATCACGTGCTCGGTCGCCAAAGCCACCATAGATGTCGTCGTCTCGAATTGCGGAGCGGGGAAGGCGCCGCCGCAGGCGGCGGTAGCGTGACTCGCGTGGGAAGGCGGGTGCCGGTGGACCTGGCGAGTGCCGCGGATCGCGGCGGCCGTGGCATTTTACGCGATTCGCCGCCGCGCCGCGCGCCCGCCCATGGGACGAAACGTCGCGCTCTGCGGCATCATGCGCGCAGTCGACAGGGGGAAAGCCAGGCATGGAACCGAGCAAGTCGCTGCCCGTGAGGGAGCACCACGTCCACCAGCGCCATTTCGACCGCCTGGTGATGCTGTCCGACGGCGTGTTCGCCATCGCGCTGACGCTGTCGGCGGTGGAGCTCAAGCCGGAGGCCGCGCCGGGCGAGAGCCTGCTGCGGGCCTGGGCGGTGCCGCTGCTGGTCTACTTCGTGAGCTTCGCCATCGTGGGCGGCGTCTGGATGCGCCACCGCCGCGTGCTGGCGAACCTGCGCCGCGTGGACGCGCCGTCCACCCTGCTGACCCTGCTGCTGCTCAGCCTGGTGTCGCTGATGCCGGTGGTGGTCCGCGTGATGCTGACCTCGGCCGGCGACGCCTCGCGCGACGGCATGCTGTTCTACGCGCTGGCGCTGATGGCCAACTACCTCTGCCTGGCCGCCTCCTGGGGCTATGCCGCCTTCGTCGGCGACCTGGCCCCGGACGTGCCGAAGGCGCGGGCCTGGGGCTGGCTGCTGCAGGACCTGTTCGTCGCCGTCATGTTCGGCGCGGTGGCGCTGTACAGCCTGCACCTGAAGCCGCTGGCGCTGCTGGCCACGCTGGCGGGCCTCGCGCTGCGCTTCGCTTCCAGTCGGCTGGACAAGGCGTCGAAAGGGGCCGGAAGCATCGTTCCGGCGGACAGCGCCGAAAGATAACGGCCCGGCCGCGCCATTTGGAAGGCGGAGAGTCCGTCGACGGCGCAGAAATCCGCCCGCCGAAAGCGCCGGTCGGCTTTCGTTCGGGCCAGCCATCCGGGGCAGAGAAGCGAGCCGTGCCGTTGACACGGCAAGTATTGCATGTAATTAATTAAGTAATTTCCTAATTGTTTTGAGACATGGACAAGGTCTTCGAAGCCCTGGCTTCCACTGCCCGCCGCAAGATCCTGGCCTATCTCGGGGGCGGCGAGATGAGCGCTGGCGAGATCGCCGAGCGGTTCGAATTCAGCAAGCCGGCCCTGTCGGGGCACCTGCGCATCCTGGAAGAGGCTGGGCTGGTGGCGCGCGACAAGCGCGGCCAATTCGTCTACTACCGGCTGGTGCCGGACCGCCTGGCCAACACCCTGTACGGCTGGATCGCCGAGGTGTGCCCGGTGGCCGGGCCGCTGAAGCGCGAGAGCCGGGCCCGGGCGCGCGGACGAACCGCCGGCCGGCACCGCTAGGAGGCGGCCATGTCCGCGCTGGTCCGCAAGGTGCGGAGCTTCCCGTCAGTGAGCATTCCATCCTGCTCCGGCGGCCGTTCCGTGGAGGTGTCGCTCATCGCGCAGCTCGCCCGGGGCGAGGGCGACCGGCTGTACGCGGCCGCCATGGCCCGGCAGCGTGGCCACGCCCGGTTCGTCGATGCGCTGGACGAACCTTCCGCCCGGCTCGGTGGCATGGATCTGGCCAGCGGGGACCGTTCCTCGCTGTATTCCTTCGGCGTCGGCGCCAAGGGCCACCCATACCACCGCCATGCAGGCCATCGCGTATTCACCGCGATATCCGGCAGCGGGGGCGCGCAACTGCGCTTTTCCAGCGCGTCGGCGGCGCAGATCGAACGGGATCCGCGCAGCTTTCTCCAGGCCCTGCACTACGTCGATATCCCGCCCGACAGCCTGTTCGTCGTGCGCTTCGGCGGCGGCACTTGGCACCAGTTCGAGACGGCACGGCCGAGTTCGCCCCATCCGGCCCTGTTCGCGTTGTCCTGTCACACCGATGAACTGGGAGGAGCCCTGCCGGAGTCCGTCCGCGCGAAGGTGCTTGCCGACGAGGCCACGATTCCGTCGCTGACGGAGTTGCTGCCGGAAGCGGCGACCATCCTTCTGCAAGGCCTCGATCCCGCATCGGTGCCGACCACGGCGCTGGCGCTGGCCGCGCCAGCGGACTCGCTGCGCGGTCGCCTGTGTGCCGCCGTGCGAAGCATCCAGGGGCGCGTGTACGGCCCGCTCGGTGGCTGGGGAACAGAGGGGGGATTCCGGTCCGACAGGAACGGCAAAGGGAAGGTGGAGGCGCTGGCCGCGCCGCCGCCCGATTCGCTGTTGCTGACGCAGCTCCCGGAGGGTTTCGACCACGAGGACACGTTCCAGCTGCTCGTCGGGGCGGGCGGCAGGGTGGCGCGGCCGGCGTCGGCATGGCTGGAGGGCCTGCTCGAAGGCTTTCTGGCCAGCCGTCCATCGGGCGTGTCTCGGCTGATGGCGTTGCGCAATGCGCTGGTGAAGCCGCTGGGGCTGCGTACCTCGCCGCTCGGATGTCCGGTTTCGCCACTGTTGGGCGGCGGTGGAGGAAGGCTGTTCGCCGGGCGGTTTCCGGTCCTGGACATGGCTATCGATGCCGCGGACACGCGAGCGCAGGTGGTCCTCGGCGTGGACGACAAGCACCTGCGCTTCCGCTCCTGCGTGGGCGTGGACCTGAGTGGGAACGGCCGCGTGGCGTTTACCCTGGGCACGCGGGTGCAATGCACGAATCGGTTCGGCCGGCTCTACATGGCGGCGATCGATCCGGTCCATCGCGGTTACATCGCTCCGGCCATGCTGCGGCTGGCGGTGGACCATGCGCTGGCCGGTGCGGTCCGCGCGAGGGCATGATCCCGGTCCGTGGCCCGTGTGGCCCCGGCGGCCGTTCATGGGACAATTCACCGGATGAGCACGGTGGCAGACAACCTGAGACCAGCTGGCGCCGGCGCCGATCCAGCCCCCTGGCGCCTGTGCGTGGCGCCCATGATGGACTGGACAGCACCTCTAAATTCCCGGCTATTTTCAAGGGTGTGCGCATAGCTCCGTGTGCGCAGAGGTGCACAGTCAGCCCCATACAGCTCTCTTTTTTGTCGCATATATTTGACATTTCAAGAAGGTATGACTAGTCTGCACCCATGAGTACGATCCATGAGTTGGGAGATGCCCTGCGGGTACGCCGCGCGGAAATGGGGCTGAGCCAGGCCCAAGTGGCTGTGCTCAGTGGTTTGTCGCGGCAAACGGTCAATCAGGTCGAGACGGGCGCAGTTCCGGACTTGGGACTCAACAAGGCCGAACGGCTTGCCACGGTGCTTGGGCTGGCACTACGCGTGGATGTGGGCCGTCCCGCACCCATCAGAGCGCGTCGCAAGATGACCCCGCTCGCGCGTGCGGCAGCTACCGCCAGCGTGAGCTACAAGACTCCGATTGCGGGCACGACGCTGAAGAAAGTGCTTGCGACGGGAAAGATGCCGGCTAAGTACATCCCGCACGTACATGCTTTGCTGGACGACGCGCCAGTTTCACTGCTGGCGGCCGTGGCCGAACAGCTTCATGACGAGATGGATATCAGCCGTGACGCCGTCTGGAAGAACTATCGGAGCTTGGCGCGCGAAGTGAAGAGCAAACGTGGAATCTGGGAATGAGCCGGCTTGATCTGGAGCGGCCAGGCCCTTGGACGCGTTTGTTTCCTCATGCGTTGGAGCTGATGTCGCATCTGGAGCAACGAGTTCCTGGTGCAACGTGGACCTTCGGTGGCGGTACCGTGCTCATGCTGCGCATGGCGCACCGGCAGAGCAAGGACATCGATCTGTTCGTTCCGGATCCGCAGTACCTGGGATACGTCAACCCACGACTGAGTGATGTCGCCGAAGGCATCAGCACCGACTACGAGGAGGCGGCGGAGTTCATCAAGCTATATCTTCCGGATGGCGAGATCGACGTGATCGTCGGTCAGCCATTGACGGATACCCCGTACGACACGATCAACTATGGTGAGCGAATGATCCGAGTCGAAACGTCCGCTGAGATCATCGCCAAGAAGATGTGGCATCGCGGTGATCGTGCAAAGGGGAGGGATCTGTTCGATCTATGCGCAGTTGCGAATGCTGAGCCGGAACAGCTAGAGATGGCAAAGCCTTTCATGGTTCGTCACGGCACTGCTTTCTTGCAGGCATTAACCGAACGCGAAAATGTTCTTAGGCGGGAATTTTTGGTAATCGACGCCATCGGCGAAACGATGGACTTCAATCAATGCCTGCTTCAGGCTGAGTCGATCATCAGGCCTTTGCTTTAGCCTTCTTGTGAAGGCCGGAGGAGGGCAAGCAATGAGCATGCTTAGTCTGCGCGTAGGCATCACATTTGGGTCATGACTCGCTTCGACCCGAGTCGGACGCCTGCCCCAGACCGGGAGCGGCTGTCCAAGGCTCCAACCTCCGGTAGACTCCGAGAGGGGACAATGCCGTATGGGGGGGAAATGGTTGCTGTAATGGAACAATCGGCCGAAGTGTCGACGCAAGGCTCGTTAGATACGAGCAATCTGATGGTTGAACGCCTTGTTGTGCACAGAATCCACGCGCGTTTGCCTGATAAGACCATCCCCCCTGCAAGTTACGGCGCCGCTCTGATCGCTCTCCCTGATTCAGGACGAGATGCTTTGCAGAAGCGTATTGTGGCGGCATTGGGAAGCCGGTCACATGGCGTTGAGATGTCGATTGAGGGCACGGAGGCGGTTGATTTCTTTCAACTGGCCGCTCATGCGATTCACCAACAAGATTCCGACCTCATCGCCACGTCTCGTGCAGTCGCCGACAGACTGACACACGCACAAGGAACTACCAACGCACCCGCGGGTATGCTTGCGGTTGTAACCGGCCGTATTGGATCAAGTCCGAAGCGTTTTCTTTCGGTAATCAAAGCGGATATACAGGATGGCTTTGGCACCGGAGACGATGCCGAAAATGTAGACCTGACTTATCTACAGAATTTGATGCTCACGCCGACGCAAAAATTCTATAAGGTTGGGCTTTTATTGGAACTCTCGGCCGGATTACAGCAGTCACCAGGCGAATACGATCCAAGCAATTATCGAGCCTTCCTCTTTGATCATTTGATTACCGCAACCGAGACTAAGCAGGCCGCCGCATACTTCTACCTGCACTTTCTTGGTATGGACATCCAGAAGTCGTCCAAGAAGCTAACCAAGGATTTCTTCGAGCACACAAAAGCATTTGTCGCGTCGTCATCGCTATCGGACGAAGAAAAGCTAGAGATGAACCCGATGATCTGCTCGGTGGTGAATCGACTCTTCTTCATGTCCGTCCTCGTGGGTTGGCGGACTTTACTCAGCTTCGATTGGTACGGCTCAGTGGGGGCAGGTCACCGTCATTTTAAACGGCTAGTTTGTGGGGTGTCAGAAGGCGCGCCCGGAGCCGTTTTTGAACGACTCTTTATTGTAATGTGTTTACTAGGGTCGCCATCGATATCCAGGCCGGTCAAGCCGCACTCGGACAGACTGATGCCATATGAATAATTGTTTGCGCGAAACAATCCTCTAATCTCGACGTATCTGCCGTTATATAAGTTTTCTTTCTCGCCAAGATCCCCCGTGTTGAGAAGACTCAGGCAGCCAGAATCCGTCGCCCAATAGTCCTTGTCGTACCCTAAGCGCCTCACCAAATACATTGACTCTGGACCGATAACCAGGAAGCCGTGTAGCGTTAACTGCTGGCCATCATATTGTGCACGATTAGCGTTTAGCACCCGGATGTCCAGTGAATTGTCTGCTGCCAAACCTAAGCCCGCCTCTGACAGCATGAAGAACACTAGCAATAGCAGTGAGAAAATTTTCATTCCACCGGCCTTACAGCGTCAACTGTTGGTTGCTGAGCGCTCACCGATTGCTCAAGCGTATTCGCCTCGCGAGAAGTGAATGATCCTTTGATTGCTGTTATCTGAATCCGCCCATCCACGATCTCGTACTTTGCGACCCGTCGTTCACTCACGGCGTAGTTGATAATCCCGTGACCCAATGGCTGAGCATCACCCGTACTGATGAACCCATCTGATGATACGCCGGGTGTCCTTCCATCTATGTGGCTATGTTCCACCGCCGTTGTTCCTGGCGCAGATTGCTCAGACTTACGCCGTCTTTGGCCGTCGTCTGAATGATTCGTCCACTCACAGGCCGCGCGGTAACATTCGTAGTTCCGATAAGGGCTACAATCTTCTCGGGCTTTTCAGACGTTTCTACCTTGGACCTGTTTGCTATGGCAGCAGAGTCTTGTTGCGGTGTCGATAGAAGATCGCGGGCAGCTCCCGCATCGGAGCGTACCCACTGAGCCCGGCTTTGCCCTGGGCAGTTGTCTCGACCATCCGGGTCAATATTTACGATAGGGTTGTTATTCGCATACGCGCGTAGCGATTGAAGTTGAATAGGTCTCCCGCTGCCGGCGCCGAGGGATCGACGCTCAGAAAGCGTCCTGTCACAGGATCGTAGTGACGCGCCTGCATGTAGACGAACCCAGTCGCAGGGGGCGTTCACGTGCCCTGTGTAACCAGGACCCATTGGGCGCGACGCCCGTCGCAACGCTGCCGTAGGGCGCGTAGTCGTATATTTCGATGATGTTGCCTTGCTCATCGGCTTTGGCCAGCACCGTGCCTTGCGGATCGGTGTAGTAGTAGTGATGCGTGCCCGCGTGCGTGGCGAAGCTACACAGCAACGTCAGCATGCAGCCAAGCCGCCTGCTCCGACGCCAATGACGACTTACCATGTCGATCTCCCCGTTCCCTTTCGTCCCGTCGAGTCGAGCCTACAACAAAACTTGCACGGGGAAACGCTGCGCCGACCGAGCGGGAGTTGTACGGAAAGATGATGTCGCCACGCCGCCAGTGCTTTCGCTGCTCGCGGATCAACTCTAGAGCGTCAAAGCCGGTCAGGTCGAGCAGCGGCACCAGTTGATCATTGCCTTCTTTCTCTCGGGGGTCTTTACGGTCGCGCACGAGCACCACGTACCGCTTCGAGTCCACCTCGCTTGCGCGGATACGGCAGATTTCCTCTTGGCGCATGGCACTCGCAATCGCAAACCGTACGATGCGACCCATCGGAATCCATCCGCGGGGCTGGTTGTCGAAGTGCTCCAACAGACGGTTGAGTTCGTCAGCGGTTGGCCGACGATCGCGTTGGCGCGACTTGCCGATGAGACCGAGGCGCTTGAGCGCCACGCGCGCCAAATCCACTTGCTCGACCTTCACGTTGACGCCGTGAACGGCCGCGGCGTGGGTGAGCACGGTGTTGATGAATCCGATGTCTATGCCGAGCGTCATCGGCCCCGCGCCTTCCCTCGCCCGTTCCTGCCGAACTGAATGAGGCGTTCGCGAGTCAGATCCTTGTGCTTGAGCCTACCGATTGTCTTCTTGAGCCTGTTGAGCGTGAAGCCCTTGGATCGTCCCGGTGCCTTACCGGCCTCGCACATATCCTCCATGTGGAGGTCCACGAGGTCGGCGAACGTCGTTGGATCGACTTTCGCGCGCTTGACTGGTTCTTCGCCCAAATCGATGCGCCGCTCGGTCGCCGTTGCCCACTTCCTCGCATCTTCATGGCGAAGGAACGTTTCGCTGGCATACGATTGCTTGCGTCGGACTTGAACGCGCCAGTTTCCAGACGGAAGTTGGATAATCGTGGCCATTTTCGTGTGCGCCCTGTGTGCACAGAAGGGGCGTAACGGGGCGAAATCGGGCGAATTCCAGTGCACACGAGCGGGGATTCGGTTCCGTCCATGTGATTGAATTTAATGTATAAGATGTTGAAACAAAACGAAAAAATTGTCGCCGTGGCGCCCATGATGGACTGGACGGACCGCCACTGCCGCTACTTCCACCGCCTGCTGTCGCCGCACGCGCGGCTGTACACCGAGATGGTGACCAGCGCGGCGCTGGTGCGCGGGAGGCAGCTGCGCCTGCTCGAGCACAGCCAGCAGGAGCACCCGGTGGCGCTGCAGCTGGGCGGCAGCGAGCCGGAGGAGCTGGCGATCGCGGCGCGCCACGGTGCCGACGCCGGCTACGACGAGATCAACCTCAACGTGGGCTGCCCGTCCGACCGCGTGCAGTCGGGCCGCTTCGGCGCCTGCCTGATGCGCGAGCCGGCGCTGGTCGGCGACTGCGTGCGGGCGATGCGCGAGGCGGTGGACGTGCCGGTGACGGTGAAGTGCCGCATCGGCGTGGACGACCAGGACGAGTACGCCGACCTGCAGCACTTCACCGAGACCATGCTGGAGGCGGGCGTGCGGGTGCTGGTGGTGCACGCGCGCAAGGCCTGGCTCAAGGGCCTCAGCCCCAAGGAGAACCGCGAGATTCCCCCGCTGGACTACGGGCGCGTGTACCGCCTCAAGCGCGAGTTCCCGGAGCTCACCGTGGTGATCAACGGCGGCATCGCCACGGTGGACGAGGTGCGCGCGCACCTGGCGCGGGTCGACGGCGTGATGCTGGGCCGGGCCGCCTACCACGATCCCTACCTGCTGGCGCGGGTCGAGCAGGCGCTGTACGGCGTTCCGCCGCCCTCGCGCGAGGCGGTGCTGGCGCGCCTGCGCCCCTACGCGGAGGCCGAGCTCGCGCGCGGCACCGCGCTCAAGCACATCGCCCGGCACCTGCTCGGCCTGTACCAGGGCGAGCCCGGCGCGCGCGCCTTCCGCCGCCGCCTCAGCGAGGGGGCGCACCTGCCCGGGGCGGACTGGGCGCTGGTCGAGGCCGCTGCGGCGCCGCGGCGGGCGGCGTGACAAGCGGGCCGCCGTCCGGTCAGTATTCAGCCCCGTCACCCTAGGCTGAACGGCCGCATGCGGAACCCCGGCGAAACCCATTCCATGGCCAAACCGCTTTTCCTGCTGTGCCTGCTGGCCTGTGCCGGCGCCGCCGCCGCGGCGCAGCAGGCGCCCGCGCTGAGCCTGGAGCAGGCGGTCTCACGCGTCCAGCACGACACCGGCGGCACGATACTGGCCGCCGACCTGCAGCACCGCGGCAAGCGGGTGGAGTACCGCATCAAGGTGCTCACCCCCGACGGCCACGTGCGCGTGCTGGCGGTGCCGGCCGACGCCGCGCCGGCCGCCGCCGATTCCACCAAGACCCCGCCCGGCAACGGCGCGGGCAACAAGGAGAAACACTGATGCGCATCCTTCTGGTAGAGGACGAGGCCCCGCTGCGCGAGACGCTGGCGGCGCGCCTGAAGCGCGACGGCTTCGCCGTCGACGCCGCGCAGGACGGCGAGGAGGGCATGTACCTCGGCCGCGAGGTGCCGTTCGACCTGGCGATCATCGACCTGGGCCTGCCCAAGATGTCCGGCATGGACCTGGTCAAGGCGCTGCGCGAGGCCGGCCAGCGCTACCCGATCCTGATCCTCACCGCGCGCGGCAGCTGGCAGGACAAGGTGGAGGGCCTCAAGCAGGGCGCCGACGACTACCTGGTCAAGCCGTTCCACGTCGAGGAGCTGCTGGCGCGCATCAACGCGCTGGTGCGCCGTGCCAGCGGCTGGTCCAAGCCGGTGCTGACCTGCGGCCCGGTGAAGCTGGACACCACCGCGCAGACGGTGTCGGTGGACGGCAAGCCGGTGGACCTGACCAGCTACGAGTACAAGGTGCTGGAGTACCTGATGCTGCACGCCGGCGAGCTGGTCTCCAAGGCCGACCTCACCGAGCACATCTACCAGCAGGACTTCGACCGCGACTCCAACGTGCTGGAGGTGTTCATCGGCCGCCTGCGCCGCAAGCTGGACCCGGAAAGCACCCTCAAGCCGATCGAGACGGTCCGTGGACGCGGATACCGCTTTGCCATCCCCCGCAGCGACGGCGACGACGAGTGAGCCCGTGCCGCCGCGCCGGCCGGCCTCGCTGGCCGCGCGCGCGGCGATGGCCACCGGGCTGGTGCTGGCCGGCTTCCTCGGGCTGGTCGGGCTGACGCTGTCGCGCGCCAACCACGAGGCCGCGCTCAAGAGCCTGCACGACCGCCTGCAGAACTACGTGATCGCCTACCTGGCCGGCACCGAGGTGTCGCGCTACGGCAAGGTGTTCCTGCCCGACGCGCCCGATCCCAGCTTCTCGCGGCCGGGCTCGGGGCTGTACGCGGTGGCGCTGGGCGACGACGGCTTCCGCTGGGAGTCCTCCTCCGCGGTGGGGCGCGACTTCAGCTTTCTGCGCCCGCTGCCGCCCGGGCAGAGCGAGTTCGCCGGCCCGATCGACACGCGCATGGGCCGGCTCTACTACTACGCCTACGGCGTGGCCCTCGACAATCCGCCGCGCAAGCCCACCGAGCTCACCTACATGGTGGCGCAGACCGAGGACCAGTTCGAGGGCGAGCGCGCGGTGTACCGGCGCTCGCTGGTGCTGATGCTGTCGGTGCTCGGCGTCACCCTGATCGTGCTGCAGCTGCTGCTGCTGCGCTGGAGCCTCACCCCGCTGCGCAAGGTGGCCAGCGACATGAGCCGGGTCGAGCGCGGCGAGAGCGACCACCTGGACAGCCAGTACCCGCTGGAGCTGACCGCGCTCACCGGGCGCATCAACAGCTTCATCGACACCGAGCGCGAGCAGCGCACCCGCTACCGCAACACCCTGGCCGACCTGGCGCACAGCCTGAAGACCCCGCTGGCGGTGATCCGCTCGCGGCTGGAGGCGGCCGGCGACGAGCCGGGCCTGCGCGCCGACGTGCTGGAGCAGGTGCGCCGCATGGACGAGCTGGTGGCCTACCAGCTGGCCCGCGCCGCCACCTCCGGCCGGCAGACCTTCGCCACCGCGGTGCCGGTCGCCGGCCACGCGGAGGACCTGGTGCAGAGCCTGGAGAAGGTCTACGCGGCGAAGAACGTGCTGTGCGAGTTCGACATCGACGAGGGCGCGGCCTTCTACGGCGAGCAGGGCGACCTGCTGGAGCTGATGGGCAACCTGCTGGAGAACGCCTTCAAGTGGGCGCGCCACCGCGTGCTGCTGGTGGTGCGCATGCAGTCGCAGCCGGGCCGGCAGCGGCCGGGGCTGTGGCTGAGCGTGGAGGACGACGGCCCGGGCATCCCCGAGGACAAGATCGAGAAGGTGCTGCAGCGCGGCGTGCGCGGCGACGAGCGCGTGCAGGGCCACGGCATCGGCCTGTCGATCGTGCAGGACATCGTCAAGGCCTACAGCGGCGAGCTGGTGGTGGACCGTTCGCCGGAGTTCGACGGCGCGCGCTTCAGCGTGAGGCTGCCGCCCTCGTAGGACGGCGCGGGTTTCGCGGGGGAGCTTACTGGATCGAGCCGGGCAGCAGCGACTGCCAGCCCAGGGCGGAGCGGTGCGAGGACTGCGGATGGACCGCGCCGCCGCCGCCGCCCGCGGCGGGCGCGCTGCCGGCGTTGCCGGTGTCGCCGTCGGTGTTGCGCTGGCCGCCGTCGTGGCCGAGGTTCACCACGTCGCCGCCCACGGCGGTGCCGTCGCGCGGGGCGGCGTCGGAGGCCGCGTGGGCGCCGCCGAGATCCTGGTTGTTCACGTCGGTCGCCTGCGCGGCACCGATGCCGCCGAGCGCGAGGACGCATCCGATCATCAACTGCCGGGTATTCATGGCCTGTACCCCGTGATCCCCAACAAGGCAAGTGCCGGATGCTGGCAGAAACGCGGCCCGCCCGCCAGTGCTTGGCCCGGCCGGCTGGCTTAGAATCCCGGCGATGCGCGAATCCCCCCTTCTCCTGCGGCGCCCGGCGGTTCGGCCGCGGGCGACCCGCCCATGAGCACGGCGCGAGAGCTGCTGGCCGCCCTGGCCGGAGGCGAGCCGGTGTCCGGCGCGCAGCTGGCCGAGCGGCTGGGGCTGACCCGCGCGGCGATCTGGAAGCAGGTGGAGGCCCTGCGCGCGCGCGGCCTGCCGGTGGAGTCGCGCGGGGTGGCCGGCTACCGGCTGCCCTGGCCGGTGCAGCCGCTGGACGCCGCCGCCATCCGCGCCGCGCTGCCGGCCGCCCTGCGCCGCGCGCCGGGCGCGCTGGAGGTGCACTGGGAACTCGACTCCACCTCCAGCGAGCTGCTGCGGCGCGGCGCGGCCGCGCCCGACCTCGGCTTCGTGCTGGCCGAGACGCAGAGCGCCGGCCGCGGCCGGCGCGGCCGCGGCTGGCTGTCGCCGCCGGGGCTCAACCTCTATCTGTCCTGCCTGAAGCGCTTCGAGCAGGGTTTCGCCGCGCTGTCCGGGCTGTCGCTGGCGGTCGGCGTGACCGTGCTGCGCGCGCTGGAGCGCCTGGGCATCGCCGGCGCCGGCCTGAAGTGGCCCAACGACGTGCTCGCCGGCGAGGGCAAGCTGGCCGGCGTGCTGGTCGAGCTGAGCGGCGAGTACCAGGGGCCGTGCGCGGCGGTGATCGGCATCGGCCTCAACCTGCGCCTGACCCCGGCGCTGCGCGCCCAGGCCGGCCAGCCCGCCGGCGACCTGGCCGGCCTCGCCGGCGGCGCGCCGCCCGACCGCAACCGCGCCGCCGCGGCGCTCGTCGCGGCGCTGGTCGAGGGCCTGCGCCAGTTCGAGCGCGAGGGCTTCGCGCCGTTCCGCGACGAATACCGGCGCCACGACCTGCTGCACGGCCGGCCGCTGCGCCTGTCAGGTGCGCTGGGCGAGTTCGACGGCACCGGCGCCGGCGTGGACGCGCGCGGCGCGCTGCAGGTGCGCCTGGCCGACGGCAGCCTGCGCGCGATCGACAGCGCCGACGTCACGGTGCGCCGCGCATGAGGCTGCTGCTCGACCTCGGCAACACGCGCCTGAAGTGGGCGCTGCAGGACGGCGCCGGCTGGCTGGCGCACGGCGCGGTCGGCTGGGACGAGGAGGTGGCGGCGGCGCTGGCGCGCGCCTGGGCCGGGCTGCCGGCGCCGGCGGCCGCGTTCGGCGCCTCGGTGGTCGACGCCGAGCGCGAGGCGCGGGTCGCCGGCTGCGCGGCGCGCGCCTTCGGGATCGCGCCGCAGTGGCTGCGCACGCCGGCCGAGGCCTGCGGCGTGCGCAACGCCTACGCCGAGCCCGCGCGGCTGGGCGTGGACCGCTTCCTCGCCATGGTGGCGGCGCGCGCCGATGGCCTGGGCGCCTGCGTGCTGGCCGGCGTGGGCACCGCGCTCACGCTGGACGCGCTGGCCGCCGACGGCCGGCACCTGGGCGGGCTGATCGCGCCCGGCCCGCGGCTGATGCGGCAGGCCCTGCTCGGCGCCACCGCGCAGGTGCGGCCCGCGCAGGACGGCCGGGTGGTCGAGGCGGCCGACAACACCGCCGACGCGGTGGACTCCGGCTGCTGGCTGGCCGCCGCCGCGCTGGTCGAGCGTTTCGTCGCGCGGATGGCGCCGCGGCTCGGCGGCGCGCCGGCGCTCAGCCTCGGCGGCGGCGACGCCGAGGCGCTGGCCGGGCTGCTCGCGCTGCCGGCGCGGCGCAGCGAGGACAGCGTGCTGCGCGGCCTGGCAGTGTGGGCGCAGGCACAGTCCGGCGCCGCGCCGGCCGCCTAGAATGGCGCGCTGATCGCCGAGGGGAAGCGATGTTCCTGCGTCTGCTGTTCGTGCTGCTGGTGGCCCTGAACATCGCCGTGGGCGCCTGGCTGCTGCTGGGGCAGGACGGCGTGTACGCGCGCAGCGTCACCGATCCGGGCGTGCCGATGCTGCACCTGCTGTCCGAGCAGCCGCCGGCCGCGGCGGCGGCGGCCACCGCCCCCGCGCCGCCGGCCAGCGCGGCGGCCGCGGCCCCGGCCGCCTCGGCGCCGCCGCCCGCGCCATCGCCCGCGCCATCGCCGCCGCAGAACAGCGGCCCGCTGCGCGCCAACAGCTACGCCTGCATCGCCATCGGGCCCTTCGCCACGCCGCAGGACCTGCGCAACGCGCGCGCCGCGCTGGCGGCGCAGACGGCGCGGATGCGCTCGCGCCAGGAGCAGACCACGCAGACCCGCGGCTGGTGGGTGTACCTGCCGGCCAGCGCCAGCCGCGCGCAGGCGCTGGCCCTGGCCGGCCGGCTGGAGGCCGCGCACGTGGGCGAGTACTTCGTGGTCGGCTCGGGCGACCAGTCCAACACCATCTCGCTGGGCCTGTTCAAGGACCCGGCCAACGCGCGCAAGCGCCGCGACGAGGTGGTCGCCGCCGGCTTCCCCGCGCAGATGAGCGAGCGCGTGGAGACCGTGCCGGAATACTGGCTGGACGTCGCGGTGGCCGACCCCGGCCGCTTCGACTGGCGCCGCCGCGTGCGCGCCGAGGGCGTCGGCTCGCACAGCACCGGCTGCTTCTGAGCGGCCGCGCCGGCGCGCTGCTAGAATCCTTGGGCCCTGTGCCGGCATAGCTCAGTTGGTAGAGCAACCGCCTTGTAAGCGGTAGGTCGTCCGTTCGAGTCGGACTGTCGGCATGCCCGTCCGCGCGCCGCGACGCCGTTACGTTAGGTCTGGTTCTGCGGCAGCCTGCCGTTGCGCTTGAGCAGCTGCGCCAGTCGGCGTTCCACGGCGCGGATCTGCAGGCCGCCGGAGCCGTGGCGCATCAGCTCCATCCGGAGCAGGGCGTTTTCGAGCTTGAGGCGGTCGCGTTCGGCCTGGGCGGCCGTCAGGCGCAGGAGCAGTTCCGCGGAAGTGCGGTTGGCTGGCATGGAAGAAGCCCCCTTGGATCAGGCTTGTGTGGTCCGCCCCTGCGTTCCGGGGCCAAGCTAGCACAACGGCCGCCGCCGCGGTGCAACGGAAGGCGCCGCATGCGCCGTGTACACTGGGGCCGACCGATGCGTCCGCCGCGCAGGCGGCCCGAAGCCATGACGACGAAGCCTTCCACCGGACGATGCGCCCGCGCGCTGCGGACGCTGTTCCTGCTGCTGCCGGCCCTGTCCGGCGTCCACGCCGGCGACGCGCCGCTCGGCCCGGCGCAGTGGCGCGCGCGGCAGGCCCGGCCCGATGCGCCGCTGCTGCTGGACGTGCGCCATGCCGACGAGTACCGCGACGGCCACATCGCCGGCGCGCTGAACATCCCGCTGGAGCAGCTGGCCGCGCGCCACGGCGCGCTGGGCGTGCCGCGCGGGGGCGAGATCGTGGTGTATTGCGTGTCCGGGCGCCGCGCGGGCAAGGCGCGGGAGCTGCTGGAGTCGCTCGGCTACACCCATGTCCGGCTGCTCGACGGCAGCCTCGAGGCCTGGCGCGCGCAGCATCTGCCGCTGGTGCGCGAGGGCGGCGAACCATCCCATCGTTGACGAGAGTGCAGGAGCTTATGCAGAGACCGGCGGTTTCCCTGATCGGCGTTCCCACCGACATCGGCGCGGGCCACCGCGGCGCCTCGATGGGGCCGGAGGCGCTGCGCGTGGCGCAGATCGACCAGCGGCTGGCGCGGATGGGCCTGGACGTGCGCGACCGCGGCAACCTGCACGGCCCGTTCAACCCGTGGCAGCCGCCGCACGCGGGCTACCGCCACCTGCCGGAGGTGGCGGAGTGGAACCGCGCGGTGCACGAGGCGGTGCACGCCGAGCTGCGGGAGGGCCGGCTGCCGGTCATGCTGGGCGGCGACCACTGCCTGGCGATCGGCTCGATCAGCGCCGCGGCGCGGCACTGCCGCGAGCGGGGGAAGAAGCTGCGCGTGCTGTGGCTGGACGCGCACGCCGACTCCAACACCTCCACCATCACGCCCTCGGGCAACATCCACGGCATGCCGGTGGCCTGCCTGTGCGGCAACGGCCCGGCCGAGCTCACCGGCATCGGCGGCCGCACGCCGGCGGTCGCGCCGGAGGTGTTCCGCCAGATCGGCATCCGCTCGGTGGACGAGGGCGAGAAGCGGCTGGTGCGCGAGGCGGGGCTGGTGATCTACGACATGCGCCACATCGACGAGGTGGGCATGCGCCGCACGATGGAGGAGGCGCTCGACGGCGTGGACGCGGACACCCACCTGCACGTGAGCTTCGACGTGGACTTCCTCGACCCGTCGATCGCGCCCGGCGTGGGCACCACGGTGCGCGGCGGGCCGACCTACCGCGAGTCGCAGCTGTGCATGGAGATGATCGCCGACACCGGCCGGCTGGCCTCGCTGGACATCGTCGAGCTCAACCCCGCCTTCGACAAGCGCAACCAGACCGCGAAGCTGGCGGTGGACCTGGTCGAGTCGCTGTTCGGCAAGTCGACGCTGATCCGCTGAGAGCCTGCTCATGATCTACCCGTACTGCGCGCCGGGGGCCGTCTGCGCGCGGTCCAAGGGAGAACGGAGGTAGGCGGGGAGGCGCCATGGATGGCACCGGCTTTGGAGGAGCGGGGCGAGGGCGTGGGTCCACGACGACGCGGCATGGCCGGAGGGCGATGGTCCGCGCGTCGCGGCCGGAGGCCGCTCCCCCAAGGCTGGCGAGGGCCCCTGGGGGAGCGGCCTCCGGCCGCGATCGACCCGACGCGAGACCGGCCGACGGCCGAGCGCCGCCTCCCCACTCGCCCGCGGTTCATCCATCCGGCTTTCCTGGCCCTCTGGCCCAAGAGGTTTTGAACGGGCGCGGCGGCCGCGGCGGGCCGTCGCCGCGGCGCTTTCGCGCCCGTCTCGATTGCCCCGGCGCGGCATTGCCGTACACTGCCGCTTTTCCCTTGCGCGACGCAGCATGAAGACCCGTGTCCTGACCGGCATCACCACCACCGGCATCCCGCACCTGGGCAACTACGCGGGGGCGATCCGCCCCGCCGTGGCGGCCAGCCGGCGCGACGACGTGGACGCGTTCTACTTCATGGCCGACTACCACGCGCTGATCAAGTGCGACGAGCCGGCGCGGATCGAGCGCTCGCGGCTGGAGATCGCCGCGACCTGGCTGGCCGCCGGGCTCGACCCGGCGCGGGTGACCTTCTACCGGCAGTCGGACATCCCCGAGATTCCCGAGCTGACCTGGCTGCTCACCTGCGTCACCGCCAAGGGCCTGCTCAACCGCGCGCACGCCTACAAGGCGGCGGTGGACAAGAACGTCGAGGCGGGCGAGGACCCGGACGCCGGCGTCACCGCCGGCCTGTACATGTACCCGGTGCTGATGGCCGCCGACATCCTCGCCTTCAACGCGCACAAGGTGCCGGTGGGCCGCGACCAGATCCAGCACCTGGAGATGGCGCGCGACATCGCGCAGCGCTTCAACCACATCTACGGCCGCGAGTTCTTCGTGCTGCCGGAGGTGGTGATCGAGGAGCAGGTGGCCACGCTGCCCGGCCTGGACGGCCGCAAGATGTCCAAGAGCTACGACAACACCATCCCGCTGTTCGCCGGCGGCGCCAGGGCGCTGCGCGAGGCGGTGATGCGCATCGTCACCGACTCGCGCCTGCCGGGCGAGCCGAAGGACCCGGACAGTTCCTCGCTCTACACCATCTTCCGCGCCTTCGCCGGCGAGGCCGAGAGCGCCGCGTTCCGCCGCGCGCTGGAGGAGGGCCTGGGCTGGGGCGAGGCCAAGCAGGTGCTGTTCGAGCGGCTGGAGGCCGAGCTGGCGCCGATGCGCGCGCGCTACGACGAGCTGGTCGCCCGGCCGGCGGAGATCGAGGCGATCCTGCAGGAGGGCGCGCGCAAGGCCCGCGCCACCGCCACGCCGCTGCTGGCCGAGCTGCGCGAGGCGGTGGGGCTGCGCCCGATGGGTGCCCGCTCCGCGCCGTCCGCGCCGGCGGACAAGGCGGCGCGCACGGACAAATTGCCGCGCTTCGCCAGCTTCCGCGACGCCGATGGTAACTTCCGCTTCCGCCTGTTCGCGGGCGACGGCGAGGAACTGCTGCTGTCGCGCCCGTTCGCCGACCCCAAGGCGGCCGGCGCGCTGCAGAAGCGGCTGAAGTCGCTGGGCGCGGCCGCCGCGGTGGTGGCGCTGCAACCGCAGGGTTTCGCGCTGGAGCTGCACGGCGAGGCGATCGCCTTCTCCCCGCCGCACGCCGACGCGGCCGCGCGCGACCAGGCCCTCGCGCGGCTGCGCGAGGCACTCGACCAACTCGCCGCGCAGGATTAGTCCGGCCGGAAGGAGCCCGCCGATGCGCTACCTCGCCCTGCTGCTGCTCGCCCCCTGGCTGCTGGTGCTGGCCTGGGCCTACCTGGCCTATCCGAAGGGCCTGCCGCGCACGGCAGGGCGGCGCCTGTTCGACGCGCTGGCCGTGCTGGCCGCCGCCGCCGGCACGGCGTGGAGCGTGATGCTGGGTTTCGAGGCCGCGGCGGTGCCGGCCGACGGCGCCTTCGGCCGTTCCAGCGGCGCGATCTGGCGGCAGGTGCTGCCGGCGCTGTACGGCTACGGCGTGTTCGTGCTGCTGCTCGGCGTGGCGCTGCCGCTGCGGCAGCTGCTGTTCCGCGCGCGCCGCTGAGGGCGCGCCGCGCGGCTGCGACGCTGCGCCCCATCCCCGCGCCGCGCCGCGGCGGCTAGATTGCGCGGCGTGCAGCCCGGACGGACCGAGGGGATGAGCGAGAGTTACGACGACCTGCAGGCCAGCTATGGGCGCTGCCTGCGCAACGGGCGCTTCATCGAGCGCTTCTACGCGATCTTCATGGGCAGCCATCCGGACATCGTGCCGATGTTCGCCCACACCGACTTCAGCCGGCAGTACATGGCGCTGCGCCGCGGCATCAGCTCGGCCATCGCGCACGCCGCCGGCAGCCGGCTGGCCGAGCGCACGATGACCGAGATGGCGCGGGTGCACGGCCGCGCCGGGCGCGCGCCGGTGCCGCCGGCGCTCTACCCGTACTGGGTCGACAGCCTGCTGCAGGCCGTCGCCGAGCACGACCCGCAGTACACCCCGGCGCTGGGTCGGCGCTGGCGCGAGGCGATGGAGGCCACCACGGCGTTCTTCACCGGCCACTACTGAACGGCGCGCCGCCGCGCCGTCAGTCCCAGCGGTTGAGGTGCGGCCCGAACGCGGCGCGCTGCCGCCGCACCACGCAGAAGCGGTGGCCGCTGGGCGCCTCCATCACCCACCAGCGCCCGCGCACGAAGGCCACGCGCTTCGCGCCGAGCCTTTCCAGGCGCGCGGTTTCCGCGTCCAGGTCGTCGGTCTCGATGTCCAGGTGCACGCGGCTCTCGTGCTCGACCCTCTGCAGCAGGACGATCGGCTCGTCGGCGGCGGTGGCGAGCTCCGCGTAGCGGCCGTCGCCGTCCTGGTCGAGGGTGGCGACCGGCTTGCCCAGCGCGGCGCTCCAGAAGCGCGCCGCCTCGGCGAGATCGTCGGTGCGGCAGTCGATCACCAGGGTGCACAGGCGGCTGTGGTGCATGGCGGCTCTCCGCGGCAGGGAACGCCACGATAGCGGCGCCGTCGTGCCCGCGCCGTCAAGCGCCTGGCCGACGGCGTGCACGGTGCCCTCTTGCCGCCAGTGAGGCGATGCTGTCGGCGCCGGGAGTGCCGGCGGCCGTGCGCGGACGGCGAAATGTTTTCTAGGGACCGGCGGACCGCGCCGGCGCGTCGGGCAGCACGGCGGTGGCGGCGACTTCCAGCAGCGCGTCCTCGCGCACCAGCCGGCGCACCTCGACCAGGGTGCTGACCGGCGGATGGGCGGCGTCGATGTAGCGGTCGCGCACCTCGCGCAGCGCCGGCGCGCCGGCCATGTCGGTGACGTAGAAGTCCAGCTTCGCCACGTCCTCGAACGAGGCGCCGCCCGCTTCCAGCGCGGTCTTCAGGTTGGCGAAGACCTGCTCGGCCTGGGCGCGGAAATCGCTGCCGCCGACCAGGCGGCCCTGGCGGTCCAGCGCCATCCGGCCGGAGACGTACACCGTGCGCCCGGCGGGCGCCACCGCCACGTGCGAGTAGCCGGCGGTGCGGCTCAGCGTGTCGGGGCTGAGGAAGCGCACGCCGTCGCGCGCGGACGGCCCGGCGGCGTGCGCGGCCGTCGCGGCGACGGCCAGGAGGACGCAAAGGAAGGGCTTGCCCATCGTCGTGCTCCCGGTAGGCGGGGGCGCGGCGCCGCGCCTCCGCATGGCGCGCGGTCAGTTCGGCCGCGCGAGGTCGTCCAGCAGCGCCTTGAGGAAACGCGCCGCCTCGCCGCCGGTGGCGGCGCGGTGGTCGAAGGTGAGGCTGATCGGCAGGCGCCGGTGCACCTCGATGCCGCCCATCACCGCCACCACGTCGTGGCTGAGCTTGCCCGCGCCGACGATGGCCACGCACGGCGGCACCACCACCGGGGTGGCGTAGCGGCCGGCGAACATGCCGAAGTTGGACAGGCTGATGGTGTAGCCGGACAGCTCCGAGGCCGGGATCGTGCGGTCCTCCACCTGCGCGCGCAGGCGCTGGATGGCGGTGCGGATGCCGGCGCCGTCGAGCATGTCGGCGTTGCGCAGGGCGGGCACGAACAGGCCGTCGTCGGTATCCACCGCGATGCCGATGTCCACGTGCGGGTGCAGCGTGCGCGAGAGGTTCTTGCCGTCGAACCAGGCGTTGAGCGCGGGCACCGCCTTGCACGCGGCGACGATGGCGCGGATCAGCCGCGCGGTGATGTCCTGCTTGCCGATCCAGGCGTGCAGGTCGGCGTCGTCCACCAGGGTGGTGGGCACCACGCTGGCGTGCGCCTCGGCCATCACGCGGGCCATGTTGCGGCGCACGCCCTTGAGCTGCTCGGGCTGGCCGCTGGCCTGCTGCGACGGCGGCGCGGTGCGCACCGGCTTGCCGGCGAGCGACACCGGCGTGCGCGCCGGCGCCGATGCCGGACCCGGCTCGGCCAGTTCGGGTGCCGGATGGCGGCCGGCCGCGGCCGGCGCGGCGCGGGCGGGCGCGGCGCCGAGCGGCGCGCTGCCGGTCGCGGCGGCGTCCTTGACGTCCTTCAGGGTGACCACGCCGCCGGCGCCGCTGGGGCGCACGCGGGTGATGTCCACCTTGAGCTTCCTGGCCAGCGCGCGCACCGCCGGCACCGCCTTCACGCCGCCGATGCTGGCGGCCTGCTCGACGTGCACGGCATTGCCGCTGACCATCGCGCCGACCACGGTGCCCTCGTCCTCGCGCTCGGCGACCTCGCCGCCCTCGTCGGAGGCGACCACCTTCTTCGCGCTGTCCGGCGCGGGGCTGCCCACGCTCTTCTTCGGGCCGTGGTGGTGGCCGGTGGGCTCGGCCTCGGCGCGCTGCTTGGCGTTGGGGTCGGGCTCGAAGTCGGCCAGCGCCGCGCCGGTCTCGATCACGTCGCCGGCGGCGCCGTGCAGCCTGACCACCTTGCCGGTGTAGGGCGAGGGCACGTCCACCACCGCCTTGGCGGTCTCCATCGACACCAGCGGGGCGTCGAGCTTGACGGTGTCGCCTTCCTTCACGTGCCACTCGACGATGGTGGCGTCGGGCAGGCCCTCGCCGAGGTCGGGCAGGTGGAATGTCTTGGTGTCGGCCATGAGTGAGCTTCCAAGGTTTTGGGGTTTTCTCCCTCTCCCCTTCGGGGAGAGGGTTGGGGTGAGGGGCCGGGGCTTGCCTTGAACTTCATCGAAACCTTCTTTCGATGAGCTTTGCCGCAAGCCTTGTCCCCTCATCCGCCCCTCCGGGGCACCTTCTCCCCGGAGGGGAGAAGGGGTTACGAAGCCGCCAGCGTGCGCTTGGCGGCCTCGACGATGCGCGCCGTGCTCGGCATCTGCTTCATCTCCAGCCGGTACAGCGGGGTGTGCACGTCGTAGCCGGTGACGCGCTCGACCGGGGCGAGCAGGTCGTACAGGCATTCCTCGGCCACGCGCGCGGCGATCTCGGCGCCGAAGCCGGCGGTCTTCGGCGCCTCGTGCACGATCACGCAGCGGCCGGTCTTGTGCACCGACTCGGCGATGGTGTCGAAGTCCAGCGGGGTCAGCGTGGCCACGTCGATCACCTCGGCGCCGATGCCTTCCTCGGCCAGCGCGTCGGCGGCCTCCAGGCATTCCTTCACCTGCGCGCCCCAGGTCACCAGGGTGACGTCGCCGCCGTCGCGCAGCACGAAGCACACGTCCAGCGGCAGCGCCTCGCCGTCGTCGGGCACCTCCTCCTTGTACTGGCGGTAGATGCGCTTGGGCTCGAAGAACACCACCGGGTCGGGGTCGCGGATCGCCGCCAGCAGCAGGCCGTAGGCGCGCGCCGGCGAGGAGGGCAGCACCACGCGCAGGCCGGGGATGTTGGCGAACAGGTGCTCGTTGGCCTCGGAGTGGTGCTCGGGCGCGTGGATGCCGCCGCCCCACGGCGCGCGGAACACCGCCGGCACGGTGATGCGCCCGCGCGTGCGGTTGCGCATGCGCGCGGCGTGGCAGGCGATCTGCTCCATCATCGGGTAGATGAAGCCCTCGAACTGCGCCTCGGCCACCGGCTTCATGCCCTGCGCGGCCAGGCCCACGGTGACGCCGGCGATGGTGGTCTCGTCCAGCGGGGTGTCGAGCACGCGCAGCTCGCCGAACTTCTGCTGCAGGCCCTGGGTGGCGCGGAACACGCCGCCGTTGACGCCGACGTCCTCGCCCAGCACCACGACCGAGTCGTCGTGCGCCATCTCGTAGGCGAGCGCCTGGGTGACCGCTTCGATGAGGGTGATCTGTGCCATGGTCTTCAGTGCGCCTTGTGTTCGAGCGAGAGGGCGAGATCGCGCTGCCGGGCGAGGTCGGCGGGTAGCTCGGCGAAGGTGTAGTCGAACATCGCCGTGACCGGCTGGGTCTTCGTTTCGAGGTAGGCGTTGACCTCGTCGTCCATCCAGTCGTCGCACTCGGCCTTCCAGGCCTCCTCCTTCTGCTCGTCCCACGCGCCCTTGGCCACCAGCCAGTGCTTCAGGCGCTTCATCGGCTCGCGCGCCCAGGCGTCCTTCACTTCCTGCTCGCCGCGGTAGCGGCGCGCGTCGTCGGCGGTGGTGTGGTCGCCCAGGCGGTAGGTGACCAGCTCCAGCACGCTGCCGCCCTGGCCGCTGCGGGCGCGCTCCAGCGCGTCCTCCATCGCCTTGCGCACGGCGATGATGTCGTTGCCGTCCACCTGGATCGAGAACAGCCCGGCGGCGAT
The DNA here is from genome assembly GCF_003148905.1 of Fulvimonas soli. Classification (GTDB taxonomy): domain Bacteria; phylum Pseudomonadota; class Gammaproteobacteria; order Xanthomonadales; family Rhodanobacteraceae; genus Fulvimonas; species Fulvimonas soli. Next base: position 91,727 of record NZ_QGHC01000008.1, on the reverse strand, counting down.
GCCCTTCTGCGCCAGCGTGGGCGCGCCGGACTGGATCTTGCGCGGCACCGAGATCGCCCACTGGTTGTTGACGATCACCGCCACCAGCGGCAGGTTCTGCGCGCCGGCGATGTTGATGGCGCCGTAGAAGTCGCCCTTGGACGAGCCGCCGTCGCCGATGGTGCACACCGCCACGCGCTTCTCGCCGCGGATCTTGAAGGCGAGCGCGGAGCCGGCCGCGTGCAGGCACTGCGTGGCGATCGGCACGCTCCAGGCGAAGTCGTGGCGCGCCGGCTCCTTCCGGTAGTCGTTGCCGCGCTCGTCGCCGCCCCAGTACATGTACACCTCGCGCGGCTGCACGCCGCGGTAGAGCTGCGCGCCGTACTCGCGGTAGCTCGGCGCCAGCACGTCCTCCGGCCTCATCGCGCTGCCGATGCCCACGTGCGCGGCCTCGTGGCCCAGGCAGCTGGCATAGGTGCCGAGCTTGCCGGTGCGCTGCAGCGCCACCGACTTGGCGTCGAACACGCGGGTGGACATCATCAGCTTGTACAGCTCGACCATGTGGTCGAGGTCCTGCGCGAAGGCAGGCAGGTCGTCGCGGACCTGCTTGCCCTCGGCGTCGAGGTATTGCAGGTACTCGATCTCGAATTTGGCGGCGATGGACACGACTCGCTCCCGGATGGACTGAAGGGGAAGGGAGGCGGCAGCCCATCCAGCGGGGCAAGGCGCGCAAAAATCCCTGAAAAGATCGTATTTGATAGCAGGGCGGCATGTTGCGCCGCAAGGCACGGTGCAGCATGCGAAACCGTACGGTGCGGCCGCGGGGCTACGGTTACCATAGGCGCTTTGCGGTTTGGCGTAAGGGACATGAGCGAGAACCAGCGCGAGCTCGAGGCCGGCATCGAGACCGACCTCGAAGGCCGCCTCACCTACGGCGGCTACCTGCGGCTGGACCGGCTGCTGTCGGCCCAGCACCCGCTGTCCGACCCGCCGCACCACGACGAGATGCTGTTCATCGTGCAGCACCAGGTCAGCGAGCTGTGGCTGAAGCTGATGATCCACGAGCTGCGCGCGGCGATCGGCTTCCTGCGCCGCGACCAGGTGTGGCGCACGCAGAAGGTGCTGGCGCGCTGCAAGGCGGTGCTGCGCCAGCTCACCGAGCAGTGGTCGGTGCTGGAGACGCTGACGCCGTCGGAGTACCTGGAGTTCCGCGACGTGCTGGGGCCGTCCTCCGGCTTCCAGTCGCTGCAGTACCGCATCGTCGAGTTCCTGCTCGGCAACAAGAACGCGGCGATGCTCAAGGTGTTCGCGCACGACCCGCCGGGGCAGGCCGCGCTGCGCGGGACGCTGGAGTCGCCCGGCCTGTACGACGAGTTCCTGCGCTACCTGGCGCGCTTCGGCCACGCGGTGCCCGCGGCGCACCTGGAGCGCGACTGGTCGAGGCCGCACGCGGCCGACCGCGCGCTGCTGCCGGTGTTCGAGCGCATCTACGGCGACACCGAGCGCTACTGGCGCGAGTACGCGCTGTGCGAGGACCTGGTGGACCTGGAGACGCAGTTCCAGCTGTGGCGCTTCCGCCACATGCGCACGGTGCAGCGGATCATCGGCTTCCGCCGCGGCACCGGCGGCTCCTCCGGCGTGGCGTTCCTGAAGAAGGCGCTGGAGCTGGAGTTCTTCCCGGAGCTGTTCGAGGTGCGCACCACGCTGCAGCCCGCCGGCGCGCCGCGCTGAGCCGATTGTGCGGCGGTTCGCGCCTCTGGCAGGATCGCCCGACCGCCACAGGGGCAACGAGCAGAACGCCATGACGACGACCCGCCCATCCGACCCGGCCGCCGCCGCGCCCGACTTCCCGCAACTGCTCGGCCATCCGCGCCCGCTGTGGATGCTGTTCATGACCGAGTTCTGGGAGCGCTTCGCGTTCTACAGCGTGAGCTGGGCGCTGGCGCTGTACATCGTGGCGCAGTTCTACCACGGCGACGCGGCGGGGCAGGGCTGGGCCAGCGCGATCTTCGGCGCGTACACCGCGCTGATCTACGCCACCGGCATCTTCGGCGGCTACGTGGCGGACAAGCTGATCGGCTACCAGCGCTCGATCCTGCTCGGTGCGGCGGTGATGGCGGCGGGCCTGTTCACGCTGGCGGTGCCCGAGCGCGCCATGATGCTGCTGGGCCTGGCGCTGGTGATCGTGGGCGACGGCCTGTTCAAGCCGAACATCTCCTCGATGGTGGGCCAGCTGTACGGCCGCGACGACCCGCGCCGCGACCGCGGCTTCACCCTGTTCTACATGGGCATCAACGCCGGCGCCTTCCTCGCGCCGCTGCTCACCGGCTGGATGGCCGAGACCTTCACCGGCGTGCCGATGCGGCAGAACTTCAAGCTGGTGTTCCTCGCCGCCGGCGTGGGCATGACGCTGAGCCTGCTGTGGTTCTGGTTCGGCCGCCGCGGCCTGAAGGGCGTGGGCCGGCCGGCCGCGGGCGGCGAGAGCCGGCTGCGCGTGCTGTGGGTGCTGGCCGGCGTGGCGGTGGCGGTGCCGCTGGTCTACCTGCTGCTGTCCAAGATCGGCGCCACCGGCCTGCAGTGGCTGCTCGGCCTGCTGTTCGTGGGCGTCGCCGCGATGCTGGTCGGCGAGGCGCTGCGCCACGACCGCGTGCAGCTGCACCGGGTGGTCGCGATGCTGATCATCTTCGCCTTCAACATCCTGTTCTGGATGTTCTATTTCCAGCTCGGCACCTCGTTCAACTTCCTCGCCGAGAACCTGGTGGACCGCGAGATGTTCGGCGGCTGGGTGTTCCCGGTGGGCTGGTTCCAGTCGGTGAGCCCGCTGGCGATCCTGCTGCTGGCGCCGCCGCTGACGCTGGTCTGGGGCTGGCTGGACAAGCGCCGCGCGGAGCCGTCGATCCCGCGCAAGTTCGGCCTGGGCCTGGTCTTCAACGGGCTGGGCTTCCTGGTGCTGATGTACGGCCTGTCGAGGCTGCTCGACGCGCGCGGGCTGATCCCGTTCTGGCCGCTGGCGCTGTGCTACGTGCTGCAGACGGTGGGCGAGCTGTGCCTGTCGCCGATCGGCCTGTCGATGGTGACCAAGCTGGCGCCGCCGCGGCTGGTCGGCGTGGCGATGGGCGGCTGGTTCCTCTCGCTGGCGGTGGGCGGCAACCTGTCCGGCCTGCTGGCCAGCGCGATCAGCGGACAGAGCGGCATGACCGCGGCCTCGGCGCTGTCCGGCTTCACCTTCGGCTTCTGGCTGCTGGCCGGCGCCGGCGCCTTCCTGCTGCTGATCGCGCCGCTGGTGAACCGGCTGATGCATGGAGTGAAGTGAAAGGGCGAGGAGTGGGTGGAGAGAAGTGAGAGAGAATCTCGCTGTCCGGGGCGTCACGGCGTGCCGGCTTCTCTCTCTACTCACTCCTCTCCACTCGCCCCTCGCTCTAAAGCAGCTTGTCCAGGATGCGCGTCAGCCACGCGCGCTCCTCCGCGTCCAGCTTGGCCAGCACCTCGCGCTCGCGCGCGCGGGCCATCGGCGCGACCTGGTCGTGGATCGCCCAGCCGGCCTCGGTGAGGCCGAGCACCGAGCGGCGCTTGTCGCCGTCGTGGGTGGCGCGGCGCACGCGCCCGGCCGCCACCAGCCGCGCCAGCGCGCGGCTCACCGCCACCTTGTCCGTCGCGGTGCGCTCGGCCACCTCGCGCGCGGACAGGCCGTCGAAGCGCGCCAGCACCGCCATCACGCGCCACTCGGTCACGCTGAGGTCGTAGCGGCGCTGGTAGTCGTCGGCGATCGACTGGCTGATCGTGTTGGACAGGATCGACAGCCGGTAGGGCAGGAAGCGCTCCAGCTCCAGCGGGGCGTGGTCGGCGCCGGCGGGCGCGGGCTTGCGGACGGAGGCCATTGCGGCGGTGTTCCTTGCAAATGGTTTCAGTTGAAACTATAAGGGTCTATCCAGCCTAGAGGACAGCCGCCATGAGTGCACAGCCCAATCTCGGCATGCAGGTCACCACCTTCGAGAACCCGATGGGGATCGACGGCTTCGAGTTCGTCGAGTTCGCCGCCCCGCAGGGGCGCGGCCACGAGCTGCACGAACTGTTCCGCAACATGGGCTTCACCGCCGTGCTCAAGCACGGGGCGCGCCCGATCACCGTGTACCGCCAGGGCGACGTGAACCTGCTGGTGAACGAGGACCCGGATTCCTTCGCCGCCGACTTCGCGGCCCGGCACGGCCCGTGCGCGTGCGGCTTCGCCATCCGCTTCAGGAAGCCGGCGCGCGAGGTCTACGACGCGGTGCTGGCCAACGGCGGCGAGGCGGTGGGCGGCAAGGAGGCCACCAGGGCGGTGGCCGCGCCGGTGGTCAAGGGCATCGGCGACTGCATGCTGTACCTGGTGGACCGCTACGGCGACCAGGGCAGCGCCTACGACGGCGACTTCGTGCCGGTGCCCGGCGCCGATCCGCACCCGAAGGGCTTCGGCCTCACCTTCATCGACCATCTCACGCACAACCTCTACTTCGGCAACATGCAGCAGTGGTCGGACTACTACGAGCGGCTGTTCAACTTCCGCGAGATCCGCTACTTCGACATCAAGGGCGCCAAGACCGGCCTGGTCTCCAAGGCGATGACCGCGCCGGACGGCATCGTGCGCATCCCGCTCAACGAGTCCAGCGACCCGAAGAGCCAGATCAACGAGTACCTCGACGCCTACCACGGCGAGGGCATCCAGCACATCGCGCTGTTCACCGACGACATCTACGCGACGGTGGAGGCGATGCGCGCGCGCGGCGTGGAGTTCCTCGACACGCCGGACACCTACTACGAGGTGATCGACCTGCGCATCCCCGAGCACGGCGAGGACGTGCCGCGGCTGGCGAGGAACAAGATCCTGATCGACGCCGACCCGGAGACCAAGAAGCGCAAGCTGCTGCAGATCTTCACCCAGAACTGCATCGGCCCGATCTTCTTCGAGATCATCCAGCGCAAGGGCAACGAGGGCTTCGGCGAGGGTAACTTCCAGGCGCTGTTCGAGTCGATCGAGCGCGACCAGATGAAGCGCGGGGTGCTGTGATTTTTGGGCCCCGCTCCCTCCGGGAGAGGGGTAGGGGGCGAGGGCACGGTCATGCAGGGACGCATCAAGCCGCCGTTGCCGAGCAGGACGCGAGGCCTGGCGCGCGGCTTCCGGCAGGCGGCCACGGACGCGGAACTGCGCCTCCGGCTCCATCCGCGCGCCGGACGGCCGGGCGGATTGAAGTTTCGCCGCCAGCATCCCGTTCCACCCCACGTCGTGGTTTTCTACTGCGAGGCGAAGAAGCTGGTCGTGGAGCTGGATGGTTCGCAGCATGACGAGTCCGCCGGCCGGACCTGCACGGTGTTCCTCGAATCGCTGGGCCTGAAGGTTTTGCGCTACTGGGACAACGACGTCCTGCAACAGACGGAAGCGGTGCTCGAGGCGATCCTCGACGCCGCAGGGAACCGAACCCTCACCCCAATCCCTCTCCCGGAGGGAGAGGGGCTCTAGAAAGCGGAAGGCATGCACATGTCTGTCGGCATCGATTACCAATCCGGCTTCGGCAACGAGTTCGCCAGCGAGGCGCTCCCCGGCGTGCTGCCGGCGGGCCAGAACTCGCCGCAGCGCGTGGCGCACGGCCTGTATGCCGAGCAGCTCTCCGGCACCGCGTTCACCGCGCCGCGCCACGCCAACCGGCGCAGCTGGCTGTACCGCATCCGCCCGGCGGCGGTGCACGCGCCGTTCGCGCCGCTGGCGCACGCGCGCTTGCACAACCGCTTCGACGAGGCGCCGGCCACGCCCAACCAGCTGCGCTGGGACCCGTGGCCGCTGCCCGAGGCGCCCACCGACTTCCTCGACGGCCTGGTCACCCTCGCCGGCAACGGCGGACCGGCCGAGCAGGCCGGCGTGGGCATCCACGTCTACGCGGCCAACCGCTCGATGCAAGGGCGGTTCTTCTACGACGCCGACGGCGAGCTCCTGATCGTGCCGCAGCAGGGCCGCCTGCGCATCGCCACCGAGCTGGGCGTGCTGGCGGTGGCCCCGCTGGAGATCGCGGTGGTGCCGCGCGGCGTGCGCTTCCGCGTGGAGCTGCTGGACGCGCAGGCGCGCGGCTACGTGGCGGAGAACTTCGGCGCGCTGCTGCGCCTGCCGGACCTCGGCCCCGTCGGCGCCAACTCGATGGCGCTGCCGCGCGACTTCCTCGCGCCGGTGGCCGCCTACGAGGACGTCGAGGGCGACTTCGCGCTGGTCGCCAAGTTCCAGGGCGCGCTGTGGCAGGCGAGGATCGGCCACTCGCCGCTGGACGTGGTGGCCTGGCACGGCAACTACGCGCCGTACAAGTACGACCTCACCCGCTACAACACGGTCGGCTCGATCAGCGTGGACCACCCGGACCCGTCGATCTTCACCGTGCTCACCTCGCCCAGCGACACGCCGGGCACGGCCAACATGGACTTCGTGATCTTCCCGCCGCGCTGGCTGGTGGCCGAGCACACCTTCCGCCCGCCGTACTTCCACCGCAACGTGGCCAGCGAGTTCATGGGCCTGGTCGAGGGCCAGTACGACGCCAAGGCCGGCGGCTTCGCGCCGGGCGGCGCCTCGCTGCACAACTGCATGAGCGGCCACGGCCCCGACGCGGCCAGCTTCGAGAAGGCCAGCGCGGCGGACACTTCCGTGCCCGACCACCTCGCCGGCACCATGGCCTTCATGTTCGAGACGCGCAAGGTGATCCGCCCCACGCGGCAGGCGCTGGAGGCGCCGCAGCTGCAGCGGGACTACTACCGCTGCTGGCAGGGCATCGCCCGGCATTTCGACCCGGAGCGGCCGTGATCCGGCGCCTGCCGCTGCTCGCCGCGCTGGCGCTGGCCGGCGGCTGCGGACAAGCGCCGGCGCCGGCGGAGAGCGCGTCGCACGAGTCGCCCCGGGCCGCCGCGTCCGCAGCGACGCCGGCGGCCGTGGCGAGTGCAGCGACGTCGCCGGCCGCCGGCACCGGCCTCGCCCGCTACGACGGCTATGGCGACCTGCGCCTGGGCATGGACGAGGCCGCCTTCCGCGCCGCCTGGCAGGGAGCGCTGGACGGCCGCGTCGATCCGGCCGGCGGCTGCGGCGTGCTGTGGCCCCGCGGGGCGGCGCGGGATGTCGGCTTCATGTTCGAGCAGGGCCGCTTCGTGCGCTACGACGTGGCCACCGCGAAGGTGGCGGCGCCGGGCGGCGGCGCCGTGGGCATGGCGGCGGCGCGCGTCCGCGCGCTGTACGGCCGCGTCGAGGCCGAGCCGCACAAGTACGAGGCGGGCGCCTCCACGCTGCGCGTCGCCGCGCCGGACGGCCGCGGCGCCCTGGTGTTCGAGACGGACGCGCAGGGCAGGATCGCGCGCTGGCGCGTCGGCCTGCCGCCGGCGGTCGATTACGTCGAGGGCTGCGGCTGAGCCGCGGCATACGGAGCATACGAGCAGATGAAACTGGGCAGTCTCAAAGAAGGCGGGCGCGACGGCACCCTGATCGTGGTCAGCCGCGACCTCACCCACGCGGCCAGGGCCACCGGCATCGCGCCGACGCTGCAGGCCGCGCTGGACGACTGGCACAACGCCGCGCCGCGGCTCAACGCGCTGTACGGCGAGGTCAACGCCGGCACCGCGCCGGGCCGCTTCCCGCTGGACCTGGACGCGCTGGCCGCGCCGCTGCCGCGCGCCTACGAGTTCGTCGACGGCTCGGCCTACCTGCCGCACGTGGAGCGCGTGCGCCGCGCGCGCGGCGCCGAGGTGCCGGCCAGCTTCTACACCGACCCGTTGATGTACCAGGCCACCAGCGCCGGCTTCCTGGGTCCGCGCGACGACGTGGTGGTGCCCAGCGAGGACTACGGCATCGACCTGGAGGCCGAGGTGGTGGTGGTCACCGACGACGTGCCGATGGCGGTGACGCCGGCCGGGGCGGCCGCGCACATCCAGCTGGTCGGCCTGGTCAACGACGTCTCGCTGCGCAACCTGATCCCGGCGGAGCTGGCCAAGGGCTTCGGCTTCCTGCAGAGCAAGCCGCGCTCGGCGCTGTCGCCGGTGTTCGTCACGCCCGACGAGCTGGGCGCGGCGTGGCGCGGCGAGAAGCTGCACCTGCCGATGCGCACCTGGCTCAACGGCAAATGGTTCGGCGAGGCCGAGTGCGGCGTGGACATGCAGTTCAGCTTCGCCGAGCTGGTGGCGCACGCGGCCAAGACGCGGCCGTTGACCGCCGGCACCCTGGTCGGCTCCGGCACCATCGCCAACCAGGACACCGCCAAGGGCGCCTCCTGCCTGGCCGAGCAGCGCACGGTGGAGACGCTGCGCGACGGGCAGCCGTCCACGCCGTTCCTGAAGTACGGCGACAGCCTGCGCATCGAGGTCACCGACGAGCGCGGCGCCTCGGTCTTCGGCGCCATCGAGCAGCGCATCGCGCCGCCGGCCCGCTGAGGGCCGGTTCACGCTCTTCGCGCCGCGCGGCGGAACCGCCTGTGGTCCGGCATCGCGGCCGGAGGCCGCTCCCACCGGGCTTGCGAAGTCTCTGTGGGAGCGGCCTGCGGCCGCGATCGACCCGGCGCGGGACCGCCAACGGCCCCGATGCCGGGCCCGCCGGGCGCATGCCCGGCGACGGGTGGCCGAGCGCGGCGTTGCCTGACTGCACGGCAGGCGACGGAAGCACGGCAAGCGCTGCCTGGACACCCGCCGGCGGTCCGCCCAGCCGGCCTTTCCTGGCGCTTTCCCCGGAAGATCTTGAGCAGGCTCTGCGGCGCGCCGTGGCCCGTCCCGGCCGGGGCGGACGGCGACCGCGGCCCGCCTTGACCGGGATCAAGACCGCGCGGCGCGGCGCCGCCCACACTGCGCCGCCATGAACCATGCCATCGCCGTTCCCGAATTCGACCCGGAGCTGATCGCGCGCTACGACACCGCCGGGCCGCGCTACACCAGCTATCCCACCGCGCCGCAGTTCCGCGCCGACTTCGGCGAGGCGCAGCTGCGCGATGCGATCCGCGCCTCCAACGAGGAGCCGATCCCGCGCCCGCTGTCGCTGTACGTGCACGTGCCGTTCTGCCTCAGCCCGTGCTTCTACTGCGGCTGCAACCGCGTGATCACCCGCGACATGGGCAAGGCCGACCGCTACCTGGAGCGGCTGTACCGCGAGATCGAGCTGCTGGCGCCGCTGTTCGACCGCGACCGCCCGGTGCGCCAGCTGCACTTCGGCGGCGGCACGCCGAACTTCCTCGACATCGCGCGCATGGGCGAGCTGATGGAGTCGCTGGCGCGGCACTTCAGCTTCGGCCGCCGCGGCGAGCGCGAGTTCGGCATCGAGATCGACCCGCGCTTCGCCGACGGCGACTACGTGCGCGGGCTGGGCGCGCTGGGCTTCGACCGCGTCTCGGTGGGCATCCAGGACTTCGACCCGGCGGTGCAGGCGGCGGTGAACCGCATCCAGGGCGTGGCCGAGACCCGCGCGGTGATCGAGGGCGCGCGCGCGGCGGGCTTCGCCTCGGTCAGCGTGGACCTGATCTACGGTCTGCCGCGTCAAACGCTGGCGGGCTTCGAGCGCACGCTGGAGGAGGTGCTCGCGCTGGCGCCCGACCGCGTGGCGGTGTACGGCTACGCGCACCTGCCGCAGCTGTTCAAGGCGCAGCGGCAGATCGAGGCGGGCGAGCTGCCCGACCCGGCCACGCGGCTGGCGCTGTTCGGCCGCGCGCTGGAGAAGCTGTGCGGCGCCGGCTACGTGTACGTGGGCATGGACCACTTCGCGCGCGCCGACGACGAGCTGGCGCGCGCGCAGCGCGCGGGCACGCTGCAGCGCAACTTCCAGGGCTACTCCACCCACGGCGACTGCGACATCGTGGGGCTGGGGGTGAGCGCGATCGGCCGCATCGGCGACAGCTACAGCCAGAACGCGCGCGACCTCGCCGGCTACTACGCCGCGCTGGACGCCGGCCGCCTGCCGGTGGCGCGCGGCCTGCTGCTGGACGAGGACGACCTGATCCGCCGCGCGCTGATCGGCGAGCTGATGTGCCACGGCGAGCTGGACACCACCGAGTTCGGCGCGCGCCACCGGCTGGTCTTCGCCGAGTACTTCGCCGCCGAGCTGGCGCGCCTGCGGCCGCTGGCCGACGACGGGCTGGTGGCGCTGGACGGGGCCGCGATCCGGGTGACCCCGCGCGGGCGGCTGCTGCTGCGCAGTATCGCGATGTGCTTCGACGCCTACCTGGGCGACGGGTCGGCACCGGCGCGCTATTCGCGTACGATCTAGGCGCCGCGATCAGCCAAGGCGTTCCTTCACGATGCGTCCCAGGAATCCGGCAGGCCGCCTGCCCGAGCCGCCCAGCCCGATCGCCGACGACGGCGACGAGAGCCATTTCTGCCGCACCTGCGCGTTCGCCGGCGCCTGCCTGGCGGTGGGCTACGGCAAGCCGGAGCTGTCGGCGCTGCACTGCCTGGTCGAGCACGTGGGGCCGTACCGCGCCGGCGAGCACATCTTCCGCACCGGCGACCCGTTCCGCGCGATCTTCGCGGTGCGCGCCGGCACGGTGAAGACCTGCCTGGTCGACAAGGACGGCCGCGAGCAGGTGCTGGGCTTCTACCTGCCCGGCGAGGTGATCGGCCTGAACGCGATCTACCCCGACCACTTCCCCTGCGACGCGGTGGCGCTGGAGACGGCCTACTTCTGCCGCTTCTCGTTCCCCGCGATGAGCGCGCTGGCCGCGCGCATGCCCGCGGTGCAGCAGCACCTGTTCCGCCTGCTCAGCAAGGAGCTGGGCGCGGCCAGCCTGCTGGCCGGCGACCACAGCGCGGACGAGCGCATGGCCGCGTTCCTGGTGGACCTGGGCGAGCGCTACGCCTCGCGCGGCTTCTCCGGCACGCAGTTCCAGCTCAGCATGTCGCGCGGGGACATCGCCAACTACCTGCGCCTGGCCGCCGAGACGGTGAGCCGCGTGCTCGGCCGCTTCCGCGCGCAGGGGCTGATCGAGATCGAGGGCCGCGCGCTCACCCTGCGCGACGCGGCCGGGCTGCGCCGGATCGGCCAGAGCCTGCTGCCCGAGTGAGGCCCGCGCCGCGCTGACCCAGGTCACGGCGCGGCGTCGCCGCCGCGCGGAGCATGCGCGCATCCCGCACCCCGAGGCGCCGCATGCGCGATCCGATCTCCCGTCCCCCGGCCCCGCCGCTGCCGGCCCTGCTGGCCGCGGCGCCGCACCGCCCGCTGTTCCTCGCCGGCGCGCTGGCGGTGCTCACCAGCATGGCCTGGTGGACGGCCGAGCTGGCCGCGCTGCGCTTCGGCTGGCGCGGCTGGCCGCAGCCGCCGGTGCCGCCGGGCTGGGCGCACGCGATGCTGGCGCAGTACGGCATGCTGCCGCCGTTCATGCTCGGCTTCCTGCTCACCGTGTTCCCGCGCTGGCTCGGCCGGCCCGCGCTGCCGCGCGCGCGCTACCTGCCGGTGGCCGGCGCGGTGTTCGGCGGCTACCTGCTGGCGCACGCCGGGCTGCTCGGCTCGATGGCGCTGCTGCGCGCGGGCTTCGCGCTGATGCTGCTGGGCCATCTCGCCGGCCTGGCCACCCTGGGCGGCGTGCTGCGCGCGGCGGGCCGGCGCGACGCGCATGCGCTGTCGTGCCTGGCCGCATTCGCGCTGGGCGCGCTGGGGCTGGCGGCGTTCCTCGCCTTCCTGCTCGGCGCGCCGGCGCGCTGCGGCCTGCTGGCGGTGAAGCTGGGCACCTTCGGCCTGCTGCTGCCGGTGTACTTCACGGTGAGCCACCGCATGATCCCGTTCTTCAGCGGCAACGTGGCGCCCGGCTACCGCGTGTACCGGCCGCGCTGGAGCCTGCCGCTGGCGTGGGCGCTGCTCGCCGCGCACCTGGCGCTGGACCTGGCCGGCGCGCCGCGCCGGCTGTGGCTGGCCGACCTGCCGCTGGCGCTGCTGTTCGGCTGGCACGCGCTGGCCTGGCAGCCGTGGAAGGCGCGCCGGCCCGGCCTGCTGGCGGTGCTGCACCTGGCCTTCGCCTGGCTGCCGGTGGCCTTCGCGCTGTACGCGGCGCAGAGCCTGTGGCTGCTGGCGACGGGCACGCCGGCGCTGGGGCTGGCGCCGCTGCACGTGCTGGCGATCGGCTACTTCGGCTCGATGCTGGTGGCGATGGTGACGCGGGTGACGCACGGGCACTCGGGCCGCCCGCTGCGGATGGGCGCGGTGCCATGGCTGTGCTTCGCGCTGCTGCAGGGCGTGCTGCTGCTGCGCGTGCGCGCGGAGCTGGGCGGCGACGCCTACCTGTGGCTGGTGCTGGCCGGCGCCGGCTGGCTGCTCGCCTTCCTGCCGTGGGTGCTGCGCTCGGCGTGGATCTACCTGACCCCGCGCGCGGACGGCGCGCCGGGCTGAGCGCCTGCATCACGCGCTCGCGTGCTCCGCCGGGGAGCCGTCCGCGCGCGGGCCAGGGAAGCGCGAGGGAGCGGCATGGCCGGAGTGGGGCGAGGGCCGGGGCGATGCGCTCTTCCCAAGAAGACGCCGGACAGGCTCCAGGAGCATGGGCGCGCTCCAAGGTTGACGCGCATATCACGCCGGCCTGTGGCAGCTTGACGCATCGAGCCATTCCCGGCACCGCGGCTGATACAGGTCAAGCGAAGGGGAGCGCCGCCGCCTAGTCTGGCATCGGGAATCACAGGGAGAAGCCCATGTCACGACTCTTGACCACCGTGCTCGCCGCCGCCGGCCTGCTGTCGCTCGCGGCGTGCTCGGGCAAGCCGGAGACGCCGGCGGCCGCGGCCGGCCAGCCCGCCGTGGCGTCCACCTCCGCCATCCCCGGCGACTTCGGCCCGCCGCAGGGCGAGCCGGTCCACGCGGTGCTGACCAGCCCGCCGAACGTGCCGCCGCCGGTCCACCGCGACCACCCGGCCAAGGTCATCGTGGACCTGGAGGTGATCGAGAAGGAGATGCAAATCTCCGAGGGCGTCACCTACACCTACTGGACCTTCGGCGGCACCGTGCCCGGCAGCTTCATCCGCGTGCGCCAGGGCGACACGGTGGAGTTCCACCTGAAGAACGACCCGAACAACAAGATGCCGCACAACATCGACCTGCACGGCGTCACCGGCCCGGGCGGCGGCGCGGCGTCGAGCTTCACCGCGCCCGGCCACGAGTCGCAGTTCACCTTCAAGGCGCTCAACCAGGGCATCTACGTCTACCACTGCGCCACCGCGCCGGTGGGCATGCACATCGCCAACGGCATGTACGGCCTGATCCTGGTCGAGCCGCCGGAGGGGCTGCCCAGGGTCGACCACGAGTACTACGTGATGCAGGGCGACTTCTACACCACCGGCAAGTACCGCGAGAAGGGCCACCAGCCGTTCGACATGGACAAGGCCATCGACGAGAAGCCGACCTACGTGCTGTTCAACGGCCACGAGGGCTCGCTCACCGGCGACAAGGCGCTCGCCGCCAAGGTCGGCGAGACGGTGCGCCTGTTCGTGGGCAACGGCGGCCCCAACCTGGTGTCGAGCTTCCACGTGATCGGCGAGATCTTCGACACCGTGCGGCAGGAAGGCGGCACCGTGGAGCAGCACAACGTGCAGACCACGCTGATCCCGGCCGGCGGCGCGGCGATGGTGGAGTTCCGCACCCAGGTGCCGGGCAGCTACGTGCTGGTGGACCACTCGATCTTCCGCGCCTTCAACAAGGGCGCGATGGCGATCCTCAAGGTGGACGGCCCGGAGAACAAGGCGATCTACTCGGGCAAGGAGGTCGACGCCGCCTACCTGGGCGACCGCGCCGAGCCGAACCTGCACGCGGTGGCCACCGCGGCCAAGGCCAACGCCGCCGGCACGCTGAGCAAGGAGGACCAGATCGCCGCCGGCAAGCAGCTGTTCACCGGCACCTGCTCGGTCTGCCACCAGGCCAGCGGCGAGGGCCTGCCCGGCGTGTTCCCGCCGCTGGCCAAGTCCGACTTCCTGGCCGGGCTGGGCAAGGACGAGCTGATCGGCATCCCGCTGCACGGCCACACCGGGAAAGTCACCGTCAACGGCAAGGAGTACGACTCGGTGATGCCGCCGATGAGCCAGCTCACCGACGACGAGGTGGCCAACATCCTCACCTTCGTGCTCAACAGCTGGGGCAACCCCGGCGGCCAGATCAGCAAGGAAGACGTGGCCAGGGTGCGCGCGCAGCCGGCGCCCGCGCCCGCGGCGGGGCACTGAGATGGCCGCGCGGCGCCTGCCGGCGCTGCTGCTGCTCGGCGCGGCGTTCGCCGCGCCGGCCGCGGCGGCGGACTACGCGGCGCTGCCGGGCGGCACGTTCGCCAGCGTGCTGCCCGCCGACGGCAAGGCCGCGCCGGCGCGGATCGCGCCGTTCCGCCTGCGCACCGAGCCGGTCACCAACGCCGAGTTCCTCGCCTTCGTGAAAAGCCACCCGCAATGGCGGCGCGACCGCGTGCCGGCGGTGTTCGCCGACGCGCGCTACCTCTCGCACTGGGCCGCCGCCGACGCGCTGGGGCCGGACGCGCTGCCCGCCCAGCCGGTGACCCGGGTGAGCTGGTTCGCCGCGCAGGCCTACTGCGAGAGCGAGCACGCGCGCCTGCCGGGCTGGTACGAGTGGGAATACGCCGCGGCGGCGGACGCGCGCCAGGCCGACGCGCGCGCGGACCCGGCCTGGCGCGAGCGCGTGCTGGCGTGGTACGCGCGCCCGTCCAGCACGCCGCTGCCGGCGGTGGGCGGCGCGCCGGACGTGCACGGCGTGCGCGACCTCAACGGCCTGGTGTGGGAATGGGTGGACGACTTCAACGCGCTGCTGGTCGGCAGCGACAGCCGCGACCAGGACGGCGCGGACAAGCTGCGCTTCTGCGGCGCCGGCGCGATCGGCATGCAGCAGAAGGAGAACTACGCCACGCTGATGCGCGTGGCCATGCTGTCCTCGCTGCGGGCCACCGACACCACCAACAACCTGGGCTTCCGCTGCGCGCGGAGCGAATGAGGACCGAGCCATGAAACGACTGCTGCTGGCGCTCTGCCTGCTGCTGCTTGCCGGCCAGCTGCCGGCCGCCACGCCGCTGCCGGGCGACTCGGTCTACCAGCTCGACGCCAGGCTCACCGACCAGGACGGCCATCAGTGGCCGCTCGCCGCGCGGCGCGGCCGGGTGCAGCTGGTGACCATGTTCTACACCTCCTGCACGATGGTCTGCCCGATGATCGTCGACACGCTCAGGCTCACCCGCAAGGCGCTGGACGAGCCGGCGCGCGAGCGCCTCGACGTGCTGGCGGTGAGCTTCGACCCGGCCCGCGACGACCCGGCGGCGCTGCGCCGCTACGCCGGCCAGCGCCAGCTCGACGCGCACTGGACGCTGGCCCGGGCCGAGCCGCAGGACACGCGCCGCCTCGCCGCGCTGCTCGGCCTGCAGTACCGCCAGCTGCCGGACGGCGACTTCAACCACTCCAGCCAGCTGATCCTGCTCGACGCCGACGGCCGCATCCTGGCCCGCACCACGGTGATCGGCCGGCTCGACCCGGCGTTCGTGGACGCGGTGCGCAAGGCGCTGGCCAAGGGGTAGGGGGGCGTCCGGACGTCTTTACCGCCATCCGGCGGAAGGCGCCGCCAGCGATGGCGGCGCTTTTTTTGCGCCGGCGCGGCGCGTTGTCACAGCGGGAACCATTGCTGCCTTCGCCTGATCCGGATCAGGCGCGCGGCGCGCGCGACTGCGGAGACTGCCTCCGGAATCCACGGGAGCAGACCGATGAAACTCGCACGCAAGACCCTTTCGATCGCCTGCGCGCTCGCCGCGCTGGCCGGCCCGGCCTGGGCGGACGGCGCGACTGACGCGCCGCTGCGGCTGCAGTGGGACATGCGCCTGCGCCACGAGCAGGTGGACGACGACGCCTACGCCCGCGACGCGCGCGCCGACACGCTGCGCCTTCGGCTGGGCCTGCTGGCGCACTTCGGCCATGGCTGGAGCGGCTTCGTCGAGGGCGCCGGCACGGCCAGCGCCGGCGAGCACTACGACAGCGGCGCGAACGGCCAGACACGGTACCCCGGCATCACCGACCCGCACGGCGGCGAGCTCGACCAGGCCTGGCTGGCCTGGCGGGGCGGCGGCTTCGACGCCACCCTGGGCCGGCAGCGCCTGCAGCTGGACAACCAGCGCTGGATCGGCAACAGCGGCTGGCGCCAGTTCGAGCAGACCTTCGACGCGCTGTCGCTGCAATGGCGGCCCGCCGCGGACTGGACGCTGCGCTACGCCTGGCTCGACCGCGTGCACCGCGTGGCCGGCCCCGACGCGCTCAGCCCGCAGGCGCGCGAGCGCCGGCTCGACACCCACCTGTTCAACGCCGCCTGGACGCGCGGCGCGCAGCAGTGGACCGGCTACGCCTACCTGCACGAGGACCGCGACGTCGCCAGCGCCTCCAGCGCCACCTACGGCCTGCGCTGGACCGGCAGGCCCTCGCCGCGGGGCGGCCTCGGCTGGACGCTGGAGGCCGCGCGCCAGTACGACCACGCCGGCAACCCGCAGCACTTCGCGCACGGCTACTGGCTGCTGGAGCCCGCGTGGACGCAGTCCGGCGTCACCGCCAGGCTGGGCTGGGAGCACCTGGGCGGCGACGGCCGCACCGCGCTGCAGACGCCGCTGGCCACGCTGCATGCGTTCAACGGCTGGGACGACCAGTTCAACGCGACGCCCGCCGACGGCCTGGACGACCGCTACGTCGCGCTCGACGGCGCCTTCGGCCGCGGCCCGCTCGGCTGGCTCGTCGGCTGGCACGACTACCGCGCCGACCGCGGCGGCGCGCGCTACGGCCGCGAGTGGAACGCCTCGCTCGCGCTGCCGCTGGCCAGCGGCCTGAGCGGCCTGCTGAAGCTGGCCGACTACCGCGCCGACCGCTACGGCCACGACGACGCCAAGCTGTGGCTGCAACTGGAATGGCACGGCCAGACCGCGCTCGCGCGCTGAGCTTCCGCTCCCCTCCCGCTCCCCTCCGGGGAGAGGGCCGGGGTGAGGGGCCGCTCTTGCGACCCGCCCCGACATGCCCGCCTACCGCAAGCCGCACTTTCGCCAGGCACGCCGCCACCGCGCGAATACCCGATCCCCGTTGACCTGGATCAGCGCATCCATCCCGCGCCTGCGCTGAGATCGCACCATGCCCACCGGAACCTGCCATTCCTGCCGCTGCCACGACGCGGCCGCCGGTCCCGCCCCGCTCGACCTGCGCCGCCTGCCCGCGCCCGAGCCGCTGCAACGCGCGCTGGCCGCCGCCGACGCGCTGCTGCCGGGGCAGTCGCTGCGCGTGCTCACGCCCCTGCTGCCGGCGCCGCTGCTGGACGCGCTGGCGCAGCGCGGCCTGCACGCGCGGGCGGAACCGCTCGCGGAAGGCGGCGCGCAGGTGACCATCCGCCGCGACGCCGCGCATGGCCCGGCTGGCGCTTGAGCAGGCGCCGGCGGCCGCGCTGCCGCGCCGCTTCCTGCTCACCATGCCGATGTGGGGCGTGGCCGCCGCGGCGCTGCTGCTGGCCGCGGGCGCGGCGCCGCTGCGCTCGCGCTGGCATCCGGCGACGCTCGCGCTGGTGCACGCCTACACGCTGGGCGTGCTGGGCAACGCGCTGCTCGGCAGCCTGCTGCAGTTCCTGCCCGCGGCGGCCGGCGTGCGGCTGCGCGGCGCGCGGCTGGGGCCGTGGCTGCACGGCCTGTTCAACCTCGGCGCGCTGCTGCTGCCGGCCGCCTTCGCGCTGTTCGGCGCGATGGCCCTGCCGGGGCTGGCGACGCAGGTGCCTGACCCGGATCAGGGCGCGGCATCCCGCGACGAGGCGACGATGGCGGCCATGCCCGCGCCCGCCCATGCCGCCCGCCTGTTGCGCCTGCTGCCGCCGCCGCGCCGGCTGGCCCCGTTGCTGCAACTGGCGCCCGCGCGCTGGCAGGGCCGCCTGCTCGAGGCCGCGCTGGCCGGCGTGCTGGCCGCGCCGTTGCGCGCAGGCGCGCTCGACTTCATGCGGGGCCGCCGGCTGGGCATCGAGGTGAGCGACCTGCGCCTGCGCTGGGTGCTGGAGCTGCGCGGAGCGCGGCTGCGCGTGGTCGACGGCGAGGCCGAGGCCAGCGTGCGCGGCGGCGCCGCCGACCTGCTGTTGCTGGCCGGCCGGCTGGAGGACGCCGACACGCTGTTCTTCCAGCGCGCGCTGGTGCTCACCGGCGACACCGAGCTGGGCCTCACCGCGCGCAACCTGCTGGAGCGGCTGCCATGGGAGCGGCTGCCGCTGGGCCTGCGCATCGCGCTCGACCGCGGCGCCCGCCTCGCCCGCGCGGCGCGCGCCGCGCACCGCGGCGAGGCGGCCTGACGCCGATGCGGCGCATGCGCGCCGGCCGGGACAACGCCGCGTGCTCGCGGTAGCCGGCATCGGGCGCGCGACCGCCGACGCCTTGCCCGGCGGCCGTGCGCTGACGCTGCACCTGCAAGGCTGCCCGTGGCGCTGCGTGCACTGCCCCGATCCGCGCTGGCGCCCGCCGCGCGGCGTGGCCGGCGTGCCGTGGGAAGCGGTGCGCGCGCTGCTGCAGCGCCGGCGGGGACGCCTCGACGGCGTGGCGTTCGCCGGCGGCGAGCCCACCGCGCAGGCCGCGCTGGGCGAGGCGGTGGAGGAGGCGCGCGCGCTGGGCTACCGCGTCGCGCTGCACACCGCGGGCATCCATCCCGAACGGCTGCGGCCGCTGCTGCCGCGCCTGGACTGGGTGGCGCTGGAGGTCAAGGCGCCGTGGCGCCGCTACGACGCCGTCACCGGCGTGCGCGGCAGCGGCCATCGCGCGGCCGCCGCGCTGTGCGCGCTGCTGGCCGGCAGCGCGCCGCTGGAATGCCGCACCGCCTGGCATCCGGCGCTGTTCCCGCCCGACGAGCTGTACCGGCTCGCCGACGACCTGGCCGCGCTGGGCGTGCGGCGCTGGACGCTGCGCGCCTGCCGCGCCGGCGGCCGCCCGCTGCCGGGCTGGCGGACGCCGGACCTCGCGCGGCTGCGCGCCAGCTTCGCCGCGTTCGCCTTCCGCCGCTGAGCGCCGCTTGACCGGCGTCAGGGCGGCCGCCGCCGGCGCGCCGCAGACTCGCCGCATCCCAGCCCGGAACGATCGCATGTCCCGACCTTCCTCGTTCGACCGCGAGCAGCTGCTCGCCTGCGCCCGCGGCGAGCTGTTCGGCCCCGGCAACGCGCGGCTGCCGTCGCCGCCGATGCTGATGTTCGACCGCATCACCCGCGTCGCCGAGCACGGCGGCGCGTTCGGCAAGGGCGAGCTGCACGCGGAGCTGGACGTGCATCCGCGGCTGTGGTTCTTCGGCTGCCACTTCGACGGCGACCCGGTGATGCCCGGCTGCCTGGGGCTGGACGCGCTGTGGCAGCTGTCCGGCTTCTTCCTGCCCTGGCTGGGCGAGCCGGGCCGCGGCCGCGCGCTGGGCGTGGGGCAGGTGAAGTTCACCGGCCAGGTGCTGCCGAGCGCGCGGCTGGTGCGCTACGAGGTGGACGTGCGCCGCGTGCTGCGCGGCCGGCTGGCGCTGGTGGTCGCCGACGGGCGCACCTTCGTCGACGGGCGGCCGATCTACGTGGCCACCGACATGCGCGTGGGCCTGTTCCGCTCCACGGAGAACTTCTGATGCGCCGCGTGGTGGTGACCGGAATGGGCATCGTCTCCTGCCTCGGCAACGTGGCCGACACGGTGACGCGCGCGCTGCGCGAGCTGCGCGGCGGCATCCGCGCGGTGCCCGAGTACGCCGAGCGCGGCCTGCGCAGCCAGGTGGCCGGCGTGCCGCAGGTGGACCTGGACGCGGCGGTCGACCGCCGGCTCCGGCGCTTCATGGGCGACGCGGCGGCCTACGCCTACGTGGCGATGCGCGCGGCGATCGCCGACGCCGGCCTCGTGCCCGAGCAGGTCAGCCATCCGCGCACCGGCGTGATCGCCGGCTCCGGCGGCGGCTCGGCGCAGTGGCAGATCGAGACGGCCGAGCTGCTGCGCGCGAAGGGCGTGCGCCGGATCGGGCCGTACATGGTGCCGCGCACGATGTGTTCCACCGTGTCGGCGGCGCTGGCCACCGCCTTCGGCATCCTCGGCCTCAGCTATTCGATCGCCGCCGCCTGCGCCACCTCGGCGCACTGCATCGGCGCGGCGGCCGAGCTGATCCGCCACGGCGCGCAGGACGTGGTGTTCGCCGGCGGCGGCGAGGAGCTGCACTGGGGCATGGCCGCGCAGTTCGACGCGATGGGCGCGCTGTCCACCGGCTACAACGACGCGCCGCGCGCCGCCTCGCGCCCCTACGACGCCGGCCGCGACGGCTTCGTGATCGGCGGCGGGGGCGGCATGCTGGTGCTGGAGGACTACGCGCACGCGAAGGCGCGCGGCGCGCACATCCGCGCCGAGCTGGTCGGCTACGGCGTCACCTCCGATGGCGCCGACATGGTGGCGCCCTCCGGCGAGGGCGCGGTGCGCTGCATGCGCATGGCGCTGGCCGGCGCCGGCGTGCCGGTCGGCTACCTCAACACCCACGGCACCGCCACGCCGCTGGGCGACCTCGTGGAGCTGCAGGCGGCGCGCGAGGCGTTCGGCGCGGCGCTGCCGCCGCTGTCCTCGACCAAGGCGCTGACCGGCCACGCGCTCGGCGCGGCCGGCGTGCACGAGGCGATCTACAGCCTGCTGATGCTCGAGGGCGGCTTCGTCGCCGGCTCGGCGAACATCGACGCGCTGGACCCGCGGGCCGCCGGCTACCCGATCCTGCGCGAGACGCGCGAGGCGCGGCTGCGCGCGGTGATGTCCAACAGCTTCGGCTTCGGCGGCACCAACGCGAGCCTGGTGTTCGCGGGGGTGTAGCTGCGGCGGTCCGGTGCTCCGAGGCGACGGCGCGCGGATGCGCGCTTCCGGGAACGGCGAGCGGGAGCGCACGCGACCGGCAAGCGGCGGGAGCCGCCGCTTGCCGCCATCAGGATGCGGCGTCGACCCGCATCCCCGGCCCGCCGTGCCAGTAGCCGTTGCGCGCGCCGATGCGCGGCGGCGGCTGCGGCGAGCGGCGGGCGAGGTGGAAATGCGCCACCGCCTCGGCCATGCCCTCGGCCTGCGGGTACAGCCGCAGCACGTCCACGCCCAGCGCGCGCAGCGCCGGCAGCTCGGGGCCGAGGTCGGTGACCTCCTCGCCCTGGACCTGGACGCCGTTGATGCGCAGGAACGGCCGCCCCTCGCGCGTGGCCAGCGGCAGGCCGTCGGGATGGTCGATGCAGCGGAAGCCGCACTGGTCCTTCGCCACGTCCAGCGCGCGCGCGGTGAAGCAGCGCGCCGAGTAGGCCAGCGGCAGGCGGCCGAAGGCGATCACCTCCAGTTCCGGCATCGCGCCGCCGCCGGCCAGCATCGCCGCGCGCAGCTCGCGCAGCAGCGCCTCGCCCTGCTCCACGCCGGGCACCCAGCGGCGCAGGCCGTCCTCCATCAGCAGCGCCAGCGCGCGGTGGTTGTACACGTTGAGCGAGGGGCCGCCGACGAAGGGCACGCCGCGCAGGCGGCACAGCTGCACGGCGGACAGGTCGTTGGCCTCGATCCAGCCGCCGCCTGCCTCGACCAGCCGCCCGAGCGCGCCCAGCTCCGACTCGGCCTCGACCAGCGCCAGCGAGGACAGCACCACCTGCTTGCCGCTCTCGGCCAGCTCCGCGGCCAGCGCGGTCCAGTCGCGCGCGGCCAGCTCGCGGCGCTTGCTGCACACCGTCTCGCCGAGGTAGACGATGTCCACCGGCCAGCGCGCCGCCTCGCGGTAGAACGCCAGCGTGCGCTCGCGCGGCCAGAAGTACTGCAGTGGTCCCAGGCTCAGCTTCATCGGTTCAGTGCCAGCGGCGGTGGTAGGGACCGAGCGTGGTCTGGCGGCCCTCGGCGTGGCGGGCCAGCGCGGACTGCCAGCCGGGCCGCGGCCGCCACTGCGCGGGCGCGGCGCGGTAGCGGTCCAGCGCCTCGCGCCAGGTGCGCGTGACCGAGGCGACGTAGGCCGCGCCGCGCTGGCGACCCTCGATCTTCAGCGCCGCCACGCCGGCCCGCGCCAGCCGCGGCAGCAGCTCCAGCGTGTTGAGGCTGGCCGGCTCCTCCAGCGCGTGGAAGGTCTCGCCGCCCACCGCGTAGCGGCCCTTGCACACGGTGGGATAGCCGGCCGGCTCGGCCGGCTCGAAGCGGTCGATCAGCACGCGGTTGAGGCGCACGCTGCGGCGGCCGTCGGCGTGCTCCTCCCAGCGCACGAAGCCGGCCGGCGAGCACACGCCGTGGCGGTTGGGCGAGGCGCCGGTGACGTAGCTGGAGAGCTGGCAGCGCCCCTCCACCATGATGCACAGGCTGCCGAAGGCGAACACCTCCAGCGGCACCGGCGCGCTCTCGCACAGGCGCTCCACCTGCTGGATCGACAGCACGCGCGGCAGCACCGCACGGGCGATGCCGAAGCGCTCGTGCATGTAGCGCAGCGCCGGCGCGGTGGTGGCCGAGCCCTGCACCGACAGGTGCCGCGGCAGCGCCGGATGCGCGCGCGCGGCGTAGTCGAGCACCGCCATCTCGGCCACGATGACGGCGTCGCAGCCGAGGCCGGCGGCCTTGTCCACCGCCGCCTGCCACTGCGCCAGCCGCGCGCTGTCGGGATAGGTGTTGAGCGCGAGGTACACCCGCGCGCCGCGCGCGTGCGCGTAGGCGATGCCCTGGCGCAGCTCCTCGTCGCCGAAGTTGAGGCCGGGGAAGGCGCGCGCGTTGGTCTGGTCGCGCAGGCCCGCGTAGACCGCGTCGGCGCCGGCGTCGACCGCCGCCTGCAGGGCCGGCAGGTTGCCGGCGGGACAGACCAGTTGCATGACGCCTCTCCGGTGCGACGGGACGCCGCATCCTGCGCGCCGGCGCGGGCCGCCGTCGTTGACCTGGATCAGCCGGCGCCGCGGGGGCGCGGACTAGGCTGCGTCCATCCGCGGCGCCCGCGCCGCACGAGGAGTACGCCATGAAGACCGCCACGCTTCCCGTCCTGCTGCTCGGCTTGCTCGCCTTCGGCCCGCTGCAGGCCGCACCGCAGCACGACCACGCCGCGCACGCGGCCTACGACGGCCAGCCGGTCCCGCTGCCGGCGCCGCGCTGGAGCGCCGGCGCGACGCTGCGCGAGGGCATGGGCCGCATCCACGCCGCGCTGGAGGAACTGCGCCACTACGAGATGGGCCACATGGACGCGACCATGGCGCTCGCCCGCGTCGGCCTGATCGAGGCGGCGGTGTCCGACCTGTTCGCGCACTGCCGGCTGGGGCCGGAGCAGGACGCGGTGGTCCACCGCATGCTGGTGCCGCTGCTCGACGACGCGCGCCGGCTCCGGGTCGACCCGCGCGACATGGCAGAGGTGGCGGCGATGCGCCGCGACGTGGCCGACTACCCGCGCTACTTCGACGATCCTGGCTGGTCCGCGGACGCCGCGCCGATGCCGGCGATGGCGCACGGGCACTGAAGGCGCGGGCGGCGCGGCGATGGCCGAGTACGTCCAGGCCTGGCAGTGCATCGGCTGTGGCAGGATCGAGGCGCCGCAGCCGTGCATCGGCGTGTGCCGCGACAGGAAGATCCTGATGGTCGGCAAGGACGAGCACGAACGCGCGCTGGCCGCGGCCGCGGCGCTGCGCGCGCGGCTGGCCACGGCGCAGGCGATGCTGCGGCGCTTCGGCCTGGCGAAGCCGCACCCGGGGCAGTGGGAACGCTCGTGGCTGGCGCTGCAGGCCGAGCTGCGCGAGGCGCTGGCGGTGCTGGACCCGGACGGGGCGGCGTCCGCGCCGCCTTGAGGGGAGCGCAGGGAAGAGCGTCGGTGGCGTCGCTCTCGCGCGGACGGGAAGCCGGGTGGACGCGCGGGCGGCGCAGGATGGGTTCCCGCTCGCGCGGGAATGACGGCCGTCAAGGCGGCGGTTCGAGGCGGCCCCGGTGCGCCGTCAGCGCGCCGCCTGCAACTGCGACCACAGCGCCTCCACGCGCCGCTCCACCGCCGGGTCGGGCTCGATCGGCAGGCCCCAGGCGCGCGCGGTCTCGCCCGGCCACTTGCAGGTGGCGTCCAGGCCCAGCTTGGAGCCGAGGCCGGCGACGGGGCTGGCGAAGTCGAGGTAGTCGATCGGCGTGCGCTCCACCAGCAGCGCGTCGCGCGCGGGATCGACGCGGGTGGCGACCGCCCAGATCACCTGCGGCCAGTCGCGCACGTCGATGTCGGCGTCGGTGACGATCACGAACTTGGTGTAGGTGAACTGGCGCAGGTACGACCACAGGCCCATCATCACGCGCCGCGCGTGGCCGGCGTACTGCTTGCGGATGGCGACCACCGCCACGCGGTAGGAGCACGCCTCCGGCGGCAGGTGGAA
This sequence comes from Fulvimonas soli, assembly GCF_003148905.1. Lineage (GTDB taxonomy): Bacteria > Pseudomonadota > Gammaproteobacteria > Xanthomonadales > Rhodanobacteraceae > Fulvimonas > Fulvimonas soli. The sequence goes on along the minus strand of NZ_QGHC01000008.1, from coordinate 67,453 downwards.
GTCCACGATCTCCGGGAACGCCTTCTGCAGGATCGGCACGAATACCTCGTTCAGCGCCATCGCCAGCACCGAGGGCTCGTCGTGCGGCGCGCGGCCCATGTAGCTGCCGTGGTAGACCGCGTCGCGGCGCAGGCGCAGCCGCTCGACGGTGAGCACGGGGAAGCGCTCCTGCGCGTTGTAGTAGCCGGTGTGGTCGCCGAACGGGCCCTCCAGCGCGGCGTCGCCGGGGCGGATGAAGCCTTCCAGCAGGATCTCCGCGCCGGCCGGCGCGTCCAGCCCGGTGAGCGCGCTGCGCCACAGCCGCGTGCGCTGGCCGCGCAGCAGGCCGGCGAACTCGTATTCGGACAGGCTGTCGGGCACCGGCGCCACCGCGGCCAGCATCGTCGCCGGGTCGGCGCCGATCGCCACCAGCACGGGGAAGGGCCGGTCCGGATGCGCCGCCTGCCAGTCGGCGTGGTCCAGCGCGCCGCCGCGGTGCGGCAGCCAGCGCATGATCACGCGGTTGCGGCCGAGCAGCTGCTGGCGGTAGATCGCCACGTTCTGCCGCGCCTGCCGCGTGCCGCGCGTCACCACCAGGCCGAAGGTGATCAGCCGGCCGGCGTCGCGCGGCCAGCAGTGCTGCACGGGCAGGCGCGCCAGGTCGACGTCGCCGCCTTCCACCGTCTCGTGCTCGAAGGCCGCCTCCGCCACGCGGCGCGGCGTCACGTGGGCGAGCTGGGCCAGCTCCGGCCAGGTCGCCAGCGCCTGGCGCAGGCTGGACGGCCAGCGCGGCTCCTTCAGCGCGGCGAGCAGCGCGCCCAGCTCGCGCAGGCTGGCCAGCGGGCGGCCGGCCAGCGCCGCCTCGATGCGCCGGCGGTGGCCGAACAGGTTGCCGAGCAGCGCGTGCGGCGAGCCGAGCGGCCGCTCCATCAGCAGCGCCGGGCCGCCCTCGCGCAGCGCGCGCAGGCTGAGCGCGGTGGATTCCAGGTGCGGGTCGACCGGCGCGCGCACGCGCAGCAGCTGGCGCTCGCGCTCGAGCTGGCCGAGGAAGCCGCGCAGGTCGTGGTGGCTCATGGCGGATCGGCGCCGGGAATGGACAGCGCCGCGCCCTCGTCCGCCTGCAGGCGCTGGTGGATCGCGGCGAGGTGGTCGAGCAGCGAGGCGCGCGCCTCGCCGGCGTAGGGGTTCTCGCGCTGGATCGCGGCGAACAGGTGGCCGGCGTCGCCGCGCACCGCGGCGAGCATGTGGGCCAGGCCGAGGAAGGAGGGCGGCGCCAGCGAGAGGTCCTCGCCCACGCCCATCTCCACCAGCGCCTTGGCGATGAAGAAGGCCAGCGCGTGCGTCTGCGCCATCGCGCGGTCGTGCGCGGCCGGCTCGCGCTCGACCACCTCGCAGCCGAGCGCGGCGAACAGCGCGCGCGTGCGCGCGGCGGCGTCCGGGTGCCGCGCGCTGGGGCACAGCACCACGCGCAGCGGGCGCTCGCCGCGCGCGAGGCTGAGCGGGCCGAACAGCGGGTGCGTGCCGGCGTGCGGGATCGCCGCGCCGAGCACCCCGTCCAGCAGCGCGCACGGGCCCTGCTTGACGCTGCCCACGTCGATCACCGTCTGGCGCGGGTCGAGCAGCGGGCGCAGCCCGCGCAGCGCCTCGGCCATGCGCGGCACCGGCATCGCCAGCACGATCCATTCGGCGCCCGCGAGCGCCGCGGCGGGCGTGGCGGCCGCCAGCGCGGCGGGCACGTCGGCGTGCGGGTCGAACACGCGCAGCGCGTGCCCGGCCCGCTGCAGCAGGTCGGCGAAGGCGCGGCCGAAGCGGCCGTAGCCGAACAGGGCGAAGGACATGGCAGGCTCCATCGAGGGGTGCCGCCACCTTACCCCGCGCCGGCCGGCACCGGCGGGCGGCCGTCGCGCAGGCTGGCGCGCAGCGCCGCGTCCCAGGGCGCCAGGTCGATGCCGCGCGCGGCCAGCCAGGCCGGGTCGAACAGCGTCTGCGCGTAGCGCTCGCCGCGGTCGCACAGCAGGCTGACGATGCTGCCGCGCTCGCCGCGCGCGCGCATGGTGGCGGCCAGCTGCAGGCAGGCGACCAGGTTGGTGCCGGACGAGCCGCCGTAGCGGCGGCCGAGCAGCTCCTCCAGCAGCCAGGCGGCGGCGATCGAGGCGCTGTCGGGCACCTCGACCACGCGGTCCACCACGTCGAACAGGAAGCCCGGCTCGACCTGCGGCCGGCCGATGCCCTCGATCAGCGTGGGCTGGCCGGCCCGCGCGCCGGCGTCGCGGCTGCGCCAGCCGCGCGCGAACGCGCCGCCGGCCGGCTCGGCCACGCACAGCTGGGTGGCCAGGCGGCGGTAGCGCAGGTAGCGGCCGATGGTGGCCGAGGTGCCGCCGGTGCCGGCGCCGCAGACGATCCAGGTCGGCTCGGGCTCGGCCTCCAGCGCCATCTGGCCGACGATCGACTCGGCGATGTTGTTGTTGCCGCGCCAGTCGGTGGCGCGCTCGGCCAGGCCGAACTGGTCCAGGTGGCAGGCGCCGCGCGCGGCGTGCGCGGCGGCGCGCGCGTACACCTGCGCGGGGTCGTCCACCAGCTCGCACTCGCCGCCCAGCGCCTGCACGCCTTGGATCTTGCCCGGCGCGGTGCAGGCCGGCATCACCGCCACGAACGGCAGGCCGAGCAGGCGCGCGAACCACGCCTCGGAGATCGCGGTGCTGCCGGAGGAGGCGTCCACCACGCTCTGGCCGTCGCGCAGGCGGCCGTTGCACAGCGCGTACAGGAACAGCGAGCGCGCCAGCCGGTGCTTGAGGCTGCCGCTGGGGTGCGCCGACTCGTCCTTGAAGTAGAAGCCGATGCCGCGGAAGCCGGGGAACTCCAGCTTGAGCAGGTGCGTGTCGGCCGAGCGCGCGGCCTCCTGTCCCAGCCGGGCCACCGCCAGGTGCACCCAGCGGCGCTCGGCCTCGCGCTGCGGGTTGACCAGACGCAGTGCGCTGTCCATCACGATCTCCATGGGCCGTGTCCCGGGTTCATGCCGGCCAGCCGTGCAGCCAGCCGAGCGGATGGTGCATGTAGGCGATGCCCACGATGTTGACGTAGGCCAACAACGCGGCGGCGTAGCACAGGCGCCGCGCCCGCGGCGTGCGCGCGCGCCCGAGCGCCAGCGTGCCCAGCGCGACGTAGGCGGCCACCAGCGCGAGCTTGGCGGCGAGCCAGCCGTTGGCGAACATCGCGTGCGGCAGCAGGGTCAGCAGCATCAGCGCGGCGGTGAGCAGGGCGGTGTCGACCGCGTGGCCCAGCCAGCGCAGCGGTGCCCACTGCGCGACGCGCCCGTGGCCGAGCTGCACCAGCAGGCCGCGCAGCGCGAACAGCGCGCCGCTGGCCAGCACGCAGGCGACGTGCGCCCACCTGATCTGCGGATAGAACTCGAGCATCGGCGTTCCCGGGAGGAAGGGAGGGCGCCGCGGCGGGCGCCCTCCGCGCGCTTCAGGCGCTGTCGCGCGCCGCCTGCGGCAGCGCCGCCGGCCGCCGCGCCAGCCACAGCGAGGCGACGAAGGCCGAGACCAGCAGCGCGCCCGCCGCGAACAGGCTGTCGCCCGGCACGCGCAGCCACACCAAGAGGTGCACCAGCGGCGTGTCCATCACCTCGGCGGAGCGGGCGTACCAGTAGCCGTGGGTCAGCGCCGCATGCAGCTGCAGCAGGCCCAGCGGCAGCAGGGTGCACAGCGCCATCATCGACAGGCCGATGTTGAGGCACCAGAACGCGCCGCGCAGCCAGCCCTCGCGCCACTCGGCCTGCGGCCTGATCCCGCGCAGGCAGAACAGCATCAGGCCCAGGCCCAGCATGCCGTACACGCCGAACAGCGCGGTGTGCCCGTGCAGCGGGGTGAGGTTGAGGCCCTGCATGTAGTACAGCGCGATCGGCGTGTTGACCAGGAAGCCGAACAGGCCGGCGCCCACCAGGTTCCAGAAGCTCACCGCCACGAAGAACACGATCGGCCAGCGGTAGCGCGCCATCCACGGCGCGGCGCGCCGGCTGCGCCAGGTCTCGCAGGCCTCCAGGCCGATCAGCGCCAGCGGCACCACCTCCAGCGCCGAGAAGCTGGCCCCCAGCGCGATCACCGCGGTGGTGGTGCCGGTGAAATACAGGTGGTGCAGCGTGCCCAGCACGCCGCCGGCCATGAACACGATGGTGGCGAACAGCACGCTGGCGGTGGCGCTGCGCGCGCGCAGCAGGCCCAGGCGCACGAACAGGTAGCTGATCACCGCGGTGGCGAACACCTCGAAGAAGCCCTCCACCCACAGGTGCACCACCCACCAGCGCCAGTACTCGACCATGGCGATGTGGGTGTGCTCGCCCCACATCAGGCCGGCGCCGTACAGCAGGCCGATCGCCACGGTGGAGAGGAACAGCAGGCCCACGATCGAGGAGGTCTCGTCGCGGCGGCGGATCGCCGGCCACAGCGCGCGGCCGACCAGGAACAGCCACAGCATCAGCCCGACGAACAGGAACAGCTGCCAGAAGCGGCCCAGGTCCACGTATTCCCAGCCCTGGTGGCCGAACCAGAAGTTGCGCGACAGGCCCAGCTTGTCCATCACCGCCAGCCACTGGCCGGCGAACGCGCCGACCACGATCACCAGCAGGCACGCCCACAGGAAGTTCACGCCCAGCCGCTGGAACCTCGGCTCCGCGCCGCCGATCGCCGGCGCCATGTACAGGCCGGTGGCCAGCCACGCGGTGGCGATCCACAGCACCGCCAGCTCGGTGTGCCAGGTGCGGGTGAGGCTGTAGGGCAGGTAGTTGGCCAGCGCGAAGCCGTAGGCCTGCTGGCCCTCCACCTGGTAGTGCGCAGTGGTGGCGCCGAGCAGGATCTGCGCGAGGAACAGCGCCAGCACCGTCCAGAAGTACTTGGCGGTGGCCTTCATCGACGGCGTGGGCCTGAGGTCCGCCAGCGGGTCGCGCGCGGGCGGCGCGGCCGGGCCTTCCCTGTGGCTCTGCACGGCGTGGTGCCAGGCGAGCAGGCCGATGCCGCAGATCAGGAACAGCACGCTGAACACCGACCACATGAAGCTGGTGGCGGTGGGCGTGTTGCCGACCAGCGGGTCGTAGGGCCAGTTCTGCGTGTAGCTCATGCTCTCGCCGGGGCGCTGCGCGGCGGCGGCCCAGGCGGTCCACCAGAAGAAGGCGGTCACCGCGCGGCGGTGCTCCGTCTCGCCCACGGTGTCGTCGCGCATCGCGTAGGCCTTGCGCAGCTTCGCGGTGGCCGGGTCGCTGGAGAACAGGCTCTCGTAGTGCGCCGCCACCGCCGCCATCGCCTGCGCGCGCAGCGGCGACACGGCGATGGTGTCGCTGGCCGGGTCGTAGGTGTTGGTGCGCAGCTCCGGCAGGATGCGCGCCTTCAGCGCGGCCTGGTGCTCGGCGTCCAGCGCGTCGAAGGAGGCCGCGCCGTCGTCGCGCGCCAGCAGCTCCAGCATCGCGCCGGCCTCGCGGTGCAGCCAGTCGGCGCTCCAGTCCGGCGCCACCAGCGCGCCGTGGCCCCAGATCGAGCCGAGCTGCTGGCCGCCGATGCTCTGCCAGACCTCGCGGCCCAGCTCCATGTCGGCGCGGGTGTACAGCGTGCGGCCGTCGGTGGTGACGACCGCGGCCGGCAGCGGCGGCGCCTGCTGGTGCACCTTCTCGCCGACCCACAGCAGGGCGGCGAAGGAGGCCAGCAGCAGCGCCGCCAGTCCCAGCCAGAGTTTTCGGGTGGTGCTCATGGTGCGCGTCTCCCTGGGGAATGCGCGCATGTTCGGGGCCGTCCGGCGGCGCGGCCTTGATGCAGGTCAGGCGGGAACGCGGGCGCGCGGCGCGGGTCGCGGCGGCGGAGGGCGCATTGATGCAGGTCATGGCCCGCGCGGGGCCGCGGCGGGAAGCTGCGCGGCGTCGTGTGACGAGGCTTCGCCCATGTCGGCCTGGTATCCGTGGATCGTGCTGCTGCACCTGTCCTGCGCCATCGTGTTCGTCGGCGCGGCGGCGTTCGAGGTGCTGGTGCTGGAATCGCTGCACCGCCACTTCGACGCCGCCGCGATGCGGCGCATCGAGGACGCGGTGATGGCGCGGGTGCGCCGCTTCATGCCGGCGGTGGTGCTGCTGCTGTTCCTCAGCGGCGGGCTGCTGTTCCGCCTGCGCTGCGGCGGCCTGGCCTGCCTGGGCACGCGCTTCGGCCAGCTGCTGCTGCTCAAGGTGCTGCTGGCCTTCGGCGTGCTGGGGGTGTTCCTCAGTGCGATGCGGGCGATGCGCCGCGGGCGCATGAACCTGTGCCGCTTCCGCCACACCCACCGCGTGGTGCTGGCGCTGATGGCGGGCATCGTGTTCCTGGCCAAGACCATGTTCTACTTGTAGGTCTTTCCACCCGCAGAGGTATTTCCCATGTCGCAGATCACTTTCAAGGGCCAGCCGGTGCAGGTCGACGGCCGCTTCCCGGCCGCCGGCGAGCAGGCGCCCGCGTTCACCCTGGTCGGCAGGGACCTGGCCGACGTGCCGCTGTCCGCCTTCGCGGGCAAGCGCAAGGTGCTCAACATCTTCCCCAGCATCGACACCGGCGTGTGCGCCGCCTCGGTGCGCCGCTTCAACGAGCTGGCGGCGAAGCTGGAGGACGCCGTGGTGCTGTGCATCTCGGCCGACCTGCCGTTCGCGCAGGCGCGCTTCTGCGGCGCCGAGGGGCTGGACCGCGTGGTCACGCTGTCGACCATGCGCGGCGCGCACTTCCTGCGCGACTACGGCGTGGCGATCGCCAGCGGCCCGCTGGCCGGCCTGGCCGCGCGCGCGGTGGTGGTGCTGGACGGCCACGACAAGGTGCTGCACGCCGAGCTGGTGGGCGAGATCGCGCACGAGCCGGACTACGACGCGGCGCTGAAGGCGCTGGGCTGAGCGCCGCCCTTTTTCCTCACCCGCCGGAGGAACTTCGCTCCCGCTCCCGCTCCCCTCCGGGGAGAGGGCCGGGGTGAGGGGCCACCCTTGCGGCACGACCCGCTGCCGCCATCGATGAGCGTCACCGCAAGCCTTGCCCCCTCACCTCATTCCTCTCCCCGGAGGGGAGAGGAGGCGCACGGCCGGACCTCATGGCCAGCCCCGAGGCGTACCGGATGCTTCAGAACCCGGTGCGTATCGCCCCGGGCACGGGCATCCCGGACCGCTCCGACAGCCCCAGCCCCATGCGCAGGCTGCGGCCGATGCGCTCGGCGTACTCGATCATCTGCGCCGCCGGCGCCTCGTCCAGCAGCTCGCGGCAGGTCGCGCGCCACAGCCCCAGCCAGTGCTCGAAGTGGCCGGCGTCGATCGGCAGCGAGCGGTGCGCGGCCATCGGGTTGCCGCGGTAGCTGTTGGCGCGCAGCGCCACCGAGCACCAGAACGAGACGAGCAGGCGCTTGTGCGCGGGCCAGTCGTGCACCACCGGGTCGAACACCGGGCCGAGCACGGGATCGGCCTGCACCTGGTCGTAGAAGCGGTCGACCAGGCGGGCGATGGCGGATTCGTCGAGCGAGGGAATGCGCATGGGGGATCGCAAGGGGCGGCGGCGGACCGGGCGCGCCGCGGCGCGCCCGGCGCGGGAGCGCTCACTGGCCCAGCGTGAGCGTGCCCTTCATCAGCGCCGCGTGGCCGGGGAAGGAGCAGAAGAACGCATAGCTCTCGCCGGCCTTGAGCTTGCCCGCCGGCACCGTGGCGGTGTCGCTCTCGCCGCCGCCGATGATCCTGGTGTGCGCGATCACCCGCGCGTCGCCGGGCTTGAGGTAGTCGGCGTCGAGGCCGGCCTTGGCGCCGTCGGCGATCACCGCCTGCTCGTCGGCGGCGGCGGTGAGCACCCAGTTGTGGCCCATCGCGTTCTTCGGCAGCTTGCCGGTGTGCTTCAGGGTGACGCTGAACTGCTTGCAGGTCCTGGGCACCGCGATGGCCTTGGTGTTGAACTGCATCGCGTCGTTGGCTTCCACGGTGGCGGAGCAGGCGGCGCTGGCGGCCCAGGCCGGCGCGGCGGCGAGGGCGAGCAGGGCGAGGGCGAAGCATTGGCGTTTCATGGTCGATCCACTCCAGGCGGGGACGGGGAAGGAGGTGCCGAGTCTGCCGCGGCCGGCGCGGCGGGGTCTTGATCCGGATCATCCAGCAGCGGCAGCACGGCCGGGCTGTCCAGGTCGTCGAACTGCTGGTGGTTCACCGCCCAGAAGAACAGCGCCACCGCCACCAGCACCACCAGCAGGGTGACCGGAATCAGCGCCAGCAGGATGTTCATGCGCGTCGCCCCCGCCGCGGCGCGGCCGGCCCGCGGCCCACGCGCAGCGCGTTGAGCACCACCAGCAGCGAGCTCAGCGACATGCCGATGCCGGCCAGCCACGGCGGCACCAGGCCGAACGCGGCGAACGGCACCGCGCACAGGTTGTAGGCCAGCGCCCAGCGCCGCCCCTGCGCGGCGATCCGCCGCGCCTGCCGCGCGACCGCGCGCGCGTGCGCGAGGCCGTCCAGGCGGCCGTCCATCAGCAGCACGTCCGCGTGCGCCTGCGCCAGGTCGGTGCCGGAGGCGAGCGCGGCGGCGACGTCGGCGCCGGCCAGCACCGGCGCGTCGTTGCTGCCGTCGCCCACCGCCAGCGTGGTGCGGCCGGCGGCGCGCGCCGCCTGCAGCAGCGCCAGCTTGTCGGCGGGCGCCTGCCGCGCGTGCCATTCGCCGGTGCCCACGCGGCGCGCCAGCGCGGCGACGCGGGCCGGATCGTCGCCGCTGGCGATCACCGGCACGATGCCGTCGTCGCGCCAGGCCGCCAGCAGCTCGGCGGTGCCCTCGCGCAGCGGTTCCTCGAAGCGGAACAGCGCCAGCGCGCCCTCGGCGTCGGCCAGCACCAGCGCGCCTTCCATCGCCGGCGTCGGCGCCTGCCCGGCGGGTGCCAGCGCGAAGCGGGCCTGGCCCAGCCGCAGCGGCCGGCCCTCCACCTCGCCGGCGATGCCGGCGCCGGCGGCGACCTGCACCGCTGTCGCGCGCGGCACGAAGCCCAGCCGGCCCGCCGCGGCGGCCAGCGCGCGTGCCAGCGGGTGCGCGCTCTCCTGCGCCAGCGCGCCGGCCAGGCGCAGCGCCTGCGCCGGGCTGCAGCCGCGCAGCGCGACCGTGCCGGTGGCCTGCAGCTGCGGCACGGTGAGCGTGCCGGTCTTGTCGAACAGGGCGTAGTCGGCCCGCGCCAGCGCGTCCAGCGCGTGCTCGTCGGCGAGCAGCACGCCGCGCTGCGCCAGCGCGCCGAAGGCGCGCGCCTGCACTGCCGGGCGGGTCAGCGCGAAGGCGCAGGGGCAGGCCACCACCAGCACCGCCAGCGAGGCCTCGAAGGCGCGCGCCGGGTCGACCAGCAGCCAGCCCGCGGCGGTGAGCGCGACCAGCAGCAGCACGCGCGCGACGAAGCGGCCGATCTCGCGTCCCTCGGCGGGCGTGGGCGTCGGCCGCGCCTGGCGCGCGCGTTGCGCCAGCGCGCCCAGCCGCGCCGCGGTGCCGTCCCGGCCGGCCTGCTCCACGCGCAGCTCGGCCGGGCCGGACAGCAGCACGCTGCCGGCGACCAGCCGCTCGCCGCGGCGGCGCGTCAGCGGGCGCGACTCGCCGGACAGCAGCGCCTCGTCCACCTGCACGGCCGCGCTCTCCAGCACGCCGTCGGCGGGCACGGTGGCGCCCTCGGCCACGTGCACCGCGTCGCCCGGCAGCAGCGCGAGCGCCGGTACCGTCTCCAGCGCACCGTCCGCGCCGCGGCGCTCGGCCAGCAGCGGCGCGGCGTCGGTGGCCGCCTCGCCCAGCGCGCCGCTGCGCAGGCGCGCCTGCAGCGCCACGTGGCGCGCGGCCAGCAGCAGGAACACGAACATCGCCACCGAGTCGAAGTAGATCTCGCCGCGGCCCTGCACGGTGTGCAGCGCGCTGGCCAGGAACACCAGCGCCACCGCCAGCGCCACCGGCAGGTCGATGCCCAGGCGGCGCGCGCGCAGCTCGCGCAGCGCGCCGGCGAAGAACGGCCGCGCCGAGTAGAACACCACCGGGATCGTGGTGAGCATGCCCAGCCAGCGGAACAGCCCGCGCGTGCTCACGTCCACCCAGTCCACCGCGCCGATGTACAGCACGAAGGCGTAGGTCATCACCTGCATCGCGCACATGCCGGCCACCAGCAGGCGCTTGAGCAGGTCGTGCGCGGCCTCGCGCGGGGCGTCGTCGGCGCAGCCGCGGTGCAGCGGCTGCGCGCTGCCGGCCGCGCCCGCGGCGGCGGCGAGCAGCTGCGGCAGGGCGGCGCGGCGCGGGTCCCACACCACGCGCACGCGGCGGGCGGCGCGATCGATCGCCACCCGCTGCACGCCGGGCAGCGCGTGCAGCGCCTGCTCCAGGCGCAGCACGCGACGCGGGTCGTCCAGCGGCGCCACGCGCAGCGTCACCTCGGCGCGGCCGTCGCGGCGCGGGCGCAGCACCTGCGCGGCGAGCTGCGGATGGGCCCAGGCGGCGTGCGCGATCATCGCCGCGGCTCCGGCCGCGCGGCCGGCGGCGCGGGGCGCGCCGGCGCACGCGCCGGCACGCCGAGCACGGCGTGCGGGGTGGCGGTGTCCACCGGCGCGTCGGCGTGGCGCGCGCCGAGCACGATCAGCCACACGCAGCCGGCCAGCGAGGCGGCGAAGATCGCCGCGCCCAGCCACAGCACCGGCTGGCGGTACCAGGCCGCCGCGGCGGCGGCCGGCGCGGGCTCACTGCGGCGTGGCATCGCCGCGGTGGCCGAGGTGGTAGACGTAGGCGGCCAGCACGCGCACCTGGTCGTCGGTGAGGCGCGGGCTCCACGCCGGCATGTGGCCCTGGCGGCCGCCGCGGATGGTGGCCTCGATGTCGGCCACGCTGCCGCCGTGCAGCCACACGCGGTCGGTGAGGTTGGGCGCGCCCAATGCGGGGTTGCCCTTGCCGTCGGGGCCGTGGCAGGCCGCGCAGGTGGCGAACAGCGGCTTGGCCGCCGCGGCCCTGGCCGCGTCGTGCGGCGCGCCGGAGAGGCCGAGCACGTACTGCGCGAGGTTCTTCACGTTGTCCTCGCCCAGGCTCGCCCATGGCGGCATCACGCCGCTGCGGCCGTCGTGGATCGAGGCGTAGATGGCCTGGCCGTCGCCGCCGTACAGCCAGTCGCGGTCGGTGAGGTCGGGCGCGCCGAGCCTGGCGTTGCCCTTGGCCTCGCGGCCGTGGCAGGCCGCGCAGTTGTCCTCGAACAGGCGCCAGCCCAACTGCTCGGCGGCCGGGTCGCCGGCGAGCTGCTCGATCGGGTACTTGGCGAAGCGCTGCATCAGCTCGTCGAGCTTGGCCGCGTTGGCCTCCTGGTCGCGCGCCAGCTCGGCGTGCGAGGTCCAGTGCAGCAGGCCGGGCCAGCGGCCGAAGCCGGGGAACAGCGCCAGGTAGCCGAAGCCGACCGCGAACATCAGCCCGGACAGCAGGAGCCACCAGCGCGGCAGCCGGCGCACGCCTTCGCGCAGCACGCCGTGCGCCCACACGTGGCCGCTGGTGCCGTCGGGCTGCACCGGCACCTTGGCGCGCGGCGCCCACAGGAACAGGAAGAACGTGATGCCGAGGTTGAGCACCACCAGGAACATCACCCACAACGACCATCCCCAGCTCATGGGCGACCATCCTCCGTCCGCGTGCGCGCCGTCGCGGCGCCGTCGCCGGCTGCCCCGGCGTCCTCCATCGGCAGTTGCGCCAGGCGCTCGAACACGCGCCGGTGGCGCGGGCGCCAGGCCCAGACCCAGATGCCGACGAACACCAGCATCAGCACGGTGGTGATCACCCCCGCGGCGTGGCCCCAGGCCGGGTTCATGGCGCACCCGCCTGGCCGGCGCCGGCCATCGACTCCGGTTCGTTCTTCACGCCCAGGCCCTGCAGGTAGGCGATCAGCGCGTCCATCTCGGTCCTGCCCTCCAGCGCCGCCGGCGCGGCGGCGATCTGCGCGTCGGTGTACGGGTCGCCCAGCCTGCGCAGCGTGCGCATGCGCGCCTGGATGTCGGCGGCGTCGATGGCGTTCTTCGCCAGCCACGGGTAGTCGGGCATGTTCGACTGCGGCACCACCTGGCGCGGGTTCGTCAGGTGCAGCCGGTGCCACTCGTCGGAGTACTTGCCGCCCACGCGGGCCAGGTCCGGCCCGGTGCGCTTGGAGCCCCACTGGAACGGCCGGTCGTACACCGACTCCTCGGCCACCGAGTAGTGGCCGTAGCGCTCGGTCTCGGCGCGCAGCGCGCGGATCATCTGCGAGTGGCACAGGTAGCAGCCCTCGCGCACGTAGACGTCGCGGCCGGCCAGGCGCAGCGGGTCGTACGGCTCCACCCCCGGCGGCGCCTTCACCGCGTGCGCCTCCATGAACAGCGGGGTGATCTCGGCGAGGCCGCCGATCGACACCATGATCGCGGTGAGGATGCCGAGCAGGCCGGCGTGCTTCTCGATCGCTTCGAAATGCTTGTAGGCCATGGCGCGCTCCTCAACCCACCGCCGGCAGCGGGGCCGGCACCTGGTGCGGCTCCGGCTCGGGGATCGGCACCGGGATCGGCTTGATCAGCCGTGCGCGCGCGTCGGCGGCGGTGTGCCACAGGTTCCACGCCATCACCACCATGCCCGACAGCACCAGCACGCCGCCCAGCCAGCGGACCAGGTACATCGGCTTGATCGCCACCAGGCTGTCGAGGAAGGAGTAGGTCAGCGAGCCGTCGGCGTTGGTGGCGCGCCACATCACGCCCTCGGTGACGCCGGCGGTCCACATCGAGCCGACGTAGAACAGCAGGCCGGTGATGTGCAGCCAGAAGTGCAGCTCCATCGCCCCGCGCGAGTGCATCGCCGGCTTGCCCAGCGCGCGCGGCGCCATCGCGTACAGCGAGCCGATGGTGATCATCGCCACCCAGCCGATCGCGCCGGAGTGCACGTGGGCGATGGTCCAGTCGGTGTAGTGCGACAGCGAGTTCACCGTCTTGATCGCCATCATCGAGCCCTCGAAGGTGGCGGCGGCGTAGAACACCAGCGACAGCACCATGAACTTGGCGGCCGGGTCGGTCTTGAGCCGGCCCCACGAGCCGTTGAAGGTGAGCAGGCCGTTGGCGGCCGAGCCCCAGCTCGGCATCAGCAGGATCAGCGAGAAGGCCATGCCCACCGACTGCACCCAGTCCGGCAGCGCGGTGTACAGCAGGTGGTGCGAGCCGGCCCACATGTACACCGAGATCAGCGCCCAGAAGTTCACGATGGAGAAGCGGTAGCTCCACAGCGGCTGCTGCGCCTGGCGCGGCACGAAGTAGTACATCATCCCGAGGAAGCCGGCGGTGAGGAAGAACGCCACCGCGTTGTGGCCGTACCACCACTGCACCATCGCGTCGACCACCCCCGAGTACACCGGGTAGGACTTCCACAGCGACACCGGCAGCGCGATGTTGTTGACGATGTGCAGCAGGCCCACCGCGATGATGAAGGCGCCGTAGTACCAGTTCGCCACGTAGATGTGGCGGATGCGCCGGCGCGCCAGGGTGGCGAAGAACACCACGCCGAAGGACACCCACACCACCGCGATCAGCAGGTCGATGAACCACTCCGGCTCGGCGTACTCCTTGCTCTGCGTGATGCCCAGCGGCATGGTCACCATCGACAGCAGGCACACCAGCTGCCAGCCCCAGAAGGTGAAGCCGGCCAGCCGGCCCAGCGCGAGCCGGGTGTGGCCGGTGCGCTGCACCACGTAGTAGCAGGTGCCCATCAGCGCCGAGCCGCCGAAGGCGAAGATCACGCCGAAGGTGTGGTCCGGGCGCAGCCGGCTGAAGGTCAGCCAGGGCTGGTCGAAGTTGAGCGCGGGCCACAGCAGCTGGGCGGCGATCAGCACGCCGACGCCCATGCCGACGATGCCCCAGACCGCCGCGGCGAGCAGGAACTGCCGCACGACCTTGTCGTTGTAGTACTCCGTGTTAGGCATGCCTTTCCCCGTGGGTTGACCGCACCATTGTCCGGGTTCGCGCCGCGACCCCCTTGACTTGGATCAAATCGCTGCGGCAATCCGCCACGGGAGCTCTGTGGTGCGTTGTCGCAGGCCTGCCCTGCCGCGCAAGCATCGCGCCGGTGGGGAACGCCGGCAAGGTCGGGCCTGACCTGGATCAGCCGGCCGCCGCGCCGCCCGCGGCACACTGCCCGCGGAAGCCGTCGGCGCGGAGGCGCGCATGACCCACGTCGTCACCGAGAACTGCATCGAGTGCAAGCACACCGACTGCGTGGAGGTGTGCCCGGTCGACTGCTTCCACGAGGGGCCGAACTTTCTGGTCATCGACCCGGAGTCGTGCATCGACTGCACCTTGTGCGTGGAGGAATGCCCGGTGGGCGCGATCTATCCCGAGCTGGACCTGCCGGTGGGGCAGGAGGGTTTCCTGGCCATCAACGCGGAATTGGCGCGCGAGTGGCCGGTGCTGGCGGCGAAGAAGCCGGCGCTGGAGGACGCGGCGCGCTGGGACGGCGTGCCCGGCAAGCTGGCGCGGCTGCGGCGCTGAGCGATGGCCCTGCCCGCACGGCCACAAAAAAAGCCGGGCGGGCGCCCGGCCTTTTCCTTCCCGCGCGACGGCAGCCTACTTCGCCACCACCCGCACCATCTCCAGGCACTTGTTCGAGTAGCCCCACTCGTTGTCGTACCAGGCGACCAGCTTGACGAAGGTGGGATCGAGCGCGATGCCGGCGTCGGCGTCGAAGATCGAGGTGCGCGCGTCGCCGCGGAAGTCGGTGGCCACCACCTTGTCCTCGGTGTAGCCCAGGATGCCCTTCAGCGCGCCCTCGCTCTGCGCCTTCATCTCGGCGCAGATCTCGGCGTAGGTGGCCGGCTTCTCCAGCTCCGCGGTGAGGTCCACCACCGACACGTCGCTGGTCGGCACGCGGAAGCTCATGCCGGTGAGCTTCTTGTTGAGCTCGGGAATCACCACGCCCACCGCCTTCGCGGCGCCGGTGGAGGAGGGGATGATGTTCTCCAGGATGCCGCGGCCGCCGCGCCAGTCCTTGTTGCTCGGGCCGTCCACCGTCTTCTGCGTCGCGGTGGCCGCGTGCACGGTGGTCATCAGGCCGCGCTTGATGCGCCACTTGTCGTGGATCACCTTGGCCAGCGGCGCCAGGCAGTTGGTGGTGCACGAGGCGTTGGAGACGATCGCCTCGCCCTTGTAGGTCCTGTCGTTCACGCCGAACACGAACATCGGCGTGTCGTCCTTGGACGGCGCCGACATGATCACCTTCTTCGCGCCCGCGTCCAGGTGCTTCTGGCAGGTCTCCTTGGTGAGGAACAGGCCGGTGGACTCGATCACCACCTCGGCGCCCGCCTCGTCCCACTTCAGGTTGGCCGGGTCGCGCTCCTGGGTCAGCCGGATGCGCTTGCCGTTGACCACCAGATGGCCGCCCTCGGCGTGCGCCTCGCCCTTGAAGCGGCCGTGCACCGAGTCGTAGCGCAGCATGTAGGCCAGGTAGTCCGGCTCCAGCAGGTCGTTGATCGCCACGATCTCGATGTCGCCGAAGTTCTGCACTGCGGCGCGCAGCACGTTGCGGCCGATGCGGCCGAAGCCGTTGATGCCGACCTTGATGGTCATGGGACAGCGTCCTCCGAAGCGGTGGGGAAAGCGGCCGCGGCGCGGCCGGCGGACCTGGGATTTTACAGGCAAACCCGCGGCGCCGCAGGAGCCGCCGCTCAGCGCCGGCGGTGCGGCGCGCAGTAGATGCCGTGCAGCGTGCCCATCAGCGCGCGCACCGGGCCGTCGGCCAGCCGGTAGTGGATCGCCTGCGCCTCGCGCCGGGTGGCGACCAGGCCGTGCGCGCGCAGCCGCGCCAGATGCTGCGACAGCGCGGACTGGCCCAGCCCCACGCGCTCCTGCAGCGCGCCCACCGGCAGCTCGCCCTCGGCCAGGTGGCACAGGATCAGCAGGCGCTGCTCGTTGGCCAGCGCCTTCAGCAGCGCGGCCGCCTCGCCGGCGTGGGCGCGCATGCGGGCGGGATCGGTCGGGTTCCTCATGCGGACATTATGCCGCAGCTTGCTAAATTAGCAATTTCTAATATAGTGGGGCCGGTCTTCCAGTGGTGAACCGCCATGCCTGCCGAAGTCGCCTCCTTCTTCCACGCGCCCACCGCGACCTGGACCCACGTGGCCGGCGATCCCTCCAGCGGCGCGGCGGCGGTGATCGACCCGGTGCTGGACTTCGACCCGGCCAGCGGGCGGCTCGGCACCGCGGCGGCGCGGCAGGTGCTCGACCACCTGCTGGCGCGGCGGCTGGACCTGCAGTGGATCCTGGAGACGCACGCCCACGCCGACCACCTCACCGCCGCCGCCTGGCTGCGCGAGCAGACCGGCGCGCCGGTGGCGATCGGCCGCGGCATCGTGCAGGTGCAGGCCACCTTCAAGCGCCTGCTCGGGCTGGGCGAGGAATTCCGCGCCGACGGCTCGCCGTTCGACCGCCTGCTCGACGACGGCGAGCGGCTGCCGCTGGGCGCGCTCGAGGTGCAGGCGATGGCCACGCCTGGACACACGCCGGACGGCATGAGCTACCGCGTGGGCGACGCGGTGTTCGTCGGCGACACGCTGTTCGCGCCGGCGGTCGGCAGCGCGCGCTGCGATTTCCCCGGCGGCGACGCCGCCACGCTGTACGCCTCGGTGCGGCGGCTGTACGCGCTGCCGCCGGAGACGCGCGTGTTCCTCTGCCACGACTACCCGCCGGCCGGCGCCGAGCCGCGCGCGGAGGTGCCGCTGGCCGAGGAGATGCGGGCGAACATCCACCTGGCCGCGGACGTGGACGAGGCCGGCTTCGTCGCCATGCGCGAGCGGCGCGACGCCACGCTCGCCGCGCCGCGGCTGCTGTGGCCGGCGCTGCAGGTGAACATCCGCGCCGGCCGGTTGCCGCCGCCCGACGCCGAGGGCCGGCGCTTCCTCAGGCTGCCGCTGGACGCCACCGCGCTGGGGCCGGTCGCATGAGCCAGTTCACGCCGTGGAGCGCGCTCGCCGGCGGGGTGCTGATCGGCGCGGCCGCGCTGTGGCTGCTGGCGGCGCTGGGGCGCATCGCCGGCGTCAGCGGCATCGTTGCCGGCCTGCTGCCGCCGCGCGCCGGCGACCGGGCGTGGCGGCTGGCCTTCGCGCTCGGCCTGCCGCTCGGCGCGGCGCTGTGGCGCTTGCACGGGCCGCTCGACGTGGCCAGCCGGGCGCCGGCCTGGCGGCTCGCGCTGGCCGGCCTGCTGGTGGGCTTCGGCACCCGGCTGGGCGGCGGCTGCACCAGCGGGCACGGCGTGTGCGGCGTGGCGCGGCTGTCGCCGCGCTCGCTGGCGGCGGTGGCGGTGTTCATGGCGACCGCCATGCTCACCGCGGCGCTGCTGCGGCACGGGCCGTGAGCCGCGCGCTGGCGGCGCTGCTGGCCGGCGCGACGTTCGGGCTCGGCCTGGCGGTGTCGGGCATGGCCGATCCGCGCAAGGTGCTCGGCTTCCTCGACGTGGCGGGCGACTGGGACCCGAGCCTGCTGCTGGTGATGGCGGGCGCGGTCGGCGTCTACGCGCTCGGCTGGCGGCGGCTGGCGCGGCGGCCACGGCCCTGGCTGGAGGCGGAGTTCCGGCTGCCCGCGGCGCGCTCCATCGACGCGCGGCTGCTGGGCGGCGCGGCGCTGTTCGGCATCGGCTGGGGCCTGGCCGGCTACTGCCCGGGACCGGCGCTGGCGGGCGTCGGCCTGGGCAACGCGGACCTGCGCTGGCTGCTGCCGGCGCTGCTGCTCGGCGGGTGGCTGGCCGGGCGCGTGCCGGCGCGCTGAGCGGCGCGTGTGGCAGACTGCGCGGCCCCACACGCACCGGACCCCGCCATGCTCCCGCTCCGCCGCCTGCTGACCGCCGTGCTCGCCGGACTCGCCCTCGCGCCCGCCGCCCAGGCCTGGGGCCCGCTCGGCCACAGCATCGTCGCCGAGCTGGCGCAGCGGCACCTGAGCCCGGCCGCCGAGGCCGAGGTGGAGCGGCTGCTCGCGCCCGAGCACACCACGCGCCTGGCCGACGTCGCCAGCTGGCCCGACCAGATCCAGGACGATCCGGCGCTGGCGGCGCTGTGGAAGCAGACCCGCGCGCTGCACTACATCGACTTCGTGCACGGCGACTGCGACTACGTGCCGCCGCGCGACTGCAAGGGCGACAAGTGCGTGGTGGCCGGCATCGAGCACTACGTGCGGATCCTCGCCGACCGCGGTCAGCCCGACGCCGCGCGCCGCGAGGCGCTGAAGTTCGTGGTGCACTTCGTCGGCGACGTGCACCAGCCGCTGCACGCCGGCTCGCGCGACGACAAGGGCGGCAACACCTACCAGGTGCAGTTCCAGGGCAAGGGCAGCAACCTGCACCGGGTGTGGGATTCCGGCCTGCTCTCCACCCGCGGCCTGGACTGGCGCGCCTACGCCGCCGAGCTGGACGCGCGCGGCCCGGTGCCGCTGCCGCCGCCGATCGCGCCGCTGGACGACCCCTATGCGCAGTGGGCCGAGGAGTCCTGCCGCATCACCGCGGCGCCGGGCTTCTATCCCGACGGCCACGTGATCGGCCAGGCCTACGTCGACGCCGAGCTGCCCACCGCCGAGCTGCGCCTGCGCGAGGCGGGGCGGCGGCTGGCCGAGGTGCTCAACCTCGCGCTCGCGCGCTGAGCGATCAGTCATCTCCAGGGGGCGGGTTGGCTGCGGTGCAACATGCCGGTCGCGCCGCGAAGGGGCCTGTTCGGGTCATGCCGGATGCTCCCCCGGCCGCTGCGGGCGGACCCTGGTTGCGCGAGCTTGGCCGCGCATGACCAGCAGACCAATCAGCGAACGTCTTGCCGGCGATCGAAGAGACCAGTCCGCCTTCGCATCCCCGCAAATCGGGCACGCCGGCCATACCACTCGCGCCGCTGGTAGGCACGTCCGCAGCAGTCCACTTGGGCCGCCGCCGCGCGGCGGAAAACGCGCCCCGGTCGCCTCTGGCACGGCCGGCCAGTTCTGCTAGCTTGGACGGATGACTACCGAAGCCATATTGCGCCGCACCAAGATCGTCGCCACCCTCGGCCCCGCCACCGACGCGCCGGGCATGCTGGAGAAACTCGTCGCCGCCGGCGTCGACGTGGTGCGCCTCAACCTCTCGCACGGCCAGCCGCAGGACCACCGCGCGCGCGCCATGGCGGTGCGCGAGGCGGCGAAGGCGATGGGCCGCGAGGTGGGCGTGCTGGCCGACCTGCAGGGCCCGAAGATCCGCATCGAGAAGTTCGCCGACGGCCCGGTGGAGCTGAAGCCCGGCGACGCCTTCGTGCTCGACTGCGCGCCCGGCGCGCCGCCCGGCGACGCCGGCCGCGTCGGCGTGAGCTACCACAACCTGCCCAACGACGTGGCCGCCGGCGACGTGCTGCTGCTCGACGACGGCCTGGTCGCGCTGACGGTCGAGGCGGTGGTCGGCGCCGAGGTGCGCTGCCGCGTGCTGGTCGGCGGCCGGCTGTCCGACCGCAAGGGGCTCAACCGCCAGGGCGGCGGCCTGTCGGTCTCGGCGCTGTCGGACAAGGACCGCGCCGACATCCAGCTCGCCGCGGAGATCGGCGCGGACTTCCTCGCGGTGTCCTTCGTGCGCTCGGCGGCCGACATGCACGAGGCGCGGCGCCTGCTCAAGGAGGCCGGCGGCAACGCCTCGCTGGTGTCCAAGATCGAGCGCGCCGACGCGATCCCGGTGCTGGGCGAGATCATCGACGCCTCCGACGTGGTGATGGTGGCGCGCGGCGACCTCGGCGTGGAGATCGGCGACGCCGAGCTGCCGGGCCTGCAGAAGAAGATCATCCGCGAGTCGGTGCAGCGCAACCGCGCGGTGATCACCGCCACGCAGATGCTGCAGTCGATGGTGCGCTCGCCGATCCCCACCCGCGCCGAGGTGTTGGACGTGGCCAACGCGGTGATCGACGGCACCGACGCGGTGATGCTGTCGGAGGAGACCGCCGCCGGCGCGCACCCGGACAAGGCCGTCGCCGCGATGGCGCGCATCTGCCTGGGCGCCGAGCGCCAGTTCGAGCCGAAGGAGGACCTGGCCAGCGCCGGCCACCGGCTCGACCGCACCGACCAGGCGATCGCGCTGGCGGCGATGCTGCTGGCCGGCGAGCTCGGCGTGCGCGCGATCGTCGCGCTGACCGAGTCGGGCGCCACCGCGCAGTGGCTGTCGCGCTACCGCAGCGCGGTGCCGATCTACGCGCTGTCGCCGTTCGCCGACGCGCGCCGGCGCATGCTGGTGCTGCGCGACGTGCAGCCGGTGGAATACCGGCACGCCGGCGAGACCATGGCCTCGGCCACGCGCGGCGCGGTGAGCCTGCTGTTCGCCCAGGGCAGGCTGGCCGAGGGCGACCGCGTGATCGTGACCCACGGCGACCGCGTGGGCCTGGGCGGCGGCACCAACACGCTCAAGCTGCTCTCGGTGGGCGCCGGCGGCGAGGTGGAGAGCCTGCGCGACCTGTAGGCGCCCGCCCGCGCCGCAAGCTCCCGCCCTTGCCCGTCATTCCTGCGCAAGCAGGAATCCGGCGCCTTCTTTGCGCCCGGGCTTCGGCGCAAGAAAGCCGCTGCCTCCCCGCCTCCGCCTCGCGGATGGCGGCCCCGCCATTCCGCCGCCGGCGCACGGACCGCCCGCCCGCGCTGCCGCCGGAGCGCCGCCGCGCATTACACTGCGCTTCCGCCCACCCGATCCGCGGAGGTCCCCCCATGAAGAAGACGTCGCGCCCGTTCCGCACCCTGCTGCTGCCGCTGCTGGCCCTCGCCCTTCCGGCCTGGGCGCAGACCGCGCACCGCATCGACCCGGAGCACGTCAACAAGTACTGGATCCTGATCAACCAGACGGTGGACGTGGACGTGCCCAACAGCGGCAGCAACCTGGACAAGCCCGGCTGCGCGGCGGTGAGCTACACCATCGGCTCCGACGGCGTGCCGCGCGACCTCAAGCTGGAGAAGGTGGCGCCCGCCAGCGACCTGGGCCAGGTGGCGCTGAGCGCGGTCTCGCACTTCCGCTACGGCCCCTCGCTGGGCAACCGCGGCAGCGACCCGGTGCGGACCTACTACGTCGTGCCGTTCAACGCGCCGCCCGGCGCCGACGGCCAGCGCCAGGTGATGGCGCCGTGCCGGCTGGCCGGCTACGCGGCCGACTGAGCCCGGCCGGCAGCCCCTGCGGCTTGGGGCTATAATCCCGCGCTTTCAGCCTTGCCGGCCCGGCCTTCCGGGGCGGCTTTCCTTGTCGCGCGGCCGCGCCGCACCGATCGTACGGAGTCGTCATGAGTATCGAAGATCTTGAGAGCATCGCCCTGGCGATGGTTGCGCCGGGCAAGGGCATCATCGCGATCGACGAATCGACCAACACCATCAGGAAGCGCTTCGAGGCCGTCGGCATCGAGAACACCGAGGAGAACCGCCGCGCCTACCGCGAGCTGCTGCTGACGACCCCGGGCCTCAACGAGCACATCTCCGGCGCGATCCTGTACGACGAGACGATCCGCCAGTCCACCCGGGACGGCGTGCCGTTCACCCAGGTGATGAAGAAGGCCGGCATCATCCCCGGCATCAAGGTGGACAAGGGCCCGGTGCCGCTGGCCGGCTTCCCCGGCGACGTGGTGACCGAGGGCCTGGACGGCCTGCGCGAGCGCCTGGCCGAATACGCCAGGCTGGGCGCGCAGTTCGCCAAGTGGCGCGCGGTGATCAACATCTCCGAGGACAACCCCAGCTCCACCGCGATCGAGGCCAACACCCACGCGCTGGCGCGCTACGCCGCGCTGTGCCAGGAGGCCGGCCTGGTGCCGATGGTGGAGCCGGAGGTGATCATGGACGGCGACCACAGCATCGAGGTCAGCTACGAGGTGCACGAGGCCGTGCTGCGCAGCCTGTTCAACGCGCTGTACGAGCAGAACGTCATGCTGGAGGGCGTGATCCTCAAGGTCAGCATGGTGATCCCGGGCAAGGACGCGGCCGAGCAGGCCGAAGTCGAGGAAGTGGCCGAGGCCACCGTGCGCGTGCTCAAGAGCACCGTGCCGGCCTCGCTGCCGGGCATCGTGTTCCTCTCCGGCGGCCAGAGCGACGAGCAGGCCACCGCCCACCTCAACGCGATGAACCGCATCGGCCCGCACCCGTGGCCGCTGTCGTTCTCCTACGGCCGCGCCATGCAGCAGGCCGCGCTCAAGCTGTGGGCCAAGGACATGAAGGGCAACTACGCCGAGGCGCAGAAGACCGTCGCCCAGCGCGCCAAGGAGAACGGCCTGGCGGCGCTGGGGCAGTGGAGCGGCAAGTAACCGCCCGCTCTCGCGCCGTGGGCATCGCGGCCGGAGGCCGCTCCCACAGGCCTGCAAGCACCTTGTGAGAGCGGCCTCCGGCCGCGATGCTTTAAAGGTCCAAAGAAAAGGGCGCCTCGCGGCGCCCTTTCCGTTTCCACCTGCCAACCGGCCGTCAGAAGCGGTATTCCGCGCTGACCGACACCATGTCGGTATCCAGGTTGACGTGGTTCTTGCTCGCGTCGTAGTGGTCGTAGTTCAGGCCCAGGCTGACGTTGTTGCTGAAGTCGTAGCCCACGCCCGCGCCCGCGTACCAGCTGGTGTCGTCCAGGCTCTTGCGCACCGGGTTGACGTCGTTGGAGAGGCCGTGGCCCTTCCAGCTGTAGACGCCGGTGCGGGCGCCGACGTACCAGTTCGGGCTCAGGTTGAAGTGGCCGTTCACGCCGGCGGTCCAGCCGTGCAGCTCGGAGCGGCCATGCTCGACCACGTCGTCGCTGTTGAAGGCGTTGCGCACGTGGATGTTGCCCAGGTCGTTGTAGCCGGCCTCGACGCCCAGCGCGACGGAGGGGTTCACCGCCCAGCGATAGCCGCCGCCGATGGCGTAGCCGGTGTCGTGGTCGTTGTACGGACCCTTGTCGACCGTGGTGCGGCCCACGTTGCCGTTGATGAACCAGCCGTCGTTGTGCGGCGCGCTCTGCGCGAAGGCGGACGGCACGGCGACCAGGCCGGCGGCGGCGAAGGCGAGGGCAAGCAGCGTCTTTTTCATGGAGTGTCTCCTGTTGTTGTCGCAGCCGGGCCGTGGGGACGGCCGTGCCGGCTGCTGCGGGGGCGCCATCGAGGCGTCGTGGCGTTAGATGGCGCCGGGCCCGGAAGATTCAATACCGATCAGTTTAGTATTAAGCATTCATTAAGAAGCCCATGGATGGCGGCCATGGGCTTCCTGCCTGCAGGCGGCGGACCCTAGAAGCGGTATTCGCCGGTCAGCGAGACGATGCCGGTGGAGCGCTTCAGGTCCGGGCGGACCTCGCCGGTGTCGTCGTTGCGGATCTTGCCGGCGTTGGCGTGGAAGTAGTCGTACTGCACGCCCAGGCCGAAGTGCTCGCTGATGTCCCAGCCGGTGCCGATGCCGGCGTACCAGCTGCCGCGGTCGGCGCGGCCGCCGCTGCTCAGGTGCAGGTCCTGGCCGACGCTGTTGTTGTAGCTGCGGTTGTTGTCGTTGGCGCGGAAGTAGCCGCCGTGGAAGCCCAGGTACCACTGCGGCACCAGGTTGATGCGGCCGTTCACGCCCAGCAGCCAGCCGCGCAGGGCGTTTTCCTTCTTCTTCTGGTTGACGTCGTCGTCGTTGAACACGTTCTTGACCCGGAAGTTGCCCAGGTCGGTGTAGCCCGCCTCGAGGCCCAGGCCGAGGTCGTGGCCGACCTTCCAGCGGTAGCCGCCGATCAGGCCGTAGCCGGTGCGGCGGCCGCGTTCGCCGTGCAGGAAGTTGAAGCCGCTGGCGTTGCTGCCGAAGCCGCCGTTGTCGCTGCCGTTGGTGCGGCCGACGTTGGCGTCGATGAACCAGTTGCCGCTGCCGACCGGCTGGCTGGACTGGTAGTTGCCGCCGCCGGTGGCGGTGCCGGTGTCGGTGGCTTGCGGGCTGCTGCCGCTGTCCTGCGCGAAGGCGGGAACGGCGAGCAGGCCGGTGGAGGCGAGAGCCAGGGCAAATAGCGTCTTCTTCATGAGGAGTCTCCTCTTCCTTCTGTTCTTGGCCGCCGTGCGTGCTAAGGGGGAAGGCATGGCGGCGCGCATGGGGATGTGCGCGGCGCCATTGAACGCAGCCGAGCCTGAAGCGAAGCGATATCTCGCCATGAAAAATTAAGGCGAAATTAATCCGGGCCGGTCTACGCGCGCAGGCGCCGACGCGACAGCGGCGGGCCGATCGGCGACAATTCGCGCTTTGCCACATCCCCAGCCGGAGAGCCCGATGACGACCCGCCGCGAACTCGCCAATGCCGTGCGAGCCCTAGCCATGGACGCCGTGGAGGCGGCCAAGTCCGGCCACCCGGGCATGCCGATGGGCATGGCCGACATCGCCGAGGTGCTGTGGAACGACTTCCTCAAGTTCAACCCGGCCAACCCGAAGTGGTGCGACCGCGACCGCTTCGTGCTCTCCAACGGCCACGGCTCGATGCTGCAGTACGCGCTGCTGCACCTGACCGGCTACGACCTGCCGATGAGCGAGCTCAAGCGCTTCCGCCAGCTGCACTCGAAGACCGCCGGCCACCCGGAGGCCAACGAGACGCCCGGCGTGGAGACCACCACCGGCCCGCTCGGCCAGGGCCTGGCCAACGCGGTGGGCTTCGCGCTGGCGGAGAAGGTGCTGGCGGCGCACTTCAACCGGCCCGGGCATGTCATCGTCGACCACCGTACCTGGGTGTTCCTCGGCGACGGCTGCCTGATGGAGGGCATCTCGCACGAGGTCGCCTCGCTGGCCGGCACCTGGGGCCTGAACAAGCTGGTGGCGATCTACGACGACAACGGCATCTCCATCGACGGCGAGGTGCACGGCTGGTTCACCGACGACACGCCGGGCCGCTTCGAGGCCTACGGCTGGCACGTGATCCGTGGCGTCGACGGCCACGACGCCGCGGCGGTGAAGCGCGCCATCGAGGCCGCCCTCGCGCAGGACGGGAAGCCCACCCTGATCTGCTGCAAGACCATCATCGGCTTCGGCGCGCCGCACAAGCAGGGCAAGGAGGAAAGCCACGGCGCGCCGCTGGGCAAGGACGAGGTCGCCGCCGCGCGCGAGCGGCTCGGCTGGCCGTACCCGCCGTTCGAGATCCCCGCCGAGATCTACGCCGGCTGGGACCACCGGGCCAGGGGCGCCGCCGCCGAGCAGGCGTGGCGGGACGCCTTCGCGGCCTACGCCAAGGCATATCCCGAGCTGGCCGCCGAGTTCGAGCGCCGCCAGCGCGGCGAGCTGCCGGCCGACTGGGCGGCCAGCTCGCAGGCCTACGTCGAGAAGCTGCAGGCGGAGGGCCCGGAGGTGGCCTCGCGCAAGGCCTCGCAGATGACGCTGGACGCCTTCGGCCCGCTGCTGCCGGAGCTGATCGGCGGCTCGGCCGACCTGGCCGGCTCCAACCTGACCAAGTGGAAGGGCAGCCTGGACGCCGGCAACGGCGACAGCGCCGGCGGCAAGGGCAACTACGTGTACTACGGCGTGCGCGAGTTCGGCATGAGCGCGATCACCAACGGCCTGGCCCTGCACGGCGGCTTCATCCCGTACGACGCCACCTTCCTGGTGTTCTCCGACTACGCGCGCAACGCGGTGCGCATGAGCGCGCTGATTCCGGCGCACGCGATCCACGTCTACACGCACGACTCGATCGGCCTGGGCGAGGACGGCCCCACCCACCAGCCGGTGGAGCACCTGGGCTCGCTGCGGCTGATCCCGGACAACCAGGTGTGGCGCCCGTGCGACGCGGTGGAATCGGCGGTGGCGTGGAAGGCCGCGATCGAGCGCAAGGGCCGCCCGGCCTGCCTGGTGTTCTCGCGGCAGAACCTGCGACACCAGCACCGCACCGCCGCGCAGCTGGCGGCCATCGCGCGCGGCGCCTACGTGCTGTCCGACCCGGCCGGCGCGAAGTTCAAGGCCATCCTGATCGCCACCGGCTCGGAGGTGGAGCTGGCGATGGAGGCCGCGCGCACGCTGGCGCAGCAGGACGTGCCGGTGCGCGTGGTGTCGATGCCGTGCACCGAGGCGTTCGACGCGCAGCCGCTGGAATACCGCGAGGGCGTGCTGCCGTCCTGGTGCCGCGCCCGCGTGGCGGTGGAGGCGGCCAGCACCGACTACTGGCGCAAGTACGTGGGCCTGGACGGCGAGGTGGTCGGCATGACCGGCTTCGGCGCCTCGGCCCCGGCGGCGCAGCTGTTCGAGCACTTCGGCTTCACCGTGGCGCACGTGGTGGACGCGGTGAAGCGCGTGGTCGGCTGACGGGAGGGGGCCCTTTCCCCGCGTGGGAAAGAAAGGGGCGGGATGCTCGTGATCCGCATGCCATGAAAAAAACGCCGCGGCCACCGCGGCGTTTTTTGCTTCGTCATTCCTGCGCAAGCGGGAATCCAGGGCCTTTGGGCCTCGCCGCATCGCCCACGGAAAGGCGCTGGATTCCCGCTTGCGCGGGAATGACGGGTGGGGGGCGGGTATGACGGGCGAAGCGTCGGCGCAGCGCTTCTCGTGTTGGCGTCGCGGGTGCGCCGGCAGTGCTCGTCATCGACAGCATCTTCCACGAGCGGGTCAGCGCCCGTGCGTGCGGCGCCGGCGGGTACGCGCGCCGCTCAGGCCGCCAGCAGCTCGGCCAGGTGCGCCGGATCGCGGGCGAGCGCGTGCGCACCGGCCCGCACCAGTTCCTCGCGGCTGCCGAAGCCCCACAGCACGCCGATGCCGCGCACGCGGTTCGACACCGCGCCCTCGATGTCGAAATGGCGGTCGCCGACCATCACCGCCTGCTCCGGCGCGGCGCCGAAGTCCGCCAGCGCGGCGGCGATCATCGAGGCCTTCTCGCTGTGCGGGCTGGCCGGGTCGGGGCCGTACAGGCGCTGGAAGGCGTGGCCGAACGGCAGGTGCTCGAGGATCGGCCGCGCATGCCGCTCGGGCTTGCTGGTGACCACCGCCAGCGCGTGGCCGGCGCCGGCGAGCCGGCCGACCATCGCCTCGATGTCCGGGTAGGCCGCGTGCTCGCGCCAGCCGAGCGCCTCGAAGCGCTCGTGGTAGTGCCCGACCGCGGCCTCGACCCGCGCCGCGTCGTGGTCCAGCCATGGGGCGAAGCTGTGCCGCAGCGGCGGGCCGATCCAGTGGCGCAGCTCCGCCGGCGCCGGCACGCCCAGCTTGCCGAAGGCGTACCGGATGCAGGCGAGGATGCCCCGCTCGGAGTCGATCAGCGTGCCGTCGAGGTCGAACAGGCAGAGCATCAGCGGCCGGCGCGCGCCTTCAGCGCCGCCACCGCGGGCAGCTCCTTGCCCTCGAGGAACTCGAGGAAGGCGCCGCCGCCGGTGGAGATGTAGGAGACGTCCTTCTCGATGCCGAACTTGTCCACCGCCGCCAGCGTGTCGCCGCCGCCGGCGATGGAGAACGCCCTGGACGCGGCGATGGCGCGCGCCAGCGTCTCGGTGCCCTTGGCGAAGGCGTCGAACTCGAACACGCCGACCGGGCCGTTCCACACCACCGTGCCGGCCTTGCCGATCAGCCCGGCATAGCGGCGCGCGGTCTCCGGGCCGATGTCGAGGATCATCTCGCCGTCCTTCACCTGGTCCACCGGCTTCACCGTGGCCGGCGCGTGGGCGGAGAACTCCGGCGCCACCACCACGTCCACCGGCAGCGGCACCTCGGCGTTGCGCCGGCGGGCGTCGGCCATCACCTGGCGCGCGGCGTCGAGCAGGTCCGGCTCGTACAGCGAGTTGCCCACGCCGTAGCCGGCGGCGGCGATGAAGGTGTTGGCGATGCCGCCGCCCACGATCAGCTGGTCGACCTTGGCCGTAAGGTTCTCCAGCAGGATGAGCTTGGTGGAGACCTTGGAGCCGGCCACGATCGCCAGCAGCGGGTGCGCGGGGTGCTCCAGCGCCTTGCCCAGCGCGTCGAGCTCGGCCGAGAGCAGCGGGCCGGCGGCGGCCACCGGCGCGTACTTGATCACGCCGTGGGTGGAGGCCTGCGCGCGGTGCGCGGTGCCGAAGGCGTCCATCACGAACACGTCGCACAGCGCGGCGTACTTCCTCGCCAGCGCCTCGTCGTCCTTGCCCTCGCCCACGTTCATGCGGCAGTTCTCCAGCAGCACCACCTCGCCGTCGGCGACGTCCACGCCGTCGAGGTAGTCGCGCACCAGCCGCACCGGCCGGCCGAGCTTGCCGCCCAGCCACTTCGCCACCGGCGCCAGCGAGGATTCCCCGTCGAACTGGCCCTCCTTGGGGCGGCCCAGGTGCGACATCACCATCACCCTGGCGCCGGCGTCGCGCGCGGCGACGATGGTGGGCAGGGCGGCGTCCAGGCGCTGGGTGGAGGTGATGCGGCCGTTCTCGATCGGCACGTTCAGGTCTTCGCGGATCAGCACGCGCTTGCCGCGCAGGTCGAGATCGCTCATGCGGGTGACGGACACGGCGCAACTCCCTCGGGAATGGAAAGGACGGAACGGCGCCGCTCACGGCGCGAGCCGCGCATTGTCCCGCCGCCCCGGAGGCGATGCAAACCGGAGCCGCCGCTGGCGTATGCTTCGCGCCTTGCCGCGGGGGTGACACGATGACGCAGGGTCTGGTGCTGTACGGCTACTGGCGCTCAAGCGCCGCCTACCGCGTGCGCATCGCGCTGAATCTCAAGGGCCTGCCCTACGAGAGCCGCGCGGTGCACCTGCTGCGCGACGGCGGCGAGCAGCACGCGGCGGCCTACCGCGCGCTCAACCCGCAGGAGCTGGTGCCCTGCCTGCTCGACGGCGGGCGGGCGTTCACCCAGTCGATGGCGATCATCGAGTACCTGGACGAGGCCTATCCCGACGGGCCGCGGCTGCTGCCCGCCGCCGCGCGCGACCGCGCGCGCGTGCGCGCGCTGGCCCAGGCGGTGGCCTGCGACGTGCATCCGCTGGGCAACCTGCGCGTGCTGCAGGCGCTGGAGACGCGCTTCGGCGCCGGCGAGGCGCAGCGCGGCGAGTGGATGCGGCACTGGATCGGCGCCGGCTTCGCCGCGCTGGAGGCGATGCTGGCCGGCAGCCCCGCCACCGGCCGCCACTGCCACGGCGACACGCCGGGCCTGGCCGACGCCTGCCTGGTGCCGCAGGTGTACAACGCGCTGCGCTGGAAGCTGGACCTGGCGCCGTACCCGACCGTCGCGCGCATCCACGCGGCGTGCAACGAGCTGGAGGCGTTCAGGGCGGCGGCGCCGGAGGCGCAGCCGGACGCGCCCGGAAGCGGGAAGTGAGTGGAGGGGAGTGAGGGTCGAGAGAGCCCCCTCCCGCTTCTCACTCCCTTCCACTCACTCCTGGATTCAGAAGCCGAGCCCGTACGGATCGTTGCCCGACAGCTCGGCGCTCTCCGCGCCGCCGCCCTCGGACAGGCGGATCTTCAGCGCCAGGCCGTCGCGCGAGTCGGCCTTGGACAGCGCCTCCTCCAGCTCGATGCGGCCGCTCTTGTAGAGCCGGTACAGCGACTGGTCGAAGGTCTGCATGCCCTCCTGCAGGCTGCGGTCCATCGCCTCCTTCACCTCGTGAATCTGGCCGCGGCGGATCATGTCGCGGATCAGCGGGGTGTTGAGCAGCACCTCCACCGCGGGCAGGCGGCGGCCGTCCTTGCCGGTCACCAGGCGCTGGCTGATCACCGCGCGCAGGTTCAGCGCCAGGTTCATCAGCACGTTCTTGTGCGCCGACTCGGGGAAGAAGTTGAGGATGCGCTCCAGCGTCTGGTCGGCGTTGTTGGAGTGCAGCGTGGCCAGGCACAGGTGGCCGGTCTCGGAGAAGGCGATCGCCGCCTCCATGGTGTCGGTGTCGCGGATCTCGCCGATCATGATCACGTCCGGCGCCTCGCGCATCGCGTTGCGCAGCGCCTCGTGGTAGCTGTGCGTGTCCAGCCCCACCTCGCGCTGGTTGACGATCGACTTCTTGTGCCGGTGCAGGTACTCGATCGGGTCCTCGATGGTGAGGATGTGGCCGGAGGTGTTGGAGTTGCGGTGGTCCAGCATCGCCGCCAGGGTGGTGGACTTGCCCGAGCCGGTGGCGCCCACCACCAGGATCAGCCCGCGCGGCTCCATGATCAGGTCGCGGAAGATCGAGGGCAGCTGCAGCTGCTCGATCGAGGGGATCTCGCTCTTGATCGCGCGGATCACCATGCCGACCTCGCCGCGCTGCTTGAACACGTTGATGCGGAAGCGGCCGGCCTCCTTCACCGCCAGCGCCATGTTCAGCTCCAGGTCGCGCTCGAACTGCGGCACCTGGCCCTCGTCCATCAGCGAGTAGGCGATCTTCTTGACCATGCCGCCCGGCAGGCCGGTGTTGCCGAGCGGGTAGAGCTTGCCCTCGACCTTGATGTTCACGGGAGCGCCGGTGGTCAGGAACATATCCGACGCACCCTTGTCCACCATCAGCTTGAGGAAGTAACCGATATCCACGTGGAACCCCTGGTTTCCTGCGCGTTGCAATGAAGGATTATGCCTGCCCACAATACGCGGTGATACCGCGTGAGGAATGCGTGATGGTGCACATCTTTTCCCCGTCGACCGGGCGCTTGCCGCGCAAGCGTATCGGCACGGCGGCGTCCGTCTTGACCCTGGCCGCCGTGCTGGCGCTGTCCGGCTGCGCCAGCGTGCCGCCGCCGGACGGCGCGATGAGCCAGGCGCAGGCCCAGCTGCAGGCCGCCCGCGACGCCGGCGCGGCCGACTATGCGCCGGTGGACCTGGGCTTCGCCCAGGACAAGTTCCAGCAGGCGCAGGCGGCGATGGCCGCGCGCAAGTACGACCTGGCCGCCGACCTGGCCGAGGAGGCCAGCGCGGACGCCATGCTGGCGCGCACCAAGGCCCGGCTGGGCGCCGCCCGCGCCGAGATCCAGTCCAAGCTGGAGGAGAACAACCGGGTGCGCACCCAGAACGAGGAGGCCAAGGCCGAGGCGCAGCAGCACGCCGCCCAGCAGCAGGCCGCGCTGGCCACCCAGCAGGCCGCCCAGCAGGCCGGGGGCGGCGCCCCGGCGCCGGCGGGCTCGGCCGCGCTGCCGGCGCAGGAGCCGCTGCCGGACCTGCCGGCGCCGTCCTCCTCCACCCTCAACGCCCCGCTGCCGCAGCAGGACCAGGGGCAGCCCGGCCAGGGCTTCCAGAACGTGCCCGAGCCGAGCCAGCAGCCC
The DNA here is from genome assembly GCF_003148905.1 of Fulvimonas soli. Taxonomy (GTDB): domain Bacteria; phylum Pseudomonadota; class Gammaproteobacteria; order Xanthomonadales; family Rhodanobacteraceae; genus Fulvimonas; species Fulvimonas soli. The sequence continues at coordinate 36,400 of NZ_QGHC01000008.1, read as the reverse complement.
AATGGAGGCCAGCCATGAAGCGTCACGCCCTGATCGGCGCCGTCCTGCTGGCGCTGGGCGCCAGCGCCGGCGTGCAGGCCAAGGACGACATGGACGTCACCCGCCTGAACAACAGTCTCAACCAGCTCGTCGGCGACCCGACCCTGGGCACCTACGCCCAGGCCGAGCAGGCGCTGGCGCGCGACGCCATCCAGCGGCTGGCGCAGGCCAGCTCGCGCGAGCGGCCGCACGCGCTCTACATCGCCGAGCGGCGCGTCGACCAGGCGCGCGCGGCGGCGCAGCTGCAGGACGCGCAGAACAAGCTGTCCCAGCTCGACCGCGAGCACGCCCAGCTGGTGCTCGAGCGCGCCCAGATCGACGCCGACGCGGCGCGCCGCGAGCTGGAGTTCCAGCGCATGCAGTACCAGATGGCGCAGGAGGAGGCCGCCCGGCTGCAGCAGCAGGGCATGGAGGCCTCGCAGGCGGCCGAGCAGGCGCGCGCCGAGGCCGACCGCGCCCGCAAGCTGGCCGAGGCGCAGAGCCGCGTGGCCAAGGCGGCCAAGCGCCAGGCCGAGCTGGCGGCGCAGGCGGCCAAGGCGCTGCGCTCGCAGATGCAGGGCGGCGACGCCGGCAAGTGAGCGTCCGCCGGGCGGCGCGTCGTCGCCCGGTGAAGCCTGCTGCGGCAGCTTTCCCGGCCCGCGGCGGCCTTTCGCCGCAGGCCTCCCGGGCCGGCTTGCAAGCCCGCAGGCGGGGGAGTAGGTTCGGGCTCCCATGGGGCCTGTCCATTTTCCCCCGTGGGCCACTGACCTGAACCATGCGCCCATTCCGTACCTGTCCATCCCGCCGTGCCGCCGCAAGAGGCATGGCGGCGGATGTGCGCGTGTTTCTTCCGTCCGCGGGCGCACCGATCCCGCGCCCGCCCCCTATCTCGAGGAGGTCGGATCATGTTCGAAAACCAGCAGCGTGACGCTGTCGAAGCCCTGATGAAGGCCGACGCCGAATTCCGCCGGCTGTACCAGCACCACCAGGAACTCGACAGCAAGGTGCACGACGCCGAGATCGGGGTGCTCCCCATCGATGACGTGACCTTGGCCGGCATGAAGAAGGAAAAGCTCCACGCCAAGGAACGACTCGAGCGGATGTGGCAGGCCCGGGCGCACCGGCCCAACTGACGCCGCAGGTTTTCCATCCAGCCCAAGACGGCCCCGGGCCTTCCGCGAGGAGGGTGCCGGGGCCGCGGCTTTCCAGGGGGCGCCCGGACGGCTCGGGTATCATGGCAGGCCCGCCGTCCCGCGACGGAAGGCGGCCGCCTCGTCCCACGGAGCTCCCATGACGGTCCACGCCAGCGTCCTCGAACTGATCGGCAACACCCCGATGGTGCGCGCCCAGCGCCTGGACAGCGGCTGCTGCGAGCTGTTCCTCAAGCTGGAGAGCGCCAACCCGGGCGGCTCGATCAAGGACCGCATCGGCCTGTCGATGATCGAGGGCGCCGAGAAGGCGGGCAAGATCCGGCCCGGCGCCACCCTGGTCGAGGGCACCGCCGGCAACACCGGCCTGGGCCTGGCCCTGGTGGCGCAGGCCAAGGGCTACCGCCTGGTGCTGGTGGTGCCGGACAAGATGAGCCGCGAGAAGATCTTCAACCTCAAGGCGATGGGCGCCGAGGTGGTGCTGACCCGCTCCGACGTCGCCAAGGGCCACCCGGAGTACTACCAGGACATGGCCGAGCGGATCGCCCGCGAGACGCCCGGCGCCTACTTCGTCAACCAGTTCGGCAACCCCGACAACCCGCGCGCGCACTACGAGACCACCGGCCCGGAGATCCTCGAACAGATGGACGGCGAGGTGGACGCGGTGGTGGTCGGCTGCGGCTCCTCCGGCACCATGACCGGGCTGTCGAGGTACTTCGCCGAGCATTCGCCGCACACCGAGATCGTGCTGGCCGACCCGGTCGGCTCGATCCTGGCCCAGTACATCAACGAGGGCACGCTGTCGGAGAAGTCCGGCACGTGGATGGTCGAGGGCATCGGCGAGGACTTCCTGCCGACCATCAGCGACTTCAGCCGGGTGAAGAAGGCCTACGCCATCTCCGACAGGGAGAGCTTCCTCGCCGCGCGCGAGCTGCTGGCCAGGGAGGGCGTGCTCGGCGGCTCCTCCACCGGCACCCTGCTGGCCGCGGCGCTCAAGTACTGCCGCGAGCAGGCGCGGCCCAAGCGCGTGGTGACGCTGGTCTGCGACACCGGCAACAAGTACCTGTCGAAGATGTACAACGACTACTGGATGCTGGACAACGGCTTCATCGAGCGCGAGCGGCACGGCGACCTGCGCGACCTGCTGCTGCGCCCGTTCGCCCAGCGCGACACCGTGGTGGTCGGCCCGAACGAGCTCCTGATGACCGCCTACACGCGGATGAAGCTCTACGACGTCTCGCAGCTGCCGGTGATGGACGGGGACCGGCTGGTCGGCATCATCGACGAGTCCGACGTGCTGATGCACGTGCATGCCGACGAGGCGCGCTTCCGCGACAACGTCGCCACCGCGATGATCACCACGCTGCAGAAGCTGGACGTGCGCTTGCCGATCGAGTCGCTGCTGCCGGTGTTCGAGCGCGGCCACGTGGCGATCGTGGTGGACGGCGAGCAGTTCCTCGGCCTGATCACCCGCATCGACCTGCTGAACTACCTGCGCCGCAAGGTGCACTAAGGGAGCGGGAGCGAGTGGGGAAGAAGGGAAAGGCCCACCCGGGCCGGATGCTTTCCCTCGCTTCTCGCCACTCGCCACTCGCCTCTCTCCACCCGCTTTTGACCCATCGACAGGTACCAGGACCCATGTGTGGAATCGTCGCCGCCACCGCCCAGCGTGACGTCGCCCCCCTGCTGATCGCCGGCCTCAAGGCGCTGGAATACCGCGGCTACGACTCGGCCGGCCTGGCCGTGCTCGACGGCGGGCAGATCCGCCGCGTGCGGGCCAAGGGCAAGGTGCGCGAGATGGAGGCGCTGTATCGGGCCGACCCGTTCCCCGGCGGCACCGGCATCGCCCACACCCGCTGGGCCACCCATGGTGTGCCCAACGAGGCCAACGCGCACCCGCACGTCGCCGGGCGCGTGGCGATCGTGCACAACGGCATCATCGAGAACTACGCCGACCTGCGCGCCAGGCTGCAGGCCGGCGGCCGCGCGTTCACCTCCGAGACCGACACCGAGGTGATCGCGGCGCTGGTCGACGAGCGCCTGGCCGCGGGGCTGGACCTGCGCGAGGCGGTGCTCGCCGTGGTGCGCGAGCTGGAGGGCGCCTACGCGATCGCGGTGATCGACCGCAACGCGCCCGGCCGCGTGGTCGGCGCACGGCGCGGCGCGCCGCTGCTGGTGGGCCTGGGCATCGGTGAGAACTTCCTCGGCTCCGACGCGCAGGCGTTGGTGCAGGTCACCCACCGGGTGATCTACCTGGCCGAGGACGACGTGGTGGAGATCACCCGCGAGAGCGTGCGCATCCACACGCTGGACGGCACGCCGGTGGAGCGCCCGGTGCACGAGAGCGAGCTGTCCGCCGACGCGGTGGAGCGCGGCGAATACCGCCACTACATGCAGAAGGAAATCTTCGAGCAGCCGCGCGCGGTGGCCGACACGCTGGAGGCGCGGCTGGGCCCGCACGGCGTGCTGCCCAACATCTTCGGCGCGGGCGGCGACGAGCTGCTGGCGAAGGTGCGCGGCCTGCACATCGTCGCCTGCGGCACCAGCTACCACGCCGGCCTGGTCGCCAAGTACTGGATCGAGGAATACGCGCACCTGCCGGTCGGCGTGGAGGTGGCCAGCGAATACCGCTACCGCGACGCGGTGGTGCCGCCGGACACGCTGTTCGTCGCCATCTCGCAGTCCGGCGAAACCGCCGACACGCTGGCGGCGATGCGCGAATCGAAGCGCCGCGGCTACCTCGGCACGCTGGCGATCTGCAACGTGCCCGAATCCTCGGTGGTGCGCGAGGCCGACCTCCGGCTGATGACCCGCGCCGGCCCCGAGATCGGCGTGGCCTCCACCAAGGCCTTCACCACCCAGCTGGCCGCGCTGGCGCTGCTGGCGCTGCAGCTGGCGCACCAGCGCGGCCTGGACGCGGACCGCTACGCCGGGTTGTGCGCCCAGCTGGCGCACCTGCCGCGCGCGATCGAGGACGCGCTGGCGCTGGAGCCGGCCATCGTCGCGCTGGCCGAGCGCTTCATCCCGCGCCAGCACGCGCTGTTCCTCGGCCGCGGCGTGCAGTACCCGGTGGCGCTGGAGGGCGCGCTCAAGCTCAAGGAAATCTCCTACATCCACGCCGAGGCCTACCCGGCCGGCGAACTCAAGCACGGCCCGCTGGCGCTGGTGGACGAATCGATGCCGGTGGTGGCGGTGGCGCCCGGCGGCCCGCTGCTGGAGAAGCTCAAGTCCAACCTGCAGGAAGTGCGCGCGCGCGGCGGCGAGCTGATCGTGTTCGCCGAGGGCGAGGCCGGCATGGACGGCAACCCCGCGCGCGGCGCACTGTTGCGCGTGGCCTCCGGCGGCGACTTCATCGCCCCCGCGGTATTCACCGTGCCGCTGCAACTGCTGGCCTACCACGTGGCCGTGTTGCGCGGCACCGACGTGGACCAGCCGCGCAACCTGGCCAAGTCGGTGACGGTGGAGTGAGCGCACGGGCGGATGCCCGCCGCGCCGCGCGAAGCCGGAACCGCCAGTTCCGCCGAAGCGGCACCGGCCGGTCCGCTCTCCGCCGTCGGCTCCGGCTGGGCTGCGTTGCCCTTACAGCTTGTAGTTGAGCCCGAACATCACCGTGCGTCCCCAGGTGTCGTATTCCAGCGGCCGCGCCACCGCGACGCCGTTGGGCAGGGCCGAGATCTGCTGGGTCTTGTCCGCGGTGTTGGTGAGGTTGTTGACCTGCAGCAGGATCGACAGGCCGTTCCAGCGGCCCTCGGTGAAGGCGTAGCCGAGCTGCAGGTCGGTCTGGCGGTTGGCCTCGATCTGGGTGTAGCCGAGCTGGTCGAACAGCGCCACCGCCTCGCCGGTGAAGGCCGAGCGGTAGCGCTCGGCCACGCGCACCGAGAGGCCGTGCTTCTCGTAGTACAGCGCCAGGTTCGCCACCTTGCGCGACAGGCCGGGCAGGGTGGCCGGGCTGCCGGGGATCGAGGAGATCGCGCTCTTGGGCAGCGAGCTGTTGGTCAGCGAGAAGTTCGCCTGCATGCCGAAGCCGTCCAGCGCGTCGGCCAGCAGCCCGCCCTCCAGCGCGCCGGACAGTTCCAGGCCCTGCATCTTGCCGCCGGTGCCGTTCTCCGGCCGGGTGAACGAGCCGTAGTTGCTGGTCGGCGTGAGCGTGGGGTTGTCGTTGGTGTAGCCGGAGAAGTCGTAGTCCAGCGTGGTCTGGTTGTAGATGTAGTTGAGCAGGTTCTTGTTGAACACCGCCACCGCCACGTAGCTCGACTGCCCGAAGTACTTCTCCCACGACAGGTCCGTGCCGACCGCGATGTAGGGCTTGAGCTTGGGGTTGCCGCCGCTGCCGGACCACAGCACCTGGCCGGCGGCCGGGCCCTGCTCCACCCGGGCCACGCCGGCGGAGCTGGCCACCTTCTCGTCGTCGATGCGGCCGCGCGCCATGGTCTTGGCCAGGCCGAAGCGCAGGTACTGCCTGTCGCCGATCTCGGCCCGCAGGTTCAGGCTGGGCAGCAGGTCGTGGTACTTGGCGCCGCCGGTGAGCCGGCCGACCAGGGCGTCGCCGTTGGTCTGGAACGCGGTGGAGGACTGGTCGGTGCGCACGTACTGCACGCCCACGTTGCCGACCAGCGGGACGCCGCCCAGCGAGGTGTCGATGTCGAACTTGACGTAGGCGACCGGTACCTTCTCCTCCACCGTGTAGTTGCGGTTCCAGTCCGCCTGGCCGTTGCGCTGGGTGAGGTAGAACTGGCTCTGCAGCGCCTCCAGCACGTCGTAGTTGACGATGCCCGGGATGCCGCCGTAGCTCAGCGAGGTGGGGGCGTACAGGAAGGCCGGGTCGATCGGCACGCCGAAGGCATGGTCGTAGGCGCCGGGGTCCGAGGCGTTGCCGTTGAGCCAGGCGAAGTAGACGTCGGCCTGCTTGGTCTTCTTGCGGTCCGAGTAGTCCACGCCGAGGGTGAAGTCGCTGAAGATCCAGCCCGCCGGGTGGGTGGCTTCCAGGCGGATCGCCTTGATCGTGTCCTTCTGCCGGTCGAATTCCTCGCGGCCGTTGTAGCCGTAGTTGTCCGGGTCGGTGAACACGATGCGGCTCGCGTCGGCGAGGTCGATGCCCGGGATGAAGTGCGGGTAGCCGTCGCGGGCGGGCAGGTAGAACCGCGTGCTGGCCAGCCCGCCGTCCGCCAGGCCGCTGAACAGGTAGGCGTCGTGCAGCTTCTTCTTCGCGCTGGAGTAGGAGAGGTCGGCAGTGGCGGCCCAGCCGTTGCCGAAGTCGTACTGGTTGTTCCAGCCCGCCGAGAACAGCTTGTCGTGCTCCTTGGTGTACTCGTTCTGCAGGATCGGCGCGATGCCGCTGATCGTGCCCGAGGTGACGATCGGGTACGGCTGCTGCGGCGTGAGCCCGATGTCCGCGTAGGAGGGAACGCCGTTGTAGTCGTAGGGGCCGCTCGCCCACTGCACGCCGTTGGTGAACTTGCGCTCGTTGAAGGTGGAGTAGTACAGGTCCAGCGTGGAGTGGTAGTGCTCGCCGGGCGCCCACTCCAGCACGGTCATCAGGCCGTTGCGCAGCTGGTTCTCCGACTGCGCGCGCAGCTGCATGCCCTGCTGCGAGATCACGTCGTCGGGCAGCCCGGGCGTGTGCGGGCCGCCCCAGTTCTGCTCGATGCCGGCCGGGCCGTTGTCCACGCTCCACCACCAGGCCTGGTACTGCTTGGCCTGGATCGGCGAGTCGAGCTGGGCGATGCCCACCGCGACGCCCAGCGTGTGGTCGAAGAACTGGTCGATGTACGAGAAGCTGGCGCGGTGCCCGGTGTCGCCGATGCCCACGCCGGGATTGAGCTTGCCGTTGGTGGTGTGCTCGCCGCGCAGGTTGACCGCGATGGTGCGGCTGGGCAGGTCCAGCGGGCGGATCGTGTGCAGGTCGACCGTGCCGGACAGGCCCTGGCCGATCAGGCTGGCGTCGGGCGTCTTGTAGACCATCGCGCTGCTGATCAGCTCCGAGGGGTACTGGTCGTACTCCACCCCGCGGTTCTCGCCGATGGTGGCCTGCTCGCGTCCGTTGAGCGTGGTGCCGGCGAAGTCGGGCGACAGGCCGCGGATCGAGATCACGTTGGCGCGCCCGTCCAGGCGCTGGGTCGCCAGGCCGGGCAGGCGCGCCAGGCTCTCGGCGATGCTGGCGTCGGGCAGCTTGCCGATGTCCTCGGCCGAGATCGCCTCGACGATGTCCTTGGCGTCCTGCTTGGCCTTCAGCGCGTTCTCGATGCTGCTGCGGATGCCGGTCACCACGACGGTGCCGAGCGTGCGCACGTTCTCGTCCGGCTTCTTCGCCGGCTTGGCGGCAGCCTGCGGCTGCTCCTGCGGGGCCTTGGCGTCGGCCGGCGCCTGGGTCGGCGGCTGTTGCGGCGGGGTCTGCTGCGGCCAGGCGCTGCCGCTCGCGCACAGCAGGGCGGCGGCGCAGGCCAGGGCCAGCGGATGCCGTGGACGACCGGGGACGCGCGAGGTACGCGCCGGCAGCGGGCGGCGAAAATCCATCGGGTCTTCCTCCCTTGCGAATGGAAGGGTGGCTTTTGCGATGGAAGGCTGCTGCCACCCCGGCTGCGGGCGCCGCCACGTCGAACGGGATCGCATCCGTTCGCGGTGGCGCGGCGGCGTGCCGCGGACTTCATGAGCATCCGCGAGCGTGCGAGGTGCTGTCATCATGCGACGCAGCACGATCCTGCGATGCAGGCGTGCCGGCCGCGCAGGATTTTTCACGGGGGGAAGCGGGAAGGGCGCCCTCAGGCGCGACCGTAGACGTCGTCCAGCCGCACGATGTCGTCCTCGCCGAGGTAGCCGCCGGACTGCACCTCGATCAGCTCCAGCGGCACCTTGCCCGGGTTGCGCAGGCGGTGCACGCTGCCGAGCGGGATGTAGGTGCTCTGGTTCTCGCCGAGCAGGAACACCTCGTCGTCGCGGGTCACCTCGGCGGTGCCGGAGACCACGATCCAGTGCTCGGCGCGGTGGTGGTGCTTCTGCAGGCTCAGGCTGGCGCCGGGCTTGACCACGATGCGCTTGACCTGGAAGCGCTCGCCGGCCTCCAGCGAGTCGTAGCTGCCCCACGGCCGGTGCACCACGCGGTGCAGCGAGTGCTCGCTGCGCCCGGAGGCCTTGAGCCGGTCCACCACCTTCTTCACGTCCTGCGCGGCATCGCGGCGCGCCACCAGGGTGGCGTCCGGCGTGGTCACCACGATCAGGTCGTCCACGCCCACGGTGGCGACCAGGTGGCGGTCGTGCGAGCGCAGCAGCGAGTTGTGCGTGTCGATCACGAGGGTGTCGCCCTCGCGCAGGTTGCCGTCGGCGTCGCGTCGGCCGGTCAGCCAGAGCGCCGACCAGGAGCCGATGTCGCTCCAGCCGCAGTCCACCGGCACCACCGCCGCGCGGCGGGTCTTTTCCATCACCGCGTAGTCGATGGAATCCTCCGGCACCCGCGCGAAGGCCTCCTTGCCGATGCGGATGAAGTCCAGGTCGCGGGTGGCGCCGGCGTAGGCTTCGCGCACCGCCGCCAGCATCGCCGGCGCGTGCTGCCCGAGCTCCTCCAGGTAGCGCGCTGCGCGGAACAGGAACATGCCCGAGTTCCAGTCGTAGCCGCCGTCGGCCAGGTAGCCCTCGGCGGTGGCCAGGTCGGGCTTCTCGACGAAGCGCTCGACGCGGAACACGCCGTCGCCGAGGCCTTCGCCGCGACGGATGTAGCCGAAGCCGGTCTCGGCGCGGTCGGGACGGATGCCGAAGGTGACCAGCCAGCCGTCGCGGGCCGCGGGCAGCGCCTGCGCCACGGCGGCGTCGAAGGCCTCGGGGCGGGTGACCAGGTGGTCGGCCGGCAGCACTAGCAGCAGCGCGTCGGGATCGCGCTCCAGCGCCTTCAGCGCGCCCAGCGCGATCGCCGGCGCGGTGTTGCGCGCCAGCGGCTCCAGCACGATGGCGGCGTCGGCGACGCCGGCCTCCTGCAGCTGCTCGGCGGCAAGGAAACGGTGGTCCTCGCTGGCGACCACGATGGGGGCGGCGGCATCAGGCAGGCGCCGGGCGCGCGCGACGGTCTGCTGGAACAGCGTGCCGTGGCCGCTGAGCGCCAGGAACTGCTTGGGCAGGTTGCGGCGCGAGACCGGCCAGAGCCGCGTGCCGCTGCCGCCGCTGAGGACGAGGGGCGTCAACATGCGCTCAGGATACCGGATCGGCCAGGCGCGCCAGCACCGCCGGCAGCTCCTCGCGCCAGTCCGGCAGCGGCAGGCCGAAGCGTTCGGCGAAGCCGCCGTTGTCCAGCACCGACCAGGCCGGCCGGCGCGCCGGCGTCGGGAAGTCGCGGGTGCGGATCGCGCTGACACGGGGGGCGCGCGGCAGCAGGCCACGCGCCACGGCCTCGGCCATGATGGCCTCGGCGAAGCTGTGCCAGGTGGTGTGGCCGCTGCTCACCAGGTGGTGCGTGCCGGCGAGCGCCGCGCGCCGCGCCGGCGTCGCCGCGGCCCGGGCGTCCAGCGCGGCGAGCGTGCCGCGCACGATCAGCGCGGTGCTGGTCGGCGCGCCGTGCTGGTCGGCCACCACGCGCAGCTCCTCGCGCTCGGCGCCCAGGCGCAGCATGGTGCGCAGGAAGTTGTGGCCGTGCGGCGCGTAGACCCAGGCGGTGCGGAAGATGAAATGCTCGGCGCCGCTGGCGCGCAGCGCCCGCTCGCCGGCGAGCTTGCTGCGGCCGTAGGCGCCGAGCGGGTGGGTGGGGGCGTCGACCGGGTAGGGCGCCGTGGCGTTGCCGTCGAACACGTAGTCGGTGGAGTAGTGCACGACCAGCGCGCCGTGCGCCGCGGCCCACTCGCCCAGCACGCCGACCGCCTCGCCGTTGACGCGGGTGGCCAGCGCCTCCTCCTGCTCGGCGCGGTCGACCGCGGTGTAGGCGGCGGCGTTGACGATCACGTCGGGGCGTACGCGATCCAGCAGCGTCGGCAGCGTCCGCGGCGCGGCCAGGTCGGCCTGCTCGATGGCCGCGCCGTCGAAGCGCCGGCCGTCGCGGCTGGCGGTGGCGAGCATGCCGCGCGCGGCCAGGCCGCCGTCCTCGACGAAGCTGCGACCGAGCTGGCCGTTGGCGCCGAGCAGCAGGAGGTTCATGCCGCGAAGACGGGCAGGCGCTCGGCGGGCACGTCGCGCAGGAACGGCGTCTTGCCGTCCTTGTCGGACAGGACGGGCGACGCGACCGGCCAGTCGATGCCGATGTCCGCATCGTTCCAGCGGATGCCGGCGTCGGCCCTGGCGTCGTACAGCGCGGTGCACTGGTAGGTGAAGGTGGCGAATTCCGACAGCACGCAGAAGCCGTGGGCGAAGCCCTCGGGAATCCAGAAGTGGCGATGGTTTTCGGCGGTGAGCATCGCGCCGACCCAGCGGCCGAAGGTGGGCGAGCCGCGGCGGATGTCCACCGCCACGTCGTACACCTCGCCTTCCAGCACGCTGACCAGCTTGCCCTGCGGGTTGGGCCACTGGTAGTGCAGTCCGCGCAGCACGCCGCGCGCCGAGCGCGAGACGTTGGACTGCACGAAGCGGCAGTCGATGCCGGCGGCGCGGTACTTCGCCTCGTGGTAGCTCTCGTAGAAGAAGCCGCGGGCGTCGCCGAGCACCTGCGGCTCGATCACCAGGGCGCCGGGAAGCGCGGTCTCGATCACCCTCATCGCACCGGTCCCTGCTGCGCGATGTTGCGCAGGTACTGCCCGTAACCGGTCTTGGCCAGCGGCTCGGCCAGCCGCAGCAGCTGTTCGCCGTCGATCCAGCCGTTGATAAAGGCGATTTCCTCGGGGCAGCACACCTTCAGTCCCTGCCGGTTCTCGATCGTCTCGATGTAGTTGCCCGCCTCCATCAGCGACTCGTGCGTGCCGGTGTCCAGCCAGGCGTAGCCGCGGCCGAGCTGCTCCAGGTGCAGCGAGCCGTCCTCGAGGTAGCGGCGGTTGAGGTCGGTGATCTCCAGTTCGCCGCGCGGGGAGGGTTGGAGGGCGGCGGCATAGTCGCTGGCGCGGCCGTCGTAGAAGTACAGGCCCGTGACGGCGTAGTGCGACTTCGGCCGGGCGGGCTTTTCCTCCAGGCCGATGACCCGGCCCGTGGCGTCGAACTCGGCCACGCCGTAGCGCTGCGGGTCCTTCACCCAGTAGCCGAACACGGTGGCGCCGTGTTCGCGCGCGGCGGCGCGCCTGAGCCGCTCGGTGAGGCCCACGCCGTAGAAGATGTTGTCGCCCAGCACCAGGCAGCTGGGCCGGCCGCCGAGGAACTCGCGGCCGATCAGGAAGGCCTGCGCCAGGCCGTCCGGCGAGGGCTGCACCGCGTAGCGGATGTCGACGCCCCACTGCGAGCCGTCGCCCAGCAGGCGCTGGAACAGCGCCTGCTCGTGCGGCGTGTTGATCACCAGGATCTCGCGGATGCCAGCCAGCATCAGGGTGGCCAGCGGGTAGTAGATCATCGGCTTGTCGTACACCGGCAGCAGCTGCTTGCTCACCGCCTGGGTGATCGGGTAGAGCCGCGTGCCGGAGCCGCCGGCGAGGATGATGCCCTTGCGTGCGTCGCTCATGCGCCCAGCCGCTCCATGCGGTAGCTGCCGTCCAGCACGCGCTGTACCCATGGCTGGTTGTCGAGGTACCAGTCCACCGTCCGCGCGATGCCGCTCTCGAAGGTCTGCGTCGGCCGCCAGCCCAGTTCGCGCTGCAGCTTGCCCGAGTCGATGGCGTAGCGGCGGTCGTGGCCGGGGCGGTCCTTGACGAAGGTGATCAGGGATTCGCGCGGCCGCCCGTCGGCCAGCGGGCGGCGCTCGTCGAGCAGCGCGCAGATGGCCTCAACCACCGCGATGTTCTCGCGCTCGGCGTTGCCGCCCACGTTGTAGGTCTCGCCCACGCGGCCGGCTTCCAGCACGCGGCGGATCGCTGCGCAATGGTCGCCCACGTACAGCCAGTCGCGGACGTTCCGGCCGTCGCCGTACACCGGCAGCGGCTCGCCGGCCAGCGCCTTCTGGATCACCAGCGGGATCAGCTTCTCCGGGAACTGGTACGGCCCGTAGTTGTTCGAGCAGTTGGTGGTCAGCGTGGGCAGGCCGTAGGTGTGATGGAAGGCGCGCACCAGATGGTCGGAGGCCGCCTTGGAGGCCGAGTAGGGCGAGTTCGGCGCATACGGCGTGGTCTCGGTGAACTTGCCGTCCTCGCCCAGCGAGCCGTACACCTCGTCGGTGGACACGTGCAGGAAGCGGAAAGTCTCGCGCGCCGCGCCGTCGAGGCCGCGCCAGTAGTCGCGCGCGCATTCCAGCAGGGCCAGGGTGCCGACCACGTTGGTTTCCACGAAGGCGGCCGGGCCGTCGATGGAGCGGTCCACGTGCGACTCGGCGGCGAAGTTCACGATGGCGTCCGGGTGGTGCTCGGCGAGCAGCCGGCCGACCAGGGCGCGGTCGCCGATGTCGCCCTGGACGAAGACGTGCCGCGGGTCGCCCTCGAGCGCGGCCAGCGTGTCGCGGTTGCCGGCGTAGGTGAGCTTGTCGAGGTTGACGACGCGCAGCCCGCCGGCGACGGCCTGCAGCACGAAATTGCCGCCGATGAAGCCGGCGCCGCCGGTGACTAGGAGGGTCTGCATCAATGGCCCTTTGGATGCTTCCGTGAGACGCGCATTGTGGCATGAGCCGGCGACCGAAGGCACGCCGGGCCTGCCCGCCGCGGTTCATGTAGCGGGGCCGTCACGAGGTAATATGTGCGGTCATTTGCCGAGCGCGGAGACTCCTACGCCAATGACCAAGAAGAACGCGAGGGCGCTGGGCCTGGGCACGCGTGCCATCCACGCCGGGCAGGCGCCCGACCCGTCGACCGGCGCCATCATGACGCCGATCTACGCGACCTCGACCTACGTGCAGGAGAGCCCTGGCAAGCACAAGGGCTACGAATATTCGCGCACGCAGAACCCGACCCGCATGGCCTACGAGCGCTGCGTGGCGGACCTCGAAGGCGGCGTCGCCGGCTTCGCCTTCGCCTCCGGCCTGGCAGCCGCCGCGACGGTACTGGACCTGCTCGACTCGGGCAGCCACGTGATCGCCATGGACGACCTCTACGGTGGCAGCTACCGCCTGTTCGAGCGGGTACGCCGGCGTTCCGCCGGGCTGGATTTCAGCTTCGTCGACCTGAACGATGCTTCCGCGCTGCGGGCCGCGCTCAAGCCCAGCACCCGCATGATCTGGGCCGAGACGCCCACCAATCCGATGCTGAAGCTGGTCGACCTGGCCAAGATGGCCGCCTTCGCGAAAAGGCACGGCCTGCTGCTGGTGGTGGACAACACCTTCTGCTCGCCCATGCTGCAGCGTCCGCTGGAATTCGGCGCGGACCTGGTGCTGCATTCGGCCACCAAGTACCTGAACGGCCATTCGGACATGGTCGGCGGCATCGTGGTCGCCGCACATGCCGAGCTGGCCGAGCGGATGGCGTTCCTGCAGAACTCCGTGGGCGCGGTGGCCGGGCCGTTCGACGCCTTCCTCGCCATGCGCGGGCTGAAAACCCTGCATTTGCGCATGCGCGCGCACTGCGAAAACGCACTGGAACTGGCACGCTGGCTGGAGGGGCACGCGGCGATCGAGCGCGTGCTCTATCCCGGGCTGAAAAGCCACCCGCAGCACGCGCTGGCCCGCCGGCAAATGAAGGGCTTTGGCGGCATCATCAGCGTCGAGGTCAAGGGCGGCTGGACGAAGGCGCGCCGCATGCTGGAGCGTTGCGAATTGTTCGCGCTGGCCGAGTCGCTCGGTGGCGTGGAGAGCCTGATCGAGCACCCTGCCGTCATGACCCATGCATCGGTGCCCGCGGCCAACCGCAAGCGGCTGGGCATCAGCGACGGATTAGTGAGGCTCTCGGTGGGCGTCGAGGACGTCATTGATCTCAAGACCGAACTGGACACCATCTTGCGATGATGCATCAAGCTGCACGAAGCTATCCACTGCATCCATTGGCGCCCTACGGCTCCTTGGCTCGACATGCCCGATTGATCGTCGAACTGTGTAGGCGCGATATTTCCGGCCGTTATCGCGGGTCGATGGGAGGGCTGCTATGGGCTTTCATCAATCCCCTGCTGATGCTGGCTATCTACTCCTTCGTATTCGGCTACATTTTCAAGTCGCGCTGGAACGTGGCTACCAGCGGTGATGTGCACTTTTCGATCGTGCTGTTCGTCGGCCTGATCATCAGCAATTTTTTCTCGGAGTGCCTCAATCGCGCGCCGCAGTTGGTGGTGAGCAACCCGAATTACGTCAAGAAGGTGGTGTTTCCCCTGGAGACGCTGTCCTGGGTCGCAGTGGGCACAGCCCTGTTTCATGCCATCATCTCGACGATCGCCCTCCTCGTGGCCATGTTTCTGACCGGTGCGTCGGTCCCGTGGACAGCGCTGCTGTTTCCCTTGCTGCTGCTGTTATTCCTGCCGATGCTGGCTGGACTGACCTGGCTGTTTGCGGCTCTCGGAGTGTATTTTCGCGACGCGCAGCAGATCATTGTCGTGCTGACCACCTCACTGGTATTTTTGGCGCCCATCTTCTATCCGCGCAGCAGTCTGCCAGCGCGATACCAATGGCTGCTTTCCCTTAATCCCCTGAGCTACGTGGTGGAAGGTGCGCGGTCACTGCTGCTATGGGGCGAGTTTCCGGACTGGCAGGCCACCTTGGGCTACCTTTTGGTTTCTTGCGCCGTAGCCTGGCTTGGATGGTCAGCATTTCAGGTTACGCGTCGAGGTTTTGCCGATGTTATTTGACGACGTGGCGATCTCTGTTCGCGGGATCAGTAAACGATACGAGATCTATGCCAAGCCGGTGGATAGGCTCAAGCAGATGGCGGTGTCCGGTGTACACCGCCTGGTCGGCGGCAGAGGTGCTCACTATTTTCGCGAGTTCTGGGCGCTGCGCGACATCGATCTGGAGGTTCGTCGTGGCGAATGCGTCGCCATCATCGGGCGCAACGGTTCGGGAAAATCCACGCTTTTGCAGATCATATGCGGGACGGTCCGGCCCACGTCCGGTGAAGTCGCCATCGAGGGGCGCGTCGCTGCGCTGCTGGAACTGGGCTCCGGTTTCAATCCGGAATTCACCGGCATCGAGAATGTTTATCTGAATGCGTCCCTATTGGGACTATCGCGGGATGAAGTCGAGCGCAAGATGGACGATATCCTGGCTTTCGCCGATATCGGCGACTTCGTCCATCAGCCCGTAAAGACATATTCCAGCGGCATGGCGGTGAGGCTTGCGTTCGCCGTGCAGGCACAGATTGATCCCGACGTGCTGATCGTGGACGAGGCACTTGCCGTAGGTGACGCGCGTTTTCAGGCGAAGTGCTTTGCAAGACTGAAGACCTTGCGGGAGCGTGGCACATCCATCCTCTTGGTGACTCACTCCACCGAGCAAGTCGTCACCCATTGCGACCGTGCCGTGCTGATTGATCGGGGTCTTAAGCTGGACGAGGGCGAACCCCGTCACATCGTCAATCGTTACCTCGACCTCCTATATGGCCGCATTCCGGTCGAGGGGAGGGGCGAGGATCCGGGCGTTAAGGTGCCTAACGAAGTAACGGTTAACTCGCAACTGCAGGAATGGGACGCAGAATTCGGAGAGCGCTCGAGCGGATGCTTCACTGAGCGGCCTTGGTACAACCCCTACGAACATCGCTGGGGCGATCGTCGCGCAGAGATCATGGACTTTGCTGCGTTCGTCGGCGAACAGCCTTTCCCGCAGGCAGTGCCGTGCGGCGCGGCTTTTTTGCTCTATGTGCGCTACCGTTTTTTGTCTAATATCGTCCGGCCGATTTTCGGCATGACGCTCAAGACCAAGGAAGGCCTGACTGTATATGGAACCAATACAGAAATGGCGAGTGTGGAGGCGGTGCCCACACACGGGGACGCGGGGCGCTCCGGGGTGCTCATGTGCAGCTTCCGGATGAATTGTGCGCCGGGCGATTATTTCATTTCGCTCGGCATCGCCAGCCGGGACGTGAACGGGGAAGTCGTTCCGCACGACAGACGTTATGATTCCGTCCATGTCCGGGTAGAACCCATTGGGTCGTCTTTTCTTGGCGTCACCGATTTGCAAGCGAAACTCGAGTTCCTATGAGCCATCCAGAGACCCGCGCATCCATGCTCCGCGCCTATCGGTATGATACAGGCACGGATTGTTGGGTCCGTCAGGAGAACTCCCCGGAATGGGCCTATTCCGATGGTGAGGCCGTCGAGCAGCGGATATACGATCTCATTGCTGAATGCGAAGATCGCTCGGTTCTGTCGCCGCAGCTGGCTGAGCGCATCTCGGACTGGCCGACGCAGTACTACCTGAGTTCAAGGCGCGCCAATCTACTGCGTCCCTTCGAGTCGCTGCTGCGGGGAAGCGTGCTGGAGATCGGCGCTGGATGCGGCGCGATCACCCGGTACCTGGGCGAGACTGCGGCGTCCGTCGTCGCCCTCGAGCCTTCGCTGCGTCGGGCTCGAACCGCCGCCAAGCGCTGCGAGGGCCTGCGCAACGTAAGCATCGTCGTCGACGATCTGGAACGCTTCCAGAGCGATGCACGCTTCGACGTGGTGACGCTGATTGGCGTACTCGAATACGCGCACCGCTTTTCGGAAAGGCAGGATGCAGGGTTGCATTGGCTGAGGTTGGTGCGGAACCTGCTCAAGCCGGAAGGCGTGCTGCTGGTGGCGATCGAAAATCAGCTTGGTCTGAAGTACTTCGCCGGAGCACCCGAGGATCACATTGGACGCCCCATGGTAGGAGTCTCAGATAACTATCTCCCGCGTGGCGCCCGCACTTATGGCAAGGATGCGCTGGAACGGCTGCTGCGCGAAGCCGGCTTCGCGGACGTGGGCTTCGCCCTTCCTTTCCCGGACTACAAGCTGCCCAACTCGGTGCTACTGAGCGACGGCCGCGACGCCATGCCTGGCTTCGACGGGGGGGCTGCCCTGGCCGCAGGTTCCGCGGCCCGTGACCCGCAGCTGGGACGTCCGCCGCTTTTCGCGGTGGATCGGACGTGGAGGCTACTGGCCGAGAACAGTCTGCTGGTGGATATGGCCAATTCCTTCATGGCCGTGGCCCACGTGCGCCGCCCCATACATCGTTATGGCGAGGCGAATGCTCGCGTGTCAGCCTACCATTTCTCTACCAATCGCTTGCCGATGTTCGCCAAGGAAACGCGCTTCGAGCGCGGTCATGCAGGCGGTCGAGTAACGAAGAGATTTCTGCTCGAGGCTGAGGAGCGGGCACGGGGGCCGTATCTCTGCGCATTGCAGGATGAGGACTACGTCCGCGGCACGAACTGGATCGATGAGCTCTTTCTCATCTTGCTCCGAGATGGCTGGTCTATCGACCAGGTAGGCGATTGGCTACGGTCATGGGTGGACGCCCTTGCCGCAAAAGCCGGCGTCGATGTCCTATCGCTTCGCGAATCGGGATATGCGGCGGGGACCTTGTTGCCTGGACACTGCATCGATCTGCTGCCGCACAATCTCATTAGGACTTCCGACGGACAATTTCATTTCATCGATAGGGAATGGAAATCAAGTAGCCCGATCACGTTGGGCTATGCGGTTTTTCGGGGACTGTTCGAAGCGACCTCGGCTTGCCTTTTGGTTGCCAGACCGCAGGAACAGCGTCATGCGGTTCTGAGCGAATTCATCCGTGATGCCATGCGTGCTTGCGGCGAAGGGCTTGGCCCTGATTCCGAGGATCTGCGGGGCTACATGGATGCGGAGCGCCATTTCCAGAGCTCCGTGGGTCCCGGTGCCGGTCATTTGACTCTGGACACATTGGAGAACGCTAGGTTGCCGGTCTCCTTCGTCATGAAGGTTGAAGGGGGGGTTACTGCCGCACTGGAGGATGCGCTGCGCCGCAATCGTGAGCTCGACGACCTGCGCGGGGTTCACCAGGCGCTCCGCGACGAACACGAAAAGGTGGGATGCTGGGCCAAGCGACTGGACGCCGAGCTGTCCCAGTTGCGTTCCACCTATGCCGACTTAGTGAAGGAGCATGAGCAAGTTAGCCATTGGGCGAAGGAGCTAGACGCGAAGCTGGGTGACGCCCAACAGCAACTTGATGCAGTCAATGAAGAGCGCAACCGGGCGATGGCTTGGGGCCGTAATCTCGACAACGAATTGCATTCCTTGCGGGAAGCCTTCAGGAGCGCTCAGGGCCTCATCGAAAGCCTGAACTGCGAGATTGGGCAACTCAGGAGCCAATACGACGCGGTGATCCGGTCCCGTTCCTGGCGAATCACCAAGCCGTTGCGCTTTGCAGGGCGGCTTCTGCGGGGCGACTGGACCGCCGTGTTCCTTGCGCTGCGCGGCTCCCCACTGAGCCAGATGCCGTTGTTGCAGCCGCTGAAGTTGCCGGTGAAGCGCTGGCTGATGCGCAGGGCGGACAAGGCGGAGCAGTCGCGCCTGATGCCTGCGCTGCATCTTCCTGCCACCTCGACCGAGGCGGCGGCGATGGTTGAAGGGCTGGCCTTCCCGGAAACGACTCATCCTCTCGTCTCCATCATCATTCCGGCGTATGGTCGACTGGACTACACCGCGGCGTGTCTGCGCTCGATCATGACCCACATGCCCGAGGTCGAGATCGAAGTGATCGTGGCCGAGGACTGCTCCGGGGACACGGACATCCATGCGCTCGCCAAAGTGCCGGGGTTGCGCTACGAAGTAAACCCGCAAAATCTCGGCTTCATCCGCTCCTGCAATCGTGCCGCGGGCATGGCCAGGGGCGAATACCTGTATTTCTTGAATAACGACACCGAGGTGACGGCCGGTTGGCTGGACGCCATGCTCGATGTGTTCGAACGCTTCGACGACTGCGGCATGGTGGGCTCGAAGCTGGTGTATCCCGATGGCCGCCTGCAGGAGGCCGGCGGAATCATTTGGGCCGACGCCAGCGGCTGGAACTTCGGTCGGCTCGCCGATCCCGAGGAGCCGCGCTTCAACTATGTGCGTGAAACCGATTACTGCTCCGGTGCCTCCCTTCTGGTACGTAAGGAGCTGTTCGACGAGGTCGGCGCCTTCGACGAGCTCTACGTGCCTGCCTATTGCGAAGACTCCGACCTCGCGTTCAAGGTGCGTGCTGCAGGCAAGAAGGTGTACTACACGCCGTTCTCCAAGGTGGTCCACTACGAGGGCATCTCACATGGAACCGACGAGGGCAGCGGCATCAAGGCCTATCAGGTCGAGAACCAAAGGAAGTTCCTGAGTCGTTGGCATAATGAATTAGCCAGGCACTACCCGAACGCGCAGAACGTGTTCCGCGCGAGGGAGCGAAGTCGGGCCAAGCCGGTCGTGCTGGTCGTGGATCACTACGTTCCGCAACCTGACCGCGACGCGGGCTCGCGCACGATGATGCAGTTCCTGCGCGGGCTGTGCGACCTCGGTTGCTCAGTCAAGTTCTGGCCGGAGAATCTCTGGCGCGACCCGGTGTACACGCCCCCCCTGCAGGCCATGGGCGTGGAAGTGATCTACGGTTCGGCCTGGGCCGACGGATTCGAGCGCTACCTGCGGGAGTTTGGCGACCAGATCGACCAGGTATTGCTCAGCCGTCCCCACATATCGGTGCATTTCATTGATGCGCTCAAGAAGTACGCGCCCAATGCGCGGGTGGTGTACTACGGCCACGACCTGCATTTCGCGCGGTTGCGCCAGCAATACGACTTGAGCAAAGACGAGACGTGCCTAGCCAAGGCGCAGGAGTTCGAGCAAATCGAGCGCGGCCTGTGGGACAAGTCCGATCTGGTGCTGTATCCGACGATGGAAGAAGTCGAGGTAGTCGCGCGCATGGCGCCTGCCGTCGCCTGTCGCCAGGTGCAGGCCTATTGCTTCGACGGTTTCGGTACCCACGGGCACGACGATCCGCAAGCGCGTTCCGGTATCCTGTTCGTGGCCGGCTTTGGCCATCCGCCGAATGTCGACGCGGCCGTATGGCTGGTCAGGGACATCCTCCCCCGGCTGATTGCGATCGATCCGGCTACGCGGCTCTATCTGGTCGGCTCCAATCCGAGCGACCAGGTGCTGGCCTTGGCTTCCGAGCACGTGGTGGTCACCGGCTACGTGGAAGACGCCACGCTGCAGGACTTCTACAGGCGTTGCAGAGTGGCCGTGGTTCCCCTGCGTTTCGGGGCGGGCATCAAGTCCAAAGTCGTGGAGGCGCTGCAATGGGGGCTGCCGTTGGTGACCACCAGCGTGGGCGCCCAGGGGCTGGACAATCTCGGCCGCGTGGCCCGCGTGACGGACGAGGTGGACGCCATGGTCGAGGCGATTCGCGAGCTCTTGACCGACGACCAGATCTGGCATGAATTGTCGACCGCCTCCAGTCGCTACGCCGAGCAGCACTTCTCCCGGCAATCCATGCGAGTGGCGCTGGCGGAAATCTTCGAGGTGGAGGTCGTTCGATGATCGTTCGCGCGCGTGCGCCGCTTCGTCTTGGGCTGGCGGGAGGCGGCACGGACGTGTCGCCTTACTGCGACGTCTATGGCGGGCGCGTCATGAATGCCACCATCGACAAATACGCCTACGCGATCCTGTCTCCCTCGGAGTCCGGGCAATGCGAGTTCGCCGCGCTGGATGTGGGCGTGTCGGAAACGCATGCCTGCGGAGCCATTCCAGAGCAGGGGGGGGCTCTGCAGCTGCTGAAGGGAGTGCACGCGCGGATATGCCGCGACTTCCTTTCTGGGGAGGCGCGCCCGCTCAAGGTGCAGACATTCTCGGACGCCCCGCCGGGATCGGGCCTGGGTTCGTCGTCGACCATGGTGGTGGCTTTGGTGCAGGCCTTCGTGGAGCACTATTCGCTCCCCTTGGGCGAGTACGAGGTCGCCCACCTAGCCTACGAGATCGAGCGCACCGACCTCAAGCTGGCCGGCGGCAAGCAGGATCAGTACGCGGCGACCTTCGGCGGCTTCAACTTTATGGAGTTCTATGCCGACGACCGGGTCATCGTGAACCCGTTGCGCGTGAAGGACTGGGTCTGGTCCGAGCTCGAGGCATCCATCGTCCTCTACTTCACTGGTGTGTCGCGCGCCTCGGCGGACATCATCGACCAGCAGGCGAAAAACGTCGTGGAAGGAAAGCAGACTTCCATCGACGCGATGCACAGACTTGCGCAGGAGGCCGTGGAAATGAAGGAGAGCCTGCTACGCGGCGACCTCGACCGTCTGGCCAGCACCCTGCAGGCCGGCTGGGAAGCAAAGAAAAAAATGGCCAATTCGATCACGAATCCCCTCATCGAAGAGGTCGAGCGGCTCGCCTTCGCTCATGGGGCCCATGCGGCCAAGGTCTCCGGGGCGGGTGGCGGCGGTTTCATGATATTCATGTGCAAGCCGGAGAAGCGCATCGGTTTGACGCGCGCGCTGGCCGCGCACGGCGGACGACTGCTGGATTTCCATTTCACGCAACAAGGAGCCACCTCATGGCGAATAATGTAAAGGCCATGTTCGAGGCCGAGTTCGACAAATCGATCAAGCTGCTTACCGCGATGTCGCGCGATGCGCATCTGCACGAGTTGATGGCCAAGGCCGTCTATCAGTCGGTGACGGCGCTACGTAGCGGCCGCAAGCTGCTGTTCGCCG
This sequence comes from Fulvimonas soli, assembly GCF_003148905.1. Taxonomy (GTDB): domain Bacteria; phylum Pseudomonadota; class Gammaproteobacteria; order Xanthomonadales; family Rhodanobacteraceae; genus Fulvimonas; species Fulvimonas soli. The sequence goes on along the minus strand of NZ_QGHC01000008.1, from coordinate 14,667 downwards.
GCAATGGCGGCAGCGCGGCGGACGCCCAGCATTGGGCGGGCGAGCTGGTCAGTCGCTTCTACTACGATCGTCCGGGCCTGCCCGCCATCGCGCTGACTACCGACACCAGCATTATCACCGCCGTCGGTAACGACTACGGCTACGACTACGTGTTCGCACGCCAGGTGGAGGCGCTGGGCCAGGCTGGCGACGTGCTGGTGGCCATTTCCACTTCCGGTAATTCGCGCAATGTGGTGAGCGCCATCGAGGCTGCTCGCGCGAAAGAGATGATCGTGATCGGCTTTACCGGTCAGAGTGGCGGCAAGATGGCCGAATTGTGCGACACCTGTTTCCGGGTGCCCTCGGCCGAGACGCCGCGTATCCAAGAAGGGCACGAGGCACTGGGCCACCTGCTTTGCGCATTGATCGAGGCCGAGATATTTCCGCGTGGCGACTGAAGAGGCCATCATTTTGGTCGGTGGTCTCGGTACACGTCTTCGTGCCGTAGTCAGCGATCTGCCAAAACCGTTGGCTCCGGTAGCCGGGCGCCCCTTCCTGGCCTGGGTGCTCGATCATCTCGCCGCGCAAGGAATGCGACACGTTGTGCTGGCGGCCGGGTATCTCGCCGAGCGTGTCATCGAAGGTATCGGCAAAGAGTGGCGTGGCATGCTGCTAGACTATTCGATCGAGGTCTCGCCGCTCGGTACCGGTGGTGCCGTGCGCCAGGCCTGCAGCATGCTCGGCGGAGGCGCGACGCACGTACTCAATGGCGACACCTTCCTCCGCTACGACCTGCGTGCGCTGGAGCGGGCAGTCCAGCATGCAGGGGCCGACCTGGGCATGGCGTTGGCCCGCGTGGATGATGTGGCGCGATATGGTGCGGTGCTTCGCGACGGAGAGCGCGTCGTCGGCTTCAAGGAAAAAGGCGAAAGCGGACCCGGGTACATCAACGCCGGCAGCTATTACCTCACACCTGCGGCCATCCAGGCGCTTCCGCCGGAGCCGGCGTTCTCCTTTGAAAGCGAAGTGCTCGCACCGTTGACGCTGGCAGGGCGCGTATGCGGGTTTGACGCCACCAGTGGATTCATCGATATCGGTGTGCCGGAAGACTATCGACGGGCGCAGAGTTTATTCGGTGACGCGTAATGGCAGTCGAGATGGCACGACCATACATTGATCCGCGAGTCGACGCGTTGCTGGCGACCATGCCCACGCCGCGCAAGGCGTTGTTCCTGGACCGGGACGGCGTGATCAACGTCGACCACGGTTACGTGTGCAGCCCCGAGCGCACTGAATTCCTCGACGGCATCTTCGAATTGGTCGCCGCGGCCAACCGGCGCGGCCTTGCCGTGGTGGTGGCCACCAACCAGGCGGGTATCGCGCGCGGCTACTACACCGAGCAGGATTTCCACGCGTACATGGCATGGGTGCGCGCGCAGTTCCGGCGGCACGACGCACGCATCGACGCGGTCTACCATTGCCCGCACCATCCCACCGCCGGCCTGGGTGCGTACCTGCGCGCCTGTGCGTGCCGCAAGCCGGCGCCCGGCATGCTGCTGGCCGCGCAGCGCGACCTGGGGCTGGACCTGGGCGCCTCGCTGCTGGTCGGCGACAAGCCGTCGGACATCGAGGCCGGGCGGGCTGCAGGAGTGGGGCGGAACCTGCTGCTGGGCAGCGAGGCCGTGCCGTCCCTCGACGTCGTCGTCGCCCTGCTGTCGCACGCGTCGCCAGTTCGGCTGACCTGACACATGGGTTCCATCTTTCCTGGAGAGCGATCATGAGGTACACGACTTCCACGCTTGCCGGCGGCCTGCTCGCCGCCTTCCTGATGGCCGGGTGCTGCCCGGACAAGTCGCAACAGGCGAATCAAGGCAGTCCCGCTCCCGCAGCCAGCACGGTCGTCGCCGCGGCCGGACAGGCCCAGGCCACGTTGCGCGTCACGCCATCGGCGCTGCGCGAATGCGAGGTCAAGCCGGGCGTGGGGGTGGCCGTGCAGGTCGCCTGGGACGCATCGCGGGCCGGCGTGACCACCACCAAGGCCTGGGTCCAGGCGCCCGGCGGGGAGCGCAAGCTCTGGACCGCGGGCGGAGCCACCGGCAGCCAGACCACCGGTCCCTGGACTTCGCCCGGCACCACCTTCGTCCTGACCGACGGCGGCGACCGCACGCTGGCGCAGGCCACCATCGCCGCGGTTCCCTGCAAGTGAAGGCGCGCAGGAGGCCGGCGCACCGCGACGGCGCGCGGTGCGGGGCCGCGCGATGAGCGGCCGGCCGGCGTTCGGGTACTGGTTCGGATTCGGCAGCTGGCGCCTGCTGCTGGCGATCCTGGTCGTGCTGTCCCACCTGTGGGCCGGCATGATCGACGGCTATGCGGCCTACGCCGTCTGGGGCTTCTTCGTGCTCAGCGGCTACCTGATGACCTACGTGCTGCGGCGCAAGTACGGATTCGAGGCCACGGGGCTGCTCGCCTACGCGTACAACCGGTTCATCCGCATCGTGCCGTCGTACTACCTGGCCCTGCTCGCCGGCGTGGTCACGATCCTCGCGCTGAAGTACTGCGTCGACCTCACCCGGCTCAATCCGCAGTTCGCCATGCCGCATGGCCGGGAATGGCTCAATCCGCTCACCCTGCTGCCGGTCTTCCGCGGCTCGAACCTGCCGGTGCCGGTGTCCAGTGCGCTCGCCACCGAGGTGGGCATGTACCTGCTGATGCCGCTGCTGGCGCGCAGCCGCTCCGGCGCATGGCTGGCGCTGGTGCTGGGCGTGGTCGCCAACGCCACGGCGGGCTTCGGGATGCAGAGCTTCGCCGAGCGTTACACGTACTTCCAGACCTGCCTGTTCGCCTTCGCGGCCGGTTCCCTCACGGCGCACTACATCGAGGAGCTGCGCCGGCTGGCGATGCCGGCGCTGGCGCTGGCTGCGTGGATCGCGCACGGCCTGATCTGGCTGAAGTGGGATCCCTGGCCATGGACCTACGGCCTGTACAGCTCCGTGCTGCTGTCGGCGTGGGTGGTGGTGTCGCTGGACGCGCGGCAGACCTCGGCATGGGACAAGCTGCTTGGCGACTGGTCGTATCCCGTCTACCTGTTCCACACCACCGTGGCGGCCTGGCTGTTGCCCTGGTTCGGCTACGGCCGGTCTTTCCGCTTCTGCCTGGCGGCCTTCGCCGGGACGATCGCGGTGGCCTGGCTGGTGGTCGTGCTGCTGGACCGCCCGCTGGCCAGGCTCAAGCGCCCCGGCCGCCGGACGCTGGCGCCGGAGAAGGACAACCCGCCGGCGTTCTGAGCCGGGCGCCGGCGGATCGGCCGCGGCCGGCGACGCGGGAGCCTAGCCTGGACAGTGTCCCGGGCCGGCCTGCGGAGTGTCGATGACCGCGGGCGCCGGCGGCTGCGTGGCGGCCGGCAGCGAGGCCGGCGGCGGCACCGGCGCCGGCGGCACCAGCGGCGTGGTCAGGCGGCTGGCGTCCATGGTCTTCATGCTGTCGATCACCGCGCGCGTGACCACCTTGGCCTGCTGGTCCGACTCGATGATGTAGGGCACGATCACGTGCTCTATCACTGGCGCACGACGCCGCAAAGCACGGCCGGGGCAACGTAAGCGTGCGCCGAAGCCACTACCCCCCCCCGGACCTCAGCTATGCCAGTGGCAGCAGGCTGTCGATGTCACGGTCCTTGGTGGTGGGCAGTCGGGTCAGGACGTCAGTAAGCCAGGCATGGGGTTCGAGTCCGTTGGCCTTGGCGGTGGCGAGGAGGCTCATGAGGGCAGCAGCACGCCGGCCGGCGCTTTCGGAGCCGGCGAAGAGCCAGTTCTTGCGGCCGACGGCGATCGGCCGGATGGCGTTTTCGATGGGATTGTTGTCGATCGGCCAGGCGCCCTCGTCGAGGATGCGTACCAGCGCCTCCCAGCGCCGGCGGGTGTAGTCCACGGCACGGCGCAGGCCGCTGTTGCCCAGGGCCTTGGGCTGGAGGTCGTCCAGCCACTGTTTGAAGGCAACGAGCCGGGGGGCGAGGTGTTTTCGTCGCTCACGCAAGCGTGCGGCGGCTGCGCGAGCGCTACGGCATGGCGTTCGACTGACCGGCGCGGGTTGGCCGGTGCCGGCGTGGATGGTAAGATGAAAGAACATGCGGCCGCCCCGCTCACGGGCTGGCCGTCGATTCCGAACGAGGCCGGGCGGGCCCGCGAGAGGCCGCGACTGGGTGCGCGTGCGCCTGTCCGCCACGCATCGTTGCGACCGAAGGGGAGGTCACGCCATGGGAAACCGTCTCCGGCCATCGCGCCCGGCGCGGCTAGCGATCAAGCCGGCGCTCGCCGCGGCGCTGCTGTTCGGGCTGTCGCTCGCGACCTGGGCGATGGACCGCGTCTCGCTCGGCGTGCAGCCGATGGTGTACGCGTTCGGTTACGGCTATATGGCCAACGCGTTGCCGTTCGCCCTGCTGTTCCTGCTGCTGCTGGCGCTGTGCAACCGCCTGCTGCTGGCCCTGCTGCTGACCCTGCTGGCGGCGGCGGCGCTGTACCTGGCCAACTACCTCAAGCTGCGCTACCTGCTGCAGCCGGTCCAGTTCAGCGACGTCTTCGTGCTGCGCGAGTTGCACCTGTCCACGCTGCACCTGCTGTCGAATTACCTGCACGGCCCGTGGCCGCTGGCCGGCGTGGCGCTGCTGCTCGCCGTGCTGGCGTCGGCGCGCTACGAGCCGGGCTTCTTCAGGGCGCGCAGCCTGCCGCGCTGGGTCCTGCTCGCGCTGCTGCTGGCCCTGCCGGTCGGCAACCTGGCCAGCGGACGGGCCTGGGCGAGCCGCCTGTACGAGCCGGTGCGGCTGCGCGTGGTGCCGTGGTCGCCCGTGCTGACCGTGCTGCACGGCGGCCTTGCCAGCGCCCTGCTGTACGACGACGTGCAGTATGCCAGCGCGCTGCGCCGGCCCGCCGATCCCGCCGCCATCGCCGCCTTCCTGCGCCTGCCGGTGCCGCCAGCGCCGGCAGCGCCGGCAGCACCGGCGAAGCCGGACATCGTGGTGGTGCAGAGCGAATCGTTCTTCGACCCTGCGGCGCTGCGCGATATCGCCGACACCGCCGAGCTCCTGCCCAACCTGCAACGCGCGCAGGCGCAGGGCCTGAGCGGCACGATGACGGTGCCCACCTTCGGCGGCGGCACGCTGCGGACCGAGTTCGAGGTGCTCACCGGCGTGCCGATGAGCGCATATCCCGAACTGGACTTCCCGTACCTGCAGATCAACCGGCCGCACATCCCCAGCCTGGTCCAGGCGCTGCACGACGACGGCTACGCCGCCTACGCGGTGCATCCCAACGACGGCAACTTCTGGAACCGCCGCAAGGCGTTCGCGGCGATGGGCTTCGACCGCTTCGTCAGCCTGCAGGATTTCCCGCAGGACGCGCGGCACGACGGCTGGTACCTGGCCGATTCGGCGCTCACCGCGCAGATCGAGGCGCTGCTCGACAAGGCCACCGCGCGACCGGTCTTCGTGATGGCCATCAGCATCGAGGGGCACGGGCCCTACGCCGAGGTGCCGGTCGCCGACCACGCCGCCCGCGACCGCATCCCGGTCCCGGCCGGCTGGCCGGCGGACGCGGCGAACGAGTACCGCAACTACGCCTACCATATCGCCAATGCCGACCGCGAGCTGGGGCGCTTGTGGGACTACCTGCGCGCGCGCGGCCGGCCTTTCGTGCTGGCGTTTTACGGCGACCACCTGCCGGGGCTGGAGCACGTCTACGCCTCGGCTGCCGGCTTCGACGACGGCCGGGAGGCGACGGCGCAGTCCGTGCCTTGGCTGCTGATCGGCAGCGACGGCGGTGCGCGGCCGCAGGGCCGGCACATCCACGCCTGGATGCTGGGCAGCGAAGTGCTCGGCGCCGCCGGGCTGGACCGCCCCGGCTACTACGCGCTGGTCGACCGCGCCGACCGCATCCTGGCCGGCCCGGACGGTGCGGCAAGCCGCGCCACCGTGCTGCAGGGCATCGAGTCGCTGGCGCGCCTGCATCTGCTCGGGCAGCCCATGCCCGCGGCGCCGCGGGCGGGAAGTGCCCGATGAGCGCCGCGCGCCGGATGCCGCGCGGCGCGGCCCTGCTCGCCGCTGTGTTCGCCATTGCTGGCTGCCGGCACAGGGCGAGCCTGGAAATGACGCCGTCGAACTTCTCCGAGTGCGGCGGCCCGAACGTTGTGGCGCACGTGAAATGGCGGGCGTCCGACAATCCCGACGACCCGATCAGCATCTACGTCAGTTCGGTCGGCCAGCCGCCCAAGCTCTGGTACACCGGCGCGCACAGCGGCGAGCTGGACACCGGCCCCTGGATGAGCGACGGCGCCACGCTGCTGCTGCAGGACGCCAGGGGCAAGGTGCTGGCCAGGCGCACCATGACCTCCACCGACTGTCCGCCCGGGGCGCCGGTCGCCGGCCACTGAAGCCAGGAGGAAAAAAGGTGACGGCGCCGCCGTCCTCTTCCGCGGCGGCCCGCGGCGCGGCGCTTCAGCCTAACGCCTGTTCCAGCTCGGGGATCAGCTTGAACAGGTCGCCCACCAGCCCGATGTCCGCGACCTCGAAGATCGGCGCCTCGGCGTCCTTGTTGATCGCCACGATGGTGCCCGCGTCCTTGATGCCGGTGAGGTGCTGGATGGCGCCGGAGATGCCGATGGCGATGTACAGCTCCGGCGCGATGATCTTGCCGGTCTGGCCCACCTGCAACTCGTTGGGCACGTAGCCGGCGTCCACCGCCGCACGCGAGGCGCCCACGGCGGCGCCGATCTTATCCGCAAGCCGGTAGATGATCTCGAAGTTCTCCTTCGAGCCCACGCCGCGGCCGCCGGAGACCACCTTGCCGGCACTCTGCAGGTCCGGGCGGTCGCTCTTGCCCTGCTTCAGTTCCACGAAGCGGGTGTGCGAGGGCAGGGCGACGTCCAGGCCGAGCGGCTCGACCGGCGCGGCGTGCTCGCCGCTCGCCGCGGCCGGCCAGGAGGCGGTGCGGACAGTGGCGACCACCGCGTGCGCCGGGTCGGCCTCGACGGTGACGATGGCGTTGCCGGCGTAGATCGGGCGCGTGAAGGTGTGGCTGCCCTCCACGCTCATCACGTCGCTGACCTGGGCCACCCCGAGCAGGGCGGCCACGCGGGGAGCGACATCCTTGCCGAAGGTGGTCGAGGGCAGGAACACGTGGCTGTAGCCGGCGGCGGCCTTGGCGATCTGCGGCGCCAGCACGGCGGCCAGCGGATGCGCGTTCTCCGCGCGGGCGACGGTCAGCACGCGGCTGACGCCGGCGATCCTGGCCGCATCCGCGGCGATCGCGTCGACCCGGTCGGCCAGCACCAGCACGTCGACGGCTTCGGGTTGCACCGCGACGGCGGCGCTTACGGCGCGCGCGGTGGAAGGGTTGAGCTTGCCTTCCAGGTGTTCGGCGATGATCAGGACTTTGGACATGTTCGGTTCCTCGTGCCGTCGTTCCGGCGTGCGCCGGAATCCGGTGTCTTGATGGGACGAAGTCGCCGGATCGTCCGCTTGCGCGGGCCGGCGGGCGATCAGAGCAGACCCTTCTGCCTCAGCATCGCGACCAGCTCGGCCGCGTCCTTCACCATCACGCCCCGGCTGCGCTTGGGCGGGGCGGCGTAGCGGGTGGTCCTCAAATGGTCGTGGGCCTCCACGCCCAGCGCAGCGAACTCGATCGTATCGATCGGCTTGGACTTGGCCTTCATGATGTCCGGCAGCTTGATGAAGCGCGGCTCGTTGAGGCGCAGGTCGGTGGTGACGACGGCGGGCAGCTCCGCCTCGATCACTTCCAGGCCGGCGTCCACCTCGCGGGTCACCGTGGCCTTGCCGTCGGCGATCTCGAGCTTGCTGGCGAAGGTGGCTTGCGGGCGGTCCCACAGCGCGGCAAGCATCTGGCCGGTCTGGTTGGCGTCGTCGTCGATGGCCTGCTTGCCGAGGATGACCAGCCCCGGCTGCTCCTTCTCCACCAGCTTGAGGAACACGCGGGCGGCGGTGAGCGGCTGCACCGCCTCGGGCGTCACCACGTGGATGGCGCGGTTGGCGCCCATCGCCAGGCCGTTGCGCAGGTGCGCGGTGAGGTCGGCCGGGCCGATGCCCACCACCACCACTTCCTCGGCCACGCCCCTCTCGCGCAGGCGCAGCGCCTCCTCCAGCGCGATGTCGTCGAACGGGTTGGCGGAAAGCTTCACGCCGTCGGTCACCACGCCGGTGCCGTCGGGCTTGACCTGGATGCGCACGTTGTAGTCCACGACGCGCTTGTAGCCGACCAGAATCTTCATCTGCGGTTCCTTGAGCTGGCTGCCGCCCGCTGAGGCGAGGGAAGTCCGTATTGTAACGGCCGTTTGAAGTAAAGCCACAAAGGCGCTCAGGGCGGGACGTTCAGGTCAGCACGCTGGTCAGCGCGGACCGGGCGACTTCGAAAGAGAAGTGGCGCCTTACGTTCTCGAGGCCAGCGTCGGACAGGCGGGTCCAGAGGGCTTCGTCGTCGTACAGCCGCAGGATGGCGGCTGCGAATGCTTCGGCGTCGTCGGCGAGCAGCGCGTTGACTTCATGCTCGATCCACATGCCCTCGGCGGCCATTGTGGTGGCCACCACGGGCAGCCCATGACTCATGGCGACGTTGACCTTGCCCTTCACTCCTGCGCCGAAGCGCAGCGGTGCCAGGGCCAGCCGACAGCAGTCCAGCAGGATGGAGAGGTCCTCCACCCTGCCGTGGACGACGACTCCGGGGCCCTGCAGCCGCGGCTTGGCGTCGTCGGGAACCTGGCCGACCAGGTGTAACTCGATGTCCGCCCGCCGGGCGCGGACGAGGGGAAATATCTCGCCAGTCAGCCAGCGCGCTGCGTCCTCGTTGGGCGGATGGCCGAAGCCGCCGACGAAGATCAGGCCGCTGCGTTGCTGGAACGGCCTGCGACGGCCGCGCACCTCATGCATGTTGGGCACCAACACGACCTTGGCGCCGGGAACCTCGCGCGCGAGCAGATCCCGCTCGGCAGTGCTCACGACCAGCGTCGCGTCGCAGGCGCGGATGGTGGCCAGCTCGCGCCTTTTCGTTTCCTGCGATTGCCGTTTCAGGGCATCGTCGCCACGTTGCTGCGCGGCCCGCTGCTCCCTCAGGAAATGGAGGTCCGCCACCTCGAGCAGGATTCTGGCACGTGTCGCGTACCGGCGGAGCAGGGGAAGGTGAGGCGCGGCGACATAGTAGCGAGAGACGAGCACGGCATCGAGCCCGGGGCCCTCGCGCTCCAGCCACCTCGGCAGCGAGGGAGACCACGGATCGCACAGCGTCTCCACGCCGAGTTCGCCCAGGCGCAAAATCTCCTCCGTCGTGGCCTGCCGGTTGTCGGCCATGAAGGTGATGCGCCAGCCTTGCTCGTGCAGCAGGCGCATGATGCCGAGCATCTGGACCGAACCCGCGTCGCGTCTCGGATCGGGCGTCAGCGCATCCATGACGAGGATGTGCCGCCCGCCCCGGTGCACGGCCTCGTCGGCGGGTATGCGCGGGGACGGCTGCGTCCGCAGCGCATCGGCCCACTTGGCGATGAACTTGTCCAGGTTGATCCGCTGGAACTGTTTCACGCCCTCGAAGGGATTGGTGCCCGAACTGGTTCCTTCACTGTGCACGATCAGGCAGCTTGGCTCATACACGACCTTCTTGCCGGCCGCGCGCACCGCGAAGGCGAGGTCCATGTCCTCACAGTAGGCGGGCGCATAGCGCGGGTCGAAGCCGCCGACCCGGCGAAAAAGTTCCGCCGAAATGAGCAGCGCCGCCCCCGAGACGTAATCGACCGTGCGCCGATAGAGGAAACGAGGATCCTGCCGCTGGCCGAAGCGTCCGAAGCTCCACGCTTGGCCATTGGAGTAGACCAAGCATCCGGCCTCCTGCAAACGGCCGTCCGGATAGATCAGACGCGCACCCACGATGCCGCAATCGGGCTCGGTGCGATGGGCTTGGCAGAGGTTGTCCAGCCAGCCGGGAGTGACCTGGGTATCGTTGTTGAGGAAGAGCAGGAGCCGCCCTCGGGCTTCTCTGGCCGCGGCATTGCAGCTGCCGACGAAGCCGAGGTTGCGTTCGTTGCGGATCAGGCGCAGGCCCGCAACGCCGGCGAGCACTTGCGGCGTATCGTCGGCACAGGCGTCGTCCACTACGATGACCTCGAATGGCACTGCTGCACCGATCTTGGTGATCGAGCGGAGGCAGGCCAGCGTCCACGGCAGCTTGCCGTGCACGGGAATGATGACCGACACCTCGGGCTGGTTGGCGCAAGGGACGCGCGCCGGCGGCCGCGGGTCGTTGAGCGCTTCCAGCGTCAGCTCGGGATCGTTCGGGGGAGGGCGCCGCAGTTCCTGGCGGATGCGTGACAAGGTGCCTTTCCAGCCGCGCTGGCGCAGGCTGCCACGCAACCGCTGCAGCAGGTAGTGGAGCCGCCTGAATTTCCAGGCGAGATGACTTGGGGGCATGGTCAGCCTTGAGTGCGACGCTGCCGCGGACCGTCTTTCGCAGGGCCCACCGCCAGCGAAATCCTATAGGTTCTGGTAGTTCGGCCCCGACCCGCCCTCCGGCGGCACCCAGTCGATGATCTGGTACGGGTCCTTGATGTCGCAGGTCTTGCAGTGCACGCAGTTGGCGGCGTTGATCTGCAGGCGCTTGCCCGCGTCGTCCTGCACGATCTCGTAGACGCTGGCGGGGCAGAAGCGGGTACAGGGGTTGCCGTATTCCTCGGCGCAGCGGGTGACGCAGATGGAGGTGTCCGCCACGTGCAGGTGCACCGGCTGGTCCTCGTCGTGCTCGGTGGCGGCGAAGTACACGCCGGCCAGGCGGTCGCGCGGGGGCAGCTCGCGCTGCACGTAGTCGCGCCTGGGTTCCTCGCATTCGCCGAGCTTGTGCAGCGAGGACCAGTCCGCCTTGTTCTTCAGCGTCCACGGCGAGGCGCCGCCGGTGGCGGTTTCCCATGCCGCGTTGAGCATGCCCCACCACAGGCCCTTCTTGAAGCCGGGCTTGATGTTGCGCACCTTCTTCAGTTCCGCCATCACCTCCGAGCCGCGCAGCTTCGCGTCGAAGCCGGCGGGATCGAGGCCGCTGGCGGCCAGGTGCTCGGCGGCGAGCATGCCCGAGCGGATCGCCTGGTGGGTGCCCTTCACCTTGGGCACGTTGAGCAGGCCCGCGGTGTCGCCGATCAGCAGCGCGCCGGGCATCTCCACCTTCGGCAGCGACTGCCAGCCGCCGGTGACGATGGCGCGCGCGCCGGCGGAGAGGATGCTGCCGCCTTCCAGCAGCGGCTTCACCGAGGGATGGTTCTTCCATTGCTGGAAGGCTTCCCATGGCTGGTAGTTGGGATCGGTGTAGTCCAGGCCGCTGACGTAGCCGAGCGCGATGCGGTCCTTGTCCAGGTGGTAGAGGAAGCTGCCGCCGTAGGTGCGGCTGTCGGCGGGCCAGCCGAAGCTGTGCACGATCTTGCCCGGCTGCACGCGCCCGGCGGGCACCTGCCACAGCTCCTTGATGCCGATGGAATAGCCCTGCGGGTCGCTGTCCTTGTCCAGCTGGAAGCGCTTGACCAGCTGCTTGGTGAGGCTGCCGCGCGCGCCCTCGGCGAGCACGGTGACCTTGGCCCGGATGTCGATGCCCTGGGTGTAGCCAGGCTTGTGCGAGCCGTCCTTGGCCACGCCCATGTCGCCGATGCGCACGCCGGCCACCGCGCCGCGCTCGTCGTAGATGTTGTCCGCCGCGGCGAAGCCGGGGAACACGTCCACGCCCAGCGCCTCGGCCTGCGGCGCCAGCCAGGCGCACATCGCGCCCAGCGAGACGATGAAGTTGCCGTGGTTGTTCATGCCCGGCGGCACCGGCAGCTTGCGGCCGCCGGTCCTGGTGAGCAGCCAGAACTCGTCCTCGGTGGCCGGCACGCAGATCGGCGGCGGGTTGTCGCGCCAGCCCGGCAGCAGCGCGTCCAGCGGCTGCGGCTCGATCACCGCGCCGGAGAGGATCTGCGCGCCGATGGTCGAGGCCTTCTCGATCACGCATACGCCGACGTCCGGCTTGAGCTGCTTGAGGCGGATCGCGAACGACAGCCCGGCCGGGCCGGCGCCGACCACGACCACGTCGTATTCCATCGTCTCTCGCTCGCTCATGGCTGGCTCCGTCGGAAGATGCGCCGCAGTACGGGAAAACCGTCATTGTCCGGGAACGCGCCCCATGCGGCAAACACGGTCGTGCTGCGCCACCGCTTGCATTCGCTCGACGTCCGCTGGCGATAATCGGCTCATTGGATGCAGGGAGCTCCCATGAATTCGACGCCGCCGCTCGCCGAAGCGGACCTGCGACGTGCCTCGGTCTGCCAGCTGCTGCACTGGCTGGCGGTCGGCCGCACCCGGCCGCAGCTGCTGGCCGATGCCTACCTGCAGGCGATCGAGCGGATCGATCCGCAGCTCAACGCCTACGTCGACGTGCGCCCGGCGCTGGTGCAGGAGCAGGCGCGCACCGCCGAGCGGCGACGGCGCGACGGCGTGATCGGCCGGCTCGACGGCATCCCCGTCGCGCTCAAGGACAACTTCGACGTCGCCGGCACGCCCACCCGCGCCGGCCTGCCCGGGCGCGGGCGCCCGGCCGAGGACGACGCCCACGTGGTGGCGCGCCTGCGCGCCTCCGGCGCGGTGCTGCTCGGCAAGACCAACATGGACGAGGGCGCGCTGGGCGCGGCCACCGACAACCCGCACACCGGCGCCACGCACAACCCGTGGCGCGCCGGCTACAGCGCCGGCGGCTCTTCCGGCGGCGCGGCGGCGGCGGTGGCGGCGGGGCTGGCCGCCGCCGCGGTGGGCTCGGACAGCCTGGGCTCGATCCGCATTCCCGCCAGCTACTGCGGCGTGTACGCGCTCAAGCCCACGCACGGGGAGATCTCCACCCGCGGCATGACGCCGGCGGCGCGCCGGCTGGACACGGTGGGCCTGCTCGCGCGCGGCGTGGACGACCTCACCGTGCTGCTGCAGGTGCTGGCCGGCTACGACGCCGACGACGCGCGCTCGCGTCGCCGCCGCGTGGCGCTGTCGCCGCCGGACTGGGAGCCGGGCCACCTGCGCTGCGGCCTGCTGCCGGACCTGGCCGCGGTGGGCGTCGCGCCCGAGGTGATCGAGGTATTCGAGGCCGCGCTCGCGAAGCTGCCGCGCGAGCTGGGCGAGCGCCGCACGGTGGATTTCTCCGACTGGAACTTCGCGCATACGCGTCGCGCCGGCCTGCTGCTGATGGAGGCCGAGATGCTCGGCACCTTCGCGGAGGATCTTGCCGACCGGGAGCACCCGGTGTCGCCGCGCTTCCGCGCGCTGCTCGATTATGCCGCGCGCAGGAGCGCGGCCGACTACGCCCGTGCCGACCGCGTGCTCGATGCGGCCACGCTGAAGATGCGCCGCCTGTTCGCCCAGGTCGACGTGCTGGTGCTGCCGACCACGCCGCGGGCAGCCTTCCCGCTGGGCGGCGCCGAACCGGACCACCACGCCGACCTCACCAGCTTCGCCAGCCTGGCCGGCTGCCCGGCGGTGAGCCTGCCGATGGGCACGCTGCCGAACGGGTTGCCGGTCGGCCTGCAACTGGTGGGCGCGCGCGGCTCGGACCTGCGCCTGCTGGAGCTGGCCGCGGTGTGCGCTGCGACGCTGGACGCGGAGCCGGCGTATCCGGCGATTGCCTGAGTTATACCTCGTCGTCCGGTATGCGAAGCATAGTGGGCGTTTTGGCTATGTACGCAACACATTCGCGAATGAGTTGCCTACGGCAAATTTCGCTGGTCTGCCGGCCAGCGAGTTCCCTTTCATTGCTGACCCACGCTACCGCAGGAGCGTAGCGAACGGCGAAAGCGAAGTTGGCCCGAAGGGTAAAGGTCAGAGCATCTACCAACAATCCGCAAAACTCTCACTTCCTTATCTGTAGATGTCTTGACATTGTCGAACCTTAGGTATAAGGATTCTTCTCTAGGGAACGGCATGAGGGATGGGGATACTCAAGATCAAGCAGGTAGCCGACGAAGGCGATAAAGCCTGGCGTTCAACCAAATGATTGGGCCAATTATCTGGCCTGCGCGACCATTGGTCTCCTGCGGAAGGAGTTGTTGTGTTTCCACGCTGTGAAAAAAACACCCGGCTTGTTAAGCACGACATCATCTAGTAACCGTGACTACTAGAGGAGGAAAGTAATGATGAAGTCGACATTGATTGGAATGGCCGCGCTGGGTTTCTGTTTACTCAATGGGAGTGCGTTTGCGCAAGACCGAGCCGCCGCGAGTTCTACGATGCAAGCTCCCAAGGTATTGCATTTTAAGAAGGCATTCATCACCGGCGGCGGCAAGCCTGGTTCCCAAAAGATTGTTGCCCATAACGTACAAACTCAGGATTCCGGTGTTACGAAGTCGGGGGATAAGATCAATATCTCGAAGATGTATATCCCCCTATCAGATAACGCCAAGTAAGGTTACTAACCTTCTTCATCTCTCGCATTTAAGGAAACGTTTTCCGTAAGGCGGAAGACGTTGTGACGGTTGGTGCAACGCTAACTAAGGAGGATGTGATGAAGCGTAAATTCGTGATTGGTCTTTTCGCTGTTCGCTTCACTATGGGGCGCCTCGAATAACCCCTCCCTTGGCATGGCGTGAGCGGTATAACGCCGTTCGCGCCGCCCGCAAAGTCGGCAAGCGACACCTCGCACGCCCTGAAGT